>NZ_JACHJJ010000020.1 GCF_014203605.1 Thiemannella venezuelensis | reverse complement strand
CACCGGCAGGCTGGCGATGACCGCCCCGGCCATCAGCAGGTCGTAGCGGATGCTGTTGGCACCCTGGAAGTTGCCCAGGCCCGCCGGCAGGGTCAGGGACTCCGGGCTGAGCAGGACGTAGATCGGCCAGAGGAAGTCGTTCCAGTTGGTGAGGAACGACAGCAGGAAGAGCGTCACCAGGGCGGGACGGGCCAGCGGGAGGACGACGGTGGTGAAGATCTGCCAGCGGTTGCAGCCGTCCAGCTCGGCCGCCTCCTCCAGCTCACCGGGGAGCGTCAGGAAGAACTGCCGCAGGAAGAACACCCCGAACGCGCCCGCCGCGGCCGGGACGATCACGGCGGGAAGGCTGTCGACCCAGGCGAGCTCGTTGACGATGAGGAAGTTGGGGATCAGCAGCACCACCGGAGGCACGAACAGCGTCGCCACCACCACGGTGAAGATCGTGCCGCGTCCCCGGAACCGGAGCCTGGCCAGCGCGTACGCGGCCGGGGCCGCGGTGACCAGCACCAGCGCGGCGTGGCCGGTGGCGGCGGCGAGGCTGTTGACGAACCAGGTGAGGATCGGGCTGTCCTGGCTGTTCAGGATCTCCCGGTAGGCGTCGGTGGTGGCGGGGTCCGGGATCCACCGGGGCTCGGTGGACCCCGCCCCCTCGCGGGTCTTGAACGAGGTGGAGACCATGTAGACCAGCGGGCTGAGGTAGAGCGCCGCCACCACCGCGAGGACCAGGTGGAGCAGCGCCCGCCGCAGGCCGCGCATGTCACGGGTCATCGCCGGCTCCTGTCCCTGAAGGCCCCGAAGACCAGGGCGCTGGCCGCCATCAGGAAGGCGGCCAGGATGAAGCTCATGGCCGAGGCGGTGCCCATGTCGAACTGGCGCAGTCCGGTCTCGGCGATGAGGTAGATCGCGGTCTTGGTGCGGTCCGCCGGGGCTCCCGCGGTGATCAGGTAGGACTGTCCGAACATGTTGGCCGAGGCCAGGATCGTGGCGTTGACCACGAACACGGTGACCGGCCGCAGGCCCGGCAGGGTCACCGCGCGGAACCTGCGCCAGGCCGAGGCGCCGTCGACCATCGCCGCCTCGTGCAGCTCGCGCGGGATGTCCTGGAGCCCGGCGAGGAAGATCACCGCGTTCAGGCCCAGCGTCCACCACACGGTCACCCCGACCAGGGCGATCCAGACGGGAGGCTCGTCGGTGGTCCACTGCACGTCGAGGCCGAGGTAGTGGTTGACCAGGCCGATGTTGCCGTCCAGCAGGAACCGCCAGAGGAAGCCGACGACCGCCACGCCCAGCACGTAGGGCGCGAAGTAGACGGCCCGGTAGAGGTTCCGCCCCCGGAAGCGGCCGTTCATCAGCAGCGCCGCCAGCAGCGGCAGCACGATCAGCAGGGGGACCGAGAACAGGGTGAAGATCCCGGTCGCCCGCATCGCGGTCCAGAAGCGCCCGCCGTCCACGCTGCCGGGGTCGAACAGGTCGGCGTAGTTGCCCAGCCCGACGAACGGCTTGGCCGGGAGGTTGATGTCCCACTCGTGCAGGCTGGTCCAGAAGCCGAAGCCGATCGGCAGGATCATGAAGACGGAGAACAGGAGCAGGTAGGGCGTGAGGAAGGCGTACGGCGTCCACCACCGCATCCTCCTGGCGGCTCCCGCCGGGGCGGCGGGGGCCGCCGCCCCGGACGGGCTCTTGGGCCGGGACAGCACGCTCATCCACGCCTCCCGGGAACCGGGCGGATGACCGGCGCCCGCGCGGGCGCCGGCCGTACCGGGGTCACCGGCCGTACTTCCGCTTGTTGTCGGCCAGGAGCTTGTCGGCGGTGGCCACGCCCTCCTTCAGGGCCTCGGCCGGGCTCGCCTCCTTGAGCACGGCCTTGGCCACCGCGAGCTCCAGCGCCTTGGACTGGACGTCGCCGACGCCGGGCAGCGCGGGCAGGAAGTGGAAGATGCCCACGTCCTTGGCCATGCCCACCTGGGGGAGGTCGGCGACGGCGGGGTCCTGCCGGGCGGAGTTGCGGGCGGGGATCATCCCGGCCTTGGCCCACTCGGTCGACTGGCGGCTCATGGAGTCGATGAAGAACTTCGCGGCCTGCACCTTGTTCGGGTCCTTGCCCGCCTGGGAGGTGAGCACGAAGTTGTGCGAGGCGCTCCACACCGCCGGGGTGCCGCCGATGTTCGGCACCGGGGACAGGCCCCACTCCAGGGACTTCGCGTTGGTCTTCAGGTCGTTGATCTGCCAGATACCGTCCCAGGTGAAGCTGACCTTGTCGTTCTTGAACGCGGCGTACTGGGTGTCGATGGCGACCTTGGCCGGGCTGTAGCCCTTGTCGATCTGCTCCACCATCCAGCCCAGCGCCTGCGCGCCCTGGTCGGAGCCCCACAGCGCCTTCGCGCCGTCCTCGCTGTAGAGCTCGCCGCCGTGCTGCCAGAGCAGGGACATGAACATCAGGTGCGCCGGCCACTTGTTCGGCATCCAGAACGGGGTGGCGATCCCGGCGTCCCTGAGCCCGGCCAGCGCCTTCTCGTAGGAGTCCTTGTCGGCGGGCGCCTCGGTCAGGCCGATCTTCTCCAGGTGCTTGCGGTTCCAGTAGTCGCCCAGGCTGTGCACGTCCAGCGGGACGCTGTAGCGCTTGCCGTCGAAGACACCGGCGTTCCACACCGCGGGGATGAAGTCCGCCTCGGTCAGCTCCAGCGCGCCGACCACGTCGTCCAGCGGGATGAGCGTCTGCCGGGCGGCGAAGGTCCCGATCCAGTCGTTGTGGATGACCGCCACGTCGGGGCCCTTGCCCGCGGAGATGGCCGTCGGCATCGCGGGGTAGAGGTCCTCCCAGCGCCGGGTGACGTTGCGGACCTCGATCCGGCCGGAGAACTCCTTGTTGAACGCCTCCACCATGGCCCGCATGTGCGGGCCGTCGCCGCCGGTGAAGCCGTTCCAGTAGTCCAGGGTCACCTTCGGCCCGGTGTACTCGCCGCCGGAGAACGTGGGCGCGGCCGAGGCGGGAGCCGAGGAGCCCGAGCCGATCTTCGTACCGCCTCCGCAGGCGGCCAGCGCGGCGGTGAGACCGGCGGCGCCGGTCAGGCCGAGGAAGGAGCGGCGGGAGAAGGAACTGGTCATGTCTTACTCCTGGGGGGCGAAGCGGACAATAGTCCATGAAGCTGGCGGAAGGGTAAGGGTGGCGCGGCGGCTCTCCACGCGGAGGCCGGTGCCGGGCCGCGGGACGACCCGCGCGGGGTCGGCGGCCGAGTTGCGCGCCGACGGATCGTCGTCGGCGAGCTCCAGGTGCTCCACCGCGACCAGACCGGCCGGGAGCGCGACGTCCAGCGCGCAGGGGCCGTGCCGGTCGCGGTTGACCGCGAACAGCGTGATCTCGCCGGTGGCCTCCCGGTGGGTGGCGGTGGCCCAGACCGCGGGCACCTCTCCGTACTTGCCCGTGGTGATGGCCGCGCACTCCGGCTCCACCCGGAGGACCTCCCCGCGGGCGTACCGGGCGGTCAGCGCGAAGGGGTGGAAGATCGTCTGCCGCCAGGCGGGACCGCCCGGCTCGGTCCTGATCGGCGCGATCACGTTGGCCAGCTGGGCCTGGCAGGCGACGCCCACCCGGTCGGCGTTGCGCAGCAGCGTGATCAGCAGGCTGCCGACCACGACCGCGTCGGTGACGTCGTAGTCGTCCTCGATCAGCCGGGGATGCTCGGCCCACTCCAGCGAGGACTCGCCGTGGAAGCGGCTCTGGTACCAGACGTTCCACTCGTCGAAGGAGAGCTTGATCTTCTTGCGGCTGCGCAGCTTGGCGCCCACGTGGTCGGCGGTGGCGGCGATCGAGCGGATCATGTGGTCCATGTCGGCGCCGCTGGCCAGGAAGGAGTCGGCGTCGCCGTCGGAGGGGTCGTAGTAGGCGTGCAGCGAGATGTAGTCGACCATGTCGTAGGTGGCCTCCAGCGTCTCGGCCTCCCACGCCCCGAAGGTCGGCATGCCGCTGTTGGAGCTGCCGCAGGCCACCAGGGACAGGTCCCGGTCGAAGCGCTTGAGCGCCCGCGCGGTCTCGGCGGCGAGCCGGCCGTACTCCAGGGCGGTCTTGTGGCCCATCTGCCACGGGCCGTCCAGTTCGTTGCCCAGGCACCACAGCCGCACGTCGTGCGGCTTGTCCGCGCCGTGCGCGCGGCGCAGGTCCGACAGGCGGGTGCCGCCCGGGTAGTTGGCGTACTCCACCAGCTCCAGCGCCTCGGCCACGCCGCGGGTGCCCAGGTTGAGCGCCATCATCGGCTCCACCCCGGCCTTGGCCGCCCAGGCCATGAACTCGTTGAGCCCGAAGGCGTTGCCCTCCAGGCTCCGCCAGGCCAGGTCCAACCGGGCGGGCCGCTCCCTGACCGGCCCGACGCCATCCTCCCAGCGGTAGTTCGAGACGAAGTTGCCGCCCGGATAGCGGACCAGGGTGACGCCGAGCTCCCGGGTCAGCTCCAGCACGTCGGTGCGGAAGCCGTCGGCGTCGGCCAGCGGGTGGCCGGGCTCGAAGACGCCGGTGTAGACGCACCGGCCCATGTGCTCGACGAACGAGCCGAAGAGCCGGGGCTCCACCGGGGCGATCCGGAAGGCGGGATCAAGGGTGAGACGAGCGGTGGCCGTCAAGACACGACCTCTCTGTTAACGCGGTGTTTCTTCCAGGTGGGTCAGTTTCTACAACGTTGTTCCAACGTTGTAAACAGGGTGCGCGGAGGTCGATACCGGGGCGTTACGATCGACCCCGTCGCAACGTGTACGGCTGGCCGCAGCCGTACGACCAGGGAGGTGAAGCGGGTGGGAACGAGCCTGCGTGACGTCGCGGACCTGGCGGGGGTTTCGGTGAAGACCGTCTCCAACGTCGTCAACGGGTACGCGCACGTCTCACCCGCCACCCGCGCCAAGGTGGAGGAGGCGCTGGCCCGGCTCGACTACCGGCCCAACCTGTCGGCACGCAACCTGCGGCAGGGGCGCACCGGCGTGATCGCGCTGGCCCTGCCCGAGCTCGACGCGCCCTACTTCGCGGAGCTGTCGCGGTTCGTCATCGACGCCGCGGCCGAGCAGCGGTGGCTGGTGATCATCGAGCAGACCGACGGGAGCCTGCAGCGCGAGCGGCAGATCCTGGACGGGGTCCGCGACCACCGGGTGGACGGCCTGATCTTCAGCCCCATCGCGATCGGCGCCGACGAGCTGGCGGCCCGCACCGACGACACGGCGCTGGTGCTGCTGGGCGAGCGCATCCACGACGGTCCGGCCGACCACGTGGCCATCGACAACGTCCGGGCGGCCCGCGACGTCACCGAGCACCTGATCGGGCTCGGGCGCACCCGCGTCGCCGCGCTGGGCGTGCAGGACAGCTCCGTCAGCGGTACGGCCCCGCTCCGGCTGGCCGGCTACCGCGAGGCGATGGCCGCGCACGGGCTGCCGGAGACGGTGGCCGCCGTGGAGCGCTACCACCGGGCCGACGGGTTCGCGGCGATGACCGCGCTGCTCACGGGAGACCGGCCCGACGCGGTGTTCTGCTTCAACGACCTGCTGGCCCTGGGGGCGATGCGGGCGATCCTCGCGTCCGGCCTCCGGGTGCCCGGGGACATCGCGCTGGCCGGGCTGGACGACATCGAGGACGGCCGCTACAGCACGCCGACCCTCACCACCGTGGCCCCGGACAAGAGCGAGCTGGCCCGGATCGCGGTGGACCTGCTCAGGCAGCGGATCGACGGCCGCTCCGGCCGGGCGCCGCAGGAGGTGCGGGCCGGCTACCGGCTCATGGTGCGCGAGAGCACCGCGTCCGGGCCGGGCCTGCCCGGCGGCGCCTGACCGCCCGGCCGGGAACGGGCCGGGCGCCGGGGGAGGGCCGGATCACGGGGGAGGCGTGGCCATCGCGGCCATGACGACGTCGGCGGTGACGTCCGGGCCGTTGAGCTCGGCGACGACGACCCCGTCCCGCAGCACGACGATGCGGTCGGAGCCCTCGACGAGCTCCTCCAGGTCGGAGGAGACGAGCAGCACGGCCAGGCCCTCCACGGCCAGTTCGTCGATGAAGGCCTGGACCTCGGCCTTGGTGCCCACGTCGATGCCCCGGGTGGGCTCGTCCAGCAGCAGGACCTTCGGGTTCATCGCCAGCCAGCGGGCCAGCAGCACCTTCTGCTGGTTGCCGCCGGACAGCTCGGCCACCCGCTGGCCGGGACCGGTGACCTTGATGCCGAGGCGCCGGACGAAGGTCTCGACGACGCGGTCGATCCGGTGCTCGGAGACGATGCCCGCCCGCGAGAGCCGGGGCAGGGCGGCCAGCGCGATGTTCTCCCGGACGGACAGGGAGGGGATCAGCCCCTCCGTCCGGCGGTTCTCCGGCAGCAGGTTGATGCCGGCGCGGATGGCGTTCCTGACCGTACGGCCCCGCACCGGCAGGCCGGCGACCGTCACCTCGCCCGAGTCCAGGGGCAGGGCGCCCGCGATGGCCTTGGCGGTCTCGCTCCGCCCCGAGCCGACCAGCCCGCCCAGCCCGACGACCTCGCCGGGCCGGATGGCCAGCGAGACGCCCTTCAGGTCGGGGGCCCTGACGAGGTTGGTCGCGCGCAGGACGGGGGTGTCGGCCGGTTCGGGGTGGGAGCCGGTGAAACTCGTGGTGCCCCGTTCGGCGATGTCGGCCGGGTTGCGGCCGAGCATCAGCGACACCAGCCGCAGGCGGTCGAGGCCGGCGACCGGGCCGGTGTGCACGACGCGCCCGTCGCGGAGCACGGTGACCCGGTCGCAGAGGCGGTAGAGCTCCTCCAGCCGGTGGCTGACGTAGATCACCGATCGGTCCTGCGCGCGCAGCCGGGCGATCGCCGCGAAGAGGGTCTCGACCTCCCGCGGTTCCAGCGAGGAGGTGGGCTCGTCCATGACCACCACCCGGGCGTCGGCCTGCACGGCCCGGGCCAGGGCGACCAGCTGCCGGACCCCCGGCCCGAAGGCGCCCAGCGGCCGGTGGACGTTCAGGCTCAGGCCGTACTCGCCCAGGATCTCCCCGCTCAGCCGCCTCATGGCCGCGAAGTCGATGAGGCCGAACCTGCTCCTGGGCTCGCGGCCGAGGAACAGGTTGCGCGCCACGCTCATCTGCGGGACGAGGTTGACCTCCTGATAGATGGTGGAGATCCCGGCGCGCTGGGCCTCCGGCGGGCCGGTGAAGCGCACCTCCTCGCCGTGCAGCCGGAGCCTCCCCGCGTCCGGCCGGTACACGCCGGTCAGCACCTTGACCAGGGTGGACTTGCCCGCGCCGTTCTCCCCGACGAGGGCGTGCACCTCGCCCCGGGCGAGGGAGAAGGAGACGTGGTCGAGGGCTCGGACGCCGGGGAAGTCCTTGACGATTCCCGCCGCCTCGACGACCCGGTCGCTGGCTGCCATATGCCCCTCCATGGATCGCTCCGGGGAGCGTGTCACGATGGTGAACGAGGAATGAAACGATTCCGTAAAGAAACGAAAGGAGTTTCGATCACAGTCGGACAGGGAGGGCTAGCCGCGCGCCACGTGGAGGCGCACGCCGCGTGAGGCCAGGTCGTCCAGCACCTCCCGCGAGGCGCCGTCGTCGGTCACCAGGTGCGTGATCTCCTCGGTGGGCACGGTCTGGACCATGGTGTCGATGCCGATCTTGGTGTGGTCGGCGAGGACCACCACGTCCTCGGCGGCCCGCGCGATCGCCCGGTCGACGCTGGCGACCTGGAGGTTGGGGGTGGACAGGCCGCGTTCGGCGGTCAGCCCGTTGCCCGAGATGAAGGCGCGGCGCACCCGGAGCCCGGCCAGCGCGTGCTCGGCGGGGCTGCCCACCAGCGCGTGGATGGAGCCGCGCAGCGTGCCCCCGGTCATCACCACCTCGATGCGGGGGCAGTCGGCCAGCGCCTGGGCCACCAGGAGCGAGTTGGTGACGACGGCGAGCTCGCTGTGCCTGGTCAACCGGCGGGCGAACGCCTGGGTGGTGGTGCCGGCCCCGATGGCGATCGCGTCGCCGTCCTCGACCAGGGAGGCCGCCAGGTCGGCGATGGCGGTCTTCTCGGTGCCGGACAGCTGGGTCTTCTGCGAGTAGGTCGGTTCGCGGGAGAGCTCGCCGGGCAGGGTCGCCCCGCCGTGGTGGCGGTCGAGCAGGCCCTCTCCCTCGAGTATCCGCACGTCGCGGCGGACGGTGACCTCGGAGGACCCGACGGCCCGGGCGAGGTCGCGCAGGGAGACGGCGCCGTTGGCGCGCACCAGGTCCAGGATGCGCTGGCGCCGTTCGGCGGCGAACACCGGCCGGGTGCCCTCTGCCGTGTCGTGCGTCTTCCCGTCCGTCACTGTCTGCTCACCCCGCGACTCGTGCTGATCGGCTCCGATCATAAGGAGCCCGGGTTACGGATGGGTGACATGGCCGCCGGAGGCGGAGAACTCGGCGTTCCGGCTGCCTTCCCATGACCTTCGATCGCAACCGATCGTTATCTGTCGTTCTCTGATCGATTTAGATCGAATGTGACCGCTAAGCGACCGTTTCTTTACTGCTTTGTTGCCGAGTTCTATCACTCTATGACCACCCAGCCAATGGTTCTCTTCCCCCAGGAGGACGGATGTCCCTGTCCGCAGGCCGTACCGCGCGTGCCGCCACGCTGCTCGCCGCCGCCGTGCTCGTCGTCTCCGGATGCGCGAAGTCGGAGAACACGGCCGCGTCGCCGGCGCCGGGCGGTTCGGACGCCCAGCAGCAGGTCGTGAAGACCCCCTCGGGTCCGGCCGGCGCGGGATGCACGATCGACCGGCACGGTGCGACCGCGTTCGATCTGAAGACCGCGGTGGTCGGCTTCTCCCAGTCGGAGAAGGAGGCCAACCCGTTCCGCATCGCCGAGACCCAGTCGATCAAGGATGAGGCAGCCAAGATCGGAATCGCCGACCTCAAGGTCACCAACGCCCAGTCGCAGTTCTCCAAGCAGATCAGCGACGTGCAGCAGCTCATCGCCCAGGGCGCGCAGCTGCTGGTGATCGCCCCGCTCAACTCCGACGGCTGGGAGCCGGTGCTCCAGCAGGCCGCGGCGAAGAAGGTGCCGATCATCACGATCGACCGGAAGATCAACGCCAAGCACTGCACCGACTACCTGACCTTCATCGGCTCGGACTTCGTCGAGCAGGGCAGGCGGGCCGCCGACCAGATGATCAAGGCGCTGGACGGCAGGGGCAAGGTCGCCATCCTGCTCGGCGCCCCCGGCAACAACGTCACCACGGAGCGGACCCAGGGCTTCAAGGAGCAGATCGCGGCCAAGGCCCCCGACATCGAGATCACCTTCGAGCAGACCGGGGAGTTCGCCCGGGAGAAGGGCCAGCAGGTCACCGAGCAGCTGATCCAGTCCAACCCCGACATCGACGGCATCTACGCGGAGAACGACGAGATGGCCCTGGGCGCGGTCACCGCGCTCAAGGGCGCGGGCAAGAAGGCCGGCGACGTCAAGATCGTCTCGATCGACGGCACCCGCGGCGCGGTCCAGGGCATCGTCGACGGCTGGATCTACGGGGTGGTGGAGTCCAACCCGCGCTTCGGCGCCCTGGCCTTCGAGACCGCCCAGAAGTTCCTGAACGGTGAGAGCATCCCGGAGAAGGTCGTCATCTCCGACCGCGAGTACGACGAGACCAACGCCAAGGACTCCGTCTCCCAGGCCTACTGACCCCGTCCGCCGGCCCGGGCACACGCGCCGCACCGGCGCGTGTGCCCCGTCACGCAGAAAGGAGCCCCGTGTCAGGCAGTCCCGTGCCGGGCGGCCCCGTACTCGAGGCCGACGGCGCCCTCAAGGTCTTCCCGGGGGTCACCGCGCTCGACCGCATCTCCTTCGCCCTGGGCCAGGGGGAGGTGCACGCCCTCGTCGGGGAGAACGGCGCGGGCAAGTCCACATTGATCAAAGTGCTGACCGGCGTCTACCGGCTCGACGCGGGTGAGATCAGGTACCGGGGCGAGCGGGTGGAGTTCGCCAGCCCGCTGGAGGCCCAGCGCGCCGGGATCTCCACCATCTACCAGGAGGTCAACCTCGTCCCGCAGATGAGCGTGGCGCGCAACCTGTTCCTCGGCCGCGAGCCCAGGAGCAGGTTCGGCCTCATCGACTTCGCGGGGATGCGCGAGCGGGCCTCGGAGATCCTGCGCGGGTACGGCGTGCGCTCGGACGTGCGCCGGCCGCTGGGCTCCCTCGGCCTCGGCGCACAGCAGATGGTCGCCCTGGCCCGGGCCGTCCAGGCCGACGCGCGGGTCGTCATCATGGACGAGCCCACCTCCTCGCTGGAGCCGCGCGAGGTGGACAAGCTGTTCCGGACGATCGCCGAGCTGAAGGAGCAGGGCCGTTCGGTGGTCTACGTCAGCCACCGGATGGAGGAGCTCTACCGCCTCTGCGACCGGGTCACCGTGCTCCGCGACGGGCGCGTCGTGCACACCGGCCCGCTGGCGGAGCTGGAGCGGCTCCGGCTGATCTCGCTGATGCTCGGCCGGAACCTGGCCGAGGTGGCGGCGGAGGGCCTGACCAAGTTCGGCGGGAGGCACCACTCGCACGCCGCTCCCGTGCTGCGGGCCACCGGGCTCAGCCGCAGGCACGTGCTCGACGGCGTGTCGCTGGCCGTACGGCCCGGCGAGATCGTGGGCCTGGGCGGGCTGCTGGGCTCCGGCCGCAGCGAGACGGCGAAGGCGATCGCCGGCGCCCTGCCGCTCGACTCCGGAGAGGTCGCCGTGGCGGAGAAGCCGGTGCCGGGCGGATCGGTCGCCGCGGCCATCCGCGCCGGGATCAACCTGCTGCCCGAGGACCGCAAGGCCGAGGGCATCATCCCCACGCTCTCGGTGCGGGAGAACATCGTGCTGGCGGCCCTGCCGAGGCTCTCGCGCGCCGGGATCGTCTCCGAGGGCGACGTCGACCGGGTCGTGGAGACGTTCATGCGCCGCCTGCGGATCAAGGCCGCGGGTCCCGGCCAGCGGGTGGCCGAGCTGTCCGGCGGCAACCAGCAGAAGGTGCTGCTGGCCCGGTGGATGGCGATGAACCCGAAGGTCCTGCTGCTGGACGAGCCCACCCGGGGCATCGACGTCGGGGCCAAGGCGGAGGTCCAGACGCTCATCGACGAGCTGGCGAAGGAAGGGCTGGCCGTGCTGCTGATCTCCTCCGACCTGGAGGAGCTCGTCGAGGGCTCCGACCGCGTCGTGGTCCTGCGCGACGGAGCGGTCGTCGGCGAGCTGAGCGGCGCAGAGGTGACGGAAGAGAAGATCATGGCCGCGATCGCGGGAGAGAACGATGACTGACACCGTCCTGCGCAGGGGCGCGGCCGGCCGGACCCGGGTGATCGCCTGGCTCCAGGAGTACGGCGTGTACGCGGCGGTCGTCACGCTGTTCGCTTTCAACGCGGTGTTCACCCCGCACTTCCTGGCCGTCGACAACTTCCGCACCCAGCTCGTCCAGGTCGCGCCGATCGTGATCGTCGCGCTCGGGATGGCGCTGGTGATCGGTACCGAGGGCGTCGACCTGTCGGTCGGCTCGGTGATGGCCCTGGCCTCCGCCGTGGTGGCGCTCTACCTCGGGTACGGCGCGCTGCCCGCGATCGCCATGGCCGTCCTCGCCGGAGCGCTGATCGGCGGGGCGGGCGGCGCCCTGGTGGCCGTCGTCGGAGTGCAGCCGATCGTCGCCACGCTCGCCCTCCTGGTCGGCGTGCGGGGCCTGGCCAACGTGTTCCTCCCGCAGCTGCGGGAGTTCACCAACCCGACCCTCGTCGCGCTGGGCAGCGACTCGCTGGCCGGCGTGCCGATCGTGGTGATCGTCGCCGTCGTGCTCACCGCCGCCGTCGCGTTCCTCGTCAAGCGGACCACCTTCGGGCGGCAGCTCGTCGCCGTCGGCGGCAACCGCGAGGCCAGCAGGCTCTCCGGACTGCCGGTCCGCCGGGTGCTGCTGACCGTCTACGTGCTGTCCGGCATGCTCGCCGCAGTCGCCGGCGTACTGGCCACTTCACGGCTCCAGGCCAGCGACCCCACCTCGCTCGGGCTGTTCATGGAGCTGTCGGCCATCACCGCGGTCGTGGTCGGCGGCACCCCGCTGACCGGAGGCCGGGTCCGCGTGCTCGGCACCGTGATGGGCGCGCTGCTCATGCAGCTGCTCCAGGCGACCCTGATCAAGCACAACCTGCCCCAGTCATGGACCCAGATGGCCCAGGCCGTGATCATCCTCGCGGCCGTCTACGCAGCGCGGGAGCGCCGGTGACCACGCAGACCACCCCGGCCCCGCCGGTGCCGGCCACGCAGACCTCCCGCGAGCGTGCGGGCCGCCTCTTCCAGCAGCACGGGGCGCTCCTCGTGCTCGCCGTGCTGCTGGTCGCCGGCACCGTCGCGTTCGACTCCTTCACCACGCCGGCCAACCTCGGCAACATCGCCACCGCCTCCTCGTTCCTGGCGATCATCGCGATCGGCATGACGTTCGTCATCATCTCCGGCGGCATCGACCTGTCCGTGGGCTCGCTCTTCGTGCTCGGCGGGGTGCTGGCGGCCTACGGCTCCCGTTACGGCGCGGCCGTCGCGCTGGCGCTGCCGCTCGTGGTCTGCGGGGCCTTCGGCCTGGTCCAGGGGCTGATCATCGCCAGGACCAGGATGGCGCCGTTCATCGTCACGCTGGCGGGCCTGCTCGCGGCCCGCGGCTTGATGCTCTCCCTGACCGACGAGGGCGCCACCACCTACCTGGTGGAGGACGACCTGTTCGCCCGCATCGGGCAGGGCGGCGTCTTCGACGTCGGCTACCCGTTCTTCGTCATGCTCCTGGTCCTCGCCGTGGCGGCGGTCTTCCTGCAGCGCACCGGGTTCGGGCAGAACGTCTACGCGATCGGCGGCAACGAGGACGCCGCCGCCCTCATGGGCGTCCCGGTGGCCCGCACCAAGGTCGTGGTCTACCTGGTCTCCGGCCTGCTGGCGGGACTGGCCGGCGCGCTCAACGCCGCCCGGCTCTCGTCCGGCGTGACGATCCTCGGCATCGGGCTCGAACTCGACGTGATCGCGGCCGTGGTGATCGGCGGGACGCTGCTCACCGGCGGCGCGGGCACGCTCGGCGGCACGATCGCCGGAGCGCTGCTCCTCGGCGTGATCCAGAACCTGATCAACCAGGTCGGCGGGCTGACCTCCTCCTTCCAGCAGGTGGTCAGCGGTGCGTTCCTCGCCGTCGTCGTGGTCACGCACCGGGTCCTCGGCCGGGTGCGTGAGGACACCTGACCCGCGCCGGAGCGCGCGGACGGGCGGCACGCGCCCCCTCCGCCCCTTAGAGAGCGCTCTCGGGTGCGGTTCCGGACCGGGCGGGATCCGAGGGTCTGGGAGGAGGGTGGAGCGGGGAAAGAGCTGGTGGGGCTCTTTCCCCGCCCCGCCTCCGCGGGCGGGTCGCCGGATCTCTTGAGAGAGCGCTCTCAAATGGCTATTGACTCGACCGATGCCGCAAGGTCAGGATCTGCACTGTGCGACTCGGGGGACCGCCACGCCTCTGCAGTTCCCGAAGAACGGATCCTCGATGACCAGACCCCCCGCCCGACAGGGCGTCCGCAGGAGCGCTCTCGCGGCGCTCGCGGGCCTCGCCGTACTGGCCTCAGGCATCACCGGAGTTCCGGGCGCGGCCGCGGAGACCGCGACCGGAGACCGGCAGCCGGTGATCGGAAATCCCTCTCTCGGCGGGTTCGGCTGCGCCCGCATCGAGAAGGACCTGCCGGCGTTCTCCGACTGGCCCAGGGTCAAGAGCCGGATCAGGCAGAACCCCGTGGACGAGAGGCGGGTGTCGAAGATCCTGGCCGGGATGACCCTCGCCGAGAAGGTCGGCCAGATGACCCAGCCGGAGATCGCCGCGATCACCCCCCAGGAGGTCACGCAGTACGGCATCGGCTCGGTGCTCAACGGCGGCGGCTCGTGGCCCGGACGCGACAAGCACGCCTCGCCGCAGGCCTGGCTCGACCTCGCCGACGCCTACTGGGAGGCCTCGGTCGCGACGCGGACGAAGATCCCCGTCATCTGGGGCATCGACGCCGTGCACGGCAACAACAACGTCTACGGCGCGACGGTCTTCCCGCACAACATCGGCCTGGGCGCCGCGCTGGACCCGTGCCTCGTCCGCGACATCGGAGCGGCGACCGCCGAGCAGATCCGCGCCACCGGCCAGGACTGGGCCTTCGCCCCCACCCTCGCCGTCGTCCGCGACGACCGGTGGGGCCGCACCTACGAGGGCTTCTCCGAGGACCCCCGGATCACCCGCGCCTACGGCTACGAGGCCGTCAAGGGCCTGCAGGGCAGGCACCCGCGCGGGATCGGGAGTGACGGCGTCATCGCCACCGCCAAGCACTTCATCGGCGACGGCGGCACCCTCAAGGGCGTGGACCAGGGTGTCAACCCCTCGTCCGAGGCCGAAATGATCAACCTGCACGGCCAGGGCTACTACAGCGCGCTCGCCGCCGGAGCCCAGACCGTGATGGTCTCGTTCAACAGCTGGACCAACGAGGAACTCGGCATCACCGAGGGCAAGCTGCACGGCAGCAAGCGCGCGGTCACCGACATCCTCAAGCAGAAGATGGGCTTCGACGGCGTCGTCGTCTCCGACTGGAACGGCATCGGCCAGGTCCCCGGCTGCACCAACGCGAGCTGCGCCCAGGCGATCAACGCGGGCATCGACGTCGTCATGGTCCCCAACGACTGGAAGGCGTTCATCGCCAACACGGTCGCCCAGGTCGAGAGCGGCCAGATCCCGATGGCGCGCATCGACGACGCCGTCACGCGGATCCTGCGCGTGAAGCTGCGCGCCGGCGTGCTCGACGGGCGCAAGCCGTCCGAGCGCCGCTTCGCGGGGTCGGCCGACGCGCTGGAGGCCGAGCGGCTCGCCCGGGAGGCCGTGCGCAAGTCGCAGGTCCTGCTCAAGAACAACGGCGGGGTGCTCCCGCTGGCCAGGAACTCCAAGGTCCTCGTGGTCGGCAAGAGCGCCGACAGCATGCAGAACCAGACCGGCGGCTGGACCCTCACCTGGCAGGGCACCGGCAACACCAACGCCGACTTCCCGAACGGCACGACGATCCTCGGCGGTCTGCGCGAGGCGCTGGGCGAGGCCGACGTCACCTTCAGCGAGACGGCCGACGGCGTCGACCCCGCCGCCTACGACGCGGTCATCGCGGTGATCGGCGAGACGCCGTACGCGGAGGGCGTCGGCGACCTGTCGCGGCGCACGCTGGAGGCCGCGAGGCTCTATCCCGGCGACCTCGCCGTGCTCGACAAGGTCAAGGGCAAGGGCGCGCCCGTGGTCACCGTCTACGTCACCGGCCGCCCGCTCTGGGTCAACAAGGAGCTCAACCGCTCCGACGCCTTCGTCGTGGCGTGGCTGCCGGGCACCGAGGGCGGCGGCGTCGCCGATCTGCTCGTCCGGGGCAGGCACCACGAGGGCTACACGGGCAGGCTGCCGTACTCCTGGCCGAAGAGCGCCTGCCAGACCCCGCTCAACAAGGGCGACGAGGGGTACGACCCGCTCTTCCCGCTCGGGTACGGCCTGCGCTCCGGCCAGGCGAGCTCCATCGGGACGCTCGACGAGACGGCTCCGCAGTTCCCCTGCGGCTCCACCGGCGGCGGCGGTGAGGCGAGCGAGGACCTGGAGATCTTCAACCGCACCGACGTCGCCCCGTACAAGAGCTTCATCGGCTCGGCGGAGAACTGGGGCGGCACCGAGATCGGCCCCGACGGCCAGGCGGCGCACGCCGAGATCAACGTCGTGCAGTCCGACGTCAACGTGCAGCAGGACGGCCTGAAGGCGACCTGGACCGGCACCGGCCCCGCCCAGATCTACCTGCAGAACCCGGCGGGCGGAACCGATCTGCGCGGCTACCTCAACGCCGACGCGGCCCTGGTCTTCGACACCATCGTCCACCAGGCGCCGGCCGCCAGGACCGTCATCAGCACCCACTGCGTCTACCCGTGCCTGGCGGAGGTCGTCGCGACCTCCCTGTTCCAGGGGATGACGCCGGGGACGAAGACGACCGTGAAGATCCCCATCTCCTGCTTCGCGGAGGGGGGCCTCGACCTGGAGAACGTCAACACGCCCTTCCTCGTCTACACCGAGGGCGCGTTCTCCGCGTCGTTCGCGAACGTCCGCTGGGTCCCGAAGGCGGCGGCGGACCCCGACGCGAAGAAGTGCACGGACCTGACCTGACGGTGACCGTGCCGCGCTGACGACCGGGCCGTCAGCCGTCCGAGGCGGCCGGGCGTCCGGAGAGGAACCGGCCTCCGAGGTACGCGGCGCCGCCGACGGCGACCACGGCGGAGAGGAGCAGTCCGGCGGGGATGCCACCCGGGCCGCCGGAGGCCGAGCGGGCGGCCACGGCCTCGGCCGCCGCCAGGTCCACGGCCGGATCCGGTTCCTCGCCGGCCGGCCCCGGGGCGACGATCCGGGCCGGAGCGGGCTGCGCGCTCGGTACGGCGGCGGTGGGCCGCGGGCTCGGGACGCCTGGCAGCGGTGGGATGGGCGGCAGGCTCGGCGGGGGCGGGAGCGGAGGCAGCGACGGCAGGGGCGGCAGGCCCGGGACCGGAGGCAGGCCCGCGGCGGCGGGAGCCTGCGTCCCGGCTCCGGCGGACGGCTCCGCGGTGGCGGGTGCGGCCGGGGGAGCCGTCCCGGTCCCGGCCGGGGCCGGCGCCGAGGCGGTGGGGGCGGCGGGCCGTCCCGGTGCCGCCGCGGGGGTGCTCCCGCCGGTGGCGGCGGGCGGGCTCTCCGGCTGCTCGGGCCGGGCCGCGGCGGGTTCGGCGAGCAGCACGGGCTCGGCCGGGTCGTCGTCCCTGACCGACCAGGCGCGGGTGGAGAACGGGACGGGGTGGTTCTTCCTGCCCGCGCCCGGGCCCCATTTGGTGATGACGTACCGGACCTTGATGTGGCCGAGACCGCCGTTGCCCCGCACGGTCAGCGTGCGGGGGTCGAAGGTGCCGCCGGTCAGGTCGGCGAAGGTCTTGGCGTCGAGGTCGAGCATGATGCCGCGGCCGGACGGCTCCCCGGGGCCGCGGTCGCCGACGAAGAAGGGCGCCTTCCTGCCCTTGTAGAGGACGTATCCCTCGGTCAGCAGCGGCCAGGACGGACTGGCGGCCATGCCCTTCTGCATGGGTTTGCCGGAGGCGGGCAGGCCGGTGTCCCCGGCGCGGCCGGAGCCGTCGTCCCAGAAGTAGGAGGCGGTGGTGGAGCCCTTCAGCATGACCTTCCGCTCGGTCTCCGCGTGGGCCGCGCCGGCGGCGGTCGCCCCGGCGGTCAGGGCCAGGCCCAGGACGGCGGTGAGGAGACGGGCACGGGAGACGGCGCGGGCGGCAGAGGTCATGGAGAACGAAGATCCTTCACGATGAGGCAGGGCGTCCCTGCACCACGGGGGCTCCCATTCGGAAGTCCGGGCCGCGGACCGGCCCTCTCCCTCCATTGGGCCCGCCGGACGTGGCGGGAGCAGTGCGCTCAGGGTGCGGGACGGTTGCCGCCGGAGGGAAAGCCTCACCGCTCCCGGCGCGGAGAGGTCAGGGCGCGGACCCGGCGCGGAGAGGTCGGGGCGCGGACCCGGCGCGGAGAGGTCGGGGCGCGGACCCGGCGCGGAGAGGTCAGGGCGCGGACGGCCCGTCGCCCGGTCTCCCGTCGCGCAGGGAGGCGTGGACGGGGGCGTCCGGCACCGTGGCCGGACGGCCGGCGGCGAACTCCTTGCGCAGCACCGGAACGACCTCCTCGCCGAGGATGTCGAGCTGCTCCAGCACGGTCTTCAGCGGCAGTCCGGCGTGGTCCATCAGGAACAGCTGGCGCTGGTAGTGGCCGAAGGACTCCCGGAAGGTCAGGGTCTTGTCGATGACCTCCTGAGGGCTGCCCACGGTCAGCGGGGTCTGGGCGGTGAACTCCTCCAGTGAGGGGCCGTGGCCGTACACGGGGGCGTTGTCGAAGTACGGGCGGAACTCGCGCACGGCGTCCTGGGAGTTCCTGCGCATGAACACCTGGCCGCCGAGTCCGACGATCGCCTGCTCGGGGGTGCCGTGGCCGTAGTGGGCGAAGCGCTCGCGGTACAGGCCGATCAGGCGGATGAAGTGCTCCTTCGGCCAGAAGATGTTGTTGGCGAAGAAGCCGTCGCCGTAGTAGGCGGCCTGCTCGGCGATCTCGGGGCTGCGGATGGAGCCGTGCCAGACGAACGGCGGCACCCCGTCGAGCGGCCGGGGCGTCGAGGTGAAGCCCTGCAGGGGCGTGCGGAAACGGCCCTCCCAGTCCACGACGTCCTGGCGCCAGAGCCGGTGCAGCAGCGCGTAGTTCTCGACGGCCAGCGGGATGCCCTGGCGGATGTCCTGGCCGAACCAGGGGTAGACCGGCCCGGTGTTCCCGCGGCCGAGCATCAGGTCGACGCGCCCGTCGGCCAGGTGCTGCAGCATGGCGTAGTCTTCGGCGATCTTGACCGGGTCGTTGGTGGTGATCAGCGTCGTGGCGGTGGACAGGATGAGCCGCTCGGTCCGGGCCGCGATGTAGCCGAGCATGGTCGTCGGGGACGACGGCACGAAGGGCGGGTTGTGGTGCTCGCCGGTGGCGAAGACGTCGAGACCGGCCTCCTCGGCCTTGAGCGCGACGGCGACCATCGCCTTGATCCGCTCGTGCTCGCTCGGAGCCCTGCCGGTGGTGGGGTCGGCGGTGACGTCGCCCACGCTGAAGATCCCGAACTGCATGATGCCCGCCGTCCTCGCGCCGTTCAAACTTCAATCATTTTAGGCGCGGCGAGCCCGGCCCGCTCCCGCCGCCGGCGGGCCGCACCTCGAGGTCGTCCAGGAGGGCCCGCGTCGCTGCGGCGACGGCCTCCACCGCCTGCTCGAAGGCGACCGCGTTGCGTGCGGACGGGGCCCGGAACCCGGAGATCTTGCGGACGTACTGCAGTGCGGCGGCGCGCACGTCGTCCTCCGTCACGTCCTCGGCGTAGGGCTCGCGGAGTGTCTTGATGCTTCGGCACATGTGAGGACCGTACGGCATCCCGCCGACAGTGCCGGCCCGGATCCGGCCCGGAACGGTGTGACCGGGGACGCGGGGCGCGGCCGCCGGCCCGCCTACACTCCGAACAGCCGCGCCGCGTTGTCGTGGCACACGGCGCGCAGCCAGCCGTCGCCCAGTCCCAGCCCGGCCAGGCTCTCCAGCGCCTCCGGGTACGGGTAGGGGATGTTCGGGAAGTCGGTGCCGAGCAGGATGCGGTCGCCCAGGTCGGCGAGGCGGGGAAGATGCTCGCGCGGGTAGGGCGAGAAGGCCTCGCTGAAGGCGGTGAAGGCCATCGTGGTGTCCAGGAGCACCTCCGGGTGGCGCTCGGCGAGGTCGAGGAAGTCGCCGTACTCGGGCATGCCCATGTGCGCGACGACGAGGCGCAGCCGCGGATGGCGGGCCAGCACCCGCCCGATGGGTCCGGGCCCGGTGTACCGGCCCGGGGCCGGGCCGGAGCCGCAGTGGGTGACGACCGGGATCCCGGCCTCGGCGAGCAGCCCCCACGCTCCGTCCAGCAGTTCGTCGCCCGGGTCGTAGCCGCCGACCTGGAGATGGGCCTTGAACACCCGGGCCCCGCCCTCGACGGCGCGGGTGACGTAGTCCACCGCCCCCGGTTCGGGGAAGAAGGTCGCGGTGTGCAGGCAGTCCGGCGTCCGGGAGGCGAACTCCGCCGACCAGGAGTTGAGCCAGGCGGCCATATCGGGCTTGTGCGGGTAGAGCATGGAGGTGAACCGGCGCACCCCGAAGCCGCGCAGCGTCTCCACCCGCCGGTCCTCCTCGACGCGGTAGGTGATGGGCCACGGCACCCCGGTCAGCGGGCCGACGGAGTCGAAGTAGTCCCAGACCTTGGCCAGCACCCGCTCCGGCATGAAGTGCGTGTGCACGTCGATCAGGCCCGGCAGCCCCAGCGCCCGCCAGAAGCCGGTCACCCGCTCGTTCTCGGCCGTCTGCGCCGTACCGGCCACCTCGATGTCCGTCATACCGGTCACCTCCGCTTTCGTCCCCGCCATCCTGGCAGGCACGGGCGTACGCGGGCGAGCGGCGGCCGCCGCCGTCCCGTCGGGGCGGCCGGTCACCGGCCGCCCGCGGGCACCGCCCGGGTCAGCCGAACCTGGCGGCCGCGTTCCGCAGCCGCTCGGCCATGGCCGACAGCTCGCGGGCCGTCTGCAGCGAGGTGGCGGCGTCCTCCGAGGTCGCCAGGGCGGTGGCGGCGATCGCCGTGACGCTCTGGCCGATCTCGCCGCTGTGCCGTACGGCCTCCTCCATGCTCCGGGTCATCCCGGCGGTCGTGGCGCTCTGCTCCTCCATCGCCGAGGCGATGACCGTCTGGAACTCGTCGATCCGCGCGATCACCGAGGAGATCTGGCCGATCGCCTCGACGGCGCCGGCCGTACCGGCCTGGATGGCCTCCACCCGGCGGGCGATGTCCTCGGTCGCGCGGGCGGTCTCCTGCGCCAGGTCCTTGACCTCCCCGGCCACCACGGCGAAGCCCTTGCCCGCCTCGCCGGCGCGGGCCGCCTCGATGGTGGCGTTCAGCGCCAGCAGGTTCGTCTGCTCGGCGATCGAAGTGATCGTCTTGACCACGCTGCCGATCTCGGCGGACGAGGTGCCCAGCTCCTCCATGATCGTGTTGGCCCGCTCGGCCATGGTCACCGCCTCGCCCACCACGCTCACGGCCGCCGTGGTGTTGCGGGAGATCTCGGAGATCGACGCCTTGATCTCCTCGCTGCCGCGCGCGGTCGCGGCGATGTCCCGTTCGACCGTCCGCGCCGTGCCGGAGGCGGAGTCCGCCTGGCCGCTGGTGCGCTCGGCGGAGGCGGCGATGCGCCGGGACACCTGGGTCATCTGCTCGGCGGAGACGGCGACCGTCGTGGCGGACGACGTCAGGGCGTCGACCGTCTCCCGGACACTGCCGATCGCGGTGTTGAGCATGCGGGCCATGGCGCCGATCTCGTCGGCGGACGCCACGTCCGTCCGGCGCGACAGGTCTCCCGAGACCATCGCGGCCAGCACTTCGGACACCTTCCGCAGCGGGCGCAGGATGCCCTGGCCGATCAGCCGGGCGAACCCGGCCAGCAGGCCGGCGGCGAGCACGCCGATGGCCACGAGCGTCCAGGTCGCCTCGCGCCGCTGCTCGGCGACGCCCGCGACGACGGTCGCGGCGTGCGCGTCCAGTGCGTCGCCGATCGCGGGCAGCTCGTTCTCGACCGCGGTGAACGCCTCCCCGAACCGTTCGTACGTCCGGGCGTCCGGTTCGTTCGCGGCGCTCTCGGCCAGCGCCAGGTAGTCCTCTACGGCGGGGGCCGTCCGTTCGGCCGCCAGCCGTACGGAGGCCGGCGCCTGCGGACCGGCGAAGTAGGCCAGCTTCTCGCGCATCACCGAGGAGTGCTCGGCGAGATCGCTGAGAGCCTCCGCCCGCTCGGCGGAGGCGGTGCCGACCATGGTGCGGAGCACGTCGCCGCGGATGGCGTCGTGCGCCATGTCCGCCTCAAGCGCCGCACGCGTCAGCTTCGCCGACGCCTCCAGGTCGCGCGCCCGCTCCTCCGCGATGCGCAGTCCGCCGACGCCGATGCCGGCCGTGGCGGTCAGACCCAGCAGTGCGATGCCGACGACCAGGCCGAGTTTGACGCGGATCGGACGGTCATGGAGCCATGACCCGGCCGTGCGCGTCGCGGATGCCTCTGTGAATTTCTCCGTGGCCACGGAACCGTCATCGGCTCCCGCCGGGCGCCCCTGAGGGAAAGGGCCCGCGGAGCGGCCGGTACGGCGCCCGGGCCGGAGCCGGTCCCGCCGCCCGCCCTAGGCGATCAGCCGCCGCAGGGCCGCGTCGTACGCCGGGTCGAGGTAGTAGTCGAGGTGACCGAAGATCCGCGGAGGCTTCCGGGGGTCTCCCGGCCCGCCGCGCGCCGGGTCGGCCGGATCCCACAGCGGCTCGTCGACGCCGCCCTCGGCGGGCGTCCAGGGGTAGCCGGAGGTGAACACCGGACCTCCGATGGGGTCGGAGTGCCGGTGGAGGTTGCGCCAGTGGGAGTCGCGCGCCGGGCCGGGCTGCCGCGCGACGGCGTCCCTGACGGCGCGGAGCGCGCCGGGCCCGAAGTAGGCGGGGAAGAAGCGCGCGTAGAGACGGCGCAGCGGCGAGCCGTGGGTGAGCAGGCGGATGTGGCGGCGGTCCTCGGGGTCCAGCTGCAGGATGAGCGCCGCCGCGATGACGCTGCCCTGGCTGTGGCCGGACACCACGACGGTGTGCCCCTCCTCCCGGACCAGGGTCCGGACCCTGTCGAGGAGGTCGGGGACGACGCGCTCGGCGTAGCACGGCGGGGCGAGGGGGTGCGTGGCGCGGGGCCAGAACGTGGTGACGTCCCACAGCACGCCCACCGTCGAGCGCAGAGCGGGGTGCTCGTACGCTCGCCAGCCGACGTAGACGAGCCCGACGGCCACGCCGCCGGTGACCGCGACGCCCAGGGCGACGGCCGGTCCCGTCGGCACGCCGCCGAGGCCCATGGTGACCAGGATCGCGGCGAGCGCGGCCGAGACGGCCGTGATCACCGCGATCACCGTGATCACCGCGTCGGTCCTGTCCGTCAGCCGGGCCGCGGCCCAGGCGCGGCTCACGTGCTCGGTGTGCACGGGATACCTCTCGCGGATCTCGGCGAGCAGCCGCTTCGTCTCCCGCCGCCACGTCAGCAGGAGCCACAGCGCCAGCAGGATGACCGCGAGGGCGGCCAGGAGCATGGCCAGGGTCGACCACCAGTAGGGATCCGACAGCACGATCCCCCCGTCGCCGCCGGTGAAGGAGGGCGTCCCCACGGCCTCGGCCACGGCGAACGCCAGCCCGATGGAGAAGACCGCGGTCAGCGCCCAGGACATCAGGAGCGTCACCGGCCCGGCCAGCCCTCCCATCGCCCTGGAGTACGGCACGCCCGCGTCGGCCGGCTGCCGGCTGCGGAGGGCGAGGACGGCCGTTCCCGCGGCGATGCCCGCCAGCAGGCAGACCTGCGTGGAGAAGAGCGCCCCCAGGACGCCGTGGAAACCCGGGAGCGCCCCGCGGGCGGCCGGCACGGGCTCCCCTCCCGTGACCGCGCCGGCGGTGAAGGCCAGGCCGTACAGGGCCAGGGCGAGTGTGCGGAGCAGCGCGCAGGACCTCGTCAGCGGGGACGCCCAGGCCGGTTCCTCATCCGGCCGGTGCCGTCCGGCGGCGTACGGCAGGGCCACCAGCACGACCACCGGCAGGAGCACCGCCGACCCGGCGAGGACGATCGCGCCGAACACCGGGGCGGAGGCGAGGGGCAGCGCCAGGACCAGGGAGACCAGAACGAACCCGAAGGCGACGTGGAGCGAGCGGAGGCGCCCCACGGGATCGCCGCCGTTCCACATGCGGCGGTCGGCCAGCAGCACGCCCTCGGCGAGGGGGTCGGGCGCGCCCCCGCCCGGCCTGCGCCTGTCGAAACGGGCCCAGGACACCCTGCCGAGCGACCAGACCAGGACCAGCACCAGTGCGGGGAGCAACGAGGCCAGGGCGAGCCGCCGGGCGGCGGTCTCCTCGCCGGCGGTGGCCAGCCACGCCAGGGGGGCGAAGGCGTGACCGGTGCGGGTCGCCTGCCAGCCGACGACGTCCATCGACGCCCCGGCGAGGGCGGTGACCAGGGCGCCGGTCAGGGAGAGCGCGAACAGCCGCTGCCCGGCGTCCACCGTCCGCCGGAGCCGGGCCAGGGACTCCCGGCCGTCCGCCGTCCGCCGGGGTGTCATGTAGAAGGCGATGTTGGCCAGGGCGAAGGGGAGCATCAGCAGCCAGAACGCCCGTGACCGGGAACCCGAGGTGAGACCGCCCCAGATGTAGGCCTCCCGCCGCCAGGAGACGGCGGGACCGCGGTCGGACGGGACGTAGATGCCTACCCCGTCGCGGGAGCGGTCGCCGAGGAACCTCACCTGGCCGGGGCAGCCGGGATAGAGGACGGAGCCGGGCGTGGCCCCCGCCACCCCGTGGATGCGCAGCTCGGTGACGTGCGTGCGGGCGCCGCCGGCGGACGGTTCTTCGACGGGCATGCGGTTCACCTGCCGGATTCGGGTCGAGCACTCCTCCTGGCACTGGCGGCGCTCCGGCGCGCCCGCACGCGGGACGGGGACGTCGCCGGGTGCGGGACACGCTGGAACGCCAAGTGAATGATATGCAACGGAGAGTGATCGCGCCTCGTGAACCGGGGTGGAGGACCGGTCGGGTACGGCTCCCGCGCCGGCCCGCCGGGTCAGCCCTCGTAGGCCGGGTGGCCGAAGCCGACGATGGTGCCCATGCCGCGCTTGCGGGTGACGACCTTGTCGCTGACGTTGCCCTCGACCGTGGAGACCGTGCCGTCGGAGTTGACGCCGGTCACCATCCCGATGTGGTCGATGGCCGAGATGCTCTTGGAACCGCCCCAGTCGAAGAAGACGAGGTCGCCGACGCGCGGCGTACGGTCGAACCGGCCCTGCTTCCTGAACCACTCGGCGTGCCAGGGGGTGTAGGCGAAGACGCCCATCTGCTCCTGCAGTCCGTGCTGGACGGCCACCCAGGACAGGAACATGTCGCACCAGGGCGCGGCGGCGAAGCCCCTCTGCTTGGTGTGCTTGTCGTACCACTTGCCGTAGAAGGAGGTGCCGTTCGTGTCCTCGCCCTCACCGACCTTGCCGAGGGCGGTGGAGACGACCTGCTGCACCCGGGAGCCGCCCGAGGCCGCCGTGCCCTGGCTCTGCCCTCCCGAGGCCAGGGCCTCCAGGGTCTCCAGGGCCTGGGACGGGTCCTGCTGCGCCGCCGTCCGAGGGGTCAGGCCGGGGATCTCCGCGCGCTGCGCCCGGTCCGCCGTCGTGGTCCCCGTGCTCCCCGCGTTCTCCGCGGCCCCCGTGCTCCGCGTGGTCTGCGGCTGCGCGAACGCGGACGGATCCTGGAGCGCCTGCAGCTCGGTCTCGATCTCGGCGATCCGCGCCTGCATCTCCGCGAAGGGCGCCGGGGCGGACTGCTCGTCGGTGATCCCCGGGACGTCGGCGGCCGCCGCTCCGGCGGGAAGGACGGCGAAGCCGATGGCACCGGCGACGGCGAGCCCGGCGGACAGGCCCCCGCGGTACGCGACACGCGACAGAACGGACAAAGATACGTCCCCTTCTTCCTGCCGCCCGCTGCGCGGATGGGGCCTCACGATGGGGTGGGGGCTCCCGCCGACCGAGGGGGCCGTCCGGGGTGTCCTCGGGCGCGAAAAGACCACCGGCCGGTGCTCGACGCAGACCCGCGGGCGAACGGTGGTCTGCGCGCTTGTGCTGTTGTCGGCCGCCTATTCGGCGCACATCGGTCGTTGCTGAGGAAAACCGCTACTGAGGAAAAGGGCCCGGACACGATCCGTGACGAGGGCACGGGGGAGGCGGTCCCGGCCGGGTCCCGCCGTCCCGGAGCCGTCCCGGAGCCGTCCCGGAGCCGTCCCGGAGCCGTCCCGGAGCCGTGCCGGAGGACACGTGCCGTCCGGCACGGCCCGGCACGCGTGCCGCCCGTGACCTCCGGCCGGGGGTGAGGCCGCCCGGCACTCCCGGCGCGCCGCCCGCCGCTCCTAGGGTCGGCTTGTTCCCCCGCCCGTCACGGACAAGGAGTCCTCGAATGCCCCCATCATGGCTGGCGCGCTACGGCGCGGCCTGCGGAGTCCTGCTGGGACTGTCCATCGGAGTGCCCGGCGCCGTCGAGGCGTTCACCGGTGAGACCACCGCCACGAGCTTCGTCATCGGCCTCGGCGCGGTTCTCGGCACGCCCGCGCTGACCGCCTTCTACCTGCACCAGAGCGCAGCGGCCGGACGATTCGGCGCCGTGGCGTACGCGGTGAACCTGATCGGCCTCGGGCTGTTCGCCGGGGTGTCCTTCGCGCTGAACCTGGTGATCTTCTATCTGGACGGGCCGGTCGCCACGGCCCTGCTCGCCGGTCCCACCAGGATCGCGGTGTTCGGCGGCATCGGGGTCTTCGTCGTCGGGACCGTGCTGTTCGGCGTGTCCATGCTGCGCGCCCGGGTGTTCCCGCGCCCGGCGGCGTGGGCCTACATGGTCTCGCTCGTGCTGCTGACCGCGCTGGCGCCGCTGCCCGACACCCCGCTCACCAGCGCGGTGCACGTCGCCGTGTGCGCGGTGCTGGTCTGGCTCTCGGCGTCGGTGTGGTCCGCGGCGGCGCCGGCCGGTTCGGCCGGGCCGCAGGGCGTCCCGGCGGTGCCGGCGGGCGGTCGTTAGGCCGTGCGGCACAGGATGCCCGGCCGGCGCGCCCTGCGGCCCGCCGGCCGTGCCCGCCGGGCGGCGCGAGCCCTCCCCGCCACGGGCCGCGCCGCGCGGCGGCCGTAGGCTGGCACCGTGTCCCCCATGCGGCCCGTCCCCTGGGTCTCGCCCGTCCTCTACGGCACGGTCCTGGCGTCCGGCCTGTACGCCGGGCTGGCGGGCCTCGGCACCACCCGTCCGGCGCAGTTCGCCGGCGCTCTCGCCGCCCTGTTCGCCGTCGACCTGGTCGAGCGCAGGATCCGGCCCGGCGGCACCCCGCCGTGGCCCGCGGCCGCGCTGCTCTGCGCGCGCGTCGCCCTGTTCGCCGCCGCGGCCGCGGCCGACGGCTCGGGGCTGTCGCGGGTGCTGTTCGTCCTGGTGCCGTTCACGGCCTACTTCGCCTTCGGCCGTACGGTCGCCGTCGTGCTCGCCGTGGGCTGCGCGGGGCTGGCCGCGGCGGGCTACGCGCTCGGTGCTCCCGGCTGGTACACCGACGTGGAGCAGATCACCGACCTGCTGATGTTCTGCGTCGGACTGGTCCTGGCCATCGCGATGGCGGCCACGGCGGTGGAGGAGCGGCGGGGCAGGGCACGGCTGGAGGAGTCGAACCGGCGGCTCGCCGCCTACTCCGCCCAGGTCGCCGAGCTGTCGGCCGCGGCCGAGCGCAACCGGGTCGCCCGTGACATCCACGACGACCTCGGTCACCACCTCACGGCCGTCGTCGTGCTCCTGGAGAAGGCCACGGCCTTCCGCGACCGCGACCCGGCGCAGGCGCAGCGCGCGCTCGACGACGCGCACCGCTCGGCCAGGCGGGCTCTGGAGGACGTCCGGCACTCGGTCCGCACGCTGCGCGCCGGGCCCGCGCCGTTCCGCCTCTCCACCGCTCTCGCCGACCTCGTGGACGGCCAGGCCGACGACGGCCGGGTGGCCGTCACGCTGGAGTTCACCGGCGACGAGAGCGGGTACGGCGTCCCGACGCTCACCGCCCTCTACCGCGCGGCGCAGGAGGGGATCACCAATGCCCGGCGGCACGCCAGCGCCACCCGCGTCTCGGTCGCCGTCGCCTTCGACGAGTCCGGCGCCCGGCTGACGGTCGCCGACGACGGCACGGGCCTGCCGCCCGGGCGGGAGGGGTTCGGCCTGCTCGGCATGCGGGAGCGGGCCGAGCTCGTCGGCGGCCGGGTCGACCTCGACAGCGGCCCGGGGACCGGCACCCGCCTGACGGTCACCATCCCGCGAGAGGGCACGGCATGAGGGGCACGGCATGATCGGCGGTTTCCCGGGTCCCGCGCGGGAGGCGGGCCATGGCCGGTGAGCAGGTGAGCGTCCTGGTCGCCGACGACCAGCGGCTGATCCGCGAGGGCATCGCCTCGCTGCTCGGCATCCAGGACGGCATCACCGTCCTGGGGACCGCCGCCGACGGCCGCGACGCCGTCGACAAGGCGGTGGAGCTCGGGCCGGACGTGGTCCTGATGGACGTCCGCATGCCCGTGATGGACGGGGTCAGCGCCGTCGCGGAGCTTCGGCGGCGCGCCCCGGCCTGCCGCGTGGTCATGCTCACCACCTTCGACGACGAGGAGTACGTCGTGCAGGCGCTGCGCGCGGGCGCCAGCGGCTACCTGCTGAAGGACCTCCCGGCGCGGGAGCTCGCCGCCGCCGTCCGGCTCGCGCACGCCGGTGTCGTGCAGTTCGACCCGGCGGCGGCGGCGCGCCTGGCCTCCGCGCTCACCCGCCCCGGGGCCGCCGCCCCGCCCGACGACCGGACGGACCCGGCGCTGACCGGCCGTGAGACGGAGGTGCTCCGGCTGGTCGCCCGCGGCGCGACCAACCGCGAGATCGCGGAGAGCCTCTACCTCAGCGAGGGGACGGTCAAGAACCACATCTCCCGCATCCTCGGCAGGCTCGGGCTGCGCGACCGCACCCAGGCGGCGATCTACGCCCGTGACCGGGGTCTGCTCTGAGCGGTCCTGTGCGCGGCCGCCCGCGCGGGCCCCGCGGCGGGATCGGCGACCGCCGCCGCGGGGCCCTCGGGGGTGCGGTCAGTTCCGCCCGGGTGACTCCTGGAGATCCGGGGCCCCTCCCGGGCCGCGGTGGGAGATGCTGTCCAGCCAGGCCCGGTGCAGGCCGGCGAAGCGGCCCGCCTCCGCGATGAGCCGGGCGGGCGGGCCGTCCTCCACGATGCGGCCGCCGTCCATCACCAGCACCCGGTCGGCGATCTCGACGGTCGAGAGCCGGTGGGCGATGATCAGGGCGGTCCGGTCCGTGAGGATCGTCCGCATGGCCCGCTGCACCAGCCGCTCGCCGGGCACGTCCAGGCTGGAGGTGGCCTCGTCGAGGATCAGCACGGCGGGGTCGGCGAGGAAGGCGCGGGCGAACGCCACGAGCTGCCGCTGCCCCGCCGACAGGCGGCCGCCCTGCTTCCCGACCTGGGTGTCGTAGCCGTCGGGGAGGGCCGAGACGAAACCGTGGGCGCCGACGGCGCGGGCCGCCGCGGCGACCTCGTCCGCGTCCGCGCCGGGGCGGCCGAACCTGATGTTGTCCGCGATCGAGCCGGTGAACAGGAAGTTCTCCTGCGTCACCAGGACGACCGCCCGGCGCAGCGCGTCCTCGGACAGGTCCCGCAGGTCGACCCCGTCCAGCAGCACCCGGCCGGCGCCCGGGTCGTAGAACCGGGCGACCAGTTTCGCCAGCGTGGTCTTGCCCGCCCCGGTGGCGCCGACCAGCGCCACGACCTGCCCCGCCGGGACCGTCAGGTCCAGCCGGGGCAGCACCGGGGTGCCGTCCAGGTAGGAGAACTCCACCCCGTCGAAGCGGAGCCGTCCCCGGGGCCGCTCCAGCGCCGCCGGCTCGCGCGGCTCGGCCACCGCGGGCCGCTCCTCCAGCACGCCGGAGAGCTTCTCCAGCGCGGCCCCGGCCGACTGGAAGGTGTTGTAGAACTGGCTGATCTCCTGCATCGGCTCGTAGAACTGGCGCAGGTAGAGCAGGAACGCGGTGAGCACGCCCACCGTGACCTGGCCGTCGATGGCCAGCCACCCGCCGTAGAACAGGACGGCGGCGATCGTGACGTTCCCGATCAGTTTGACGCCCGGCATGAAGACCGCGATCAGGCGCATGCTCCGGATGTTGGCGTCCCGGTAGTCGGCGTTGAGCCGGGAGAAGATCTCCTGGTTGCGCCGCTCGCCGCGGAAGGCCTGGACCGCGCGCATGCCGGTCATCGACTCCACGAAGTGCACGATCACCAGCGCCACGGTCTCCCGGGTCCGGCGGTAGGCGATGCTCGACTGCCGCCGGAACCAGCGGGTGAACAGCAGCAGCACCGGGAGCGGCAGCAGCGCGACCAGGCCGAGGTGCACGTCCAGGACGAGGAGCAGGACCGCGGTCCCGGCCAGGGTCAGCACGGCCGTGACGAGGCTGTCGAAGCCCGACTGGAGCATCTCGGAGATGGCGTCGATGTCGGAGGTGAGCCGGGACACGACCCGGCCGGAGGTGTAGTCCTCGTGGAAGGAGAGCGAGAGCCGCTGGAAGTGGCGGAAGACCCGCCGGCGCAGCTCCAGGATGATGCCCTGGCCGATCCGCCCGGCCATCGTCAGGAAGGCCTGCCGGGTCGCCGCCTGGGTCACCGCCGCCGCCAGCGCCGCCGCGACGACCGCCAGCAGCGTGCCCGGCCCCTCGCCCGCCCGCATCGGCGGGATGCCGGAGTCGATGCCCACCTGCACCAGGAGGGGGATGGCGAGCGAGGCGGCGTTGCAGACCACGATGACCGCGACGAGCAGGGCGATCCGGCGCCGGTACGGCCGCAGCAGATCGGCCAGGAGCCGCCGGGAGCGGTCGCGCAGCAGGAACGACACCTGCTCCGGGACCTCGTCCCGGTCCTCGGCGGCCACGCCGCGCCAGTCCTGCGTCCCCTGTGTGGTGGTTTGACCGCTCACCGCAGCGCCCCCTCCGCGTCCAGCCCGTCCAGGTCGTCGTCGAGGCCGTCGTCCGCGTCGTCGTCCGCGTCGTCGGCGTCCAGTCCGGCGGAGAGCAGTGCGCGGTACTCCGGCACCGCCGCCATCAGCTCGTGGTGCCGGCCGACGTGCGCGACCGTGCCGTCCAGCAGCAGCGCGACCCGGTCGGCCAGGAGCACGGTCGAGGCCCGGTGTGCGACGACGATCCCGGTGGCGTCCCGCAGCACGCGCCGGAGCGCCTCCTCCACCAGGGCCTCCGTCTCGACGTCCAGCGCCGACAGCGTGTCGTCCAGCACGAGGATCTTCGGCCGGGACAGGACGGCCCGGGCCAGGGCGAGCCGCTGGCGCTGGCCGCCGGACAGGGACATCCCCTGCTCGCCGATCCGGGTCGCCAGTCCCCACGGCAGCCCGTGGACGAAGCCGGCCTGCGCCACCTCGATGGCGGCCTCGATCTCCTCGTCGGTGGCGTCGGGCCTGCCCAGCGCGAGGTTCTCCCGGACGCTCATCGAGAACAGCGTCGGCTCCTCGAAGGCCGTGGCCACCAGCGAGCGGAGCACGGGCAGCGGCAGGTCGCGCACGTCCCGGCCGTCGATCGTGACCCGTCCCGCGGTGACGTCGTGCAGCCGGGGGACGAGCGAGGTCAGCGTGGTCTTCCCCGACCCGGTGGCGCCGACGACGGCGACCGTCTCGCCCGGCCGTACCTCCAGCCAGACGTCGCGCAGCACCGGCTCGGCCGCGCCGGGGAAGCGGAACTCCACCCCCTCGAAGCGCAGGTGGCCGCGGGGCCGGTCGATCGCCTTCGCGCCACCGACGATGTCCGGGTCGGTGTCGAGCACCTCCGCCACCCGGTCCGCCGCGGTCATGGCCTCCTGCGCCATGGCCAGGATGAACCCGAGCGAGGAGATGGGCCACACCAGCTGGAGCATCAGCACGGTGAACGCCATCAGGTCGCCCGGCAGCAGCCGGTCCGAGCCGACCGCGAGCGCGCCCAGCAGCAGCACGAGGGCGAGGGTGAGGTTCGGGACGACCTCCAGGAAGGTGAAGAACCTCGCGGAGAGCCGTACCTTCTCCATCGAGGTCCGGTAGACCTTGCGCGCGCCGTCGTCGAAGACGTCGAAGACGTGCCCGCCGCGGCCGAACGCCTTGATCGTGCGGATGCCGCCCGCGGACTCCTCGACGACGGTGGCCAGGTCGCCCTGCTCGTCCTGGACCTGCCTGGAGATGGCGATGTAGCCCTTCTCGAACCGCATCGAGACGACCACGACCGGCACCGCCGATCCGGCGACCAGCAGGCCGAGCGGCCAGTACATCTGGAACAGCAGCACGGTCACCGCGGTGATCTGCACGGTGATCAGCACGAGGAAGAGCATGCCGAACCCGAGGAACCGCCGGATGGTCGACAGGTCGGTCGTCACGCGTGACAGCAGCTGGCCGGACTGCCAGGCGCCGTGGAAGCTCATCGGCAGCCGCTGCAGGTGCCGGTAGAGGTCGTCGCGGATGGCCGTCTCCAGGCCGATGACGGCGTCGGCGAGCAGCCAGCGGCGTACCAGGACGAACAGTGCCTCGACCGCGCCCAGCGCCAGGGCGAGCAGGGCCAGGGGGAACAGGGCGCCGGTGTCGCCGCGGGCGACGGGGCCGTTGACGATCTGCTTTCCGACCAGCGGGATGGCGATGCCGATCGCGATTCCGGTGAAGGACGTCAGCCAGATGGCGGTCAGGCGGCCGGAATAGGGGCGGAGATAGGACTTCATCCGCCAGAGCGAGCCCATCCTGGTGAGGCGTGGGCGGCGGAGCCATCGGGTGCGGGGTTGTCGGGTGCGGGGTTCTGGGCCGGTGGACTCGGTATCAGGGGGCATCGGCAGGCAGCACGCTCCTCACGGTCTTCAGTTGACGCCCTTCACCATTCCCAGGCGAAGAGCCCGTTAAGGCTAAGGGGGCCGTCAAACGGTTTTCCGTACGGCGGAGCCGGGGGAGGCGGGCCGGAGGCGTCCCGCTGGAGGGGGAGAACCGTTGCTTCCGACGGGATATCACTTTATGTAATCACGGAAATACGGAGAGTATGGAAAAAGGGGTAAACGGCTCCGGACTCCGCTTGCTGATCATAACTGGCGAAGGTCCGGCGAACGATGACATCAGATACCTGGAGGAGGGGGCGCTGCGCCGGGGGCACCTGCCGCGCGTCGCCCCGTGGAACGAGCTGAGCGTGGCGCTCGACGGCAGCGGCCCGCGGCTCTGCGCCGGCGGCGTCCCGCTGGAGGTGGACGGGATCATCCACCAGATGTCCACCGACGCCCTGGACGGGCTCATCGTCCTCGGCGCGGTGGAGGAGGACATCCCGCACCTCAACTCGGTGGGCGCCGTGCTGCGCTCGGCCGACAAGTTCGCCACACACGTCCGGCTGGCGGCGCACGGCGTCCCCACCCCCGCCACCGCCTTCTGCCCCAACGACCGGGAGCTGCGGCTGTTCGCCCGGGAGTACGGCTACCCCGTCGTGCTCAAGCAGCCGGACGGGGCGCGGGGGGCCGAGGTCACCCTCGCCCGGGAGGAGGGCGAACTGCTGGCCAAGGCGGCCTCGATCCGCGAGCGGGGGATCCCGCTGCTGGTGCAGCGGTTCGTCGCCGAGGCGGCGGGGCTCAACCACCGGGTGATCGTCATCGGGGGGAGGTTCGTCGCGGCGGTCGAGCAGACGGGCGGCCGTCCCGGCGACTTCCGCTCGAACGGGCCCGGCGACGTGTGCCGTCCGGTCGAGCTGACGGAGGAGGAGGTGAGCGTCGTCGAGCGTGCGGCCCGCGCGGCCGACCTCGACCTGATGAGCGCCGACCTGCTGCGCGGCGCGGACGGCCCGGTCATCCTGGAGACCAACTCCTTCCCCGCGTTCGGCGGGTTCGAGCACGTGGACCTGCGCGGCCCCATCCTGGACCTGATCGAGCGGAAGGTGCGGGAGAACGCCTCGCTCGCCCTGTCCGGGGCGGCGTCGCCGGAGGAGATCCTGGCGGCCGCGGGCGAGGAGCCCCTCGCGGCCACCACCTGAAGCGCGGTCACCTGAAGCGCGGTCACCCGGGCCGCGGCCCGTCACCGGCTCCGGCCGGCCCGGTTCCGGTCCTCGGAGGCCGGGGCGGGGTAGGGAAAAGGCATGGACCCCCAGGTGGTGACCACGAGCGGACGGGTGTGCGGGCACTGGGCCGGTGGTGTGGCCGAGTTCCTCGGAATCCCCTTCGCGGCCCCTCCGTCCGGCGGGCTGCGCTTCACCGCGCCGGTCCCGCCCAGCCCGTGGGACGGGGTGCGCTACTGCCACGCCTACGGGCCGACCGCCCCGCAGCCGCCGAGCGACTACACCGAGGGCGTGCCCGAGCCGCTCATCGCGGGGGAGGACTGCCTCAACCTCAACGTCTTCACGCCCGACCCCGGCGCGGCCGGGCTGCCGGTGCTGGTCTGGATCCACGGCGGCGCCTTCAACGGGGGCAGCAACGCCAGCCCGTGGTACCGGGGGACGACCTTCGCCCGTGACGGGGTGGTGTTCGTCGCCGTCAACTACCGGCTGGGCGTCGAGGGCTTCCTCCCGCTCGACGGGGCCCCGGTCAACCTGGGCGTGCTCGACTGGGTGCGGGCGCTCACCTGGGTCCACGACAACATCGCGGCCTTCGGCGGCGATCCCGGCGCGGTGACAGTGGGCGGGCAGTCGGCGGGCGGTCAGGCGAGCGTGACCCTGCTCGCGGTGCCCGCCGCCGCCGGGCTGCTCCACCGGGTGATCGACATGAGCGGCGGGGCGGTGGCCTGGGAGCCGGTCGAACCGGCCCGCGCGGCCGCCCGTGCGCTCGCCCGGAGGCTCGGCGTGCCGCCCACGCGTGAGGCGTTCTCGGCCTTCGCCCCGGAGGAGCTGGTCGCCGCGTACGGCTCGCTGGACCCCGGCGACGGGTCGGGTGAGGGGAACCCCGACGGGCAGGGGTCCGACGGGCAGGGCGCCGGTGAACGGCGTCCCGGCCCGCTCGACGCTATCTTCGCCCCGGGGCCCAAGGGCTTCAACCCCGTCAACGACGGCGAGGTCGTGGCCAGGAGCCCGTACGACATGATCAAGGACGGTTCGGCGCATCCCGCCGCGCTGCTCGTCGGGGCCACCGCCGAGGAGTTCAACGAGGCCGTCCGCGCCTGGCCCGGCCCGCTCGGCGGGGAGGAGTACGAGCGGGCGCTGCGCGCTCTGGAGGCCGGGCCCGAGGCCCGCCGCTTCTACGAGGAGAGGATCCCCGCCGGGCTGGAGGTCCTGGCCCAGATCCTGACCGACCGGATCTTCCGGGTGCCGACCCTCCGCCTCACCGAGGCCGCCGCGGCGGCCGGCCGGCCGGTCCACGCCTACGAGGTCCGCTGGCGCTCGCCCGCGCGGGACGGGATGGTCGGCGCGGGCCACTGCGTGGACCTGCCGTTCGTCTTCGACAACCTCGACGCCGAGGGCGTGGGCCGCATGTGCGGCCCCACCCCGCCCGCCGTCCTGGCCCGGGAGATGCACGCGGCGTGGGTCGCGTTCGTCGCCTCCGGGGATCCCGGCTGGCCGCCGTACGGCGAGCACGACCATCCCACCTGGATCTTCGACGCCCCCGGCCGCCTCGCCCACGCCCCCCTCGCGGAGGAGGGCCGCCTCTGGCGGGACCTGTAGGTCCGTGCCGGACCGTGCCGCCCGCGGGCCCGCCGCCGGCTCCTCTCACGCGGATCGGCCGTCGGCTCCGTCGGCCTGCGCGCCGCGGACCCGTGGGCCCGCGGGACCTGCCGGGTTCCTCCGGGCGGGCTCCGCCGGTCGGCGGGCGACCGCTTCCGGAGGCCCCGGCGGCCGGACGGAGCGCGAGGAGGCTTCCTGGAGGGCGAAGCCGCCGCCTCGCCGGTGGATCTCTCCGGCACGGGGGAGATGGGCGGCCAGCAGGACGCCGGTGCGGGCGGCGAGGTCCGCCAGCACCCGGTGGCGGGATTCGGCGGCCTGCTCGGGGTCGTCGCAGAAGGATGAGGAGATGTCCGGCCGGGTCAGCTGCAGGGGGTGGTGGAGCAGGTCGCCTGCGATCACGGCGGTCCGGCCCTCGTCGGTGATCTCCACGATGAGATGGCCGGGAGTGTGCCCGGGTGCGGGAACCAGCCGTACGCCGTCGTCGATCCGGTGGGCTCCGGCGACCAGGTCCAGCTGCCCGGCCTTCTCCACCGGATGGACGCACTGGGCGATTCGCTCGGCGTGCCGGATGCCTCCGTCGGCGAGACGGCCGTACTCCGCTTCGGCGAGAAGGTAGCGCGCGGCGGGAAAGGCCGGTCGCAGGGTGTCGGTCGTGTTCCAGCCGACATGGTCGTGGTGGAGGTGGGTGTTGACGACGGTGTCCACGGCGGCGGGATCGATGCCGGCTTCGGCGAGGGTGGTCATCCACCGGGAGGTGAAACCGGGGAAGGGGCCGTTCCTGCCCTGTTTTCTCCCGCCGAGGCAGGTGTCGACCAGGATCGTGGTGCCGGCTCCGACGATGGCGAAGCCCGTGACGACCATCGGCTCGCGCATGCCGTCGGCGGCGAGCAGGCGGGCGAGGTCGGATGCCGGAAGGCCGGGGAACAGCCGTTCGGGCGGTAGCACGTCTCCGGCGGCGTCGATCAGCGGGACGATGGTGCGGCGCCCGATGGTCACGGGTGCGGGCTGGGGCGGGACGTACAGGGGCATGAGCGGCTCCGCGGAGGATGGCTCTCCGTATCAGGCGAAGGTTGTCGGAGAAGGAAGTACCGCTCAGCGGATTCGAGGGTCAACGACCAGGTCGGGCGATGGTGTCCGGTACCGGACATTCCGGGGTCCCCTGTTCACGAACGCATCCGCCCGGACGGCATCGCCCGGCCCGGCCCGGCGTCGCCGGAGGTCGCAGGCGGGTCCTGCCCGCCGGTCCTTCTGCCCGCCGGTCCCGGGGGGTCGCCGGGGAGGTCCGCGTGCGCGGCGGACAGCATCCTGCGGAAGACCGCCTCCAACTGTGCGGGCGTCTCCGCCGTGTCGCCGTCCGTCCAGCGGGAGACCAGGGCCATGAACGCGCCGACGGCGCAGGCCACGACCACGTCCAGATCGGCGCTCGGCCGAGCGCCGGCGGGCCGGGCGGTGAGGAGCTCGGCGCGGATGATCGATGACAGGACTCGCCGGATCCGGTCCTGGACGGCCGTGTCGCTGCCCGGGCCCGTCAGGGCGCGGACCAGGTGGCGGTTCTCGTCGATGTGCTCCAGCAGGGGCAGGGCGAAGGAGAGGGCCGGTCCCGTCCCGTCCCCGCGGCCGGGGCGCAGGAGGTCGGCGACCTCGTCGATGTTGCTGAACAGGACGTCCTGCCTGCCGGAGAAGTGGGAGTAGAAGGTGGAGCGGCCGATGTCGGCGCGGTCGACCAGGTCGGTGACGGTGACCGCGCCGTAGCCTTTGTCCAGGATCAGCTCGACCAGCGCGTCCTGGACGGCGCGCCGGGTGCGGCGTGCTCGGCGGTCGGGCCGGTTCATGGGAGTCCTCCGTCCCCGCGGGTGCGTGATGTCAGTGGTGGTAGGCGTGGACGACGGCGTGGCCCCCGCCCCGGCCGATGATCCATTTGTTGACCGGGGCGGTGACGAGGAAGGCCACCAGGAAGGCCAGTGCCAGCGCGCCCCAGAACAGGCCGCTGGTCAGGCCGGCGTCCATGGCTCCGGGGACGACGAGCATGACGCCGTTGTCGACGATCTCCATGACGGCGATGGAGACGGTGTCGGCGGCGAGGGCGAGCTTGATCGCGGTGCCCTGGCCCACGCCGGCGCGGCGCAGCGGGACGAGGGTGAGCAGGTAGCCGAAGAAGAAGGCCAGGGCCACGGCCGCGGCGATGGTGGGCGCGGTGGACCAGCCCAGCGCGGTGCCGATGACCAGCCCCAGGACCTCGCCGATGGCGCAGCCGGTGAGGCAGTGCAGGGTCGCCGAGACGGCCGTCCCCCAGGTCGCCTTCGGCGCGTGTCCGGTGTGTCCTTCGTGGCCGGCGTGCGACCGGTGGTCGTGCCCATGGTGGCCGGCGCGCCTGTCGCTCGCCTCCTGCTGCCCGTGTGCGGTGCGGTGGGTCGGTTCGGACATCTCTTCTCCTCCGTTGCCGAGTGGTGCCGGCACGTCTGAATTTATACCCTTGGGGGGTATATGGCAACCGGTCCGCCGCGACGGCGCCACCGCCCGCGCACCCCGCGCACCCCGGGCGGCGGGGCGGCTTCGGCCGGCGCCCTCCTGCCGGCCGGATCCTGCCGCGCCGCAGGTGGGACCGGGGTCCTGTCGTGCCACCGGTGGGACCTGGGTCCTGCCCGAAGTGCACCCCTCCCGGCCGGGCTCCGCGGCCGGTTGCATGGTCGAACCAAATAGTTGTACGGTCGAACCATGTCTGCTGAGGCATCAGACCTTCAGGAGGCCGTGGCCAGGTTCGTCCGGGCCTTCGGCCTCCACCAGCCGGACCAGACCCCCTGCGGGCAGCCCGTCCCGACCTCGGAGGCTCATGCGCTGGGCGAGCTGGCCAGGGGCGGCGCGCTGCGGCAGAGCCTGCTGGCGCACCGGCTCCGGCTGGAGAAGAGCACCACCAGCCGGCTGGTCACGCAGCTCATCAACCGCGGCTGGGCCGAGCGCGCGCCGGCGCCCGACGACGGGCGCGGCGTGCTGGTCCGGCTCACTCCGCACGGGGCGGAGGCCGCCGCCCGGTTGGCCGCGGCCAGGGCGGAGCGGTTCTCCGCCGTTCTGGACCGTATCCCCGAGGGCGAACGCGCCGACGTGCTGCGCGCCCTGACCGTCCTCACGGAGGCCATGGATGAATTCTGAGCATCGGCGCGCCCGGGCGCTCACCGCCGTGCTCGCGGCCGTCGCCTTCGCCGCCGCCGCGACGGCGTATGCGCTCATCGGCCGGGGTGAGCAGCAGGCGCCGGCCGCCCGGCAGGCCGAGATCGCCGCCAGGGGCCGGCAGGTGATGCCGTTCGACCTGGAGCGCACCACGCACCGTTTCGCCAAGTCGGCCACCGGCGGCGTGCAGACGGTCACCTCCGACGACCCGGCCGACGCCGGGCAGGTCAGGTCGATCCGCGAGCACCTGACCGCCGAAGCCGCGGCGTTCGGCAAGGGCGACTACGGCGACCCCGCCTCCATCCACGGGGGCGGGATGCCGGGCCTGCACGACCTCGAACGAGGCCACGACCGCATCGACATCCGCTACGCCGAGCTGCCCGCCGGCGCCCGGATCACCTACACCACCACCGACGCGTCCCTGGTCACGGCGTTGCACGCGTGGTTCGACGCCCAGGTCGCCGACCACGGCCGGCACGCCGAACACGGATGACCCGCCCTTCCGGGCGCCCTCTCTTCCTCCGGAGCCCGGTGGTTCCTGCGAAGACGCGCGGTCCCGCGCTACCGGTCGACGCGGCCGAGCCCGCCGTCGAAGCGCATGCCCGTCGGGGGCTCCTCCAGGTCGGGCCGCCAGTCCTGCACCGGCACCAGCCCGGGCTCGACGAGGTCGAACCCGTCGAACAGGGCCAGCACCTGCTCGTGCGTGCGGAAGACCGGCTGCGCGGGAGAGCCCGCGGTCGAGGCGAGGAGCCGGGCCTTGGCCCCCGGGTCGCTCTCGGCCATGGCGTGGGAGAGTAGCAGATGGCTGCCCGGGGCCATGCGGTCGCGGAAGGCGCGCACGATCCCGGCGGGGTCCTCCTCGTCGGTGACGAAGTGCAGCACCCCGACCAGCAGGACCCCCACGGGTTCGGAGAAGTCGACGAGCCCGGTGACCTCCGGGGCCTGGAGGATGCCCGCGGGGTCGCGGACGTCCGCCTGGAGGCTGGCCACGTCCTTCCCGTCGGCCAGGAGCGCCTCGTTGTGCAGCTTCACGACCGGGTCGTAGTCGACGTAGACGGTCCGCGCGCCGGGGTGGACCTCCTGCGCGACCTCGTGCACGCTCGGCGAGGCGGGGATGCCCGCGCCCAGGTCGAGGAACTGGCGCACCCCGCTCTCCGCCATGTGGCGGACGGCGCCCAGCAGGAAACGCCGGCTGGCCTTGGCGACCAGCCGGGTGTCCGGTGCGGCCTCCAGGAGGCGGGCGGCGACGGCCCTGTCGATCTCGAAGTGGTCCTTGCCGTCGAGCAGGTAGTTGTAGACGCGGGCGGAGCTCGGCATGCTGGGGTCGACACCGGCGGGCACGCGGGTCTGCTCGGTCATGGAGCGGTCTCCTTCGGCGGCGAGGTCAGGTGAAGATCGTATCGAGCGGCGGCCGGTGTGCGTAAGGTCCGCAGGTCACCCCATGAGGAGCTCGCGCGCCAGGCCGATCGCCGCGGCAGCGGCGATGAGCCAGGCGGTGTTGAGCCGGGTGCGCCACTGCAGGAGCAGGGCGGCCGCGGCCAGGACCGCGGTGAGCGGGTCCACGATCGCCTCGCCGGAAAGCTCTACGGTGACCCCCGCCATCAGGGCCAGCGCGGTGGCGTTGACGCCGTCGAGGAACGCCGAGGACCAGACCCGGTCCCGGACGCGGTCGACGATCCGGGTCAGCAGCGCGACGAAGGCGAACGACGGGGCGAAGATCCCGACCGTCGCCAGGACCGCGCCGGGCAGTCCCGCGACCACGTAGCCGACGAAGGTGGCGGTGGTGAACACCGGACCGGGGGTGACCTGCCCGATGGAGACCGCGTCCAGCAACTGCACCCGGGTGATCCAGCCGAGCCGCTCCACGAAGTCGCCCTCCAGGAAGGCGAGCAGGACGTAGCCGCTGCCGTACAGCACCGAACCGATCTTCAGGAAGGTGAGGAAGAGCTGGGCCGGCTGACCGCCGGTGAGGTCGGCGAGGCGGGATCCGCCCGGCAGCGCGACCAGCAGCGGACCGGTGAGCGCGTGCACGCCTGCGCCCGGGAGCAGGCCCCTCCCGGTACGCACCGCCATGACCACCAGCCCGCCGGCCGCCAGCACGAGGAGCTCACCGGCGCCGAGGAGGTAGGCCGCCAGCGCGGCCGCGGCGACGGCGCCGGTCAGCCACCCCTTGACCGCGGTCCGCAGCAGGCCGGCCAGGGCCCACACCACGATGGCCACGACCACGGGTTTGATCCCGTAGAGCAGTCCCTCTGCGGCGGGTGTCCGGCCGTGGCGGACGTACGCCCAGGCCAGGGCGAGCACGATGGCGAACGCCGGGACGATGAAGCACACCCCGGCGACGATCAGTCCCCGCCAGCGGGCCCGCTCGTGGCCGAGGTGGATGGCCACCTCGGTGGAGTTCGGCCCGGGGATGAGGCTCGCCGCCCCCACCAGGTCGAGGAAGCGCCCGTCGGAGACCCAGCCGCGCCGCCGTACCAGCTCCTCGCGCATCATCGCGATGTGCGCGGCCGGCCCGCCGAACCCGATCACGCCGAGTTTGAGGAAGACCGCGGCCACCTCGCCCAGAACCCGGCCGGGGCGGGCGGGGCGCCCGCCGTCGCCGGGCCCGCCGCCCGAGTCGCTCATCGGTCTCCTTCACATGAGGCATCCGGTCGGGCAGTATGCACCATCCGGGTGAACACCTGCCGGACGCCGGAAGGCCGCCGGGGGCCGCGGCGCGGTCCGGTGGCCCACCGTGCGGACGCCACCGCCGGCGTCCTCCGCGCGGTGCCCGGTCCGGGGTCTCACATGTCCAGCCACCGCTGCATGCGGGCGAGCAGCTCCTCGGCGTCGACCGGTTTGGTGACGTAGTCGCTCGCCCCCGCCGACAGGGCCTTCTCCCGGTCGCCCTGCATGGCCTTGGCGGTGACCGCGATGATCGGCAGCTTGGCGAAGCGCGGCATCTTGCGGATGGCGGCGGTGGCCGCGTAGCCGTCCATCTCCGGCATCATGATGTCCATCAGGACCAGGTCGACGTCCTCGTTGCGCGAGAGCGTCTCGATGCCCTTGCGGCCGTTCTCGGCGTAGAGCACCTGCATGCCGTGGAGCTCGAGGATGTTGGTCAGCGCGAACACGTTGCGCACGTCGTCGTCGACGACCAGGACCTTGCGGTCCGCCAGGACGGTGTCGGTGTGCTCCGGCTCCCGGGGCCGCTCGTCGGGGCTGGGCTGGACGAGGGGGAGCACGTCACCGGGCTGCTGCGCCGACAGGTGCAGGGTGATGCGCTCGCGCAGCTCGTCGAGGCTGGGCAGGCGCTCCAGCGACTGGGTGTTGGAACGGCCCTGCAGCAGGTTCTCCTGCGGGCGGGTGAGCGTGCGGGTGTGGTGGGCCAGCACGGGCAGCTCGCGCAGGGCCGGGTTCCCGTCGAGGATGCGCAGGAACTCCGCCGCCGCGTCCTGGCGCATGCCCAGGTCCAGGACGATGCAGTGGTAGTCGTCGCGGGTCAGGGCCTCCAGCGCGGAGCCCGGCTCGTTGGCGGTGGAGACCCGGACCGGACCGTGCGTCTCGGCCAGGTCGGCCGCCACGCTCTCGGCGAGCTGGGAGAGCAGCCCGTTGGGGCGGGACTCCACGACGAGCAGCCGGCGCCCGTTCCCGTCGGCCGGCCGGTCCGCCTCCGGTACGGCGGGCCGCGCCGCAGGCTCCGCGGGCGGTTCCGGGGCCTCCTCACCGGGCTCGTTCCCCGCCGCCTTCACGCCGGGCGCGGCCTCGATGATCGGCAGGTAGAGACTGAAGGTGCTGCCCCTGCCGACCGCGCTGACGGCCCGTATCTCGCCGTCGAGCAGGGCGGCGATCTCGCGGCTGATCGACAGGCCCAGCCCGGTCCCGCCGTACCGGCGACTGGTGGTCCCGTCGGCCTGCTGGAAGGCGTCGAAGATCTGGGAGAGGTTCTCCTCCGCGATGCCGATCCCGGTGTCCACCACGTGGAAGGCGAGGGTCCCCTGCCCCCGCGCCCCTGGCAGGTCCGCCCTGCCGATCCGCTCGACCCGCAGCCCGACCGAGCCCTTCTCGGTGAACTTCACCGCGTTGGACAGCAGGTTCCGCAGCACCTGCCGGAGCCGCTGCTCGTCCATGAGGAGCTCCGCGGGGACGTCGGAGGCCACCGCGACGTCGAACCGCAGCCCCTTCTCCGTGGTCAGCGGGCGGAAGGTCGCCTCGACGTAGTCCAGGAGCTGCCGCAGGGGCAGCGGCTCGAGGCTGAGGTTCATCTTGCCCGCCTCGATCTTGGACAGGTCGAGGATGTCGTTGATCAGCTGGAGCAGGTCGGTGCCGGCCGAGTGGATGACGTTGGCGTACTCGACCTGCTTGGCGGTCAGGTTGCGGGCCGGGTTCTGGGCGAGCAGCTGGGCCAGGATGAGCAGGGAGTTGAGCGGGGTGCGCAGCTCGTGGCTCATGTTGGCGAGGAACTCGCTCTTGTACTTGGACGCCAGCGCCAGCTGCTGCGCGCGGTCCTCCAGCTCCTGGCGCGCCTGCTCGATCTCGCTGTTCTTCGTCTCGATGTCGCGGTTCTGCCGGGCGAGCAGCTCCGCCTTCTCCTCCAGCTCGGCGTTGGAGCGCTGCAGCTCCTCCTGGCCCATCTGCAGCTCGGTCGCCAGCCGCTGGGACTCGGCGAGCAGGGCGTCGGTGCGGGCGTTGGCGACGATGGTGTTGACGTTGACGCCGATGGTCTCCACCAGCTGCTCCAGGAAGGCCCGGTGCACCGCGGTGAACCGGTTGAGGCTGGCCAGCTCGATCACGCCGAGCACCTGGTCCTCGACGATGATCGGCAGCACGATCAGGTTGACCGGGGCGGCCGATCCCAGGCTGGAGGAGATGGTGATGTACCCGGCGGGGATGTCCTCGACCAGGAGGGGGCGCCTGGCGACGGCGGCCTGACCCACCAGGGAGCCGCCGAAACCGTGGCGGCGGCCCGTCTCCCGGTGACCGTAGCCGCCGACCACCCGCAGCTCCGGCCCGCCCGGGGCCTCCTCCGCCAGCAGGAACGTTCCGTACTGGGCGCGCACCAGCGGGGCGAGCTCGTTCATCACCAGCTCGGCCACGACGGCCAGGTCGCGGTGGCCCTGCATGAGACCGGAGATCCGGGCCAGGTTGGACTTGAGCCAGTCCTGCTCCTGGTTGGCCAAGGTGGTCTCGCGCAGCGACTTCACCATCGAGTTGATGTTGTCCTTGAGGTCGGCCACCTCCCCGGAGGCGTCGACGGTGATCGAGCGGGTCAGGTCGCCGGAGGTCACCGCACTGGTCACCTCGGCGATCGCGCGGACCTGGCGGGTGAGGTTGCCGGCGAGCTCGTTGACGTTCTCGGTCAGCCGCTTCCAGGTGCCCGAGACGCCCTCCACCTCGGCCTGGCCCCCCAGCCTGCCCTCGCTGCCGACCTCGCGGGCCACGCGGGTGACCTCGGCGGCGAAGGAGGAGAGCTGGTCGACCATGGTGTTGATGGTGGTCTTCAGCTCCAGGATCTCGCCCCGGGCGTCCACGTCGATCTTCTTGGTCAGGTCGCCCTTGGCGACCGCCGTGGTGACCTGGGCGATGGAGCGCACCTGGCTGGTCAGGTTGTCGGCCATCGAGTTGACGTTGTCGGTGAGGTCCTTCCAGGTGCCGGCCACGTTGGGCACGCGGGCCTGGCCGCCGAGCTCGCCCTCGGTGCCGACCTCGCGGGCCACGCGGGTGACCTCGTCGGCGAACGCCGACAGCGTGTCGACCATCGTGTTGATGGTCTGCGCGAGCGCGGCGACCTCGCCCTTGGCCTCCACGGTGATCTTCTGCGACAGGTCGCCCTTGGCGACCGCGGTGGCCACCTGGGCGATGGAGCGCACCTGGCTGGTCAGGTTGGAGGCCATGACGTTGACGTTGTCGGTGAGGTCCTTCCAGGTGCCCGACACCCCGCGGACGGTGGCCTGGCCGCCGAGGTTGCCCTCGGTGCCGACCTCGCGGGCCACGCGGGTGACCTCGTCGGCGAACGCCGAGAGCTGGTCGACCATCGTGTTGATGGTCTCCTTCAGCTCCATGATCTCGCCCCGGGCGTCCACCCGGATCTTCTGCGACAGGTCGCCCTTGGCGACCGCGGTCGTCACCTCGGCGATGCTGCGGACCTGCGCCGTCAGGTTGTCGGCCATCACGTTCACCGACTCCGTCAGCGCCTTCCAGGTGCCGGAGACGCCCTTGACGTCGGCCTGGCCGCCCAGGCGCCCCTCGGTGCCGACCTCGCGGGCCACGCGGGTGACCTCGTCGGCGAAGGAGGAGAGCTGGTCGACCATGGTGTTGAGGGTGTTCTTCAGCTCCAGGATCTCGCCGCGCGCCGAGACGGTGATCTTCTGCGACAGGTCGCCCTTGGCGACCGCGGTGGCCACCTGCGAGATGTTGCGGACCTGGTCGGTGAGGTTGCCGGCCATGTAGTTCACCGAGTCGGTGAGGTCGCGCCAGGTGCCGGAGACGCCCTTGACGTCGGCCTGGCCGCCCAGGCGCCCCTCGGTGCCGACCTCGCGGGCCACGCGGGTGACCTCGTCGGCGAAGGAGGAGAGCTGGTCGACCATGGTGTTGATCGTGCTCTTCAGCTCCAGGATCTCGCCCCGGGCGTCCACGGTGATCTTCTGCGACAGGTCGCCCTTGGCGACCGCCGTGGTGACCTGGGCGATGGAGCGCACCTGGTTGGTGAGGTTGCCGGCCATGTAGTTCACCGAGTCGGTGAGGTCGCGCCAGGTGCCGGAGACGCCCTTGACGTCGGCCTGGCCGCCCAGGCGCCCCTCGGTGCCGACCTCGCGGGCCACGCGGGTGACCTCGTCGGCGAAGGAGGAGAGCTGGTCGACCATGGTGTTGAGGGTGTTCTTCAGCTCCAGGATCTCGCCGCGGACGTCCACGGTGATCTTCTGCGACAGGTCGCCGGTCGCCACCGCGGTGGCCACCTGGGCGATGTCGCGGACCTGGTCGGTGAGGTTGCCGGCCATGGCGTTGACCGAGTCGGTGAGGTCCTTCCAGGTGCCCGAGACGCCCGGCACCTCGGCCTGGCCGCCGAGCTGCCCCTCGGTGCCGACCTCGCGGGCCACGCGCGTCACCTCGGAGGTGAACAGGGAGAGCTGGTCCACCATGCCGTTGAACACGGTGGCGATCTCCTTCAGCAGGCCGTCGCCCTCGTCGGGCAGACGGGTCCCGAAGTCGCCGTCACGCACGGCGGTGAGGCCGGCCAGGAGCTGGCGCAGGTCCAGTTCCTCCACACCTCCGGCCTTCGCGATCCTGCGCCTCGCCGTGTCGGCGGTCTCAGCCATGTCCACCATCGCATTTCTCGGCCTAGAACAGGTCAGGCAATGGTATGACCAAGCGAGTCGGGAAATGGCCTGACGGTTGGTTGACTTATCCGTTTCCGTGGATTTTTGAGGGAACGCGCTCCGGAAGGCGTCCGGAATTCTGCTGTTCGCCCTGGTCGTCCTGGCGGGTGAGGTGACCCCGGCCGCCCCCCTCCTGAGGCCGGTCCCGTCCGCTCCGGGGACTGCTGCGGCCGAGCCGGGAGCCCGCGTACGCGGCGGCGCGGGCCTGCCGCAGCCACCCGTGCAACTGCAGGGCCGGATGGCTGTTCACCACGGGGTCGAACGTCTGCGCCTCGCCCTCCGGGAACGGAGTGTGCACCGTCAGATACGCCAGCGGCCGCCGGTGGAACCCCTCGATGCCCAGCACGAACCTCAGCGGTGCGGCCTGGACCGCCGGCACGAGCTCGCGGGGGTCGGCCGAGAGTCTCCGGCCGGGCTCCGCGGGGACGGCGAGGAAGCGGATCCGCCCGGTCGCGTGCCGGTAGGAGACCAGCGTGGAGAAGACGCCGGAGGCGAATCCGGTGCTGGGGAAGGGCAGGAACCTCGGCCAGCCCGTCGTGGTCAGCAGCAGGTCGAGATCGCCGTCCGGAGCGGAGCCGCACGGCAGCCGGATCGCCAGGCCGAGCGCGTCGGGCAGCCGCCCCGGCAGGGAGGCGCCTTTCGACAGGCGCACCGGCACCTGCAGTTCCCCGGGCTCGTCGAGGACCGGGATGCCCAGGTAGATGTCGGGATGGTCGACGACCCGGAAGGCCGCGAGGAAGGACTGCCCGCGGGTGTGCAGGGCCCGCCCGCCGCGCAGCGCGGCGGCGCCGCGGGCCAGGGCGTGCACGGCCCCGGCCCAGCCGGGCGTCCCGGTCCGGCCGGGTGTCCCGGACCGGCTGGACGTTTCGGGCGGCTCGGACGTCGTCGCGGCGGGGCCGGGCGTTCCCGGCCGGCCGGCTGAGGAAGGTGCCATGCCCCCCGCCTACCCCGATAGCCGCCTCCCACCGCGTCCGGCCCGCCGCTTCCGCGGCTCAGGAGCGTCCGTCGATCAGCGACTCGGCCTCCTCCTCGGACAGCTGGTCGATCTCGGCGGCCAGCCGTTCCTCGACGACGACCGCGAGACGGCGGATCGAACGGGTGGTGAACAGGACGTTCAGCGGCAGGTCGATGCCGATCTCGGAGCTGATCCGGGCGACCACCCTGGTGCCGAGCAGCGAGTGGCCGCCGGCGTCGAAGAAGTCGTCGTCGATCCCCAGGTCCGCCCGGCCCAGGACCTCGCACCAGATCTCGTGCACCAGCTCCTCGCCCGCGGTGGACGGCCCGGCCGCGGGGGACGGCTCACCGCCCGTGTGCGGCGCGGGCAGGGCGGCCCGGTCCAGTTTCCCGTTGGGCAGCCGCGGGAAGTCGCCGACCCGCACGTACAGGCTGGGCAGCATCGTCGCGGGCAGGTGGTTCTGCAGGAACGCCCGCAGCTCCCCGGCGGGTACCTCCGTGTCGACGTAGGCGACCAGCGCCCGGCCTCCGGGGGCGTCGTCCCGCACCGCCGCGACCGCCCTGCGCACCCCGGGATGGGCGGACAGCGCCGCCTCCACCTCGCCGAGCTCGATCCGCACGCCCCGGACCTTGACCTGGTCGTCGACGCGTCCCAGGAACTCGATCGTGCCGTCGGGCGCCCGCCGTACGAGATCACCGGTCCGGTAGAGCCGGGAACCGCGCCCGAATGGGTCGGCGACGAAGCGCTCCGCGGTGAGGCCGGGGCGGCCGTGGTAGCCGCGGGCCAGGCCGTCGCCGCCCAGGTACAGCTCGCCCGCCACCCCCGGCGGGACCGGCTCCATCGCCCCGTCCAGCACGTGGGCGACGGTGTTGGCCACCGGAAGGCCGATGGGGACGGTCCCGGCGTCCCGGGGCACCCGGTGGACCGCCGACCAGATCGTCGTCTCCGTCGGCCCGTAGAGGTTCCACAGCTCCCCGGCGACCTCGTGGATCCGGCCGGCCAGGCGGGCGGAGAGCGGCTCGCCGCCGCTGAACACCCGGGGCAGCCCGGCGGGCAGCCGCCGGACGATCTCCTCCAGGACCGAGGGCGGCGCCTGCACCGTGGTCACCCCCGCCTCCGCGATCAGCGCGCCGAGGCCGTTCGTCCCGTACGGCGGGGCGATCACCACGGTCCCGCCCGCGAGCAGCGGCCCGAAGATCTCCAGCGCGGCGATGTCGAACGAGAGCGAGGTCAGCAGCAGCATCCGCTCCGCCGGGGTGAACCCCAGGCCGGTGACCAGGTTCACCACGCCCCGGTGCGGGACCATCACCCCCTTGGGGGTGCCCGTCGAGCCGGAGGTGTAGATGACGTAGGCGAGGGAGTCGGGGGAGGCGCTCTCCGGGGGCAGCGGCGGGAGGGGCCCGGACATCAGCGCGTCCAGCAGGACCGCCGGCGGGTGGTCGCTGGGCAGGCGCCCCACCAGCGTCGAGCGGGTCAGCAGCAGCCCGGCGCCCGAGTCGGACAGCATGAACCGGAGCCGGTCGGCCGGGTAGTCGGGATCCAGAGGCACGTAGCAGCCCCCGGCCTTCAGCACCGCCAGCAGCGCCACGATCAGCTCGGCGTCCCGCGGCAGGCACACCGCCACCGGGGCCTGCGCCCGGATCCCGCGCTGGCGCAGCCGCCTGGCCAGGCCGTCGGCCCGCGCCTCCAGCTCGGCGTAGGTCAGCGTCACCGTGCCGCCCGCGCCGCCCGCGCCGCCCGACACGACCGCCGGGGCGTCCGGCGTCCGCGCCGCCTGCTCGGCCACCAGCTCGTGCAGGCAGCGGGCGGGGTACGGCGAGGCGGGGCCGTGCCAGGAGCCCAGCATCCGGTCACGCTCCCCGGCGTCCAGGAGGGGGAGCCGGGAGACCGGCCGCTCCGGGTCGGCCACCGCCGCCTCCAGCAGGACCAGGAAGGCCGAGAGCAGGCGGCGGACGGTGTCCTCCTCGAACAGCTCGGTGCTGTACTCGATCCAGCCGCCCAGCCGGCCCTGCGGGCTCTGCACCTCCAGGGTGAGGTCGGTCTTGGCCGTGCCGGTGGAGAGCTGGCTGCCGTGCGCGTCGATCGGGAGCTGGTTGAAGCCGATCTGGTAGAGAGGGGTCCGGCCGGGGTCCCGCGGCGGCCGGAGGGCCTCCACGAGCTTGGCGAACGGCACGTCCTGGTGGTCGAGGGCCTCCAGGACCGTGGTGCGGACCCTCTCCAGCGCCTCGCCGAACGCCGGGTCGCCGCCCAGGTCGATCCGGAGCGGCAGCGTGTTGACGAACATGCCGATCAGCGGGTTCAGCTCCGGTGTCTCGCGTCCGGCCACCGGGGAGCCCACGACGACGTCCGTCCGGCCCGTCCATCGGGCCAGCAGCGCGGCGAACGCGGTGAGCAGGACCATGAACGGCGTGGTGGAGGTCCGCCTGGCCAGTTCGGCCACCCGCCCGGAGGTGCCGTCCGGGACGGAGAACCCGACGGTGGCGCCGGCGTAGCCGAACTCCTCCGGGCGGGGCCGGTCCGGCGGCAGCTCCAGCGGGACGCTCCCGGCCAGCTTCTCCCGCCAGTAGTCCAGGTCGGCCTTGAGCGCGCCGTCGGCGAGCCGGTCGCGCTGCCAGACGGCGTAGTCGGCGTACTGGATCGCCAGGTCCGGCAGGCGCGGCGGACGCTCCTCGCGCAGCGCCGTGCAGAGCTCGGCCAGTTCCTCCGCGAAGATCTGCGCGGACCAGGCGTCGTAGACCGTGTGGTGGGCGACGAAGAGCAGCCGCCACTCGTCCTCGCCCGGCCCCAGCCGGACCAGCCGGGCCCGCCAGAGCGGGGCCCGGTCGAGGGCGAACGGCGCCGCCGACTCCTCGGCGGCGATCCGCTCGAACTCCGCCCGGGGGTCGTCCGCGCCCGACACGTCGCTCCTGGCCAGGGAGACCGGGACGTCGGCGGCGACGGCCTGCACGACCTGCCCGTCCCGGAGGGCGAGAGCGGTGCGCAGCGGCTCGTGCCGGCGCACCATCAGGCCCAGCGCGCGCTCCAGCAGCCCGGGGTCGACCGGCCGCATCCAGGGCAGGGCGGAGCACGCGGCGATGTTGTACACCGCGAGCCCCGGCTGCAGCTCGCTCAGGAACCAGATCCGCTCCTGGGCGAACGAGGCGGGAAAGACGTCGGTCAACGGTTCTCCTTCGGTGGGTCCTTCAGGCAGGCGCGGATCTCGTCGGTGATGGGGGCCAGGGTGTCGGTCTCGCCGATGGTGGCCAGCCATCCCCACTGGTCCAGCGCGTGGTAGAGCCGGTAGAGGGCGACGCGTTCGGCCCAGTCGGCGGGCAGCCCGCCGTACCCGGCCAGCAGCTCCCGGCGGCGCACGGGATCTCCCCTGACCGCGAAGTAGTCGGTTTTCGCCAGGTCCATGAGCGGGTCGCCGCCGAGGGCGTTCTCCATGTCGATCACACCGGTGAGGTGCCACGATCCGTCGTGTTCCGCGACCATCACGTTCCGCTCGTGGAAGTCGTGGTGGCAGAGCACGGGCGTGCGGCAGCGTGCGAGCAGGTGCCGCCGGGCCGCGACGTACCCGACGATCTCGGCGTGCAGGGCCGGGTCGCCGCCGAACTCGGCGAACTGGGCCGTCCGCAGGTCGAGCTGCCCGCCCAGGTAGGCCTCGTTGTCCGGCTCGCGGACCCCGTCGACCGGGCCGAACTCCCGCAGCTCGACCCCGTGCAGGGCGCGCAGGGCGGTCCCCATCTCCCGGTACAGGCCCGCGATCACCGGCTCGGGCAGGGCCCCGGACACCTCCGACAGGGGCCTGCCCTCGACCTTCGTCATGACCAGGTAGGCGTGGGGGAGGTCCCGCCTGGACTCGTCCCACTTCACCACGGAGGGCGCCGGCACGCCGCTGCCGCGCAGCAGGTCGTAGACGAGCATCTCCTTGCGGAGCCTGGCCGTGAACAGGTCGGGGTAGAGCTTCACGATCAGATCCGGATGCGGCAGGCTCCGGTCGGCGCAGCGGACCTCGTAGACCGCGCTGATCTCCCCTCCGGTGCGCAGCACGACCCGCTCCACCTCTGCGCCCAGCAGGGCCGAGGCCTTCTCCGGCGACAGCGGCATGGTGAGCGCCTTGGCGAACGCGGGCGCGCTCCAGGCCAGGCTGACCCGGTTGCCCGCCCGCTCGCGCAGGGCCTGGGCGCCGACGAGGTCGTCGGGCGTGGCCTCGGGGACCTCGTCGTCGAACCGGGCCAGTACGGGGATCCGCATCGAGACGAGCACGTGCACGGCGATGCCGAGGCCGAGGATGACGTACATGAAGGCGATGCCCCGGCCCTCGCCCACGCCGATCACGGCGCCCACGCTGGAGGCCAGCGCGCCGCCGGGGGCCAGCAGGGGCTCCAGCAGGCGCTCGCCCAGCGGCGCGACCACGGCCATGCCCAGCGGCAGCGTCGACCACGAGATCATCTGGTTGACCGCCATGACCCGGCCGTGGAAGCGCTGCGGCACCTTCACGTGCACGATCGTCATGAAGACGCCGTTGACGATCGAGAGGCTGAACCACAGGCCGAAGGCGCCGGCCCCCACCACCAGGGGCGAGGCGTGCAGGCCGGTGACGACCGCGAAGAAGCTCAGCAGCAGCGTGGCCAGGAGCACCCCCCGCATCCGCCGCCGGCGGGGGCCGCCCCACAGCGCGACCGCCAGGCCGCCCAGGGTGGCGCCCACGCCGCCGGCGAAGGAGATCTGCCCGGCGGTGGAGAGCGTGGCGAAGGACAGCACCAGCGGCGAGATCGACAGCAGCAGCGCCGCCAGCATCACGTTCAGCGCCGCGAAGTACAGCAGGGCGGCCCGCAGGTGGCGGTTGCCGAACGACATCCGGAAACCGCCTGCGATCTCCGCCGTCAGCGTCTCCCTGCGCACATGGGCCATGGTGGCGGGGAAGCGCACGAGCACCAGCACGCCCAGCAGGACCGCGAAGCTGGCCACGTCGACGGCGAGGATGCCCTCCAGGCCGATGGAGGACAGCAGCGCCACGGCCGCCAGCGGCGCGACGAACTGGGAGGTGCCCATCACCATCTGCACGAGGCCGGCCGCGTGGCCCAGGTACTGCTTGGGCACCAGCTGGGGGAGCGCGGTGGTGAAGGCCAGCCGCTGGAAGATCAGGGCGACCGACAGGCAGGCCGTCAGCGGGTAGAAGTGCCAGATCTCCAGGTTCCCGGTCCACAGCAGCGCGCCCAGGACGAGCTGGGTCCCCCCGGCCAGGCAGCCGCCCACGGCCATCATCCGGCGTTTGCCCGCCCGGTCCACCAGCGCGCCGATGAGCGGCGCGGCCACCACTCCCGGCATGATCGACAGTGCGGTGAACAGCGCGAAGTCCACCAGCGACCCGGTCGCCAGATAGATCCAGACGGGGATCGCGAAGTCCGTGATCGCGGTTCCCGTCATCGTGACCAGCTGGGCCAGGGCGACGACCATGAACCGCCGCATGCTGGGTTCGGGTGCGGGGCGGGCGTCCCGGCGGCGCGGCGGGCGCTCCCGCGTGCGGGCCGCCGGTGCCGTACGGCCGCCCGCGCGCGTCGCCGGCGGCGCGCCGTTCCCGCCCGCGAGGGCGGCCGGCGGCTCCGGGGCGGTGGCCGCCTCCGGGGCGGTGCCCCCGGAGGCGTCCGGGGCCCCGGGCGGGCGGACGGAGGTCTCCTCGATCCACCAGCCCGCGGCGGGGCCGCGCGAGGTCCGGTCGAGGGTGTGCGCGGCGCCGTACCCCATCGCGATGTGGGTGTTGGTCAGGATCTCTGCCAGGTCCTCGGCCCGGTACTTCAGGAAGTAGTGCCCGGCCTCGTCGAGGATGACCAGCGCCGTCACCGGGCTGAGGAAGTGCCACTCCCGGTAGCGCTCGAGGTAGTAGTCCGTCGCGGGGTCCTGCTCGCCCACCACCGAGACGACCGGCGCGCGGAGCGGGGCGATCTCCTCCTGCAGCAGGCGGGTGAAGCTCTCCTCGGCGATCAGGGTGTCCCGCCGCTGGTTGCGCACCATGAACCTGATCTGTTCCTCGTCGAGCCCGGAGACGTCGTTGCCCATCGACTTCATCCGGTTCTCGTAGGCCCGGTCGCCGCGCAGCCGGTCCGTCCGGAGCAGCCGGCCCAGGGGGCCGGCGATGCGGCCGGTGGGCCGGGCGAACGGGAAGATCGCGCCGATGTAGACGGCCTCCAGCTCCCGGCCGCGGGCCTCCAGCCGCCGGGCCACCTCCACGGCGAGCGCACCGCCGATGCCGCAGTGACCGTAGATCGCCAGCGGGCCGTCGAGGCCCTCCAGGATCTCCGTGACGCACTGGTCGGCGATCTCGTCCAGGGGCTTGGTCTCCTCGTCGGGCAGGCCGGGGTCGTGGCCGGGGAAGGCCATCGCGTACAGCGCGCACTCCTCGGGCAGCGCGTCGGCCAGCGGCTGGAAGACCATCGCCTGGCCGCCGCCGTACGGGATGCAGACGTAGGTGATGCTCCGCCGGGGGCCCGGCCGGGTCAGCTCGTACAGCAGGGACCGGGGTCCGCGCGGTACGTCCGCCCGCTCCACGAGCTCGGCCAGGGCGCGCACCGTCGGGTGCTTGAACAGGTCCATGACCCCGACCGCGCGCCCTCCGTCCAGGCCGGGCAGCACCTTGCGCAGGCGCGCGACCGCCTGGACGGCCACCAGGGAGTGGCCGCCCAGCTCGAAGAAGTCGTCGTCCACGCCGACGGTCTCCACGCCGAGCAGCTCCCGCCAGAGCCCGGCGATGGCCCGCTCGGCGGGCGTGCGGGGCTCGGCGCCCCGGCCGCCCGCCTCGCCGTGCCGCTCCGGTGCGGGCAGCGCGGCCCGGTCCAGCTTGCCGTTGGGGCTCAGCGGCAGCGCGTCCAGCACCACGATCGCGGAGGGCACCATCGCGTCGGGCAGGAGGGCCTTGAGCGCCGTGCGCAGGCCGGCCGGGTCGGGCGCCGGGCCGGCGGCCGTCTCCGGCGCCGCCGGGCCGGGCCGGGCCGCGGGCACGACGTAGGCGGCCAGCCGCCGGTCGCCGGGAGCGCCGTCCTCCCGGACGGTCACCACCGCCTCGCCCACGCCCGGCTGCTCGCGCAGGACCGACTCGATCTCGCCCAGCTCGATGCGCTGGCCCCGGATCTTGACCTGTGTGTCGATCCGGCCGAGGAAGACGATCGCCCCGTCGCGGCGGAGCCGTACGAGGTCCCCCGTCTTGTACAGGCGCGAGCCCGGCGGCCCGAACGGGTCGGGCACGAACCGCTCGGCGGTCAGCCCGGGCCGGGCGTGGTAGCCGGTGGCGAGCTGGACCCCGCCGATGTGCAGCTCGCCCGGGACCCCGAAGGGCACGGGACGCAGCCGCCGGTCGAGGACGTACAGCTCGGTGTTCTGCACCGGGTGCCCGATGGGCACCGTGGCGTCCCCCGGGACGCACCGCCACTGGGTGACGTCCACGGCCGCCTCGGTCGGGCCGTACAGGTTGTACAGCTCCGCGCCCGGCAGCCGGGCGAAGAACCGCTCGGCCACGTGCGGTGCCAGCTCCTCGCCGCTGCACACCACCCGCCGCAGCGAGGTGCAGCGCTCGATCCCCTCCTCGGTCAGGAACGCCGCCAGCATCGACGGCACGAAGTGCATCGTCGTGACGCCCCGCTCGATGATCAGATCGCGCAGGTAGGCGGTGTCCCGGTGCCCGCCGGGGCGGGCGAGCAGGAGCCTGGCGCCGGTGACGAGCGGCCAGAAGAACTCCCACACCGACACGTCGAAGCCGGCCGGGGTCTTCTGCAGCACGACGTCCCCGGCGTCCCCGGCGTTCTCGGCGTCCCCGGCCGACAGGCGGTGGGAGCGCTGCATCCAGTCCAGCCGGTTGACGATCGCCGCGTGCGTGTTGGGCACGCCCTTGGGGCGGCCCGTCGACCCCGAGGTGTAGATCATGTAGGCGATGTCGGAGGGACCCGCGGAGGGCGGCGGGCCGCCGGGCGGAGGCTCGTCCCGCGCCTCGTCCCGGGCGCCGTCCCCCACCTCGTCCAGCGGTACGGTGACCGCGCCGGTCGGCGGCAGGCGGTCGGCGACGGTCCGCTGGACGAGCAGGACCGCGGCCTCGGCGTCGGCGAGCATGAAGGCGATCCGCTCCGCCGGGTAGTCCGGGTCCAGCGGGACGTAGGCCCCGCCCGCCTTCAGCACGCCCAGCAGGCCGGCGACCAGCTCCGGAGACCGCTCGGCGCAGATCGCGACCCGGGAACCGGGGCCGACCCCCAGTCCGCGCAGCCGGCGGGCCAGCCGGCCCGCCCGCGCGTCGAGTTCGGCGTAGGTCAGCCGCACGTCCTCGAACTCCACGGCCACGGCGTCCGGGGTCCGCGCCGCCTGCGCCTCGAACAGCGTGCCGAGGGTGGCCTCGCGGTCGCATGGTTCGCGCGGGCCGGCGGCGTGGGCGAGGATCCGCTCCCTCTCGCCCGGAGGGACGATCTCCAGCTCCGAGATCCGGGCGTCCGGCTCCGCCACCGCCGCGCGCAGCAGCGTCTCGAACTGCGAGGCCAGGCTCGCGACCGTCTCGGCGCCGAACATGTCGCGGTTGTAGATGAAGATCCCGTTGATCCCGTCCGGTTCCTCCTCCAGGAAGAGCTCCAGGTCGAAGCGGGCGGCCCGGGCCTCGATGTCGAACGGCTCGGCCGTCAGGCCCGGCCAGCCGCCCTGGCGGTCGTTCCGGTAGCTCTGCAGGGTGAGGACGACCTGGAAGACCGGAGACCTGGAGACGTCCCTGACGACTCCGAGCTCCCCGACGAGCCGCTCGAAGGGCAGCTCCTGGTGGGCGTAGGCCTCCGTGGCGCTGCGGCGGACCCGGGCGACCAGCTCCCGGAAGGTCGGATCGCCGCCCAGCTCGGCGCGCATCGCCAGCACGTTGACGAACAGCCCGATCATGCCTTCGAGCTCGCGGCGGGGCCGGCCGCCCACCGGCGAGCCGACCGCGAAGTCCTCCTGGCCGGAGTGGCGCCCGAGCAGGACCTGGTAGGCCGCCAGCAGCGCCATGTAGAGGGTCGCGCCGCCCTCCCCGGCGAACCCGGCCACCGCGTCCGCCAGCCCGCGGTCCAGCCGGAAGCCGTGCGCGGCGCCGGCGAAGGTCTGCTGGGCGGGGCGTCTGCCGTCGGCGGGCAGCTCCAGCGGGGGGACTCCGGCGAGCCGCTCCCGCCAGTAGGCGAGGTCCTGCTCGGCGACCGGGCGTTCGCGCTGCCACAGGGCGTAGTCGCCGTACTGGACCTCCAGGTCGGGCAGGTCGGCGCCGCCGTAGAGGGCGCGGAGCTCCTCGGTGAGGATCTCGGTGGACCAGCCGTCGGCCGCGATGTGGTGGACCGTGATCAGCAGCGCGTGGTCGTCCTCGGCCAGCCGGATCAGGGTGGAGCGGATGAGCGGTCCCTCGGCCAGGTCGAAGGGCCGGGCCGTCTCGGCGCTCAGGATGTCCGCGGCGGACGCCTCGTCGGCGGCGGTGCGGCGCAGCTCGACGTCGGGGGTCTCCCCGATGAGGACGTACGGGCGGCCGTCCTCGTCGGCGGGGAAGCGCATCCGCAGGCTCTCGTGCCGCGCCACGACGGCGCGCAGGGCGAGCTCCAGCCGGTCGGCGTCGAGGGGGCCGCGCAGCCGCAGGGGGATCGGGATCGTGTAGGCGGCGCTTCCCGGTGCGAACTGCTCCATGAACCACAGCCGCTCCTGCCCGAACGAGAGCGGGACCGGCCGGTCCGGAGGACGCCGGGGGACGGCCGGGGCCCGCACGGGGGTGCGGCGGCGCAGGCGTTGCTCGAGGAGGGCCCGCTTGGTGTCGGAGAGCCGGAGGTTGCTCGAGGACAGGCCGGGCGAGGATGTCACACCTGGCTCACTTTCGGGTGGGCGGCGCGTTACATCTGATGAAGGACATTCATGCATATCTGCCCGTGCTGAGTCGAGATGGAAGACAAGTCATAAATGACTGCTTCGTGAATCAGGATGACCGAAATACTCGATACCGGAAGCACCTAATTCGTGTTGACGTCGGGTTGTGCGGGTGGATATAAGGTGATTTATCGTGCGTATTAAATCCCTCTGAACCGTACGGGACGGCGTTGTCCCGCGGAGGAGCGCCTGGCAGATGGCGATCGAGCCCCTCTCGATTACGCGACCGACCCCCCTTCCGACTCCCAGCTCCACGTCCGCCCCCGCACTGGTCTGCCTCCCCTACGCGGGAGGGGCGGCCGGTGCCTATCACGGCCTGAAAGGCGTCTCCGGCGCCGTCGAGGTCGTCGCCGTCCAGCTTCCCGGCCGGGAGAACCGGATCGCGGAGCCGCCCGGGTTCTCCGTGCCGCAGATCACCGACGAGATCGCGCCGTACACGGGGCGGCCGTACGCCCTCTACGGGCACAGCATGGGCGCGCGGATCGCCTTCGAGGTGGCACGCGAGCTGCGCCGCCGGGGCCTGCCCCCGCCGCTGAGGCTCTACGCCGGAGCAGCCCACCCCCCGGACCGGAGGGTGCCGCTGGCCGCGGCGGCGGACCTGCCCGACGAGGCGTTCGTCGACCAGCTCGTACGGCGCGCCGGCGCCCCCGAGGAGCTCAGGGACGTGCCCGAGCTGCGGGAGCTGCTCCTGCCCGTGCTGCGGTCGGACTTCACCTGGATCAAGCGGTACCGCTACACGCCCGAGCCGCCGCTGGACGTCCCCGTCGTGGCGTTCGCGGGCCTCGACGACGGAGAGGTGCCGCCGGACGACATGCTCGGCTGGGCGCGCCACACCCGCGCCGGATTCGGCCTGCGGACGCTGCGCGGCGGCCACCTCTTCCTCCGGGACGGCGCCGCGGAGCTCGCCCGGCTCATCGCGGCCGATCTCGCGGGGCCCGGCCCCGGCGGGAGCGCGGGCCCGCCGGATCCGGAGGACGACGAGATCCACATCCGCGTGTACCCCGGCGGAGACGCGCCCGGCGAAGACGCGGGCGGGCCCTCCCGCGCCGTGGACCGGGCGGACGGCCTGACGATCGAGGCGACGGTCCGCGGCGGCGCCGTCGGTGCGGCCGTGGGACTGCTGGACGCGTACGGCGCGGCCTCTCCCGGAGGTTCCCACGGGTCCTCCCGCGATGACGGGCTCGGGCCGGGGGAGCGGGAGCAGATAGCGGACGCGGCCGAGGAGGACCGGCCGTGGCTGGAGCTCCGCGCCAGGACGGCCCGGCGGGCGCTGTCCCGCGCGGGCGCGCACGGCCGGGCCGCGGACGGCTTCCCCGACCTGGCCGCCCCGGGTCCGTGGCCCGCGGGCGCCGGCTGGTGGGTGATCCTCCTGTCCCTGAACACGCCGCTGGGCGAGGCGGTGGCGGCGGTCGCGGTGCCCCGCGACCGGACCCGGCTGAGCGCCGACATGCGGACCGATCGATGATGGAGCGGTGAGCGGATGACCTCGGGGCAGTCCCTGCACGATCTCGTCGTGGGCCAGGCCGCCCGCACGCCGGACGCGACGGCGGTCCGGCAGTGGGACCGGACGCTGACCTACCGCGAGCTGGTCGACGCCGCGGGCGAGCTGGCCGGCCGCCTGCGCGCGGCGGGCGTCCGCCCGGAGACCCGGGTCGGCGTCTGCGGCCGCCGTACACCCGACCTGCTGGTCTCGGTGCTGGGAGTCATGATGGCGGGCGGGGCCTACGTGCCGCTGGACCCCGCGCATCCGCCGGCCAGACTGCGCACGGTCATCGAGGACGCCGGCATCGGCACGGTCGTCGCCGACGGGGACGGACGCGGGCTGCTCGCCGGGATCCCGGTGCGGCTGACGGGACCGCGCGGCGGGACGGCCGCGGGCGCGCCGCCCGGGCACCCCGGAGACGGGGGATCCCCGGAGCCCGCGACCGGCCCGGCCGGGACCCCGCCGTGCCGGATCCGTCCGGACCACGCGGCCTACGTCCTGTACACCTCCGGGTCCACCGGGCGGCCCAAGGGCGTCGTGGTGAGCCACGCCGCCGCCGTCTCCTTCGTCACCATGGCCGGAGAGCTGTTCGGCCTCGACGCCGGATGCCGCAGCATCGGCTTCGCCGCGCTCGGGTTCGACGTGTCGGTCCTCGACGTGTTCGCCCCGCTGGCCAGGGGCGGCTCGGTGATGTTCATCCCCGACGGGGACCGGACCGATCCGGTGCGGCTCCAGCGCTTCCTGGAACACCACGAGGTCACCTGGGGGACCATCCCGCCCGCGCTGCTCCCGCTGCTCGACCCGGACCGGCTGCCCCTGCTGCGCGACCTGCTCACCGCGGGGGAGCCCGCAGGCCCCGAGCAGGTGGCCCGCTGGTCGCGGCCGGGGCTGCGGCGCTTCCACAACTGGTACGGCCCGACCGAGACCACCGTCTGTGTGGTCGGCGGCGAGCTGACCGGCACCTGGGACCGTCCGCTGCCGATCGGCCGCGCGCTGCCCGGGTGCACCGCCCGGATCCTCGACGACCGGCTCGCCCCCTGCCCGCCGGGCACGCCGGGAGAGCTGTGCATCGGCGGCCCCCAGCTCGCCCGGGGCTACCTCGACCGGCCCGGCCTGACGGCCGAACGGTTCGTCGCCGACCCCTACGGCCCGCCCGGCGCCCGGCTCTACCGCACCGGCGACCGGGTGGTGCTGGAGCCCGACGGCCGGATCGGCTTCCTCGGCCGGCTGGACCGGCAGGTCAAGGTGCAGGGCCAGCGGGTGGAGATCGGGGAGATCGAGTCCGTGCTCCGCGCCCACCCGGACGTCGGCCACGCGGTGGTCGACCTGGACACCGGGCCCGGCGGGCTGGCCGAGCTGACCGCCTACCTGGCGCCCGCGTCCGCCCCCGCGCTGGACGGGGTCCGCGACCACTGCCTGGCCAGGCTCCCGGCCTACATGGTCCCCACCCGGGTCGTCCGGCTGCCGTCGCTGCCGCTGACCGTGGCGGGCAAGGTGGATCTCGGCCTCCTGCGCTCCGGCGGGGACGGCAGCGGCCCGCCCGCCGGGACGGGGAACGGCCTCCCCGCCGGGAGGGGGACGCGCGACGCCGACTCCGGCGGGACGCGGGCTCCCCGGAACGCGGTGGAGGAGACGGTCGCCGCCGTCTGGGCGAGGACGTTCGAGGTGCCCGAACCCGGCCTCGACGACGACTTCTTCGCCGCGGGCGGCCACTCCCTGCTCGCCATGCACCTGGTGGCGGGACTCCGGGCCGGTCTGCGCAGGGAGATCGCCGTCGAGGACGTGCTGGCCGGCCGGACGGTCGAGGGCATCGCCCTGCGAGCCGGGCAGGCTCCGCCGATCGAGGACCCGCCCGCCGGGACCGCCGCCCCCGCCCTCTCCGCCGCGCAGCGGCGGATGTGGTTCGTGGAGCGGCTGGCGCCCGGCACGCCCGTGCACAACATCGCGATGGCCCAGCGGCTGACCGGCCCGCTCGACGCCGGGGCGCTGCGCGCGGCGCTGTCGGCGGTCTCCGCCAGGCACGAGGTGCTCCGCTGGCGGATCGAGGAGTCCGGGGGCGTGCCGGCCGTGGCCGTCGACCCGCCGGGCGAGGTCGGGCTGCCGGTCGAGGTCCTGCCCGCCGACGCACCGGCCGGGGAGTGGGCGGAGGACGGCGTCCCGGAACGGGTCGGGGAATGGCTGGAGAAGGAGGCCCGGACGCCCTTCGACCTGGCGGCGGGCCCGCTGTGGCGGGCCCGGCTGCTCCGGCTGGCGCAGGACGACCACGTACTGGCGGTCACGGCGCACCACATCGTCTTCGACGGCTGGTCGCAGGACGTGCTCTACGACGACATCGCGCGCGCCTACCGGGGCGACCCCTTCACCCCGCTCGCCACCTCCTTCGGCGGTTACGCGGCCTGGCTCACCGGGCGCGAGGACGCCGCGGCCCTCGACCGGTGGGCCGGCCACCTCGACGGGGCGCCCGCCGTACTGGACCTGCCGCGGGACCTGCCGCGCCCCGCCGTGCAGACCTTCGAGGGCGCCACCGCCCGGGCCGAGGCGGACGCGGAGACCGGCGCCGGGGTCCGCGCGCTCGCCGCCCGGCTGGGCGCGACGCCGTACGCCGTGATGCTCGCCGCGTTCGCCCAGGTCATGAGGAGGCTCACCGGGCAGCCCGAGATGGTCGTCGGGACACCGGTCGCCGACCGGCGCGATCCGGCGTTCGAGCCGCTGGTCGGCTGCCTCGTGCAGGTCGTCCCGGTACGGCTGGCCGTGGCGGACGACGCGGCGTTCGCCGGCCACGTCACCGAGTGCCAGCGGGAGCTGTCCGGCGCCTTCGCCCACCTGGACGTCCGGCTGGAGCGCCTCGTCGAGAGGCTGGGCGCGGGGCGCGACCTGTCGCGCAACCCGCTGATCCAGGTCCTGTTCAACATGTACGACTTCACCGAGCCCCGGCTGGACCTGCCCGGGGTGAGCGCCCGCCCGCTCCCGCCCGGGCTGCCGGGCTCCCTGTTCGACCTGACGCTCTACGTCGGAGAGCGCGGCGGACGCTACGTGTTCCAGGCCGTGTACAACCCCCGGCTGTTCCACGCCGGGCGCATCGAGGCGCTGCTGGCCGGCTACGTCCACCTGCTCGGAGAGCTAGTCGCCGCACCGGAGCAGCCCGTACGGCTCGCGTCGATGCGCCCCCAGGACGCCCCGCCGCCCGGTGACGCGTCGGCCGGTGACGCGTCGGCCGGTGACGCGTCGGCCGGTGACGCGTCGGCCGGTGACGCGTCGGCCGGTGGCGCGCCCGCACCCGCCGGAGCCCCGCCCGGCCCGGCCGCCGAGGGCGTCGTGGAACGCGTCCTGGCCAGGGCCGCCGAACACCCGGACAGGATCGCGGTGACCGGCGCGGGAGGCGAGCTGACCTACGGCGAACTGGCCGCCCTGGTGACGCGGACCGCCGCCGCGACCGCCGCCGTCGCCGGTCCCGGCCGGGCCGTCGCGATCCTGGCCGCCCGCCGCGTCGAGCTGCCCGCCCTGCTGCTCGGGGTGCTGGCCGCCGGGGCCCGCTGGGCCGTGCTCGACCCCGCCCTCCCGCCCGCCCGGCTGGCGGCCCAGGCGGCCGCGGTGGACGCCCGCGCGCTGCTGTGCTGCCCCGGTACGGCCCCGCCGCCCGAGCTGGCCGGGCTCGCCCCGGTGCAGCCCTTCCCCCCGGGAGGAGGCCGCGCGCAGGAGCCGGGAGCGGACGCCGGCCGGCGTCCGCTCCCGGAGGCGGTGCCGGTCGTGCCGGCCGGGGAGCGCGGGTACCTCTCCTTCACCTCCGGCAGCACGGGCGACCCCAAGCCCGTGCGGGCGGCGGAGGGGCCGCTCGCCCGCTTCCTCGGCTGGTACCCGGAGGCGTACGGCCTGACCGGGCGGGACCGGTTCGCCCTGCTCGCCGGGCTCGCGCACGACCCCCTGCTCCGCGACGCCCTCACCCCGCTCGTCCTGGGCGGCCCGCTCCACGTGCCCGACCAGGACGACATCCGCGACCCCGCACGGCTGGCCGGATGGCTGCGGGACCGCGCCGTCACCGTCGCCCACCTCACCCCGCAGCTGGCCGTGCTCGTCGCCGCCGCCGGGGTGCCGCTGCCGGCCCTGCGGCTGGTCCTGTTCGGCGGGGACCGGCTCACGTGGGCGGAGGCGGCCCGGTTCCGGCAGGTCGCGCCGGCCGCGCGGCTGGTGAACGCCTACGGAACCACCGAGACGCCCCAGGTGCAGGCGGTCTTCGAGATCGCGGACGGCGACCGCGCGGACCAGGCCGGGCCCGGGGGCCCCGGGGGTCACGGCGACGCCGTCCCGGTCGGACGCGGGGCCGACGGCGCGGAACTGCTCGTACTCGGCGGGAACGGCCTGCCGGCCGCCGTGGGAGAGCTGGGAGAGGTGGTGATCCGCAGCCGGCGGCTGGCCGAGGGCTACCTCGACGAGCGGCTCACCCGGGAGCGCTTCACCACCGAGGCGGACGGGGAGACGGGCCGGTACCGCACGGGCGACCTGGGCCGGTACGACCCCGCGGGGCGGGTCGTGCTCGCCGGGCGGGCCGACGGCCAGGTGAAGATCCGCGGCTACCGGGTCGAGCTCGGCGAGATCGAGGGCGCGCTCATGGAGCACCCGGACGTCCGGGCGGCGGCGGCGACGGTCGCCGACCGGCCGGGCGGGCCGGTGCTGCGCGCCTACGCCGTCCCGGCGAGGGCCGGGGTCCGGCCGGCCGACCTCCGCCGGCACCTCGGCGACCGGCTGCCGTCCCACGCCGTCCCCGCCGACGTGATCCTGCTGCCCGCGCTCCCCCTCACCCCGAACGGGAAGGCCGACCGGGCTGCGCTGCCCGAACCCGCGCCCCGCCCGGCCGGCACGCGCGCCGACGAGCCGGCCGGCGCGACGGAACGGCTCGTCGCCGGGGTGTGGCGGGAGGTGCTCGGCCTGCCGAGGATCTCCGCAGGAGAGAACTTCTTCGAGATCGGCGGGCACTCGCTCGCCACCGCCGAGGTCCAGGCCAGGCTCGCGGCGCTGCTCGGCCGCGCCGTCCCCATCGTCGACCTCTTCCGCTTCCCCACGATCCGCTCCCTCGCCGCCCACCTCGACGGCGCCGGGCGCACCCCGGGCCCGGAACGCGCCTCCCGGCGGATCGCCGCCAGGCAGGTCCGGACCCCGTCCCGCAGGGCACCATCCCGCCGGCCGTACCCGGCCGGAAGACAGGAGAATGAGGAATGACCGAGGAATATGCGGTCGAGCCGATCGCGGTGGTCGGGCTCGCCTGCCGGATGCCGGGCGCGCCCGACGTCCCGTCGTTCTGGCGCAACCTCATCGACGGCGTGGAGTCGGTCAGGTTCTACACCCGGGAGGAGCAGGCCGCGCTCGGCGTGCCCGACTACCTCCTCGACGACCCCAACTTCGTGCGCGCGGCGTCCATCGCCGACGACTACGGCGCCCTGGACGCCGCCTTCTTCGGCATGTCCCCCCGCGAGGCCCAACTGCGCGACCCGCAGCAGCGCATGTTCCTGGAGCTGTCGCACAGCGCGCTGGAGGACGCCGGCTACGACCCCGCGCGCTACCCGGGAGAGGTCGGCGTCTACGGGGCGATCGGCTCCGACGAGTACCAGTGGATGTTCATCCGCAGGGACCGCAAGACGCACGCCTCCGTCGGCAACCTCGCCATCTACACCGGAAACCATCCCGACTACCTGTCGACGCTGGTCTCCTACAAGCTCGACCTGCGCGGCCCCAGCCTCACCCTGCACACCGCCTGCTCCTCCTCCCTCGTCGCCATCCACGTGGCCTGCGAGGCGCTGCGGTCGGGCGAATGCGACATGGCGCTCAGCGGCGGCGTGTCGATCGAGATGCCGCCCGAGTGGGGCTACCAGTACCACCAGGACGGCATCTACGCCTCCGACGGGCACTGCAGGGCGTTCGACGCCTCCGCCGCGGGCACCATCTGGGGCGGAGGCGGAGGGATCGCCGTGCTCAAGAGGCTGTCGGACGCCCTCGCCGACGGCGACCACGTCCGGGCCATCGTGATCGGCAACGCCATCAACAACGACGGCGCCACGAAGGTGGGCTTCTCGGCGCCGAGCGTCGAAGGGCAGGCCGCCGCGGTCTCCCAGGCGCTCGACCTGGCCGGCGTCGACCCGCGCACCGTCACCTACGTGGAGGCGCACGGCACCGGCACCTCCCTCGGCGACCCGATCGAGGTGGCGGCGCTGTCGAGCGTGTTCGGCAGGGACACCGACGAGGCCGGCTGGTGCGGGATCGGCTCGGTCAAGACCAACATCGGGCATCTCGGCCCCGCCGCGGGCATCGCCGGATTCATCAAGACGGTCCTGTCGATCGAGCACGGCATGATCCCGCCGAACCTCAACTACACCAGCCCCAACCCCCGGATCGGTTTCGGCGACAACCCCTTCCAGGTCGTGTCCGCCCTCACCAAGTGGGAGACCGGCGAGTTCCCCCGCCGGGCGGGCGTCAGCTCCTTCGGCATCGGCGGCACCAACGCGCACGCCGTGCTCGAACAGGCCCCGGCCGCGGAACCCGCGCCCCGGGAGGACCGCCCGGTCCACCTCCTGCGGCTGTCGGCCCGCACCCCGTCCGCGCTGGACGCCATGGCGGGCAGGCTCGCCGACCGGCTGGCGGGCGCGGCCGACCTCGACCTGGCGGACGTGGCCTTCACGCTGCGCACCGGGCGCAAGGAGATGAAGCACCGCGCGGTCGTCGTCGCCACCGACACCGGGGACGCGGTCCGCGCGCTCGCCGACCCCCGCCGCCTGGTCAAGGGCCAGGCGGGCGCGGAGCCGCGCGTGGCCTGGCTCTTCTCCGGCCAGGGCGCGCAGTACGCCGGGATGGGGGCCGGGCTCTACCGCACCGAGGCGGTCTTCCGGGAGGCCGTGGACGAGTGCGCCGAGCTCCTCCGCGCCGAGCTCGGCCTCGACCTGCGGGACCTGCTCTTCCCCGGAGACGACGGCCGGGAGGCCGCCGACGAGAGGCTCCGGCAGACCGCGCTCACCCAGCCGGCGCTGTTCACCGTCGAGTACGCGCTGGCCCGCCTCTGGCGCTCCTGGGGCGTCGAACCGGCCGGGATGATCGGCCACAGCATCGGGGAGTACGTCGCGGCGACCGTGGCCGGGGTCTTCGACCTGCCCGGCGCGCTGCGCCTGGTCGCCGCCCGGGGCCGGTTGATGCAGAGCATGCCGCCGGGCTCGATGCTCGCGCTCCGCCTGGACGAGGCGGAGGTCCGGGAGAGCCTGCCCGACGGCCTGTCGATCGCGACCGTCAACGGGCCGGGGACCTGCGTCGTGGCCGGGCCCACCGGCCTGGTCGAGGAGTACGGCGCGCGCCTGGCCGAGCAGGGCGTGGGACGCACGATGCTGCGCACCTCGCACGCCTTCCACTCGGCCATGATGGACCCCGTCCTCGCCGAGTTCCACGAGATCGTCGCCTCGATTCCCCGCAACGCCCCCGCGCTGCCCTTCCTGTCGAACGTCACCGGAACGTGGATCACCGCCGAGGACGCGGTCGACCCCGCCTACTGGACCCGCCACCTGCGGAGCGCGGTCAGGTTCGGCGACTGCGTGGCGACCCTCCTGTCGGAGGGGGAGTGGCGGCTCGTCGAGTGCGGTCCCGGCCGCCAGCTGGCCGGTCTGGCCAGGACCCAGCTGCCCTCCGGCGCCCCGGCGCCGCTGGCGAGCCTGCCCGGTCCCGCGGACCCCAAGTCCGACCCGGAGGTGCTCTACGCCGCCGCCGGATCCCTGTGGACCGCGGGGATCCGGCTCGACGCCGAAGCCCTCGGCGCGCCGGGGCGGCGTGTCCCGCTGCCGGCCTACCCCTTCGAACGCTCCCACCACTGGGTGCCGGTCCTGCCCGACCCGCAGCTGATCTACCCGGTCCCGCCGCGTACCGGCGCACTCCCCGTCGAGGAGTGGTTCAGCCTCCCCGCCTGGCGGCAGGAGCCCGTCCCCGTCTCCGGCGCACCCGGACCGGACCGCTGCCTCGTCTTCGCCGGCCCGTCCGCCGCCCCGCTGGCGGCGGCGCTGCGCGCGGCCGGGACGGAGGTGCTGACCGTCTCTCCCGGAGAGCGGTACGGCCGCACCGCCGACGGCGGGATCACGATCCGGCCCGGCTCCCGCGAGGACTACGAGGCGCTGGTCGCCGAGACCGGGGTGCCGGAGCGGATCGTCCACGCCTGGGCCCTCGACGGCGCGCCCGCCCGCGACGCGGCCGGCGTCCTCGCCGCGCAGGATCCCGGCTTCTTCAGCCTGCTCGCCCTGGTGCAGGCGCTCGCCCAGGCGGAACGGGAGTCCGGGGTGCACCTGGACGTGCTGACCGCGGGCACGCAGGGCGTGCTCGGTCCCGACCTGCGCCGCCCCGAGCACGCGACGGTGGCCGGGATCGCCAAGGTCGTCCCGCTGGAGGCGCCCTGGCTGTCGGTCCGGCACATCGACCTGGAGGCCGGGACGGGCGGCCCGGACGCGGAGGGCGGCGCGGCGCCGTACGACTTCGGCCCCGTGCTGGCCGAGATCGCCCGCGATCCCGCGCTCGACGCGCCCGCGGAGGGCACGCCGCCGTCGCCGGTGGTGCTGCGGTCCGGGCGGCGCTGGGTACGCGGCTACGAGCCCGTGCCGGTGGCCGCCCCGGCCGGCCGGGAGGGCGCTCCGGAAGGACTGCGCGACGGCGGCGTCTACCTCGTCACCGGCGGCCTCGGCGGGATCGGCCTCACCCTGGCCGAGGACCTCGCCCGGCGCGTTCGGGCCCGGCTGGTCCTGCTCGGCAGGTCGGGGCTGCCCCCGCGCGAGCGGTGGGACGCGCTCGACGGCGCGGACCGCGCCGCCCGCGCGGTGGCGGCGGTCCGCAGGATGGAGGAGGCGGGCGCGGAGGTGCTCGTCCTGGCCTGCGACGTGACCGACCCGCAGGGCCTGCGCCGCGTCCGCGAGGAGGCGCTGGCGCGCTTCAGCCGGATCGACGGCATCGTGCACGCCGCGGGCCTGCCCGGCGGAGGCATGGCCGAGGTCAAGGAGCGCGAGGCGGCCGAGCGGGTCATGGCGCCGAAGCTGACCGGCACGGTCGCGCTCCGCGAGGTCTTCGGAGACCTCGACCTGGACTTCGTGCTGCTGTGCTCCTCGGTGACCGCGGTGGCGGGCGGGTTCGGCCAGGTCGACTACTGCGCCGCCAACAACTTCCTCGACGCCTACGCGCAGACCTGGCCCGGACGGGTGATCTCGGCCAACTGGGGCGCCTGGCTGGAGGTCGGCATGGCCGCCGAGGTCGCCGCGCCGGTGGCCTTCCGCGCGCTGCAGCGCGGTGACCGGGTCAGCCCGCTGGACCACCCCGTGCTCACCCACCGGCACGACTCCGCCGACCGGCTGCCCTGGACCTCCGGGACGATCTCCCCCGACACCCACTGGCTGCTGGCCGAGCACCGCGTCGCCGGGGAGCCTGTGCTGCCCGGCACCGGCTACCTGGAGACGGTCCGCCACGCCTTCGAGGCGACCGTGCCCGCTCCGGCGCCCGGTCACGTCGTCGAGCTGCGCGACGTCGCCTTCGTGGCGCCGCTGGCGGTCGCCGAGGGCGCCACGGCCGAACTGCGGGTGCTGTTCTCACCCGGCGGGGACGGCGTGGACTTCGAGGTGGTGAGCGTCGTCGGCGGGACGACCAGGTCGCACGCCAGAGGCGGCGCGGCGTGGGTGCCCGCGGACGAGCAGGCCGCCGACCTGGCCGAGCTGCGGGACCGGTGCTCGTACGGCTCCCGCGACGGGGCGGCGGACATGTTCGCCTCCGCGTCCGGCCTCGTCGCCTTCGGCCCCCGCTGGCGGAGCCTGCGCGCCGTGCACCTGGGGCAGGAGGAGGAGCTCGCCCGGCTGGAGGCGGCGCCCGAGGCCGCCGAGGAACTCGGCCGTTTCGGGATCCACCCGGCCCTGCTCGACGAGGCCACCGCCTTCGTCAGCGCCGCGGGCGAGCACAGCTACCTGCCGCTGGGCTACGGCCGGATCACCGTGCACGCACCGCTCCAGGCACGGATCTGGAGTCACGCCAGGCACCGGGACACCGGGGGAGGGGAGATCGTCTCCGTCGATCTGACGATCTACGGGGACGACGGCCGCGCGCTCGTCGACATCTCCGACTTCGTGCTCCGCCGGGTCGACACCGGCGCCGTCGCCGCCACCGTCGGGGAGGGCGCCCGGCAGACGGCGGAGCAGCCCGTCGTGGCCGAGGAGTCCGCGGCGGCCGGAGCGGGCGTGGACCTGGAAGGGGCCCAGCGCGGCATCTCGCCCGCCGGCGGCGCGGACGCCTTCCGCCGCCTGCTCGCCGCCGGCCTCGGCCCCCAGACGGTCGTCAACGCGACCGCCCTGGCGGAGTTCGTGGCGGGCGTGCGCGAGCTCACCCAGGAGACCGTGGCCGAGCAGCTGGACCTGGCGGCGGACGGCGGCGGGGGGAGCGCGGACGGCTACGTCGCGCCCCGCAACGAGACCGAGGGCATGCTGGCCGGGCTCTGGGGCGAGGTGCTGGGCGCGGGACGGGTCGGCGTGGAGGACGACTTCTTCGAACTCGGCGGCAACTCGCTCGTCGCGGTCCAGCTCATCGCGCTGCTGCGCAAGAAGGCCGGGGTGAAGCTCCCCATGCGGACCCTGTTCCAGGTCCCGACGGTGACGGGCATGGCGGCCCTGGTCGAGGAGATGCGGGCGAAGGGGAACGCGAGGGAGACGGCTCCGGCCGCCATCGCCCGCCAGCCCCGGACCACCACCCCCGGCTGATCCGGCGGGACGGCCCACCGGAGCGACCGGCTCCGGTGAGCCGCCCCTCCCGGGGCGGGTGCGTCAGGAGTTCAGTTCGGCCAGCCAGCCGAGCTGCTCCAGGCGGTCGTCCAGCGTCGGCGCGTTCAGCCCGACGATCAGGGTCGTCGCCCCCGCCTCGCGGTAGGCCTCCAGGCGCTCGCGCACCCGCCCCGGGGTGCCGCACAGCGCCAGCGCGTCCACCACGTCGTCGGGCAGCTCCTCCATGGCCTCGCCCATCCCGCCGTCGAGGTAGGCGTCCTGCACCCGGGCGGCCGCGGCGGCGAACCCCAGGCGGTGGGCCAGCCGGTTGTAGAAGTTGACCTCCCGGCTGCCCATGCCGCCCAGATACAGTGCGAGCATCGGACGGACCACGTCGCGGGCGTAGTCGGCGTCGTCGTCCACCATCGCCATCACCATCGGGGAGACGGCGATCCCCGCCGGGTCCCGCCCGGCCAGGGCCGCCCCCGTGCGCAGGTGGCCGAGGGACTCCGCCACGTGCTCGGGCGGGAAGTGGATCGGCAGCCACCCGTCGGCGATCTCACCGGCGAGGGCGATCGCCTTGGGGCCCATGGCCGCCAGGTGGATCGGGAGCGGCTGCCGTACCGGGCCGATGGCCATGCTCAGCGCCTTGCCGCGGCTGTCGGGCAGGGGCAGTTCCAAGGTCGGGCCGGTGTGGCGCACGGGCTCGCGGGCCAGCGCGGTCCGCACCACCTGGACGTAGTCGCGCAGGTGGGCCAGCGGGCGCTCGTAGCGCCGGCCGTGCCAGCCCTCCGTCACCTGCGGGCCGGAGGTGCCCAGACCCAGCCGGAACCGGCCCCCGGACAGCCGGTCGATCGTCGCCGCGGCCATGGCGGTGGCGACGGCGGTGCGGCCGGAGATCTGGATGATCCCGCTGCCGAGCTCGACCCGCTCGGTTCCGGCGGCCAGCCAGGCCAGCGTCGTCGCCGGGTCGGCGCCGTACCCCTCGGAGGCCCAGACCGACTCGTACCCCAGCCGCTCGGCCTCTCCGACCAGCTTCAGCTGCTCGTCCGGACCGGATGCGACAGGTCCCAGGGTGCCGATGCTGAATCCCAGACGCACGGACGCCTCCTCGCTTCTCATGGCTGTAGTCCCGCTGTCGTGATCGCATCATCTCCGGAGACGGCCCCCCCGCACAGGGCGTCTCTGGAGAAACAGGGCATCTCGCGAAATCCGGAAGGCCGTGCGGGTTCCCGCCGCACCGGATCCGGCCTCGCCCGCCCTGGCCGGGGCGCCGACTCTCGGCCGTCGCCTGGGCGGGACCCTGCTTCGCCGCAGGGACGAGGCCGGCCGTTCAGTCCGCCCGCGCCGACCGCGACAGTTCCTCGGCCTGCCTGCGCAGATGGGGCGGGAGCGCGGGGTCGAGCGCCTCGATCGCCCGCATGGCCAGTCCCGCAGCCCCGGCCTGCCGGCCGAGCAGGACGTGGACGCGGGCGGCGCGGAGCAGGACGGGCCCGCTGGCCGATCCGGCGGCGACCGCGTCGAGTACCTCCTGCTCGGCGGCGTCGAAGCGCCCGGCCAGCGCGAGCGCCAGTGCCCGGGCGGACACCGTCCCCGGGTGCTGGTGCGCGCGCACCCGGTCCAGATCGCGCAGGGCCTCTACCGCATCCCCCAGGTCCGCGTGGATCTCACCGCGCAGGGCGAGCGCCTCGACCGGCGGCCGGGCCGCGAGCGCCACGGCGCCGTTGAGGCAGGCGAGAGCGGCGCGCGGCTGTCCGGCGTGCCACAGGGCCTGGCCGAGGACCAATCGCGCAGAAAGGTCGTTGGGCGCCCACCCGAGAGCCGCCTTCAACAGCTCGACCGCCCTGGCATGATCTCCCTGCGCCAGCCAGAGCCGCCCGCCCGCTGTCAGCGCCCGGGCCACCCCGTCGAACTGCTGGAGCATCGCGAACGTCCCCGCCGCCTCCTCGAACAGGTTCCTGGCGGTCGAGATCTCTCCCCGTGCGGCCGCGACCTCTCCCAGAATCTCCTGTGCCTCGGCCCGCACCCACACCTCGTCGAACTCCGCCGCGCGCGTCGCCTCGTCGGCGAGCCTGCGCGCCGTCTCCCACTTCTTCCGGGCCAGCGCCGCCCGCGCGTCCACCAGATAGGCGGCGGGGCGTTCCGGCCGGCGTACGGCGGTGATCAGTCGGTCGTGCTGCAGTTCGTACCAGCGGATGCCCAGCCGGTGCTCCGCCTTGAGGAGATGGCGGTCCTCCAGCGCTCTGGCGACGGCGTTCGGCATGCCGCCCGTCTCCTGGAGGCCCTCGTAGACGGTGCTGCGCGTGCCGTGCTCGGTCACGAAGGAGTTGCGCAGCCAGTACTGGATCTCGGTCACGGGAACGTTCTGCTCGGCTGCGACCCGGGTGAGGACGCGTTTGCAGAAACCGGTCAGGAACCGGTCGACGTCGGCGTGCAGGTTCACGTGGTCCACGGTGATCTCGGTCAGCTCCGCCGGCAGCGACTCCCACAGCGCGGAGCAGACGACCTGGAGCTGGACGGGTTCGACCACGTCCAGCTCCAGCATGGTCGTCCGCCCCTCGTCGTCGACGATCGTGACGGTGCGCAGATCGTCGACGAGCAGTTCGGCCGCGTCCGGCGCGAAGAAGCGGCCGGTGTGCTCCAGCGGCTTCACCGCGGCGTCGAGCGCGGCGGCGCGGGTGAGAGGACGTAGGTGGAATCTCGCGTTCGAACCGTGACCGAGAGGCTGCTCGTACGGCAGGACGGCTGCCAGGTGCTCCTGGCGCAGAGACAGGAGCAGGTGGAGCCCGTCGTGATCCTCCATCGCCCGAGCCAACTGCGCCATCAGCTCGTTCCGTTCGTCCCCCCGGTGGATCGGGCCGCTGAGCAATTCCTCGGCCTGGTCGATGGCGGCCAGGACCGGAACCGGGTCGCCGTACCGGTCGACGCGCACGGGGCGTTGCGCCAGAAACTCCGAGACCGTCAGCCCAGCGAGAGCCGGCAGGGGCTGCTCCGGGGACCAGGCCGAGAGCAGGGACAGGACGTGGTGGTTGACGTGAGGCGCCGGCGGGAACGCGGCGATCCTGTGCAGTGACGCGCGGGCGATGGGCAGGACGTCGGCGCGCTCGGCCTCGATGCGGGGCAGGACGCCCGCACGGAGCATCGAGGTCTTTCCCACGCCTGAGGCCCCGTACAGCACGGTGAGCCCACTGGCCTCCCAGAGGGCGGCGACGTCGCGGGACTCCCGTTCGCGCCCGAAGAAGAGCCTGCCCTCATTCTCCTCGTAGGAACGCAGCCCGACATAGGGCTGGGCCGCCTTCCCCGCCTCCTGCGTCACGATATCCGCCTCATTCCCCGCCAGGAACCCTCGCGGGGCCGCGGCGCGGTGACGTGGATATCCACTCGGATTCACCCATGCGGAGGAGCAACTCTCTCGTGAACGCATCCGGCACCCCCCAGAAGATGGCCGGATTCCATTCACGGAACTGCTCACGGTAATAGAAGAGGGCGGCGGAAATCGTCGCCTCCGTGGAATCCGCGGTCGAGACGTCGCTCAGCACCATGTAATGACGCCTTCTGTTGGATCTGGTGATGATCTGCTCGATAAAACTCATCAGCGATTCGAACTCGATCGAGTCGGGAGCGTATCCGACGATCAGCAGGGGGCGGGTGGTCAGCATGTGGAGAACGCTGAGGGGGAACGGGCCGGAATCATAGGGGTGTCCGTGGACGAATCTGCTGCGCGACCTGCGTTCTTTTTCGGTCAGCACGAGGGATGACGGGTTGGAGAAGAATCCGTTGAGGTGGTAGACGAGCGGCCTCTCCGCCGTTGGTTCGGAGAGGCCTTCCGGTTTCGGTGAGGATTCCTCCGACCACCAGGCGGGTGAACTCCGGGAGGGGTTTCTCCCTTCGTACAGCAGACTCTGGAACAAACGGTCGCTGAAGGAGGTCGTCACATATCCGGAGACCGGGAACCTCGCCAATTCGTCGAGTACTCCCGGTGTGTCGTCGGCGAGTTGCTTCCGGCGGCTCTGGTACTCGGCGGCGAACAGCGCTTTCACCGTCTCGGGGCCGCCGTGCACCGTCGCGGCGTAGCCGACCACCCGAGCCATGTTCCACGGATCGTCGAACGGATACGAGAAGCGGTCGGCCCAGTCCCGGACCAGCTTGTCGATGATGGAGTTCTCGCCGCCGGACGCCTTGCTGCCGATCACCGGGACGCAGTCCCCGCGCCTCAGCTGGTCGATGAGTCTGCGCCAGTCGGTGTCACCGGCGCCCTTTCCCCATGGGATGCCCGATGGCGCCGAGGGCGTGTTCCCCACGCTGGAGGGAGCCCGGCCCGATACGGAGTCGGCCGGTTCACGCACCGCTCCCTCCGGCGCCACCCTCGTGTAGTGCTCCGCGCTCTGGCCGTCTCCCACCGCCCGGAGATAGCGCACCAGGTCGGTGACGAACTCCCCGACGGCGGACTGACGGCACTCGACGAGAGACGATGCCTCGGCGTGGCCGACCAACTGGGCATAGCGGGGCCATGACGCCGGGTCCTCCGGGCTTCCCCGCTCGGATCCGGCGACGAGCAGGTGGACGTCATGCCTCATGGCGCTTCGCTGCTCTTCGGTCATCTGCTGCCGCAGCATCGACTGCAGCAGGCGGTGGACCTGGTAGGTCGCACTCCCGCTGTCCATGCGCATGAGGCCGAAACGCTGGAGTTCCCTGATCGCACGGCCCAGCAGGATCGGATCGCGGAAGACGTCCGCGGATTCGCCGGGCAGCGGCAGGTCGCCTTCGGTGAGGAGCCGCCGCGGAATGGACTCCGGACCGAAGAACGCGCACCGGAAGAGTAGTTGGAGCGCGTTCGGAAGATCGGCGGCCAGCCGTTCGAGGGCGAGGTTCCACGCCGAGGCGAGGGAGAGGGGATAGTCCGTGGGCTGCCCCTGCTGCAGAGTTGCGGCTGTGCGGCCGCGAACCAGCGCCACGTATTCGTCCGGAGGGGTTCCCGTCTCCGCCATGAACGCTGCCGCCTGGACGATGGCCAGCGGGAGATCATCGAGCTCGTCCGCGACCGTGTCCGCTTCCTCGGCGGACATCCTCGGCACCCGCCGCTGGAGAAGCGCGACACTGTCATCCCTGCCGAACGTATCGAGCCGGAGGGGGACCCCCACCTGTTCCCATTCGGGATTCCTGGTGGTGACGAGGACGTGGCCCCCGTGGGGAGGCAGGAACTCGCCGAGCGTCTCCGGCCGCTCGGCGTTGTCGAAGACGAGCAGCCATCTGATGGGCGCGGAGGGGTCGCGAAGCCTGTGGAAGACGGACTCCGCGACCGGGCGGTCGTCCGGGTCGAGGCCGAGCTGCCCCGCGAGGGCGGCGAAGGCCGATCTGATCAGGGTGGGCTCCTCGGCTCGGATCCACCAGATGACGTCATATTGCGGCGCGTATTCATGGATGTACTTCAGCGCGAGTTGCGTCTTGCCCACCCCGCCCTGACCGATGATCCCGATCGGCAGGTGGCTGCTTTCCGTGATCCTCCTGCGGAGGAGCCGCAACTCCTCCTCCCGTCCCATGAAATGCACCCTGACCGGTAGGTGCCCGCCCCAGACGGAGGGGCCCGGGACGTCGCGGGCGTCACCCGGCGTGGGCCCGGCCCGCCCGGCTGCGGACGGCAGCGGGCTACGTGCGGGCCGCTCGTTCTGGATGTCGTCGTATGCCTGCTTCCACACCCGAACGGTGCCGAGCGCCGTGTCGGGATCGCCGCCCTCGGCCCGTACCTTCTCGCGGCAGGCCCGCAGCAGCGGCTCCACCCGATCGGTCCAGCTCGGCAGTCTTTTCAGCTGGCCGCTCACCAGGGTTTCCACCGTGGTCTTCTTGATTCCCGATCGGCGCGAGAGCCAGTCGGCCGAAGGGTTGCCCGCGGCGTGGCGGAGCCGTCTGAGGTCGTCGATGAAAAGCCGCACAGGAGTGCCGGGCGCGGAATCCCGAGCTTGCACGGGCAGCCCCTCTCCGCTTTCAGGAAGACCGACGGACCCGGGTTCATGTGACGGCAATCATACGCTTCGGCACCCTGGGCTGTGGATCTATGCCAATTATCCCGAAACCCGGGGTTGCCCCGGGTGGCCGCGAGCTCACCCGAGGTCGCCCGGGAATCGGTACCGCCGCGCGTTCCCGGACTTCCATTTCATCTATGACAGGTACGAAGTTCCGTAACAGCCGGCTGACCGGCGTGGGGGTCCTGGCGCTGGGTTCCTCGGTGGGATCGTGGATTGTGCACCCGGCCTTCGGCGCGGTGCTGGCCTGCGCGGAGACCGCGCTGGGCATGGCGGTGATCATGGCTGGCCTGTTCGGCTCGGACCGGGTGAGCGAGCGGGCGTTCCGCCTGCTCCGATGGGTGGCCAATCGGCCGGAGCCATTGAAAGCGCCGCGAAGGTGACTCGGGGGAGGTCCGTCGTCGTTGCCTGCGGCGTCTTGAAGTCCGTCGGTACGGTTCCGCAGAGGCTCCGCGCCTATGTCGGTCACGGGTCGGCGGTTCTACGCTGGAGTACAGGAGACGCGACATGCGGTGCGGCACCCGCGACGGGCCCGTCACGGGAACCCGACCTCGCCGGCCGTGCGTTCGCAGAGGCAGGATCTTAGGCTTCATCTGGAACCGGGCGAGCGGAGGCGGGCGCATGTCGATTCCCCCGGCTGCAGGCCCCTCCCGGCCTCCGGGATCACAGCCGCAGGTGTGGGGCAGAGTGCCGCAGCGGAACAAGAATTTCACCGGGCGGGACGACCTCCTGGAGAGTCTGCACGAGGGGATCGCGGCGGACGTCACGGTGGTCGTCCCCCACACCCTCCACGGGTTCGGAGGTGTCGGCAAGACCTACGTCGCGATCGAGTACGCCTACCGGTTCCACCATGAGTACGACCTGGTCTGGTGGATCCCGGCGGACCAGCCGATGCTCGTGCGCTCGGCGCTGGCGGGCCTCTCGCCGCACCTCGGGTTGCCGCCCGCCGGCTCTGCGGGTATTGAGGACACCGCCGCAGGTGTGCTGGACGCGTTGCGCCGGGGTGAGCCGTACTCCAAGTGGCTGCTCATCTTCGACAACGCCGAGCAGCCCGAGGACCTGAGCGACGTCATCCCGCACGGGCCGGGGCACGTACTGATCACTTCTCGCAATCACGCCTGGACGTCGGTGGCCGACACCGTCGCGGTGGACGTGTTCACTCGGCAGGAGAGCATCGAGTTCCTGCTGAGGAGGACCGACGGAGGCATCAGCCCTCAGGACGCTGACCGGCTGGCCACGGAGCTCGGTGATCTGCCGCTGGCTCTTGAGCAGGCGGGAGCCCTCCACCACGAGACGGGTATGTCGGTGGATGAGTACCTCCGGCTCCTGAGGGAGCAGACGATCCAGTTGCTCGACGCGAACAAACCGTCGGACTACCCGCTGTCGATGACGGCCGCCTGGTCGTTGTCGGTGTCCCAGCTGGAGTCGAAGTTGCCGGAGGCCGGAGAGCTCCTGCGATGCTGCGCGTTCTTCGGGCCGGAACCCATTCCGAGAGACGTCTTCGGGGCGCGTGACGAGGAGCACGCGACCCAGTCACGTCTCAGGGGACTTCTGGGTGATCCGATCCTGCTGAGCAGGGCGATCAGGGAACTGGGCCGCTACGCGCTGGCACGCATCGACTCGGAGAACCGGACCATCCAAGTTCACCGGCTCGTCCAGGCCCTCCTCCGCGAGGAGGTGGGAGAGGCTGACCGCCTGGCGTTCCGGCACGAGGTGCATCTCCTCCTGGCGGCGGCGGTGATGTCCCACAGCCCTAACGACACCACCGGCTGGCCGTACTATGCGGCGCTTCTGGGCCACATGAGTCCCGCTCAGGTGAAACTGTCCCACGAACCCCCCGTCCGCCGCTTCGCTCTCGACATGGTGAGCTACCTCTACTCTTCGGGTGACTATTCGTCGGCGCACGATCTCGTCGTGGAGTTACTCGATCAGTGGCAGGCCGCTAGCGGGGACGAGGACATGTCGGTGCTCCTGGCGCGGGGGCACCTCGGCATCGTCTTGCAGGAGCTCGGCGACTACTTGGCTTCCTTCGAACTCAACAAGGAGACCCTCGCGAGGATGCAGGCGGTTCTCGGGCCGGAACACGAGGAGACGCTGCTTCTCACCAACAGCCACGGGGCCGATTTCCGGGCACGCGGCGGTTTCGCCGAGGCCCTGGAGCACGACCGGAGATCGCTGGAACGGCACCGTGAAGTCTTCGGCCCCGACCATCCCCAGACGTTGCGCGTCGTGAACAACCTCGCCACCGACTACCTGCTGGTCGGTGATTACGAGCGGGCGTTCGAACTGCAGACGAGCGCATACTCGCAGAGCCGCCGCGTCCTGTCGGGGAACCGGCAGGACGTGCTCAGTTCGTGGAACGGTCTGGCGAGGATCGTGCGGCTGAGAGGCGACTACTTCGGCGCCTGCGACCTCGGTGAGGATGCCTACGAGTTCGGCTGCCTGGAACTGGGCGCGGACCATCCATGGACTCTGCGGACAGCCAAGGACCTGGCCACCGCCAAACGGCGGGCCGGACTGATCGACGAGGCGTTCGATCTCGCCCAGCAGACGTTCGAGCGTGAGGAGCGCATCTTCGGCCGCGACCACCCCGACACGCTGGCCGCGGCCCTCTGCCTGGCCAACATTCTGCGTGCCAGGGGAGAAACGGTCGAGGCGCTCGCGCTTCTGCGGGATACCACCCGTCGGTACTGGCGGGCCTTCGGGGCGGACCATCCCTTCCGCTACGGCTGCGACATGAACCTCGCCGTCCTGCTCAGGGTCAACGGCCACCTCGACGAGGCACGGAGGCTCGACCAGGAGTCCCTGAGCGGCTTCGATGGCCGACTCGGCCGCTCACATCACTACTCCCTCGCCTGCGCCGTCAACCTGGCCAGCGACCACGCGCTTCTGGGAGACCACGAGACGGCGAGAAGGCTCGGCCAGGCTGCTCTGGCCGAGCTGCGCGCCCTCCTGGGGGAGCGCCATCCGCTGACGCTGGCATCGGCCGCCAATCTGGTCGTGGATCTGAGAGCAGGGGGTGCTGTGGGAGAGGCGGAGGCGCTGGCCGCCGAAACCTTCGGTCACTATCGGGAAGCCCTGGGCGCGGCTCACCCGGATGTCCAGCTGGCGATGGCGGGCGTGCGCCTCGACTTCGACTTCGACCCACCGGCGCTCTGACCTGCTGAGGGGTATGCGGCTCCGCCGGTCAGAGGCCGTAGGCCTCCAGGAGGCGGAGCCAGATCTCGCTGACCGTCGGGAACGACGGCACCGCGTGCCAGAGCCGCTCCAGCGGCACCTCCGCGGTCACCGCGATCGTCGCCGCGTGCAGCAGCTCCGCCGCGCCCGGACCGGCGAAGGTCACCCCCAGCAGCACCTTGCGGTCCTCGTCCACCACGGCCTTGGCACGGCCCCGGTATCCGTCACCCAGCAGGTAGGCGCCGGTCACCGAGCCCAGGTCGTACTCGACCGCGCGCACGTCGAACCCCTCCTCGCGGGCCCGTGCCTCGGTCCGGCCGACCGCGCAGACCTGCGGGTCGGTGAAGACCACCTGCGGCGCGCCGTACCCGCCCGCGGAGTCCCGCAGTGCGGGCCGGTCGTCGCCCTCGCCCTTGGCCCGCGCCGCGATGACGTCCCCGCACACCCGCGCCTGGTACTTGCCCATGTGGGTGACCAGGTCGCGGCCGTTGACGTCGCCCACGGCGTACAGCCAGCCGCCCTCGACGCCGTTCGCCCGCATGCTGTCGTCGACCTCGACCGGCCGGTCGGCGGGCAGTCCCACGGTCTCCAGCCCCAGGCCGCCGGTGGCCGGACGCCTGCCGGTGGCCACCAGCAGCTCGTCGGCCTCGACCGGCGGCCCCTCGGACAGGTGCACGGTGACCGGCCCGCCCGCCTCGGGCCGCTCCACCCGGACCACCTCGGCCCCGGTCCGTACGGCGATGCCGGAGGCGGCGAACGACTCGGCCACCAGCCGCCCGGCGAAGGGCTCCATCCGCTCCAGCAGGCCCGCGCCGCGCACCAGGACCGTGGTCTCGGCCGCGCCCAGGCCGTGCATGGCCTGGGCCATCTCGCAGGCCACCACCCCGCCGCCGATCACCGCCAGCCGCCCGGGCACGGACGTCGCGGCGGTGACCTCGCGGCTGCCCCACGGCTCGGCCTCGGCCAGGCCGGGGACCGGCGGGACGACGGCGCGGCTCCCGGTGGCCAGCACGACCGCGTGCCGGGCCGTCAGGAGCCGCTCGGAGCCGTCCGGCAGGGCCACCCGGACCTTCCGCGGTCCGTCCAGCCGCCCCCGCCCCCGGACGAACTCGGCCGGCAGGCCGGTGACCCACTCCACCTGGCCCGCGTCGTCGAAGTGGGAGACGGCCTCGTCGCGCCGGGCCAGCACGGCGGCGGCGTCGATCGGGCCGACCTCCAGGCCGGGCACGCGGCGGGCCTCGGCGGCCAGTTCGACCGGGCGCAGCAGCGCCTTGCTGGGCACGCACGCCCAGTAGGAGCACTCGCCGCCGGCCAGGTCCTCCTCCACGACCGCGGCGCTCAGCCCGCCCCGTACGGCCCTGCCTGCCGCGTTCTCCCCGGCAGGGCCGGCGCCGATCACGATCACGTCGAACTCGTCCGACACCGCTGCCTCCTTGGGAGCCCCCGAAGATCCTGATCCGTATCCTCCCGTGGCACGCCCCCCACCGCAACGCGCCCCGGCAGACGGCCGGAGGGCACCGGGCGCCTGCCGGGGCGCCACAACGACGTCCGAATACTTCGGTGCGGGCCGAAGGGCTCTCCACCTAGGGTGCGACACATGAACCAGGACATCTCAGTACAGGCCCCGGTCGACCGCCGGGCGCTCGCGGCGGCGGGGGTCACGGTGGTGCTGTGGGCCTCGGCCTTCGTCTCCATCCGGGGCGCCGCGCCGTACTTCTCGCCGGGGCCGCTGGCCCTGGGACGGCTGCTGGCCGGCTCGGCCGTCCTGGGGGCCATCCTGCTCGTGCGGCGCGAGGGGTGGCCGCCGCGGGCGGCGTGGCCCGGGATCGCGGGGGCGGGGGTGCTCTGGTTCGGCCTCTACATGGTCGTGCTGAACTGGGGCGAGCAGGAGGTGGACGCGGGCACCGCGGCGATGGTCGTGAACGTCGGGCCGGTGCTGATCGCGCTGCTGGGCGGCTGGCTGCTGAAGGAGGGCTTCCCGCGCAACCTGCTGGCCGGGATGGCGGTCTCGTTCGCCGGAGCCGTCGTGGTGGGCGTCTCCATGTCCGGCGGCGGGCGCTCGTCGGTCCTGGGCGTGCTGCTCTGCCTGCTCGCGGCCGTGTCGTACGCCGGGGGCGTCATCTGCCAGAAGCCCGCCCTGCGGCACGCCTCGGCGCTGCAGGTCACGGCCTTCGGCTGCTTCGTCGGGACGGCCGCCTGCCTGCCGTTCGCCGGCGCGCTGATCGAGCAGGCCGCCGCGGCTCCGCCGCCCGCGCTGCTGAACGTCGTCTACCTGGGCGTCTTCCCGACCGCCCTGGCCTTCACCACCTGGGCCTACGCGCTGGCGCGCACCACGGCGGGGAAGATGGGCGCCACCACCTACGTCGTCCCGGCCCTGGTGGTGCTGATGTCCTGGGTGGTGCTCGGCGAGGTACCGGGCTGGCTGACCTTCGCCGGTGGCCTGCTCTGCCTGGCCGGGGTGGCCGTCTCCCGCAGGAAGTGACCATCCGCCCCGTCTCGCCCGACCCGCCGACCGGCGGGCGGATGCCCGCACATCGCGGCCAGGTCGCGGTTGTGGGAGGGGCCCCGCCCCGGGGACGATCCATCCACCGGCCGCGCGCGCCGGCGGCGGAACCCTCCCAACCCCCTGAACCCTGAGGCGGGCGACATGGCACTTCACCCCAACATCGATCCCGAGCTCGGCGCGGTCGCCGAGCAGCTCGGCGCCTCCCTGGTCGACTTCGCCGCGGTCCGGCCGGAGGACATGCCCGGAGTCCGGGTCCAGCTGGCGGCCCTGCAGGCGGCCCTGGCCCCGCCCCTGCCGCACGACCGGGTCACGATCGAGGACCGGACGGTGCCGGGCCCGGAGGGGGAGCCCGACATCCGGCTGCGGACCTACCGCCCGGCCGGGCTGGAGGCGGACGCGCCGGGCCTGTACTGGATCCACGGCGGCGGCATGATCCTCGGCACCGTCGAGAACGACGACGCCCGGCTGTGCGAGTACGCCCTGGAGCTCGGCTGCGTGGTCGTCTCGGTGGAGTACCGCCTGGCGCCCGAGCACCCGCACCCGGCCCCGGTCGAGGACTGCTACGCCGGACTGGTGTGGACGGCCAAGAACGCGGCGGAGCTCGGGATCGACCCCGGCCGCCTCGTGGTGGGCGGGATCAGCGCCGGAGGCGGGCTCGCGGCCGGTACGGTCCTGCTCGCCCGCGACCGCGGTGGGCCGGAGATCGCGTTCCAGCTCCTGATCTGCCCGATGCTGGACGACCGCAACACCACGCCCTCCAGCCGGGAGTTCACCGAGGCCGTGGTCTGGAACCGGACCGCCAACCTGTTCGGCTGGAGCTGCCTGCTGGGCGAGCGCACGGGCACCGACGACGTGCCGCCGTACGCGGCCCCGGCCCGCGCGACCGACCTGTCGGGACTGCCGCCGGCCTACGTCGACGTCGGCGAGCTGGAGGTCTTCCGGGACGAGTGCACCGAGTACGCCCTGCGGCTGGTCCAGGCGGGGGTGTCCACCGAGTTCCACCTCTACCCGGGCGCCTTCCACGCCTTCGACGGGATGGTGCCCGGCGCGGAGATCAGCCGGCGGGCCGCCGCCGAGCGGCTGGCGGTGCTGCGCCGGGCGATGGCGCGCTGACGCCGGAGACCAGCCGCAGGAGCCTCAGGGCCAGATGGGCCCTGAGGCGGCCCGCGGGATCGGCGAGCGGGAAACCCAGGACCGTCTCCGCGCGGGCGATGCGCGCGGCCAGCGAGCTGTGGTGCAGGTGCACGGCTGCGGCCGCCCGCCGTACCGAGCCCTCCGCGCACAGCGCCCGCACCGCCTCCAGCGCCTCCGCCCCGTGCGGCAGGCGGGCCAGCCCCTGGAGGGCCCGCACGTCCGGCAGGGCCGCGACCGCCTCGTCCGGCACGTGCTCGGCGAAGAGGGCGAGCGCGCCCAGCCCGGCCCAGTCCACCACCCGGTCGGCGGGGTGCGGGCCGGTGAAACGCAGCGCGGCGCGCGCGCCGGCCCAGGAGTCCGCGGCCCGCCCGCCGGGCACCGCGGGCCCCAGCCCGGCGCGCTGCCCGTCGGGGAGCGCGCCGACGCCGGGAGGCGCGGCCAGGACCGCCGCCGCCCCGCCCATCGAGGCGGACCGGGCGTGGTGGCCCGCGGCGCGCAGATGGGCGACGAGCGCCGCCCCGCCGTCCTCGTCCGGTACGGCCAGCACGCGCAGCGGGGCCGCGGGCCCGAACCCGAGCAGCCGCAGGGCCCTGCTCCGCTCCGCCTCCCCGGCGCCCGCCGAGAGCGCCAGCTCGACCAGGGCGGGGTCCTCGCCCGCCCGGGCCCGGGCGGAGGCCCGCTCCAGGGCGACCTCCGCCGCCTGGGCGAAGCGGTCCAGCATGATCTCCTCGAACCCGCGGGCCGGTGCGGGGAGCTCCATCCAGACCGTGCCGAGGCCGGACCCGAGCGGCCGCAGGACCGCCGAGGGCGGAGGGCCTCCGGCGTGCTCCGCCGCGTGCTCCGCCGCGTGCTCCACGGGACCGCCGGGCGACACGGACAGGTGCTTCCCGGCCGCGGCGTCGGTCAGGCCGACCCGGCACCGGGCGAGCCGCGCCGTCGCCTGCAGCAGCACGGGCACGCTCGCGCGGTCCCGCATCAGCGAGTCGAAGTAGGCGATGACCCGGACGGCGTTCTCCGCGCCGGCGTCCAGCGCCGACAGGTGCAGCAGCAGTTCCTGCATCGCCTCAGCATAGGTTCCGGCGGCCGTACGGCCGAGCCGCCGGCCGTACGGCTCCGGAGACCCGTTTCTCAGCTCCTCTCAGCTCCTCTCAGTGTCCTCACAGCTCGCCTCGGCCATTCTTCGACCCACCGGTCCTCTCCGGACAGCCACGACAGGAAGGACGCGCGTGAAGGCAGCCGTCTACACCCGGTTCGGGCCCCCCGAGGTCCTCGCTCTGCGGCAGGTGCCCAAACCGGCGCCCCGGGACGACGAGGTGCTGATCCGGGTGCGTGCGATGACGGTCACCTCGGCGGAGTGCGCCATGCGCCGCGGTGAGCCGCTGTGGGGCAGGGTCGTCCTCGGGTTCCGCCGTCCGCGCAGGAGGATGCGCACGCTGGGCACCGAGCTGGCCGGGGAGGTCGAGGCGGTCGGCGCCAAGGTCACCCGCTTCCGGCCCGGCGACGAGGTCTTCGGGTTCACCGGGTTCCGGCTCGGCGCCAACGCCGAGTACGTGTGCCTGCCGCAGCGGGCCTCGCTCGCGCCCAAGCCGGTGAACACGGACTTCGAGGAGGCCGCCGCCGCGGTGGACGGCGCCTCGACCGCGCTGTACTTCCTCAGCAAGGCCGGGATCCGCAGCGGCCACAGGGTCCTGGTCTACGGCGCGTCCGGCAGCATCGGCACCTACGCCGTGCAGCTCGCCAAACGCTTCGGGGCGCACGTCACGGCGGTGTGCGGGCCGGCGAACGCGGGCCTCGTCACCGAGCTGGGAGCCGACGAGGTGATCGACTACACCAGGGAGGACTACAGCAGGAGCGGAGCGGTGTACGACATCGTCTTCGACACGCTGGGCAAGAGCTCGTTCTCCCGGGCCAGGTCCGTACTGGCGCGCCGGGGCCGCTACGCGTCCACGACCGGGCTGCGCAACACCTTCCTGTCCCTGGCGACGTCGGTGTCGCGCGGCAGGAGAGTGGTGACGGGGATGTCGGTGGAGAAGAACGAAGCGCTGATCTTCGTCAAACGGCTCGTCGAGGCCGGGGAACTGCAGATCATGATCGACCGGCGCTACTCCTTCGACCAGCTCGCCGAGGCCCACCGCCATGTCGAGACCGGGCACAAGCGCGGCAACGTGGTGGTCACCGTCGATCCCTGATCCCTGATCCCTGAGCCCTGGTCCGCGGGTCCGGCGGCACTCCTCAGGGGCTCCTCAGGGACGGAGCCTCTCCGACAGGTGCTCGGCCAGGCCCTTGGACGCGGCCCGGACCATCTCCAGCACCTCGGTGAAGCCCTCGCGCCCGCCGTAGTAGGGGTCGGGCACCTCGGCGCCCTCCGGCGCGGCCGGGTCGAACGACCGGAACAGCCGCACGTCGGCCCCCGGCGGGGCCAGGCGGCGCAGGGCGCGCAGGTTCTCCCGGTCCATCGCCAGCACGAGGTCCACCTCGCCGTACCACTCCTCCAGGAACTGCCGGGCCCGGTGCGCGGAGCCGTCGTAGCCGTGCTCGGCCAGCGTCTCGGCGGCCCGCTCGTCCATCGGGCCGCCCCGGTGCCAGCCGCCGGTTCCCGCGCTGTCGACCGCGACCAGCCCGTCCAGCCCGTGGTCGGCGAGCGTCCGGCGCAGCACGACCTCCGCCATGGGGGAGCGGCAGATGTTTCCCAGGCACACGACACACACGCGATACGTCATGACTCCAAGCATGCCGCCCGGGGCGGGCGGCCGGCACCGCGGCGTCGCCGGGCGGCCTCCCGCCGGGGAGACGCCTGCCCGGGAGACGCCTCCCCGGGCGGGGTCAGCGCCTGACCGGGCGGCCGGGGAGCGCGCCGGGGACCAGCGCGCCGTCCCGCACCACGTGCTCGCCGCCGACGAGCACGTGGGCGTAGCCGGTCGAGGGCCTGGTGCTCTCGGCGTAGGTCGCCTGGTCGCTGACCGCCTCCGGGTCGAAGACGACCAGGTCCGCGTCGCAGCCCGGCTGGATCCGGCCCTTGCGCCGCAGCGCGGGCACCGCGTCCTGGAGCACCAGGGCGGGGGCCAGGCTGCACCGCCGTACGGCCTCCAGCAGCGGCAGCGCCCGGGTCTCGCGCACGTACCGGCGCAGGACCTTGGAGAACGTGCCCGCCGTGCGCGGGTGGGTGACGGCCCCGGGCGGCAGCGGCCAGTCCATCGGGCCGGGACGCGCCCCCGTCCAGGTCAGCGGCATGGCATCGGACCCGACCACGGTCCCCGGGGCGAGCAGGGCCCGGTCGACGAAGGCCATGTCGGCGGGGGCGTCCTCGTCGAGGAAGTGCACGACCGCCAGCCCGCCGGGGTCGGCGGCCCGCAGCTCGCGCAGGCGCGCGGCGTCCGCCACCCGCTCCCCGGTCGGCGCGTAGACGATCGAGCGGGGCTCCAGGCCGCGGGCGGAGAGCCGCTCGGGGGCGAGGAAGGCGGCGCCGATGCCGGTCATGCCCGCGCCGTACGGGTAGGCCTCGGTCGAGACCCGGGAGCCCTCGGCACGGACCGCCTCCACGAGCGCGAGCACCCGGTCGAGCCGGCGCAGGGACGTGCTGTTGACGTGGCAGTAGTGCATGTGCGCGCCGGTGGCGGCGGCGGCCCGGACCAGTTCCTCGGCGCCGTCGACCGGGATGTCGGGGGTCTGCTCGACGAGGTCGCGGGCGTGGGTGTAGACCGGGACGCCGGCCTCGGCGGCGAGCGCGGCCACGGCACGATACTCCTCGGGCGCGATGCGCGGGGCGTAGCCGACCAGCACCCCCACGCCGAGCGCGCCGTCGGCGAGCTCCCGGCGGAGCAGCTCGAACAGCGCGTCCAGCTCACGGGCGGAGGCCTCGCGCTGCCAGGCGGGATTCCCCAGGTTGCGCAGTGCGGCGACGATGCCGCCGCCGAGGGGGAGGCCGCCGACCGCCGCCATCCTGGCCTGCCCCCAGGAGGCGGAGAAGCCGTAGTTGAGCGGGCGGCCCTCGGCGGCGGCGCCCGCGTACGCCTCGGCGACCGGGGCGGCTCCGGCCTCCAGCTCCAGCACGGTGGTCACGCCGTCGAGCGCCTGCAGGCGGTGGCCGGCGACGGTGCCGGAGTGGCTGTGCAGGTCGATCCAGCCCGGGGCGAGCACGAGCCCGCCCACGTCGACCGTCCGCCGCCCGGCGAGCGGCCCGGCGGACACCGCGGTGATGGCGCCGCCGGTGACGCCGACGTCCGCGACCGCGTCGAGGCCCGTCTCGGGGTCGAGCACCCGGCCGCCGCGGAACACGACGTCGTGGATCTCCGCTGTCCGCCTCATGAGGCGAATCTACGGGCAGGGGAACCGGAACGGCTCGTCCTCGGAGGCGGACGTTTTCGTGTCCGGTCGCGGGTACGGCCGGAGCCTGCGGACGGGCGTCACGCGTCGCCGGGATTGAGGCGGACGATCGCCGTGGTGAGGGCGGTGGCGAACAGCGTCCACGCCCCGTAGGGGAGCAGCGCGGCCCCGGCCGCCCGGTCGGTGCCCCACGCCTGCCGGATCAGGGCCGCGTTCGAGACGTTGAGCGCGGTGATCAGGGTCCCGGCGAGGGTCTTCGGCCGGGCCCTCGCCGTGGTCTCCGTCCGTGTCCGCTCCGCCGGCGGGCCCGGCCGCGGGGGAGGCCTGTCCGAGGGTTCCCTTCGCCCGGCCCGCAATGGATGATCGTCCCAACGGGCCGGACCGAGGAGAGGAGCCCCGCGTGGCCGGAGCGACCACCGGAGCGACCACCGGAGAGACCGCCGGGGCGGCGGCGGGGGCGTCCGCCGGGGCGGCGGACCCCGAGCGCTGGGGCGCCCGGCTCGCCGGGCTGATCGCCGAGTTCGGGGTGCCCGGCGCGAACCTGGCCTTCCTGCACGAGGGCCGGGTGCACGAGTTCGCCGCCGGGGTGCTCAGCACCGGCACCGGCGTGGAGGTCACCACGGACTCGCTCTTCCAGATCGGGTCGGTCACCAAGGTCTGGACCGCGACCCAGATCATGCTCCTGGCCGAGCAGGGCAGGATCACCCTGGACACCCCCGTCATCGAGGTCCTGCCGGAGTTCAGGCTCGCCGACGCCGGACTGGCGGGGACCGTCACGGTCCGGCACCTGCTCTCGCACACCTCCGGCATCGACGGCGACCTGTTCCTCGACACCGGCCGCGGCGACGACTGCCTGGAGAGGTACGTCGCGGCCTGCGCGGGCCTCGCCCGCAACCACCCGCTCGGCGCCACCCAGTCCTACGGCAACTCCGGCTTCGTCATCGCCGGGCGGATCATCGAGCGGCTGACCGGGAAGGTCTGGGACGCCGCGCTGCGCGAGCAGATCATCGAGCCGCTCGGCCTGACCCACACCTGGACCCTGCCCGAGGACGTGATCCGCTTCCGCGCCGCCACCGGCCACTTCGACGGCGAGCCCAGCCCGGTCTGGGGCCTGATGCGCTCGTGCGGCCCGGCCGGGCTGATCTGCTCGCGCCCCGCCGACGTCGTCTCCTTCGCCCGCGCCCACTTCGGTACGGCGCTGCTGGCCGACCCGGGGGCGATGCGGGAGCCTCAGGTGGACATCCCCAACCCCCACACCCTGGGCAGGCAGTGGGGGATCGGATGGATCCTGGACGAGTGGGACGGACGCCGGATCGTCTCCCACGGCGGCAACACCATCGGGCAGGCCGCCATGCTCTGGACGGTGCCCGACAGCGAGACCGCCGTGTGCGTGCTGGCCAACGGCGGCCACACCGCCGCCTTCCAGCACGCCCTGGTCACCGAGCTCTTCGCCGAGCTCCTCGGCCTGGCCGTGCCGCCGCCGCTCGGACCGCCCGGGACGCCCGTCGAGGTCGACGTCGAGCGGTACGCAGGCGTCTACGAGCGGACCGGCAACCGCGTGACGCTGACCGTCCGCGACGGCCGGCTCCGGCTGCACAGCGAGGCCACCGGCAGCCTCGCCGGGCTCCGCCCTCCGCTGGAGTTCGAGCTCGTCCCGGTCGACGCGACCACCTTCGTCGGGCGTCCCGACGGTGATCCGCACTGGATCCCGGTGGTCTTCTACACGCTCGCCGACGGCTCGCCGTACGTGCACTTCGGCGTCCGGGCCACGCCCAGGGTCGCGTGAGCGGACGTCCGCTCACGCGACCCCGGGCCGGCCGCCCCGGCATCCGAGAAGGGCCGCGGCCCGGTGCGGCCTCCGACCACGGGCTGAGGGGCACCGCCTTTCGTCGCGGTCCGCGCGGCGTGCGACCGCGACCATCGGCGGAGGGGTTCCTGCGGAAGTCGTATCCGCCGAGTGCCTTTTCGGCCGAGGTGCGCGCGGCCGGGCGCCGCGAGGATGATCCACATGTCACGATCAGTACGTCGCGGCGCTCTGGCCGCCTCTGTCGTATCCGCCGTCCTTGCCGCCCCCGCCACCGTCCTTGCCGCCCCCGTCACCGCTCTTGCCGCGACCGGGGCGCCGCCCGCGCCCGCCGCCGCACCGGATCCGGCCGGTGCGCTCGCCCTGCCCCGGCCGACGGGACCGCACGCGGTGGGCGTGACGACGCTGCACCTGGTGGACGGCTCCCGCCCCGACCCGTGGGTGCCCGAGCAGAAGGCCCGGGAGCTCATGGTCTCGATCTGGTACCCGGCCAGGACCGCCAAGAGGCGGACGGCGCCGTACATGACCGTGAAGGAGGCGGAGCTGCTGCTGCAGGGGCAGGGTGCCGGTGTGCCGGGGGAGGCGCTGAGCCGGACGCGGACCAACGCCGCCGCGGACGCCGCGCCGCTCGGGCGCCGTCGCGGGCTGCCCCTCGTCGTGCTCTCCCCGGGCTTCGGCATGCCCCGCAGTTCGCTGACGGCGCTGGCGGAGGATCTGGCGAGCCGGGGCTACGCGGTGGCGGGCATCGACCACACGCACGAGGCCGCCACGACCTTCCCGGGCGGGCGCACCGAGACCTGCGTCTCCTGCGCGTCGCAGAACGAGCCCGGATTCGGTGAGAAGAGCACCCGGACCCGCGCGGCGGACGTCTCCTTCGTCCTCGACCGGCTGACCGGGAAGGCCCCGGCCTGGAAGCACGCGGGGCTGATCGACCGGTCCCGGATCGGCATGGCCGGCCACTCCGTCGGCGGCAACAGCGCCACGCACACCATGCTCACCGACTCCCGGGTGCGCGCCGGGATCAACATGGACGGCACCTTCTGGATCCCGATCCCGGACAAGGGGCTCGGCAAGCCGTTCCTGCTGCTGGGCGCCGGGCAGACCCGGCCGGGTGCGGGGGACCCGACGTGGACGCGGGACTGGCGGCACATGACCGGCTGGCGGCGCTGGGCCTCGGTCGGGACCGCGGGCCACGGATCCTTCACCGACTACGCGCCGCTGCTGGCCGAGCGGATCGGGGACGAGGACATGTTCGGCACGCTCTCCGGGAGCCGCTCACTGGAGATCACCCGTGCGTACGCCGGCGCCTTCTTCGACCTCCACCTGCGCGGGCGGGCGCAGCCGCTGTTCGACGGGCCCGCCAAGCGCTACCCCGAGGTCACCGTCCTGAAGTGACCCGGTCCGCGGACCGGCGTTCCGCGGCAGGAGGCGGAGGAGGGCCCGTGCCGGGGGCGGACGGAGTCAGAGGGCGATCCACTCGGTGGAGACGGTGACCTCGTCCAGGATCTCCGGCACGGGCTCCACTCCGAGGCCGGGGCCTGCCGGGACGGGCAGGTGCCCGCCGTCCAGGACGAACGGCGGCGTGATGTCGGTGGCGTAGTAGCGGCCGGAACCGGAGGTGTCGCCGGGCAGGGTGAAGCCGGGCAGCGCAGCCAGGGCGACGTTGGCGGCGCGGCCGAGGCCGGTCTCCAGCATGCCGCCGCACCAGACGGCCACGCCGTGCGCCCGGCACAGGTCGTGGATGCGGCGGGCCTCCAGGTAGCCGCCGACCCGGCCGGGCTTGACGTTGACGATGGAGCAGGCGCCCAGGGAGATCGCGGCGGCGGCGTGCGCGGCGGACTCGATCGACTCGTCCAGGCAGATCGGCGTGCGCAGCAGCTTCGCCAGCCGGGCGTGCTGGACCAGGTCGTCGTCGGCCAGGGGCTGCTCGATCAGCAGCAGCCCGAAGGCGTCCAGCCGGGCGAGGTGGTGGGCGTCGGAGAGGCGGTAGGCGGCGTTGGCGTCGACCTGCAGCATCAGGTCGTCGCCGAACCGCTCGCGCACCGCCCGGACCGGGGCGACGTCCCAGCCCGGCTCGATCTTCAGCTTGATCCGCACGTATCCCTCCTCGACGTAGCCGGCGACGGCGTCGAGGAGCTCGGGGACGGAGTCCATGATGCCGACCGAGACGCCGCACGGGACGCGGTCCCGGGCGGCGCCGAGGAAGGAGCCGAACGACTCGCCCGAGGCGCGCAGGCGGGCGTCCAGGACGGCGGTCTCCAGGGCGGCCTTGGCCATCCGGTGGCCCTTGAACGGCTCCATCGCCCGGCCCGCGGCGTGGACGTCGAGCTCCGCGGCGTTGCGGGGCAGGGCGGGGACGAGGAAGCGGCGCAGGGCCTCGGCGGCCCCGTCGGCGTACTCGGAGGAGTAGCGGGGCTCGGCCATGGCCACGCACTCGCCCCAGCCCTCGGCCTCCGGGGTGACGACCCGGACCAGGAGCACGTCGCGGGCGGTCTCGGTCCCGAACGAGGTGCGGAACGGCGAGACCAGCGGCATCATGATCCGCCGCAGCTCGACTCCGGTGATCTTCATCGGATCTCCTTGACGGTGCGTCCGGTCTCCCGGCCGGTCAGCCGGGTCTCTCCACGACATAGCACGATTTCTGGTGAAATCCAGTGACGCGGGCGCCCTCAGCCATGAGGCCGCCCAGAACCTCGCGTACGGCGTGCCGCCAGGCCTTGGCCGCGCCGGGATCCCGGCGGCGCAGGGCCTCGACGTCGGAGGGCACCGCCACCAGCACCACCCGGGCGTCGGCCCGGCCCGGGACCGGGCGGCCGTCGCGCTCGCCCAGCCCGGTCGCGGCGTCCGGCGGCACCTCCGGCGGGCACGGCTCCCCGCGGACGGCGGCCGCCACGCGCGGCTCGGCGAGCCGCCAGACCGCCAGTACCCGGTCCGACTCGTCCCCGGCGTTGATCGCGTCGTCCATGGCGCCGTAGAACGACGGCAGGTACTCCTCCGGCAGGGCGCCGAGTTTGACCAGGTTGAAGTGGGCGTTGCGCCGCACCAGCGGGTCGTAGGTCCAGGTGACGCGGTCCAGGCCCCGGGCCAGCGCCCATTCGCGCTGGTGGAGCTTGAGCGCCAGGCCGACCCCGCGCCCGGTCTCGGCGCCGGTGACGTGGGAGTGCAGTGCCCGGCCCGCCGGCGCGGCCAGGAACCCGACCGACGCGCCGGCCAGCCGCCCGTCCTCCGCGTAGGCCCCCGCGACGTAGTTGCCCGCGTGCGACAGCGCCCGCATCAGCTCGACCGTGACCGGCGCACCGCCGGGGTCGGGCCGCCAGATGCGGTCGAACAGCCGGAAGACCTCGCCGAACTCCTCCAGGGAGTGGAGCTCGCGCACCGCGATGCCGCCCGTCACGGAGCCGCCCACCGCGCACCCTCCCCGGTCCCCGTCCCGGCCCCGGCGCGGGCGCCGCTCTCCTCCCGTCCTCCGCCCCCGGTCAGGACCGCCTCGACCAGCCCGGCCAGCAGCGCCGTACGGCCCGGCATCTCGGCGACGACCACGTGCTCGTCGTCGGCGTGGGCGCCGCCCCCGACCGCGCCGAGCCCGTCGAGGGTGGGACACCCCGCCCCGGCGGTGAAGTTGCCGTCGGAGGCCCCTCCCACGGCGGTTCCGGCGAGCGGGCCGAGCCCCAGCCCGGCGGCGACCCGCTCGGCCAGCGCGAACAGCCCGGCGGAGGAGGAAGCCTCCATCGGCGGCCGGTTCGGCCCGCCGATGACCTCCAGCCGGGTCCCGGCGATCCGGGGGGACAGGGCCCGCATCAGCCCGTCCACCCGGTCCTGCGCGGCGAGCGACGGTGCTCGGACGTCCACGGAGACCCGTGCCAGCGCGGGCACGGTGTTGACCGTCGTCCCCGCGGCCAGGACGGTCGGAGTGACCGTGGTGCCCATGCCCGGAGCCGCCGGTGCGGCCGGAGCCGCGCCGCCCGAGGGCACGGCTCCGGGGGCCGCCGGGTCCCCGTCCTCCGCGTCCGCCAGCGCGGCGATGCCCCCGATCGCGAGGACCTGGTGGGCCAGCTCGACGGCGGCGTTCGCGCCCCGGCCGGGGTCGAGTCCCGCGTGCGCGGCCCTGCCGTGCACCAGGACCTCGTAGTTCGACGTGCCCTTGCGCGCGGTCTTCAGCACCCCGCCGTCGGCGCTCGCCTCCAGCACGAACGCCGCCGAGCACCGGCGCGCCGCCTCCTCCACCAGGGCGCGCGAGGTGACCGAGCCGACCTCCTCGTCCCCGGTGACCAGCAGGCACACCCCGTCCAGGGACGGCAGAGAGGCCAGCGCGTGGAACGCCTGGACCAGCCCGGCCTTCATGTCGAACACGCCCGGTCCCCGGGCGATCCCGCCCGTCACCGACCACGGCCGGGTCTCCAGGGAACCGGCCGGCCAGACCGTGTCGTGGTGGCCGAGGACGAGCACCCGGGGGACGCCGAAGGACCAGCGCAGGTGGGTGACGCCGTCGGTCACGATCGTCTCGGGTGCGGCGCCGAGCAGGCGGGTGCCCTGCGCGGCGACGACCGCGGCGCTGCGGGCGACCGCGGCCAGGTCGGCGGAGAAGGACTCGCAGGTGACGAGTTCCTCCAGGTCCCGCAGCATGGCCTCCAGCACGGCGGGGCGGGAGCGGGGAGCGGCCGGGTCGATGGAGTCGGCGGACACGGACCAGCCTTTCGACGGGGTTTACCGTGACCTTACGGGAGGCACGCGACCGCCGTGCTCGCGGGCGTCGTGCATCCCGGAACGGAGACGCACGACGCCCGGTCCGGAGCCCGCCGCCCCGGGCGGCCGGCGGGGAGGGCGGGGCGGCGCCCGGTGTCAGGCGGTGGCCAGGGCGACCGTCGGCGACAGCCGGGCGGCGCGCATGGCGGGGTAGATGCCGGCGAGCGTGCCGATGACGAGCGTGGCGCCGACCGCGCCCCCGATCGCCCAGGGCGGCACGACGGGCGGCCAGTCCCGCGACAGCGCGTACCCGACGGTGGCCAGGGCGCCCAGCACCGCCCCCGTGACGCCGCCCAGCGCCGACAGCAGCAGCGACTCCGCCAGGAACTGCACGCGCACCTGCCCCCGGGTGGCGCCCAGCGAGCGGCGCAGCCCGATCTCCCTGCGCCGCTCCAGCACCGAGATCACCATCGTGTTGGCCACGCCGACCCCGCCGACCAGCAGCGCCACCGCGCCCAGCCCGAGCAGCAGGTTCGTGAACGCGCCCGCGGCGGCGGCCCGGGCGGCCAGCGCGTCGGAGGGCCTGCTGACCTCGACCTCCTCCGGGTTCTCCGGGCTGACCGTGCGGGGCAGGACCGCCCGTACGGCCTCCACCGCCTCCTCCGACGACCTCTCGTAGATCGTCGTGGGATGCCCGTCGAAGCCGAGGTGCTCCTCGGCGGCGGGGAACCCGACCAGCGCCGACCGCTCGATCTCCGGGGCGAGCGGCATCGGCCCGAGGATGCCGATGACGGTGAACCACCGCCCGCCCATCCACACCTGCAGGCCGGCCCTGGTGATGCCGAGCCGCTCGGCGGCCTTGGCGCCGAGGACCACGGCGGGCTGCCGCTCGGTGGCGGCGTTCAGCCAGGTCCCCCGCACGACGGCGCCCTCCAGTGTGGTGAGCAGCTCGGTGGTCGCGGCCTGCACGGCGATGCCGCCGGTCACCGCCTCGGGGATGCGGTCGGTGCGCCGTACGGTCGCCTTCTCGACGGAGCCGGTGGCCGCGGCCGTGTACACCGGCCCGATGCGCTCGACCATGGCGAGCGCGCCGGTGGGCAGCTCGGCGTCCTGCCCGAACACGGTCTGCCCGGGTGAGACGGTGAGCAGGTTGGTGCCGAGCCGGTCGAGCTGGCGCAGCAGCTCCTCCCGAGAGGACGAGGAGATCCCGATCACCGCGATCATGGTGGCGATGCCGATGGCGATGCCGAGCGCGGACAGGACCACCCGGGCCGGGCGGGACCGGAGCCCGGCCGCGCCGACCCGCAGCACGTCGGAGGGGCTGAGCCGGGCGGGCGCCGGCCGCCGGTCGCGGGTCACTCCCCGGCCCCCTTCGCGAGCTCCGCGGCGACCGCGCCGCCGCGCCCGGCGGGAGCCGTACGGCCGGGCCCGCCGTTCCCGGTCCCGCCCGGCGCCGCGCGGCCGGACCCGCTGTCCTCGACGATCAGGCCGTCGCGGACCCGGACCCGCCGCGGGCACCACTCGGCGATCTCCATGTCGTGCGTGATGACGGCGATCGTGGTCCCGGCCGCGTGCAGGTCGCCCAGGACCCGCAGCACCTCGGCCCCCGCGGCGGAGTCCAGGTTGCCGGTCGGCTCATCGGCCAGCAGCAGCGACGGCCCGCCCGCCACCGCGCGGGCCACCGCCACCCGCTGCTGCTCGCCGCCCGAGAGCTGGTGCGGCCGGTGCCCCAGCCGGTGGCCCAGGCCCACCCGCTCCAGGGCGGCGGCGGCGCGCTCCCGCCGGACCCGCAGCGGGGTACCGGTGTAGAGCAGGCCGTCGGCCACGTTGTCCAGCGCGCTCACCCCGGCGGCCAGGTGGAACTGCTGGAACACGAAGCCCAGGTAGCGGGCGCGCAGCGCCGACAGCTCGCGGTCGGAGAGCGTGGCGACGTCGTGGCCGGCGATGTGCACGTCCCCGCTGGTGGGCAGGTCCAGCGTCCCGATCAGGTGGAGCATGGTGGACTTGCCGGAACCCGACGGGCCGACGATGGCCAGCAGCTCGCCGTCGGCGACCGTCAGGTCCACCCCGCGCAGCGCGCGCACCCCGCCGTAGGACTTGCTCACCCCCCGCAGCTCCACCACGTGGGGCCGGCTGTACGGCTCGCTCATGAGGCCGGCACCCCGACCTTCGTCCCCTCGGCCAGGCCCTCGCCGGTGACCTCGACCAGGCCGCTGCCGAAGGCCCCGGTCTCCACGGCCACGATCCGCGTGCCGGTCCCCTCGACGACCTCGACGCCGAAGCCGCCCTCCCGCAGCGCGACGAGCGCCTCCACCGGTACGGCGAGCACGTCCTCGCGCCGCTCGCTCTCCAGCTCCACCTCGACCGGTGCCTGGTCCATCCTGGTCCTGGGAACCTTGTCCAGGGTGATGTCGACGTCCACGGTGGTCTCGCTCTCCTCTCCCGGGGCGCCGCCCCCGGAGGTCTCGGCCACCCGGCCCACGGAGGTGATCTTCCCTGCCACCCGCTCGCCGCCGGGCAGCTCGACCGAGACCTTCGCGCCCTTCCTGGCCAGCGCCTGGTCGGCGGCGTCGAGGTCCACGTGCACCAGCCGCCGGGTGCCGGTGACGGTGAGGACCTCCTGGCCGGGGGCGACCCGCCGCCCGACCTCGGCCTCGGCGTCGGTCACCCGGACCGCGGAGGGCAGGAACACCGCCTGCGAGGCGTCCACCGCCCCGGTCTCCGGCAGGCCCTCGTCGTCCTGCCACTCCAGCACGGCCAGGTAGGTCGCGTAGCTGAAGTGCTCGTCCACGGTCAGGTCGTCGCCGTGGCCGAGCGCCCTGAGGTTGCGCTCCAGCTGCTCGACGTCGGGGCCGTCGGAGACCCCCCGCCGCAGCTCCCGGTAGAGCGGCAGCCTGCCGTACATCACGACCAGGGGCTCGTTGTCGATCCTGAGCAGCGGGCGGCCCCGGCGGACCACCGCGCCCTCGGCGGCCGTCCAGGTCACGGTCCCGCCGCCGGCGGCGGCCAGGTGCCGCTCGCCCGCGTAGGTGAGCGTGCCGTCGACGGTCCTGGTGTCCACCAGGTCCTGGCGGGTGACCTCGGCGGTGGCGGCCGGGACGGCGGGGCCGCCCGGCGTCGCGGCCTGGGTGGAGCCGTCGCCCGCCACGGCCACCGCCGTCCAGGCGGCGGCCGCCGCGAGCACGGCGGCGCCCCCAGCGACCAGGCTCTTCCTCACTGCTGCCCCCCGGCACCCGGCGCGAACTCCCTGCAGGCCTCCTCGGCTTCCTCGAGCTTCTGCTCGTTGCCGGGGGTGAGCCGCAGCTGCATCCTGCCGTCGGGGCCGGGGTCGGGCATGTCGACGCCGTGCTCGCGCATGCACTGGGCGTACTTGAGCATCCGGTCGCGGTCCTGCGGGCTCTGCGGGCCCCGGTCCTTGACCGCGTTCTCCATCAGCGGCTGGCACTCCTTCATGGCCTTCTCCGTCTCGGCCTGGTCCCCGGGGCCGGCCTTGATGCGGACCCGGCCGCTCCCGTCCGGGTCCTCCATGTCGACGCCGTGCTCGCGCATGCACTGGGCGAACTTCAGCTGGGCCTCCTGCGGGTCCGCCGGGGCCGAGGACGACGCCGAGGCGGTGGGCTTCGCCGTGCCTCCCGCAGCGCTGGCGACGCCGTCCCCGCCGGGCTCGGAGCCGCTGCACGCGGTCAGGGCCAGCGCCAGCAAGGCCGCGGCCGGCAGCAGTCGGACGTTCATGGATCCTCCTCCACGCCGCGGGGCGGTCGCCCGGGGCGTGGCCCAACTCCAGCGGGCACGGTGCTAAACCCGGATAAGCCGAGATCCCTTATCTCCGGCTAACGCCCGCTGGAGGACCCTCGGAGCGGACGGAAGGGATCGGGATGAGGGTGCTTGTCGTCGAGGACGAGGAACAGATGGCCGAGGCGGTCGCGCGGGGGCTGCGGTTGCACGCCATCGCCGTCGACGTGGCCTACGACGGCCGGGAGGCGCTGGAGATGGCCTCCTACGTCGACTACGACGTGGTCGTGCTGGACCGCGACCTGCCGGAGGTGCACGGCGACGAGGTCTGCCGCGAGCTGGCGGCGGGGGGCGCGGCGAGCCGGATCCTCATGCTGACCGCGGCCGGGCAGGTCCGCGACCGGGTCGGCGGACTGGGCCTGGGCGCCGACGACTACCTGGCCAAGCCGTTCGCCTTCGCCGAGCTGGTGGCCCGGATCCGCACGCTCGCGCGCCGCCGCCCCCGTACGGCGCCGCCCGTGCTGGAGCGGGCCGGCATCCGGCTCGACCCCGCCCGCCGTACGGTCTTCAGGGACGGGCGGGAGATCGCGCTGAACCGCAAGGAGTTCGACGTCCTGCGGGAGCTGCTGCACGCCGGCGGCGACCTCGTCACCTCGGCGGAGCTGCGCCGGAGCGTCTGGGACGAGTACGCGGGGGAGGGCACCGCGGTGCTGCGCGTCACCGTCACCTCGCTGCGCAGGAAGCTGGGCGAGCCCCAGGCGGTGGAGAACGTGCCCGGCAGGGGATACCGGCTGTGACATCCTCCAAGACACCGCCCGAGACACCGTCCAAGACACCGTTCGGGACCCCGTCCGGCCCGTCCCGCCGGGGGGCCGCCTCCCCGGGGCCCACCGCCTCCCCGGGGCCCACCGCCTCCCCGGGACCCGCCGCCTCCGGGGGGCGGGCCGGTGCCTCCGCGGTCCCGCCCTGGCGCGGGCGGGGCCTGCGCGCACGGCTCACCCTGCTGTACGGCGGGCTGTTCTTCCTGGCCGGATCGGTGCTGCTCGGCTTGACCTACCTGCTGACGGCCCGGGCGCTGAACCAGCAGTTCCTCGTCAAGATCGAGGGAAGGATGCTCGCCGGCCCGAAGGCGCCCCCGTCCGCGCAGCCCACGCCGTCCGGGGGGGTCGCACCGCCCGTCCAGCCCGTGCCGTCCGCGGAGCCGCCCGGCGCGACCATCCTGCGCGACGCCCTCAACGGGGAGGCGGAGCGGGAGATCCAGCGGCGGGCGGCCGACGTGCTCAGCGAGATGCTGCGCTCCTCGCTCGTCGTCCTGGTCCTGGTCGGGATCGTCGCGCTGCTGCTCGGCTACCTGGTGGCCGACCGCGCGCTGCGCCCGCTCGACCGGGTGACCGAGACCGCGCAGCGGCTCTCGGAGAGCACCCTGCACGAGCGGATCGCCCTGCAGGGCCCGCACGACGAGATCAAGCGGCTGGCCGACACCTTCGACGCGATGCTCGACCGGCTGCACCGGGTGTTCGACACCCAGCGGCGGTTCATCGCCAACGCCTCCCACGAGCTGCGCACCCCGCTGGCGGTCAACCGCACGGTCCTGGAGGTGTCGCTGGAGGAACCGGCCGCCTCGGCGGACCTCAAGGCGCTGGCCCGGGCGCTGCTGGGCACCAACGCCCGCTACGAGCGGCTGATCGAGGGCCTGCTGCTGCTGGCCCAGTCCGAGCAGGAGCTCGCCACCCGCAGGGCCGTGGACCTGGAGCAGGTCGTCCGCACCGCGCTGGAGCAGCTCGACCTGCAGCCCCGCGGACGGCGCGTCACCGTCCACCGGGACCTGCGCTCCGCGGTCGTCCAGGGCGACCCCCTCTTCCTGGAACGCTGCGTGTTCAACCTCCTGGAGAACGCGGTCAAGTACAACGTCCGCGGCGGTGACGTCTGGGTCCGCCTCGGGGAGGAGGGCGGCGGCGCGGCCGTCACGGTGGAGAACACCGGGCCCCCGGTCCCGCCGTACGAGGTGGACGACCTGTTCGAGCCGTTCCACCGGCTCAACGGCGACCGCGTCCGCTCGGCCCGCGGCGCGGGGCTCGGCCTGTCCATCGTGCGCGCGATCGCAGACGCGCACGGCGGCGGCGTCACCGCCCGGGCCCGCCCCGAGGGGGGACTGGCGGTCACCGTGCGCCTGCCGTGAGGCCCGCGGTACGCACCCGGGCGGAGCCTGCGGCCACGTCGCCTCCGGGAGCCGGGAGGGCGCCGCTCCGGGAGGAAATGAAGGAAAATTACAGAAGCTTCACGTATCGTGGAAATTATTGACACCACTCCGCGCGGGTTCGTATGGTCCGGGGAAGTGCCCTTTCCGGCTCAGCGAAGACCCCCCACGGAGCGGTTCATGAAGCGTCTAGCAGCGGTAGCGGCGTTGCTCAGCCTCGCCGCCGTCACGGCATGCAGCAGCGGCGGCGGCGCGGGAGCGAGGCCCGCGGGTGGCGGTGGCGGCGTCTACACCACGATCGACGGCCTCCGGCCGGGCATCGACGCCAACGCGCCGATCAACCCCTACAACCCGAAGGGCAACGCGTTCCGGGGATACAACTCGATGTGGCTCGGCTGGACGAAGAACCACCTGACCGACCCCAACCAGTTCTATCCGGGCATCGCGGCGAGCTGGGAGATCGCCCCCGACCAGTCCTCGATCACCCTCAGGCTCCAGCCGGGCAACAAGTGGTCCGACGGCAGGCCCGTCACCGCCGAGGACGTCAAGGTCTCCATCGCCCTGGCCTACACCCAGGGCGGCACGGCCTACGCCCTCGACCCCGCCGCGGCCGGCACCGCCTCCGACGTCGAGGTGGTCGACGAGAAGACCATCAAGATCACTCAGTCGGCGGAGAACCCGAGCGTCACCTTCGTCCGGGGCGTCATGGAGACGATCATCGTCCCGGCGCACGTCTGGGGGAGCCTGCTGCCCGCCGACTTCTGGGACAGGCTGAAGACCGCGCGCGGCGACGGCGCCGACGCCGAGGCCGCCCGGGCCGAGATCACCGGGCTGGCCGAGAAGGTCATCGCCTTCGCCCCGCCCAAGGACGTCTCCGCCGGTCCCTTCGTCCTGGAGCGGGTCAACCCGGGCGAGGCGCTGCTGGTCAAGAACAAGCACTTCTACAACGCCGCCAACGTCGCCCCCGACCAGGTGAAACTGCTCAACTACACCGGCAACGAGCAGATCTGGAACTACCTGATCGCCGGCAGGCTCGACAACGCGCCGTTCACCGCCGTCCCCGCCGACGTGATGAAGCGCATCACCCGGACGCCGGGCAACGAGGTCGTCAAGGGCTACTCGCCGGTCGGCAACGCCCTGGCGTTCAACCAGTCCAGGAAGCCCTACGACAACGTGCACGTCCGCCGGGCGCTGGCCTACCTCATCGACCGCGAGCAGGTCACCAAGGTCGCCTCGCCGGAGGGCGGCACCGCCTCGGTGACCACCTCCGGCCTGCACCAGAAGGCCGCCGAGGCGTGGCTGGGCGCGGCGTTCGGCGCGCTGGAGCCGTACCGGCCCGATCCCGCCAGGGCCGAGGAGGAGCTGAAGGCCGCCGGGATGAAGAAGGACGGCGGCACCTGGACGATGCCCGACGGCACGCCCTGGAAGATGACCGTCCACGTGCCCGCGCCGTTCTCCGACTGGGTGGCCGGAGCCAAGTCCGTCACCAGCCAGCTCAACGACGCCGGGATCGACGCCGAGGTCGTCACCACCGCCGACTACCCCCTCTACCTGGAGGAACTGGCCGCAGGAAAGTACGACGCCGGGTTCTGGCTGGTGGCGCTCGGGCCGGCGCCGTACAACATCTACCAGCGCCTGTACGGCGCGCCGAACGGCTGGCAGCTGTTCGGCGGCAAGCTCAAGCACGTCGCCCCCGGCAAGGAGGGCAACTGGATGGGCGGCGCGGAGACCGTGGAGGTCGACGGCGCGAAGGTCAACCCCGGTGAGCTGGCCGTCAAGCTCAACTCCGCCCCGGAGGCGGAGCAGAAGGAGATCATCGCCACGCTCGCCAAGGCCGCCAACCAGGACCTCCCGGTGATCCAGATGTGGGACTACGTCAACACGCAGTTCGTCAACACCTCGCGCTTCACCGGCTTCCCCGGGGCCGAGAGCGACGCGCTGCGCCTGACCTCCGGCGTCTGGCTCCAGCTCGGCATGATCAAGAAGAAGTAGGCGATGGCGCTCATCGGGGCCCGGGCCCGTCCCGGAAAGACCGCCCTCGCCCGGAGGCTCGCGGGCCATCTGGCCCGCGGGCTCGTGATGGTCCTGGTGGTCACGTCGCTCAGCTTCGTGATCATCAGGAACATCCCGGGCGACCCCATCGCCGCCCGCTACGAGAAGCTCGTCGAGCAGGGCATGTCGCCCGACCAGGCCGAGCGCGCCACGGCCGTGCTGTACGGCTTCATGCCCCAGGGCACCGTCTGGGAGCAGTACACCGACTACATGGCGGGGCTGCTCACCCTGGACCTGGGCCAGTCGCTGAGCACCCCGGGGGCCGAGGTCACCGACATGCTCGCCTCCGCGGCGACGTGGACCGTCGTCCCGGTCCTGGCCGGGACCCTGCTGAGCTTCCTGCTCGGCGTCACGATGGGCGTCTACGCCGCGATCCGGCGCTCGGGCCGGCTGGGCGACCTGCTCTCGATCTCCGGCTCGCTCCTGCACGGGGTGCCGCAGTACGTGCTGGCGCTGCTGCTCGGCGCGGTCTTCACCACGCTCTGGCCGGTCCTGCCGTCGAGCGGCACCGCGGACATCATGATCGAGCCGGGCCTCACCGCCGAGTACCTCGGCTCGCTGGCCCAGCACGCCGTGCTGCCGGTGCTGACCTACGCGCTGGCCTCCTACGGCGGCTGGATCCTGGCGATGAAGTCCAGCGTGGTCACCGTGCTCGGCGACGACTTCATCCTCGCCGCCGAGCTGCGCGGCCTCAGCCGCGGGACCGTCTTCCGCTACGTGGCCCGCAACGCCATCCTGCCGCTGTTCACGATCCTCGCGCTCTCGCTGGGCCTGCTCTTCGGCGGCGCGATCTTCATCGAGCGGATCTTCACCTACCCCGGGCTGGGGCTGCTGCTGTTCGACAGCATCGCCAACCGCGACTACCCGCTGATGGGCGGGGCCTTCCTGCTGATCACCGTGGCGACCGTCGTCGCCAACATCGTGGCGGACCTGCTCTACAGCGTGATCGATCCGAGGGTCCGCTCCGGAGAGGAGTCCGCATGACGGACCGTGCGGCGAACCGCCCGGAGGACCGGGCGGCCGGACGGCGCGGCGGCCCGGCCGCCCGGGCGGCGGGGGAGGACGCGTGACCGCCCCGACCGGCGCGGGCGGCACCCGGACCGCCCTGCGGCGCAACTTCCGGCGCGGCGTCTGGCGGGTGCTGCGGCGCAAGCCCAGCCGCCTGCTGGGGGTGCTCATCCTGGCCGGCTTCGCGTTCATGGGAACGGTCGGGCCGCTGCTCTACCCCGAGCGGCTCCCGCGCGACGACGACGCCCTCTACGCCCCGCCGAGCTGGGAGCACCCCTTCGGCACCGACTTCGAGGGCACGGACGTGCTCGCGCTGGTCGTCACCGGCTCCCGGTACGTGCTGCTGACCGCCCTGGTCACCGCAGTGATCACGGTCGTGCTCGGCACCGCGATCGGCCTGTTCGCCGGGTTCCGGCGCGGGCGCTGGGACACCGTGCTCATGCGGATCACCGACATGAAGCTGACCATCCCCGGCCTGCCGCTGCTGCTGGTGCTGTCCACGGTCTGGAAGTTCGAGAGCGCCCTGGAGATGGGCCTGGTGCTCGGGCTGCTCGGCTGGGGCGGGGTGGCGCGGGCCGTACGGGCCCAGACGCTCTCCCTGCGCGAGCGCGGGTTCATCGAGGCGGCCCGGGGCCTGGGCCTGTCCACCGGGCACATCGTCGGCCGGGAACTGCTGCCCAGCATGGCCCCGTTCATCGCGATGAACATGCTCATCGCCGTCACCGGCGCGGTCTACGCGCAGGTGGGCCTGTTCTTCCTGGGCGTGCTGCCGTTCGAGGCCAGCAACTGGGGGGTCATGCTCAACCTCTCGGTGTTCGGCGGCGGCGCGCTGACCTCCACGGCGGCGCTGCCGTACATGATGGCCCCGCTGCTGGCGGTCCTGCTGCTCACCCTGGGCATCGTGCTCGTGGTCGACGCCATGGACGAGATCTTCAACCCCCGCCTGCGTGAGGAGTGACGTGCCCGAGACCCCACCGGCCACCCCGGACGGGCGAGCGCCGGGCGTGCGGATCAGCGGCCTGTCGGTCGTCTACCGGACCCCGGCCGGCGAGCTGCCCGCCGTCTCCGGGGTCGACCTGGAGCTGCCACCCGGGACGATCACGGGCGTGGTCGGCGAGTCCGGCTCCGGAAAGTCCACCCTGGCGCTCTCGCTGCTCAACGCGGTCCAGCCGCCCGGCAGGATCAGCGCGGGCAGCGTGGAGATCGACGGCCTCGGCGACGTCGTGGCGCTGCGCGGCGAGGAGCTGCGCAGGGCGCGCGGGAGGCACGTCGGCTACGTTTTCCAGGCCGCGCAGAACTCCCTCAACCCCCTCAAGACGGTCGGCAAGCAGCTGCTCGACCTGGGCCGCTCGCACGGTGTGCGGGACCTGCGCGCCCTGGTCCGCGAGGCCAGGGAGCTGCTCGGCCGGATGGGCCTGGACGGCGCGCGCGTGCTCGACTCCTGCCAGCACGAGCTCTCGGGCGGGATGCGCCAGCGGGTGGGCATCATGTTCGCGCTGGTCCTCAACGCCCACCTTGTGGTGCTGGACGAGCCCACCACCGCGCTCGACATGATCACCCAGGCGACGATCCTGCGGATCGTCCGGGAGGTCCACGCCGAGCGCGGGCTCACCACCCTCGTCATCACCCACGACCTCGGCGTGGTGGCGGAGGTCGCCGACCGCCTGGCCGTCATGTACGGCGGGCGCGTGGTCGAGCAGGGCCCCACCCGGGACGTGCTGGCCGATCCCCGCCACCCCTACACCCGCGGCCTCCTGCGGGCCGTCCCCCGCCTGACCGGCGACATCGGCGAGGCCAGGGCGCTGCCCGGCCGGCCGCCGACGCTCGGCACGATCCCCGCGGACGGCTGCGTCTTCCGGGAGCGCTGCCCGCTGCGCATGGACGCCTGCGAGACCGGGCGGCCGCCCGCGGTCGCGTACGGCGCGCGGAGCGTGTCGTGCCACGCCGCCGCGGAGAACCGGGCCGGGCCGGAGGACGGCGGCCCGGGGACCGCCGCGGGGGACCGGGACGGGGAGGACGGCGCGGAGGCCCGCGGCGGGGAAGAGGTCGCCGCGGGGGCGCGGGAGGAGCAGGCGTGATCACGGGACAGGGCATCACCAAGACCTTCAGGCAGCGGGGCGCCGTGCTCGGCGGGCGGGAGGTGCGGGCGCTGCGCGGCGTCGACTTCGCCGTCGGCAAGGGCGGGGCGGTCTCGTTCATCGGCGAGTCCGGCTGCGGCAAGACCACGCTGGGCCGGATCGTCGCGGGGCTGGAGAGCCACGACTCCGGCGAGATCGCCATCGACGGCGTCCCCATGTCGTCGCTGCGCCCCCGGGCGCGCCGGCCGTACTTCCGCCGGATCCAGCTCATCCACCAGGACCCCTACTCGGCGCTCAACCCGACGCGCACGATCCACCAGGCGCTGGCCGCGCCCCTGGCGCTGCGGGCCCGGCAGACCGGCCGCCCGGGATCGTGGATCGACGAGCGGGCCGGGGAGCTGCTCGGCCTGGTCGGCCTCGACCCCGGGTACGTGCTGCCGCGCTACCCGCACCAGCTCTCCGGCGGAATGCGCCAGCGCGTCGTCATCGCCCGCGCCCTCACCGTCGACCCCGAGATGCTCGTCGCCGACGAGGCCGTCTCGATGATCGACGTCTCGCTCCGGCTGGGCATCCTCGCGCTCCTGAGGGACCTGCGCGAACGGCTCGGCGTGAGCGTGCTGTTCATCACCCATGACGTGGCGACCGCCCGCTACCTCGGCGACGACGGCGAACTGTACGTCATCTACCGGGGGCGGGTCGTCGAGCGCGGCCCGGTGGAGGCGGTCGTCTCCGGCCCGGTCCACCCCTACACCCAGTCGCTGCTCTCGGCCATCCCCGTGCTGCACGGGCTGGAGGAGCCGGGCGCGCAGCGGGTGGTGCCGACCGAGCCGCTGGACGAGGGCGGGCCCGACGCGGGCTGCCTGTTCGCCCGGCGCTGCCCGTTCGCCACCGGACGCTGCACCGCCGAGGTCCCGGTCCTCGGCGCGGCCGGGGGCTTCCCCCAGGAGCACGCCTGCTTCCATCCCGAGCGCCGCAGCGTCGTGGCCGCGCCGGCGGGCCGGGCGTGAACCCGGTGGGCGGGGACCGGGAGCCCGCAGGCGATCTCCGCAGGCCCGGGGCGGGAAACGGGAAGGGGGTCCGCGAGGCGCCCCCCGCCGCTCCGGCCGCCCGCGGCCTCGGCGCCGGACGGGTGCTGCTGCGCCGCTGCCTGGCGGAGACGCGGGCGGCCGGCCTGGTGAGGGCGCAGATCTCCTGGGTGGGCCCGCTCGGCTTCTCCTCCCGGGCGGTCGGCGCGCGCGCCGAGCGGGTCTTCTGGCTCTACCGCCGCGACCTGCGGTGACCGGCGGACGGACGACGCCGGTGGTGGCGCCGGAGACCCGCCGCGTCCGGAGGAGGCGGGACGCACGGCCCCGCGGCCCGGTGCGGATGAGTGACATGCGGCCATTCATGGAAGATAATTTGCACGAGAGAAGTCTGTGATGAAAATTAGCGACATGGGGCATCATGACTGATCCGCTCGCCGGCCTGGCCACCGAACAGAGCGACCCGCGCTACCGGGAGATCGACCGGCTCTCGACCGAGCAGGTGGCCCGGTTGATGAACGCCGCCGACGCGACGGTGCCCGCGGCCGTGGCCGAGGCGATCCCGCAGATCGCCGCCGCGGTCGAGGCGATCGTCGACCGGATGAAGCGGGGCGGGCGCCTGGTCTACGTCGGCGCGGGCACCTCGGGCCGGCTGGCCGTGCTGGACGCCTCCGAGTGCCCGCCGACCTTCGGCACCGACCCGGAACTGGTGCAGGGCGTCATCGCGGGCGGCGTGCCCGCCCTGACCCGATCGGTCGAGGGGGCCGAGGACGACGCCCCGGCCGGAGCCGCCGCCATCGGGGAGCGAGGGGTGGGCGCGCTGGACTCGGTGGTGGGCGTCTCCGCCAGCGGCAGGGCGCCGTTCGTGCTGGGCGCCCTGCGGGAGGCGGCGCGCAGGGACGCGCTGACCGTGGCGCTGTCCTGCAACGCGGGCACTCCCATCTCGGCGGCGGCGCGCCATCCGATCGAGGTCGTCGTCGGCGCCGAGGTGGTGACCGGCTCGACCCGCCTCAAAGCCGGGACCGCGCAGAAGCTGGTCCTCAACATGATCTCCACGATCGCGATGATCGGTCTGGGCCGCACCTACGGCAACAACATGATCGAGGTGTCCGCGGCCAACGCGAAGCTCGCCGACCGGGCAGCCCGGATGGTCAGCGACATCACCGGCGCCGGGCTCTCCGCGGCCCGCCCCGCGCTGGAGGCGGCGGACTGGAACGTGAAGGTCGCGGTGCTGATGATCGGCCAGGGCCTGGACAGCGACGGCGCCCGCGCCCTCCTGGCGGCCCACGGCGACAGCCTGGAGGCCGCGCTGGCGTCCGGGGGAGTGCGCGGTGCCTGAGCCGTACGGGCCGCCCGGACCGCCCGGCCCGGGTGCACCCGGCAGGGCGCGGGGGCCCGGAGCACCCGGTGACCCGCGGGCCTGCGCCGCGCTGGAGCGCGTCCTGGCCGCCGCCGTGCCCGGCGTGTGCTCGGCGGCCGTCGCCGCGGTGGCGGTGGGCGGGGAGGCGGTCGCCGCAGCGGTCGCGGGCGAGGCCGTTCGGTACGCCGGGGCGTCGGAGGAGCTCCTGCCCGAGCGGCCGCCCGCCCGTCACGACTCGCTCTTCGACCTCGCCTCGGTCACCAAGCTGTTCACCACCGCCGCCGTCCTGTCCCTGGCGGAGGAGGGACTGCTCGGCCTCGACGAGCCCGTCGCGGCGCTGCTGCCCGCCTGCTACGGCGGCCACCCGGAGATCACACTCCGCCACCTGCTCACCCACACCGCGGGACTGCCTCCGGGGCGCCGGGCCGACCGGGAGATCCCCGGGGACGGCGCCGGAGTCCACGCCGCCCGCCTGGAGCGGATCCTCTCCACCACCCCGCTGCACGCGCCCGGCGAGCGCTACCTCTACTCCGACGTCGGGATGATCACCGTGGGGCGGGTGGCCGAGCTCGCCGGGGGAGCACCCCTCGACGAGCTGGTCCGCGCCCGTGTGACCGGCCCGCTGCGCCTGGCCGACACCGGCTACCGGCCCGGGCCCCCGCTGCTGCCCCGCGCCGTCGCCACCGAGCACAAGACCGAGCGCCCCGTCCCCGGATGCGTGCGCGGCGAGGTCCACGACGAGACCGCGTACGGCCTGGGCGGTGTGGCCGGGCACGCGGGGATCTTCTCCACCGCCGCCGACCTGCTCGCCTTCGCCGAGACGCTCCGCACCGGCGGAGGCCCGATCCTGCGCCCGGACACCGTCGCGGAGATGACCCGCGACCAGGGCGTCGAGGGCGACGGCTTCCGCCACGGGCTCGGCGTGCGGATCGGCGACCCCGCCATCGTCGGTCCGCTGCCCGCCGCCTACGGCCACTCGGGGTTCACCGGCACCTCCCTCGTCGTCGACCCCGCCCGCGCTCTGAGCGTCGTGCTGCTGACCAACAACGTCCACCCGCTCCGGGGCCGCCCCGGCATCCGCGACCTGCGCCACGCCGTCGCCGCCGAGGCCCTGCGCCTGACCTGACAGCTCCGGCGCCTCAGGCCCGAGGCTCCCGTTCCCGCCCCGGCTCAGGACGGCGGACGCTCCTGTCCGGACCGGTCAGCGGGTGATCGGGATGCCGGGGTAGGCCGAGCCGCCGGCGACCTCCAGGGTGATGGACGTGCGATCGTCGGGAGGCGCCGGGAAGTAGACGTAGGCACGGCCGACCTCGCCGGGGTCCAGCGCGGGCACCGCGTTCTCCAGGAAGGAGGTGTGCACCTTCACCGGGTGGTACCGGGCCTCGGTCACCGGGTCCAGCAGGGTGAACGCGCTGAGGTTCGCCGCCTGGGTGAACTCGTGCCTCCACGTCCCGAACGGCTGGGGGAGCGCCGCAGTGAAGCCCTCCCGCCGCAGGTTGGTGACGTCGAAGGAGGCCACCAGGTAGGCGCCGTCGCGGTAGAGGGGGAGCACGTCCACTCCCAGGTCCCGCTCGCCGCCGCGGGGCGCCCAGTCGAAGTGCGCCGCCGCGGGGCCCGGATCCGTGCGGAAGGGTGCGGGGGCGAGGGCGGAGCCGCGTACGGCGCCGGCGGGCGGGGCGGTCGCGGTCACGTTCGGCCCCTGCTGCCTGATCGTGTACGAGACCTCCACCCGCCGGTTGCGGGCCCGCCCGGCGGGGTTGTCGCCGCCGCCCGGCTTCTCGTTCCCGGCGATGGGCGCGGTCTCGCCCTTGCCCTCGGGCCGGTACCGGTAGCCGGCGCCGAGTCTGGCGGCGAGGTAGTCCTTGACGGCCTGCGCCCGCTTGAGTGACAGCTCCATGTTGTAGAGGTCGTCCCCCTTGCTGTCGGTGTGACCGGTGATCGTGATCGGCGGCTTGGCCGGATCGGCCCGCAGCCGGGTCTCGGCGGCCGCCTCGTCCAGCACGGCCGCCGCCTTCGGGCTCAGCGCGGCCTCGTCGAAGGCGAACAGCACGTCGGTGCGGAGGCCGACGGTCTCCCTGGGGCCCTCCTGCGTGGTGGTCTTCTGCGGGGTCTCCACCAGCTCGGTCAGGTCGGCGACCCAGGACCAGACCTCGCCCGAGGGCGGTACCACCGGCCACTGGAACACCTGGCCGGCCGTGGGCGTGTCGGGCGAGCTCCGCTCCCTGGCGACCGGCTCCGCACCGCCGCCGGTGACGGGAATCCCGGTCATGGGGCCGATCGGCATGTCGGGCACGACCGACACGGCCGTGACGGTGCCGGGCAGCGGGGGGAAGTACACCTCGACCGGGTAGCGCACGCCGGGGACGAAGTCCTCCGGGAATCCGGCGGTCGCCAGGACGTGCCTGGTGCCGAAGGCCGGACCGTCATGGTCCTTCTCGCGCAGGGTGTTGTAGAGCTTTCTGCCCACCGGGTCCAGCAGGCGGAACCTGGCGAAGTCGCTGGGCACGGAACCGTAGCCGAAGTCGCCCTTGGTGCCGCGGCCGGCGGTGGTCATGATCTCCATGCGGAGCACGGTGAGCCGGGGGTGGCGTTCGACCGACCTGATGTCGATCCTGAAGGGTTCCGCGCCGTGGAAGCCGACCATCCCCTCGGCCGTGTGGTCCGCGGGCGCGGGTGTGCTCACGGACGGGACGGTGCCGGACGGGAGGGTGCCGGACGGGACGGCGGACGCGGACTCCCCGGCCCGCTCGGGCGGAGCCTGCCCAGCCTGCTCGGCCGGCAGAACGCCGCAGCCCGCCAGCGCGGTCGCGAGCAGAGCGGAGACGGCGGCGACCACTGCTCTCATGGAGGATCTTCTCCTATGCGTCAACGGAACCGGCACCAGGCAGCAGGTCTTCGAGATCCTGCGCGGAGGGCGGCGCTGAGGGCGGCCGGATCCGGATGTCTCAACGAGAGGCCGCTGGGAGAACACTAGCCCGGAGAGATCTTCGGGCCTATATCCGCTGGGTTGAAACCGGGCTCCACCTACCGCGGTAGCACGGATCCGCCTGCCGCAGTAGACGGGAGGCGCGTCGCGCTGACGAGGCGGAAGCCCGAGGGGGACCGCACCGGAGCGTTCGGAGACATGCCGGAGCCGGCGGTGCCGGAGCCCGCAGGGTCCGGCCGCCACGGGCTTGACCTGGAGCGCGCTCCACCGCCGAGACTCCCATCCAGGGTCCGGGGAGACCGGCCCCGGACGGAAGGAACCCCATGAAGTACCGCACCATCGGCACCGGCCCGGAGACCCGCCGCGAGGTGAGCGTGCTCGCCCTCGGGGCGATGCTCTTCGGTTCGGTGACCGACGAGAAGACCTCTTTCGCCATCCTGGACCGCTACGTCGAGGCCGGCGGGACGTTCATCGACACCTCCGACAACTACGCCTTCTGGATCGACGGCGGACAGGGCGGGCACAGCGAGGAGCTGCTCGGGCGGTGGCGGCGCAGCCGCGGCGTCGGCGGCGAGATCGTCATCGCCACCAAACTGGGTGCGCGGCCGCTCGCGCCCGGCACCGGATACGTCGACAACCCCGAGGGACTCTCGGCGAAGGTCATCCGGGAGGCCGCCGAGCGCAGCCGCGAGCGGCTCGGAGTGGACAGGATCGACCTGCTCTACGCGCACATCGAGGACCGGACGGTCCCGGTGCGCGAGACCGTCGAGGGCTTCGCCGAACTGGTGGCGGAAGGCACGGTCGGACTGCTCGGGGTGAGCAACCACGCGACCTGGCGGGTGGAGCGGGCCCGTGCCCTCGCCGCGGCGGCGGGGCTGCCCGGCTACGAGGTCCTGCAGTACCAGCACAGCTACCTCAGGCCGCGCACCGACGTGTCCCAGCCGCTCTTCGAGGACGGCAGCCTCGGCCACGCCGGAGCCGAGTTGCGCAGCTACCTGCGGGCCGAGCCCGGCCTGACCCTGGTCGCCTACTCGCCGCTGCTCACCGGCGCCTACACCCGGCGGGACAAGCCGCTCCCGCCGGACTACGACCATCCGGGGACGCCCGCCCGGCTGGCGGTGCTGCGGGAGGTCGCGAAGGAGACCGGGGCGACAGCCAACCAGGTGGTGCTGGCCTGGCAGCTCGGTGGCCCGCTGCCGGTGATCCCGCTGGCCGGGGCGTCCTCGGTGGCTCAGCTGGAGGAGAACCTGGCCGCGGTGGACCTGGAACTGACGGAGGACCAGCGCGCCCGGCTGGACGCGGCGCACTAGGGCGCGCGTCGAAGGCGTCCTCGGAGCGGATCGGCGACCGGCTGGCCCACGTGGTCTTCGTCGACTCCTGCCTTCCGGCCGACGGCGAGGCGTTCGTCTCCGCCTGGCCGGACGGCGGGGCGGCGGTGAAGGCGCCGATCGCCGAGCCCGCTGTGCTGTCGCGGCCACTTGGCGAGCTTCCGGCGACGTACGTCCAGTGCCTGCCGGCCGGAGCGGCACCCGGCGACGACGTGGCCGAGCTGCCGACCGGCAGGCGCTGGCGGCTGGTCGGGTGCGCCTAGGCTGTCTACATGACCTGCTTCCCCACGGGCTCCGGCCGGTAGCATGCCGATCCCCGAGTTCCTCGCGTCGCTGCGGGCCCGCATCGGCCACGACCTCCTCGTCCTGCCGTCCGTGTCCGGCTGCGTGTTCGACGGCGACGGCCGCCTCCTCATGGCGCGGCACGAGAACGGCGTGTGGGCCCCGCCGGGCGGCCTGGTCGAGCCCGACGAGGACCCCGCCGGCGCACTCGTCCGCGAGATCCGCGAGGAGGTGAGCCTCCAGGTGGAACCGCTCGGCCTCATCGGGGTCTACGGCGGGCCGGAGTTCCGGGTGCACTACCCGAACGGGGACCAGGCCTCCTACGTGATCACGGTGTACGGCTGCGCGGTCGCCGGCGGTGAGATCGTCCCGGACGGGGACGAGATCAGCGAGGCGCGTTTCATGACCGAGGCGGAGACGGAGGGGCTCCGGCTGTCCCGCTGGGCGCCCGTCGTGCTGCCCGACGTCTTCGCCTGGTGGCGCGGGCGTCGGGGCTGACCGCGCCGACCCGGTCTCGGGCCGGCGGCCCCGCAGCGGCTCCGCCGGGCGTCACTCCAGACGAGCGCTTCCGCCGCGCCCGACCGCACCCGACCGCACCGGGCACAGGATGTCGGGTGCGGCGGGGCGGCCCCGCCTAGCGTGGTGATCGCAAGGGAAGGAGGCCGGGAGTGCTGGAACGGCTGAACCAGGCCATGGAGTACATCGAGCAGCACCTCGACCAGCGGATCGAGGCGGCCGAGCTCGCGCGGATCGCCGTCACGTCGGAGTACCACTTCCGGCGGCTGTTCTCCGCGCTGGCCGGCATCCCGCTGTCGGAGTACATCCGCCGCAGGCGGCTCACCGTGGCGGGCGCCCGGGTGCTCGCCGGGACCGAGCCGCTGCTCGACATCGCGGTCCGCTACGGCTACGGCTCGGGGGAGGCGTTCGCACGTGCGTTCCGCGCCGTGCACGGCGTCGGCCCCGGCGAGGCCAGGCGGACCGGCGCGGCGCTGCAGTCCCAGCCACGGATGTCCTTCCGCCTCATCATCGAAGGGAGCGGCAACATGCGGTACCGGATCGTGGAGAAGGAAGAGTTCCGCCTGGTGGGCAGGAAGGCGCGGGTCCCCCTCGTCCACGAGGGGATGAACCCGGCGATCGTCGAGTTCATGCGGGGCATCGGACAGGAGGCCATGGGGCGCATCGCGGCGCTGTCGGACCAGGAGCCGCGAGGGGTCGTCAACGTGGCCGACCGCATCGGCGACGACCGTGCGGAGGGCACGGAGCTGGACTACTACTGCGGCGCGGTGACGAGCGCCGACGCGCCGGGGGACATGGAGACCCTCACCGTCCCGGCGGGCACGTGGGCGGTCTTCGAGAGCTCGGGCGCGTTCCCGCAGGCCCTGCAGTACCTGTGGCGGGACGTGTTCACGCAGTGGTTCCCGTCCAACCCGTACCGGAGCAGGCCCGGCCCGGAGATCTCGCGCACGGTGATCTCGCCGGACGGGACGACGGCGGACGCCGAGCTGTGGATCCCGGTGGAGCGGACCGGGGAGTGAGGGCGGCGGCCGGGGGTCGGACACGAACCCCGGCCGCCGGAGGCCCGGCGGAGCCCCGACCGGACGGCGCGGTGTCCCCGGCCGCGGGCGCCGCGCGGCGGTTCCGGAGGATCGGCGCTTCAGGAGGGGCGGCCCCGGCGCGGGAAGCCGGCCAGGAACTCCTCCAGGGCGTCGCGGGTGGCGCGCAGGGCGGGATCGGCGGCGCCGAAGGTGCGCTGGGCGACGCCGACGAAGACGCAGTCGACGATGAGCAGCTGGCTGATCCGGCTGGCCAGTGCGCCGGGGCGGAAGGCGGTCTCCCGGCCCGCGGAGACCATGACGTGGTCGGCGAGACCGGCCAGGGAGGAACGGGGGTTGTTGGTGATCGCCACGGTCGTGGCGCCGGCCTTGCGCGCGACGCGCACGGGGCCGAGCACGTCGGGGGTCTCGCCGGTGCAGCTCACCCCGACCACCACGTCGCCCGGTCTGACCAGCGCGGCACTGGTGACCGCCAGATGCGCGTCGGTGAAGGCGTGGCCGGACAGGCCGATCCGCATCAGCTTCTGCGCCATGTCCACCGCGACCAGGCCGGAGGCGCCGACCCCGTAGACGTCCACCCGCCGGGCGGCGGACACGGCCCCCACGACCGCGTCCAGCGTGTCGGGGGAGAGTTGCGCGGCGGTGTCGGCCAGCGCCTCGGACTCGGCCCGGGTCACCTTCGCGATCACGTCGGTGAGCGGGTCGTCGGGCCCGAGGTCACCGGGGACCAGCCGTTCGGGCGCCTGGCTGGCCACCGCCGCGGCCAGCGCGAAGCGCAGCTGGGAGTAGCCGGCGAAGCCCAGCGCGCGGGCGGTGCGGACGATCGTGGCCTCGCTGGTGCCGGAGATCGCGCTGAACTCGGTGATGGTGCTGCGCGCCACCAGCCCCGGGTCGTCGAGGATGCGGTGGGCGATGGCCCGGGCGGCGGGGGTGAGCGAGGGCAGCACGGCCCGGATCGTCGCCACGAGGTTGGCCGGGCTGGGGCTCTCGTTCTCGGTCATGCGCAACCCTCAAGGTGAAGATCTTCGATGGTGGGGCCGTCGTGCCCGGTCACGCGGGGTCTCCGCGGCGGGGACGTCCGGCGGTGGGCCGGCGGCGCCCGGTCACGCGGGCCCCTCGTGGGGGAGGCGCCCGGCGGCGGGGCCGTCGTGCTCGTTCATTTTCACCGTCCTGTGTTGAGATCAGCTTATTTGCCACCGGTCAGCCATCGTGCGACCACGCGGGCGGAGGCCCGTGAGACGCCGTGCGTGGCCACGTACACGGCCCCGACCGGCTCGCCGGGGGTCCCGGTCTCGACCACGATCGCGTCGGGGCGGAGCCGTACGGCCTCCGCCAGCAGCTCCCGGACCCACGGGTGGCGCCCGGCGTCGTGGACGGTCAGCACGATCGGGCGGTCCTCCGGCAGGGCGGGCAGCTCGGGGGCCCCGGCGGTGACGGTGCGGCCGGTCGTGCCGGGCAGCGACTCGCCCAGCGCGCCGAGCAGGCCGGTGGGGGCGGCGGGATCGGCGGCCGGGTTCGGGCGGGGGGCGAGATCGACGACGAACGGCGGCGCCTGGAGCGGGGGCGGGGTGTCGTCCCCGATGACGCCGGTGTCCCGGGGCCGCGGTGATGCGCCGTTGCCCGCGGCGCCGCCCGCCCGCGGAGCCGCGCCGTCCGGGCCCGCGGGACGGGGCACGGTCACCCGCACGGCCGCGCGGGCGGCTTCCAGGCCGACGGCCTCGCCGGTCTCGCCGTCCCGGCCCGCGGCGCTCCGCGCGCCCGCCCGGCCGGCGTGCCAGGCGGCCAGGGCCAGGACCCGGGCCGCCGCCTCGGCCAGGCGCTCCTCGGGGAGCCGCCCGGCGTGCACGGCCTCGACGATCGCGTCGCGCAGCGCGTAGACGCTCTCCCCTCCCGGGGAGGAGACCCCGGAGCAGATCGCGTCGGCGCCCGCGGCCAGCGCGCGGACCGCGATCTCCCCGGGCGGGTGGAGCGCGGCCACCGCGCGCATCTCGATGGCGTCGGTGACCAGCAGACCGCCGAAGCCGAGCTCCTCGCGGAGCAGGCCGGTCAGGATCCGGCGGCTGAGCGTGGCGGGGGCGTCCGGGTCGAGCGCGGGGACCAGCAGATGGCCGCACATCACGGCCCGGACCCCGGCCTCGATCGCGGCGCGGAACGGCGGCAGGTCGCGCTCGCGGAGCACGCCGGCGGCGGCGTGCACCGTCGGCAGGGCGAGGTGGGAGTCGGTGACGGTGTCGCCGTGACCGGGGAAGTGCTTGGCGCAGGCGGCGACCCCGGCGCCCTGCAGCCCCCGCACCCAGGCCGCGGTGTGCCGGGAGGCGAGGGCGGGGTCGGGACCGAAGGAGCGCACGCCGATCACCGGGTTGGCCGGGTCCGCGTTGACGTCGGCCACGGGAGCGTAGTCCAGGGTGACGTCCGCGGCGGCCAGCAGGCGGCCGATCGCACGGGCGACCCGCTCGGTCCGCCCGGTGTCGTCGGCGACGCCGAGCGCCCGGTTGCCGGGAAAGGAACTGCCGGTCCCGGCCTCCAGCCGGGTGACGGCCCCGCCCTCCTCGTCGACCGCGACCACCACGGCCGGGTTCTCCGCGCGCAGCGCCGCGACGAGTCCGGCCGTCCGGGCGGGGCCGGTCAGGTTGCGGGCGAAGAGCACGACTCCGCCGAGGCCGTCGCCCAGGGCCCGGCGCAGCCAGGCGGGCGGGACGGTTCCGTCGAAGCCGGGCTGGAGCACGGCCATCGCCGACCGGGCCAGATCGGGACTGCTGCGGGGCATGGGCCGCCTTCCTGGGGGACGCGGACGGCATCGGGGACCGGACGTCCCGAGCAGATTACACATCGATGACGCTTTCTTTCATCATCATTGATCTGAAAGTAATTTTCTGCCACCGTCATCAGCGGCGCTCTCTTCTTCGTGCCCCCAGGAGTCCGCATGAGCTCACCCACCCGGCGTACCGTCCTGCGCGGCCTCGCCCTCGCCGCCGCCGCGTCGTCCGTGCCGCTGCCCGCCCTCGCGTCCGCGGCCGCGCCCGCCCCCGCAGGGGAGGTCCCGCCGCTGCGCCAGATGCGCGGCATGTGGATCGCCTCGGTGCTCAACATCAACTGGCCGTCCACGCCCGGCCTCACCGCGCAGGAGCAGCAGGCCGAGTACCTCGCCTGGCTCGACGTCGCCCGGGCCCGCAGGCTCAACTCCGTCTTCGTGCAGATCCGGCCGACCGCCGACGCCTTCTGGCCCTCGCCGTACGAGCCCTGGTCGCAGTACCTGACCGGCACGCAGGGACAGGACCCCGGCTACGACCCGCTGGCGTTCCTGGTGGAGGAGACGCACCGGCGGGGCCTGGCCTTCCACGCGTGGTTCAACCCCTACCGCGTGTCCATGCAGGGCGACCCGGCCGGCCTCCACCCCGACCACCCGGGCCGCAGGCACCCCGACTGGATCGTCGCCTACGGCGGCCGGCTCTACTACAACCCCGGCATGCCCGAGGTCCGCGCGTTCGTGCAGGACGCCATGATGGACGCGGTCACCCGCTACGACATCGACGGCCTGCACTTCGACGACTACTTCTACCCGGTCAACACCACCGCCTTCGACGACGCCGCCGCCTACGCGGAACACGGCCGGGGCTTCCCCGACCTCGCGGCCTGGCGGCGCAACAACGTCGACCTGCTGGTCCAGGAGATGCAGCAGCGGGTACGGCAGGCCAAGCCGGAGGTCGCCTGGGGCATCAGCCCGTCCGGCATCTGGCGCAACCGGGCCACCGACCCGCTCGGCTCGGACACCTCCGGCGGCCAGTCCTACGACAACCTGCACGCCGACACCCGGGGCTGGGTCAAGAAGGGCTGGCTGGACTACATCGCCCCGCAGCTCTACTGGTACATCGGCCAGTCCAACGCCGACTACGCCGAACTGGTCCCCTGGTGGTCCGGCGTGGCGGCCGGCACCGGCGTGCAGCTCTGGATCGGCCAGGCGGCCTACAAGGCGGGGGCGGCCGGTCAGCCCGCCCCGTGGTTCCAGCCCGACGAGCTCACCCGGCACCTGACCCTCAACCGGGACCACCCGGAGGTCGGCGGCGACATCTGGTACAACTCCGGCGATGTGCGGGCCGACCGCCTGGGCTCGATCACCACGGTCGTGTCCGACCACTACACCCGGCCCGCGCTCCCGCCGCTGCTGCCCCGCCTCGCGGACGGCCCCGCGCCGCGCCGCCCGGTCCTGACCGCGGCCCGTACGGTGGCCGGGGGAGTGGAGGTGCGCGTCACCGCCACCGGCCGGGACCTCCCGTTCCAGTTCGCGGTCTTCCGCCTCGACCGCAGGGCCCGCCCCGGGGATCTCGACGACGCCCGCCACCTGGCCGCCGTCGTCCCCGGAGGCCGCCACGTGCGCTGGACGGACCCGGAGGGCGCCAGGGGCGCGTACTACTACGCGGTGGCCGCCGACCGGGCCGGCCGCCTGAGCGAGCCCGGCCGCGGCCGCCGCGTGGTCGCCTGACGGGGAGCCGCCGGGCCGGTCCGCCCGCGAGGTCAGACGATCAGCTTCCGATGGGCGGCCAGGGCGTCCGGGAGCACCGCGTGGAGGGCGAGGGCGGCGGCCCCCGCGGCGCTGTCACGGGCGGCGACGACGGTGCCGGCGGCGTCGCCGAGGCCGGTCCGGACCATCGCCGCCAGCGCCGTGGGCCCGGTGAGCAGGGAGCCCGCGAACACCAGAGGCCCCGATCCGCCGGGAGCTCCGGGCTCCGGGCCGGGGCCGAGCGCGAGGGCCGTGGAGACGAGTCGGCCGGCCGCCTCCCGGATGATCTCCAGGGCCGCCGCGTCCCCGTCCCCCGCCGCCGCCTCCACCGCCGGGGCCAGCCGTCCCAGCCAGGCGGGGCCCGCCGCCGAGATCCCCCCATGGACCGCCCGGACGACCCGCCAGGGGGTCAGGGTCGCGGCGGTCGCCGCCTCCTCCCCGGGCGGGACCCCGGCCTCCCCGGTCTCCCATGCCGCGACCCGGGCGGCGACCGCGTCCAGGAGCGCCGTCGGGGCGGCCCGGCCGTCGAGGAGGGCCAGCACCGCCTGTACGGCCCGCCGCCCGATCCACACCCCCGACCCCTCGTCCCCGAGGAGCCACCCGTGCCCGTCGACCCGGGCGGTGAGGCGGCGTCCGCTGATCCGGGCGGCCATCGCACCGGTCCCGGCGATCAGAACGGTTCCCGAAGGCTCCGCGGTGGCGCCGGCGAACGCGGCCAGCGGATCGGGCACGATCTCCACCCGCCCGTCCAGCCCGCAGGCCCGCCACACCCCGGAGACGAGCGACTCGGCCCGCTCGCGCGCCGACTCCGCGCCCGCCAGGGCGAACACGCCGCCCGCCACCCTCGCCCCCGCGACCCCCTCCAGGGCGTCCCGGAGCGCCGCGCGCAGGCTCTCGCCGGGATCGGCGGCCGACAGGACGTTGGAGCCCCCGGCGCGTCCCCGCCCGGCGACCTCCCCCGACTCCGTCGCCACCACGCACCGCGTGCCCGTCCCGCCGCCGTCGACGCCGACCACCACTGCCGTCATGCTCACTTCCGTTCCCGTGCGATGTTCCCGCCGGCCCACCGCCCGGGGTCCGGCGCCGAGGTCCCCGGCCCGGGACACGGCCGACATGATGGAAGATATTCTTCCTGAAGTTATATCGATATGAAAAATCGTTGCAAGGAGTCGGTGTGCGGGTGCTCGGGCTGATGTCGGGGACGTCCCACGACGGGATCGACAGCGCGGTCGTGGACTGGTCGGCCTCCGGAGACGTGCTCACGGGCGTCGTCGAGCACACCGGCGTGACGCCGTACGATCCGGGACTCCGCGCGGCCGTCGCCGCCGCGCTGCCGCCGAACCGGACGGACATGGAAGAGGTCTGCCGCCTGGACACGCTGATCGGCCGGGCGTTCGCCGCCGCGGCGGCGCGGTGCCCGGCCGCCGACCTCGTCTGCTCGCACGGGCAGACGCTCTTCCACTGGGTGGAGGACGGCCGCACGCGCGGCACCCTCCAGCTCGGCCAGGCCGCCTGGATCGCGGAGCGGCTCGGCGTGCCGGTCGTCTCCGACCTGCGCGCGCGGGACGTGAGCGCGGGCGGGCAGGGCGCGCCGCTGGTCGCCGCCTTCGACCTGCTCCTGCTGGCCGGGCTCCCGGGCCGGACCGGGGCGCTCAACCTCGGCGGGATCGCCAACCTGACCGTGCGCGGGAGCGGCGGGTCCGCCCTCGCCTACGACACCGGGCCCGCCTCCGCGCTGATGGACGCGGCGGTGCTGGCCGCCACCGGCAGGCCGTACGACGAGGACGGCCGCCTCGCCGCGGCCGGGAAGGTCTGCGAGCCGCTGCTGGCGGAGCTGCTCGCCGAGCCCTACTACCGCCGCCCGGCGCCCAAGAGCACCGGCAGGGAGCTGTTCCACCTCGGCTACCTGGACCGGTTCGCCGCGCCGTACGGCCTCGGCCCGGCGGACCTGCTGGCGACGCTGGCCGCGCTGACCGCCGAGACCGCCGGCGCGCAGATCCGCCGGCACCGCCTGGACACGGTCGTCGTCTCGGGCGGCGGGACCCGCAACCCGGTCGTCATGGGCATGCTGCGCGAGCGGGCCGGGACGGCGCGCCTCGTCCCGAGCGACGGGCTCGGCGTGCCGTCCGACGCCAAAGAGGCGGTCGCCTTCTCCTTCCTCGGCTGGCTGACCGCGCACGGGCTGCCCGCGACGGTGCCCGGATGCACGGGCGCCGCGGGAGCGCGCGTGCTGGGCGCCGTCACCCCCGGCCGCGGGCCGCTGCGCCTGCCGGAGCCCGCCCGCCGGGCTCCGGCCCGGCTCCGCCTCGTCCCGCGCGCGCCCGGGGCGTGAAGCCGTACGGCCCGCCCGGGGCGCGAAGCCGTACGGCCCGGCGGGCTCCCGCTCCCGCCTCAGCCGAGTGACGCCGAGACCAGCTCCCTGGCCGCCTGCTGCACCTCGGCCAGGTGGCCGGGGCCCTTGAACGACTCGGCGTAGATCTTGTAGACGTCCTCGGTGCCGGAGGGGCGGGCGGCGAACCAGGCGCTCTCGGTGCACACCTTCACCCCGCCGAGGGCCGCGCCGTTGCCGGGCGCGGCGGTGAGCACCTGCGTGACCGGCTCCCCGGCCAGGGTGCCGGCGGTGACCTGCTCGGCCGAGAGCCGGGCGAGCACCGCCTTCTCCTCCCGGGTGGCCGGGGCGTCGACCCGCGCGTAGGCCGGGGCGCCGAACCGGGAGACCAGGTCGGCGTAGTGCCCGCTGGGCGAGCGGCCGGTGGTCGCGACGATCTCCGCGGCGAGCAGGGCCAGGATCAGGCCGTCCTTGTCGGTGGTCCACGCCGAGCCGTCCCGGCGCAGGAACGACGCGCCCGCGCTCTCCTCCCCGCCGAAGCCGAGCGAGCCGTCCAGCAGCCCCGGCACGAACCACTTGAACCCGACGGGCACCTCCACCAGGCGCCTGCCCAGGTCGGCGGCGACCCGGTCGATCATGCCGCTGCTCACCAGGGTCTTGCCGACCCCCGCCCCGGCGGGCCAGCCCGGCCGGTGGGAGTAGAGATAGGAGATCGCCACCGCCAGGTAGTGGTTGGGGTTCATCAGCCCGCCGTCGGGGGTGACGATGCCGTGCCGGTCGGCGTCGGCGTCGTTGCCGGTGGAGACGGCGAAGGCGTCGCGGTCGGCGATCAGCGAGGCCATGGCGTGGGGGGAGGAGCAGTCCATGCGGATCTTCCCGTCCCAGTCGAGGGTCATGAAGCGCCACGTCGGGTCGGTCAGCGGGTTGACCACCGTCAGGTCGAGCCGGTGCCGCTCGGCGATCTCGCCCCAGTAGGCCACGCTCGCCCCGCCCAGCGGGTCGGCGCCGATCCGCACTCCCGCCGCGCGGATCGCGTCGAGATCGACCACCGAGGGCAGGTCGTCCACGTAGGCGCCGAGGAAGTCGTGGCGGACGGTCGTCCCGGCGGCCAGCGCCCTGGCGTACGGGACGCGCCTGACCTCCTTCAGGCCGTCCGCGATCAGCGCGTTGGCCCGGTCCTGGATCCAGGAGGTGGCCTCGGTGCCCGCCGGGCCGCCGTCCGGCGGGTTGTACTTGAAACCGCCGTCGCCCGGGGGGTTGTGCGAGGGGGTGACGACCACGCCGTCGGCGAGCCCGGCCGTACGGTCCCGGTTGTGGGTGAGGATGGCGTGCGAGACCGCGGGGGTCGGGGTGTACCCGTCCCGGGAGTCGATCATGACCGTCACCCCGTTGGCCGCGAAGACCTCCAGTGCCGAGACCCGGGCGGGCTCGGACAGCGCGTGCGTGTCCGCGCCGAGGAACAGCGGGCCGTCGACGCCGCGTGCCGCGCGGTACTCCACGATGGCCTGGCTGGTGGCGGTGATGTGGTCCTCGTTGAAGGCGGCGTTCAGCGACGAGCCTCGGTGCCCGGAAGTGCCGAACGCCACCCGCTGCCCGGCCTCCGCGGGGTCGGGGTGCAGCGCGTAGTAGGCGGTCACCAGCCGGGCCACGTCCACCAGGTCGTCCGGGCCGGCGGGCTGCCCGGCGCGCTCGTGTGTCATCAAGATCTCCTCACGTCGTCCCAGGGAAAGCTACATACCCGTCTTCCCGGGGTTTCGACGGGTGCGCCGGTTCCGGTCGACGGGACCTCCGGCCCGGTCCACGGGGCGGCCGGAGCTCCGGCCGGGCGGGTGACGGGAGCAGAGGGAGATTCGGTGTCCTCAACCTCGCGTCCCGGCGTCCGATGGGAGGGATGTCCGCTCGAAACGAAAGGCATGACGATGATCGCCCTGCTCCGCGGGGTCCGCCTCCGCACCCGGCTGCTCACCGCTTTCGGGATCATGTTCGCGATGCTGGCCGGTATGGCGGCCGTAGGCGTGCACCAGTCCGACACGCAACGGCGGGTCACCGAGCGGGTGGGCCAGATGCAGACGCTCACCCGCGAGGTCATGGAGCTGAAGTTCCGCGACGCGGACGTCAGCGGGTGGCAGGTCGCCTACGCCTGGGACGTGCCGTTCATCGGAGGCACGGCCGCGACCGCGGACGACTCGCCCAACCGCAAGGGGTTCCTGGACTCGGCCGCCGCGCTGGAGAAGGACCTGTCCGGGGTGCACACGGAGTACCTGTCGCCGGGCGAGCAGGAGCTGTTCGACGAGATCACCGGGCAGTTCCGCGTCTTCCTCGACTACGACGCCCAGGTCGTGGCCCTGTTCAGGAAGGACGGCGACGCCGGGACCAAGGCGGGCAACGCCCTCATCGTGGGTGAGGGCTACAACGCCTACTACAAGATCCTGGAGGCGACGGGCAAGCTCATCGACTCGGTGAAGGTCCGCTCGGACGCGGCCCAGAGGGAGGCGGAGAACGTCGCGGCGGACTCGCGCACGATGATGCTGGCGGGTGTGGCGCTGGCGCTGCTCGTCGCCGTGGTGCTGACCATGCTCATCACCGCGAGCGTGGTGCGCCCCGCGCAGCAGGTGGCCGAGGGGCTGCGCACCCTGGCCCGGCGTGACCTGTCGGGAAGCCTTCCCGAGGACGGCGGCGACGAGATGGCGGAGATGGCGCGGGCGCTGAACCGGACGACCGCCGCGATGCGCGAGGCGCTGACCGGGGTCGGTGAGCGCGCCGGCTCCCTGACCGCCTCCGGCAGGCAGCTCGCCTCGCTGTCGCAGCGGCTGGACACCCAGGCGGTCGGCACCAGCGGGCAGGCGGCGGAGGTGTCGCAGTCGGCCAGGGAGGTGTCGGTGAACGTCGGCACCCTCGCGGCGGCCGCCGAGGAGATGAACGCCGCGATCGATGAGATCGCCCGCAGCACCAGCGTGGCGGCGAGCGTGGCCGGCGAGGCCGTGACGAGCGCCCGGGCGACCTCGGAGACGGTCGGGCACCTCAGCGAGGCGAGCGCGGAGATCGGGCAGATCATCAAGACGATCACCTCGATCGCCGAGCAGACCAACCTGCTGGCCCTCAACGCCACCATCGAGGCGGCGCGGGCGGGCGACATGGGCAAGGGCTTCGCGGTCGTCGCGGGTGAGGTCAAGGACCTGGCCCAGGAGACGGCCCGCGCCTCCGGGGACATCATCTCCAAGATCGCTTCGATCCAGGACGAGACCGCGCGGGCGACCGAGGCCATCGCGGAGATCTCCGCGATCGTCGAGCGGGTGTCGGAGATCCAGTCGACGATCGCCGCCGCGGTCGAGGAGCAGTCGGCCACCAGCAAGGAGATCAACCGCAGCGTCACCGAGCTGGCCGGCGGTTCCGAGCGGATCGCCACCGCGATCACCGACGTCGCGGAGACGGCCGCCGCCACGACCGGAGAGGCCCAGGCCACCCGTCAGGCCTCGGCGGAGCTGGCCGCGATGTCCGACGCGCTGCAGGAGATCGCCTCTTCCTTCCGGTACTGACACCCGCCCGGGGTCCCTCACCGCCGCACCGGAAGCCGCTCCTTCTATACAGGATTTCCTGAATTCAGGATTATGTGTACTGTGGGGGCATGCTGATGATCGCCTCCGAGATCGAGGTGCTGGCGCGCTTCGGCCGCGCGCTCGCCGACCCGATCCGCTGCCGGCTGCTGCTCGCGCTGCGCGAGGCCCCGGCCCACCCGTCCGACCTGGCCGAGTCGCTGGGCATCTCCCGGACCCGGCTCTCCAACCACCTGGCCTGCCTGCGCGACTGCGGCCTGGTCGTCGCGGTGCCGGTCGGCCGGCGCACCCGCTACGAGCTGGCCGACGCCCGGCTCGGGCACGCCCTGGACGACCTGCGCGCCGCGGTGGCGGCGGTGGAGACCGACCGGGCCTGCGTGCGCGCCGCAGGAGAGAACTGCAACTGACGGCCGGTACGGCCCGGAGTCTCCCGTTCCCGATCCGCGTAAGGAGGAACCGCTGTGGGCGCCAACCACGCACACGGTCATGGCGGAAGCCACGGCCACGGACACGGCCACCTCACCGGTGCCGGCCGCCACCGAGGGCGGCTGGCCTGGGTGCTGGCCATCAGCGGCGGCGTCATGCTCGTGCAACTGGCGGGCGCGCTGCTCACGGGCAGCGTCGCGCTGCTGGCCGACGCCGGCCACATGCTCACCGACACCGCGGGCATCGCGCTGGCCCTCGTCGCCATCACGCTCGCCGCCCGCCCGGCCACCGGCAGGTGGACCTTCGGCCTGGCCCGTGCCGAGATCCTGGCCGCCGCGGTCAACGCCGCCGTCCTGTTCGGCCTGGGCGCCTACGTCCTGTACGAGGCGGTCAGCAGGCTCACGCTCGCCGACCCGCCGCAGGTCGCCGCCGGATCCATGCTCGTGTTCGGTGTGATCGGCCTGGCGGGGAACCTCGTCTCGATGCTGCTGCTGGTGCGCGTGCAGGGCGAGAGCCTCAACATGCGGGGCGCCTTCCTGGAGGTGGCCACCGACGCGCTGACCTCCCTCGGCGTCATCGCCGCCGCCCTGGTCGCGCAGCTCACCGGCTTCACCCGCGCCGACTCCATCGTGGCCGTGCTGATCGGCCTGCTCATCGTGCCCCGGGCGCTGAAGCTGCTGCACTCGGCCGTCAGCGTGCTGCTGGAGGCGGCCCCCGCCCACATCGACCTGGACGAGGTCCGCTCGCACATCATGGGCGTACCGCACGTACGCGCGGTGCACGACCTGCACGCCTGGACCCTCACCTCGGGCATGGCGGTGCTGACGGCGCACGTCGTGGTCGAGGAGGAGTGCTTCGCCGACGGCCACGCCCCGCAGATGCTCGACGCCCTGCAGGAGTGCCTGAGCGGCCACTTCGACCTGCAGCACTCCACCTTCCAGCTCGAACCCCCCGCCCACGTCGAGCACGAGCAGCCCGCCCACGCCTGAGCGCTCCGGCGCCGTGCCTCGGGTCCCCGGTCTCAGGCCGGAGGGCGTCCCGCCTCCGCGCCGCCCGCCGCGTCCCGGCCCCCGCCTTCCCGCTGCGAGGACTCCTCCAGCCGGGCGCGGAGCCGCTCCCGGATCTCCTCGGGGGTGTAGGCGCGGCGGCGCCGTTCCGCCCGTGCGATCACCACTCCGGTCGCCGCGACGCCCGCGACGCCCGCCAGGCCGAGTACCTTCCACCAGCGCATGTCTCTAGAGTAGGGGAATGCCCGCTGCGAGCATCGGCCTGGACGAGGCGCTGAACCTGACGCGAACCGGCGACGTGTGGCTGTTCCGGGGGCGCTCGGTGCCGGACCGGGCCATCCAGACCATGACCAACAGCCCGGTCAACCACGTGGGGATGTCCGTCGTCATCGAGGACATGCCCCCTCTGATGTGGCACGCTGAGCTCGGCCGCTCGCTGCCCGACCTCTGGTCGGGGACCCACCAGCGCGGCGTCCAGCTGCACGACCTGCGCGACGCCGTGCGCGTCTGGGCCGACCGGTACGGCCAGCGCGGCTGGCTGCGCCAGCTGGAGCCGCAGGCCACCGCCGAGATGGAGGAGGCCGTCCTGCGCACGGTCGCCCGTCTGGACGGCACGCCGTTCCCGTCCACGGCGCGGCTCGCGGGGCGCTGGATGCGCGGGAGGCTGCCGCGGCTGCTGAAGCGGGGCGGGCAGGAGAGCGCGCTGGAGAGCGCCTACTGCGCCGAGGTGGTGGCCGTCACCTACGAGGCGATGGGGCTGCTGCCCGGCGGGCGCAGGCCGAACTGGTACGACCCGGGCCGGTTCTGGAGCGGGGACGACCTCGAACTGCGCGAGGGCTTCCGGCTCGGCGGGGAGATCACCGTCAAGATCGATTGAATGCCCGGGCGGGCCGGCGGCGTCCCGGGACGCCGCCGTTCAGCGGGTCGTGCGCCCGACCCCGCCGACCACCCACACCGAGCCGGGCCGGTGGAGCACGGCCCCGTCGGGGCGCCACTCGGGGATGTAGGCGACGCCGGGGTCGACGAACTCGAGCCCCTCGAAGAGCCGCTCGACCTGGGCCTTGGTGCGCAGGTTGCCGCGCGGCGGGCCCATGATCGATCCCTGGGCCTGGTAGACGGCGGCCAATCGCGCCGTCGTCTCCGGGCGCAGGTCGGAGACGGCGTGGGAGAAGGCCAGGTAACTGCCGGGCGCCACGGCCTTCTGCAGATGCTTGATCATCTGCGTGACCAGGTCGTCGTCGGGGAAGTTGTGCAGGAGGGAGAAGAGCAGGATCGCCACCGGCCGGCCCAGGTCGATCATCGCGGTGAGCCGGGGGTGGGTGAGCATCCGTGCGGGGTCCAGCGCGTCGGCCTCCACCACCGTCGTCAGCCGGTCGTCCTGCAGGAGCGCCTGCCCGTGGGTCGCGACCATGGGGTCGTTGTCGACGTAGACCACCCGCGCGCCGGGGGCGGCGGACTGGGCGATCTCGTGCACGTTGCCCTGGGTGGGCAGACCGCAGCCGATGTCGACGAACTGCCGGATGCCGGCGTCCGCGGCGAGGAAGCGGACCGCCCGGCCGAGGAAGCGGCGCCCCTCGCGCGCCAGCGCGGGCAGTTCGGGGGCGATGGCCAGCACCTGCTCGGCGGCCGCGCGGTCGGCGGCGAAGTTGTCCTTGCCGCCGAGGAAGTAGTCGGCGATCCGCCCCTCGCTCGGGACCGTGGTGTCGAACTTCGCCCGTTCCGGTCTCGGCGGTGCCATCGCGTTCTCCGTCCGGCGGCTCCAAGTCCTAAGGAGATTATCCGCTTTCGTCGTACTTGGAGGAGTATTTCGGTAGGTGATTCTTCCGGATCGCATCGGACCGGCCGAGATGAGAGTAAAGCGAGACTGTGACCGGAGAGTGTTCTCGTAGGAGCCGGCGGTCGGTCCTTGAAGGCATTTCATGACGTAGGCGATCTATGTGGTCCCTGCCGTGCGAGGATGTCCCGTATGCAAGTACGGATGCACGTGCATCCACCTGAGGCTCCGGTGGCCCCGCTTTCTGTCCGGCGATCCGAGGGGTGGGAATGGACCAGGTTCGGAACGGCATGCCGGCGACCCTGCTCGGTGCGGTCGTCTGGCGCAAGAGCCGCTTCAGCAACCCCAGTGGGAACTGCGTGGAGATGGCGGCCCTGCCCGGCGGGGCGGTCGCCGTACGGAACTCCCGCGACCCCGCGGGGCCGGCGCTGGTCTACGCCCGGGGTGAGTTCGAGGCCTTCGTCCTCGGCGTGAAGAACGGCGATTTCGACGAGCTTATCGCCGGAGTAGTTGAAGAATAAAGTTCTATATGGCCGATATGGTGCGACCGGAGTACCGTAAAGGGTTGCACGGGCACAATACGTGAGCAGAGGTTCACATTTCCCGCACGAAGGACCTGCAGATGACCGCATCCCCCGCTCACGGAGAGCCGGCCGGACCCATCCCGATGGCCCCGCCCCAGGGCAGTTCCACGGTGCTGAGGATCATGCTCGGCACCCAGCTCCGCCGGCTCCGCGAGCAGCGGCACATCACCCTCGACCAGGCGGGCCGGGCGATCCGCGGCTCCCACTCCAAGATCAGCCGGATGGAGCACGGCCGGGTGGGCTTCCGGGTGCGGGACGTGGCGGACCTCCTCACCCTGTACGGCGTGGCGGACGAGGACGACCGCGAGGCGCTGCTGGCGCTCGTCGGGCAGGCCAACCAGCCCGGCTGGTGGCACGACTACGGCGACGTCCTGCCGAACTGGTTCGAGACCTACGTCGGCCTGGAGTCGGCCGCCACCGTCATCCGCAACTACGAGGTCCAGTTCGTCCCCGGCCTGCTGCAGAGCGAGGACTACGCGCGGGCCGTGGTCCTGCTCGGCTTCCCCGACGCCCCGGAGGAGGAGATCCGGCGGAGGGTGGACCTGCGCATGGCCCGCCAGGAGCTCCTGCGCGCCCCCGAGGCCCCCCATCTGTGGGCGGTGCTGGACGAGGCGGTGCTGCGCCGCCCGCTCGGCGGAGCCGAGGTGATGCGCGGCCAGATCGACCACATCCTCCGCGCGCTCGACCTGCCCAACGTGACCGTCCAGATCGCGCCGTTCAGCATCGGCGGACACGCCGCGGCCGGCGGCCCCTTCAGCGTCCTGCGCTTCGCCCAGCCCGACCTGCCCGACATCGTCTACCTGGAGCAGCTCACCAGCGCGGTCTACCTGGACAAGCCCGCCGACGTGGACCGCTATCTCGAGGTGATGGAACGGCTGTGCATCGAGGCCGAGCCGGCCTCGGAGACCAGGGAGATCCTCATCCGCATCCGCGGCGAGCTGTGACCGGGACCCGGCTGCGCGGAGGCGGGCCGGGCGCGGCGGGGCGGCCGCGCCGGGCCGGAGGGGGGCGCAGGCCGTACCGGGAACCGGGTCTCACGGCGGGCGGTGCGGGGACATCGCCCGCCGCGCCTGCTCGGGGGTGAGCGGAGGCTCGGGAAGCGGGCCGGGCGCGGGGGCCCGGAATCCGTCCAGGAGAAGGGCCAGGTGGCGGCGCCAGAGGCGGGGCGCGATCTCCGCGGTGGCCTCGACGGTGCGGGCGTGGCCCCAGATCACGAAGACCATGTCCTCCAGTGTGACGTCGGGGCGCAGCTCGCCGCTCTCCTGCGCCCTCGTGACGATCCGCCGCATGAGGTCGCGGCCCTCCGCCAGGATCTCCCCGCTCACGGCGGAGGAGGGGCCGCGCCCGGAGGCCAGGGCGTTGTAGCCGAGATCGGCGGCCTGCAGCGCGCACACCCCCTCCAGGAGGTGGACCAGGCCGTCCCAGGCGCCCGGCATGGCCAGAGCCTCCTCGGCGAGCGCGCGCGTGGCCGCCACGCGGTCGGCGAACACGGCGCCGACCAGCTCTCCTCTGCCCGGGAAGCGGTTGTAGAGCGTGCCGATGCTCACTCCCGCGCACCGGGCGATCTCCTCCAGCGGGACGTCGAGCCCGCGCTCGGCGAAGAGCTCCCGGGCGGCCGCGACGAGCAGGTCGCGGTTGCGCTGGGCGTCCTTGCGCAGCGGTTTCGCCATGCCTTCAGCCTAGCGACTTGAGGCAGGCCTCAACTTCCCATTAAATTGAGGTGAGTCTCAACTTATGGAGGGCGAGTGCGAACGATCGTCATCACGGGAGGCACCGACGGCATCGGCCGGGGACTGGCCCTGCGCTACCTGCGCGGAGGGGAGCGGGTCGTCGCCCTGGGCAGCGACCCGGCCAAGGGCGCCCGTCTCCTGCAGGAGGCCGGACGGCTCGGCGCCGGAGAACGGGCCGAGTTCGTCCGGGCCGACCTCGGCTCGGTCGCCCGGTCGCGGGCCGTGGCCGCCGAGATCGCCGGAAGGCACCCGGCCGTCGACGCCCTCGTCCTGGGCGCCTACCGCTACAACCCCGTCCGGATCCGGACGGGCGAGGGGTTCGAGCAGACCTTCGCCCTCTACGTCCTCAGCCGTCACCTGCTCGCCGAAGGGCTGCTCGGGTCCCTGGAGCGCGCCGCGGGGACCCCGGTGATCCTCAGCCTGTGCGGGGTGGGCGGGATCAGGGCGGGGGCGATGCGCTGGGACGACCTGCAGCACGAGCGGGTGCCGTACCGGGCGACCCGGGTGACCATGCAGGGAGCCCGGGCGAACGACCTGCTCGGCGTCTCGTTCGCGGAGCGGCATGCGGAGGGCCGGACCCGCTACGTCCTGTACAACCCGGGATTCGTCGCGACCGGGATGACGCAGTCGCTCAGGCAGCCCATGCGCGCCCTCACCAGGGCCGCGGCCGCGGTGTTCGCCCGGTCCGTGGACCGGGCCGTCCCTCCGGTCGCCGCGCTCCTGGACGCCCCTCCCGCCGCCCCGCTCAGCGGGTTCTTCCAGGGCAGGCCGGTGGATCTCGACCGCCCCGGGTTCGACCCCGGGAGCGCGGCCCGGCTGCACGCGGCCCTGTCGTCCATGCTCGGAGAGTCCGGGCGGGGGTGATCCGGGCGGCGGCCGCGCGGGTCATCCGGCCGCGCGGGTCATCCGGCCACGGAGCGGTGACCGGCCGCCCGCGGAGGGGCGGACGCCCGCGCCCGTGACGGCACCCGGCGGTGAGAACTCCCTGCCGCTCGCCGCGAGGTGGTATAGCGAGGGGATAATCCGGGCAAAGTTCTGCGGTGCGGTTGATCGGAGAGATCTTCACCATCGTGGTCGTGCTCGGGCTCGCCGGGCTGGCGGTCCTCGCCATCTCCGTGATCGCCATCCTCGTCCTGGTGGTGATGGCCCTGGTCACCGGACGGGAACGGGATGACGGACAGGTCCGCTGGAGGTAGGCGATGCGGCAGCTCAGCGCGGTGGACGCGCAGTTCCTGAACTTCGAGACCTCGACCAACGTCGCGAACATCGCCGGGCTGGCGATCCTGGACGGCGGGCTGACCCGGGGAGACCTGCTCTCCCTGCTGGCCCGCCGGCTCCACGCGGCGGCGCCGCTCCGGCAGCGGCTGGTCGCGGTCCCGCTCGGCATCGACCGCCCCTACTGGGCCGAGGAGTCCCGGATCGACCTCGACTACCACGTGCGCGAGCTCGCCCTGCCCGCCCCGGGCAGCGACGAGCAACTGGGCGAGCAGGTGGCCCGGGTGCACGCCCGCCGCCTGGACCGGCGCCGCCCGCTCTGGGAGATGTACCTGATCCACGGCCTCGAGGGCGACCGCATGGCCCTCTACACCAAGGTCCACCACGCCGCGGTCGACGGCATCACCGGCGCCGACGTGCTCGCCGCGCTTCTGGACGCCTCTCCGGAGCCCTCGGAACTCCCGCACCGGCCCGCCGCCGGCCAGGAGGAGCGGATCGGCACGCGGGAGATGCTCGCCAGGGGAGTGGCCAGGGCCGTCGCCAACCCGGTCAACACGGTCAGGTTCCTGGCCGGGGCGGTCCCGCACCTGGACGAGATCCCGGTGGTCTCCCAGGTCCCCGGCGCCGGGCTGGTCTCCCGCCTGACCCGCGGCCTGGCCCACCGGCTGACCGGGGGGACCGAGGTTCCCGCGCTGCCCCGGCTCGTCCCGCCGCGCACCCCCTTCAGCGGAAAGGTCACCGGCCACCGCAGGTTCGCCTTCACCGCACTGCCGCTGGCCGACGTCAAGCAGGTCAAGAACGCCTTCGGGGTCACGGTGAACGACGTCGTGATGACCGTCTGCGCCGGGGCGCTGCGGCAGTGGCTGCTCAAGCACGACGCACTGCCGGGCCGGCCGCTCGTCGCCGGAGTCCCGTTCTCGCTGCGCACGCCGGGTGACCAGGGCGGCGGCAACCAGGTGACCATAATGATCACCACGCTGGCCACGCAGATCGCCGACCCGGTGGAGCGGCTGCACGCCGTACGGGACGCCATGAAGAGGATCAAGGACCGCTCGTCGCTCGCGCCCGCCCGCTGGCTGCAGCAGGTCAGCGACCTGATGCCGGCCGCACTGACGGGCCTGGCGGCCCGTGCGGCCTTCGCCCTGGCCGCCGAGACCCCGGGCCCGATCAACCTGGTGATCTCCAACGTCCCCGGACCGCAGATCCCCCTCTACGTCTGCGGCGCGCGGCTGCTGTCCTACCACCCCGTCTCGGTGATCACCGACGCCAGCGGCGGCGTCAACATCACCGTCTTCTCCTACGACGGCTCCCTGGACGTCGGCGTGGTCGCCTGCCGGGAGATGGTGCCCGACGTGTGGGCGCTCGCCGACGGCCTGCGGGACGCCCTAACGGAACTCAAGCTCATCGTTGAGCAGCAGTGACTCCCCGGGCGCGTCCGCCTCGAAGCGCAGTTCCTTCTCCAGGCAGACGATGGAGCCCTTCTCCTCCCGCCTGTCGAAACGGATCTTGTCCGCCAGCGCTTCCATGATCTGCAGGCCCCGGCCGGACTCGGCGCTCGGGGGGGCCTGGTGGGTGCCGGTGAAGTCGAACCCCTGTCCGGCGTCCACCACCTTGATGATGCAGCGGTCATGGCAGAGCTCGGTGCGCACCATGTAGTCGTCGCTGGCGGCAGCGTGTTTGATCACGTTGGAACACGCCTCGGAGAGCATGAGCTGGATGTCCTCGCGGATCTGCCGCTGCACGCCCAGGGCGTCCAGTGACGAGTCCAGCATCTGCCTGATGACCGGAACACTCGCGGCGTCACGCGGCAGGCGCAACGCGATCGTGGCCTCCACAGTCCCCTCCTTCACGGCTGGCCCCTAGAACTGCCCCGAGGAACCCTCCGTATTCGGAAATGCGACGATTGGGGGGCGAGTTTTACGCCTGCGTAAGCCTGCGGCGGTGAGCCGGGCGACCAGTTCGCGCGAGGACACGGCCTCGGCGCCCAGGGCGAGCGCCCGCTCGTAGACGCTCTCGGGCACGTCGTAGTGGTCCCGGTCGAAGGCCCTGGCCGGCACGCCCAGCGCCGCGGCGAAGGCGTGCAGCTCCTCCACCGAGACGTCGCTGACCAGGTGGGACCAGAGCAGGCCGCGCGGGCCCGGCCAGTTCGGCGGGTCGATGAGCACGCTCACCGGCGCAGGAGCTCCAGTGCGACCTCCAGGGCGGCGGCCTTGCGCTCGTCGTCGGTCAGCGCGTCGTCCTTGAGCAGGAACCAGGACGCGTGCATGGCGAACAGGGCCATGGAGTTCCTCAGCCGGGTGGCGGGCGGGTCGCCGGGCTCCATCAGGGAGGTGATCAGGTCGAGCATCCGCTCGCGGGTCTTCTCCATCACCGGGTGGTGCTTGAGCGCGGTCTGGTTGCGCTCGAAGAACCGCATGATCTCGTGGTGGCGCTCCTGGTACAGCTCGTCGGCGTAGCGGCGGATCAGCTCGCGGCGGGTCTCGTCGGAGCGCGGCTGCCCGCCGGCCCAGGCGGCGAGCTCCTCGATCGCGTGCAGCCGGTTCTCCGCCAGGCTGGTGACGATGTCGTCCTTCGTCTTGAAGTGGTAGTAGAGGGCGGCCTTGGTCACGCCGAGCGCCTCGGCTATCTCGCGGAGCGAGGTGGCCTCGTAGCCCTGCTCGACGAAGAGCTTCAGGGCGACCTCCTGGATCCGGGTGCGGGTGTCGGCTTGGTCCCTCATGGTGTCCTTCGCGGCGAAATCTGACTTGACGGCCGGTAAGTAGGCCGCCTACATTCCGAGCATATCCGAAACTTGCCGGTCGGCAAGTAAGCAAGATCCTTGATGGGGGAGCCGAAGTGGCGGAGACCGCAGCCAGGCCGGTACGGCGGCGCGAGGTCATGGTGGTCCTACCGGGCCTGATGCTCGCGATGGTCCTGGCCATGCTCGACAACATGGTCGTCAGCACCGCGATGCCCCGCATCGTCGCCGAACTCAACGGCGTCACCCACCTCTCCTGGGTGGTGACCGCCTACGTGCTCGGCACCACCGTCTCCACCCCCATCTGGGGCAAGATCGGCGACCTGTACGGCAGGAAGACCATCTTCCTCGTCTCCATCGTCATCTTCATGATCGGCTCAGCGCTCTGCGGCATGGCCGGCTCCGACCTGCTCGGCGGCGCCGACGGCGGCATGACCCAGCTCATCGCCTTCCGCGCCCTCCAGGGACTGGGCGCCGGCGGCCTCATGGTCAACGCCATGGCCATCATCGGCGACCTGGTCCCGCCCCGCGAACGCGGCCAGTACCAGGGCATCATGGCCGGCGTCATGTCGCTGGCGATGATCGCCGGCCCGCTCGTCGGCGGCTTCATCACCGACCACCTCGACTGGCGCTGGGCCTTCTACGTGAACCTGCCCGTCGGTTTCCTCGCCCTGGCACTGCTCGCCGCCAAGCTGAAGCTGCCCAAGCTCCGCACCGAGCACCGCATCGACTGGCTCGGCGCCGCCCTGCTCTCCGTCGGCATCACCGCCCTGGTCCTCATCACCACCTGGGGCGGGAACGAGTACACCTGGGGCTCCCCGCAGATCCTCGGCCTGGCCGCCCTCGCCGTGGTCACCCTCGCCCTCTTCGTCCCCGTCGAGCGCCGCGCCGCAGAGCCGATCATGCCGCTCGGCCTGTTCCGCAACCGCAACTTCGCGCTGATCTCACTGATCGGCTTCCTGCTCGGCTTCGCCATGTTCGGCGCGATCAACTTCCTCCCGCTCTTCCAGCAGCTCGTCCAGGGCGCCTCGGCCACCAACTCCGGCCTGCTCATGCTGCCGATGATGGCCGCCGCCATGGTGGTCTCCCTCTTCGTCGGCCGCGCCATCACCGTGACCGGCAAGTACAAGATCTATCCGATCATCGGCGGCATCGGCATGGCGGTCGGCATGTGGCTGCTGTCGCTGATGGACATCGACACCCCCCTGTGGCAGACCGGCGTGTTCATCGCCGTCCTCGGCTTCGGCATGGGCTTCCTCATGCAGACCACCATGCTGATCGCCCAGAACAGCGTGGAGCAGAAGGACCTCGGCGTCGCCAGCAGCTCCTCCACCTTCTTCCGCTCCATCGGCGGCTCGTTCGGCGTCTCCTTGTTCGGCGCCGTCTTCAACAACCAGTTCACCGACAGCCTGACCGAGAAGTTCGGCGCGACAGGGGAGAAGCTCGCCTCCGGCGGCGGCCAGTTCCAGCCCGGCGCCCTGAAGAATCTCCCCGTCCCCATCCACGGCTTCCTGGAATCGCTGGCCGTCTCCATCTCCAGCATCTTCTGGTGGGCCATCCCGTTCGCCGTCCTCGTCCCGCTGCTGGCCGCCTTCGTCAAGGAGATCCCGCTGCGCGGCGGCCCCGAGCAGCCCGGTGACCGGGGAGGCGACCAGGGCCCCGGCGAGGACCCCGATGAGGCCGGCGAGCCGGGGAGCAGGCGGGGGAACGAGGCCGCGCCCGCCGTCCCGGCCGCCCTCGACTAGCCGCCGCACGCTCCCCGGCACACGCCGGAACGGCCTGCGACCGGCCCCAGGCCGCAGGCCGCGCACGGCGGAGGCCGCGGGGCCGGGGCCCCCGCGGGCCCCGCGCAACCGGTCCCCAGGCCGCGACCCAGCCGGTCCCCAAGTCGCGACCCAGCCGGTCCCAAGTCGGCCAGGACACGCTGAAGCCATGAACAGCACCGCAGCCGACACCGCAGTAAGCACCGCAGCGGCCGCCGGGTACTCCACCCGGCGTCCCTCGGCGGAAGACGCCAAGGCCATCCACGAGCTGATCTCCCTCTGCGACACGCAGGTGATCGGCAAGGCGGACATGACCCTGGACGACGTCATCGACGAGCTCAACGACCCCGCCTTCGACGCCGGCGAGGACGGCTGGCTCGTCCACGACGCCGACGGCCGACTGGTCGCCTGGGCATGGGCCCGCCGCAAGGGCGACAGCGACAACGTCGACATCGACGTGGTCGTGCACCCCGACGCCCAGGCCCTCACCGGCCGCCTCTGGGACGCCGTCACCGAACGCGCCGCCCAGATCACCACCGCCCTCGGCCACGACCACGCCGTCCTGGACATCGGCCTCTACCGGGAGGACAGCGGCAAGCGCGCCGTCGCCGCCGCCCGCGGCTTCGCCCCCGCCACCAGCTTCATCCGCCTCCTCGTCGACCACGAGGCACCGGTCACCGACCCCACCGCCCCCGCCGGCGTCACCCTCCGCAACGGCCTCACCGAGGAGGTGCGCCGCCAGGGGCACGCCGTCCAGCAGGCCGGTTTCGCCGAGCACTTCGGGTTCACCCCCAAGGGCTTCGACGAGTGGTTCTCCGACCTCGACGCCTCCAGCAGCACCGACTGGGCCCAGCTGGTCGTCGCCTGCGCCGACGGCGAGCCCGCCGCCATGCTGCTCGGCAGCAACATGTTCGCCGGCGACGAGAACTGCGGCTACGTCCGCCAGCTCGCCGTCCTGCCCGCCTTCCGCGGCCGGGGCCTGGGCCGGTTCATGCTCCGTACGGCGTTCGCCGCCGACGCCCGGCGCGGCCGGGCCGGCACGTACCTGCACGTCGACGCCAACAACAGCACCCCCGCGCTGGACCTGTACCTGTCGGTGGGCATGCGCCAGGTGCTGGCCATCGACGTCTGGCGCCGCACGGTCTGACCCGCCCGGCCGCCTCCGGCAGACCCGGCCACGCCCCAGGGGAAGGGGGCACGGCCGCGGCCGGGACCGGGCCTCGGCGGGCCCGAAGGACATGCGGGTACGGCTCAGCGCGAGAGCCGTACCCGCAACAGGGGCAGCGCGCACACGCCCGCCGCCACCGCCGTGACCGCCAGCGCCACCGCGGTGGCCGCGACCGACCCCCGGCTCAGATACAGCGTCCCGAACGTCGCCACACCCACCACCTGGCCCAGCTGCATCACCATCACGAACAACCCGCCGGCATCCGGCGCGTCGGCGGGCGCGACCCGGGTGAGCGCGACGGCCAGCACCGGGCTGAACGTCCCGGCCAGTCCCGCACCCGTGACGGCGAGCGCGACCGCCAGCAGCGGCCGCCCGCCCCCGGCCAGCGCCGGAGCCAGGCACAGGTAACCGAGCCCCGCCACGCCGAACGACACGACGATCATCCGGTGCTGCAGCCGCTCGGGGAGCCGCCGCCAGTTGAGACTGACCACGGCGAACGCCACCCCGGAGGGCAGGAACGTCAGGCCCGCCTCCACCGGGCTCGCGCCCAGCCGCCCCTGCAGGTGCAGCGCGACCGCGAACAGGAAACCGCCGTAGGTCGCCATCGCCCCGAACACCGCCAGCGCCGCCGGGGCCACCCCCGGCGCGCCGAGCACCCGCCCCGGCATCAGCGGCGCCGAGGCCCCCCGCTCCACCAGCACGAACACCCCCGCCAGCACCGCGCTCGCGGCCATCGCCACCCACCCCCACAGCGGCCAGTCCTGCTCGTGCCCCAGCACCAGCGGCACCACCAGAAGGCTCACCGCCAGCGAGAGCGTCACCAGGCCCGGAAGGTCCAGCGGCCGGCGGTCGCCGCGGCCTCCGGCGGGCAGCAGCCGGACCCCGGCGGCCAGCAGCCCGGCCCCGATCGGCACGTTCACCAGGAACACCGGCCGCCACGCGCTGCCCAGCAGGTCGGCCGAGACCAGCACCCCGCCCAGGACCTGCCCGGCGATCGCGGCCCCCGAGATCACCGCGGCGTAGAGGCTGAGCGCCCGGGCCCGCGCCGCCCCCTCGAAGTTCGTCTGGATCAGGATCAGCACCTGCGGCACCATCAACGCCGCCCCCACCCCCTGCACCAGCCGGAAGACGACCAGCTGCCCGGCCGAGGCGGCCAGGCCGCAGGCCAGCGATGCGGCGGTGAAGACCGCCAGACCGGACAGGAACAGCCGCCGCCCGCCGTACCGGCCGCCGAGCCGGGCACCGGTGACCAGCAGCATGGCGTAGGCCACGGTGTACCCGGAGACGATCATCTGGAGCCCGGACCCGGACGCGCCGAGATCGGAACGGATCACCGGGGAGGCGACGTTGACGATAGAGACGTCGAGAATCGCCATGAACTGCCCCGCGAGCAGGATCGTCAGCAACCACGGCGTGCGCAGCGCCGGGGAAGCCCCGGCAGGGGTGGAGATCGCAGTCATACGGCGATACTGCGGCCGCGCGGATACGGGTGGTGAGAGCCTGCCGATCCTGGTACCGGCAGCACCTGGCAGGCGGCCCACGCATCGGCCAGCATGGAAAGGTGACCATGCCCCCGTCCGGCCTCCGGCCCCCGCTGCCCCCGTCCGGCCCCCGGCCCGGAGTCCGCCCGGACGCCCCCGGCGCGGTGGACCGGCCGCGCGCACGCCGTACCGAACTCGCCGCCTTCCTGCGCAGCCGACGCGAACGCATCGGCCCGGCCGACGTCGGCCTGGCCCCGGGCCTGCGCCGCCGCACCCCCGGCCTGCGCCGCGAGGAGGTCGCCCAGCTCGCCGGGGTGGGCGTCACCTGGTACACCTGGCTGGAGCAGGGACGGCCGATCAACGTCAGCGTGCAGGTGCTCGACGCGATCTCCCGCACCCTCGGCCTCGACCATGTCGAGCACGAGCACCTCTACCGGCTCGCCGACGTGCCCGAGGTGGCCGACGCCGAGACCTCCCGGGGCCTGGAACCCGAGACGCAGCTCATCCTCGACCAGCTCGACCCGATCCCGGCCGCCGTCTACAACGCCCGCTACGACCTGCTGGCGTGGAACGACACCTTCGAGTGGATGTTCCCCCGGGTGACGGGGCAGCCGCCCGCCACCCGCAACGCGCTCTGGCAGCTCTTCGCCGGCCGCGACTGCTGCAACCCGGTGGTCAACCGGGAGGAGGAACTGCCGCAGATGGTGGCAACGCTGCGCGCCGGGTTCGCCCGGCACCTCGGCGAACCCGCCTGGACCGGTTTCGTCCGGCGCCTCTCGGCCGCCAGCCCCGAGTTCGCCCGCATGTGGGCCACCCACGACGTGGCCAGGCCCGGCAACCGGGCGAAGACCTTCCTGCACCGCGCCGTCGGGCTGATCCACACCGTCTCGACGAGCATGACCCTGGCCTCACCGCCGGAGACCCGCATGGTGGTCTACACGCCCGCCGACGACGAGAGCCGCGAGCGCATCGACCGGCTCCGCGCGACCGCGGGGGCGCCGGCCCCCGACCACGTCCACTGACCGGTCCGCGCCGAGCCGGGGAGGCCACCGGACCGGACACGGCGGGAACGCGTGACGCCCCGGGCCGCCGCCGTACGGCCCCGGCTCAGGGCGCCACGCGGTGCTTCGACAGATGGGCCAGGACCGCCTGGTTCGCCTCCCAGCCGTCCGGGAACTTCACCGGCACCCCCAGCTGCACCGGCTCCGCCGACGGATGCGCGTCCAGCAGCTCGGGAATGCCCGCCCGCGCCACCACGATGCACGCGTGCCGGTGCCGCGACGCCAGCACGCACAACCGCCCCGACTCCAGATGGAACGCCGTCGCGTCCCGCCGCCCCGAGAGCGGGTGCAGCACGATCGTCACGTCGTACTCCCGGCCCTGGAGCCGGTTGGCCGTGTCCACCGTGATCTCCTCCGGCACCCCCGCCGCCCGGATCGCCGCCACCTGGTCGCGGTGCGCCGCGCCGATCGCGATCCGGTCCGCGGTCACCGGATGGCTGCCCCGCTCCGAGTGCGCCACCGGCGCCCGCTGCAGCAGCCGCACCGCCAGCAGCGCGACCGCCCGCACCGCCTCGGCGTCGGTCCGCACCGTGTGCCGGCTCGGCAGCTCGTACAGCGCCCACCCCGACGCCGCCGCCTCCTCCAGCGCCCGGTCGTAGGAGGTACGCATGCCGTCCACCGTCAGCTCCAGCGACCGGTCCGCGTGCCCCGTCCCCGACCGGAACCCCGTGAACGGGTAGAACGCCTCCGACACCACCGGCGCCGCCGAGGCGGGCAACCGCCACGAGACCGGCAGCCGGTGCACCGGGAGATCCGGATTGTGCCGCAGCAGCACCGAGACCGCGCTCTGCACCGGATCCCACGACAATCCCGCCCACCGGTCGCCGTCCACGATCGAGAACGGGTCCAACTGCCCCGGATCGCCCACGAACAGCGCCCGCTCGAACAGCGACGCGATCCGCAGCAACTTGTCCGAGCGCATCTGGTACGCCTCGTCCACGATCGCCCACGGCCAGCTCCGGTCCCCGACCCACGCCCACTTGTCCGCCGTGGCGACCACCACCGCCGGGTCGCCCAGATCCGGCAGCTTGCCCGCCACCGAGACGTTCCCGTGCGCCAGAATCCGCTGCGGCGTCACGTACCCGCTCGCCGACAGGCGGCCGATCGACAGGTCCGGATGCTCCGCCGCCAGCCGGTCCACCAGGTCGTCGACCTGCTCGTTGGTCTGCGCGACGATCATCAGCGGCTCGCCCGTCTCCGCGACGTGCCCGGCCGCCCGCACCACCAGCGTCGACTTGCCCGCCCCCGGAGGGGAGTCCACCACCACGCCGCGATGGCGCGGCAGGTCCGCCAGCACGCCCGCCACCACGGCCGCCGCCTCCTGCTGCGGAGTCGGCGTCCCCACCACCCTGAGCGTCACGCCCACTCCTCCCGCGCGTCGTCGTCATCGGGCACGTACTCCGCCGGCGGGCCACCGTGGGTCCACGGCGTCTCCTCCGGATCCGGCAGCGCCGCCGACGTCTGGAAGTCGTCGGTCAGCGAGGTGTAGCAGACCCGCTCGCCCGGCTCGGGCACCGCCCCGGGCGCCGGGGTCCTCCCCCGGCCCATCCCCTTGGTGACCTTCAGGACGACCTCGCCGCCCGCGACCTCGACCACCTCCGCGCCGTGGCCCTTGCGGTCCGGGCTGCCCACCGCCGTGCCGGGCGCCAGCCGTACCGGATCGTCCGTCCGCACCGTCACCAGCGGCCGCAGCTTGCGCGAACGCCCCTCACCCTCGAATCGCTCGGGCTCCGCGGCCGTCACCACCCCGGCGAACGCCTCACCGCTCAGCCGGTACTCCGCCATGACCAGCGGATCGTCGTAGGCCCGCTGCACGTCGTAGGCCGCCCGCGCCCGCTCCAGTCCCGCCAGCCGCGCCGCCGCGCTCACCGCGCCGTCCCGGCGCGCCTGCGGCGGGCCGCCCTCGGCGATCCGCTCCGTGAACCGGGTGAACGACCCCCGGTCCGCCTCCCAGCGGTCCCCGACCCGCGACCCCTCCGGCAGCGCCCGCAGCAGCTCCACCGCCCGCCACACCAGCCGCCAGGTCGGCTCCAGCTGGGTGCGCAGCGCCTCGGAGATCCGCTCCACCGCCCGCGCCGTCGGCGCCTCCTCGTACGCCCGGATCGCCGGGCCCAGCACCTCGTTGTCGAACCCCGGATCCGTCGCAGGGCCCGCCGGAGGCCACAGCAGCGGGTCCTCCGCCTCCTCCGCCGCCCGCCGCCCGTCCATCCCCGCGGGTGGATCGATCCAGCCCAGCAGCGCCGCCAGGTTGGCGTCCTCCAGCCCGCTCTGCCCGGTCGCCCAGTGCGCCCCCAGCGCCTCGGTCGCCGCCAGCAGCAGCGACGAGCCCGGCTGCGCCGACCGGTCGGCGAAATACGTCAGCCACCGGCCCAGCAGCGGCACCGACGGATGCACCGGATACGGCCCGTCCGCCCGCCGGAACCGGGTGGAGCGCCCCAGCAGCCCGGTGAACGCCACCGCCGGCCGGTTCGGCACGACGATCTGCGGCGCGTCCAGGCACCGCTCATACGGCTCGCCGCTCTTCCTCTCCACCGTCTCCGTGGTCTTGCCGAACCCCTCGACGTACGGCAGCAGCACCTCGGCCAGCTCCCCGGCGAAGGCGAAGCGCAGATCCCGGTTCCGCGGCTGCGGCACCACCAGCAGCCGGGGATGCTCCGGATCGGTGCCGACCATCGCCCCCAGCGGGGCCGCGGCCTCACCGGCGAGCTTGAGCGGGACGAACACCATCGGCCGGTCCGCGACATGGCAGTGCCGCACCGTCGTGACCGGCTGCGCCACCCCGTCCCGCACCGCGCGCAACTGCGCCAGCGCCAGCAGCGCACTCATGCCAGGCACTCCTCCCGCAGGCGGTTCGCCAGCCGCAGGACACCGGCGATCTCCTCCTGGTCCTCGGCGGGCTCCACCGTCCCCTCGGCCAGGCCCAGCGCCTCGGACATCCCCGCCACCCCGCCGAGCCGGTCACGGACCTGGCGGCCGAGCAGGTCCGTCGAACCGCAGCTCCGCGCCTCGTCCCGGCAGAACATGCACAGGTCGCAGGTCGACAGGCAGTCCGGCGCGTACCGGGCCGGGACCTGCGACAGCGCCTCGGCCAGCTCGCCCGCCGACCGGGTCGGCACCCCCTCGGCATCCGGCGCCAGGGAGAACGTCAACCCCGGCGGGAGCCCCTCCAGCAGCCGGTCGACCCGGGTCATCCGGGCCAGCTGCCTCCTGAGCACCGCGAGCTGCCGGCGCACGTCCACCAGCGTCGCGACCGGCCGGTTGGCGAAGTTCTCCGGGCAGACGAGCACCACGTCGTGGGAGACCCGCTCCGGCGCGTGCCCCAGGTCCTCCAGCAGCGCCCGCAGCGCCAGCACGTAGACGGCCGACTGCCGGGCCGCCGCCGCCACCTTCTCGGGCTCCGCCTGGCCGTCGATCACCGCGAACGACTTGATCTCCACGATGTGGAAACGCCCGCCCAGCTGGAAGGCCAGCACGTCCGGCTCCAGATAGGAGGTGTGCCCGGCGATCTCCAGGCCCAGCAGCGGATGGTCGTAGAAGACCGCGCTGTCGTCGCGGTCCCGGACGGCCCGGTCGATCAGCGCCCGGGTGTGCGAGGCGCGCAGGTGCGAGCCGACGTTCTCCACGTCCTGGTAGCCGACCTGCGCGACCGGCAGCCCGAGCAACTCGCGCAGCAGCCGCAGCAGCTCCGCGCAGCCGTTCTCCTTCACCAGCGCCTCGAACGCGTTCCCCCGGGTGATCGCGAACTGCGACTGGCCGAAGGGGGCCGGGAAACCCAGGTGCCGGGCCGTACCGTCCTTGTCCACCCCCGCCGCGTCCAGCACCGCCCGCCGGGCGCACCCCGGGTTGGCGGCCAGCGCCGCGATGGCACGGGCGTCGTGCGCGCGCGGCGGCACCGGCCCGCGCAGCTCGTCCAGCAGCCGGTTCACCGGGCACCTCCGCCGTGCTCACTTCCGCCTGCGGGCCGTGCGGGGATCCGCCCGTCCGTGTCCGTCCGGACGGACCCCGGCGGCGTACGCCTGTCCATCAACAGGCCCCTCTCAGCGTGCTCAGCGCGGACACGCCGAACAGGCGCTCCACATCGGTCAGTTGCCCGCCCGCCCGCGCCGCCACCTCGGCCCGCTGCGCAGCGTCGGAGGCCGCGTGCACCTCCAGCTCGGCCCGGGCCGCGCGGATCACGGCCGCCGGGTCCACCGGGGCGAAGCCCTCGGCCCCGCCGGGGATGTTCTGCGCCATCCGGGAGAGCAGCCGGACCGCACCCGGCGGCGGATCCGCGAGCCGGACCAGGTGCTCGGCGATGCGGACGGCGGCGGTGAGGTAGTCGACGCGCGGGCTCAGCGGCCCCACCACCCGGGCCTCCAGCGGCCAGGTGCTGTCGGCCAGCAGCCCCCGGGCGGGGGAGAGGCGGTCGGTCAGCGCGGCGCACAGGTAGTACGGCCGGGCGTAGGGATCGCTGCGGAAGGAGCGCTCCTCGTCCCGGCGGAGGCTGGTGAGCTGCGGCCCGCGCAGCGCACCCGAGAAGAACGCCTCGTTCACCGTCACGACGAGCTTGGCCGCCGACGGCACGCCGAGCAGGAGCAGCGCCTGGTGCACCTGCTCCCGGATCGGCATCAGCGAGGTCCCCGGCTCCTGCAGCTCCCGCAGGCCCGGCACGATCGTCGCGGGGTCCTCGGCGACGATCGCCTCGTCCCAGGCCAGCTCGGCCCGGCGCAGATCCCCGCGCAGCACCCGGGCCCGCGTGTTGTCCCGCGCCTTGACGGCCCGCCGCACCTCGGCGCGGAGTTCGGCGATCCGCCGCTCCAGCGCGTCCAGTGATTCACTCACGGCCCGGATCGTAACAGGAGTTCCACGTGTCTCCCTTGAGTTCCAGCGATTTCCAGCATTAAAGTGCAGGCCATGTGGTGGTAGCGCTGAGGCAAGGGGGCATCGCGATGCGTAATCTTTCGCTGGGCCGGTCCGTTCACCTGCTGGACGTGGAAAACCTGGTCGGAGCCCCGCGCCCCGCCACCTCAGACGTCGTCACGATGATGGACCACTATCGCCGGCGTGTCCCCGCCAGCGGCATGGACCAGTACGTCGCCGCCGTCAACCACGGCGCCCTGGTCCCCGTCGGCCTCGCCCTCGCCGGGATCCAGATCCTGATCCGCTCCGGCCGCGACGGCGCCGACGAGGCGCTCTGCGAGGTGATCCGGCTGGATCACCTGGACGACCGCTTCGAGCGGGTGATCATCGGATCCGGCGACGGCATCTTCACCGAGCTCGCCGACTGGCTCCGCCGCCGCGGCGTCCAGGTCGTCGTGGTCTCCCGGCCGGACGCCCTCAGCCACCGCCTCCGCCGTACGGCGGGCCAGGTCATCCCCCTGGAACTGGCCGCCTGACTACGTCGCTCCCACAGGCGTGGGGATCGGTGCAGGCCAAGGAAGCTGATTGCGAACCTGACCGGTTCACCCCCACAGGCGTGGGGATCGGACGTTCAACCTGCCCAACTACACGGGTCAGCTCGGTTCACCCCCACAGGCGTGGGGATCGGGCGCCGGCCTCGGCACCGTCGAGGGTCCCGCGCGGTTCACCCCCACGGACGTGAGGATCGGAGCGGCGAGTGGACCGCCGAGCACCACGCCGCCGGTTCACCCCCACGGACGTGAGGATCGGGCGGACGGGGCCGGTGCTGCTGATGTCGATCACGGTTCACCCCCACGGACGTGAGATGGTGTCCCGCTAAGTGGTGTAGCAGAGATCTTGAAGTAGACCCTGGTCAGAAGGCGGCCATCGCGCGACTCTCCGAGTAGCGAAGCTCGAAGCGAGAGGCGACACGATGGCCCTGTCCCAGCATGACCTACTCCGCCTTCTGGAGTCACTGCGGACCGCTGATGGAATCGAGTTGATCCGCATCCTGACCCAGCGGATCATGCAGGAACTGATCGAGGCCGAGGCCACCGCCCGGATCGGCGCCGCACCGGGCGAGCACACCGACTCCCGCACCACCTGGCGCAACGGCCACCGGGAGAAGGTCATCACCACCCAGGCCGGTGACCTGGACCTGGCCATCCCCAAGCTCCGCGCCGGCAGCTTCTTCCCCAGCCTGCTCCAGCGCCGACGCCGCATCGACCAGGCCCTGTACGCGGTCATCATGGAGGCCTACGTGCACGGAGTCTCCACCCGCAGCGTCGATGACCTGGTCAAAGCGCTGGGCGCCGACAGCGGGGTCTCCAAGAGCGAGGTCTCGCGGATCTGCGCCGGACTGGACACCGAACTGACCGCCTTCCGCACCCGGCCGCTGGAGCACACCCGCTTCCCCTACCTCTACCTGGACGCCACCTACTGCAAGGCCCGCCTCAACCACCAGATCGTCTCCCAGGCCGTGGTCATCGCCACCGGCATCACCGAAGAGGGCGGACGCGAGGTCCTCGGGCTGATGGTCGGCGACAGCGAGACCGAGGTGTTCTGGAGCCAGTTCCTGCGCTCCCTGCGTGAGCGGGGTCTGACGGGAGTCCGCCTGGTGATCGCCGACCACCACAGCGGCCTGCTCAAAGCCATCCGCAAGGTCATGATCGGGGCCGGCTACCAGCGCTGTCGCGTCCACTTCCTGCGCAACGTCTTCGCGGTCATCCCCAAGGACTCCGCCGAAATGGTCGCGGCCACCATCCGCACCATCTTCGCCCAGCCCGCCGCACCAGCCGTCCGCGCCCAGCTGGACACCGTCGCCGACCTGCTCGGCCGCCAGTTCCTCAAGGTCAAGACCATGCTGCTGGAGGCCAAGGACGACCTGACCGCCTTCGCCGACTTCCCCGACCGGCATTGGAAGAAGATCCAGTCCACCAACCCGCTGGAGCGAGTCAACCGCGAGATCAAGCGCCGAGCCGACGTCGTGCAGATCTTCCCCAACCCCGAAGCCCTCGAACGGCTCACCACCGCCGTCTTGGTCGAGATGCACGACGAGTGGATCGCCTTCCCTCGCCGCTACCTGCCCGAAGGCAGCATGGACGAGCTCTATCCCGACAAACAGGCCCACGGCGAACTCTCCGCCCAGCGGACAGATCAACTTCGCGCGGCTACACCACTACAGGGGGCATGACCCGGACGTGAGGATCGGGCGGACGGGGCCGGTGCTGCTGATGTCGATCACGGTTCACCCCCACGGACGTGAGGATCGGTGAACGCGCCTGCGGAGAGCCGTCCTACCGGCCGGTTCACCCCCACGGACGTGAGGATCGGATCTCGGCGTCCTTCGCGCGGATCTCCTCGCGCGGTTCACCCCCACGGACGTGAGGATCGGGTCACGACTTCATCACGACACACAAGTCGTCACGGTTCACCCCCACGGACGTGAGGATCGGAAGGGCCCGGCCGGTTCTGGGGCTATTGGCATCGGTTCACCCCCACGGACGTGAGGATCGGCCCACGCCATCGTGATCCGGGCGCGTGTTGACCGGTTCACCCCCACGGACGTGAGGATCGGCGGGCGGCGGCGTTCATCTTGTCGATGTACGTCGGTTCACCCCCACGGACGTGAGGATCGGATACGAAAGGGTCCCACCTGACAGGTGGGACCCGGTTCACCCCCACGGACGTGAGGATCGGCTCCAACGACGAAGCCCCGGACTGCTCCGGGGCGGTTCACCCCCACGGACGTGAGGATCGGTCCGGGACGAAGCGGTGCCTGCCGCGGTAGGGCGGTTCACCCCCACGGACGTGAGGATCGGGTGGTCGGTTTCGTAGACGGCGGGGCAGGTGCCGGTTCACCCCCACGGACGTGAGGATCGGCGGGGGCTCCGCTTCCCCCACTCCCTCCTCCTCGGTTCACCCCCACGGACGTGAGGATCGGTCGCCGAGGGCCGGCAGTGGCTCGACGACCACCGGTTCACCCCCACGGACGTGAGGATCGGGTGCGCTGTGAGTGTATGCCGTGACCGAAACCCGGTTCACCCCCACGGACGTGAGGATCGGTCCGGTGTCCGGGGTCTGCATGGCGGGGTTTCCGGTTCACCCCCACGGACGTGAGGATCGGATCACATTGCCGAGAGCGCCCCGGACCATGAGCGGTTCACCCCCACGGACGTGAGGATCGGGGCTCATCCACGCGGACGATGTCCTGCCCGGTCGGTTCACCCCCACGGACGTGAGGATCGGTCGATCAGCAGCCGCGTGTTCTCGCGACTGGCCGGTTCACCCCCACGGACGTGAGGATCGGCTGGTCGCCCATGAAGCCCTGGCACAGATGCCCGGTTCACCCCCACGGACGTGAGGATCGGACCGGGCGGAGGCGGCACGGAGCCGGTGTCGACGGTTCACCCCCACGGACGTGAGGATCGGCGACACCTCCACCCCCTCCAAGATGAGCTGTGCGGTTCACCCCCACGGACGTGAGGATCGGGTCCGCGGGATGGCGAGCGTCGACGTCCGTACCGGTTCACCCCCACGGACGTGAGGATCGGCAACTAGCAAGCCAGTTAGCAAGCAGGCGGACCGGTTCACCCCCACGGACGTGAGGATCGGTTCCACCGGGAGCCGGACGACAGCCGGATCGCCGGTTCACCCCCACGGACGTGAGGATCGGGAGGCGGTCAGGCCCACACCGCCGCCCGCCGTCGGTTCACCCCCACGGACGTGAGGATCGGACGCAGGACACCGATCACGTAGACGGCGCTGACGGTTCACCCCCACGGACGTGAGGATCGGTGTTGGAGAGGCGGACCACTCGAAGGCCCGGTGGGTTCACCCCCACGGACGTGAGGATCGGGCGCCATAACCCGCCGCACATCGGAGTGCGTGCGGTTCACCCCCACGGACGTGAGGATCGGCTGGAGGCGCGGCAGCAGCGCCTCTTGGACGGCGGTTCACCCCCACGGACGTGAGGATCGGGACCTCGAATTCCAGGAAGCGGCGCGGGCGTTCGGTTCACCCCCACGGACGTGAGGATCGGGCGGTGGTGCTGGCCTACAACAACAGCGAAGACGGTTCACCCCCACGGACGTGAGGATCGGGTCCCGGTCACCACGGCCGGGTGCGCCTGCACCGGTTCACCCCCACGGACGTGAGGATCGGGGGCCGGCTGCACAACCCCTCAAACCATGATCCGGTTCACCCCCACGGACGTGAGGATCGGGCCATCAAGACGTCGAGTTCCCCGAACGCCCACGGTTCACCCCCACGGACGTGAGGATCGGATCACCTGGCTGATCCACACGATGGTGACCGGCGGTTCACCCCCACGGACGTGAGGATCGGTGCGGAACTGACCGCCGCCGACCCCCCCGCGGCGGTTCACCCCCACGGACGTGAGGATCGGGTCTCCGCCGAGCTTGGCCATAGCCGGTACAGCGGTTCACCCCCACGGACGTGAGGATCGGTCGCGGGCCATCTGCACGTTCCGGCCGATCGCCGGTTCACCCCCACGGACGTGAGGATCGGCCACCATCAAAGATCAGATCGTCACTTGGGGTCGGTTCACCCCCACGGACGTGAGGATCGGCCCTGCGCGAACCGCACGATCGCCGGAGACATCGGTTCACCCCCACGGACGTGAGGATCGGGAGATGACACACGACAGCCGCGGAGCCGAGACCGGTTCACCCCCACGGACGTGAGGATCGGCGGGTCGACCACCACGTATTGCGGGTGCTGATCGGTTCACCCCCACGGACGTGAGGATCGGGATCGCATACCTCGCGGCGTCCAGACTGTGGTCGGTTCACCCCCACGGACGTGAGGATCGGCAGGCACCACGCGCGGCCGCCATGATCATTGTCGGTTCACCCCCACGGACGTGAGGATCGGTCCTCTACTCCGGCCCCTACGACGAGCAGCTCCGGTTCACCCCCACGGACGTGAGGATCGGGCCTCGGGCAAGGACACCACCGCATGCGATGCCGGTTCACCCCCACGGACGTGAGGATCGGGCGGGCGGGGGCGGGCCGTACGCGCGGCGGGGCGGTTCACCCCCACGGACGTGAGGATCGGGGGAGACCGCGTTCGTCTCCATCCCCGCCTGGCGGTTCACCCCCACGGACGTGAGGATCGGCGGATCAGGATCCCCATGGCGTCGGGGAGGGTCGGTTCACCCCCACGGACGTGAGGATCGGTACAGCGTGAGGAGAGAGGCAAGGTCCTCCCGCGGTTCACCCCCACGGACGTGAGGATCGGCAGGACCCCGCCGACCGGACCAGCCCGACCGACGGTTCACCCCCACGGACGTGAGGATCGGTTGCTCGGCCAGCGAGGCGGCGGTCTTGTCGGCGGTTCACCCCCACGGACGTGAGGATCGGGGGTTCCTCTCCTGTTGGTAGCGGTGTTGCTACGGTTCACCCCCACGGACGTGAGGATCGGACTCCTTGAGCAGCAAGGATACGGTTCACCTGCACATATGCAAGCGACAAGATTTTGTCGGTGATCCAGTTTGCCGATATGAAAAATTCTCGTATTTTGAGGATTTTGGATGTTGCTGTGAACGAATAGATTTTGTCGGAGCGTTCTCGTATGCTCCTGATCCTTGACCTCTGCAGAAGCTCATCTGGGGTGCACGGGAGGGTGTATGGGCGAGTCTGAAGAACGGCTGTCCGTCGATCTGAGGTTGTGGGGTAAGTCGGGAGGGCTGGATAATCCTTATCCTTTGGTTTTTCACTTGCTGGATACTGCGGCCATGGCGACCGTCTTGTGGAGGGACTATCTCTCGCCAGGAACCGGTCGGTTCATTGCTGAGGGCCTTGGGATGGATGAGGAGGCAGCATGCAAGGTGGTTTCTCTCTGGGCCGGATTCCATGACATCGGGAAGATCATGGCCTGCTTCCAGAGTATGGATGAGGATGCTTATGCCAAGCTCGACGATTACCCGGCCGTCGAGGGCGAGAAGCGACGGCATGAGGAGGCCGTTCATATCTGGTTGGGGCAAGCCCTGGCGGGGCGGGGGTATGAGAATGGAACACCTCGGGCAAGCGCCTTTCAGGTTGCTCAGTTGCTTGGCGGGCATCACGGACGATTCTTAAGGCGGGATCACCGTGAATGTAGATTCTCTCCCGTGGAGATCCTTCCCGAGTTGGGGACCGGGAAATGGGAACATCAGCGTCAGGCTGTGTTCGACGCGGTGTATGGGCTTCTGGATCCGCCTGAGACTCCGGCGCAGGTGAAGTCGGACGTGGCGGTGCTGGTCTGCGGGTTGATCATCTTGGCTGACTGGCTGGTGAGCCAGGAAGAATATATCTCGGCCAGACTTGGCGAAGGGGAGGACACCGAAAAACATTACCGGCGTTCGCTGGAGACCGTTCCGCAGTTGATGAAGCACGCCGGCCTGGCCCCTGTACGGCTACGCGATGTCAATTTCGCGGAAGAGTTCCCCGAGATAGATGCTCCATACGACTTGCAGCGGTCGGTTGCAGGCAATCTCCCTGCTCTGCTTGCTTCCAGTCCAGGGATGCTGCTGATCACTGCTCCCATGGGGGAAGGAAAGACCGAGACCGCGTTGCACGGTGGGCGGTTGCTCGCTCGGGCGAGTGGTGCTTCCGGATTTTTGTTCGCGCTTCCTACGATGGCGACGACGGACCAGATGTACGTCAGGCTCAGAAAGTACGGTCAACGCCAGGCTGAGAGCGATGCAGCGTTGACCTTGTTGCACAGCATGTCATGGCTGAACGATGCTTACAGCGCCAAGGGAAGCGACAGCTCTGTGTTGTCGAACATCGTTGCCCCAGACTGGTTGCATGGAAGGAATCGGGGCCTTCTTGCCTCGATGGCCGTCGGGACCATAGACCAGGCGTTGATGGCCGTCCTGCCGCTCAAGCGGATGATGCTCCGGATGTTAGGGCTCTCAGGGAAGGTCTTCATCATCGACGAGGCTCATAGCTATGACACTTATATGCAGAGCCTGCTTGAAAGACTCTTGTCGTGGCTCGGGCATATAGGAGTCCCGGTGGTGTTGATGTCGGCCACACTTCCGAATCGGACTGCTGCTCGCCTGGCGGCCGCCTACATGCGAGGGGCGGGTCATGCCGACGCGGATCTTCCGAAGATCCACTACCCAGGCTGGGCATACATGGACGCCGGTACAGGAAGGACCGCATCGTTCACCGTCGAGAGCAGGACGCGAGACCTCCGTCTCGATGTCCGGCAAACACCGGTCATCCGGGGAGAGCTGGACCGCAGCGGGGCGCTTCAGGAACTACTGGCCCCTCTGATCGCGGAGGGAGGGTGTGCCGCCGTGATCTGCAACACCGTGGCCGAAGCACAGAACACCTACCGTGTCCTGTGCTCCTGGCTTGCCGATCTTCCTCCTGGGGGAAAGCCGGAACTGTCTCTGCTCCACGCCCGGTTCCCGGCCCGGCGTCGGGAGGAGATCACCAAGGAGATCACCCGGAAGTTCGGTAGGTGCGATGAGTGCCGGGAACTGCAGAGATGCGTGCACCGGCCGCGCGCCGCGATCGTAGTGGCCACACAAGTGATCGAGCAGTCGCTGGATCTCGACTTCGACCTGCTGATCAGTGACTTGGCTCCGATCGCGCTCCTGCTTCAGCGGGCGGGGCGTTGCTGGCGGCATGACGGGCGGTCGCGGCCGTCATGGGCCACAGAACCTCGCCTGGCGGTACTCCGTCCCAGCTCCGAATCCGAGGCCCTGGCGATTCCTGCCGCATGGCCGTTCGTCTACCATCCTTCGCTGCTCCGCCGTACGGATGCCGAACTCACGAAGATCGGGGACGGTGTCATCGCCATCCCCGGGGCCGTTCAGGGCTTGGTCGAAACGGTGTACAACGACGCGATCGAGACGGATGAGGATCTCGATCGGATCGGACGTGAGATGGCCGAGCTCGGCCTTGCCGAAATGGCGTCGATCCCTGAGCCGGAGCATGTGCAGCACCTGCACATGCTCACCTCGGCCGAGGTCGACGAAGAGATGGTGGCTACCCGTCTCGGTGCCGAATCGGTTCGGGTGCTGTGCGTTTACCAGGCGGCGGACGGTCGTCTGTCTCTCGACCCTCAAGGCGCACGCCCTCTCCCGGATCAGAACAAGCTGGACCGGCGCCAGATCAAGGAGATCCTGGCCGAGACGATCCCGCTCCGCGCCACCCTCGCCAAGGGGCGCACCGCTGTCAACGAGCCTCCCGCGAACTGGCAGAAGAACGCGTGGCTCCGTGACCTTGTCCTCATCCCTCTCCGGCTCGCCACCGACGGTGCAATGCGAGGAGAGCTTGGGACGAAAAGGTTCGAACTGGATGAAATGCTCGGTCTTCAAGTGAGTTCATAAGAACATGTCGCCACCTACCCTTGACGAGGAGGTGGTTCAGGCAGACGCTGAGGTCAGCGCCCAGTCCTACCGCTCAACGAGAGGGGTCCCTGATGTATGTGAGCGCGCAGTTGTCGCCTGGCCAGCTCTGCCGAGTAGTGACCACGGCACGAATCACGGCCTATCGCATCCTGGTCCTTGTGCTCATCGTATGGGTTCTGGCGGATCGTCTCTGAAACATGACCGGGCACCGCGATAGGCGGTGCCCGGTCCCTACCCCCACGGTCGTGAGGAGCGGCAGAAGAGACGGATGCAAGGCAACCGTGTCGCCACCTGCCGGGTTCACCCTCATGGAGATGAGGATTGTTGATGGCTATCATTCCCCTTCCCGGCATCGACTACGCAACTGCCTTCGACCTGCGATCCCAGAAGTGGATTCTGGCCAGGTCCGGTTCGCGGATCGAGCCGACCGGTCTGCGAGAGCTGTTCATCAGGGCTCATGAGCTGACGGACATCGACTCCCCGGCGGTCCCGGCGGCATCGGCGCTCTGGCGGATACTCACGGTGATCGCCGCCCGAGTGGCCGGCCTGGACGACATGACGCTTTCTCCCGACGAGTGGCATACCCGACGGACTGATCTCCTGACTGCTCAGTCCGGTTTCGGCGAGGACCGGGTCGCGGCTTATTTCGACCGGTACGGCGAGCGGTTCGATCTTTTCCACCCGGAACGGCCCTTTCTGCAGGACCCTCGCCTGGCCGAGGAGTGCGGCAAGAGCTCGGGGATCAACAAGCTCGTGCTCTCCCGTCCGGCCGGCAACAACCAGCCCTGGTTCAGCCACCACAGCGATCTCAAAACAGTGCCGATCCCGGCTCGCGAAGCGGTCTGGCATCTCCTGGCCCAGCTGTTCTACGGTCCGTCAGGTCGCTGTACGAGCCGGACGGTGAACGGCACGAGCGAAGCGAACAGCACGGCGGGCCCCCTCCGGAGTGTGATCTCCTTTCATCCCCTGGGCCGCACGATCTTCGAATCGCTCATCGCGGGGATTCCCTATCCCGGAGCTCTCCCCAAGGGTGACGACCTCGCGCCTTGGGAAAGGGACAGCCTCCTTGACCCTCTTGCTCTGCCGCCGACACCGGCGGGACTGGCCGGCGCACTGATCGGGCGCACACGCCACGCCGTCCTGCTGAAACGATCTGGAGAGGACGTCAGCGACGCCTGGATCACCTGGGCCTGGCGCAAGCCGACGTCACCTGCGAAAGACCCCTACCTGGTCTACCAGTACAGCAAAACGGGCAGCCTGTACGCCAAGCCCGCGGATGCCACCCGGGCGATCTGGCGGGACGTGGACGCGCTGCTCCTCAAGAATCTCGGTGATCAGAAGTCGCAGCTGCCCATGGTGTTCGAGGACGCGGTGGAACTGCCCTTCGACGTCCTGGACAACCTGAGGGTGCGGGCGTTCGGGTTCGATCAGGACGGACAGACCCGAGATCGGCAGTGGTTCACCGCGATCACGCCCCCCGTCCTCTCACTGCTGAAGGACATGGCAGGTGCGCGCGGCCTCAGCCGAACGCGGGAGGCGGCCGAACGCGCGGCCCGGCATCTGCGGGGAGCGCTGCGCAACGCATGGGTGGCGATCAACGATCCCTCCGACGGGAACGGGCTTCCGGCGCGCAAGGACATCCCCGCCGGTCCATGGCTGGAGCGAGGGGCGGCGCGTTACTGGTCACAAGCCGAGCAGATCTTCTGGCGGAAGGTCTTCGAACGCGACTTCGACGATCCCGGACTGGAGTTCGTGCAACTCGCCCTCCGCGCGTATGACGCCGTGACCTCGGACGCCGGGAACTCGCCGCGGTTGGTCAGAGCGGTGGAACGCGCCAGGGGCTACATATTCGCCGCCCGTAAGCCGATGGCAACGAAGGAGGGCTCGTGATCTCAGACGAGGAGCTTGAGCGCAGAGCGGTCAACCTGGTGGGCAAAACGGTCAGGGTGCTCCGGGGGGAGAACAAGCGGCCGCAGGTCGCCCTCCGGCGGGCCCTGGGGCGCCTGCCCGAGGACCCGGCCAGCCGCGCGGCTCACATGGTCGTCGCGCCGGTACTTCCGGAAAGACCCGACCCCTCGACCGAGCGGGCGTTCTACGCGGTCGCTGCGATGATCGCGGCTCAGCCCCGTGACGCCAGAGACGAAACCACGGGCCGCCTCGACCCCGGAGAAATCGACGACGATCCCGATCCTGAGACGGTTGTTCCGGAAACGAAGAGGGAGAGCCTGGGAGCCGCTCTGGGCAGAGCCGTCGGGAACGGCACGCTCTCCGAAAGCACCACCGAGGCCAGACTGCATCTTCTCTGCCGTCAGGACATCGCGGGCGTCCACCGGCATCTGCCCCGGATCATCACCCGGCTCCGCGCCGACCTGGTGCCGGTCGACTGGGTGCGGCTGACGATCGACCTCGCACGCTGGGACGTCCGGCGGAACGAGATCAGTAAACGCTGGCTGCAGGACTACTACCGAACCTCATATGCGATCAAAGCCATGCAGGCCAAGAGCGCGAACAACGGAAGCGAGGCCCCATGAGCGGCACCCCCCGATTCATCGACATCCACCTTCTCCAGACGCTGCCGTACAGCAACATCAACCGTGACGATCTCGGTTCGCCGAAAACCGTCGTCTACGGTGGGGCGAGCCGTACCCGGGTCAGCAGCCAGAGCTGGAAGCGCGCCGTACGGCTGGCAGTCGAACGCTCCCTCGGCGACCCCGCCGTCCGCACGCGCCGCGTGCCCGAGCAGGTGGCTCAGCGGCTTACCCGGCGCGGCTGGCACGCTGAGGCCGCTGAGCTGGCAGGGCAGCAGATCGTTGCCTCCGTGGGCAAGAGTGGCCTGAAGCTCGACGACGGCATGACGTCCGTGCTGCTCTACCTTCCGGCCTCCGCCCTCGACGGGCTGGCGGACTTGGCCGATGAGCACCGCGCGGAGATCGAGGCTGAGATGGGGAAGAAGAAGCCGCCCGCTGTACTTCCCCCGGCGAAGGTCGCGGCGATCCTGTCCGCGCGCAACGGGGTCATCAACCTGTTCGGACGCATGCTCGCAGAGCTGCCCGGTGCCGAGGTCGACGGGGTGGTTCAGGTCGCGCACGCCTTCACCACTCACGCCACCAACACCGAGGTGGACTTCTTCACCGCCGTCGACGACCTCAACCCCGATGACATGCGCGGCAGCGGCCACATGAACTCGGCCGAGTTCGCGTCCGGCGTCTTCTACCGTTACGCGAGCGTGGACGTGGCCGACCTGCTCGCCAACCTCGGCGGGGACACGGCGATGGCCACCGAACTGACGAGAGAGTTCCTGACCGCGTTCATCGCCGCACTCCCCACAGGGAAGCAGAACTCCACCGCCGCATACACCATTCCCGATCTCGCCTACGTGGCCGTCCGCTCTGATCGCCCGGTCTCCCTCGCTCCCGCTTTCGAAGCTCCGGTGCGAGTGACGGGGGAGTACGGTTTCGCTGCCCTGTCGCGTGATGATCTGGCGGACTATGCCGCGAGGCTGCACGGGCTGTGGGGGACCGAAGGCATCGTGCGTCACGGTTACGCTGCGATCGACGAGGTCAAAACGATCGACCAGGACGCGTCCGCGCTGGGGAAGCGCGAGAAATCCTTCGCAGCGCTCATCTCGAGCGTGGTCACCGCTGCGTACCCTGGGGCCGGCGCGTGAGCGGACTGGTGCTACGGCTCGCCGGTCCACTGCAGTCGTGGGGGGAGCACAGCGCCTTCGCCGACCGTGACACCATGCGCCACCCCACCCGCTCGGGCCTGATCGGAATGTTCGCCGGAGCGTACGGCCTGCGGCGGGACGAGCCCCTGGACCGCTTCGACGGGCTTGAGATCATCGTGCGGATCGATCGGCCCGGCATTCTGATGACCGACTTCCACACGGTCGGCGGCGGCCGTACCCGGGAGCAGACCGTACCGACCTCCGAAGGAGGACGACGCAGTGTCGAGACCGCGACCATCGTCACCCGGCGACACTACCTGGCCGACGCGGTCTTCGCCGTTGGTGTAGCCGGATCTTCCGAGGCCATCGGTGAGCTGGCCGAGCGGCTGGCGAACCCTCGTTGGCAGCCCTATCTCGGCCGTAGGGCTTGCCCGCCTGACCAGCCCATGCTGCTCAAACAGGTCAAAGATCCACTACATGAGCTCACTGAAGCGGTTCCGCTGGCCAGAAGACCTCCGAAGGACGGGCGGCCGCACCGGGTGGACTTCGTTCTCGAAGGGGCGAGGGAGGACGCCTCTGCGGTGGCTGAACTGGTGGATGTCCCGGTGAATTTCTCCCACCTCGACCGCCGCTATTGCTCTCGCGCCGTCAGCATCGCGCGCCGAGAGATCGCCGAGCACCTCTGGCTCGGCCGAGGAAACGCCTACCTCAAAGCCCTTTTCGCCTACGTTGAGGGGAGATCATGAACGTGTGGCTGACCAGAGTCATTCTGGATCCGCGCAATCCGGCCGCCCGCCGGGATCTCGGCAACGCCGAACTGCTGCACAAGCGAGTGATGTTGCTGGTACCAGACGGACTCGGGAAGAACGCCCGGGCCACCAGTGGGGTGCTCTACCGCTACGACGACACCGCCTCCGCAGGCCCGCATCTCCTCGTCCAGTCCTTGCTGCCGACGAATCCGGAGCGGCTGCCCGAAGGGTACGGGGCGGTGGCCGTACGGGAGATCACCTCGTTTCTCGAGAAGCTCGAGTCAGGTGCCGTGGTCCACTACCGGATCACGGCCAACACCGCCAAGCGTCTGGGGCGTACGGCTGACCAGGCCGGAAAAGTCGTCGCCCTCCATGGCTCCGACGCGGAGGAGTGGTGGCACACTCGGGCGGCGGCCAACGGTCTCGTCTTGCGTACCTCGGTCTCCACCTCGATGCCTGATATCCGGGGCCGAGGCAAGGACGCGGTTCGCCATGCCGTCACCCGCTTCGCCGGGATGGCCGTGGTACAGGACGTCGAGGCGCTGCGGCGGGCCGTCGTCACCGGTGTCGGGCGTGGTAAGGCCTACGGATGTGGACTTCTCAGCCTTGCGCCGGTGAACGGGTGAAGCGTGCTCCGGGCGGGAAGCCGGGCTCTGACGGCCGACGTAAGCTCGGCGCGCCCACCCTCGCGATGCTGCCCAGAATCGCCGACTCCCTGTCGTTTCTCTACATGGAGAGCGTCAAGATCGTTCAAGACGACACAGGGATCTGCGCCCGGGTCGATTCATCAAGGGGAGACGAGCGGGTCTACCTGCCCACAGCCTCCCTCGCGTGTGTCCTTCTCGGTCCCGGAACTTCAATCACCCAACCGGCGATGGCCACGTTCGCTCGGCACGGGACGTCGCTTGTCTGCGTCGGCGCGGGCGGTGTCCGCTCGTACGCAGGTGTGACGCCGGCCCAGCTCACCTCGGGATGGCTGGAGCGCCAGGCGCGAGCCTGGGCTTCGGAGGAGGAGCGACTGAGGGTGGCCGTACGGATGTACGAACACCGGTTCGGTACTGCTGCTGCTCCGACTGGTGTCACGTTGGCGCAGTTGCGCGGTCTGGAAGGACAGCGCGTCAAGGCGCTCTACCGAACGCTGGCCATGAAATATGGCATCGAACGGTTCCGGCGAAACTACGACCCCGCAGCCTGGGACGACCAGGACCCCGTCAATCTGGCACTGTCCGCCGCCAACGCGGCTCTTTACGGCGTGGTCCACGCGGCTGTGCTCGCACTCGGCTGCTCTCCGGCGCTCGGATTCATCCACTCGGGGACGCAGATGTCGTTCGTCTACGACGTCGCCGATCTCTACAAGGCGAAGGTGACGATCCCGCTGGCTTTCTCACTGGCGGGATCGTTTCAGCCCGAACGCGAGGCGCGGGTTCGTCTGAGGGAGGAATTCCGACTGCTGAAGCTGATGCCTGCGATCGTCACGGACATCCAAGGGCTGATCGACCCCGAGTCACCGCGTGAGTCCGCAGAGCGGGTCGCGGACGTTATCCATCTCTGGGACCCGGATCTCGGATCACTTCCGGCCGGCGTCAACTACGGTGACGAAGCGGCCGGTGCCGTTGACAACCCTTGGTGAAAGCAGGCCGCAATGGCATCCATGGTCGTGATCTCCACAACCGCCGTCCCTGACCACGTCCGAGGAGCCTTGAGCCGATGGCTGATCGAACCCGCCCCGGGGCTCTATGTGGGGACGGTCTCCGCCCGAGTCCGCGATGAACTGTGGTCAGCCGTCAGCGCCTGTGTTGGCGAGGGTGCGGCCGTTTGCATGCATCCAGCGGACAACGAGCAGAAGTTCGTCATCCATACGGCGGGCGAGCGCCGTCGTCGTGTAGCGGACTTTGATGGACTCCAGCTGGTTCGTTTCCTCCCAGAGGATTCCGGCGTCTCTTGATCGGCGGAAGGTTGATGATTTCCGATCACCGACAAACTCCGACACGTATGTCTTCGCAGTTCAGGGAAATTTTTCCAGGTCGGTAAGTCCGATCCCCACGCCCGTGGGGGTGAACCGAGCTTCGAGCGAGGCGTTGGCACCTGGACGCGCCGATCCCCACGCCCGTGGGGGTGAACCGCATGGCCGGAGGCGGAGATCGTGTGAGTGACGCCGATCCCCACGCCCGTGGGGGTGAACCGTAGATCCTTACCGGCGCTGACCAGCAGATTTCCCCGATCCCCACGCCCGTGGGGGTGAACCGGAACCTTGTTGCCGGAATAGATAAGGGCAAGGCCGATCCCCACGCCCGTGGGGGTGAACCGGCAAGGGGTACCCGGTGTTCTCCACGCCGCTGCCGATCCCCACGCCCGTGGGGGTGAACCGGAGGCCGCCGGACCTTCCGCCGAGGGGGAGCACCGATCCCCACGCCCGTGGGGGTGAACCGGCGACCATGAGCAGCGCGGAGGTCGCGGGGTCCCGATCCCCACGCCCGTGGGGGTGAACCGCCGGGATCCGCCAGATCCTGGACATCGGGTGCCGATCCCCACGCCCGTGGGGGTGAACCCTGCTCGACCACCGTCGCCCGCCACGAACCCGACCGATCCCCACGCCCGTGGGGGTGAACCGGGCGTCGGCGATCTGGCGGTAGACCGGCGTCTCCGATCCCCACGCCCGTGGGGGTGAACCGCACCTCGTCCGTGAGCGCTTCGACGCTCAGGACCGATCCCCACGCCCGTGGGGGTGAACCGTCAGCGGCCTGGATCTCGGCGCCTACGAGAGTCCGATCCCCACGCCCGTGGGGGTGAACCGGGCTTGCCCGCGCCGACGCGTGCAACTGCTCGCCGATCCCCACGCCCGTGGGGGTGAACCGGTCACTGTCGCCTGGGACGACGGCCAGGTCTCCCGATCCCCACGCCCGTGGGGGTGAACCGCCGTATGGGCTGGCCGCAACGACGACGGCCAGCCGATCCCCACGCCCGTGGGGGTGAACCGTCGAGCTGGGCCAGGTCCCGGCCGATGACCGTCCGATCCCCACGCCCGTGGGGGTGAACCGCCCTTGCCGGGGATGGGCAGCATGACGGGGGCCCGATCCCCACGCCCGTGGGGGTGAACCGGGTGAGTTTTCCTGCCCCATCGCACCTCGAGGCCGATCCCCACGCCCGTGGGGGTGAACCGCGGCACACCCGCCCGCCGTACGGCGAGCACGGCCGATCCCCACGCCCGTGGGGGTGAACCGCAGGACGTTCTGACAACCCTGCTCGCTCGCCTCCGATCCCCACGCCCGTGGGGGTGAACCGACCACCACATCGATGAGCTGGTGGCCTACATCCCGATCCCCACGCCCGTGGGGGTGAACCGGCCGAGGATGGCGTCGTGTACGCGGTGGCCGCCCGATCCCCACGCCCGTGGGGGTGAACCGGGCTGGCCGGCCGAGCACGCCGCCTACGCCGGCCGATCCCCACGCCCGTGGGGGTGAACCGGAGTTTCCCCATGTCGCAGGTCCCGAGCGTGGCCGATCCCCACGCCCGTGGGGGTGAACCGTTCTTGACCAGCCCGGTGACCTTCTCCACCTTCCGATCCCCACGCCCGTGGGGGTGAACCGGCGATCGGGCTTACACCGTCTGGCACGCACAGCCGATCCCCACGCCCGTGGGGGTGAACCCGATGCGAGGTCGGCGACGTCCTCGGAGGGCTGCCGATCCCCACGCCCGTGGGGGTGAACCGCTACGAGGACTCCCCATCCAGGCGCTGCCCCTCCGATCCCCACGCCCGTGGGGGTGAACCGCGGGCCTGGGTGGTGAGGTCGAGACCGCGGGCCCGATCCCCACGCCCGTGGGGGTGAACCGCCGTCGGGTGGCCAGGCGTCGTAGCCGCGGCCCCGATCCCCACGCCCGTGGGGGTGAACCGGTCCGCTCTGCGCTGGACGGGACGAACGAGGACCGATCCCCACGCCCGTGGGGGTGAACCGACCTCGGAGACCTCCTGCATGCCGTCGCCCAGCCGATCCCCACGCCCGTGGGGGTGAACCGCGTGCGCCCGCTGGCCTCCGTTGTGGAGTCGACCGATTCCCACGCCCGTGGGGGTGAACCGCGGCTCGGTGACCACGTCATCGCCGCCCAGCACCGATCCCCACGCCCGTGGGGGTGAACCGACCGGCGGGCAGCTCGACCGGTTCTCGGGGCCCGATCCCCACGCCCGTGGGGGTGAACCGCTCTGGCCGTACGGCTCGGTAAGGGGGGATGGCCGATCCCCACGCCCGTGGGGGTGAACCGGCCAACGCCTCCACCTACACCCACCTCGCCCGCCGATCCCCACGCCCGTGGGGGTGAACCGGGCGACGTCGTCACCAGCCTGACCTTCGTGTCCCGATCCCCACGCCCGTGGGGGTGAACCGACGGGCCGACCCGTGGACAGCGGCGGGCAAGGCCGATCCCCACGCCCGTGGGGGTGAACCGGAGGAAACGTGACGTCCCCGCAGGAAGAGATGCCGATCCCCACGCCCGTGGGGGTGAACCGGCGTTCGACGTCGCGATCGACGTGATCGACACCCGATCCCCACGCCCGTGGGGGTGAACCGCGTTCGCATGGGCGTGGGCCCAGCCGATCGCCCCGATCCCCACGCCCGTGGGGGTGAACCGATCACAGACGACGTCGACCTTACCGAGTTCGACCGATCCCCACGCCCGTGGGGGTGAACCGTTCGTGCCGTTGATCTTCTTATAGGCGGGCGCCCGATCCCCACGCCCGTGGGGGTGAACTGGCGTACATCGGCCTCTGCCCGCACTCCACGCACCGATCCCCACGCCCGTGGGGGTGAACCGAGAGGCATCGCGATGCCGCCGAGCGATCAGTCCCGATCCCCACGCCCGTGGGGGTGAACCCTCCTACGAGCCGCTTGCCATCACCAAGGGCACCCGATCTCCACGCCCGTGGGGGTGAACCGCCCTGGCCTCTTGCGCACTCGCGGTTGGTCAGCCGATCCCCACGCCCGTGGGGGTGAACCGCGCGGCTACCGGTTCGTCGCTGACGCCGAGCACCGATCCCCACGCCCGTGGGGGTGAACCGCTGGCCGCACCGGAGACAGCGACCTCGCCCGACCGATCCCCACGCCCGTGGGGGTGAACCGTCCCACCGTCCCCGCCAGCAGGCGCCTCAGTCCCGATCCCCACGCCCGTGGGGGTAAACCGTTCAGCTACATGCCGTCGATCCGCATGATCGGCCGATCCCCACGCCCGTGGGGGTGAACCGGTGATCATCGACTCGCTGGGGGCCTGAGTTGTCCGGTCCCCACGTCAGTGGGGGTGGTGAACCGTTGTATGGGCGTTACCGTCGGGCAGATGGAGCTCACTCCCGTACCCAACGAGGAGGAGAACCGGGCCGCGGGTGCGGCGGCGCCGACGTCTGAAGACGCTGCACGAGTCGCCGGTCTGATGGGAGCGAGTCATACGTTCACGACGGCGGAGTCATGGTTGACTTCACTTCTCTGCAAGGCTGAGGCTGATGGTGCTGCTTGCCGTACCCGGAGGTGGGCTGCTCAGCGGTTGCCTTGGCGTAGGCGTCCGGAGCCACCGTCGGGGGCGCGTGATCGACGTTTCGAACACGTGGAGGTCCCAGTCGGGCCGCCACGCCGGGCAAGGGAGCGGCCACGGGGTACACGGACATGATCGTGTATATGTCGTGAACCCAGGGTGGGGCAGTGATCGTTGACTCGTTGGGCGCCTGGGCCGTCGTCGTGGGGATCGTGCTCGGCCTGCGGGCCCTGTACTTCCTCATCGAAGGACTGCTGGAGCGGCTGGTCTACCTGTCGGTCGGGCTCTCCGCGATCCTCGGTTTCATCGGGGTGAAACTCGTCCTGGTCTTCCTGCACGAGGACGTGTCCTCCTCGATCCCGGAGATCCCCACGCCCGTGTCGCTGGGGGTGATCCTCACCGTGCTGCTCGTCACCGTCGTCGCGAGCCTCCGGCGGGTACGGAAGCACCCGGAGGAACGGGCGCACGCCGGCTCGCTGCGCCGGCTCACCCGGAAGAACCGGAAGAAGGCGCAGGCCGGTACGGGGAGCCGCGAGCCCGGGCAGGAAGGCGGGGGAGAGAGGCCCGCATGAGGACACGCCGGTCTCCCGCCGGCTCACCCTCCTGCTTGATATCGCTCCCGCCGCGGTCGCGCTGACACCGAAGCATGTCCAGCGAACGGGTCACGGAGACCGCGGAGATGGATGCAAGCCGCTTCCAAGCCGACAACAAGATCACTGGAGCAGAGTGATCGAATGCCCGACCCTGACGTATGGACCATCGGTGGCCCGTCCTACTCTCCGGCCGGACGCCGTCGTATGCCACCTGCCGCCAAGCAGGCCGCTGTCGTCCTCGCCCTGTGCGCCGCCACCCTCCTGTACTGGCAGGGGGGCGGCTTCGAAACGTCCTCCGCCGCCCCGGCCAAGGTGACCCCGACGGCCCGTTTTCCGGTGACCGCCCCCTTCGGCACGCAGCTCTATGCGCAGCAGACCGATCACACCTACCGGGTCGAGGCGCTGACGGTGGCGGAGCTGAACGGCGATCCGGTCGCCGTCACCGGAGGGGGCGAAGGGACGATACGGGTGTGGGACCTGGCCACGGGCAAGCAGATCGGCGCGCCCATCACCGGTCACACCGACGGCGTCGGGGCGGTGGCGGTGACACGGCTGGACGGCCGCCAGGTAATCGTCTCCATCGACGTGGGCACGACGGTACGCATGTGGGATCTCGCCACCGGCGAGCAGATCGGCACGCCGTTCAAGGGGCACACCTCCGGAGTGTGGTCGATGGCCGTGACCCAGGTGAAAGGACGCCACGTCGTCCTCCTCGGCGGTGACGACGGTGTCATGCGCATGCGGGATCTGGCCACGGGCAGGCAGATCGGCACGCCCATCACCGGTCACGACCTCGCGATCACATCGGTGCAGACCACGCAGGTGGAGGGCCGTCCGGTCGCCGTCACCGGAGGGAGCGACGGGACGATACGGGTGTGGGACCTGACCGCCGGCAGGGCGCTCCGCGAACCGTTCGAAGGCCACACCGATACGGCTTGGTCGGCGGCCGTGACCCGGTTGGACGACCGTCCGGTCGTCGTCTCGGCCGGCCACGACCGGACGGTGCGGGTATGGGATCTGGCCACCGGCGAGCAGATCGACCCGTCGTTCGCCCACCCCGACGTGGTCCGGTCGGTGGCGGTGGCCAGGGCGGACGGCCACCCGGTCGTCGTCTCCGCCGGTGACGACCTCGTACTGCGAGCGTGGAGCCCGTCGCCCCCTCATCCGTCCATCGACTGATCACGATCAATGATCCGCGCACCTTCTCGGCGAGGTCGTGCGGCGCTCGAACGCGAAGGGACTGAGCGCCGACACGCCGGTCTCCCGCCGGCTCACCTTCCTGTCCGACGCCGCTCCCGGCGCGGCCGAACCGGCGCTGCAGCACGTCCGGCAGAGCGTCGCGGCCTGTCGCCGTCTTGACCTCAAGTCCGGTTGATATCTGAAGATTGCCGCCATGACGGAGACCAGAAGTGCGGGGCGGCGGGTTGCGGTGATCGGGACGGGGGCCATCGGCGGTGCGGTGGCCCGCCGGTTGCTCGCCGGGGGACACGACGTGGTGGTGTGGAACCGTACGGCGAGCCGTTCCGCCGGGCTGGTGGAGGTCGGCGCGCTGCCGGCGGGATCGGTCCGGGAGGCGGCGTCGTCCTGCGCCCTGATCCTCCTCACCCTCACGGACTACGCGGCGGTGCGGCAGTGCCTCGCCGGCCTGGACGCGGACCTGTCCGGTCGGACGATCGTCGGGATGTACACCGGAACCGCCGACGAGGCCCGGCGGTCCGCTCGGCGCGTCGCCGCCCTGGGGGCGCGCTACCTCGACGCGGGCATCCAGGCCTCACCGGAGGTGATCGGCACCGGCGCGGCGAGCATCCTGTACAGCGGCTCCCGTCCCGCGTTCGAGGAGCACGCCGTGACGCTCGGCCTGCTGGGCGAGCCGCGCTTCGTCGGGGAGGCGCCGGAGGCGGCCGCGGTCTGGGATCTCGCCCTCTTCGGGCTCTGGTACGACGCCCAGCTCGGCCTGCTGCGCGCCCTGGACACCGTGCGGGAGACCGGCGTCGACGTCGCCGAGTTCTCCCGTGCGGCGGCCGTTCAGCTCGGTCATGTGGTCACCGGGGTTCCCGCCACGGTCTCCGGGCTGGTGCGGGCCGCCTACCCGGCGGGCCCCGCCGACCTCACCGAGCACCTCACGGTCGTCCGCCACCTCATCGGGCTCCGGGCCGGTCGGCGTCTCGGCGACGGCGGACTGCCGGAGGTGGCGGTGAGGATCGAAACGCTCATCAAGGAGGGCCGCGGAGGCGAGGGATTGACCGCGACCATCGGGTAGCGCCTCCTCGTTCGGGACCCGTCTTCGGGACCCGCCTCAGGACCTCGTCCGGGAGTCCGTTCGGAACGTGCCGAGGACGCGGATCGGGGAACCGTCCAGGAAGGCCTCGATGTCCTCGACGGCCTCGCGGAAGTACGTGTGGTAGTTCCCCGTCGTGACATAGCCGAGGTGCGGGGTGGCCAGCACGTTCGGCAGGGTCCGCAGCGGATGTCCCGCGGGCAGCGGCTCGGTCTCGAAGACGTCGAGCCCGGCTCCGGCGATCCGCCGTTCCCGGAGGGCGTCGACCAGCGCGGCCTGGTCGACGATCGCGGCCCGGGAGGTGTTGACCAGGTAGGCGGAGGGTTTCATCAGCGCCAGCTCGGCCGCCCCGATCAGGCCCCGGGTGCGCTCGCCCAGCACGACGTGGACCGAGAGGAAGTCGCTCGCCGCGCACAGCTCCTCCAGCGACCCCGCCCGCCGTGCACCGGCCGCCTCCGCCCGCTCGGCGGTGAGGTTCCGGCTCCAGGCGAGGACGTCCATGCCGAAGGCCTGCCCGACCCGGGCCATCTGCGTGCCGATCTTGCCCAGGCCGAGCAGGCCCAGCACACTGCCGTGCAGGCCGGTCCCGACGGTGCTCTGCCAGGGGCCGCCGGTGCGCAGCGCGGTGTTCTCCGGCACCAGGTGGCGGGCCAGGCCGAGGATGAGCGCCCAGGTCAGCTCGGCGGGCGGGGCGGAGGAGCTGCCGGTGCCGCAGACGGTGACGCCGTGGTCGGCGGCGGCGGCCAGGTCGATGGAGGCGTTGCGCGCGCCGGAGGTGACGAGCAGCCGCAGGTTCGGCAGGCGCTCGAAGAGCGCCCGGGGGAACGGGGTGCGCTCGCGCATGATGACCACGATCTCGCAGTCGCCGATCGCCTGCACCAGGGCGTCCCGGTCGTCGAAGTGCTCACGGAAGCTTCTCATCCCCACCCGTGACCAGTCGGCCATGGTGAGGGCGACGTTCTGGTAGTCGTCGAGTACGGCGCAGCGCAACACGGGTCACGACCCTACCGGATCGCAATCGCAGGTCGCGGCCGGTGGCGCCCCTACCGGAGCACGACCGCCGGGTGCCTCGGATCGTCGGCCCGGACGACGACATCGGCGGTCCCCTCCGGGTCGGCCTCCCGCTCGTAGCGCTCGTAGGCGGGCAGCGTCCACCGCCTCTCCGGCGCGGTACGGCGGGCCAGCGCGCCGGGGGAGAGCCGCAGGTGCACGGTCAGGTCGAACGGGAGCCACCGGCCGAGCAGCAGCGCCCCGTCCAGCAGCAGTACCCCGCCCGGCGGCATGGTGACGTACGGCGCGCGGGTGGCCCGGTCGGTGGCGGTGTCCCAGAGCGAGGGCAGGACCTTGCCCGAACCGCCCGGATCCAGCGGAGCCAGGACCTCCCGGGTCAGGCCGCCGGTGTCCAGCCAGTCGTCGTAGAAGGCGTCCGGGTCGGTCCTGCCGTACTCGAACCGGAGCGAGGCCGGGCGCAGGAAGTCCCAGGCGGACACGCGCAGGACCGCGCGGCCGCGCAGCCGGAGCGGCTCGGCGAGCGTGTCGGCGAGCTCCTCCGGCCGGGCGGCGGGCGCCCCGTCGAAGGCGACCCGTGTCCAGGAGCCGCGGGGCGTGCCGGCGATCCGGTCGGCGAGTTCCTCGGCCAGCGACGACGGGGATATGGGGCGTACGCGCATCCCACCATCCTGCCGAACGGCGGGCCCGCGGGGCCGGTGCGGTGTGCCGGGCGCAGGAGGCGGGGAGAACGGTGCGCCCCGTGCGGTGACGGGGCGCCGCGCCGGACGGGGTCAGGCCTCGGTCTCGGTGCGGTCTCCGGACCAGAGCGTGTGGAAGGCGCCCTCGCGGTCGACGCGCCGGTAGGTGTGCGCGCCGAAGAAGTCGCGCTGCCCCTGGATGAGCGCGGCCGGGAGCCGCTCGGCGCGCAGCGCGTCGTAGTAGGCCAGCGCGGTGGAGAACCCCGGCGCGGGGACGCCCAGCTCCGCGGCGCGGGCGACCACCCGCCGCCACGGGCCCTGCGCGCGCGCCAGGGCGTCGGTGAAGTACGGCGCGAGCAGCAGCGAGACGGGCGCCGGGTCCGCGGCGTAGGCCTCGCGGATGCGGTCGAGGAAGGCGGCCCGGATGATGCAGCCGCCCCGCCAGATCGCGGCCAGCGCGCCCGGGTCGACGTCCCAGCCGTACTCGTCGCTCCCGGCGCGGATCTGGTCGAAGCCCTGCGCGTAGGCGACGATCTTCGATGCGTGCAGCGCCTGCCGTACGTCCTCCGCGAAGCCCTCGCCTGCCGCGCCCGCCGCGGGGGCGGCGGGGCCGGGCAGGTCGCGGGCGGCGCTGCGCAGTTCGGCGTGGCCGGAGACCGCGCGGGCGAAGACCGCCTCGGCGATGCCGCTCACCGGCACCCCCAGGTCGAGCGCGATCTGGACGGTCCAGCGGCCGGTGCCCTTCTGCTCGGCCCGGTCGGCCACGACGTCCACGAACGGCCTGCCGGTCGCCGCGTCGGTCTGGCGGAGCACCTCGGCGGTGATCTCGATCAGGTAGGACGACAGCTCGCCCCGGTCCCACTCGGCGAAGACCTCGGCGAGCTCGGCGGGGGACAGGCCGAGGCCCTGGCGGAGCAGGTCGTAGGCCTCGGCGATGAGCTGCATGTCGGCGTACTCGATGCCGTTGTGCACCATCTTCACGAAGTGCCCGGCGCCGTCGGGGCCGATGTGCGTGCAGCAGGGCACCCCGTCGACCTTCGCGGCGATGTCCTCCAGCAGCGGCCCGAGCGCCGCGTAGGCCTCGGCGGATCCGCCGGGCATGATGCTCGGCCCGAGCAGCGCCCCCTCCTCGCCGCCGGAGACCCCTGCCCCCACGAAGTGGATCCCGCGCTCGCGCAGGGCCGCCTCCCGGCGGCGGGTGTCGGCGAAGTGCGCGTTGCCGCCGTCGACGAGCATGTCGCCGGGCTCCAGCAGCGGGGCGAACTCCTCGATCACCGCGTCGGTCGGCGCGCCCGCCTTCACCATGACCAGGAGGCGCCGGGGGCGCTCCAGCGCGGCGACGAGCTCCTCGGGCGTCTCGCAGGGCACGAACGCGCCCTCGTGCCCGTGCTCCTCGACCAGGGTCTTCGTCCGGTGCCGCGACCTGTTGTGCACGGCCACCACGTGCCCGTGCCGGGCCAGGTTCCTGGCGAGGTTGGCCCCCATCACGGCGAGGCCGGTCACCCCGATTCGCGCCTGGGTCATCATGGACCACTCCCTTCACATCCACGATGCCAGGAGGCGGTCCGCTACGGGCTAGTAAGGGCGGAAAACGGTGCCCGACTCCTCGGAGCCGAGGACCCCGCCGATGCAGCGGTAGGTGCGGACGCCCTTGTCGAACTGCGCCTTCGACGGCGGCAGCACCGCCGAGCGCCACTTGTCCGCCGCGACCGCGCGGGCGTCGCCGTACCGGGAGGCGAGCAGGACCCGTGCCGAGCACACCTGCTTGACGGCGGGGTTCTTCTCCAGCGCCTGCTGGTCGTAGGTGAGGGCGTTCTCCGGGAGCGGCGCGATCGCGTAGGTCTCCCAGACGTGGGACTTCTCGCAGCCGAGCGGCGTGGTCCTCACGTCACCCGACTCGCTCACCAGTCCGTTCCAGCACTCGGCCTTCTCCACGCACGCGGCCCCCGCCCCGGAGACCCCGGCGGCGGGGCAGGACGCGGTGGTCGTGCCGGCCCCCGCGGCGTCGGCGATCCGCTCGCGGGGATCGTCGCCGGGCTCCACCTGCAGGCCGGGGGCGGACGCGTTGCCGGTTCCCACGCCGTTGAGGCTCTCCAGGTACATCACCCCGGCGCCGACCAGCAGCAGGATCACGAACGCCACGGCCAGCGCGACGAACACCTTGCCGTTCGACCCGCCGGACGGGGCGACGGCGGCGGGCGAGCGGGTGCTCGACATGCCCTGCAGGCCCGGCGAGGTCAGGTGGGCGCGCACCGGTTCCTTTCCGGCCGCGGGCGGCATGCCGAACGGCGAGGGCCCGGTGGGGTGCTGCTGCGGAACCGGGCCGGAGACGAAGGCGGGCCCCGGAGGCCCGGCGGGGACGGCCGCGGCGTGCGGCGCCCGGGGGCCGGACGCCGCGGGCGGCGGGGGGACCGGCCGGGGCGCGGGGGCGGTCCGCGCCAGGCGCAGGTCGGTGAGGGCGTCGCGCAGCGCCGCCACCGAGGACGTGCGCCGGGCCGGGTCGGTGGCCATGGCCTGGCGGAGCACCTCGGTCAGCTCCGGCGGCACGCCCGGGATCTCCGGGATCGGCTGGCGGTGCAGGGCCATGATGACCGCGATGTTGGCCACGCCGCTCTCCGGGAAGCGGGGCGGGCGGCCCGACAGCAGCGCGTACAGCGTGGCGGCCAGGGAGTAGACGTCTCCGGCGGCGTTGGGCTCGGCCAGCTCGAACGCCTCCGGCGGCGCGTAGGCGGGGGTGAGCGACTCGCGGGTGACCGAGACCTCGCCCCCCGCCGACGGCATGGTGGCCAGGCCGAAGTCCGACAGCACCACGTTGCCGTAGCGGTTGACGAGGATGTTGGCGGGCTTGATGTCGCGGTGCAGGACCCCGGCGGCGTGGGCGGCCGAGAGCGCGTCGGCGATCCGGATGCCGATGTCGGCGACCTCCGCCGGATCCAGGCGGCCCTCGGCGCGCATGCGGTCCAGCAGGGACCCGCCCGGGCAGAGCTCCAGCACCATGTACGGCCGGCCGTCGGGCAGCACTCCGGCGTCGTAGACGTGGGCGACGTGCGGGTGCCCGGAGAGCGCTCCGGCCGAGGTGACCTCGCGCATGAAGCGGCGCCGGTCGCGTTCGGACACGAGCACCCGGTTGTCGACCTTGAGCGCCACCTCCCGGTCCACCGCGAGCTGGCGGGCCCGGTAGACGATCCCGAAACCGCCCTGCCCGAGGATGCCGGACACCTCGTAGCCCGGCACCACCACGGCGCCCGCCCCGGCACCTGTTCCGGTCACCTGCCACCTCCTGGAGAGAGCGGCAAGATTACCGGAATTTCACCTTCATCCTGGCAAGACCCGGCTCTTCACGAGCGGCGGCCGGGGTGCGGCCCGGTCCGGTACGGCGGAGCGCGCCGGCGCGCGGCGCGCGGCGGAGAGGTCGTCCAGCAGCCTGTCCCACCGGGCGCCGACCGCGTCGAGGTCGTAGCCGGCGGCCGTGCGCAGGGCGCCCGCGCCGAGCCGGTGGCGGAGCTCTCGGTCCTCGATCACCCGGCGGACCGCCCGGGCCAGGTCGGCGGGACTCTTGGAGGGCACGAGCAGGCCGTCGTGCCCGTGGGTGATGATCTCTCCGGGACCGTGCGGGCAGTCGAAGCTCACCACCGGCACGCCCTTGCTCATGGCCTCCAGGATCGCCATGCCGAATCCCTCGTACCGGGAGCTGACGACGTAGACCGACGATCCGGCCAGCGCGGCGCCGACCTCCGCGGACCTGCCCATCAGGACCACCCTGCCGGTCAGCCCCGCGTCCTCGATCCGCGCGCGGAGCCTGGCCTCGGCCTCGCGCGTCCCGGCGCCGTAGATGCGCAGCACCCAGTCCGGGTGCGCGGCCGCGACGTCCTTCCAGGCCGTGACCAGGCGGTCGAAGCCCTTGGCGTGCACCAGCCTGCCGATCGCCACCGCGACCTTCTCCTCCAGGCCGGAGACGCCGCCGGGCAGGTGGGGCACGGCGTTGGGGATGCGGAGCAGCCGCCGCGGCGGGGCGGCCCTCAGCGCCTTGGAGTACCGCTCCAGATCGGCCCGGGTGAGGGTGACGAAGGCGTCGAACCTGCCGTACCGCCTCCTGATCAGACGGCGGACCTCGGGGGCGTGCACGCCGTACGTGACGTGCTCCTGGCCGATGGTGATCACTTCCGGAGGTGCGAACAGCGCGGTGACCAGGTTCAGCGCGGGCCGGGTGGAGACCACGACGCCGCCGCGCGTGGAGCGCAGGCGGCGGACCAGGCACACGTCCGTCCAGAGCGTGAGCGCGTGGTGGACCTTCTCCTGCTCGGGGACCAGGACGCTGGGGAAGCGCGACAGGAACCGGGCGACCGGCCCGCGCGGCGCCGTCCTGTCGTCCAGGAACGACACCCGCACTCCGGGCGGGATCGGGAAGAACGGCTCCCGCGCCGTCCGGACCACGCTGACGACCTCCACGTCGCGCTCCCGCGCCAGGTAGCCGGCGAGGTTGAGCACGGTGCGGATGGTTCCGCCCATGCCGTACGCGTGCTGCAGCAGGATCCGCACGGTCCCGGCGCCGGACGCGGGCGCCCGGCGCGCCCGCCTCGCGTTGCGCGCCTCCAGCAACCGCAGCGCCGCCCGGGCGGCCGCCGCGCGGATTCTCCTCGCCGATGCCAATGGAATCCCCCTGCACGACCGGTTCCCTGTCCGCGACAGGCATCCCTCCCGGAGCTCCGCCCTACCCCGGAAGCGGGCGGGCAGTCCTGCGCCGCAGGTGGACGGCGGCTCACCGCTCCGCGATCACACCACCGGGCCGTGATCGGCTGTCGCACCTATCCTGTATCTCTCGCGAGAGGGGACATACGTGAGCGGACGGGATCCGGACCGGCGTCGGGCACTCCTGGACGCCGCGGACAGGGTGATCCGGCGGGAGGGCCCGGAGGCGTCGATGGCGTCGATCGCGGCGGAGGCCGGGATAACGAAGCCCATCCTCTACCGGCACTTCGGCGACAAGAGCGGCCTCTACCAGGCCCTGGCCAGCCGGCACGTCCACACCGTGATCGGTCTGCTGCGGCAGCGGTTCGACGCGTCCGACACCGACCTGCGCGGCCGCGCCCGGTCGACGATCACCGCCTACCTCGACATGATCGAGGCCAACCTGAGCCTCTACCGGTTCCTGTTCCACCGGGCCGGGGCGGAGGACAGCCAGACGCACTCGCAGATGACCGCGATCGTCCGCGGCCTGGGCGAGGAGCTCGGCGAGGTGATCGCCGCCGTTCCGGGCGGCGTCGACCCGCTCCGGGCGCAGGTGCTCGGGCACGCCTTCGTCGGCATGGTCCAGGCCACCGGCGACTGGTGGCTGGAGCACCCGGAGGTCGACCGCGCCGAGGTCGTGGAGGGGCTCGTCAGCGTGATCGTGGCGGCGATGTCCGCCACCGTGGCCCGCTGACGGGCCCCCGCCGGGCGCTGCCCCGGGGGAGCGGGGTCACTCCCCGAAGCGGGACAGCCGCCCCCGGGCGCGGGCGTGGCGCAGCGCCCACGCGAACAGGCCCAGCGTCGCGGCCAGGTAGCCGGCGTCCAGCGCCGCGGCCCAGGCCAGGCTGTCCCACGGTACGGCGCCGCCGCCCAGCACGGTCCGCATGCCGGTGAAGACGTGGGTGGCGGGCAGGAACGAGGCGACGGCCTGCAGCGGGGCGGGCAGCACCTCGACCGGGTAGAAGATCCCGGCCAGCGGCTGCACGACGAAGACGAGGGACCAGGCGATCACCTGGGCGTTCTCGCCGAAGCGGAGCACCGCCGAGATGCCCACCAGGCCGAGGGACCAGCCCATCACCAGCAGCAGCGCCATGAACGGGACCACGCCCACGCCGAAGCTCGTGACGCCGAACCCGTAGAAGGCCAGAGCGAGCCCCGCCATGACCGCGATGGCGAAGAGCACCTTGCCGAAGGAGAAAACGATCAGGCCGATCACGTACTCGACGGTGGAGAGCGGGCTCACCTGGACGTTGAGGAGATTCCTGCTCCAGATGTCCTCCAGGAACGCGATCGAGATCTCGTTGCTGGCCTTCTGCAGCACCTGCCAGAGCAGTACGGCGCCGAGCAGGAAGGCCGCCACGAACGGGACCCGCTGCGACTGCAGGAAGAGCGTCACGAAGCCCCAGACGAGCAACTCGATCGTGGGCCAGAACACGATCTCGAACATCCGGATCGGGCTGCGGCGCAGCGCGGCGAAGTCCCGCAGGACCACGCCCGCGATCCGTGTACGGCGGGCGGCCGCGCCGAGCGGGGGATGTGTCATCGTCATGATCGGGCCACCTTGAGGAAGACCTCTTCCAGGCTGTCGGCGCCGTAGACGCCGGTGAGCTCGGCGGCGCTGCCGCTGGCGACCACGCGGCCGGCGGACATGAAGTGGATGCGGTCGCACATGCGCTCCACCTCCTGCATGTTGTGCGAGGTGATCAGCATCGCCCTGCCGTTCTCCCGGGCGAGGCGGACCAGGAGGTTCCGGATCCGGTCGCCCGCGTCCGGGTCGAGGTTGGCCGTCGGCTCGTCGAGGATGAGCAGGCTCGGCTCGTTGACGAGGGCCTTGGCCAGCTGGACGCGGGTGCGCTGGCCCGAGGAGAGTTCCATCACCCGGCGCCTGCGCAGGGGGCCGAGCTCCAGGAGATCGAGGAGTTCCGCCACGCGGGCCTTGGGGTTCCGCACGCCGTACAGGCGGGCGAAGACGTCCAGGACCTCGCGGACGTGCAGGACCCCGGGCAGGTCCACGTAGCTCGCGGCGAAGTTGATCCGGCTGAGGACCTCGATGCGGTGGGCGCCCAGTTCCAGGCCGAACATACGGATGCTCCCGGAATCGGGGGTGATGAGCCCGAGCAGCATGTGCAGGGTGGTGGACTTGCCCGCGCCGTTGGGGCCGAGCAGGCCGATGATCTCGCCTGGGCCGACGTCGAGGCTGATCCCGTCGACGGCGGTCACGGGCCCGAACCTCTTCGTCAGCGCGGCGGCCTCGAGAATCGACACCAGTCAAGCGTGCGCTCCGCCACCCACGCGGGGCAAAGGATTTTCACCCGGACGCCCGGACGCCCGGACGCCCGGGGCGGTGGGGCGCGCAGACGTCTGGCCGCGGGGCGCGGGCCGATTTGACGGTCCCGGAGAAGGTTCGTAACCTTCACAGGCCCGAGCGCGACGGCGGTGACGCCGGAAGCCCGGGAAATCCCCTCTGACGATCGCCCGCGCCATTCGATTCGACATGGAACGGATGCGGGAGTAAGTTAGAGGGGTTGCCCCGGAAGCGGGGTGGTCGGAATTCCCGACAGATCAGCTCGAACGGGTCAAATTGACACGGAAAAGCCGGTCTGAAAGAATAAAGACACAACGAAGCGAACGAAACGCCCCGGACGCCGGGACCGACCACGGGTCGGAGTCGGCCGATGGTGAACGCGTCCGTTTCTTGAGAACTCAACAGTGTGTTAAAAGCCAGTGCAT
>NZ_JACHJJ010000019.1 GCF_014203605.1 Thiemannella venezuelensis | reverse complement strand
CGCAAGAACGGCCTGCGTGCTGCCCAGGCTCTTCACGACGCGCTGCTCGGCAACCCCTGGACGCCCGCGCTCACACAGTAACCTGAATAGTCACGCTTAAAGAGATCCACCTAGAATGCGTGGATAAGTCCGTTTCACATGCCCGCGCGGAAGTCCGGGAATGGCTCGGAGCAGACCATCCCGCCTACGAGACCGCTCGCCTTGTCGCATCAGAACTGGTGACCAATGCGGTCCGCCACGGCGGGCAGAGCGTCTGCGATGACCGCGTCATCATGAAAATGGCCGTCTGCGACGATCTCCTGCGCCTCGAGGTCATCGACGCGGGCATGACCGACAGCTACCCCGCCATCGGCGGCGTCTCTGCCGCATCGGCGGAGGGCGGCCGGGGACTGTTCATCGTCAGCCACCTCACCGGAGGGGCGTGGGGCTTCCGGGATCTGGGAGTGGGGCGCCTGGTGTGGTGCGAGTTCCCCGCCGACCCCGAGGCGTCCTCGGCCGCATTCGTCCCGCTCGCCCGTACGGGCTGACAACGGACCACTCACAGACCGCCCCCGGCGGGGGAGCTGCGGCACGGGACTTCCCACAACAACCCCCCGGTTGTCGCCCGCGACCGCGCCCGTTCGCTCACCCTCTGCCCCCGTGAGGGAGAACGGCCCGCCGGGGGCCTCACAACTATCGACTCGATCTCATGACAGAGCGGAGAAGGGCACCATGATGACGCTCGAACAGACGGCAGCGGCCCGGTCCCTGAGCGGTTGGCACCTGGAATTCGAGCTGACCGGCAAATGCCAATTGACCTGCGTGCAGTGCTACGCCTCCAGCGGTCCAGGCGGTGGCCATGGCACCATGACGGCCGCTGACTGGCGTCGGCTCATCACCGAGGCGAAGACACTGGGTGTGAGCCATGTCCAGTTCATCGGCGGAGAACCGACGCTGTATCCGGACTTCGCGACTCTCCTGGGCGACGCTATCGACGCGGGCATGGGCGTTGAGGTCTACAGCAACCTCGTCACGGTCCGAACCGGATGGTGGGAGCTGTTCAGCCACCCGAACGTCAGGTTGGCGACCAGCTATTACTCCGACCGCGTGACCGAGCACGGTGCGGTCACCGGCCGCCGGGGCGCTTACGGGCGTACGAAGGCCAACATCGCTGAAGCCGTTAAACGGGGTATTCCGCTGAGGGTCGGCATCATCGACGTTCTCGCCGGTCAACGTGTTGAACAGGCCCGCGCCGAACTGGCCGCCATGGGCGTGACGGCCATCGGCACAGATCGGGTTCGCGGAGTCGGCCGGGCGGCCGCCACCGTTCCCGACGTGTCGCAGCTCTGCGGCCAGTGCGGCGACGGGAAGGCAGCGATCAGCCCGGACGGGGACGTGTGGCCCTGTGTCCTGTCGCGTTGGATGGTCGCAGGGAACGTTCGGAGAACGCCTCTGGCGGAGATCGTGAAGGGCGTCACCTGGAGTGAACTCGTCTCGGCCATCCCCACCGCAGGGAAGCCCTGCAACCCGCAGCAGCCGTCGTGCAGGCCGACCGAACGGGATGGCAACGATTGCGCGCCGTCGGAGAGCCCGGCCTGCAACCCTAGGTTCTGCGCCCCCGACACTAAATCCAAGCCCCCGAAGAAGTGAGACACATGGACTGGCGCCCTCACGCCGCCGAACTGGCCGCCACTGTGACCCCGCGCGGGTCACGGTGGCGGGAGCCGGTCGCGATCACACCCCGGCATGCCTTCGTGCCACGCTGGTGGAGTCCGGCCGGGTACGGCGAGTGGGAAGTACACGACGGCCCTTCGGACGCTGAGACATGGGCGGATGAGGCTTACAGCGATCGGACCTTGGTGACCAGGGTCGGCCCGCTGCACGCCGATCACGCGGAGGCGGCGGTTGTGACCGCTGGACGCCCTACGTCGTCGTCCACACTCCCCGGCCTGGTCGTGCAGATGCTCCGGCATGCCGAGGTCTATGAGGGCGCGGATGTCCTCGACGTCGCCACGGGCTCCGGCTACAGCGCGGCTCTGCTGGCCAACCGGATCGGGGAGCGGCATGTCACCAGCATCGATGTCGATCCCTACCTCGTGGAAGCCGCCGCCGATCGGCTCGACGGCATCGGCCTTCACCCCCGGGTGCTGACCGTCGACGCGACCGGCCCGATCCCCGGTGACTACGACCGGATCGTGTCGATGGTGTCGGTGCGGCCGATCCCGGAGAGCTGGCTGGCCGTGTTACGGCCGGAGGGCCGCCTGGTCACCACCATCGCCCACACCTGCCTCATCATCACGGCGGACAAGACGCCGGACGGTGGAGCGGTGGGCCGGGTGGAATGGGACCGCGCCATGTTCATGGAGACTCGCAGAGGAGAGGACTACCCGCCGGACGAGGATCTGTTCGATGCGGTCTGGGAGGCCGAAGGGGAGGAGGTCGGCCGGGGCCGGTACCCCGTGATGCGCGTCTCCTACAACTGGGAGATCCCCTCCATGCTGGAAGTGGTCGCCCCCGGCATCGAACACCACTACGAGGAAGACGACGATGGACAGCGCACCGCGCGCATGGTCCATGCCGATGGATCGTGGGCCAGGGCCACCGCGAAGGGCGACGATCCGCCGACCGTCCACCAGGGCGGCCCCCGCCGCCTGTGGAACATCCTCGACGACATCCGCCACCTGTGGGTGACGGAGGGCTCGCTTCCCCTCCACGGCGCCAGAGCGTTCATCCGGCCCACCGGAGAAATCCACCTGACGCGAGGAACCTGGGAAGGGGTCATAACCGCTCAATGAACGGAGATGTTGTGTCCCGAGATGATGACCTCATCCCGGACATACCCGACCCCGGTCGCGGCCAGAGGGGATCGACCGGCTTGGGCACTCAGTGTCGTTGAGCAGATGAGGTCGAACGAGGGGAACAGAGCGAGCCTGGCAGGCGTCGTCTCCGCGTCCCGGCCCGCCTGCGCGGCGGTACCGGCAAGGAGAAGGGTTCGGCGCGTTGGCTATGCTCCACGCATGTTCCGCGAGGCCCGGCTCGGCGACCTACCGTGCCTGCGGGTTCTCTGCCGACGCCAAGCAAGCGTACGTGGCCCGGCCATCCTGACGGCGGGAGGCCCGACCGCTCGGCGCAGTGCGAGATCGACTGCTATCGTCCGCGATGTTCCGCCACCTTCGGGTGCGGGTCGAGTCCTCGATGCAGCCAGATGGAGAGCTTTTTCGTGAACAGTGCCGTCAGCCGTCTCGCGCCGGACTCGGGGCGGCCCTTCCGCCTGATCGTCACCGGCGGCGGGACGGGCGGCCACACCTACCCCGCCCTCACCACGGTGCGCACCTTGCAGGCCAGGCTCGCGGCCACCGGAAGGGCGCTGGACGTCGTGTGGGTCGGAACGGCAGACGGCCTGGAGGCCCGCGTCGCGGCGAGCGAGCGGATCGCGTTCGCGGCGGTCGCCACCGGCAAGGTACGGCGCGCCCGCAACCCGCTGAAGATGATCTCTCCCGCCAACATCAAGGACATGGGCCGCGTCCCGCTCGGCGTTGCGCAGGCCCGCTCGATCGTCTCCCGGTTCCGCCCCGACGTGGTGCTGGCCACGGGCGGCTACGTCGCCGTCCCGGTGGGCTTGGCGGCCGCCATGTGCCGCCGCCCCCTCGTGGTGCACGAGCAGACCGTCCGCCTGGGCCTGGCCAATCGGCTGCTGGCCCGCACCGCGACGCGCTTCGCCGTGTCGTCCGAATCGACCGTGTCGCTGCTGCCGGAGTCGTCGCGGGGGATCGCCGTCGTCACGGGTAACCCCGTACGGCCCGAAGTGCTGTCCGGTCAGGCGGACAAGGCGATCAATGGCCTCGGCCTGCACGGCTTCGACCGAACCTTGCCCACCGTCTACGTCACCGGCGGCGCCCAAGGGTCGCAGCAGATCAACAACGTGGTGGGCGGCGTTCTCCCGTGGCTGCTGTCCCACGCCAACGTCGTCCACCAGTGCGGGACGGCCAACGTCGAGGAGTTGCGGCGGCGCACCGCCGAACTCCCGCCCGGCCTGGCGGCCCGCTACCACCTGACGGGTTTCATCGGCCCCGAACTGCCCGACGTGCTCGACCTGGCCGACGTGCTGGTCTCCCGGAGCGGAGCCGGAACGATCGCCGAGGTGACCGCGCTGGGCAAGGCGGCCGTGTTCATCCCTCTCGCCTCATCGGCAGGCGACGAGCAGGCGCACAACGCGCGGTACCTCCAGGAGGACGGCGCCGCGGTCGCCCTGCTCGACGAGGTGTCCACGGCCGCCCTGCGGGTAGCCGTGGAACCCCTGCTCACGAACTCGGCCCGGCGTGCCGCCATCGCCGCGCGGGCCCGAACGCATGGCCGGCCGGATGCGGCCGAGCGGCTGGTGGACGTGGTCCTCGCCGCCGCCCGCCGGTGAGGCCGCCTCCGGCCGGTCATGAGCCGCCCGAGGACGATGGCCGGGTCCAGTCGCTTCGCTCACCAAGATGGTCGTCGCCGCGGCTGTGATGCGTCACCGCACAGGACCCGTCCTGCCTGAGCACCTCCTCGCAGTCGAGATCGACTTCTGAGGTCCGCAGGCCAGACGTTTGTCAGACGATTGATTCTATGAAGGTGATGACTGCCGCCAAGGCGTCCGGGAGCTTCGCGGCCGTCCTGGACGAGGTCGAGCGGGGAGAGACGATCATGGTGACCCGTGGAGGCAGGCGGATCGCGGTGATCGCCCCCGCGCCCACCGCGCGGGGGCGTATGGTCAAGGCCTTCCTGGCCCGAAGCGCTGGAATGCTGGACGCCGGCTTCGAGGCCGACGTCGCGAAGGCCCGGGAGATGGCCGATCCCGCCGGCGGGCGGACATGAGGAAGGGCGGGCGTACCGGATGGTACGCCCGCCCTTCCCGTATGGCCGGTCCGGACTCTTTAGTTGAACAGGACCCTCAGGGAGAAGTCGGCGTCGCCGCCGTTCTGCGAGCCGCTGATGCCGACGGCGCGCAGGACCTGGGCGTTGGCCTTCTCGTCGCCCTGCAGGTTCTCCAGGTAGAACTTCTCGATCTTGTCGAGGTCGACGTAGGCGGCGAAGGTCGCCTCGCCGGCGTTCGGGATGGCGAGCTGGAAGCTCTCGCTGTCGGCGAGGCTGCCCTCCTTGGCGAGCTCGGAGGCGTAGGCCTGGTCGCTGGCCAGGACCAGGACGCCGTCACCGGGCGCCTTGGCGATCTGCGGCACGGCGGTGCCGGAGTCGGCGAGGAACTTCTCGATCTTGCCGACGACCTCCTGGGCCTTGGCCGGGTCGGTGGCGATCCGCGCGCCGAACTTGGGCGCGCTGCCGTCGAGGCCGGTCGAGTCCAGGGCCAGGGTGAGGTTGCTGCCGAGCAGGGTCACCAGGTCGGCGGGGAGGGCCAGGCCGTACTGCTGCTGGGCCTGGTTGACGAACTGCTGGAAGGACTGGTCGCCGGCGGTCTGGTTGACCGTCTTCATGATCTCGGCCCACTGCTTGCCGATCATCTCGCCGAGCCCGGAGACCGAGACCGCCGCGGCGGTGGTCGCCGGGAGCCGGCCGATCTGGGAGGGCTCGGGCTCGCCCACGCCCAGGTCCTGCCCGCCGCGGGCGATGCCGGCGAACTCGACGTAGTTGCCGTCGAAGCGGAGCGCGGCGGCGACCCGGACGTTCTTGATCTTGGCGAGGGTGGCGGGGTCCTGCGAGGCCATGTCGGGAGCGAGCTCCGCGATCTTGCCGGCGTCCACCCAGAGGGAGAGCACGCCGGTCTCGCCCAGGTCGCCCTGGTCGGAGGTGAAGTTGGCGTTCTCCGCCAGCGTCTGGGCGGTGGCGGCCTGGTCGGCCTGGGCCTGCGTCTGGGCGAGCAGCGCGTAGTCGTCGCGGAAGGCGATGCCGTACTTCTCCTCGCCCATCAGCTTGGCGATCCCGGCCTTGGCCGCCTCCTGGTCGGTGACCTGGACGGCGATCACGGCTCCGGGCTCCCCGCCGTCCTTGGCGGGCGGGGTCACGGCCGCGCCGATGCGCGAGCCGAGCCACGGCTCGATGTCGGCGGCGAAGTCCACCTTGCTCAGGCTCTCGGTGTCCTTCTTGATCATGTCGAAGAAGGACTGGCGCGGGTCGTCGCCGGTGAAGGAGTCCTTGGTGACGGTGAACTTCTTGGCGATGTCGTACAGCGCCAGCTTCTGGTTGGCGGCCGGGTCGAGGTCGATCCGGACGTAGCCGATGGCGTTGCCGGGCAGCACGTCATGGGGCTGGGCGCCGCCGCCGCTGAGCAGGCTGACGGCGTAGACGCCGCCGCCGCCGACGAGCGCCACCACCAGCGCCGCGATCACCGCGACCAGCCAGCCCTTGCGGCCCTTGCGCACGGGCGGGGCGGGCGGCTGACCGGAGCCCAGGAACTCGGCGCCCTGCTGGTAGCCCTGCTGCGGGTAGGTCTGCTGGCCGTACGGCTGGCCCTGCTGCGGGTAGGCCTGCTGCCCGTAGTTCTGCTGCCCGTAGGCCTGCTGCCCGTACGGCTGGCCCTGCTGCGGGTAGGCCTGCTGCCCGTAGTTCTGCTGCTGGTAGCCGGGCTGCTGGCTCTGCTGGCCGTACGGCTGCTGCGCCTGCTGGTACCCGCCCGCGCTCTGCTGGGGGTATCCGGGCTGACCCTGTGGGTGGCCGCCACCCTGCTGGGGGTATCCGGGCTGGCTCTGCGGGTAGCCCGGCTGGGGGTAGGCCTGGGTGTGCGGCTGGTTGTGCTGCTGCGCACCCTCGTTCCGACGGTATGCGATCGTCCTGTCGGGCTGCGCGCCCGGCGGGGGGAACTGGTCGGGGGGATTGTTGGCAGACATGCTCACTCACAATGTGGACTTCGCGGATACGTAGAAGTTAGTGCATCTCTCTAGCAAACGACTTGCATTGAACTAACTGCCTCATTGCTCCGTCTAACGGCGAATCCCCCAGCTCCGGGGGTGCCGGTCGGCGGGTTCGGCGGGGCCGGCCGTTCCGGGCAGGGCTTCTGGCCGAGGGGAGCGGTGCGGCGACACCGAGTGACACGGGGCGGACGTCGCCATCGGTAGGAAAAGTCCTTAGAAAATCTTTAATGGAGGCGCGGCCTGATTTCCCGGCGGCGGGGCGGGACGGGCCGCTCCGAGGCCGGGGGAGCGTGAACCGCCCGGGACGGGTAAAGTGGCCTCACTAGAATAAGGTTCGGGACGGTGCCGTGCGGAACGCCGGGGCCTGGCCGGAAGGCCCGGCGGCCGGTGGCGTGGCGCCCGCGGGCCGCGGCGAGACGAGGCAGTGGACGGCAGATGACGAAGTTCGACGAGGCGACGCAGGCGATCCGGGTGGACGAGACCACCTACGACGTGTGCCTGGACCCCGGCTACTCGATCGGCGGCCCGCTCAACGGCGGCTACCTGATGGCCGTGCTCCTGCGCGCCGTCGTGGACGCCTCCCCGCACGAGCACCCGGTGACCACCAGCGCGCAGTTCCTGCGCGCCCCCCGGCCCGGCCCGGCCCGGGTGCGGCTGGAGCAGATCAAGACCGGCCGCACCGCGACGATGACCCGGGCCACCCTCGTCCAGGACGACAAGGCGTTCATCGAGACCCTCGTCACCACCGCCACCCTGAACGACGTGGCCCCCGACTGGACGGACGGGCCGTCGGCCGCCATGCCGCCCGTCGAGGAGTGCGTCAAGCTCCCCGACCCCAAGCCCGAGTCGAACATGACGTTCAACGCCCAGATCGACATGGCGTTCGACCCGCCCACCATCGGCTGGCTCGACGGCAGCCCCACCGGCCGCCCCGAGGCCCGCGCCCACTTCCGCATGGCCGAACCGCAGGACCCCGACCCCTACATCCTGGCCCTGGCCGTGGACGCGCTGCCTCCCGTCGTCTTCTCCGCCGGAGCCCGCGGCTGGGCGCCGACCGTGGACCTCACCTGGCACCTGCGCGCGCTGCCCGCCCCCGGCTGGCTCACCCTGCTCGGCAGCGGCCGGATGATCAGCGACGGCTGGTTCGACGAGGAGGTCGAGGTCTGGGACTCCGCCGGCAGGCTCGTCGCCCAGTCCCGCCAGCTCGCCCGCGTCGGCCGCGGCTGACGCGCCCTCCCCAGGCCGCCGGTCTGCGCTCCGGCCGCCCGGGTGATACGTGAGCGACGCGACAGTCGTTGTGAGGATTCTTACCGTGAGCGCTCTTTCCGGCTCGCCTAACCTTGGGAACCGTGTCGCAAGCGAGTACCGGAATCTTCGACAGCGGGGCGGGCGGCCTCACGGTGGCCGGGGCGGCCGTCGACCGGCCGCCCCCCGCGTCGCCCCTCCACCCGGCCGGCACGGTCCGCCGGCCGTACGGGCCTGAGCCGATCGCGCAGGTCCGCCCCTGCGCGCCGGAGGCGACGGGCCACCTCGCCGGGCACGGCGTCGGGGTGCCGGTGACCGCGTGCAACGGCGCCGGCGCCGCGACCGGCACACTCCGCCACCGGTTCCGCGCCACGGGCGACACCGGCCTCTTCGCCCAGCCGGGACGGCGCTTCCCCGGCCCGGAGACTCAGGAGGTGGAGCTCGCGGCGGTGGGAGGGTCCGCGGGCAACGGACACCCCGGGTGAACCACGTCCCGGCCGCGAGGGGGCGAGCCGGGGACGCAGCGCAGAACAGGACATTCCCGGGCGTGTCACCCCGCGCCCGGACGCGACGCCCGGCGTCGCGACGAACAGGAGGCCGCCGTGAAACTGACGATCATCGGGTGCTCGGGGAGTTTCCCCGGCCCGGACAGCCCCTCATCATGCTATCTGCTGGAAGCCGAGGGCTTCCGGCTGCTGCTGGACTTCGGCAACGGCGCGCTGGGCGCCCTCCAGCGGCACATCGGCCTCTACGACGTGGACGCCATCTGCCTGTCCCACCTGCACGCCGACCACTGCCTCGACCTGTGCCCCTACCATGTGGTGCGGACCTACTCCCCGCACGGGCCGCATCCGAAGGTCCCGGTCCATGCGCCCGCCGACGCCCCCCGCCGCCTGGCCGCCGCCTACGGCATGCCCGAGGAGCCGGGGCTGGAGACCGCCTTCGACTTCGTACGGCTCACACCCGGCGTCTTCGAGGTCGGCCCGTTCGCGGTCACCGCCGCGCGGGTCAACCACCCGGTCGAGACCTACGGCTTCCGGATCTCCTACGGCGGCCGCTCGGTGGCCTACTCCGCCGACACCGGCGAGTCCGCCGAACTGGTCAGGCTGGCGGCCGGGGCCGACGTGATGCTGTGCGAGGCCTCCTACCTCGACGAGCCGGGCCTCCCGCCCAACCTGCACCTCAACGGCCGCCAGGCGGCCGAGCACGCCGCCAGGGCCGCAGCCGGCACCCTGGTGCTGACCCATCTCGTGCCCTGGTACGACCCCGACCGGATCCTCCAGGACGCCTCCCGGGGCGGTTTCGCCGGACGCACCGAGCTCGCGCGGAGCGGAGCCGTGTATGACCTAGGGTAATCCCCATGGCTCGTGCAGACGGACGTACTCCCGACCAACTCCGCCCGGTGACGATCACCCGCGGCTGGCTCGCCCACGCCGAGGGCTCGGTGCTCGTCGAGTTCGGCGGCACCAAGGTGCTCTGCGCCGCCTCCGTGCAGGAGGGCGTGCCGCGCTGGCGCAAGGGGAGCGGCCAGGGCTGGGTGACCTCCGAGTACGCCATGCTGCCCCGCGCCACGAACACCCGCAACGACCGCGAGTCGGTCCGCGGGAGGATCGGCGGCCGGACGCACGAGATCTCCCGCCTGATCGGCCGCTCCCTGCGCGCCTGCGTCGACTACAAGCTGCTCGGCGAGAACTCGGTCGTGATCGACTGCGACGTGCTCCAGGCCGACGGAGGCACCCGCACCGCCGCGATCACCGGCGCGTACGTCGCGCTGGTCGACGCGGTGCGCTGGATGCGCGAGCGCAAGATGTGCAAGGGCGACCCCCTGGTCGACTCGGTCGCGGCCGTCTCCGTCGGGATCGTCAAGTCGGTCCCGCTGCTCGACCTCTGCTACACCGAGGACGTCGCCGCCGAGACCGACATGAACGTCGTGATGACCGGCTCCGGCGAGTTCGTCGAGGTCCAGGGCACCGCCGAGGGCAGGCCGTTCAACCGGGCCGCCCTCGACCAGCTGCTGGACCTCGGCGTCGCCGGCTGCGCCGAGCTGACCCGCCTGCAGAAGGAGGCCCTGGCGTGAACGGGCGGGCGGAGGGAGCGGGCGCCCGCCGGGTCGTCCTGGCGACCAGGAACGCCGGGAAGATCGCCGAGCTCCGCCGCATCCTGGCCGACGCCGCGGTGCCGGCCGAGATCGTCGGGCTGGAGGAGTTCCCGCAGATCGGCGACGTCGCCGAGACCGAGTCGACCTTCGCCGGGAACGCCCTGCTGAAAGCCCACGCCGTCGCCCGGGCCTCCGGTCTGCCCGCGATCGCCGACGACTCCGGCCTGTGCGTGGACGCGCTGAACGGCATGCCGGGCATCCTCTCGGCCCGCTGGTCCGGCACGCACGGCGACGACAGGGCCAACCTGGACCTGCTGCTCGCCCAGGTGTCGGACGTGCCCGAGGAGCGGCGCGGCGCGCACTTCGCGTGCGCGGCCGCGCTGGCCCTGCCCTCGGGGGAGGAGCGGGTCGCCGAGGGCACGCTGCACGGCGTGATCATCGACGCCCCGCGCGGGACCGGCGGGTTCGGCTACGACCCGATCTTCGTCCCCGACGGGGAGACCCACACGACCGCCGAGATGTCCTCCGCGGAGAAGGACGCGATCAGCCACCGGGGCCGCGCCTTCCGCGCCCTGGCCCCGATCCTGGCCGACGTGCTCGGCTGAGACGGCGGGCCGCCCCGTCCGGCGGGCCCGCCCGGTCGCCCGCCCCGCCCCGCCCGGTCGCCCGCCGGTCACGGCGGCCGGTGCGTCCGGCCGCCGTAACCGGCGCGTAAGAACCTCCGCGCCCCGGCGGGCGTAGCGTCGGAGGCATGGAGAGCAACAGGCGCGTGCCTGCCTGGGCCGCGGCACTGACCGGGCTGGTCGCGGGCGCGGTGGCGATAGGAATGTCCCTGCTCGCCGCGGGGATCGTGAAGCCCGCGGCGTTCCCGGTCCTCGCGGTCGGCGACACCGCCGTCGACCTGTCCCCGCCCTGGCTGAAGGACTGGGCGATCCGCACCTTCGGCGAGGCCGACAAGACCGTCCTGATCGCGGGCGTCCTGGCGGTCCTCGCCGCCCTCGCCGCCGGGACCGGCGTCCTGGCCTCCCGCGACACCCGCCACGGGCAGGCCGCCCTGGCCGTCCTCGGGGCGATCGGCCTCGCCGCCGCGCTGACCCGCCCCGGCGCGGGCCCGGCCGACGCCGTCCCGGCCCTCGCCGGCACCGCCGCCGGCATGGTGGCCCTCGCCCGGCTGATCCACCCCAGGTTCGTCCGCCGCTCCCGCGCCTCCGGCCCCGACGCCCCCCGCCCCTGGTCCGGAGGGAGGACGGACGCTGAGACGGCGGACGCTGAGACGGCGGACGCTGAGACGGCGGACGCTGAGACGGGGACGGCCCCCTCCCCGGCATCCGGCGCACCGCAGGCACCCCGTGCGGACACCGGGCAGGCGCCCCGCGCGGACACGGCCACCGGACCGCGAGCCGAGGAGCCGTACGGCACACCGGTGCCCGCCGTGATGCGGGCGGGCGAGGACCTCCACACCCTCGACCGGCGCGCGCTGCTGACCGGGCTGCTCGGCGGGGCGGCCGTGGCCGGGGCCACCGGCCTGGCGGGCCGGCTGCTGTCCGGCGGCACCGAGGTGGACACGGCCCGCGCCGGACTCGCGCTCCCGCGCCCCTCCGTCTCCGCCGGACCGGTCCCCGCCGGAACCGACCTGAAGATCAGGGGACTGTCGCCCTTCTTCACCCCCAACGCCGACTTCTACCGGGTGGACACCGCCCTCATCGTCCCCAGAGTCGACCCCCGCGACTGGACCCTGAAGATCCACGGCATGGTCGACCGGCCGGTCGAGCTGACCTTCGACGACCTGGTGAGACGGCCCCTGGTCGAGGCCGACGTCACGCTCTGCTGCGTCTCCAACGAGGTCGGCGGGCCGTACATCGGCAACGCCCGCTGGCTCGGCGCCCGCCTGGCCGACATCCTGCGCGAGACGGGCGTGCACAAGGACGCCGACATGATCCTCAGCGTCTCCTCCGACGGCTGGACCTGCGGCACCCCGGCCGACGTCGTCATGGACGGCCGGGACGCGCTGCTCGCCGTCGCGATGAACGGCGAGGCGCTCCCCGTCGACCACGGCTTCCCCGCCCGGCAGGTCGTCCCCGGTCTGTACGGCTACGTCTCGGCCACCAAATGGGTGACCGAGATCAAACTCACCCGCTTCGACCGGGACGAGGCGTACTGGACGCCCAGAGGCTGGGCCGCCAGGGGACCCGTCAAGACGCAGTCGCGCATCGACCTCCCCGGACCGGGCGCCGGCCTGCCGCCGGGCCGCACGGTGATCGCGGGCGTGGCCTGGGCGCAGCACAAGGGCGTGGACGCCGTCGAGGTGCGGATCGACGGCGGGCCGTGGCGCCAGGCCAGGCTCGCGGAGGCGCCGACCGCCGACACCTGGCGGCAGTGGGCCCTCGACGACTGGGACGCCACCCCCGGCAGGCACACCATCGAGGTGCGGGCCACCGACGCCACCGGCTACACCCAGACCGCCGACCGGACCCCCATCGCCCCCGACGGCGCCACCGGCCTGCACACCGTCGAGGTCACCGTCGCCTGACCGCCTCCCCGCAGGGAAGACTCCTTTCCCTGATCTGGTCAACTCCACTCCGCCGCAAACGTGAGCGGCCTACCATCGGGCAGCGGAACGGGTGGGACAAGGGGGGATTTGTGTGACGCGACGGCTTGCGCCCGCGGGGGTCTACAACCCGGTCGTGACCTCGGACGGCAAACGGTGGCGCGACTTCGAGCTGGATGCCCCGGCACCCGCGGTCATCGCCCCGCCCAGGGAACCCGAGCGGGAGCCCTGGCGGCCGCCGCCACTGGACCGGTACCGGCCGTACGGCGCCGCCGGCGGGCTCACCCCGCCGCAGCCGCAGGCCCAGGCCGACATCGAACGCGCCGTGCCGCTCGACGACCGGGGCGCCCCGCGGCGCTTCCCCGACCCCCGCGGCATGTGGATCCGCCTGATCAACGGGACCGGCGCCGCCGACGACCCGTTCCGGGCCGCCAACTCCCTCGACTGCGCGCTCGCCGTCCTCGCCACCTGGTACGGCATGCCCACCGCGGCCGCCCCCCGCTACCCCGAGTACGACCGGATCGGCAAACCGCTGCTCACCGGCGAGAGCGGCGGCCCCGCCCGCGCCGAACGCTGGCTCGGCCACCGCCTCCAGCACGTCGGGCAGGGCCGCCGCGCCTACACCCCCATCGCGCAACTGCTCCTGGCCGGCGGCCACGGCGCGGCCGCCCTCATCATCACCCGCTGGCCGAGCGGCGGCAGCCACGCCTGGAACGCCGTCAACTCCGGCGGCGAGGTCATCTGGATCGACGCCCAGCGCGGCCACATGGCCGTCGAACCGCCCTACGACGCCGTGACCGGCGTCTTCTGCGTGGTCATCGACCGGGAAGGACGCAGGCTGTGAACCTCGAACAGGCACGGGCCGTCGCCGAGGAGTACGTCAACGGTGTCCGCCCCCTCGACGACGCCCTGGAGATCGGGATCTACGCCTTCAAGGAAGGCTACGTCGCCTGGCCCAAGGAACCCGAACCCGACGACCCCGGCGTCCTGCCCGAGACCGTCGGCTCCGGCTGCATCGTGATCGACAGGGCCACCGGCGAGATCGCCATCCGCCCCCTCCTCAACCCCGAGACCGTCGCCGAGCAGTGGCCGGGGCGCCGCCCCCGGTGACGGCGGCCGCCGAAGGCGCCGCCCCCGGCAGCGCGGCGGCCGGGGCGCCGCCCCCGATCGCGGACGCCCCGGCCACCTGAGGAACACCCCGCTCAGCCGCTCGCCAGCGACCCCACGATCGAGGCGCGCGCCGCCCTGCGGGCGGGCAGCACCGCGGCCACCACCCCGGCCAGGCCCGACAGCGCCACGAACGCCAGCACCTGCGCCACCGGCAGCCGGAAGATGACCCCCGTCGTCATCGTCTGCGTCGCCGCCCAGCCGAACACGACGCCCAGCGCCACACCCACCAGCGCACCGATGACACCCAGCACCAGCGCCTCCACCGAGAGCATCCGGCGCAGCTGCGGCCGGGTCAGCCCCAGCGCCCGCAGCAGCGCCGACTCCCGGGTCCGCTCGTGCACCGAGAGCGACAACGTGTTCGCGATGCCCAGCAGCGAGATGAGGATCGACAGGCCCAGCAGACCCGTGATGATCATCAACATCATGTCGAGGGCCTCGTCGAACTCGCCCCGGACCTCCGTCGAACTCGCCACCATCGCCGTCGGGTACGGCTGCGCCGCCGCCTCGACCGCCCTGCGCGCCCGGTCCTCCGCCACGCCGTCCCTGACGTTGGCGACGACCTGAGTGTCGTCGAGCCGGCCGAAGAACTCCTCGAAGTCCTTCTCCGCGACCGTCACCGAAGGCAGCAGGCTGCTCTCCATGGAGAACGTCGCCACGACCCTGAGCCGGACCGCGCCCCGCTCCTCCGTCTCCACCGGGACCGTGCCGCCGACCTTCACCCCCAGCCGTTCGGCGACCTGGTCGCCCAGGACCACCGCACCCGGTCCCAGGGAGGCGAACGACCCCGTCACGGCCTTCGGCGTGAACCCGCCGGCCGGAGTGAAGGTGCCGACCGTCTCCGTGTCCCGCGCCCCCCCGCCGCCGACCTTCGCCGTGGTCGTCCGCAGCGCCACCACCGATGCCAGCTCCGGCCTGGACCGCAGGTCCTCCGCAAGGGCGCGGGGCAGCCCCCCCTCCCGGCCGCCCTGCGCCTGCACCATGTAGTCCACCGGGAACTGCTCGTCCAGCTTCGCACCGAACGTCTCCCGCGACGTCGCGGTCAGCACCGAGATCAGCGTCATCAGCGTCACACCGATGGTCAACGCCACCGTCGTGGTGGCCGACCGCCTCGGATTGCGCTGCGAGTTGTCCACCGCGAGCCTGCCCGGCACCCCGAACAACCGGCGGGGCAGCCACCCCGCGAACGCGCTCAACGGCCTGACCAGCACCGGCCCCAGGATCAGCACCGCCAGGAAGGTGAGCGCACCGCCCAGCATGACCACGTACAGCGCGCTCTCGCCCGGCCCCGTGCTCACCCCGTACGCCGTCGCACCACCCCCGGCCAGCAGGAACAATCCCGCGAAGACACCCCGCAGCACACCGGTCCGGAACGTCTGCTCCTCCACCTGCGAGCGCAGCGCCGCGATCGGCGCCACCCGCGTCGCCGCCCGCGCCGGCAGCAGCGCCGCCGCCACCGTCATCAGCACGCCCAGCACCATGCCGACCGCGACCGTGCGCGGAGCCAGCGCCACCCCGCCGGAGGGCACCTCCATCCCGGTGCGGCCCAGCACCGCCAGCGCTCCCGCACCCAGGCCCAGACCGGCCAGCAGACCGAGCACCGACGCGATCAGGCCCACCACCGCCGACTCCAGCAGGACCGAGCCGAACACCTGCCTGCGGGTCGCCCCGATGCAGCGCAGCAGCGCCATCTCCCGGGTCCGCTGCGCCACCAGGATGTTGAACGTGTTGTAGATGACCAGCGCCGCGACGAACATCGCGACCAGGCCGAACAGCAGCAGACCCACCATCAGCACCGTGGTGTTCGCACCGTTGGACGCGGCCAGGTCGTCGGCGTACTGCGCACCGGTCTTCACCTCGGCCCCGGCGCCCACCGCCGCCACCACCGACCTGCGCACCGTCTCCGCGTCCACCCCGCCGGCGGTCACCACGTCGATCTCCCGGAAGCCCTTCTCCCCGGTCATCTCCGCCGCGGTCGCGGTGGTGAAACCGACCGCCCCCGTGTACGCCAGCGCCTGGTCGACCCCGATGTCGAACAACCCGACCAGCGCGAACTCGTGCTTGCCCTGCTCGGAGTCGAGCACGGTGATCGTGTCACCCACCGAGAACCCCCGCGTCTTGGCGGTGTTCTCGTCCAGTACGGCCTCCGCCGCGCTCCGCGGCGCCCGCCCGCTGACGATCTCGGTCCGGTTGAGCCTGCCCTCCGGAATCGAGATCCCCGACGTCGGGAAATCTCCCGCGGCCTTGCCGTCCTTGCCGATCAGCGCCGCCGTACCCCGTACGATCCCCTGCGCCTCCGCCACGCCCCCGACGCCGCGGACCTTCTCCAGCAGCTCCGCCCGGACGGCCGGCTCCTCGGGCCCCTCGCCCTCCGCCGGCAGCACCACGATGTCGATCTTGTCCGCCGCCGCCGCGAACTTCTGCCGGAAACCCGCCTCGATCGTGTCCGTGAGCACGAACGTGCCCGCGATGAAGCCCACGCCGAGCATGATCGCCACGGACGTGAGCAGCAGGCGCAGCCTGTGCGCCCGCAACCCGGCCAGAGTCGTCTTCAGCAACTCAGGCCTCCAGCTTCATCAGGGTGTCGAGCACCGACTGCGGCGACGGCTGCGCCAGCTCGCTCACCAGCAGGCCGTCCCGGAGGAACACCACCCGGTCGGCGTAGGAGGCCGCGACCGGGTCATGCGTCACCATCACGATCGTCTGGCCCAGCTCCCGCACCGACGTGCGCAGGAACGACAGCACCTCGGCCCCGCTGCGCGAGTCCAGGTTCCCGGTCGGCTCGTCGGCGAAGATGACCTGCGGCTTGCTGATCAGCGCCCGCGCCACCGCCACCCGCTGCTGCTGGCCGCCCGACAACTCCGTCGGCCGGTGCCCCAGCCGGTCGCGCAGCCCGACCGTCTCCACCACCCTGTCGAACAGCACCTGGTCGGCCTGACGGCCCGCGATCTCCAGAGGGAGCCGGATGTTCTGCTCCGCCGTCAGCGTCGGCAGCAGGTTGAACGCCTGGAAGATGAAACCGATCCGCTCCCGGCGCAGCAGCGTCAGCTGCTTGTCGTTCAGCTCCGTCAGCTCCACGTCACCGATGTGCACCTGACCCCCGCTGACCGTGTCCAGCCCCGCCAGGCAGTGCATCAGCGTCGACTTGCCCGAACCCGAAGGGCCCATGATCGCGGTGAAGGCCCCCGTCGCGAACGCGATGTCCACCCCCCGCAGGGCGTGCACGGCCGCATCCCCCTGCCCGTAGACCTTGGTCAGCCCCCTGGCGAGCACGGCGGGAACCGCGTCCTCCCGCGCGCTCCACGCGCCGACCTCTCCGGTGATGGTCACGTCGTTCTCTCCTCCGCAACGGCTGCGATCTGATGGAAAAACGCTATTGCCAGGAAAAACGCGATTCATCGGACTCACGGACGGACTTCACCTCAGCCGGACGACCAGCCCCGCCGGTCCCGTGCGACCAGCGGGGTAGCCCCGCATCCTCCATTCGGCCGACCCCGCCCCCGAAAACGAGCCGCCCCCGAAAACGAGCACCGATCAGAGCAACCCGCAGCGACCGCACCTCCCCCGCCTGCGCAGGCGGTAGCCGGCGGTGGCGACACCGAGCGCAACCGCCCAGACCGGCCAGTACGCCATCGGACTGGCCAGCCAGTCGGCCGGGTCCGTCCAGTCGGTGACACGCACGGCGGTGGCACCGGCCGACGCCAGCGCGACCGTGACCACCGAAGCGAAGGCGACCGGGAACACGAGCGGTACCGGCCTGCCGGCCAGCCCGATCACCCATCGCGGCCACACCTCGCCCCAGCGCTGCGCCAGCCCGAGCGTGAGCACACCGCCGAGCACGGCCAGCGTCGCCAGCCCCGCCCCGGCCCAGACCATCCCCGACTCGTGCAGCCAGCGCAACTCCTCCACGGAGAACAGCAGCGGGATCTCCAGCACCCACGCCCACCGGACCACGGCATAGAAGAGCGGGATGACGAAGGCGACATAAGCTGCTCGGCGCCCCCAACGTGCCGCCGAGGCCGGACTCGTCCAGGACGGAGCCCCACCGCGCGAACGGCCGCACCCCTCACAGCGACCACCGGTACGCCGCTGGAACGCCAGCGCCGCGGCCGCCCACAGCACCCCACCGACCAGGCAGATCAGCAGATTCAGCACCGGCCACGGCAGCGCGGCCTCGAAGTAGTCCACAGGCGGCCAGCCCCACGGCAGCCCGACCAGGGCGATCGGCGCATACGCCAGTGCCATCAGAACCCGCTGGTCGGGAACCAGCACGACCAGGACGAAGGCGGCGGCCCATGACAGAGCCGACACCACGACCCGCAACGGGCCGCGCAGCCGCACCCGCGCCATGACCAGCGCCAGCACCGAACCCACCGCCCCCAGCGCCGCGACGACGGGCGCGGTCCCCGCCGCCGTCGCGTGACCGAGCAGCGACTCGTACCGGGCATCGGGGACATCACCCTCACCGAAGGGGAACCCGCGCCCGCCCAGCGCCCACCAGAGCCCGAGCCCGCCGTACAGGAGCGACCAGAGCCCGGCCGCCCAGGCCGCACAAGCCGCCCAGCGAGGCCGGCGGGCCGCCGCCCGAGCGATCGCCGTACTCCCGGACGCCGTACTCCCGGACGCCGTATCCATGGGTGTCGTTTCCATGAGTCCAGCGTGGACCGGAGACGGGCACGCACCCCATCCGCCGTTCGGCGGATCCGGCACCCCGACCACCCCCCGCGACCTGCCGTTCGGCCGACCCGCCCGCCGCACACCCCCACTACAGTCGAGACCATGGACATGATCGCGGCCCTGGTGGCACTGGGCGCGATGACCGCCGCACTCCTGCCGCGCACACCCGTCCCACGGGCCGCGACGACCGCGGGAACCACATCGCTCGCGATCACCGCCTGCCACCCGCTGCTGGGACGACACGGCGAAACCACCCTGTGGATACTCGCCGAAGCCCTCCCCCTGCTCGCCCTCGCCCTCCTGGCCGCCAGACACGCACCCGCACCCCGCACCGCCATCTCGACCGGCCTGCCCGCGGCGGCCGTCGCACTGATCCTCATCCGAACCCTGTGGCCCGGAGAACCGTCCCTCACGGTCACGGCCTGCGCAGCATGGTCCCTCCCCGCCATCGCGGCCACCGGAACGGGCCTCTACATGCGCTCCCTCGACACCACCCGGCACCGCGCGGTGGCCGACGCCAAACGCGCGCAGCGGCTCGCACTCGCCCGCGACCTCCACGACTACGTCGCCCACGACATCAGCGGCATCCTCGTCCAGGCACAGGCCGCCCGCCTGGCACCCGGCCCACTGCCCCCCACCGTCGCCGACGCGCTACGGCGCATCGAAGAGGCAGGCCAGAGAGCGATGGCCGCCATGGACAGAACCGTGGAAATGCTCCACGACCGGCCCGGCACCCACGACGACCACCACCTGCCCGGCACCGAAAGCCTGGAGAACCTCGTCAGCGGATTCTCACCCCCCGCGAACCTCGCCATGACCCCCGGCCTGGACCTGCCCCGCGAGACGTCCGCCACCGTCTACCGCGTGGTGACCGAAGCACTCACGAACGTGCACAGGCACGCCCGGCAGGCGACCCGCGTCGACGTCACGGTCACCCGCGAAGGAGCAACCGTACGAGTACGGATCACCGACGACGGCGGCGGATTCTCCGAAACCACCGGCAGAGGCGGATACGGCCTGGCCGGCCTGACCGAACGGGCCGAACTCCTCGGCGGCTCACTGTCGGCCGGCCCCACCCCGGGCGGATGGCACGTGACCGCCGTCCTGCCCGCCGAGACGACGACCACAGCAGAGGCGGAGACATGACCACACGGATACTCCTCGCCGACGACCAGGAGGACATCCGCATCGGCTTCCGGCTCATCCTCGACTCCCAACCCGACATGACCGTCGTGGCCGAAGCCGCCGACGGACAGAGAGCCGTCGAACAGGCCCGCCGCCTCCGCCCCGACGTGGTACTCGCCGACATCCGCATGCCACGCCTCGACGGACTGGAAGTCACCAGACTGCTGGCCGACGAGACCCGGGTGATCGTGGTCACCACCTTCGACCTCGACGAATACGTCCACACGGCACTGCGCAACGGAGCCTGCGGATTCCTGCTGAAACGATCCGGCCCCACCCTGCTCACCGAAGCGGTCCGCGCAGCCATGGCCGGCGACACACTGATCAGCCCCCAGATCACCGTCCGCCTGCTCCGCAGCCTGCGCATCCCCGCCACCCCCGGCCACCCGACCACCGAACCACTGACCAGCCGCGAACTGGAGATCGCCCGCCTCGTCGCACACGGCCGCACCAACGCCGACATCGCCGCCGAACTGGTGATCAGCCCCGGCACCGTGAAAACACACCTCGCCAACATCCAGCGCAAGGTCAACGCGACCAACCGCGTCGGCATCGCCGCCTGGACCTGGAACTCAGGTCACATGAGCTGACCCCGACCACGAACCGGCCCGACCACGAACCGGCCCCCACGACGGAACCCGCCCCCCGACACGAGACCACCCCTAATCAGCCGAATGCGGCACGACCAGCCCCGACTCGTACGCGTACACCACCACCTGCGCCCGATCCCGCAACCCCAGCTTCGCAAGCACCCGCCCCAGATGCGTCTTCACCGTCGCCTCCGCCAACTCCAACCGCCCCGCCACCTCCGCATTCGACAACCCCCGCGCCACCAGCACCAACACCTCCCGCTCCCGCGCCGTCAACCCCGACAACGCCGGAGCCTCCACTCCACCCGCCGACGGAAGATGCACCGCGAACCGCTCCAGCAACCGCCGCGTCGTACTCGGCGCCACCACCGCATCCCCGCTGTGCACCGAACGGATCGCACTCACCAGATCCGCCGGAGGCACATCCTTCAACAGAAAACCCGACGCCCCCGCCTTCAACGCCGCGAACGCATAATCATCCAGATCGAACGTCGTCAGAATCAGCACCCGCGGCCCCCCCACCCCCGCACAGATCAACCGCGTCGCCTCCACCCCGTCCATCACCGGCATCCGCACATCCATCAACACCACATCCACCCCACCCGCACGCACCGCCTCCACCGCGGCCCGCCCATCCGCCGCCTCCGCCACCACCTCGACATCCGGCTGCGCCCCCAGCACCATCCGGAACCCCGTCCGCAACAACTCCTGATCATCGACCAGCATCACCCGGATCACCGACCCCCCCGTCATGCCGCCCTGCTCCCACCCGGCTCGCCACCCGGCAACCGCACCACCACCTGAAACCCACCCCCAGGCCGCGGCCCCGCCTCCACCGACCCGCCGAACATCGCCGCCCGCTCCCGCATCCCCACCAGACCATGACCACCCGGCCACTCCCGCGCCGCAGCCCCCCGACCGTCATCACACACCCGCACCACCAACTCACACACCCCGTACTCCACCTCCACCACCGCCCCGGACCCCGGACCACCGTGCTTGAGCGTATTGGTCAACGCCTCCTGAACGATCCGGTACACCGTCAACTGCTCACCCTCGGGCAACTCCCGACGCTCCCCGGACACCCGCAACTCCACCGGCAACCCCGAAGAACGCACCCGCTCCACCAACTCCTCCAACCGCGACAGATCCGGCTGCGGGGCATACTCCTCCGACTCCCCACCAGCGGCCCGCAACACCCCCACCATCCGCCGCATCTCCGCCAACGCCCGCCGCCCCGTCACCGAGATCGCCCGCACCGCCTCCCGCGCCTGCTCCGGATCCCGATCGATCGCATACCCCGCCCCATCCGCCTGAACGATCATCACACTCACGTTGTGCGCCACCACGTCATGCAACTCCCGCGCGATCCGCGCCCGCTCCGCCGCCGCCGCCAACCGCGCCCGCTGATCCCGCTCCCGCTCCGCCCGCTCCGCCCGCTCCTCCAAACCCTCCAGATAACGACGACGCGTATTCGCGTAAATCCCCGAAATCCAGACCGTCACCACGAACACCGACGCACTCGCCCACGTCCCGAAATCCGGATCCTCCGTGACCCGCCCGAACGACAGAGCCAACCCCAGCTCCGCCACCAGCCCCGCCGCCACCGCCCACCCCACCGGCCGATACGACGCCACCGCATACAACGCCACCAGAACCGACAGATTGAACGGCAACGGCTCCACACCGGACAACCACTGGACGAAACTCACGCCCGACACCACCGCGAACACCGCCAGAGGCCACCGCCGCCGCCACGACAACGGCGCCACCAGCGCCACAGCCAGCGCCACACACCACCAGAACGGCGGCAGAGCCGGACCGAACCCCGGCATCGACGCATACGACACCAGAAAGACCAGACAGAGCACCACCAACGGCGCCAGCCACAAGACGTCCACGACCCCCGGATGCCGCCGGCCCCACTCACGAAATCTCCCGAACACCCTCCCACCATACGTATCCGCAGATCAGCGCCCTTCCCCCAAAAGACGGAGACCCGCCTACGACCCAGGTCGCACGTCACCCGACGCTTACGCAGTGCTTACGCCCCCTACGGCACCCTGATTTCCGGGAGCACCCTCACGGGTGAGCAAAGGGAGAAACTCTTCAATGGCGGATCACAACGACACCGGGTCACGCGGCCCCGAGGACGCGCCGCGCGACCCGGAGGCCCGAGCCGACGACACCACCGAACTGCCGGCCCCCGGCCGGAACCAGGGCGAGAACCAGGAGCAGAGCAAGCACACCCCCGCGGACGACCCGCCCGCCCGGGAAACCACCGCCGCCCACGCCACGCCCGGCCCCTCCGCACCCGGCCCTGCCGGACCGCCCCCGCCCACCGGGCCGTACGGCCCCTACAGCCCCGGCGGCCCCGGCTGGAAAGCCCCCGGCTGGACCACGACCACCACGGCCACCGCAACCCAGCCACCGGCAACGGGCCGATACACCCGCCTCACCCGTGCCGCCCGCGGCAAACCCTTCCAGATCATCGCCGCAGCCCTCATCGGCGCCCTCCTCGGCGGCGGAACCGTCGCCGTCCTCGACCGGATCGGCGACCGCCACCGCGCCGGGCACATCGCCCACCGCATGGACGCCTACCGGACGGACGAACACCCCCGCCCCCAGGACGACCGCGGCCCCCTGCGCCAGCGCATCGACCCCGACGGCGAACGCGGCTACCGAGGGGAAGGCCCCCGCCTGCGCATGCCCCGCGGCGACATCTCCCAGGTGCCCCGCTTCTGCGAACCCATCGAGGGCGGCTTCAAATGCACCCTCCGCAGCCCGGAATCCGCCCCCACCACCCCGACACCATCCCCGACCCCCTGACCACCCGCTCCGGGAATCGGACCAGGAAGACGCGGAGAACCGAAGAAGACGACCACCGCATCGGCCGGTGACCCGAGAACGGGTCACCGGCCGATGCGTGTCAACTAGGGCTTGAAGTCGCGACCGTGCTCTTCATGTGGGCTCGCCAACGCCATCCCCTGCGGCAGAGCCGCGCAACGCGGTACTCTCGTCCGCCCCGGCGAACGCGATCGCATGCTCCTCTTCCAGATTCTTCTGCCGGAGAAGGCTAATTGCCTCGCGTATTACTGCGGATCGCGATGAGGCTTTGCTTTGGAGGCTGTATTGCCTGATGAATAAGTCGTCTTGCGGTGAAAAGGTTATGCTAGTGGTAGTCGACTTAAGCTTGACCGTATAATTTCTCGGAAACTTGTGGGGTTGGTGGGACTCGAACCCACGCTTTGCGCCCCCTAAAGACGCCGCCTCTGCCGCTGGGCTACAACCCCTATTCTTTCCTGCGAAATTTTCTGTCTGTGAACGGCAGTTCGGACAGAGGAATCGCAGGTTCTCTATTCTGTTGTCGAGCCAGTCGCCACTGATGTGGTCGACATGCAGTGTGAGGGGGTTGCCCTCCCACACGTCCTCGATCTTACATGCGCCGCAGCGGTAGGGCACGCCCGCTTCCTGAAGTGCTCGTCAGAGCAGGAGGGGACTGGTTCTGCGGGAGCCCTCCGGCTGCACGCGGAGGATCTCGGCTGGACGCAGGCGCCTCGACGACCGTCGTCCCCGGTTGTACGCCTGCCCCACGAAGTGGGAGGTGTCGATCCCGAAGCGCTTCAGTTGGCGGCTGATGTGCGCATGGTTGCCACCCGCAATGGTAATGCCGAGGTGGCGGAGGACGTCGTAGACGCCGAGGGAGTTGGCCGCCGCCTCGGCCAGCATTCCGGGGGTGTACCTGTATTTGGTCGGCATGCCCCGATCATATTGGTCGGGATGTCTCGGGGCCAGGGAATTCTTGTGTCGGTCATTGGGGCATGCGCAAGCCGTACTAAATGGTGAAAAATGGCATTCAGTCGAGTCCGAGCTCGCGGCGGAGGCGGGCGACGTGGCCGGTGGCCTTCACGTTGTAGAGGGCTTTCTCGATTTTTCCGTCGGGGTCGATGACGAAGGTGGAGCGGAGGACGCCGACGGTGGTCTTGCCGTACATGGTCTTCTCGCCGTAGGCGCCGTAGGCCTTGTGGACCTCCAGGCCGGGGTCGGACAGGAGGGGGAAGGTGAGGGCGTCGTGTTCGGTGAATTTGGCGAGTTTGGCGGGGGTGTCCTTGGAGACGCCGAGGACGGTGATGCCGGCGGCGGTGAGGGAGTCGAGGCTGTCGCGGAAGTCGCAGGCCTGCTTGGTGCAGCCGGGGGTCATGGCGGCGGGGTAGAAGTAGAGGATGACGCGTTGGCCGCGGTGGGTGTCCAGGGACACGGTGGTGCCGTCCGCGGCGGGGAGGGTGAAGTCTGGGGCGGCGTCGCCCGGTTCGAGTTTCATGATTTCCTCCATGGAATGGTTCCGGGGTCAACCTACCGGCCTGTCCGGAGTGTCGTCGGCGCGTGGGACCTGACAGACTGATCAATGTCAAGGGCGATGAGAGGAGAGCCATGGCGGACACCGATCCCGCGGAGTTGGAGCGGCGGATCGAGCGTACGCGTGCGGAGTTGGCCCGGACGGTCGACGCCATCGCGGACCGGGTGAGTCCGGGGAATGTCGCGCGGCGGACCGTCGCCAGGGCGGAGTCGAACGCGCGGGAGTTCGTGGTCTCTCTGGGGGAGCGGATCAGTGGTGCGGTGGGGGTCGCGCCGCGGCCGGTGAAGCCTGAGGGTGAGCCGGATGATCTGTGGGCGGGTGAGCGGCCGGGGTTGGCGCCGGTGCTGGTGGGTGTGGGTGCGGTGCTGGTGGTCGGGGCGGTGGTCGTGTTGTGGCGCCGTCGTCGCGGGTGACGTCGTCGTAGGTGGCGCTGTCGTAGGTGACGCCGTCGCGGGTGGCGCCGGGGGTCAGAGGAAGGTGCGGCCTTCGCCGCGGTAGGTGGGGACTTCGTCGACGGTCTGTTCGCCGTCGATGAGGTGGAGGGTGGCGAAGCGTTCGCAGAGTTCGCCTGCTTTGGCGTGACGGAACCAGACGCGGTCGCCGAGGCGGAGGTCTTCGGCGGCCTGGCCGGTGAGTGGGGTCTGGACTTCGCCGGCGCCTTCGTCGGAGGTGTAGCGCAGGCCGCAGGGCAGGTAGGGCTGGGGGAGCCGGTCGGGTCCGGGGGTGCCGGAGGCGATGTAGCCGCCGCCGAGGACGGTGACGGTGGCGGGGGCGGGGCGGCGGACGACGGGGAGGGCGAAGAGGGCGGCGGGGCGGCCGGTGTGGCCGCGGTAGAAGTCGAAGAGGCGGGGTTGGTAGAGGCCGGATCCGGCGGCGATCTCGGTGATGGCTTTTTCGCGGGTGGTGGTGGTGATGCTGCCGGTGCCGCCGCCGTTGACGAATTCGAGGTCGGCGAGTTGGCGGACGGCTTGGACGATGCGGCCTCTGCGCATGATGAGTTCCTGGCGGGAGCGGGCCTGCATCCAGCGGATGGCGTGGGTGAGGGCGGGTTTGCCGGGTGGGTTGTCGCCGACGCCGGCGATCTGTGCTTCGTAGGCCATGAGGCCGACGAGGCGGAGGCCGGGGCGTTTGGCGGTGTCGGCGGCGAGGTCGGCGGCCTGGTCGGGTTCGCGGACGGGGGAGCGGAGGGCGCCTGCGCGGAATTTTCCGCCGAGGGTGACGTATCCGGCGTCGATGTCGAGGCAGATGCGGATTTCGTGGCGGTTGCGGACGTCGGCGGTGGCCGATTCGATGAAGTCGAGGTGTTCGGAACGGTCCACCATGATGGTGATCTCTTGTGCGGCGCGGGGGTCGGCGGCGAGGGTGGCGAGTGCGGTGCGGTCGGCGGTGGGGTAGGCGACGAGGATGTCGCGTAGTCCGGTGGAGGCGAGCCAGAGGGCTTCGGGCAGGGTGAAGGCCATGATGCCGGTGAAGCCGTCCATGGCGAGGATGCGTTCGAGGACGGGTCGGGAGCGGATGGATTTGCTGGCGACGCGGATGGGTTTGCCGTGGGCGCGTCGTGTCATGTCGGTGGCGTTGGCGTGCAGTGCGGCGAGGTCGAGTACGGCGAAGGGGGGGTCGAGGTGTGCGGTGGCCCGGTCGTAGCGCTGGCGGTCGTCCATGGGGGCAGGATAACTTGTGCCCGAGATAATATGAGCCTTGTTCATGTTACTTGCCGGAGGTAAATTCTCCCGCCGGGGCGGTGCCGGGTTCGGGCAAGTCCCGGGGGCGCGTCTCCCCGCGGAGCCCCGCCGGGCACTAGACCTGACCGGGTGATGACTACTCTCCAGGGGACTCTGGCGGGGCCGGGCAGCGCCACGCTGGAAGAGCGCCCGCGCGCCGTCCGCCGCCGGTCGGTGCGGATGCTCCGGCCGACCCGGGCCCCGGCGGGCGTGGCGGTCGCGCTGACGGTCTCGGTGGCGTTGTCGGCGGCGGTGGGCGGGACGTTCGGCCTGCTGACGGGCTCGCCGTTCGGGCTGGTGCCGTACCAGAAGCTCGCGACCGGGGCCGGTGCGCTGAGCTGGTCGGATCCGGCGGTGGCGGGTGTCTCGGTGCTGCTGGTGGCGGGGGGCCTGCTGCTGGTGGCGCTGGCGGCGGTACCGGGGCGGACCCGGCTGGTGCCGCTGGAGACGGGCGACCCGCTGACGGTGATCGGACTGACCAGGACGGGGCTGCGCCGTACGCTCCGGGCCGCGGCCGAGTCGGTGGACGGGGTGGAGCGGGCGCGGGTGAGCCTGGGCCCCCGCCAGGTCGAGGTGGTCGTGATCACCGATGCGCAGCGGACCGGCCGGCTGCTGCGCCAGGTCGGCGCCGCGGTCGGGGACCGGCTGGGGGGCGTGGGGGCGATGTACGGCGGCGAGGTCGTGGTGCGGCTGCGCGGGCGGGGCAACTGATGAGGGCGTACCTGGGCAACCGGATCGGCCTGGCCGTCACCGGGACGGTGCTGGCGGGGGCCGGGCTGTACGGCTTCCTGCGCGGGCGGGGGGAGCTGTCCGGCCTCCGTCCCGAGGAACCGGTCCTGGACCGGGGGCTCCCCGCCCGGCTGGCGGAGGATCCGTGGCCGGGGTGGGTGGCCGCGCTAGTACTTGTAGTACTGGCGCTGGTATCCGTCCGGTGGCTGCTGTGCTCCCTGGGCTGGGGGCGGTGGGGCAGCCGGAGCGCGACCGGGACCGCGATGCTGGGCGTCGCGCTGAAAGAAGTCGAAGGACTCAGCCGGATCCGGGTCAGGGCCGTGGAAGGGGACCGGGTCCGGATCGCGGTGAGCTGCGAGCCCGGCGCCGATGTCGGCGCCCTGGTGACGCGGATGAACAAGGACGCCGTCGACAGGGTCCGCAGGACGCTTGGGGACGAGCGGCTGGGGGCGCTGGTCCGCCTGCACGTCCGCCGTCGCTGACGCTGCGCCGTGCGGCGCGGGCATCGGCATGGGGACCGGCTCGGGTTCCCGCGCCGCGGCGGCGTCCGGGTGCTCCTTCCGGGTCCCGTACGGCCTGCGCGGGCCGAAGGCCAGTCCGGCGGCCAGGCAGGCCAGCGGTACGGCGGGCACCACGTAGCGGTGGTCGAAGGCCGCGATGAACATGGGCAGTGCGATCAGCATGACGGCGGCCGCCCACGGTGCCAGCACCGCGCCGCCCAGGGCCCAGCGGTCCCGTCCGGTCGGCGGGGCGGTGTCGCGGTGGGCTCCCGCTCCGGGCGGGGGCCGGTCGCCGTCGTCCCCGGTCCGGGGGGAGGGCTCGGCGAAGGGGCCCTCGGCGGAGAGCCGCAGGCGGGTGAGGACGCCGATCAGGCCGATGAGGAGGATGACGGCGAGGAAGGGGCCGCGCAGGAACCCGTGTTCCTGGTAGGCGCGGAGCCAGCCCGCGTAGGGGTCGGTGAGGTGGAGGTCGCCGGGCTCGCCCTGGTAGGCGAGGGCGATCTCCTCGGCGCTCCGGCCGCGGGAGGCGGTGCCGTCGGGCAGGGAGGCGGCCGCGTCGGGGAAGACGTAGGCGCTCTGGTCGCCTTCGGTCGGGTAGACGCGGCGGTTCCAGTCGAAGACGTACGCGAGGTCGGTCAGGCCGGCCCGGAGGAAGTCCAGGGGCTGCGCGGTGATGGCCTGGACGGCGAAGTCGCCGGCGAGGGCGTCGCGTTCGGCCCAGCTTCCCTTGATCTTGCTGATGGGGGAGTCGGCGCCCCAGATGTAGACGGGGGGCGGTTGCCGGGCGCTCAGCGGCTCGGTGGGGCAGAGCGCGGCCTCCGGGCCGGTGGGCAGGACCTTCGCGCAGTCGGCGAAGGTCATGGTGCGTGCCCACAGGAAGGTGCTGCCCCGGGTGAGGCCGTACTCGCCGTGCTCGGACTTGAACCAGGCGGCGTATCCGCCGAGGACGAGGGCGCTCGCGGTCGCGGTGGCCAGCAGTGCCCGCCAGCCGGCCCGGCGCAGGGCCAGGCAGAGCAGGACGACGGCGATCAGCGGCAGTCCGATGGTCCGGGTGGTGGTGGCCGCGGCCAGCAGGAGGCCGGCGAGCAGGGCGGCCCAGGCGGGCGGGCGGCGGCGCCAGAGCAGCAGGGTGACCGCCAGCACGACGAGGAACTGGAAGGGCAGGTCGGCCATGACGAGGTGTTCGAGCTGGATCTGGTGGGCGTCCAGCAGGATGGGGAGGGTGGCGAGCGTCGCGCCCCAGCCGGGCAGGGCGGCCAGGCGGCGCAGGAGCAGGTAGACGCAGCCGGCGGTGGTCAGGCCGAGCAGGTGCTGGGCCACGGCGACGGCCTGGACGCTCTCCAGGGGGCCCAGGAGCCACAGGAACAGCGAGTAGCCCGAGGGGCGTGACTCCATGGGCCGGGGGTCGAGCGCGGTGCCGAGGTAGGAGAAGGAGTCGGCCCAGAACCACAGGGCGGGCCGGTATCCCAGTACGGCCAGGGCGCGCAGGGCTCCGCCGGCCAGCAGGGCGGCGGCGAAGAGCCAGTGCCTGCGGAGGAAGCGGGCCACCGGGTGGGCTCCCGTCGTCACCGGGACCTCCTGAGCTATGAACGGGTCACAAACGATATCGGGAGGACCGCACAGCCTTGTACGGGATCGCGAACTTTGTTCGCCTGCCGGGGCCGTCGGGGCGGGTCAGCACTCGATGACGTTGACGGCCAGGCCGCCGCGGCTGGTCTCCTTGTACTTGTCGAGCATGTCGCGGCCGGTGTCGCGCATCGTCTTGATCGCCTTGTCGAGTGAGACGAAGTGGCGGCCGTCGCCGCGCAGCGCCATCCGGGCGGCGGTGATGGCCTTGATCGAGGCGAGCGCGTTGCGCTCGATGCACGGGATCTGGACCAGGCCGCCGATGGGGTCGCAGGTCAGGCCCAGGTTGTGCTCGATGCCGATCTCGGCGGCGTTCTCCACCTGCTCGGGGGTGCCGCCCAGCACCTCGGTGAGCCCGGCGGCGGCCATCGAGCAGGCCGAGCCGACCTCGCCCTGGCAGCCGACCTCGGCGCCGGAGATGGAGGCGTTCTCCTTGAACAGCACGCCGATCGCGCCGGCGGTGAGCAGGAAGCGGACCACTCCGTCGTCGTCGGCCTTGCGCACGAACCGGTCGTAGTAGGTGAGCACGGCCGGGACGATGCCGGCCGCGCCGTTGGTGGGGGCGGTGACGATCCGGCCGCCGGCGGCGTTCTCCTCGTTGACGGCGAGGGCGAAGAGGGTGACCCAGTCCACGGTCTGCAGGGAGTCCTTCTCCTGGGACTCGGCCTGGAGCTGCCGGTGGAGCTGGTGGGCGCGGCGGCGGACCTTGAGCCCGCCGGGGAGCACGCCCTCCTTGGAGATGCCCCGCTCGACGCACTCGGACATGACCTGCCACAGGTGCAGCAGCCCGGAGCGGATGTCGGCCTCGGTGCGGCCGAAGGCCTTCTCGTTCTCCAGCATCAGGCCGGAGATCGACAGGCCGGTCTCGCGGCAGTGGGCGAGCAGTTCGGCGGCGGTGGTGAAGGGGTGGGGCAGGGCGGTGTCGTCGGCCTTGATGCGGTCGGCGCCGGTGGCGTTCTCGTCCACGACGAAGCCGCCGCCGACGGAGTAGTAGACCTTCTCCCGCAGGGTCTCCCCGTGCTCGTCGAGGGCGGTGAAGCGCATGCCGTTCGGGTGGCCGGGCAGCGAGATCTTGCGTTCGAAGACGAGGTCCTCGCCGACGACGAAGGGGATCTCGCGGGAGCCGTACAGGCGGACGGTGCCGGAGGCCTTCATGGCGGCCAGCCGGTCCTCGACGGTGTCGACGTCGACGAGCTCGGGCTTCTCGCCGGACAGGCCGAGCAGGACGGCCTTGTCGCTGCCGTGGCCCTTGCCGGTGAGGCCGAGGGAGCCGTAGAGGACGGCCTCGACCCGGGCGGTCTTGTCCAGCAGGCCGTCGTGGTCGAGGCCGCGGGCGAACTTGTGGGCGGCGGCCATCGGCCCGCCGGTGTGGGAGCTGGAGGGGCCGATGCCGACCTTGAAGAGGTCGAAGACGCTGATCGCCATTGATCTTGGTCCTTCGCGTCGCCGTGACCGTGCGCGCGGTGGCGTGCACGGTCACGGCACAAGAGGGGAAATATCAGGATTCGCCCGAGGTGAGGGCGGTGTACTCCTCGGCGGAGAGGAGGTCGTCGGCGTCGCCCTCCAGGCGGACGCGGAACAGCCAGCCTTCGCCGTACGGGTCGTTGTTGACCAGTGAGGGGTCGTCCACGACGGCGGCGTTGACCTCGACGACCTCGCCGCTCACGGGCGCGTAGATGTCGCTCACCGACTTGGTCGACTCGACCTCGCCGACCGCCTCGCCGGCGGTGATCGCGGCGCCGGGCTCGGGGGTGATCTGCACGTAGACCACGTCACCGAGCGCCTCGGCGGCGTAGGCGGTGATGCCCACGGTGAGGGTCAGGCCGTCGTCGACGCCCGCGACCCACTCGTGCTCCTTGGTGTAGTGCAGTTCGTCGGGAATGCTGCTCACTTGTTCCTCCTGTAGAAAGGCAGGTCGACAACCTCGACCGGCTCATGGCTGCCCCGGATGTCCACCGACAGGTCCTCTGCCCGGTCGCCGCCGACGTAGGCCGTGTCGACGTAGGCCATGGCGACGGGCCTGCCCAGCGACTGGGAGGGCGCCCCGCTGGTGACCTCGCCGACGACCGCGCCGCCGGCGGCCACGACCGGGTAGCCGTGCCGGGGCACCCGGCGGCCGGTGGCGACCAGGCCCACCAGGCGTCGGGAGGGCGGGAGGTCCTTGAGGGGTTCCAGGGCGGACCGGCCGACGAAGTCGCCCGGCTTGTCGAACCTCACCACACGGCCGAGGCCCGCGTCGAACGGGGTGAGATCGGCCGAGAGCTCGTTGCCGTACAGCGGCATGCCCGCCTCCAGGCGGAGGGTGTCGCGCGCCGACAGCCCGGCCGGGCGCAGGCCGTACGGCTCGCCGGCCTCGGTGAGCGCGGCCCAGAGCGGCTCGGCGTCGGCCGCGTCGACGAACAGCTCGAAGCCGTCCTCGCCGGTGTAGCCGGTGCGGGCGATGAGCGCGGGGCGGCCGGCGACGGTGGCGGGCAGGCCCGCGTAGTACTTCAGGCCGGGCAGGTCGGCGTCGGTGAGCGCGGCGAGGATCTCCTGCGAGCGGGGCCCCTGGACGGCGACGAGCGCGTACCGGTCGGAGCGGTCGTCGACGGCGGCGTCGAACGCCTCGGCGCGCTCGGTGAGCTCCGCGGCGACCGCGGGGTAGTTGGAGGCGTTGGCGACGACCATGAACTCCTCCGGCGCGAGGCGGTAGACGATCAGGTCGTCCAGCACGCCGCCCCGGGCGTTCACGATCATCGTGTAGCGGGCGCGGCCGGGCTCCAGCGCGGAGAGGTGGCCGACGAGCGCGTGGTCGAGCGCCTCGCCGGCCTGCGGCCCGGTGACGAAGATCTCGCCCATGTGGGACAGGTCGAACAGGCCCGCCGCCTGGCGGACCGCGTTGTGCTCGACGGACTCGCTGCCGTAGCGCAGCGGCATCAGCCAGCCGGCGAAGTCGGTCAGCGTCGCGCCGAGGGCCTCGTGGACGCCGCGCAGCGGTGTGGGTCGGGACATGTTCGCACCTCAGACAGGGGTCGGATGAGAGCATCCTCCCCCTCTGTCATGGTTGCCTGAGAGCTTCACCCGGTTTTTGCCGGACTTTCACCTTCGGCGAGGCCGCGGAGGCCTGCTTTCCAGAGGGCACCTACCCGCACGGTCCTTTGCCTTGAGAGGTTCGCGGGGAGGGCTTGCTCCTTCAGGGGTCCTGGCCTGGCTGTCAGGACGCTCTCCCGCACGGGTTCATCGGTGTCGCGGTCAGCCTAACGGCCCCGGCCCACTGAGCGAAATCCCCCGGGGCGGAGCGGCGCCGCGCCGTCCCTCCCGGCCGGGGTCAGGCCCCCGCGCGCAGGTCCTCCCCGGCGGGGCCGCCGTCCTGCTCGCCGGGCCGTACGGCGTGCACGTCCCCGGCGCGCGCGGCCGACGCGGCCAGGCGCTCCTCCGCGCCGTCGACGATCTGCAGGTCGGCCCGGGTGTGCGCGATGGCCGCGTCGACGAGCAGGGCGACCAGCGGGTCGTCCTGCTCGCGGCGGAGCCGGGTCAGCCCGGCCAGGTCCGACAGGTAGGCCTGGCGCTGCGCGGACACGAACGCGGCCAGGGTCTCCGTGCCGAGCCGGGCGCCGGCGAGCAGCTTGAGGAACAGCTCGTCGCGGAAGCCCGCCGAGCGGGCCCAGGGCGCCACCGCCCACTCCCGCAGCTCTCCGGCGCCCGCCTCGGTCAGCCGGTAGAGCGTCTTGTCCGGGCGGTCGCTCTGGGCGACGTGGCTGCGGGTCACGTGGCCGTCCCTGACCAGCCGCTCCAGGATCTGGTACAGGTGGCCGATGTTGAGGCCGCCCCACTGCGGGCCGACGGCCGACTCGAACCGCGTCTTGAGTTCGTAGCCGTGGCTGGGCCCGTCGGCCAGTAGGGCGAGTACGGCGTGGCTGAGCGGCATGCTCCCTACATTGTCACAGACCAAGGGCTTCCCGGGAGTCCATACATTGTGACAATGTATGGATCATGGGCGTTGAAGTCGGTGTGCGGGGCGTCAGCCGCACATATGGATCGAGCAAGGCGCTGGACGAGGTCACCCTGGAGATCGAGGCCGGCCAGGCGGTCGCCCTCATGGGGCCCTCCGGAGCGGGCAAGTCCACGCTGCTCCACCTCGTCGGGGCGATGGACCTCCCCGACGGAGGCGAGGTGCACGTCGGCGGCGAGCGCGTCGACACGCTGAGACGCCGGGGCCTCGACCGGCACCGGCGCCGGGTCGGCTTCGTCTTCCAGCGCTTCCACCTGCTGCCCGCCCTCAGCGTGCTCGACAACGTGCTCGCCCCGGTGCTCCCGCGCCGGGTGGACTTCGACCGCCGGGCGCGGGCCCGGGAACTGCTGGAGGCGGTCGGGCTGGCCGGCCGGGAGCGGGCGCTGCCCGGCGAGCTCTCCGGCGGCCAGCAGCAGCGGGTGGCCGTCGCCCGGGCGCTGATCTGCCACCCGCCCCTGCTCCTGGCCGACGAGCCGACCGGAAACCTCGACAGCGTCACCGGCCAGGAGATCGTGGACCTGCTGTTCACGCTCCGGGAGGAGTACGGCATGACCATGCTGGTCGCCACGCACAACCCGGAGGTGGCGGCGGCGTGCGACCGGGTGGTGCGGATGCGCGACGGCCGGATCATCGGCGACGACCGCGTGACGCCCGCCGAGAACGTGCTCGACCGGATCGGCAGGCTCGGATGACGCGCCTGGTCTGGTCCCAGCTCCGGCACCGGCTCGGCCGGGCCCTGGTGCTGCTGCTCGGCGTCGTGGTCGCGGCCACCGCCTTCACCGTGCTGACCGGGACCGCCGAGACCCAGCGCCTGGAGATCGCCGGCACGGTCGAGGAGAACTTCCGCTCGCAGTACGACATCCTGGTCCGCCCGAAGGGCTCGGCCACGGTCCTGGAGCGCTCGCAGGGGCTGGTCCGCGCCAACTACCTGTCGGGCATCTTCGGCGGGATCAGCATGGAGCAGTACGAGAAGGTCAAGCGGATCAACGGCGTCGACGTCGCCGCCCCCATCGCCATGATCGGGTACGTCATGCAGGGCGGGACCGAGGCGATCGACGTGACCGACCTGCTGCACGAGGGCGACCGCACCCTGTTCCGGGTGGAGCGCACCCGGGTCACCGACCGCGGCCTCACCCGGATCCCGTTCCGGCAGCCGCAGTACGAGTACGTCACCCGCCGTCCGATCAAGATCGACTTCAGCGAGCTCAAGCGGAGGAACACCACTTTCGTCATGGGGGCCGAGGAGGTGCTCCCCGGCGACCGGCGGGCCTCGCTGAAGACCTCGCTCGGCTGGTCGGAGGACCCCGCGAAGGCGAGCCCCTTCCCCTCCGAGGGGACGCTCCCGGTCGTCCACCACTGGTCGTTGAAGACCGGCTGGGGGGAGTTCAACCCCGAGGACGCGGGTCTGCGGCTCGGGCGGGCCTCCGTCCCGATCGACCAGGAGTTCCCGTTTCTGCTCGCCGCCGTCGACCCGGAGGCGGAGGCGAGGCTGACCGGGCTGGACCGGGCGGTGGTGGAGGGGCGCTACCTCAAGAACGACACGCCCGAGGAGGTCTCCAGCGAGGTCAAGCTGCTCGCCTCGTCCGTGCCCTACGCCGACCAGCAGGACGAGATCGTGATCCGCAGACTGTCCGAGGAGGCGGCGGAGAAGGTCGTCGAAGGTGTTCCGGCCCGGAAGTTCCTGCCCTACCTGGACGCGAACCGGGGCGAGGAGGTCAGGCGGACGACCATCGACGCCGGGCAGGTCTACGAGAAGCTGCTCAGATACTGGTCGGACATCCCCCAGGGGCGGTACTGGTCGCTGAAGCGGTACTGGACGTCGGAGCCGACCGAGTACCGCGAGCAGGGCGGGCGCAGACTCGCCGCCCTGCCGGTGCGCAACACCCTGGAGGCCTGGAAGAACCCGCACGCCGATCTGGAGTGGGGGGACGACATCCCGGTCGCACCCGTGGGGGCGGTCGACACCCAGTTCCGCGGGCTGACCCCCAGAACGGTCGAGGGCATGATCACCGACGGTCTCACCAGCCGCGTCGTCGGCCGGTTCGACCCCCGTAAGCTCCCCGGGTTCAGCGAGCTGACCCGGCTGCCGATGGAGACCTACAACCCGCCCGTCGCCAGGCCCGGCGACGCGCGCACCGCCGGGCTGCTCGGGAACCGGAGCCTGCTGCCCAACGACAATGTGGCCGGCTACCTCCAGGCCCCGCCGCTGCTGCTGGCCAACCTCCAGGCACTGGAGCAGATCGCGAGGATGACCGAGGGACGGCCCACGGTGAAGGCCCCGCTGAGCGTGATCCGGGTGCGGGTCTCCGGCGTCGTGGGGACCGACCCGGTCAGCCGGGAGCGGATCAGCCAGGTCGCCCGGGAGATCGTCGCCGCCACCGGGCTGGAGGTGGACATCACGATCGGCTCCTCGCCCTCCCCGGTCACGGTCGAGCTGCCCGCCGGGTCCTTCGGGCGGCCCGCGCTCACCCTGGCGGAGGACTGGGTGAACAAGGGCGTCGCCTACCGGATCCTCAACGCCGCCGACCGCAAGTCGCTCGTGCTGTTCACGCTGGTCCTGGCCGTGTGCGGGCTGTTCGTGCTGAACGGCGCGGCGGCGGCCGTCCGGGCCCGGCGGGCCGAGCTGGGTGTGCTGGCCTGCCTGGGCTGGTCGCGGCCGAAACTGTTCGGGACCGTGCTGGCCGAGGTCGGGCTGGTCGGCCTGCTGGCGGGTACGGCCTCGGCCGCGCTGGCCGGGCCGGTCGCGGCGTGGGCGGGGGTGGCCCCGCCGGGGGACCGGATCTGGCTGGCGGTTCCCGCGGCGGTGGCGCTGGCCCTGCTGGCGGGGCTGGTCCCGGCCTGGCGGGCCTCGCGGGTGCCGCCCGCGGAGGCGGTGCGCCCCGCCGTACGGCTGCCGCGCCGGGCCCGTTCGCCGCGCGGGACGGCCGGGCTCGCGGTGGCCGGGCTGGCCCGGGTCCCCGGCCGGACCCTGCTGGGCGCGGCGACGCTCGCGGTCGCCGTCTTCGGGCTGACCGTGCTGCTCGGCGTCACCCACGGCTTCCGGGGCCGGGTGGTGGGCTCGCTGCTCGGCGACGCCATCGTGGTCCAGGCCCGCCCGGCCGACTACGCGGCGGTCGCGGTGATGTTCGCGCTGGCCGCGCTGGCCGTGGCCGACGTGCTCTACCTCGGCGTGCGCGAGCGCGACGCGGAGCTGGCGGCGCTGCGCGGGTCCGGCTGGTCGGGCGGGGCGCTGGCCCGCCTGATCGTGCTGGAGGGGGCCGGGGTCGGGCTGCTCGGCGCGCTGAGCGGGGCGGTCGCCGGGACGGCGGCGTCGTTCGCGCTGGCGGGCGAGCTGCCGCCCGCGGTGGCCTACGGGGCGCTGGCCGCGGCGGGAGCCGCCGTCGTGCTGGCCGCCCTCGCCTCGGCCGCCCCCGCCCTCCTCGTCCAGCGCCTCCCCCTGGCGCGCATCCTCGCCCAGGAGTGAAACGGAGGAGGACCCGCCGGCGGGGAGCGGCGTCAGCGGCGGGCGCGGTCGACCAGGGCGGCGAACAGGGCGCACTCGTCGTCGGCCTCCGGGTGCCACTGCACCGCGCAGGCAAAGGGGTGACCGGCCAGCTCCACGGCCTCGACCGTGCCGTCCTCGGCGTGGGCGGTCGCGGTCAGGCCGTCGCCCAGCCGGTCGGCCGACTGGTGGTGGTAGTGGGCCACGTCGGCGCTCCCGGCGCCGAGGATCTCCTCCATCCGGCTGCCCGGCGCGAGCCGTACCGGCAGGCGGCCGAACCGGCCCGGGGCCGGGGCGTGGCCGTCGTGGCCGACCAGGTCGGGCACGTGCTGGTGCAGGGTGCCGCCCAGCACCGTGTTGAGGACCTGCAGGCCCCGGCAGACGCCCAGGAACGGCAGCCCCGTGTCGAGGGCCGCCTGGACCAGCCCCAGTTCGGCGTCGTCGCGGAATCCCCGGATGTAGCCGGTCCTCTCGTGGGGCGGCTCGCCGTACCGGGCCGGGTCGAGGTCGCCGCCCCCGGCCACGATCAGCCCGTCCAGCCGCCCGGCCAGCGCGGCCGGGTCGCCCGCCGGGGGCAGGATCACCGGCTGGCCGCCCGCGCGGGCCACGTGCTCGACGTAGCCGTACGGCAGCAGCGCGGCGGTCATGTCCCAGACCGTGAAGCGCGCGGGCTCGACATAGCAGGTGATGCCGATGACGGGACGGGACACGGCTACAGGGGGGTGACGTAGGCGCCGGAGATGCCCCCGTCCACCAGGAACTCCGAGCCGGTGATGAAGCTCGCGTCGTCGGAGGCGAGGAACGCCACCGCGGCGGCGATCTCGGACGCCTCGGCGAACCGGCCGAGCGGGATGTGCACCAGGCGGCGCTGGGCCCGCTCCGGGTCCTTGGCGAACAGCTCCTGCAGCAGCGGCGTGTTCACCGGTCCCGGGCAGAGCGCGTTGACCCGGATGCCCTCCCGGGCGAACTGCACGCCCAGCTCCCGGGACATCGCCAGCACCCCGCCCTTGGAGGCGGTGTAGGAGATCTGGGAGGTCGCCGAGCCCATCACCGCCACGAACGAGGCGGTGTTGATGATCGACCCCCTGCCCTGCCGCCGCATGTAGGGGATCACGTGCTTGCAGCACAGGTAGACGCTGGTCAGGTTGACCTCCTGGACCCGGCGCCAGGCGTCGATGCCGGTCTCCAGGATGGAGTCGTCGTCCGGCGGGGAGATGCCCGCGTTGTTGAAGGCGATGTCCACGCCGCCGTAGGCGTCGAAGGCCGCCTGGTACATCCGGGCGACGTCGTCCTCGCTGGTGACGTCCGCCTTCACGAACAGGCCGCCCACCTCGGCGGCGGCCTTCGCCCCGGCCGTCTCGTCGACGTCGGCGCACACCACCCTGGCGCCCTCCCGGGCGAAGCGGTGCGCGGTGGCCAGGCCGATCCCGCTGCCCGCCCCGGTGATGACGGCCACCCGGTCCTGCAGACGCTGCATTGCCCCTCACTCCTCCGAAATGAAGACGTTCTTGGTCTCGGTGAACGCCGACAGGGCGTCGGGGCCCAGTTCGCGGCCGAGTCCCGACTGCTTGAAACCGCCGAACGGGGTCCAGTAGCGCACCGACGAGTGGGAGTTCACGCTCAGGTTCCCCGCCTCGACGGCCCGCGCCACCCGCAGCGCCCGCCCGACGTCGCGGGTCCAGATCGACCCGCTCAGGCCGTAGCGGGTGTCGTTGGCGAGCCGTACGGCCTCCGCCTCCCCGTCGAACGGCGCCACCGACACCACCGGGCCGAAGATCTCCTCGGTGAACGCCGGGTCGGTCACCTCCGGGGTCAGCACCGTCGGCGGGAACCAGAAACCCGGCCCGGACGGGCACGAGCCCTGCAGGTACGGCGTGCCGGTGACGAAGGACGCCACCCGGTCCCGGTGCGCGGCGCTGATCAGCGGGCCCATCTCGACGGCCTCGTCGAGCGGGTCGCCGACCTTCACGCCGAGCACCGCCTCCGAGAGCCGCTCCATGAACTCGTCGTAGACGGAACGCTCCACCAGGATCCGGGAGCGCGCGCAGCAGTCCTGGCCCGCGTTGTCGAAGACCGCGTACGGCGCCGTGGCGGCGGCCTTCGCGAGGTCGGCGTCGGCGAAGACGAGGTTGGCGCTCTTGCCGCCGAGCTCCAGGGTGAGCCGCTTGACCTGCCCGGCGCACGTCGCGGCGATCTGCTTGCCCACCTCGGTCGAGCCGGTGAACACGATCTTCGCGACGTCCGGGTGCCCGACGAGCCGGGCGCCCGCCGTCTCGCCCTCGCCCGGCACCACCTGGAGCACGCCCTCGGGGATGCCCGCCTCCAGAGCCAGCTCGGCCAGGCGCAGCGCGGTCAGCGGCGTCTGCTCGGCGGGCTTGACGACCACCGTGTTGCCCGCCGCCAGCGCCGGGGCGACCCCCCAGGTCATGATGACCATCGGGAAGTTCCACGGCACGATCACGCCGACCACGCCCAGCGGCTCGGCGAACGTGACGTCCAGCCCGCCGGGCACCGGGATCTGCTTGCCGTGGTCGCGCTCGGGCGCGCCGGCGTAGAAGTCCAGCACGTCGCGGACGTTGCCCGCCTCCCAGCGGGCGTTGCCGGCCGTGTGGCCCGCGTTGGCGGTCTCCAGGGCGGCCAGCTCCGCCGCACGGGCGTCCACCAGCGCCGCGAACCGGCGCAGCAGCCGGGCGCGGTCGCCGGGCGCCACCTTCCGCCAGGCGGTGAACGCCGCCCTGGCCCGCGCCACCGCGCGGTCCACCTCGGCCGCGTCGGCGGCCTCCACCTCGGCGACGACCTCCTCGGTCGCCGGATTGACGATCTTCATGCTCACATCCGCTCGAATCCGCGCGTCAGCTCCCAGTCGGTGACCGCCGCGTCGAAGGCGGCCAGCTCGACCCGGGCGTTGTTGGCGTAGTGCGCCACGACGTCCTCGCCGAAGGTCTCCCGGGCGACCTCCGAGCCCTCCCACAGCTCCAGCGCGTCGCGCAGGGTGTGCGGGACGGTGCCGGCGTCCGAGGCGTAGGCGTTGCCGGTGAACGCCTCCTCCAGCTCCAGCCCGTTCTCGATCCCGTACAGCCCCGCGGCGACCATCGCCGCGACCGCGAGGTAGGGGTTGACGTCGCCGCCGGGCACCCGGTTCTCGATCCGCAGCGACGGCCCGTGCCCGACCAGGCGCATCGCGCAGGTCCGGTTGTCCACGCCCCACTTGACCGCGGTGGGGGCGAAGCTGCCCGGCACGTACCGCTTGTAGGAGTTGACGTTCGGGGCGTGCAGCAGGGTCAGCTCGCGCAGGCAGGCGAGCTGCCCGGCGATGAAGCGGCGCCCGGTCTCGGAGAGCCCGTGCGGCCCGTCGCCGGCCATCACCGGCTCCCCGCCGGGGGTCCTGAGCGAGAGGTGGATGTGGCAGGAGTTGCCCTCCCGCTGGTTCGGCTTGGCCATGAAGGTGATCGACATGCCCTCCTGGGCGGCGATCTCCTTGGCCCCGTTCTTGTAGACGGAGTGGTTGTCGCAGCTCGTCAGGGCCTCGGCGAAGCGGAAGGCGATCTCGTGCTGGCCGAGGTTGCACTCGCCCTTGGCCGACTCGACGTACATCCCGGCGCCCTCCATGCCGAGCCGGATCCGGCGCAGCAGCGGCTCGACCCGGGCGGTGCCCAGCAGGGAGTAGTCGACGTTGTAGAGGTTGGCCGGGGTCAGGTCGCGGTAGCCCCTGCGCCAGGCCTCCTCGTAGGTGTCGTTGTAGACCACGAACTCCAGCTCGGTCCCGGCGCACGCCAGCCAGCCGCGCTCGGCCAGCCGGGCGAGCTGGCCGCGCAGGATCTGCCGGGGCGAGGCCGCCACGTCCGTGCCGTCCTCCCAGACCAGGTCGGCCATGAGCATGGCCGTGCCCTCCTGCCAGGGCACGCGGCGCAGGGTGGACAGGTCGGGACGCATCACGAAGTCCCCGTACCCGCGATCCCACGACGACATGGCGTAGCCGTCCACCGTGTTCATGTCCACGTCCACCGCGAGCAGGTAGCTGCAGCCCTCCGCGGCGTGCTCGGCCACCTCCTCCAGGAAGTAGCGCGCCGACAGGCGTTTGCCCTGCAACCGCCCCTGCATGTCGGCGACCGCCAGCAGCACCGTGTCGATCCGTCCCGCCGCCACCTCGTCGCGAAGCTCGCCGAGATCCACGCGCCCTCCTCGCCGGAGTCTTATTGGGCTAGTGTCAGACCATTGAGGTGCACCAGGGTTGGAGTTGTCAAGAGCCTCAAGGGGAGACAGTGGACGAGTCGGCACGACTGTCGGCCGTGCTGCGGCCGGTCCGGGCGGGCAACGCCTTCGAGGAGACCGTGGAGCGGCTGCTGCAGGCCATCAAGCTCGGGGTCGTCGCCGAGAAGCTGCCACCGGAGCGGGAGCTCGCCGTACGGCTCGGCATCAGCCGCGTCACCCTGCGCGAGGCGATCCGCGCGCTGCAGGAGGCGGGCTACCTGGAGGTGCGGCGCGGCAGGTACGGCGGGGCGTTCGTCACCTACGCCCCGCCCCCGCCCCGGAGCGGGGACCTGCGGCGGGCCGTGGCCGACATGGGCACCGGCGAGCTGGCCGACGCGCTCACCTTCCGGCTGGCCGTCGAGTGCGGCGCGGCCCAGGTGCTGGCCGCCGCCGCGCAGGCCGGGGAGCTGACCGGGGAGCGGCGGGAGACGCTCCGCCGCCGCCTGGCGGAGGCCAACTCCGCGGGCCCGGACGACTACCGCCGCCTGGACACCGCCTTCCACCTGTCCATCGCCGAGCTGACCGGCTCCTCCCTGCTCGCCGCCACCTGCGCCGACGCCCGGCTGCGGGTCACCGACCTGCTCAACGCCATCCCGGTGCTCCAGCGCAACATCGAGCACGCCGCCGTCCAGCACGAGGCGATCGTGACCGCGATCCTCGCCGGGGACCCGGACGCCGCCCGCCACGCGGTGGCCGAGCACCTGGAGGGCACCGCCGCGCTCCTGCGCGGCTTCCTCGCCTGACCTGATCGGAGGGCCGGCTCGCATAGGCTCGACGGGCATGGGGGACTGGTTCCGGCAACGCATCATGGACACAGGACGGCTGCCGCTGTTCTGCTTCTTCGTCGCGCTGATCCTCGCCTTCGTCTTCACCCGCATCAACGTCCGGCTCATCCGCGCGAAGGTCGGCTGGTTCCGCAACGTCAACGTCGGTGAGATGCACATCCACCACGTGGTGTTCGGCGTGGTGCTGAGCCTGCTCGGCGGCGTGGCCGGGCTGCTGGTCTCGGGCGTCTCCCAGGGCTGGTACGCCGTGACGGCCGCCGTCTTCGGCGTCGGGGCGGCCCTGATCCTCGACGAGTTCGCGCTGATCCTGCACCTGCACGACGTTTACTGGGAGGAGGAGGGCCGCACCTCGGTCGACGCGGTGTTCGTCGCGATCGCGGTCACCGGCCTGCTCCTGCTCGGCCTGCGCCCGCTGGGCTGGGAGGACCCCGACGGCACCCCGGAGGGCGCCTGGCTGGCGGCCGGGCTCATCGTGGTCAACCTCCTGCTCGCGGTCGTCACCCTGCTCAAGGGCAAGATCTGGACCGGCCTGGTCGGCCTGTTCGTCCCGATCCTGCTGGTCCCCGGCGCGCTCCGGCTGGCCCGCCCCGGCTCGCCCTGGGCCCACTGGTTCTTCGCCCCCGGGTCCCGCCGCCCCCGGCCCGGCCGGATGGCCCGCGCGATCCGCCGTGAGGAGCGCTGGCGCCGCCCGGTCATCCGCGCCAAGATCGCCTTCCAGGAGTTCGTGTCCGGCCGCCACGACCTCCCCTCCACCCGGCTGCGCACCCGCCGGTGACGGGCGGGCGAGCTGCCGGATCCGGCGACCGGAGGGCATACTGGAGTGCGTGAGCACACTCCTGTCCCGCTGGGAGGACGTGGGCCGGCGGGTCCCCGCCTCCCTCGCGGACCTGCGAGGCCCCGCGACGGGAAAGGTGGCACTCCCGCCTCACCTCGCCTGGTCCGGTCTGACCGAGTTCGACCTGGCCGACCGGCGGCTCCGGATGAGCCTGTACCGGACGGTCATCACCGGCGGGGGGCGTGCCGACGTCGAGCTGTACCTGAACGCGGACCTCCTGGTCGCCGACTGGCCGCTGCTCCGCAGAGGGCTCGGCCGGAGCTACCGGAAGGCCTGGGAGGACAAGATCTCCGCGCTGGGGACGTGATGGGATTCCCGCCGTTCCAGGAGCGGATCCTGCAGATCGCACTGCCCGCCTGCGACCGGTTCGGCCTGGTGCTGGCGGGAGGCCACGCCATGCGGATGCACGGTCTCACCGACCGGCCGAGCAGGGACCTCGACTTCGCGACGGCGGCCGAGACACCGCTGCCGGAGGTCGCGGACGGCATGGCCGAGACCTTCCGGAGAGCGGGGCTGGAGGTCACCCTGCACGCGGTGACGCCCCGCATGGGCCGCATGGTCGTCACCGACCCGGTGAACGGGCAGAGCTGCGAGTTCGACCTGATGCGGGAGGCCCTGCAGCACGGGCCCGTCCTCGTCGGGGACCTCTCCGTCATCGGACTGGAGGACGCGGTCGGGCTCAAGATGCGGGCCCTGCACGAGCGCAGCCTCGCCCGCGACGTCATCGACGTCGCCGCCGTCTCGGAGCTGTACGGCTTCCGCGAGCTGGAGCGCCTCGGCCGCCTGCACAACGAGGAGTTCTCCCTCGCCGAGCTGGTGATGCGGCTGGAGTTCGTCGACCTCATCGCCGACGAGGAGTTCGAGGCGTACGGCCTGGACGAGGAGCGGATCGGGGAGATCCGCCGGTTCGCCGCCGCCTGGGTCGAGGACGTCAAACTCCGCCGGGCCGAGGAGGGCGACGCCGAGTACGACTCCGACGTGCCCGAACTCGACTGAGGCCGGAACGGCCGGTGCCGCCGGCCCGGGGACGCCCGGAGACATGACCAGCAGTTTTTCGGGCAGATGACGGTTCATCCTGATGAAAGGGTAGGAACCGTGAGCCTCATGGAGAAACTCAACCTGCGTGAGCTGAAGGCCCGGGCGAAGCGCCGGATGGGCCACCGGACCGGCAACCGCCGCCTGGCCGCCGAGGGGCGGACCGAGGAGGCGGAGGCGAAGCTGCTCAGGACCCAGGACGAGATCCTGGACGCCGTGGCCGAGATGCGCCGCGAGTACGGCATCCGCCGCCGCACCCCCTGACCACTCCGGTCGCCCGCGGCCCTGAGCGGTCCTACGCGGACCCGGCGACGGGGTGCAGGGGCGCACTCCCGTAGCAGGTGACGGTGAGGTTGCCCCGGCCGTCCCGGCCGGTCTCGGCGTCGATCCCGAAGACGTCCCGCAGCCGCTCGGGGGTGAGCACGTCCCGGGGCGTGCCGGACGCGACGGGCGCGCCCCGCTCCATCAGGACCAGCCGGTCGCAGTACCTGGCGGCCAGGGAGAGGTCGTGCAGCGCGACGAGCACGGTCTGGTCCGTGCCGGCCAGCAGGTCCATCAGCTCGAAGCGGTGCCGCACGTCCAGGTGGTTGGTCGGCTCGTCCAGCAGGATGCACCGGGGCTGCTGCGCCAGGGCCCGCGCGATGTGGGCCCGCTGGCGCTCGCCGCCCGACAGCGTCTTCCAGTCCCTGTCCCTCAGGTGGGTGAGGCCCAGCCGGGCGAGCGCCGCCTCGACGACCGCGTGGTCGGTGCGGCTCGGCCCCCGCCACCGGTCCCGGAACGGCGTGCGCCCGAGGGAGACGACGTCGCCGAGCCGCAGGTCGCTCTCCGTCTCGGCGGCCTGCGCCACGAAGGCCGTGTGCCGGGCGATCCGGCGGGCGCTCCAGCCGCGGATGTCCTGCCCTTCGTAGCGGACCGCACCCGCCGACGGCGTCCTCATCCCCGCGACGCAGCGCAGCAGCGACGACTTGCCGGAGCCGTTGGGACCGAGCAGGCCGACCGTCTCGCCGGACCCGATCTCCAGGTCGACGCCCCTGACGATGTCCCTGCCCGCCGCGGCCCAGCGCAGATTCTCGATCGTGATCCTCACAGCTCACCCCGCCTGCGCAGGACCAGGAGGAACAGCGGGACGCCGGCCAGGGCGGTGAACACTCCGACGGGCACCTCCCGGGGCGCGAACGCGATCCGCGCCAGGGCGTCGGCCCAGACCAGGAAGATCCCGCCGGCCAGTGCCGTGAACGGCAGCAGGGTCCGGTGCAGCGGCCCGACCAGGAACCGCACGCCGTGCGGCACGATCAGGCCGACGAATCCGACGGCCCCCACCGACGCCACGGCCACCGAGGTCAGCAGGGCGGTGGCGATCAGCAGGACCAGCCGCGTCACCCGCACGTCGACCCCCAGGGACGTCGCGGTGTCGGCGCCGAAGGAGAACCCGTCGAGCGCAGTCGCGTGCAGCCAGACCGCCGCCAGTCCCACCGCGCCCGCGCCCAGGACGACCACGGTCACGGCGCCGGCCGACGCCCCGGAGGACACGCCCAGCAGGTAGGGGTCGGCGAGGGCGTTGCGGGTCACCGCCTGCAGTGCGGCCCCGCAGACGGCCAGGGCCGCCCCCACCAGGGCGGCCAGGAGCACCCGCGGCAGCCGCAGATCCCAGATGAGCGAGTCGAGCAGGGGCGGCAGCGGCTCGGCCGCCAGCCCCAGGCGCAGGCCCAGCGCCCGGGCGAGGTCGGAGTAGGTCACCGCGCTGCTGCCGATCCGCACCGAGACCGCCACGGACACGGCCAGGGCCGCGAGGCCGAGGAGGAACAGCGCCCCCGGCGCCCCGCCGGTCCGACGCGCGGGGCCGGTGGGCTCAGCGGGCATGGCCGAGCCGCTCCAGCCCGTCGGCGACCAGCCGCAGGGTGTTCACGGTCCGCACCGACGGGTCCAGCTCCACGCCCGGGACCTCGATGAAACGACCCTCCCGCACCGCCGTCAGCTTGGCGGCGAGCGGGTTCTCCCGCATCATCGCGATCTTCTCCTCGGCGGAGTCCCCGGGCCTGCCGCGCTCCGACAGGTCGCCGATCACGATGACGTCGGGGTCCCGCTCGGCGACCTCCTCCCATGACACCTCCGGCCACAGCTCGCCGACGTCGTCGAAGGCGTTCTCGGCCCCGAGGAGCCTGCTCATCGCGCTGGGCATGCCCCCGTCGCCGGCGACGTAGGGGACGCCGTTGAACATCGAGTACAACCAGACGATCGAGGGTTTCCCGGCCGCCTTCCTCCCGGCGTCCGCCGCCGCCTCGACCACGGCCCGCTGCTCCGCGACGAGCGCGGCGGCCCGGTCCTCGACCCCGAAGATCCGGCCCATGTTCTCGTAGTCCCGGAACAGCAGGTCGAACGGGGTCAGCCGGGCCTCGTTCGCGTCCGGGCAGTCCGCCGCGCTCACGTACGTCGGCAGCCCCGCCTTGTGAAGCTCCTGCCGGGTGCCGGCCCTGTCCCCGGTGAAGAGGGAGCCGAACGGGGAGACGGCCAGGTCGGGGGCCGCCGCCCGCAGCTGCTCGGAGGTGAGGATCTTGGGGTTGAGCACGGGGATCCTCTCGTAGGCGGCACGGCCGCGCGGCGGCACGCAGGAGCACCGCCCGGCCACCACGGCGCGGCCGCCGGAGGACTCCGGCCGGCGGCGGGTCCTGCGCGACCCGCGGTTCCTGCGGCTGTGGGCGGGTGCCACGGCCTCGGGCCTGGCGACCTGGGCGCTCCCGTTCGTCCTCGGGCTCGCGGTGCTCGACCGCACGCTCACCCCCGCGGGTCTCAGCCTGGTGCTCCCGGTGCACCCGTCCGTGGTGGCGGCCGCCTATCTCGCCGCCGGTCTGGGGATCGAGCTGTTCAACGTGCCGTGGTTCACCGCCACCCAGCGCGAGGTCGACCCCGCCCTCCTGGCCCGTGTCTCCTCACTCGACTTCCTGCTGTCCTACGGGCTCGCGCCGGTCGGGCTCGTGCTCATCGCCCCGGCGATGGACGCCTTCGGGCGACCGGCGGTGCTGGGCGTCTGCGCGCTGGTCTGCTTCCTGGCCCCCGCGGCGGCGGCCCTCGTCCCCGGCGCGCGGGGGTTCTCCCGGAGGCCGCCCCGCGACCCCGGCCCGGCCGGGTCCTCCGCTCCTTGAGCGTGCGGGCGGCCGGAAATAGTTTGTGATCCGGCGGAGGCGGATGTCCGGTCGGAGCGATCGGCTCCGACGTCTCCGATGAGAGGCGCCGCCAGGGGCGCCGGTGGAGAGGAGACGCCGTGAAGTACATGATCATGCTGTACGGCTCGCAGCGGGACTACGACGCCATGGCCGGCAGGCCCGCCGACCCGGCGGTCTGGTCCGCGGAGGACGTCGCGGCCATGCACGCGTTCATGGAGAAGTGGAACGGGGAGCTGGTCGAGTCCGGGGAGTTCGTCGACGCCCAGGGCCTGACCGCTCCCGTGCACGCCCGGAGGATCCGGCTGGAGAACGGGGTCCCCGTCGTGACCGACGGGCCGTACGCCGAGACCCAGGAGGTCCTGGCCGGCTACACGCTCGTCGAGTGCGAGAGCTTCGACCGGGCGACCGAGATCGCCGCCCGCCTGGCGGACACACCGCACCCGGAGTCCGCCGTCCTGACCCGCGAGTGGTACGTGGACGTGCGGCCGGTCGCCGGGGGCTACGACGAGCTGGAGGCGTAACCGCGCCGTGACCGACGACGCGACCGGCGGAAGCGCCGGCGGACTCGGGGACCTGCTGCGCCTGCTGGCGCCGCAGGTCCTCGGCGCGGTGGTGCGGCGCTACGGGCATTTCGCCACCGCCGAGGACGCGGTGCAGGAGGCCCTGCTCGCGGCCGCCGTACAGTGGCCGGAAGACGGGGTTCCGGACAACCCGCGGGGCTGGCTGGTCAGAGTCGCCTCACGCAGGCTGACCGATCTGCTCCGCGGTGAGCAGGCCCGCCGGAACCGCGAGGACACCGTCGCCCGGTGGAGGGCGCCCGGGCCGTGGCCGGAGCCCGCCGCGGGCAGGCCGGCGGCGGACTCCGACGACACGCTCATCCTGCTGTTCATGTGCTGCCACCCCTCGCTCTCGGCGGCCTCGCAGATCGCGCTCACCCTGCGGGCGGTGGGCGGCCTGACCACCGCGGAGATCGCCCGGGCGTTCCTCGTGCCGGAGTCGGCCATGACCCGGCGCATCAGCCGGGCCAAGCAGCGGATCAAGGACAGCGGCATCCCCTTCGGCATGCCCTCGGGGGCCGAGCGCGCGCAACGGCTCGGAGCGGTCCTCCACGTGCTGTACCTCGTCTTCAACGAGGGGTACGCCAGCACGTCGGGACCGGACCTGCAGCGCACCGAGCTGTCGGCCGAGGCGATCCGGCTCGCCCGCATGGTCCACCGGCTGCTGCCCGGCGACGGCGAGGCGGCGGGACTGCTGGCGCTCATGCTGCTGACCGACGCGCGCCGTCCGGCGCGCACCGGGCCGGACGGCGCGCCGATCCCGATGGCCGAGCAGGACCGGAGCCGCTGGGACGCCGGGCGCATCGCCGAGGGCGTGGCGCTCGTCACCGGTGTGCTCGGCCGCAGGGCGACCGGCCCGTACCAGCTCCAGGCGGCCATCGCCGCGCTCCACGACGAGGCGCCGAGTGCCGGGGAGACCGACTGGCCGCAGATCGCGGCGCTGTACGAGCTGCTGATGCGCATCTCGGGCAATCCCGTGGTGGCGCTGAACCACGCCGTCGCGGTGGCCATGGCCCGGGGCGCGCGCGAGGGCCTCGACCTGGTCGGCGGGCTCGAGTCCGACGGGCGGATCGCCGGGGACCACCGGCTGCACGCCGTCCGCGCGCACCTGCTGGAGATGTCCGGTGACCGGGCGGCGGCGCATGACTCCTATCTGGAGGCGGCCCGGCGGACGGGCAGCCTGCCTCAGCAGCGCTACCTCCACGCCAGGGCCGCCCGCCTCGCGGACGGCCGGTGAACTGACGCCCGCCTCGCGGACGGCCGGTGAGGCGGCGTTCTCCGCTCGGATCCGGTGGACTCCGGCTCATCGATAAATGAGCGGAAACCCGGGGAATTTAGCCTCAGACCCCCTAGACAGAACATCTGTCTGGAATGCATAGTCCGGAGACTGCAGGGGCGCGAGTGGACCGATCTTTTCAGAGGTGGGCGAATGACAAGCCTCGATTCAGCTACATCCGTCGTCCGGTCGGCGATCGCCGAGGTGCTCAGCGTGCCGAGCGATCAGGTGAAGCCCAGCGCCACCATCGCCGACCACCAGATCGACAGCCTCGAATGGGTGGAGATCGCCGTCATCATCGAGGAGAAACTGGGCATCCAGCTCGAACCTGCCGACTTCGCCGAGGCCCGGACCGTGGCGGACATGGCGGGGATCCTGCACACCGCCCTGGCGGCCCGGTGACACGCGAGCCGGTGACACGCGAGCCGGGGACGGCCGGGCCGGGAGCGGGCGGGCCCGCGACCGGACCGGCGGCGGCACGTGTGGTCGTCACCGGCCTCGGGGTCAAGAGCCCGGCGGGCAACACCGTCCACGAAGCCTTCACCGCCGTGCTCGCGGGAAAGTCGCTCGCCACCGCGATCCCCGGCCTCGCCGGGGGACCGGTGCCCATCGGCTGCCCGCTGGCCCCGTTCGAGCCGCTCGACTACTTCACCGGCCGGGAGCTGCGCACCCTCGACCGCACCGCGCAGATCGGGCTGGCCGCCGCGATCGACGCCGTCACCGACGCGGGGGACCCGCCCGCGGAGGGCTGCGGCGTCTACGTCGGCACCGGCGGCGGCGGGTTCGCCACGCTGGAGAACCTCATCGTGGGGCACACACTCGGCCGGGAGAAGGTGCCCGTGCACGCCGTGCCGGCGTTGATGTCCAGCTCCACGGCCGCGCGCATCGCCATCCGGTACGGCTACCGCGGCCCGTGCCTGACCTTCAACACCGCCTGCGCGAGCGGCGCCACGGCCATCGGCGAGGCGCTGCGCGCGATCCGCTCGGGCACGGTCGGCGCGGCCGTCGCCGGCGGGCTCGACGCGCTGCTCTCCCCGCTGGTCATGGAGGCGTTCGCCAAGGTCGGCGCGTTGTCGGAGCGGCTGGACGCGCCCGCCGAGGCCTCCCGGCCCTTCGACGGGGAACGCGACGGCTTCGTCATGGGCGAGGGCGCGGCCTTCCTCGTCCTGGAACGTGCCGACCTCGCCGAGGCGCGGGGCGCCCGCGTCTACGGCGAGGTGAGCGGCTACGCGGCCAACTGCGACGCCAACCACATCGTCGCGCCGCTCCGGGACGGCTCCGTCGCCGCCGGCTGCATGCGCGCCGCCCTGGACGACGCCGGCCTGGCCCCTGCGGAGATCGGCCACGTCAACGCGCACGGCACCTCCACCCCGCACAACGACGACGCCGAGGCGCTCGCCCTGCGGGACTGCTTCGGCGACCGCCCCGGGGGCCGCGCGGGAGACCGGCTCCGGGGCGGGACGCCGCCGGTGACCTCCACGAAGGGGGTGACGGGCCACCTGGTCGGCGGGGCGGGCGCCTTCGAGGCCGTCATGGCCCTGCTCTCGGCCCGCGAGGGCCTGGTCCCCCCGACCGCCAACTTCGCCTCGGGCCCCGCCGCCGACCTGATCGACCTCGTTCACGGCGCCCCGCGGCGGATCCCCGTGGCCCCCGCGCTCTCCAACTCCTTCGGCTTCGGCGGCAGCAACGCCTGCCTGGTCCTCACCCCGGCCTGACCCGCCGTACGGCTCCGCCACCTGGAGCGCCGGCCGCCGCACCCTCCCGCGAGCGGTCCGGCGCTCCTCGCCGTTCCGGCCGCCCGCCGCATCGCGCACCCCCGCCCCCGCGCCTTCCGCGCCTTCCTGCGCCTTCCCGGGATTCCCGGGCCTGCCGGACCTCCCCGCGCGGGCCGAGCCCTCGCCGGAGACGGCCCGCACCGCCCTCTGAGTCAACCTAGGTTGACACGAGATCGTCGTCAACTTATGTTGACAATAGCGACTTTGGTCTACGAACCCCGGCGAAACGCTCAGGGAGAAGGCATGCGCAGTAGACAGGAAGAAGAGCGACCGGGGGCCGGTCGCGTGCGTTCAGAGGGGATGGCAGTGACCGCACCCGAGTCCGGGACCGAGAGGGGAGCCGGCGGCGTGACCGAGTCCGGCGGTGGGACGGCGCCGGGAGGCACGACCGGCAGCGCGTCGACGGCGCCGTGGCGCCTGCTGCTCGGCCGTGTCCGGCCGCACCGGCGCGTGCTCCTGCTCGGCGGGGTGCTCAGCCTCGTCAGCTCGCTGGCCGGACTGGCGATGCCGCTCCTGGCCAAGCTGGTGGTGGACGCGTTCGGCCGGGAGCAGTCCCTGGCCGGGCCGGTGCTCGGCCTGACGGCCGCCGTGGTCGTCGGCGCGGCCGTCGGAGCGCTCGGCAGATACGTACTGGAGCGCATGGGCGAGGGCATCGTGTTCTCGGCCCGGCGGACCCTGGTGGAGCGCATGCTGCGATTGCGCGTCTCCGAGGTGGACCGCCTCAAGCCAGGTGACCTGCTCTCCCGGGTGACCTCCGACACCACCCTGCTGCGCGCGGTGTTCACCGACGGGATCGTCGAGTCGGTCGGCGCGGTCTTCATGCTGGTGGGCGCCGTGGTGATGATGGCCTTCATGGACGGGGTCCTGCTGCTCATCACGCTGGCGGTGCTCGTCCTGGTCGGCGGCCTCGTGGGCCTGGTCATGCCACGGATCCAGAAGGCGTCGGTCCAGGCGCAGGAGTCGGTGGGCGAGATGGGCGCGGTGCTCGACCGCGTGCTCCAGGCGTTCCGCACGGTCAAGGCCAGCGGAGCGGAGGACCGGGAGATCGCCGTGGTGGGCGCCGCGGCCCGCGAGGCGCGGGACCGCGGGATCGCCGTCGCCTGGTGGACCTCCATCGCGGGCATCTCCGCCTGGGTCGCCGCCCAGCTCGCCTTCGTGGCCGTGCTCGGCGTCGGCGGGGCGCGGGTCGCCTCCGGCGCGCTGGAGGTCTCCTCGCTGATCGCCTTCCTCCTCTACCTGTTCTACCTGGTCGCCCCGGTCGGCCAGCTGGTCCAGGGCGCCACCCAGGTGCAGAGCGGCCTGGCCGCGGTGAAGCGGATCCGCGAGATCGAGGACCTCCCCACGGAGGAGGCCGCCGGGGAGATCCCCGCGCCCGGCACGGCCCCCGCCGGGGTGACGTTCGAGTCCGTGGCCTTCCGCTACGGCGACGACCGGCCCGCCGTCCACCAGGACGTCTCCTTCACCGTTCCGGCCGGCGGCATGACCGCGCTCGTCGGCCCCTCGGGAGCGGGCAAGTCCACGGTGTTCGCGCTGCTGGAGCGGTTCTACGACCACCAGGAGGGGACGGTCGCGGTCGACGGCCGCGACATCAGGCGCTGGCCGCTGGCCGAACTGCGCGCCGCCCTCGGCTACGTCGAGCAGGACGCGCCCGTGCTGGACGGCTCGCTCAGGGAGAACCTCCTGTTCGCCGCGCCCGGCGTGGCCGAGGGCGAGCTGCGCAGGGTGCTCGCCCTGACCCGCCTGGAGGACCTCGTCGCCCGGCTCCCCGAGGGGCTGGACACCGAGGTCGGCCACCGCGGCATCCGGCTCTCCGGAGGCGAGCGCCAGCGGGTGGCCATCGCGCGGGCGCTGCTGCGCCGCCCCCGGCTGCTCCTGCTGGACGAGGCCACCTCCCAGCTCGACGCGGTCAACGAGCTCCGGCTCCGTGAGGTGATCGCCGAGGTGGCGCGGGAGACGACCGTGCTGGTGATCGCCCACCGGCTCTCCACGGTCACCGGCGCCGACCGGATCGTGGTGATGGAGGCCGGCCGGGTCAGGGCCGTCGGCACCCACGACGAGCTGCTCGCCGAGGACGACCTCTACCGCGAGCTCGCCGCCACCCAGTTCCTGATCTCCAGCTGAGGTCGGTCTCCACGGTCCCGGCCGCAGGCGCGATCAGCCCTCCGGCCGGGCGCCGTCCTCCCCGTACTCCCGTGCGGCGAGTGCCCGCCCCGCCGCGATGGCGCTCCGCACGCTGCCGGCGAGGGCGCTCTCGTCGGCGGCCGCGTGCTCGAAGAGGCTCGTCCCGCCGGGGCGGGCGAGCAGGTCGCGGTGCGCGTCGTCGCCGCCGGGCCGCCTCCGGGCGTGGAGCATCGCGTCCGCCTCCTGGACGAGGCGGGCGTACGTCTCCAGCTCGGCGACACGCTGGGTGACCGCCGCCACCGACCGCCGCAGCGCCTGCAGTCGGGGGTCGGGCACGGCCGCCGCCCCCCGGACGGCGGCCTGCTCGGCCCGCAGGACGGTGTGGGAGCGCAGGAGGCGGGCGATCTCCCACAGCCGGTGCGGGATCAGTACGTTGTCGGCGACGGCGTCCAGCAGCCCCTCCCGCCTGATCCGGGAGGACGCCACCGCATCGGCGGCCTGGAGGGCCCGGCCGAGCAAGGCGTGGGCCTCGCCGTCGAGATCACGGGGAACCACGTAGCGGTCGCGGTAGAGGCGGGTGAGGCGTCGCGGGGAATCGTGGTTCCACAGCAGGGGGACGGCCATCGCGAACACGGTCAGCATCGCGATGGCGAGCAGGCTGGTCGCGGGCCTGTCGAACAGCAGTTCCCGGAGCTCGCCGACCGCCATGGCGAGAGAGGCCGTCACGATGACGGTCAGGAATATCACCACGTGCTGCGCGGTCCGGCGGTCGGCGTAGCTGTGCCGGCCGCCCTGCGGAAGCCCTGCGAGCTGCCGGTTCCCGGCGATCCTGAGCCGGTCTTCGCGGGGGATGGAGGGATCGGTGATCGGCCAGTGATGTGCCCGGGAGTTCACGGTGAAGGTCGTCCTCCAGTGCTTCCGACACGGTCCGCACATCTTATTGATCACCGTGAGGCGTTTCCAGGGCGCGTACGGCGGTGGACAAGCCGACCGCCGACCGGGTGGGGCGGGCGGTCGGGCGCCGGCGCTCCGTAGACTCCCGGCAAATTTCCGGGCCGCCGGCGGGCTGGTTCGGGCAAGCGGGAGCACCGGCCCGGTTGGCCGTACCGGAAACCGGGAACTCCCCGCTCTGCGAAGCCTCTCCTTCGCGCCGGGGCGCCCGCCGGGCGCCCGCGGCTGATCGCCCGGCCCGTCCGTGCGGGGCGCGGCCGGGACCGCGACCGGAAGGCGGGCGTCCCGAGCGGTCCGCCGGGATGCCCGCCTGCGGGCCGGCCTGTGGTCTCCGGGTTGACCTGTGGCCTCCGAGTGACAAATATGAATACATTCATTCAGGTCGATGGGGAGGCTCAGGCATGACCGGCAGCCGGACCGTCCGCGCGCCGCGCGGCACCACGCTCACCGCCAAGGGGTGGCCGCAGGAGGCGGCGCTCCGCATGGTCCAGAACAATCTGGACCCCGAGGTGGCCGAGCACCCGGAGCAGCTCGTCGTCTACGGCGGCTCGGGCAAGGCGGCCCGCGACTGGCGCTCGTTCGACGCGATCACCCGCACGCTGACCACCCTGGAGGGCGACGAGACGCTGCTCGTGCAGTCCGGCCGCCCGGTCGGCGTCTTCCGCACGCACGAGTGGGCGCCCCGGGTGCTCATCGCCAACTCCAACCTGGTGCCCGACTGGGCGAACTGGGAGGAGTTCCGCCGCCTGGAGGCCGCGGGCCTGACCATGTACGGGCAGATGACCGCGGGCTCGTGGATCTACATCGGCACCCAGGGCATCCTGCAGGGCACCTACGAGACCTTCGCGGCCGTGGCCGCCAAGCGCTTCGGCGGCTCGCTGAGCGGCACGATCACGCTGACCGCGGGACTCGGCGGCATGGGCGGCGCCCAGCCGCTCGCCGTGACCATGAACGGCGGCGTGGCGATCTGCGTCGACTGCGACCCGCGCAGCATCGAGCGGCGCATCGAGCACCGCTACCTCGACGTGAAGGCCGCCGACCTCGACGAGGCGCTCCGCCTGGCCTACGAGGCGCGCGACCAGCGCCGCCCGCTGAGCATCGGCGTCGAGGCCAACGCCGCCGACGCCGTGCCGGAGCTGCTCCGCCGCGGCGCCGAGATCGACATCGTCACCGACCAGACCTCGGCCCACGACCCGCTGATGTACCTGCCGCTGGGGGTCGCCTTCGACGACATGGCCGCCGAGCGGGACAAGGACCCGGCGGGCTTCACCATGAAGGCGCGCGAGTCCATGGCCAGGCACGTGGAGGCGATGGTCGGCTTCGCCGACGCGGGCGCCGAGGTCTTCGACTACGGCAACTCGATCCGGGGCGAGGCGCAGCTCGCCGGCTACACCCGCGCGTTCGACTTCCCCGGCTTCGTGCCCGCCTACATCCGGCCGCTGTTCTGCGAGGGCAAGGGCCCGTTCCGCTGGGCCGCGCTCTCCGGCGACCCGGCGGACATCGCGAAGACCGACCGGGCCATCCTGGAGCTGTTCCCCGACAACGAGCCGCTCGCCCGGTGGATCCGGATGGCCGGGGAGAAGGTCCACTTCCAGGGCCTGCCCGCCCGCATCTGCTGGCTCGGGTACGGCGAGCGCCACCTGGCCGGCGAGCGGTTCAACGACATGGTCGCCTCCGGCGAGATCGCGGCCCCGCTGGTGATCGGCCGCGACCACCTCGACTGCGGTTCCGTGGCGAGCCCGTACCGCGAGACCGAGGCCATGCTCGACGGCTCCGACGCCATCGCCGACTGGCCGCTGCTGAACGCGATGCTCAACGTGGCCTCCGGCGCGGCGTGGGTCTCCATCCACCACGGCGGCGGCGTCGGCATCGGCCGCTCCATCCACGCCGGCCAGGTCACCGTCGCCGACGGCACCCGGCTGGGCGGGGAGAAGCTCACCCGGGTCCTCACCAACGACCCCGGCATGGGGGTGATCCGGCACGTCGACGCCGGTTACGACGAGGCCGTCGCGGTCGCCGGAGCCCGCGACGTCCGCATCCCGATGCGCGAGTCCTGAGCACGCCGCACGGAAGCCCGCGGACGCGCGTCCGCGGGCTTCCGCCCGCGCGCCCGGCCCGGAACGCTGAGGCCCGCCCGGCCCGGGATGCTGAGGCCCGCCCGGCCCGGGACGCGGAGAGCCGGGCCGTCCCGTCCCGGCGGGCGCCCGGAGCCGGCGTGAGACGGGAAGGCGATCACACCGGGCGCTTGGGTACCGTGAGGCCCTCTGAGGTGCCCGGGCCGGGAGCGACCGCGGGCGGCCGATCGGTTGGAGGGGACGTGGGCGGCGGACTCGACCGGCTTCTGGACGGTCACCGGCTCTCGCCGGTGCAGCGGCGTATCGCGCGCTACCTCGGCGACCACCTCGCCGAGGCGATCTTCCTGTCCAGCGTGGAGCTGGCCGAGCGCGCCGGGGTGAGCCAGCCCTCGGTGACCAGGTTCGCCATGGTGCTGGGCTTCGCCGGCTACCCCGAGCTCCGGCAGGCGCTGCGGCCCCTCGTCGTGGGCGGAGGCGCGGGCGGGGGCGGGGGCGCCGCCGGGCGGGAGGCGCCGCGCGCCAACGACCTGCAGACCGCGATCGACGTGGAGGTCGGCAACCTCCGCGCGGTCCGCGAGGGGCTGGCCGACCCGTCCTCCGTCACCGAGCTGGGCGCGGCGCTGGCGGCGTGCGAGCCGCTCCCGGTGCTGGGCCTGCGGGTCTCCAGCGGCCTGGCCACCACGTTCGCCTACTACGCCCGCCGGATCCACCCCGACGTGCGGCTGCTGGCCCACGGAGGCTCGGAACTGGCCGACGGCCTGCACGCCGCGCGCCGGGCGGGGGCGGGCTGGCTGCTCGCGGTGGTCCTGCCCCGCTACCCGGCCGAGGCCGTACAGGCCCTGAAGAGCGCCCGGGAGCTGGGCCTGCGCACCGCGGTGATCACCGACCGGGAGGACGTGCCGTTCGCCGCGGACGTGGTCCTGGCCGCCCCGGTCGGCGAGCGGCTGGTGTTCGACTCGCACGCGGCCCCGCTCGCCCTGGCCATGGTGCTGGTGGAGGCCATGGCGGACGCGGCGCCGCTGCGCACCCAGGCCCGGCTGGAGGAGTACGAGCGCATGACCGACCGGGCCGGGACCTTCATCGCCTGACCGGCGCCGGCATCACCGGACGTCCCGCCGGCTAGCCCGCCAGCTTCCGCAGCGAGCGGACCGACCACGTCAGGGTGAGCACGCCCAGCACCAGGAAGAGGCCGAAGGCGATCGGAACGGTGCTGTGGGTGAAGTCGTCCACGAACATGGCCCGGCCCGCCTCGACCGCGTAGTAGAGCGGGTTGAACTTCGCCACGGTCTGCATCCACTCGGGGGCCACCGACATCGGCAGCATCAGGCCGGAGAGCAGCATCAGCGGGAGCAGGAAGAACTGCACGATCTGCGACATGCCGTTCTCGTCGCGCACCGCCAGGGCCAGGCCGTAGGAGAGGTTGGCGGAGAACAGGCCGGTCACGGCCATGAGCAGCAGCATGAGGCCCATGGCGGCCAGGCTGATCCGCAGCCCCATCAGCGCGGCCACGCCGAGCACCAGGACCGACTGCAGGACCAGCATGGCCATGTCCTTGACGACCCGGCCGAGGATGATGGCGGGCCGCCAGGCCTGGCTGACCGCGAGTCGCTCCAGCACCCCGTTCCGGGTCTCGTTGATCATTCCGAAGCCGGCGAACATCGAGCCGAAAAGGGCGATCATCACCAGCGCGGCCGGGGTGAACATGACCAGTGCCTCCGCCAGCGTCCCGTTCGGGGCGATGCTGGTCAGCAGCGGGGCGAAGAGCAGCAGGTAGAGGACCGGCTGCATGATGCCGATGATCGGCCAGGCCAGGTTGCGGCGGAGGACGCCGAACTCGTAGCCGGCGAACAACATGGTGTGTCGAAGCATGGGGGAACTCCTCGTGCGGGTGGGGGATCAGGCGGCGTCGCGCAGGGAGCGGCCGGTGTGCTTGAGGAAGACGTCGTCGAGCGTGGCCCGGTCGAGGGAGATGGACCGGATGGCCAGGTCCTCCGCCTCCAGGGCGCGCAGCAGCGCGGGCAGGTTGTGCTCGCCGTCGTCGAGGTAGGCGCGCAGGGACTCGCCCTCGGTCTGGGTCTCGGTGATGTACGGCTGCGCGGCCAGGAGCTTCCGCGCGCCCTCCAGGTCGTCGAGGCGGAGCGTGACGACGTCGCCGGAGACCTCCTTCTTGAGCTTCTCCGGGGTGCCCTCGGCGACGATCTTCCCGTGGTCCACGATGACCAGCCGGTCGCAGAGCGCGTCGGCCTCGTCCAGGTAGTGGGTGGTCAGCAGCACGCTGGTGCCCTGGTCGCGCAGGGTGCGGATCTCGTCCCAGAGGTTGGCGCGGTTCTGCGGGTCGAGGCCGGTGGTGGGTTCGTCCAGGAAGACCAGGGGCGGCCGGTTCACCAGTCCGATGGCCAGGGAGAAGCGCCGCTTCTGGCCGCCGGAGAGGGTCTTCACCGGGCGGTTGGCGATCTCGGTCAGGCTGAAGGTGGCGAACAGCTCCTCGGCGCGGGCGAGGGCCTGCTTGCGGGAGAGACCGGCGATCCGCCCGGCCAGGACCAGGCTCTCCAGGCCCGGGGCGTTCTCGTCGACGCCGCCGTTCTGGCCGACGTAGCCGATCCTCTCCCGGACCATGGCGGCCTCCTTCACCACGTCGAACCCGGCCACCCTGGCCGTGCCCGAGGTGGGGGCGGTGAAGGTCGCGAGCATCCGGACCGTGGTGGTCTTGCCCGCGCCGTTCGGCCCGAGGCAGGCGAAGATCTCGCCCTCGTCCACGGCCAGGTCGATGCCCCGGACGGCCTCGACCTCCTCCGTCTTGCCCCGCCCCCGTTTGGCGACGAAGGTCTTGCGCAGGTCGTGAGCTTCGATGATCATGGCTTCTCCGTGTGTCGGGGATGTCGAGCATGGACCCTCCCCTTATGAGAAGGGCAAGTGGTTTTCCGCCGGATCCCGGATCTCCGCAGTGGCGGGACCTCCACCCGGGCGGACGCGGAGGGTGAAGGGGCCGGGCGTCAGGGCAGTTCGCCCTTCCTCACCCTCCCCACGGCCTCCTCCACCCAGGTGAGCTGCGCCCGGAGCTGGAGGATGTTGAGCCGCAGGCACTCGTCGATGTGCGGGGGAGCGCCGTAGGCCTGCTTGCCGCCCATCGCGCGGGTGACCATCTCGACCGAGAACCGCAGTTGCGCCGCCCGCGCCTCCATGGCGGAGGTCAGCTCGGCCTGCGAGAGCCGGTCCATGAAGGTCAGCGCCACCTGGAACGGGTCGACGATCGGCTTGATCTCCCACCAGTGGCCGAGCAGCCCCCGCATGAACTCGGCCCGGCCGATGTCGGTGAGCCCGTAGACGGTCTTGCCGCCCTTGCCCTCCTCCACCCGGTCCAGCAGGCCCTCGTCGGCCATCTTGCCCAGGCCGTGGTAGATCGAGCCGTAGGCGAGGTTCGCCCAGTGGTGGGTGCCCATGAGCTCGAGGCGGCGCCGTACCTCGTATCCGTGCAGCGGGCCGTCGAGCAGGACGCCGAGGATCAGGATCCGCGTGGAGGACATATGCAAGTTTGTACTCAAATTTGTATATGTCGTCAATATCAAAATGTGGATACGGGGTGTCCGGACGGTCGGGCGGGGCGGGGCAATAGGGTGGGCGTCATGTCAGCACGTCCTGTCGCACTGGTCACCGGAGCCTCCCGGGGGATCGGGGCCGCCGTCGCGCGCGCCCTGGCGTCCACCCACGACCTGCTGCTCGGAGGCAGGGACTCCGGCGCGCTGGAAGAGCTCTGCGCCGGACTGCCGGGCGCGCGGCCCTGGCCGGTGGAGCTGACCGCCGTCACGGAGGCCGACGTCGCCGGGATCGACCGGCTCGACGTGCTGGTGCACAGTGCGGGCGTGGTGACCCTGGGCCGGATCGAGCAGACCCCGGCCGAGGTGTGGCGGCGCACGATGGAGGTCAACGTGGTCGCGGCGGCCGAGCTGACCCGGCTGCTGCTGCCCGCCCTGCGTGCCGCCGGCGGCCACGTCGTGCTGGTCAACTCGGGCGCCGGGCAGCGGGCCAATCCCGGCTGGGTCTCCTACGCGGCCAGCAAGTTCGCGCTGCGCGCCCTCGCCGACGGGCTCCGGCTGGAGGAGCCGGGCCTGCGGGTGACCACGGTCTACCCCGGGCGGGTGGACACCGACATGCAGCGCGGTGTCCGCGAGCAGGAGAACGGCGCCTACGAGGCGGAGAAGTACCTGAACCCGGACTCGGTGGCCCGGGCCGTGCTGGCCGCGGTGACCGCCTCCCCGGACGCCCACGTCACCGAGATCACCGTCCGGCCGTCCGCGGGTCCCGTCAGCTGAGGACGCCGGAGCCGGCCGCACCGGCCCCGCCGCAGGCCCGCCGGGCCGCCCGTGAGAGGAACGGCCGGATCGTGCCGCCCGGAGGAGGGCCGGGTGGCGAATGAATGACTCCATTCACATAATGGAGGGGTGTTCGACGAGATGTGGGGTGCCATCGAGCACCTCGGACGCGACGACCGGACCCGGGGCTACCTGCGCGACGCCTGGTCACCCGCCGACCTGGAGCTGAGGGAGTGGTTCCGGCAGGAGGCCGCCCGGCGCGGCCTGGACCTGCGAGAGGACCGCAACGGCAACCTGTGGGCCTGGTGGGGCGATCCGTCGGCCAGGCCCGGCGTGGTCACCGGCAGCCACCTCGACTCGGTGCGGCAGGGCGGCGCCTTCGACGGCCCCCTCGGGGTCGTCTCGGCCTTCGCCGCGCTCGACGAGCTCGCCGCGAAGGGGTTCGAGCCGGCCAGGCCGCTGGGGGTCGCCTGCTTCACCGACGAGGAGGGCGCCAGGTTCGGCGTGCCGTGCATGGGCTCCCGGCTGCTCACCGGGGTGCTCGATCCGGACCGCGCCCGCGGCCTGACCGACGACGGGGGCGACTCCATGGCCGAGGTGCTCCGCCGGGCCGGGCGCGATCCCGGCGCGCTCGGCCGGGACGACGAGACCCTCGGGCACGTGGGCGTCTTCGTGGAACTCCACGTGGAGCAGGGCCGGGGGCTCGTCCACGAGGGCGCCCCGGTCGGCGTGGCGGGCACGATCTGGCCGCACGGCCGCTGGCGGTTCGACTTCCGCGGCCGGGCCGACCACGCGGGCACCACGCGGCTGGAGGACCGCGACGACCCCATGCTGCCGTTCGCCCGCACCGTGCTGCGCGCCCGCGAGCTGGCCGAGCGCGGCGGCGTGGTCGCCACCTTCGGCAAGCTCCGCGTCTCGCCCGGCAACGCGAACGCCGTCCCCGGCCTGGTCAGCGCCTGGCTCGACGCCCGGGGCGGGGACGAGGCCGCGGTCCGGGCGCTGGTCGCCGAGCTGACCGCGTTCTCCGGCGCGGAGGTGGCGGGCGAGTCGTGGACCCCGGCCGTCTGCTTCGACGCCGTCCTGCGCGACCGGCTGGCCCTGGTCGCCGCGCGGGCGCTCGCCCGCCGTACGGCGGCGCCGGGCGCGGCGGACGGGGCCGTGACCCCGGTGCCGGTGCTGGCGACCGGGGCCGGGCACGACGCCGGGATCCTCGCCGCGGCGGGGGTTCCCAGCGCGATGGTGTTCGTTCGCAATCCAACGGGCATCTCTCACTCTCCGGAAGAACACGCGGAGGCGTCCGACTGCCATCGGGGGGTCGCCGCCCTCGCCGCCGTCTTGGAGGACCTGTGCCAGAGCTGACCTACTGGTGCGAGCTGGCCTGGCTGCCGCCGGGCGAGGCGGTCGCGGGCGTCCTCGTCGAGATCGAGGGCTCCCGGATCGCCGCGATCACGCCCGGCGTGGCCGGGCCGCCGCCGGGCGCGACGCGGCTGGCCGGGCTCACCCTGCCCGGGCTCGCCAACGCCCACTCCCACGCCTTCCACCGCGCGCTGCGCGGCGTGACCCAGGCCGAGCAGGGCAGCTTCTGGACCTGGCGTGAGCGGATGTACGGCGTGGCCGGGGCGCTCGACCCCGACTCCTACCACCGGCTGGCGACGGCGGCCTTCGCCGAGATGGCGCTGGCCGGGATCACCTGCGTCGGCGAGTTCCACTACCTGCACCACACGCCGGACGGCACGCCGTACGACGACCCGAACGCCATGGGCCACGCGCTCGTGGCGGCGGCGCGGGAGGCTGGGCTGCGGATCGCGCTGCTGGACGCCTGCTACCTGACCGGCGGGGTCGGCGAGCCGCTCGGCGGGGTCCAGCTCCGCTTCGGCGACGGCGACGCCGAGCGGTGGGCCGTGCGGGCCGAGGCGCTCGCCGCCGCCTACGCCGGGCAGCCCGACGTGGAGGCCGGCGCGGCCGTGCACTCGGTCCGCGCGGTCCCGGCCGAGCACCTGGCCACGGTCGCGGCCTTCTCCCACCACCACGCGGCCCCGCTGCACGTCCACGTCTCCGAGCAGCGGGCGGAGAACGCCTCCTGCCTGGAACGCTACTCCGCGACCCCCGTCCAGGTCCTGCACGAGCACGGCGTGCTGGGTCCCCGCTCGACCGCGGTGCACGCCACGCACGTCTCCGAGGTGGACGTCGCGCTGCTCGGCCAGTCCAGGACGTACGTGTGCATGTGCCCGACCACCGAGCGCGACCTGGCCGACGGGATCGGCCCGGCCCGGGCGATGCACGAGGCCGGCTCGCCGGTCACGCTCGGCTCCGACAGCCACGCGGTCGTCGACCTGTTCGAGGAGGCCCGCGCGGTCGAGCTGGACGAGCGGCTGGCGAGCGAGCGGCGCGGCCACTGGCGGGCCGCGGAGCTGCTCCAGGCCGCCACCGCCGCCGGCCACGCCTCGCTGGGCTTCCCCGACGCGGGCACGCTCTGCCCGGGGGCCTGGGCCGACCTGGTCTCGGTCCGGCTCGACTCGGTCCGCACCGCGGGCGGCGGCCCGGCCGCCGAGACCGTGGTCTTCGCCGCCACCGCCGCCGACGTGCACTCCGTGGTCTCGGGCGGGCGCCAGGTGGTCGCCGAGGGCCGCCACGTCCTGGGCGACGTGGGCGCGCTGCTCGCCGAGGCGGTCGCCGAGGCGCGCCGGGAGCGGGTATGACGGCGGAGCAGGACACCGGGACGGCCCCCGCAGAGCGACGGGACCGTCCGCGCGGCGGACGAGGAGCGGGGAAGCGCCGATGAGCACGCTGTTCGACCGGATCGGCCTGCTGTACACCGGCGATCCCGGGCGGGAGGAGATCGAGCACGCCGCCCTGGTCGTCGAGGACGGCCGGGTGGTGTGGACCGGCCCGTCCGGGGACGACCCGGGCGCGGACGAGCGGGTGGACGTCGACGGGCGCTGCGTGGTCCCCGGGTTCGTGGACAGCCACGCCCACCTGGTCTTCGCCGGTGACCGCACCGCGGAGTTCACCGCGCGCATGTCGGGGGAGCGCTACACCGCGGGGGGCATCCGCACCACGGTCGAGGCGACCCGCGCGGCCAGCGACGCCCTCCTCGCGGCGCGGACCGCGGCCCTGGTCGCCGAGATGCTCGCCCAGGGCACCACCACGGTCGAGATCAAGAGCGGGTACGGCCTCACGGTCGCCGACGAGCGGCGCTGCCTGGAGATCGCCCGGGGCTTCACCGAGGAGACGACCTACCTCGGCGCGCACGTCGTGCCCCCGGACGTGCCCTCCGCCGACGACTACGTCCGCACGGTCACCGGGGAGATGCTGTCGGCCTGCGCGCCGTACGCCCGGTGGGTGGACGTCTTCTGCGAGCGCGGCGCGTTCGACGCCGACCAGACCAGGGAGATCCTGTCCGCCGGGATCAAGGCCGGGCTGCTCCCGCGCGTGCACGCCAACCAGCTCGGCCACGGGCCCGGCGTGCAGCTCGCGGCCGAGCTGGGCGCCGCCTCCGCCGACCACTGCACCCACCTGACCGAGGCCGACGTCGAGGCGCTGGCCTCCGCCGGGGTGGTGGCCACCCTGCTGCCGGGCGCGGAGTTCTCCACCCGCTCGCCGTACCCGGACGCCCGCAGGCTGCTGGACGCGGGGGTGACCGTCGCGCTGGCCACCGACTGCAACCCGGGGTCCTCCTTCACCTCCTCCATGCCGTTCTGCCTCGCGCTGGCCGTACGGGAGATGGGCATGACGCCGCTGGAGGCGATCAGGGCCGCCACGCGCGGCGGGGCCTGGGCGCTGCGCCGCACCGACGTGGGCACGCTCCGGCCGGGGTCCCGGGGCGACCTGGTGATCCTGGAGGCGCCGTCCTACGTCCATCTCGCCTACCGGCCCGGGGTACCGCTGGTGACGCAGGTCTGGAAGGAGGGCCGCCGCCTCGTCTGAGACGATTTCCGCCGTTTCTCCGAATTCCGTCCGGCCCGGAGTCATCCTCCTTGAGGAGGAGAACGAAACCGTTCTGCGGGCGTAGTTCTTTAGGGAATCTTTGCCCTGGCCCGGGCGTTGATTGGGCAAGCGACGTGTCCGTGCGCGCGGGGCCTTGGGCGAGCGGGCGGGCACGTCATAAGCAGGCGGAACGAGGTGCCATCGAATGGCAAGGCCGACGGGGAATCGTACGCAGGACCAGCATGTCTCGGACCGGGACCTGCTCGGGACCTACCTGGCCGAGATCGGGCGGGTCCCCCTGCTGACCGCGGAGGAGGAGGTCGAGCTCGCGAAGCGGATCGAGGCCGGCCTCTTCGCGGAGCAGTTGCTGGACGGGGGGGCGACGGAGCCGCGGATCGCGGACGCCGCCGACGAGGAGCTCGAACGACTGGCCGTTTCGGGACAGCGGGCCAAGGATGAGTTCATCCAGGCCAATCTACGTCTTGTGGTGGCGGTCGCGCGCAAATACTCCGGGCGGGGAATGCCGCTCATCGACCTGGTCCAGGAGGGGAATCTGGGGCTGGTGCGCGCGGTGGAGAAATTCGACTACCGGCGGGGTTACAAGTTCTCCACCTATGCCACGTGGTGGATCCGCCAGTCGGTGGGGCGCGCCATCCACGAGCAGGCCCGCCCGGTCCGGCTGCCCACCCACGCGGGCGAGCAGATGACCCGGCTGATGCGGGTCCGCAGGGACATGCTGGCCGAGTTCGACACCGAGCCGACCGACGCCGACCTGGCGGCGGTGCTGGAGCTGCCGATCGAGCGGGTCCGCGAGCTGCGCCGCTGGGCGTCCGACCCGGTCTCCCTCCAGCTCGGCGTGGGCGACGAGGACGAGACCGAGCTCGGTGACATGATCGCCGACGAGACGTGGGCCGACCCCGAGCAGCAGGCCATGGAGATCCTGGAGCGCGAGCGCCTGGAGCAGTGGCTGACCGGGCTGGAGGGGCAGACCCGCGAGATGCTCCGCTGGCGCTACGGCCTGATGGACGGCCGCGAGCACACCCTCACCGAGGTCGGCGAGCGCTACGGCATCGGCCGCGACCGCGCCCGCCGCATCGAGCGCGACGCCCTGGCCCGCCTGCGCAGGATGGCCACGGCCGCCTGACATCCCCGCTGCGGCGTTCGCCGGTACGGCCCTCCTCGGAGGGCCGTTCGTCGTTTCCGGGCCCGTCCCGGCGTGTCGCCCGCGTTCCGCACCCGATGTGCGGCCGGGGCCTCCGGTGGGGGCGGGCCGTACGGCGGGCCGATTCCGGTCATCGGATTCCCGAGGGTCCACCCGTCCGAAACAAGGCTGAAACACCGTCCCGCCGAGATTCACAGATGCGAAACACGCAAGGTCGTGCCCCGAAACCACGGAGGAACACGCTGTGGCGCACGGGAGAGGACGCCGGGCCGGAAAGGCCGGAGACGCGTGGGTGCGGATCCGGGCGCGGCACGGCGGACCCGCCCCGGCAGGAACGTCAGTGCGCGGCCGGTCGAAGGAGCCCTGGAAGCGCCCACTGCGACTGTGCAACCGGCCACACGCCAATCGGAAGGAGGGTCGCGTCGAATGAAGATCGATAGCGGCTCCACTGCCTGGATGCTCGTGAGCACCGCGCTCGTGCTGCTCATGACCCCGGGCCTCGCGTTCTTCTACGGGGGAATGACCAGGGCCAAGAGCGTCCTGAACATGATGATGATGTCGTTCGCCAGCATCATCACCGTGACGATCACCTGGGTGCTCTTCGGGTACTCGCTCGCGTTCGACACGGTCGGCGAGGGCGACGGCTTCCTCAACAAGATCGTCGGAGGGCTCGACAACATCGGGCTGATGGGCGTCAACGAGGCCGCCTACAACGACACCTTCCCGATGATGGTCTTCTCCGCCTTCCAGCTGACCTTCGCCATCATCACCGTCGCGCTGATCAGCGGCGCGATCGCCGACCGCGCCAAGTTCGGCGCCTGGGTGCTCTTCAGCATCGTCTGGGCCTCGATCGTGTACTTCCCCGTCGCGCACTGGGTGTGGGGCGGCGGCTGGCTGACCCAGCTCGGCATCGAGGACTTCGCGGGCGGCACGGTCGTGCACATCAACGCCGGAGCCGCGGCCCTGGCGCTGGCGCTGGTGCTCGGCAAGCGCGCCGGCTGGGGCAAGGAGCCGATGCGCCCGCACAACCTGACCCTGGTGCTGCTCGGCGCGGGCCTGCTCTGGTTCGGCTGGTTCGGCTTCAACGCCGGTTCGGAGCTGGCCGCGGACGCCACCGCCGGTCTGGCGTTCATGAACACCCAGATCGCCACCGCCGTCGCGGCGGGCGCCTGGCTCATCGTGGAGAAGTTCCGCGACGGCCACGCCACCTCGCTGGGCGTCGCCTCCGGCGCGGTCGCCGGTCTGGTCGCCATCACCCCGGCCTGCGGTTTCGTGGACCCCTGGGCGGCGATGGTGATCGGCCTGCTCGCCGGCGCCGCCTGCGCCTACGCGGTCGGCCTGAAGCACAAGCTGGGCTACGACGACTCGCTCGACGTGGTGGGCGTGCACCTGGTCGGCGGCGTCATCGGCGCCGTGGCCCTCGGCTTCGTCGCGGCCTACCCCTTCCTGGACGGCCAGAACAAGGGCCTGTTCTACGGCGGCGGCTGGACCCAGCTCGGCCTGCAGGTCCTCGGCCCGGTCGCGGTCGGGGCCTACTCCTTCATCGTGACGTACATCCTCGGCAAGATCATCGACAAGACGATGGGCTTCCGCATCACGCAGGAGGAGGAGGTCGCGGGCATCGACATCACCACGCACGCCGAGACCGGGTACGACCTGGGCACCTTCCACGCCTCGGGCGTGGCGGCCCCCAACGGCTCGGTGGCGGCCCCGGCAGGTAAGAAGGTTGAGGCATGAGACTCATCACCGCGGTCATCAAGCCCTTCAAGCTCGATGACGTGAAGGCGGCCCTGGAGCAGTTCGGGGTCAAGGGAATGACGGTCAGCGAGGCCAGCGGGTACGGCCGCCAGCGCGGTCACACCGAGGTCTACCGGGGCGCCGAGTACCAGGTGGACCTGGTCCCCAAGGTCCGGCTCGAGGTGCTCGCCGAGGAGGACGACGCCGAGGACGTGATCGACGTCATCGTCAAGGCGGCGCAGACCGGCAAGATCGGTGACGGCAAGGTCTGGTCCGTCCCGGTGGACACCGTGATCCGGGTCCGCACCGGAGAGCGCGGACCCGAGGCGCTCTGACCGGTGAGAGGCGACCGGTGAGAGGCGACACCCGCTCGTACGCCGCGGCCCGCAAGGAGCGGGCCGCGGACGTCGACCGCTGGCTGACGGACCTGCTCCGGACCGCCTGCGGCACGCCGTACGGGCGCGACGGGGGAACGAGGGGAACGGACGAGCGCGGCGCCCTGAGCGGGGTCGCGCTCGTCGCGGTCGGCAGCCTGGGGCGTTCGGAGCTCGCCCCGGGCAGTGACCTGGACCTGGTCCTGCTCCACGACGGCCGCGGCGGTGGCGACGGTGTCGCCCGCGTCGCCGACCGGATCTGGTACCCGGTCTGGGACTCCGGCATCGGCCTGGACCACTCGGTGCGGACCGTGGACGAGGCCGCCAAGGTCGCGCGGGAGGACCTCAAGGCGGTGCTCGGGCTGATCCAGGCCCGGCACGTGGCGGGGGACCCCGAACTGACCCGGGCCGCGCGCGAGACCGTGCTCTCCGAGTGGCGGGCCGACTCCCGCCGCCGCCTGGCGGAGCTGCGCGAGGCCGCGGACCGGCGCACCGAGAGCAGCGGGGAGCTGGCCTTCCTGCTCGAACCCGACCTGCGGGACGCACGCGGCGGCCTGCGCGACGTCCAGGCGATGCAGGCCGTGGCCGCGGCCTGGGTCGCCTCGGCCCCCGGTCCCCGGGTCCGCGAGGCCTACGAGCTCCTGCTCGACATCAGGCACGCCCTGCACCTGGTGACCGCCCGCGGCGCCGACCGGCTGGTCCTGCAGGAGCAGGAGGCGGTCGCCGGGGCGCTGGGCCTGCTCGACGCCGAGACGCTCATGCGCAGGCTCGCCGAGGCCGGCCGGACGGTCGCGCACGCCTACGGCGCCACCTGGCGCACCGTGGACCGGCTGCTGTCCGGCCCCGCCCCGAGGGGCCGGCGCCCGCTCGCCGACGGCGTCGTCGAGCACGGCGGCGAGGTCGTGCTCGCCCGCGGCGTCGACCCCCGCAAGGACCCCGTGCTCGTGCTCCGCGCGGCCGCCGCCGCCGCCGAGGCGGGGCTGCCGCTCGCCCCCGCCACCGTGAACACCCTGGCGGCCCAGTCGCCCCCGCTCCCGGTGCCCTGGCCGGACGAGGCGCGGGACGCGCTGGTGGCGCTGCTCGGGGCCGGGCGCGCGGCGGTTCCGGTCTGGGAGGAACTGGACCAGGCGGGTGTGCTGGTCCGGCTGCTGCCCGACTGGGAACGGGTACGGCACCGCCCGCAGCGCAACCCGGTGCACCGCTACACCGTCGACCGCCACCTGATCGAGACCGCGGCCGGAGCCGCCGCGTCCACCCGCGAGGTCTCCCGCCCCGACCTGCTGCTCATCTCCGCGCTCCTGCACGACGTCGGCAAGGGCTACCCCGGCGACCACTCCACCACCGGTGCCGTCGTCGCCCGCGACATCGCCACCCGGATGGGCCTGCCCCCGGCGGACGTGGAGACCGTGGAGACCGTGGTCCGCCACCACCTGCTGCTCCCCGAGACCGCCACCCGCCGCGACCTCGACGACCCGGTGACGATCTCCCGGGTGGCCGAGGCGGTCGGCTCGCGGGAGGTCCTGGAACTGCTCGCCGCCCTGGCCGTCGCCGACGGCAACGCCACCGGGCCCGCCGCCTGGAACTCCTGGAAGGCCTCGCTGGTCGCCGACCTGGTGCGCCGTACGCGCTCGGTGCTGGCCGGCACCCCGCTCCCGCCCGCGCCCTCCCTCTCCGCCGGGCAGGCCTCCCTGGCCCGGCACGGCGGCGGCGCCATCCGCGTCAACGGGGGAGCGGTCACCGTGGTCGCGCCCGACCGGGCGGGGCTGCTCTGGCACGCGGCCGGGGTCCTCGCCGCCCACCGGATGGTGGTGCGGTCCGCCTCGGCGGCCTCCGCGGGGTCCACCGCGGTGATCGAGTTCTCGGTCGTCCCGGAGTACGGCACGCCGCCCGACCCGGCGACCCTCGAAGCGGATCTGCGTCTCGTCCTCGCCGGCCGCCTCGACATCGAGCAGCGCCTGGCCCGCAGGACCCGTTCCCTGCGACCGCCGCGGGTGCCGGTCGCACCGCCCCGGGTGACCCTGGTGGACGACGCGTCCCACACGGCTACCGTGATAGAAGTACGCGTTCACGACCGACCGGGGCTATTGTGGCGAATCGGCAGAGCTTTTGGCGAATGTGGTCTTGACGTACGCGCCGCGCGCGTTGAGACTCTCGGCGCAGAGGCGGTGGACGTCTTCTACGTGGTCGACAGGGCGGGACGTCCGCTGACGGACGAGGCCCAGCGTGCACAGGTGCGTGATCAGGTGCTGGCGGCGTTGCGATAACCATCGGAAACCAGTCTCTCGTCACCTTTGTAACGATTAAGTCCGGTTTGTCGGTTATGTCGGTTCTGTCCCGTGAGGGTGTGGTCTGATGATGACCACTTATGTCGTGACGGTGAAGGGTAGCGAGAGCGGTGACGACGGGACCTACCGATAGCGAGCACGCATCGGTGCGCGACCGCGGCAAGCGGCCTGCCGCCCGATTCGGTTTGCGCAACTGGCGTGTGCGGTCGCGCCTTACGGCACTGATCCTGGTGCCGACCGCGGTGGGCGTCGTGCTCGCCGGAACACGTGTGGTCGCCTCCATCGACAGCGTCGCGGGGTACCAGCGCACGGAGTCCGCGGCGGAGTACGCCGGCCGCCTGCGCGATCTCGCGCAGGCCATGGGCCTGGAGCGGGACCGGGGCGCCTGGGCGGCTTTCCAGAGCACGAACAAGAGCCTGGTGACCAGTGCTCAGACGCAGCGCAAGACGGTCGACGACCTCCTGAAGAAGGTCCGGCTGGACCTGCAGGCGATCGACGACTCCTACGGCCCGCGAGCGGTCAAGGCCGCCCGGGACGCCGGATACCAGCTCGACAGCCTGGGCAGGAAGCGGGAGCTGCCGGGCACGACCCGTGCCGAGAGCTACAGCGACCTGATCAACCCGCTGCTCCGGCTGCACGAGGAGCTCTCGCTCGTCAGCGACGATCCGGAGATCATCGGCAACCTGCGCGGGCTCAGCGCGCTGGCCTACGCCAAGGAGGAGGTCTCCAAGGAGCGGGCCCGCCTGCTGGCCGGGTACTACGCGCCCCACCTGATCAACGACCAGGAGGTCGAGGAGTTCATCGCCTCCCGGTCCCGGCTGCAGGAGCGCACGACCGAGTTCGCCATCGAGGCGGGCGCGAGCAACGGCCAGCTGCTCAGCACCGCCCTCGTCGACGAGCGGGTGCACCGCGCCGAGCTGACCAAGTCCAAGGCGATCGCGCTCGCCGGCAGCGGAAACGCCGGAGGCCGCCTGCTGACCGACTTCAACGAGGTCAAGCAGTGGTTCAACGACAACGCGGTGGTCATCGAGCGGATGGGGAAGGTCGAGGACGAGGTCGCCGACGACGTGCTCACCCGCGCCCGTGATCTGGAGAGCACGGAGCAGCGCAGCGCGATCATCGCGGCCGGCCTGATCCTGGCCCTGCTGATCCTGGTCCTCGGCCTCACGGTCATCATCGCCCGTTCGATGGTCCTGCCGCTGCGCCGCCTGCGCATCGAGGCGCTGGACGTCGCGGGCTTCAAGCTCCCCGAGGTCGTGCGCCAGCTCCGGGTCTCCGGCGACACCCAGACGCCCGAGGTGGAGCCCATCTCGGTGGACAGCCGGGACGAGATCGGGGAGGTCGCCAAGGCCTTCGACGAGGTCCACCGGCAGGCCGTACGGCTCGCGGCCGAGGAGTCCGAGCTCCGCTCCAACATCAGCGCGATGTTCGTCAACCTCTCGCGGCGGACCCAGACCCTGGTGGAGCGGCAGATCTCGCTCATCGACGGTCTGGAGAAGGGCGAGCAGGACGGCGGCCGCCTGGCCGACCTGTTCAAGCTCGACCACCTGGCCACCCGCATGCGCCGCAACTCCGAGAACCTCCTGGTCCTCGCCGGCCACGAGCCGACCCGCAGGCGCAGCCAGCCGGCCAAGCTCGTCGACGTCGTCCGCGCCTCGCTGTCGGAGGTCGAGGACTACGAGCGGGTCCAGGTCAAGGTGCACCGCGCGATCTCGGTTGCCGGAAGCGCCGCCAACGACATCGTCCACCTGGTGGCCGAGCTGGTGGAGAACGCCATCCAGTTCTCCCCGCGGGCCAGCCAGGTCGTCGTCTCCAGCAGCATGATCGAGGGCGGCGGCGCGCTGCTCGCGGTCAGCGACGCGGGCATCGGCATGACCGGCGAGGAACTCGTCGAGACCAACCGGCGCCTCGCCGACCCGCCCGTCGTGGACGTGTCCGTGTCGCGGCGCATGGGACTGTTCGTGGTCGGCCGCCTGGCTCTGCGCCACGGCATCCGCGTCCAGCTCCGGCCGCAGGAGGCCGGAGGTCTGATCGCCATGGTCCTCTTCCCGCCGGAGCTCATCGTCGCGGCGGCCCAGCAGGTCCCGACCCCGTCGTGGGGGATCGAGCCGCCGGCCTCGCAGAACTCCTTCGGTCAGGGGTCCTTCGGGCAGAGCTCCTTCGCCGACGGGTCCCTCGGCCAGGGGGCTGCCGGTCAGAGCTCCTTCGGGCAGAGCTCCTTCGCCGACGCCTCCTTCGGTCAGGGGTCCTTCGGCCAGAGCTCTCTCGCCGACGGGTCCCTCGGTCAGGGGTCCTTCGGCCAGAGCTCCTTCGCCGACGCCTCCTTCGGCCAGAACTCGCTGCCGCCGGCGCCCTCCTTCGGCTCGGTCCCGGCCGAGCACCCGATTCCGGACCAGCGGCAGCCGTTCCCGGCCGCGCCCCTCGGCGCGCCCCCGGTCGGCGAGTCGACCCTGCCCAAGCGCCAGACCGGAGGGACGACCGGCGCCGGAGGCCCGGGCGCCCCCGCCGACGCCTCGGGCGGCGGCTTCTCCGCCTGGGGGCAGGTCTCCCACGACGATCCCGTCACCGCCTCGATGCCCGCGGTCGGGGTCTCCCCGCTCGAACCCGAGCAGGAGGAGTTCCTGCCGATCTTCGCCTCCGTCGAGTCGGCCTGGTTCCGCCGGGTGGAGGGCGCCGAGGAGCCGGAGGAGCTCGCGGAGGACTCCGGATGGGAGGACGAGCCCCTCGCCGCCGAGCCGGTCCTGCGCGAGCAGGACGAGGTCCCGGCCGAGGAGCCCACTCCCGCGGTGGGCGTCGCGGTCCACATGCCGGCCCTCGCGCCGGTCGAGGAGGCGGACCCCGCGCCGCTCAGGGAGCCGGTGCAGGCAAGGGCGAAGGCGCCGGTCCGTGAGCCGGAGAACTGGCGGACCCCGGCCGACGCCGGCTGGCAGGCCGCCCAGGCGGCCAGCGACCCCAGTCTCGGCGGGATCACCGCCGCAGGTCTGCCCAAGCGGACCCCCAAGGCCAACCTGGTGCCCGGCGCCGCCGCCAGCGTGCCGGTGACGCCGATGCCGCCCATCTCCGCCGAACGGGTGCGCAACAGGTTGTCGAGCCTTCAGGCGGGCGTGCGGCGGGGCCGTGCGGAACTATATGAGGACACCGCCAGAAACAGGGCGGAAAAGGAGGAGGGCCAGTGACTACTCTGAGCCATGAGGCGCGCAGGTTCGACTGGCTGATCACCGAGTTCGTCCGCGGCACTCCCGGTGTCGCGCACGCGGTGGTCGTGTCGGCCGACGGACTGCGGATCGCCAGCTCCGAGGGGTTCCCGGACGACCGGGCCGACCAGCTCGCCGCCGTCGCGGCCGGCCTGCTCAGCCTGACCGTGGGCGCGTCCCGCGTGTTCGAGGGCGGGGCCGTCACGCAGACGGTGGTCGAGATGGAGCGCGGCCTGCTGCTGGTCATGGCGATCAGCGACGGTTCGGTGCTCGCGGTGCTGGCCTCTCCCGAGTGCGACATGGGCCTGGTGGCGTACCAGATGACGCTGCTCGTGGACCGTGCCGGACAGGTGCTCACCCCGGCGCTCCGGGCCGAGCTGCAGTCCTCCCGGGGGCGCTGATGAGCAGGATCGCGGCGCAGCCCGCGCCCGCCCACCGGGCGGGCGCACCCCGTCACGCGTCCCCGGCTGCCGGACGAGGAGAGGGCCTTGCTGGGCGTTGACGGAACCGGGGACGAGGAGCCCCTGTTCCGTCCGTACGCGGTCACCGGCGGTCGCGCCGAGCCGCGCTATCACATGGCGATGGAGACGCTGGTCTCCTCCTCGTCCATCATGGACGAGGAGCTGGCCCTGCTCACCCCCGAGCAGGACGCCATCATCAGGCTCTGCCGTTCGTTCCGGTCGGTCGCCGAGATCTCGGCGCTGCTGAGGGTCCCGCTCGGCGTGGCCCGCGTGCTGGTGGCGGACATGGCGGACGAGGGTCTCGTCCGGCTCCACCAGCCGCGCCTCGACCAGGGACAACCGGATCTCAACATGCTCGAAAGGGTGCTCAGTGGACTTCGCAGGCTCTAACCGCGGCGGCCTGACGTCGACGAAGATCGTCGTCGCGGGCGGGTTCGGCGTCGGCAAGACCACATTCGTGGGCGCCGTGTCCGAGATCCTCCCGCTGACCACGGAAGCCGTCATGACGGAGGCGAGCTCGGGGGTCGACGACCTCGGTCTCACGCCGACCAAGACGACGACCACCGTCGCGATGGACTTCGGCCGCCTCTCCCTGGACCAGGACCTGATCCTGTACCTGTTCGGCACGCCCGGGCAGCACCGGTTCTGGTTCATGTGGGACGACCTGGTCCGCGGCGCCATCGGCGCGGTGGTCCTGATCGACACCCGCCGCCTGGCCGACGGCTTCCCGGCGATCGACTACTTCGAGGAGGCCAAGCTCCCGTTCGTGGTCGGCATCAACGGCTGGGACGGGCAGTTCCCGCACTCGGAGGAGGAGGTGCGGGAGGCTCTGGCGCTCGCCCCGCACGTCCCCATCGTCCGCACCGACGCCCGCTCCCGCGACTCGGTCAAGGCCACGCTCATCACGCTGGTCGAGCACGTCCTGCGGGTCCGCGCCGCCTACGGCATGTCGGTCTGACGGGGACGGAGCAGGCGGGGCCTGCCGGCGGGACCGGTCCCGCCGGCAGGCCCCGCCTCAGGCTCCCCTCCCCGCCTCGCCCTCGCTGCGCGCTTTCAGCGCCTCGCTGAGGCGGACGAAGGTCTTCTCGTACGTGGCGATCACCGGTGAGAGCAGGGGGACCAGCGCCCCCACCATGGTCTCGCGCTGGACGAGGGTGGTGCCGCCCCCGGCCGGACGGAGATCGAACTCGTGGACCGCCTGGAGGACCGCGGAGCCGACCACCCTCCACCGCCAGCTGAGCCGGCGTCCGGGTTCGGCTTCCAGGACGCGGGTCCTGGAGGTCATCGAGCGCCCGCCCTCGGTGACGGGCATGCGCAGCGCCAGGACGCCGCCGGGGACCAGGTCGCCCGCGGCTCCGGTGAACATCGGGTTCCACTCGGAGTAGCGGGAGAAGTCGGTGAGGACGCCCCAGACGTGCTCGGGGGGTGCCGCGATGTCGGTCGTCGAGATGAGCTGGCGCATTCGCACTCCCATGGTCGTCGGCGGGAAAAGTCAAGATCACTTTAGGTGGCGGTCCCCGGCCGCCCGGGCGCCGGGCCGCGCCGCGGGACGGCTCACCCGGCGTGGCGGTGGAACTCGACCGGTTCGGGGGGCAGGGGGGCGGCGCCGGTGATGAGGTCGGCGGCCTTCTCCGCCAGCATCATCACCGGGGCGTAGATGTTGCCGTTCGTGACGTACGGCATGGCGGAGGCGTCCACCACGCGCAGGCCCTCGACGCCGTGGACCCGCATCGTCGCCGGGTCCACCACGGACATCTCATCGGTGCCCATCCGGCAGGTGCACGAGGGATGCAGGGCGGTCTCGCCGTCGCGGGCGACCCAGTCGAGGATCTGCTCGTCGGTCTCCACGGCCGGGCCGGGAGAGATCTCGCCCCCGCTGAACCCGGCGAAGGCCGGCTGGGAGAGGATCTCCCTGGCCTTGCGGACCGCCTCGACCCACTCGCGGCGGTCCTGCGCGGTGGACAGGTAGTTGAAGCGCAGGGCGGGCTTGTCCCGGGGGTCGGCGCTCCGGATCCGCACGCTGCCGCGCGAGTCGGAGTACATCGGGCCGACGTGGACCTGGTAGCCGTGGCCGGTGGCCGGTGCCGAGCCGTCGTAGCGGATCGCGATCGGCAGGAAGTGGAACATCAGGTTCGGGTAGGCCACCTCGTCGTTGGAGCGGATGAAGCCGCCGGCCTCGAAGTGGTTGCTCGCCCCCGGTCCCGAGCGGCGCAGCAGCCAGTCCGCTCCGATGAGCGGCCGCCGCCACCTCGCCAGCGCCGGCGCCATGGAGACGGGCTCGACGCAGGCGTGCTGGACGTAGACCTCCAGGTGGTCCTGGAGGTTCTCGCCCACCCCCGGCAGGTGGTGGACGACCTCGATGCCCAGCCCTTTGAGCAGGTCCGCGTCGCCGACGCCGGACAGCTGCAGGAGCTGCGGGGAGTTGATCGCGCCGCCGCAGAGGATCACCTCGCCCGCGCGGACGCGCTCTCCGCCGAACTCGACGCCGACCGCCCGCCTCCCCTGGAAGACGACCTTCGAGACGTGGGTCCGGGTCCGCACGGTGAGGTTGGGGCGGTCCATCACCGGGTGCAGGTAGGCGCGGGCGGCGCTCAGCCGGCGGCCCCGGTGGAGGTTGCGGTCGAAGGCGGCGAAGCCCTCCTGGCGGAAGCCGTTCACGTCGTCGGTGAGGGGGTGCCCGGCCTGCTGCACCGCCGCGAAGAACGCCTCGAACAGCGGACCCCTCGCCGGGCCCCGCTCCAGTGTCAGCGGCCCGCCGCGCCCGCGGAAGCCGGTGCCGGGGTCGGCCAGGCAGTTCTCCATGCGCTTGAAGTACGGCAGGCAGTGGGCGTAGTCCCAGGCCTCCATGCCGGGGTCGGCCGCCCAGCGCTCGTAGTCCAGCGGGTTGCCGCGCTGGAAGATCATGCCGTTGATGCTGCTGGAGCCGCCGAGCACCTTGCCGCGGGCGTGGTAGACGCGGCGGCCGTTCATGTGGGGCTCGGGCTCGGACTCGTACTTCCAGTCGTAGAACCGGTTGCCGATGGGGAACATCAGCGCGGCCGGCATGTGGATGAACACGTCCCACCGGTAGTCGGCCCGGCCCGCCTCCAGGACCAGGACCCGGACCGACGGGTCGGCGCTCAGCCGGTTGGCCAGGGCGCAACCGGCGGAGCCGCCGCCGACGATGACGTAGTCGTAGCTCACCTGGGCACCCAGTCCTTCCAGACGATCTCGTTGGCCTCGATCCACTCGGCGGCCGCCTCCTGCGCGCTGAGGCCGTCGTCGGCGATGCCGCCCGCGACGGCGTTCTGCTGGTCGTTCGTCCAGGCGAAGTTGCGCACCAGCTCGTAGGCCCTGCCGCCGGTGTCGGCGAACCTCCTGCTCACGATCTTGTCGAGCAGGTAGGGCGGGTAGTCGCAGGCGACCTTCTTCGCGTCGGCGTCGCAGCCGATCGCGTAGGGCGGAAGGTTGATCTTGACGAGTTTCAGCCGGGTGAACAGCCACTGCGGCTCGTAGAAGTACATGAGCAGCGGTTCGCGCCGTTCGGTGGCGCGTATCGCCGCCTTTATCAGCGCGTCCTCGCCGCCCGAGTAGACGACCTTGTAGTCGAGCCCGAGATTGCGCACGAGAGCCTCGTCGTTGGTGACATAGGAGGGGTCGCCGTCGAGGAGCTGACCCGAATCGCCGCTTTTGGATGTCCGGAACAGGTGGGCGTATTTATTGAGATTCCGCCAGTCGGTGATGTCTGGATATTTCTCGACCATCCACTGGGGGACATACCACCCGATAATGCCCTTGTTTCCGTTCCTGCCCGCGGAGACCGCGACCTTCTTCTCCTCGATGTAGGTTTTCTTCTCCGCCTCGCGGCCCCAGTTCTCCACGATGACGTCCACGGTGCCCTTCTCCAGGCCCTCCCAGGACTGGGCCTCGTTGAGCTTCACCGTCTCCACCTCGTAGCCGAGCTCCTTCTCCAGGAGCGCGCCGAGGACCGCGGCGCTGGCCTCGTAGCCGACCCACGGGTTGACGGCGATCCGCACGGTGCCGCCGGTCCGCTCCGGAGCGGGCTCCTGCCCGCCGCACGAGGTGAGCAGGAGCAGCGCCGCGAGACCCGCGGCGAAGGTGGTGCCACGTCTCATCAGCTACCTCCAGGGTGGAGGCCGGGGCCCGAGGCCGCCGCCGGGGCGCCGCCGGGACCACTGCCGTGGTCACCGCCGGGACGCCGCCGCGGTCGCGGGAGCCGTACGGCCTCCGGGAGGGCCCGGCGGGCGGCGCACCGCCCGCCGGGCCGGGTCACGTTACTTCGGGATCCAGGCGGCCCAGACCGTCGGATTGGCGTCGACCCACTTCTTGGCGGCGTCCTCGGCGGACATGCCGTTGTTGGTGATGTCGTTGGCCACGGCGTTCTGGTGCTCGTTGGTCCAGCTGAAGTTCTTGACCAGCTCGTAGGCCTTGCCGCCGGTGTCGGCGAACTTCTTGCTCACGATCTTGTCGAGGTCCAGCTCGGCGTAGTCGCAGGCGACCTTCTTGGGGTCGGCGTCGCAGCCCTCGGTGTACGGCGGCAGGCTGACCCGGGCCAGCTCGACCTTGTTGAACAGCCAGTGCGGGTCCCAGAAGTAGAACAGCAGCGGCTTCCTCTGCTGCTGGGCCTGGGTGGCGGACTCGATCAGGGCGGCCTCGCTGCCGCCGACGACGACCTTGTAGTCCAGCTTCAGGTTCTCGATGATCGCTTTCTCGTTGCTCACGTAGGAGGGGTCGCCGAAGAGCAGCTGCCCCTTGTCCCCGGACTCGGAGGTCCTGAACAGCTCGGCGTACTTGTTCAGGTTCCTGTAGTCGGTGATGCCGGGGTACTCGTCGGTCATCCACTTGGGGATGTACCAGCCGATGACTCCCTTGTTCCCGGTGGAGCCCGCCTCGACGGCGACCTTCTTCTCCTCGACGAAGGTCTTCTTCAGGTCCTCGTGGCCCCAGTTCTCCACGATGACGTCGACGTCGCCGGTCTCGAAGCCCTCCCAGGAGACCTGCTCCGCGAGCTCCTTCTTCTCGACGGTGTAGCCGAGCTTCTCCTCCAGGAGATGGGTGATCACCGCGGCGCTGGCCTCGTAGCCGGCCCACGGGTTGACGGCGATCTTCACGGTGCCGCCTCCGGCGGGCGCCGACGATCCGGCGGCGCCCGCGGACGGCTGCGCGGGACCGGTGCCGGTGTCCACCGTGGCGCCGCCGCAGCCGGCGGCGGCCAGCCCCAGCGCGAGCACGCCGGCGAGCAGCCGGATCCGGTGTGCGATCCTCATGCGATCCTCTTCTTTCCGGTGGTGGTTCGGGGGGAGGGGCGCGCGCCGGCGCCCTGCGTGATCCGGTCGAGCATGATGCCGAGCAGCACCGTGGCCACCCCGGCGGCGAAGCCCATGCCGAAGTCGGCGCGCTGCGAGAACCCGGAGACGACGTCGTAGCCGAGGCCGCCCGCGCCGACCAGCCCGCCGACCACGACCATGGCGAGCGTCATGACGATGCCCTGGTTGGCGGCGAGCAGGATCGCCCGGCGGGCCATCGGCAGCCGTACCTTCCACAGCAGCTGCCATCCGGTGGACCCGCACGAGAGCGCGGCCTCGACCGCGGCCGGGGAGACGTTCCTGACCCCGTCCTCGACCAGGCGGATGACCGGGGGCACCGCGTAGATCACCGAGGCGAAGACGGCGGTGAACCGGGTCGCGCCGAACAGCGCCAGCGCGGGCAGCAGGTAGACGAAGGCGGGCATGGTCTGCGCGGCGTCGAGCAGCGGGCGCTGCACGGCGGCGAACCGCGGGGAGCGGGCCGCCGCGATGCCGAGCAGCACCCCGGCGAGCAGGGTCAGCGCCACCGCCACGAGCACGGTGGTGAGCGTCTCCATGGTGTGCTGCCACAGGCCGATCAGGGCGGTGGCGAGCAGGCAGCCCACGGCGACGGCGGCGGGCCGGGGTCCGCCGGTCCGCCACGCGACCGCGAGCACGACCGCCGCGACGAGCCACCAGGGTGCGCTGGTGAGCACGGTCTGCAGCGGGTTGAGCAGTGCCTCTGTGGTGAGGTTCCGGACCGCCTCGGTCAGGTCGTACCAGGAGAACGTGACGGCGTCGACGGCCTCGTTCACCGGCCCGGCGAGGCGGAGCACCAGGCCGGCGGGGAACTCCTCGGGCAGCGCGCGGCCCAGCGCGGGGCCCCCGAGCGCCACCGCGGCCGCGCAGAGCCACCGGAGGCGGGAGGCGGACAGGGCCCGGGCCTTCCCCGGCCGCGCGGCGCCGTACGGCGGGCGGGCCGCGGCGGAGGAGGTCACCCGGTCGAGCACGATCGCCATGACCACGATGGCCAGGCCCGCCGGGAGCATCACGCCCACGTCGGCCCGGGTCAGCCCCCGGATGATGTCCGAGCCCAGGCCGGGGGCGGCGATCAGCGCCGCGATCACCACCATGGACAGCGCCATCATGATGGTCTGGTTGACGGCCAGGCCGATCGTGGCCCGCGCCATCGGCAGCTCGACCTTGCGCAGGGTCTGCCCCCGGGTCGCGCCCAGTGAGACGGAGGCCTCGACGGCGGAGGGGGAGACCTGCCGGATCGCGAGCGCGGTGATGCGGATCGCGGGCGGGACCGAGTAGATCATCGTGGCGACCGCGGCCGAGGCGGGCCCGATCTGGAAGAACAGCACCATCGGCGCCAGGTAGGCGAAGGTGGGCATGATCTGCATGACGTCGAGGACCGGGTCGAGCAGGCGGCGCAGGCGCGCGGAGTGGCCCGCCAGGATCCCCAGCGGCAGGCCGGCGGCCAGGGAGAGCAGGACCGCGGTGAGCACGAGCGCGAGCGTGGTGACGCTCGCCTCCCACACGCCCAGGACCCCGAACGAGCCGAACCCCAGGGCGGTGAGCAGCCCGGTCCGCCACCCGCCGGCCAGCAGGCCGATCCCGGTCGCGATCCCGCTCAGGCCCGCCCAGCCGGGGGCGGTCAGCACGGTCAGGAGCACGTCGTAGAGGCCGCCGACGAACAGGCGCACGTAGTTGACGAAGAACAGGAAGACCGGGCTCTGGTTGCGGTTGGCGTCCGCCCAGGCCCGCACGTCGCCGATGATCCGGAAAGGGGCGGCCTCCGGGTCGTGGGGCAGGGTCGCGGTCCCCCGGAAGGCGAGGTAGGCGGCGGTCGCCGCGGCGGCCCCCGCGAGCAGGGGCGCCCAGGGCGGCAGCCGTACGGCCCGGCGGGGGAGGGGCGGCGGGGACGCCTGGACGGGCGGGGCGGGGGGCGCGTGGGAGGTCATGACCCGGCTCCGGACGCCGGCCCGCCCGGCGAGGGGCGCTGCGGAGGTACGGCGGGCACGGGCGGGCGCCCGGCCATGGCGGCGAGGATGTCGAGGCGGTCGACCACGCCGGTCGGCTCGCCGTCCTCGACGACGCGGATGGGGCGGGCGGACTCCAGCGCGGCGGGGACCGCGTCGCGGATGATCGTCCCGGCGGGCAGCACGGGGCCGTCGAGGCGCTCGCCGGGGGCCGGGGCCCGGCGGATCCAGCGCAGCGAGAGGACCTCGCCCCTGGGCACGTCCCTGACGAAGTCCGCCACGTAGTCGTCGGCGGGGGCGCCGACCAGCTCCTCGGCGGTGCCGACCTGGACGATCGAGCCCGCCCGCATGATCGCGATGCGCTCGCCCAGCTTGAGCGCCTCGGACAGGTCGTGGGTGATGAACACCATGGTCTTGCCCACCTCGCGGTGGAGCCGGACGACCTCGGCCTGCATGTCGCGGCGGATCAGCGGGTCCAGCGCGCTGAACGGCTCGTCGAACAGCAGCACCTCGGGGTCGACGGCCAGGGCCCTGGCCAGGCCGACCCGCTGCTGCATGCCGCCGGAGAGCTCGTCCGGCCTGGCCTCGGCGAAGCCGTCCAGGCCGACCAGGGAGAGGATCTCCCGCGCCCGCTCGTGCCGCCCGGCCCGGGGCACGCCCTGGACCTCCAGCCCGTAGGCGACGTTGTCGACGACCTTGCGGTGCGGCAGGAGGCCGAAGTGCTGGAAGACCATGCTGACCCGGTGCCGGCGCAGTTCCCTGAGCCGGGAGGGGGAGGCGGCGCGCACGTCCTCGCCGGAGATCGAGATCTCCCCCGCCGTCGGTTCGATGAGCCGGGTCAGGCAGCGGACCAGGGTCGACTTGCCGCTGCCCGACAGGCCCATCACGACGAACACCTCGCCGGGCCGTACGGCGAAGCCCACGTCCCTGACGGCGGCGACGCACCCGGTCTTCTCCCGCAGCGCGTCGGGGCCGAGCGCGGCGTCGGGGCCGCCGAGGACGCGGTCCGCGCGGGGGCCGAAGATCTTCCACAGGCCACGGACCTCGATCGCGGCGCCGTCGGGTGAGGTCCCGTCGGGTGAGGCCACTGGCTTCCTCCATGGTTCGGCGCCCGGATTCCGTGAGGGTACGGGCGCAGGGGGAACGATATGGCGGTTTGCTCCGGAATAACAATGCTGTGATCTTCCGGAGACCACCGCGCTTCTGTTGTGTTACGCCGGAGGCCGGATATGGAACGGTGTAAACGGTCATAAAGGTATTGAAAATACGTAACCGGATATTCGGTCATCCGAATTGAAAGTTCAATCGTAAATTGGAGCTCCAGGTTCTCGCCTCGCTCGAGGTATCAGGAGGCATTTGTATGACTATGGTCGGTGTTCTTCACTGGTGAAGGTGTGCTCGAATCGTCGTCAGGTACGGCTAATTCGGCCAGAGAGTTCACACCGAGGGGCAGCGTTCGGTGAGTGTTCGGTGAGTACAGACTCGGTGAGTGCAGATACGGCCCGCGACGCGGGCGGCACGGCCGGCGCCCGGGACGCGGGCAGCGGCCTGCGCCTGCGCAACTGGCGGGTGCGGTCCAGACTGGTCGCGCTCATCCTGGTCCCGACCGCCGCCGCCGTGCTGCTCGGCGGCGTCCAGGTCGTCGCGTCGATGAGCGCGGCCGCCGGCTACCAGCGGGTCAACGACCTGGCCCGGCTCTCGGACCGGATCGGCGCCCTCACCCACGAGCTGGCCGAGGAGCGCGATCGCACCGCCTGGTTCATCATCCTGGGCCGCCCGGAGCGCGGCGTGAAGGGGGTGCGCGACCAGATGGACGAGGTGGACGCCGCCGCCGTCCCCGTCCGCGACGGCGGCGGCCGGCTCAGGGACGCGGTGGGCGGCCGCACCGGGGACGAGGTCGAGGCCGCGCTCGCCCGCCTGGACGACCTGGCCCCGCTGCGCCGTCAGGCGCTGGAGGAGGGGCTGCTGCCGGACGCCGCCGTCGACGCCTACACCCTCGTGATCGCCGATCTCCTCTCCCTCCACGACGAACTCGGCAAGGGCAGCTCCGACGACCGGCTCTTCGGCCGGTCGCTCACCCTCGACGCGCTGGCCCGCGCCAAGGAGAACCTCTCGCTCCAGCGGGCGCTGCTCTCCCTGGTGCTGGTCGCGGGCCGGTTCGAGCAGGACCAGATGGAGCGCTTCCTCGGCGCGCTCGCCTCCGAGCAGAGCGAGCGCAGGGCCTTCGCGGCGGAGGCCGAGGCCGCCGACCGGCGCTTCTTCGACGAGACCGTCAACGGGCACAGCGCCGACCGGGCCGACTTCCTGCGGGAGCTGGTCCTGCTGCGGGCCTCCTCGGGAGCCCCGGTCAAGGGCCTGGACCTGGGGGAGAAGGACGACGCCGGGCAGTGGTACGAGGCGGTCTCGGTGACGATCGACCGGATGCGCGCGGTCGAGCAGCGGCACGCCCAGGGGATCGTCGCCCGGAGCCAGGAGCTCGGCGACGCCGAGCAGGGCCGGGCCCTGCTGGTCGCGGGCTCGGTGGCCGGGCTGCTGCTGGCCGTGCTGCTGATCACCACCGGGGTGGCGCGCTCGCTGGTCAGGCCGCTGCGGCGGCTGCGCAGGGAGGCGCTGGAGGTGGCCGGGAAGCGGCTGCCCGCCTACGTCCAGCGGGTGCGGGAGTCGTCGGGAGAGGGCGAGCCCGCCGCGGAGGTGCCGCCGATCGGGATCCTCTCCCGCGACGAGATCGGCGAGGTGGCGCGGGCGTTCGACGAGGTCCACCGCGAGGCCGTACGGCTGGCGGGCGACGAGGCCAGGCTGCGCACCACGGTCAACGCGATGTTCGTCAACCTCTCCCGCCGGAGCCAGACCCTGGTGGAGCGCCAGCTCACCCTGGTGGAGCGGCTGGAGCGCGGCGAGCGCGACGACGACCGCCTGGCCGACCTGTTCAAGCTCGACCACCTGGCCACCCGCATGCGCCGCAACAGCGAGAACCTGCTCGTCCTCGCCGGGCAGGAGGTGGCGCGGCGCTGGCGCAGGCCCGTCGAGGTGATGGACGTCGTCCGGGCCGCCCTGTCGGAGGTGGAGAACTACGACCGGGTGGTCACCCGGATCCAGTCGGAGGTGGCCGTCGCGGGCCCGGCGGTGAGCGACGTGGTGCACCTGCTGGCCGAACTGGTGGAGAACGCCGTCGCGTTCTCTCCGGGGGAGAGCAGGGTCGTGGTCTCCAGCAGCCGGATCGACGGCGGCGGCGTGATGATCTCGGTGACCGACCAGGGCATCGGGATGACCCCGGCCGAGCTCGCCGAGGTCAACGCGCGCCTGACCGCACCGCAGCCCGCCGACGCCTCGGTGGCCCGCCGGATGGGCCTGTTCGTGGTCGGCCGGCTGGCGCTCAAGCACGGCATCCGGGTCCAGCTCCGCCCCCAGGACTCCGGCCTGACCGCCATGGTCCTGCTCCCCGAGGCGCTCCTCGCCCCCCTGCCCGGCGCGGCCGTCCCCGGTCCCGGCGTCCCCGGCCCCCCCGGTTCCGTGTTCGGCGCGGCGCCCGGCTCCCCCTTCACGAGCGGGCCGTCGTTCCAGGGAGCACCGGCCCCCGCCCCCTTCGCGGCTCCGGCCGCCCCCGCCCCTTTCGCGGCTCCGGCCGCCCCCGCCCCCTTCGCCGTTCCCCCCGCAGCGCGGGCCGTACCGCCGCAGGCCGCACCGCCCGGCTCGACCGGCCCCGGCGTATGGGACCCGGCCGCCCGTCCCGGAGCCCGGGGCGGAGACCGTCCCACCCCTCCCTCCGGGCCGTTCGACCGCTCCGCGGCGGTCCCGCGCGGGGAACCGGGGCCGCCCGGCCGTTCCGCCGCCGTCCCTCCCGGGGAGCTCGGGCCGTTCGACCGCTTCATGACGGGCTCCCATGAGGTCGCCCGTCCGCCGGGGCGCTTTCCGGCCTCCGGTGAGGCGGCCGAGACCGGACCGCTGCCCAGGGTGGAGACCTCGGCGCTGGACTCCGGGGGCGAGTACCTGCCGATCTTCGCCTCGGTGGAGTCGGGCTGGTTCCGCACGGCCGGCCGCGCGGGCGGGGAGCCCGCCCCGGCCGGGGACGCCGCTCCGGACGGGCCCGGGAGCCCGCCGGCGGCGGGGGAGTCGTGGTCGTCCCCGGCGGACGGCGGGTGGCAGGCCGCGAGAGCCGCGAGCGATCCCTCCTATGGCGGCCTGACCTCTTCCGGACTGCCGCGGCGCACTCCCAAGGCCAACCTGGTCCCCGGCTCGGTGGCCTCCGCAGGCCCGGCCCCGGCCGGACCCGGGCCGCATGCCCCGGCCGGACCCGGGCCGCATGCCCCGGCCGGACCCGGACCCGGGCCGCAGGCGCCCGCCCCGCCGCCGCGGCCCGCGCAGCCGATCTCGGCCGAGCGGGTGCGCAGCCGACTGTCGAGCTTCCAGCAGGGCGTGCGCCGGGCCCGCAACGAGCTCCCGAACCGGGAGAGCTGAGCCATGGCGGGCCCCTACTGGAACGACCCGCCGCCCGGGTACGGCGCGCCGTACGGGGAGCCGCGACAGGAGGAAGAGGAGAGCTCGCTGGTGCGGATGTACGCCGTCACCGGCGGCAGGACCGCGCCGCGCAGGCAGCTCGCGATGGAGGCGCTGGTCTCCTCGGCGACCTCCGGCGGCCTCGGCATGTCCTTCACCCGCGAGTACCGCGCGATCAGCGAGCTGTGCCGCCAGGTCCGCTCGGTCGCCGAGATCTCCGCCCTCCTCGGCGTCCCGCTCGGCGTCGCCCGGGTCCTGGTCTCCGACATGGAGGCCGAGGGCCTGGTCCGCGTCTACCATCCCCAGGTCCGCGAGAACGGCCCCGAGCTCGGCCTCCTCGAACGCGTCCTCAGCGGCCTGCGCCGCCTGTGACTCCCTCGGCGCTGACGGGAGCCGACGCGCCGCCGGGAGGTCGCTCGGGAGAATAAGATTTCGAGTGGAGAAGCCCACCCCGGCGAAGCGAAGGAGGCAGTGGGATGTCGGATGAGTCGAAGACGTTCAGCGAACTCCTCGCCCAGGCGGCGGAGCGTGACGGCTACAAGGTCGAATGGTACTCCGGGAAGATCGTGATGCAGGCGTCGGCGTCCGCCTTCCACAATCTGATCGTCAGCGAGACGATCCGGCAGATCCCGTCCGGAGAATGGTGGGCGTTGCCCGACATGGGGGTCGGAACCCCCGGTGACCACCGTGGCCCGCAGCCCGACATCGTGATCATCCCGGCTCGCAGCCTCGCCGATGACGAGAACCCGGTCCGCAAGGAGATCGTCGCCGCCGTCATCGAGGTCGTCTCGAAGAACACCCGCTCCGAGGATTACGGCGACAAGCCCGAGATGTACGCCTCGATGGAGATTCCCATCTACGTGATCATCGACAGAAGGTGCGAGACCGTACGGGTCTTCAGCGAGCCCGACGTCAACCGCTACACCCGCGAGAGCGTCAGCAACTTCGGCAAGCCGTTCACCCTTCCTGAGCCCGTGATGCTGACGATCGACACGGACGGCTACCCGGGCGCTCGCTGAAATCGCCGAGGGCGGTCCCGCAGGCCGATCAGGGGGCCGTACCGACCGGTGACCTGCGCCGTCTGTGACGTTGATCGGGGTCGTGCTTCGGTGGGGGCTTCTGCCGGGTTCATGGTCGTGGCACCGCCGCACCGGGTGCGGACCGTAGATGCGACCCTTTCGGTATCCTCCCGCGTTCCCGCCGACGCCGAAGCAATCAGTGCGGGTCCGGTGCAGGGCTGCTCGCCGTCGCCTGGCGGCCATGCTGGCCGGAAGGAGCGCAGGGCGGGCCGCCGTCGCCGGGCGGCCATCGGTGGCGGGAAGGAGCGCACGGCTGAGCACCGCAGGGCGTCACCACCCGCCCCCACCCCGGGACTTAGTCTCTCTTCATGCCTCCTCGCGCTCCTCGTGTCCAGTCGCCCCGGGTGAAGGAGCCGGTCGCGCCCAAGCTGCCCTCGTCGCTCTCCGCGGCGAGGGCTCCCGAGCATGACCTCGACGATGACGGGACGTACCGGTCGCTTGAGTTCAGGGGCCTGGACATGTCGTCCCGGCAGGCGGAGGCGGCCGATTTCGAAGGCTGCCGTTTCACCGACACGGGACTGTCCGGTACGGAGCTGCACCGGGCGGGTTTCTCCGATGTGGAACTGGAACGCTGCGACCTGTCGAACATGGTCGCCAGGACCTCGGCGATGCACCGTGCCCGGGTCTCCGCGAGCCGGTTGACCGGCATGTCCTGGTCGGGGTGCGCATTACGGGACGTGCTGTTCGACGGCTGCCGCGCGGACCTGGCGGGCTTCAGGTTCTCGACCTTCAAGGACGTCGTCTTCCGGGACTGCGTCATGCCGGAGGCGGACTTCCAGAACGCGGATCTGAGAGGGGTCCGGTTCGAGCGCTGCGACCTGACCGGCGCCCGGTTCTCAAGCGCCCGGATGGAGGGCGCCCGGTTCGCCGACTGCACGCTGCTGAGGATCAACGGCGTGACCGGTCTCAGGGGCGCGATCGTCAAAAGCCGGGACGCCCAGGGGTTGGTCTACAGCCTGGCGGGCGCGATGGGCATCACCGTCGAGGACTAGGGTCCGCCGACGGGCTCCCGGGCTCCGGCGCCCGCCGCGGCCCGGTCCGTGGGCGGGCGGTCCAGGCGGCGGTATCTGCCGGGGGCCGTGCCGTACCCGCCCTTGAAGGCGTTGGAATGCGGATTCCGAACCGGAGCCGACCGCGGCGGCGATCTCGCTCAGCGCGGCGGAGAGGGGCGGATCAGGCGGCGTGCCGCCACGGGGTGACCTGCAGCAGATCGTCGACCTCTCCCGAGGAGATGGGCGGGGAGAACAGGTAGCCCTGGGCCAGCGGGCAGCCCATCTGCTGCAGCACGCCGGCCTGCTCGCGGGATTCGACGCCCTCGACGACGGTGCGCAGCTCCAGGCTGGCGGCCAGTTCCACGATGGCCTTGGTGAAGGCGCGGGCCTGGTGGTGGTCGGTGCCGGTGAGCGGGGCGGTGAAGGAGCGGTCGATCTTGAGGATGTCGACCGGCAGGGTGCGCAGGTAGGCCAGCGAGGAGTATCCGGTGCCGAAGTCGTCCAGCGCGATGCGCACTCCGTGGGCGCGCAGGTCGGCCAGGACGTCCACGATGCGCTGGGTCTCGGCCGGGCTGGTGGCCAGCAGCATGCTCTCGGTCACCTCCAGCGTCAGCGCGTTGCGGGGCAGCGCGTGGCGGGTCAGGATCTCCAGGACCGTCTCCCGGAAGGTGCGCTCGCGCAGCTGGCGGCCGGAGACGTTGACGGTGACGGCGATGCCGTGGCGTTCGTGCCACCGCTTGGCGTCGGCGCAGGCCCGTTCCAGGGCCCAGCGGCCGATGTCGACGATCAGGCCGGTGTCCTCGGCGACGGGGATGAACACGTCGGGGGGGACGGGGCGGCCGTCGGTGGGGGTCCAGCGCAGCAGGGCCTCGACGGCGTGGATGGCGCCGGTGGTCAGGTCGACGACGGGCTGGTAGTTCAGGGTGAGCTCGTCGCGGGCCAGGGCCTGGCGCAGGCCGGCGGCGATCTCGGCGTGGTGCAGGCGCTCGGCGCGCAGGGTGTAGTCGAAGACGGCGATCTGGCTCTTGCCGGCGGCCTTGGCGGCGTACAGGGCCAGGTCGGCGTCGCGCAGGGCGTCGCTGGCCGTGGTCAGGGAGGCCTCGGCCAGCACGCCGACGCTGGTGGTCACGTACAGCTCGCGGCCGTCGACGGCGTAGGGGGCGCGCACCGCGGCCAGCACCTGCTCGGCCAGGGCCAGGGCGTGGGCGGTGGAGGAACCCGGGCCGGCGGGCAGCACGAGGGCGAACTCGTCACCGCCGAGCCGGGCCAGGACCTGCCCGTCGGCGGTCAGCGCGCGCAGGCGGCGGGCCACGACGGTCAGCAGCTCGTCGCCGACGGGGTGGCCGTAGGTGTCGTTGACGTCCTTGAACCCGTCCAGGTCCAGCAGCAGCAGCGCGGGCGCGGGCCTGCCGGGGTGCGCGAGGTGGTCGGCGACGGCGCCCTGCAGGGCCTCGCCCAGCAGGGCCCGGTTGCCCAGACCGGTCAGCGGGTCGTGGCAGGCGCGGTGGGCCAGGCTGCGCTGCAGGACGTCCTGCTGGTGCAGGGCGTCGCGCAGGTCGGCGGCCTGGGTCTCGGCGACTCCGGTCACCACGCTCAGCCGCAGGACCAGCAGGACGGCCAGGATCAGGGTCAGCACCGTGATCACCAGGTCGCTGTGCGAGGAGACGTCGCTCTTCAGCCACCCGCCCAGGATGGAGGCCGCCGGGCTGAGCAGCGCCAGCGCCAGGAAGACCAGGACGCGGTTCCGGCCGGTGGCGGCCGCGGGCCGGATCCGGCCCGCGGCGGCCATGCTGGGGTGCAGCGCCGCGGCCCCGATCAGCGCCGACCAGCCCAGCCAGCCGGCCGTGGTGAGAGGGCCGGCCGGGCGGCCGGCGACCTGGTCGAGCAGGTAGGCGCCGTCGGCGGCGAACAGGACGAGGTAGGAGACGCTCAGCAGGTTCAGCCACGGCGCCCGGCTGCTGTCGAGGATCATGCGGGTGATGACGCCGAAGACGAACAGGTCGATGACCGGCGGGACCAGCGCGAAGACCAGCCCGGTGCTCAGGCGGCCGCTCTGGTCGATCGCCGGGTCGATGAGGAAGGTCCACAGCGGCATGGCCGCGCCGACGCTGATGATGCCGCCGTCCAGCAGGCCCGCCCAGCGGGAGCCGCTGGTCTGCAGGTTCAGCGAGATCAACGCGGTCAGCGACAGGCCGTAGGCGGCAAGGGTGCCGATCCGGTACAGCTCCAGCAGCTCGGGACTGCCCAGCCACACGCCGCCGAGGCCCCAGACCAGCGTGGTGGCCGTCCAGGCGACCACGACGGCCATGCGCATCAGCCGCCACGGCCGCGACCGGGCCAGGCCGTGGCGGCGGGTGCCGGCGAAGATGGCCAGCGCCGCGGCACCCTGCCCCGTCGCCCAGAACAGCACCTCCACCATCGGCAACCGGCCGGTGGCGAGCGAGGCGGCCGCCGTCAGAACGCTCCCCAGGAGCAGGAAGCCCAGCCAGGCATGGGGACGGACGCCCCTGCGGGCCGCCGCCGCGGGCGAAGACGGGTTCATCGGGTTTCTCCTAGCCGTGTGTCCCGGCAGCCGGCCGGTCCCCAGGGGTGACCGCCCGGCGGGCCGGTGGCGGCCGACGGCGCGGTCAGGCGAGAGACCCGCATGAGACCGTCGGCTCCGGGCTCTCCTCATCGGCCGACGACCCGGGCAGGTGAGAAAACCTGGCGAACCGGTCGGATCCCGGACGGGCCCGGCCGTACGCCCGTCCGCCGGGGGCTACCCGAGCCACCAGCGGGCGGCGACGAGTTCGGCGACGAGGGTCTCGGTGAGCAGGGACACCTCGGGGTCGTCGTCGTGGAGGTAGCGGACGGCGGCCTTGGCGCCGGGGAGCTCGCCGCCGACGGTCAGGACGGTGGAGCCCCGCTGCCGGATCCAGTCCATGGCCTGCTCGTCGTAGCGGGAGCCGGGGAAGACCAGGGCGCGGTAGTCGAGGGTCTTGGTGAGGTAGACGTCGACGTGCGACCAGTCGCCGGTCTCGCAGGCGGTGGCGGCCCTGCGGGGGCCCTCGCGGAACATCAGCGCCGACTGCTCGGCCGAGGACAGGTGCTCGGCGGGGGCGACGGTGTAGACGCCGTGGGGGCCGTCGAGCAGCCTCGCCGCCTCCTGGAGCCACTCGCCGCGCCGGTCCAGCAGGTCGCCGGTGGCCTCGGCGGTGCGGCGCAGCAGCGCGGGCACGTCGGTGTCGGTGCCGGTGAGGCGGTTGCGCAGGGCCATGAGCAGGGCCGCCGTGTGCTGGAAGGTCCGGCAGGCGACGCCGCCGCGCTCCTCCCCGGCGAGCATCGGGACCACCAGGTCCGCGCCCTCGGTGATCGGCGAGCCGGGCCGGTTGGTCAGGGCGGCCACGGGGGCCCGGCCGCGGTAGCGGGCGACCGCGTCGAGGGTCTCGCGGCTGCCGCCGGTGGCGGAGACGGCGACGACGAGGGTGTCCGGGGTCGCCGGGTAGGAGGCCGTGGCGGAGGCGTACTCGGCGACCGCGTCGAACCCGGCCGCGCGCAGGCCGAGGGCGGCCACCCGGGCGGCGTAGCGGGAGCTGCCCATGCCGAGGAGGACCACCCGCCGGATTCCGGAGGGGACGGCCTCGAACGGGTCCGCGGCCTCCAGGGAGTCCGCCAGCCGGGCCAGCGCCTCCGGCTTTGCCTCCAGGTCGGCGAGGTACAGCTCGGGGTCCACGTGTTCTCCTTGTCGTCGCGGCGTGCCGGAGCAGGCTATGCGGGTGCGCCCGGGGGCGGTCCGGTGGGGTGCGGGGAGGCGGCGGGCGGGGGTCAGGCGTACCAGGAGCGCAATACGCCCATGGGGGCGTAGCGCCAGCGGGGCAGGTGCCTGGCGGCGTAGATCAGCTCGCGGCACTCCTGCTCGGCCGCGAAGGCCCGCAGCAGCCCGCCGTGGAGCAGGTGGGGGTGCCCTCGCTCGTGCAGGCGCTCCAGGTAGGCGTCCTCCAGGGAGCGGGTCGCCTGCACCGCCCACTGCGCGATCCGGTCGGGATCGGCGCCCCGGCGCCTGATCGCGACCTGGCCGGCGTGCTCCAGGCTGGTGGAGAGCTGTGCGAGGTCGCGGGCGGCCGGCTGGAAGAGGTCGGTGTCGGAGACCGTCGGGTTGCCGTCGAAGTCGATGACCGCGTACCCGTCCCGCCAGCGGAGGATCTGGCCGACGTGCAGGTCTCCGTGGATGCGGATGAGCGGCGTCGCGTCATGGTCCGCCAGGACGCGGAACCGCTCCGCCAGGAGGTGCGCGCGGGCGGCCAGCCATTCGCCGTCCTCGCCGCCGGTCAGTTCCAGCGCCTCGCGCAGCGCGGCCTCGGCGCGGACGGACCAGGGGCTCGGCGGGCGGGCGTCCGGGCCGCCCCCCGGACCGTCGCCCCGCGGAGCCCGGCCGCTGCGCGGGTCGCGGGCGGGCGGCCGCTCCCTCCCGCCGGGAGGGAGGGCGGGCGAGAGCCGTACCGGGTCGGGGAAGACCGCCGAGGGGGTGGCGAGGGCGACGTGCAGGTCGGCGGTGAGCACGCCCAGGTCGCCGGCGAAGGCCGTACGGCCGGCCGCGGCCTCGTCCACGCACCACTCCCAGCCGTCGCGGGCGTCCGGCAGGTAGGCGGTCACCAGGGCGAGGAGCTCCCCGCCGCGGGAGAGCGCCGCGTACGGCGTCGCCGTGGCGGTGAATCCGGCCTCGGTCAGGTGGGCGAACATCTCGGGCGCCGGGTGGGGGAGCGGGGCGGGCGGGGTGAGCCACTTGACGACGAGGGCCTCGCCGACGACCACGGAGTGGTTGGTCTGGTCCGCGTCGAAGCCGCGCTCGACCGCTCCGGGGGGCGGCGAGGGGAGGTCGTGGAAGGTCCTGACGGCGTAGGGAGAGGGGATCTCCGAGGTCAGGGCGGTGCCGAGCAGGCCGAGGAGCTCGGCCGTACGGCCGTCGCCCGCACGCGGTGCGGCGGTGAGCCGCTCCCATGTTGAACGTCGGTTCAAGAATCGAATCGAACTTCCATGTGACGATGTCGTGAAAAGTGTTGCCGATGTTGATGTTGCCTGCAACACTCCTGCTTTGGTCTGTCGTGTCCGTAACGACCCGACCATCCTATAAATCTGAATTTTGAAGGAGTAGCGGCCGTGTCTCGTTCCCGGTACGCCCGTCGTCTTCCGGCTGCCGCTCTGGCCGCCGGTCTCGCGCTCGCGGTCTCGGCGTGCGGCGGAGAGGCCGCCGATCCCGCAACGTCCGCCGACCCCGCGGCGCCCGCCGCCGGTGCGACCTCCGCGCAGCTCGACCCGAACGCCGACCTGTCCAAGCAGAGCCTCGCCATCTCGGTCTGGGAGGGCTACACGCCCAAGGAGCTTCCGCAGCAGGTCAAGGAGAAGCTCAAGACCGAGCTGAAGGTCACGCTGCACGCCAACAACGAAGAGATCATGGCGAAGCTGACCTCCGGCACCGACACCGGTCTCGACGTCGCCTTCGTCTCCGGGCAGTACGCCCAGGCACTCAACGAGGCCGGGCTGCTGGAGCCGATCCACCCCGAGCTGGTCCCGAACCTGGCCAACCTCTTCCCCGAGGCCAAGGAGCTCTCCTACGACAAGGGCAACGTCTTCTCCGTCCCCTACACCTGGGGCACGACCGGCATCTGCTACCGCACCGACCTGCTGAAGACGCCGCCGACCAGCTGGAACGACCTGCTCAGCCCGCCGGCCGAGGCCAAGAAGAAGGTCACCATGATGATCACCGAGCGCTGGCTGGCCCTGCCCGCCATCAAGGCGCTCGGCTACTCGGTCAACACCCGCAGCGACGAGGAGATCGCCAAGGTCAAGGAGAAGCTGCTGGCCGCCAAGCCGAACCTGCTGGCCTACGACGACACGACCTTCCGCGATCGCCTGAAGAAGGGCGAGGCCGTCATGGTCGAGGCGTGGGACGGCTGGTGCCCGGCCGGCGAGAAGAACATCGACTTCGTGATCCCCAAGGAGGGCAGCGACCTCTGGGTGGACACGATGGTGGTGCTGAAGTCCTCCAAGAACAAGGAGGCGGCGCACGCCTTCATCAACTACATCCTGGACCCGAAGGTCCACGGCTGGGCCGCGGAGAACATCCTGTACGGCGTGCCGAACAAGGCCGCGATGGACCTGGTCGACCCCGAGCTGAAGGCCAGCATGCCCTCGCTGCAGATGACCCCGTCGCAGCTGCTCCAGGGTGAGTCGATCATCGACCTGGGCGAGGACTCGGTCAAGTTCACCAGGCTCGCGACCGAGGTCGCGGCGCAGCAGTGACACGTTCCACCGTCTCCGGCGCGACCGCGGCACCGCGGTCGCGCCGGTCGCGCGCCCCCGGCCGGACGGCGGCGGGGCGGTCGGCGGTGGGGCGGCTGGTCTTCCTCGGGCCCGGCCTGGCCTACCTGATCGTCCTGCTGCTGGTCCCGCTGGCGCTTGTCCTCAGTTATACGATCTTCCGCCGGGGCCGCTTCGGCGGCGTCGTCTACGAGGCGACCGGGGAGAACTTCACCCGGCTGCTCGACCCGCTTTATCTCGACGTCATCGTCGGTTCACTGAAGCTGGCCAGCATCGCCACGGTGATCGCGCTGCTGGTCGGCTACCCGACGGCGTACCTGATCGCCCAGCTGCCGCGGAAGTGGAAGACCATCGCGCTGGTCGCGATCGTGCTGCCCTTCTGGACGAACTTCCTGGTCCGCATCTACGCCTGGATCGTGCTGCTCAGCGGCCCCGGACTGGTCAACTCCACGCTCGGCGACCTGGGACTCGGCCCCTTCGAGTTCCTCTACAACCAGGGCACGATCGTCACCGGGCTGGTCTACTCCTACCTGCCGCTGATGGTCCTGCCGCTCTACGCCGCGATCGAGAAGCTCGACCCGCAGCTCCGCGAGGCCTCGGCCAACCTCGGCGCCCGGCCCGCCCGCACCTTCGTCTCGGTCACGCTGCCGCTGACCCTGCCGGGCGTGGTCACCGGGTGCCTGTTCGTCTTCGTGCCGAGCTTCGGCAACTTCATCATCCCCGAGCTGCTCGGCGGCGGGCGGTCGATCATGGTCGGCAACCTGATCAGGGACCAGTTCCTCAAGGCGCGCGACTGGCCGTTCGGCTCCACGCTGGCGCTGGCGCTGCTCGCCGTCCTGGTCGTCCTGCTGCTCCTGCAGGCCTGGAGTGCCCGCCGTGCGTAGACCCCGCCTGCTGTACGTCCCGTTCTGGGCGACCTACGTCTTCCTGTACGCGCCGATCGCGGTGCTGGTCGTCATGTCGTTCAACTCCGGCGACTCGCCGTACTCCTTCGAGGGCCTGAGCCTGAAGTGGTACGGCGAGCTGGCCGGCAACGCCGAGATCGGCAAGGGCCTGGTCAACACCCTGGTGGTGGCCGCCGGCTCGACCGTCCTGTCGACCGTGCTGGGCACGCTGCTGGCCGTGGGCATGGCCCGCCACAGCAGGTCGAAGGTGCTGGACGCGATCGGCGTGCTCCCGGCGGTCCTGCCCGACCTGGTGCTGGCCATCGGGCTGCTGGTGTTCTACGCCTCGATCAGGATGACCCTCGGCCTGCACTCGGTGCTGCTGGCGCACACGGTGTTCGGCATGGCGTTCGTGGCCGCGGTGGTCCGCACCCGGCTCGCCCACGCCGACACCTCGCTGGAGGAGGCCTCCCGCGACCTGGGCGCGGGCCCGGTGACCACGTTCTTCCGGATCACCCTGCCCCAGCTCGCCCCGGGCATCGCCGCGGGCGCGCTGCTGGCCTTCACGCTCTCCGTCGACGAGTTCGTCATCGCGTTCTTCACCGCGGCGCCGACCGAGCCGACCCTGCCCATCGTCATCTACTCAATGGTCCGCTTCGGGGTCACCCCGGAGATCAACGCGCTGGCCACGCTGCTGCTGGCCGTGAGCTTCACCGTGGTGATCGTGGCCCAGCGGATGACCCGACTGACGGAGTCCCTTTCCTGATGCTGCAGATCACAGGTGTCAGCCGCCGGTTCGGCGACGTCACGGCGCTGGCGGACGTCTCCCTGGAGATCCGCCAGGGCGAGTTCTTCGCGCTGCTGGGCCCCAGCGGCTGCGGCAAGACCACGCTCCTGCGCATCCTCGCCGGGTTCGAGTCGCCGGACTCCGGCACCGTCACCCTCGACGGCGCCGACCTGCTCGGCCAGGCCGCGCACCGCCGCCCGGTCAACCTGATGTTCCAGTCCTACGCGCTCTTCCCGCACATGACCGTGGCCAAGAACGTCGCCTACGGACTGGAGCGGGAGAGGCTGTCGAAGGCGGAGATCCGGGACCGGGTCGGCGAGGTGCTGGCCAAGGTGGGCCTGGAGCAGATGGCCGGGCGCAGGCCGCAGCAGCTCTCCGGCGGCCAGCGCCAGCGCGTCGCGCTGGCCCGCGCGATCGTCAAGCGGCCCCGCCTGCTCCTGCTCGACGAGCCGCTCTCGGCGCTGGACAAGAAGGTGCGCGCGGAGATGCAGCTGGAGCTCAAGCGGCTCCAGCACGAGGTCGGCATCACCTTCGTCGTGGTCACCCACGACCAGGAGGAGGCCATGTCGCTCGCCGACCGGATCGCGGTCTTCAACGCCGGCCGGGTGGAGCAGGTGGACGAGCCGGTGGCGCTCTACGAGCGGCCGCGCACCCCCTTCACGGCCGGTTTCGTCGGGGCGAGCAACCTGTTCGCGGGCCGGGCCTGCTCGGCCGGCCTGGCCGCCGACGGCCTGGGCGTGCTGCCCGGCGTCTCGGACCTGCCGGACGGCACGCCCGCGCTGCTGGCCGTACGGCCCGAGCGGCTCCGGCTGGACGGCGAGCAGGGTCAGGGAGTGCTGCGGGGCGAGGTCGCCGACGTGAGCTTCTACGGCGGGGTGTCGCACGTCTCGGTCGCCGTGCCGGGCCGTGCGGAGCCGGTCCTGGTGGCCACGCCGGGCGCCACCCAGGTCCGGGCGGGCACCCGCGTGGCGCTGTCCTGGGCGCCGGGGGACGGGGCGCTGGTCCCTCAATGAGACGTCTTCAGAGCGTTGCCCGTGGCCGTGCGGGCGTAGGCGAGGATGAGGTCCGCCGCCTCCTCCGGGCCGATCACCGGGTGACGGGCCGTTATGCGGTAACCGTACGCGTCCTCGAGCGCGACCAGGTTGCGCGCGACGACCTGGGAGTCGTCGGTCAGCGTGAAGGTCCCCAGCGCGCTCCCGGTCTCCAGGATGCTCTGGTACATCGCGACCTGCCGGTCGTAGAGCGTGGTGAGCAGCAGCGCGTACATCCGGTTGCGGGAGGCGGCGCCGCCGAGCTCGTTGAGCAGCCGGACGTCCGGGTCGTCCGGGCCGTGCGGCAGGCCCGAGCGGATGGTCACGACGAGCTTCTCCGCGGGGTCGCGCATGCCGCTGATCCGCTTGAGGCGCAGCTCGTAGAAGCGCTCCATCCCGGCGTGGTGGGCCTCGACCAGCAGCTCGCCGAGGTTGGGGTAGTGGTACAGCACCGCCCCGGAGGTCAGTCCCGCCTCCTCGGCGACGTGGTTGAGCCCGACGCCGTCGGTGCCGTGCCTGATGATGGCCCGGCGGGCCGCGTCGATGAGATCCACACGCCGATCCGACCGGCTCTTGCGCGCCATATTCCCCCGTTCGTTCACACCCGTGATTTACGCCGGGGTCCATAGTGACTGCTGTCCGGCATTTCCGCTAGATCAAGTTTTAAACCCATATTCAATAGAAACAGTCCCCCGAGACCTGGAGGCCGCGATGTCTCTCACCATCCTGTTCATGCCGGAGAGCGCCTACGGGCCGACGAACAACTGCATCGGCATCGGTGACATTCTGCGCAAGCGCGGTCACCGGGTCGTCTTCGCGGCCGAGGCGTCCTGGAAGGGGAAACTGGAGGCGCTCGGCTTCGAGGAGGACCTGGTCGACCTCGCGCCCCCGTCGGACGAGGAGCAGGACCCCGGGCAGTTCTGGAAGGACTTCATCCGGGACACCGCGCCCGAATACCGCAAGACGACGGCCGAGCAGCTCGAGACGGTGACCAAGCCGATCTGGGACGCTCTCATCGACGGCGTGAAGTACTGCGAGCCGCAGCTCAAGGCGATTATCGAGCGGGTTCGGCCGGACGTCATCGTCGAGGACAACGTCATTACTTTCCCGGCGCTTCTCACCGCGGGCAAGCCGTTCGTCCGCATCGTCTCCTGCAATCCGCTGGAAGTCCGCGGGGAGAATGTCGCACCGGTCTTCTCCGGCCTCCCGGTCGGCGACCGCTCGGAATGGCAGGCATTCCGCGACGAGTACGACCGGACCCACCGCGAGGTCTGGACCGCGTTCAACGAGTGGTGCGTCGCCCAGGGCACCGCGCCCCTGCCCGACCTGGACTTCATCCACGAGGGCGACCAGAACCTCTACGTCTTCCCGGAGATCGCCGACTACACCGACGCCCGCCCGCTGGGCGCGAACTGGCACCGCCTGGACTCCTCGGTCCGCGAGACCGACGACTCCTTCGAGCTGCCGGAGTCGATCCGGGGCGAGGGCGCGCTGGTCTACTTCTCGCTCGGCTCGCTGGGCTCGGCCGACGTGGAGCTCATGCAGCGGGTGATCGACGTGCTGGGCACCACCCCGCACCGCTTCATCGTCTCCAAGGGCCCGCTGCACGAGGAGATCAAGCTCGCCGACAACATGTGGGGCGCCGAGTTCGTCCCGCAGACGAAGATCATCCCGATGGTGGACCTGGTCATCACGCACGGCGGCAACAACACCACCACCGAGGCGCTGCACTTCGGCAAGCCGATGATCCTGCTGCCCCTCTTCTGGGACCAGTACGACAACGCCCAGCGCATGCACGAGCTGGGCTACGGCGTGCGCCTGGCCACCTACGCCTTCGCCGACGAGGAGCTGACCGGCGCGCTGGAGCGGCTCCTGGGCGACACCGGGCTGCGCGCGCGCCTGGCCGCCGCCGGCGAGGAGATCCGCCGCCGCGACGGCCTGCGCAGGGCCGCCGACCTCATCGAGCAGGCCGGCGCCTGACGTTTTTCCGAGCACGAGCAGGGATGTCCCATGGGTAAGTTGATCAATCCGGCCACCGGCGAGTCCGCCGCGGAGGCGCACGCCACTCCGGTCGGCGAGGTGGCGGCGGCCGTACGGCGGGCGCGGGCGGCGTTCGCCGAGTGGAGCGCGGCGACCCCGGCCGAGCGGGCCAGGGTGCTGCTGCGCCTGGCGGACCTCGTCGAGGCCGACGCCGAGGAGCTGACCCGGCTGGAGGTGACCGAGACCGGCAAGCCCGCGGCGGTGTTCCGCGACGGCGAGCTGCCCTTCGCGGTGGACAACCTCCGCTTCTTCGCCGGGGCGGCGCGCTCGCTGGACGGAACCGGGGCGGGGGTGTTCAGCGCCGGGTACACCTCGGTGCTGGTCCGCCGCCCGGTCGGCGTGGTCGCCTCGATCGCCCCGTGGAACTTCCCGCTCGTGATGGCGGTCTGGAAGGTCGGCCCCGCGCTCGCCGCGGGCAACGCGGTGGTGATCAAACCGGCGCCGCAGACGCCGGGCACCACGCTCCGGCTGGCCGAGCTGTTCGCCCGCGCCGGGGCGCCGGACGGGCTGCTCCAGGTCGTGCTCGGGGACGCCGAGGTCGGCCAGGCGCTGGTCACCGACCCGGGTGTGGACATGGTGAGCGTCACCGGCTCCACCGAGACCGGGCGCGCCGTCATGCGCGGGGCGACCGGCTCGCTGAAGCGGGTCCACCTGGAGCTCGGCGGCAAGGCTCCGGCGCTGGTCTTCGGCGACGCGGACCTGGCGGAGATGGCCAGGGGCGTGGCGCTGGGCGCGACCTACAACACCGGTCAGGACTGCACGGCCGCCACCCGCGTCTACATCGCCCGGGAGGTGTACGGCGAGGCCGTCGAAGCGCTTCACGGGACACTGGCGCAGATCACGGTGGGCGACCCCTGGGACCCGGCCACCGACATCGGCCCGCTGATCTCCGCGGGGCACCGGGACCGGGTGCACGGCTTCGTCGAGCGCGCGGTGTCCGCGGGCGCCGCGGTGCTGCGCGGCGGCGCCCCGGCGGAGGGGCCCGGGTTCTTCTACCCGCCGACGCTCGTCGACGGCGCCCGCCAGGACAGCGAGATCGTCCAGGGCGAGCTGTTCGGGCCGGTGCTGGTGGCCCTGCCGTTCGACGGCGAGGACGAGGCGGTGCGGCTGGCCAACGACACCCCCTACGGCCTGGCCTCCTCGGTCTGGTCCTCCGACGTGTCCCGGGCGCTGCGCGTCTCGCACCGCCTCGACGTGGGTGTGACCTGGGTCAACGACCATCTGCCGATCGCCTCGGAAGCCCCGCACGGCGGGGTGAAGGGAAGCGGCTTCGGCAAGGACATGAGCCAGGAGGCGGTCCAGGAGTACTCGGTGACCCGCCACCTGATGATCAAGCACCAGGCTCCGGAGGCGAGGGAGTCGTTCCGGCCCGCTTAGAACTATCAGTCCTCAAGGCATCGAAAGTCCCTTTTGTAGGGATTTATAGATATTTACTCCATTCGTCGTGACATAAAGGATGTGCTCAAATTGCTTCCGCCGCTTCCCTACCCGGCGAGGGGTTACGTAGGCCAGTGATGACCCAAGACCGTCGCAGCCGTCGACCGGCAGGGGCGGGCAGCCGCCTCCTGCCGGCGAACTGGCGCGTGCGTCCCCGCCTGGTCGCGCTGATCCTCCTGCCGACCGCGGCGGCCGTACTGCTGAGCGGATTCCAGTTCACCACCGCGCTGTCCACCGCCACCGAGTACCGCCGGATGTCCGAGGTCGCCTCGCTGGTCGAGCGGCTCGGCACCCTCGCCCACGAGATGGCGGAGGAGCGCGACCTCACCGCCTGGTACATCGCCGACAACCACCGGGCCGCCCGGCTCGCACAGGTCCGCAAGCAGCGCGAGGCGGTGGACCGGGCCGGCACCGAGGTGCTCAAGGCGGTCGCCGCCGTCGGCGCTGAGGGGCACGCCGCCCGTGTCCGGAGCGAGGCCGCCCAGGTCCGCCGCTGGCTGCACGGCCTCGACGGCCTGCGCAAGCTGGTCACCGAGGGCGGGGTACTCCCCCGTGCGGCCCTCGGCATGTACTCGCGCATGATCGCCGACTTCGTCACCCTCCACGACGACCTCGGCCGCAGCGGCGGCGACGAGCGCCTGATCGCCGACGCGCTGGCCCTCGGTGCCCTGACCCGCGCCAAGGAACAGGTCGCCAGGCAGCGGGGCATCCTGCTCGTCGCCCGCCTGGAGGGCGGCTTCGACTTCGACGACCCGGCGGACTTCCTCGGGGCCTACAAGAGCCAGCAGAGCGAGCTGGCCGCCTTCCAGGCGACCGCCTCCACCGCCCAGATCAGGCGGCTGCGCGAGGCGGTCAGCGGCCCGAAGATCGACCGGGCGGACGCCACGCGCGCCCTGGTCATGTCGCGCATGCGTGAGAACAAGGGCCTGGGCGCCGTGGGCATCCGGAGCTGGTTCGACGCCTCCAGCGCGACCGTGGACGGCATGCGGACCGTCGAGCGCGACATGGCCGCCGCGGTGGTCGCGCGCAGCCAGGAGATGGAGGCCGCCGAGGAACGCAGCGCCATGATCTCCGGTGGCGCGATCCTGGTCCTGTTGGTCCTGATCCTGCTCATCACCTCCTGGGTGGCGGGCACGCTGGTGCGCCCGCTGCGCAGGCTGCGCAGCGAGGCGCTGGAGGTGGCCGGGAGCAGGCTGCCCGAGACCGTCCGCGTGCTGCGGGAGTCGGGCCAGGCGGGCTCGCCGGTGGAGGTGCCTTCCATCGGCGTGCTCTCCCGCGACGAGATCGGGGAAGTGGCCCGGGCCTTCGACGAGGTCCACCGCGAGGCCGTGCGGCTGGCGGGAGACGAGGCCCGGCTGCGGGCCAACATCAACGCGATGTTCGTCAACCTCTCCCGGCGCACCCAGTCGCTCGTGGAGCGCCAGATCGACCTCATCGACGACCTGGAGCAGGGCGAGCAGGACTCCGACCGGCTGGCGAGCCTCTTCAAGCTGGACCACCTGGCCACCCGCATGCGCCGCAACTCCGAGAACCTGCTGGTCCTCGCCGGTCAGGAGCAGAGCCGCCGGTGGAGCGAGCCGGTTCCGCTGGGCGACGTGGCGCGGGCCTCCCTGTCCGAGGTCGAGAACTACGAGCGGGTCACTCTCAGGGTCGAGTCCGGCATCCTGATCATCGGTCAGGCCGTCAACGACATCGTGCACCTGATCGCGGAGCTCGTCGAGAACGCGATCTTCTTCTCGCCGCAGGACACCAAGATCACGGTGACCAGCAACGGCAACGAGATGGGCAGCGTGATCGTGGCGGTCACCGACCAGGGCATCGGCATGAGCGACGAGGAACTGGCCGAGGCCAACCGCCGCCTGGCCGAGCCGCCCTCGGTGGACCTGTCGGTCTCCCGCCGGATGGGCCTGTTCGTGGTCGCCCGCCTGGCCCAGCGCCACGGCATCCGCGTCCAGCTCCGCCGCCCGGAGACCGGCGGGCTCAGCGCCGTGGTCCTGCTGCCCGCCCAGGTGGTCGCGCAGTCCATGACGCCCCAGCCGGCCATGGCCGCCGCAGCCCGGCCCGCGGTTCCCGCGCTCGACGCGGACCCGTTCGCCGGAGGGCTGCGGACCGACCCGTTCGGATCGACCCCCTCGGCGGGCTCGTCCTTCGGCTCGTCCTTCGGCTCGTTCAGCTCCTTCGGCGGCCCCGCGCCGCAGGGGGCCGCCGGACCCGCCGGTCCCGCACCGGCGGGCTTCCCGCCTCCCGGCCCGCCCAGGGAGGAGCGTCCTCCCTTCGGGATGCCCCCGCTGGAGGACACGCCGTTCGGCGCGCCCCCCGCGGTGCGGGCCGCCACCCCGGTCCCGGCTCCGGTCGCGCCGGAGATCCCGCCGGTTCCGGAGGCCCCGCCGTCGGTGGCGGACCTGTGGTCCAAGCCGATGATGTCCGCCTCGGACGTGGAGAGCCTGTGGTCCTCGCCCCTCACTCCGGCCGCGCCGCCGTCCTCCCCGCTCGACCGGACCCCGCCGCCGGGGCTCCCCGACCGGAGTTCCCCCTCCTGGCCTGAGGCGCCCGCGCCGGAGTCCTGGTCCGAGCCGTCCCCGGCGGAGTCCTGGGCGCCGCACCGGCTGGAGCAGACCGAGAACACCCAGACGCTGCCCGCGGTCGGGGTGCCGGTGACCGAGCCGGAGCCCGAGGAGTTCCTGCCGATCTTCGCGGCGGTGGGCTCCGACTGGTTCCGGAGCAGCGTCCCGGTGGACGGGCCGGGCACCGGCGCGGTCACCGGCTCGGGCCCCGGGCCGGTGGAGGACGGGACCGGTACGGCCCCGGCGCAGCCCGCGCCCGCGGCCGGGCCCGCCGAACCCCAGCCCTGGAGCAGCAGCCCCGCCGACCAGGGCTGGGCCGCCGCCGAGGCGGCCAGGAAGCCCGCGGAGGGCGGGCTGACCGGGGCGGGACTGCCCAAGCGGGTGCCCAAGGCCAACCTGGTCCCCGGCGCGGCTCCCGCCGCGTCGGCGCCGGTCACCCCGATGCCCCCGATCTCGGCCGAGCGGGTCCGCAGTCGTCTGTCCAGTTTCCAGAAGGGCGTCCGGCAGGGCCGCGCCGAGATGAACGAGCGGTCCAGCGCCGCCGAGGGAGAGAAGCAGTGAACCACCAACTCAGTCAGGCCGCCCGCGGCTTCAATTGGCTGATCACCGAGTTCGTCAAGGAAATGCCCGGCGTGGCCCACGCGGTGATCGTCTCCGCGGACGGGCTTCCGCTGGCCTACTCGCAGGGATTCCCGAAGGACCGCGCCGACCAGCTCGCCGCGATCACGGCCGGCATGGTCAGCCTGACCCAGGGCGCCGCCCGGGTCTTCGAAGGCGGCCCGGTCGTGCAGACCGTGATCGAGATGCAGCGGGGACTCCTGCTGACCATGTCGATCAGCGACGGTTCCGCGCTCGCCGTACTGGCCTCGCCGGACTGCGACATGGGCCTGGTGGCCTACCAGATGACGCTCCTGGCGGAGCGCGCGGGCCAGGCGCTGACCCCGGCCCTGCGCGCCGAGCTCCAGGCGTCCCAGCGGTAGGCGTCCCGGCGACAGGCGGACGCCCCGGCAGCGGGCGGGCGTCACTGACGAAACATCAGGACAACAATGGAGAAGGAGGGATAGCATCCGATGAACGAGCCGCCGCCTCAGGCCAAGAGCGGACGGAATCGTTTGATTCGTCCGTACGCTGTCACCGGGGGAAGGACCGCTCCTCGGACGCAGCTCGCGCTCGAGGCGCTGGTCTCCTCGGCGACCGCTCCGGGGGTGGACCCCTCCATGCTCTCCACGGAGTACCAGGCGATCACCTCGTTGTGCCGGCAGATACGATCGGTCGCCGAGGTCTCGGCCATGTTGCACATGCCGCTGGGCGTGACCCGCGTGCTGATCGCGGACATGGCGGCGGAGGGCCTGGTGCAGATCCACCATCCGTCGCTGGATGCCGGAAAGCCGAACCTCAACTTGCTTGAAAGGGTGCTCAGTGGGCTTCGCAGGCTCTGACGCCGGGATGACGTCGACGAAGATCGTGGTCGCCGGCGGCTTCGGTGTCGGCAAGACGACCTTCGTCGGCGCGGTCTCCGAGATCATGCCGCTGACCACGGAAGCGGTCATGACGGAGGCCAGTTCCGGGGTCGACGACCTCTCGCAGATTCCGACGAAGCGGACCACCACGGTGGCCATGGACTTCGGCCGGGTCTCCCTGGACCGGGACCTGATCCTGTACCTGTTCGGCACGCCCGGGCAGCACCGGTTCTGGTTCATGTGGGACGACCTCGTCAAGGGCGCGATCGGCGCGGTCGTGCTGGTCGACACCCGCCGGCTGGCCGACAGCTTCCCGGCGATCGACTACTTCGAGGAGGCCGGGCTGCCCTTCGTGGTCGCCCTCAACGGCTTCGACGGGGACCACCTGCACGGCACGGAGGAGGTGCGGGAGGCCCTGACGATCTCCCCGCACATCCCGATCGTCCGGACCGACGCGCGCTCCCGCGACGCGGTGAAGTCGACCCTGATCACCCTGGTCGAGCACGTCCTCACCATCCGCGTCTGACCCGTGCCGTCCCGGGCCCGGCCCGCGGCCGGGAGGACCGGGACGGCACGGCGGCCGGAGTCAGCCGGTGGGATCCGCGACGAGGGTCCTGGCGTCGATCGCGCTCTTCAGATACCCCTGCTCCAGCATCACGTCGGCGACGCGCTGCAGCCGCCGCGGGTCCAGACCGGTCGGGAAGGTGCCCAGCCTGATGGCCGCCGCGCCGTGGCCAGGGCCCGGCGGCGGGGAACGCGGAGACGTAGTCGGCCATGCTGATGTCCAGGGTGCCGCTGAGCAGGGTGGGGATCGCCGCGGCGCCGCCCTGGACGATCTCCTTCCGCACCGTCAGGCCCGCCTCCCGGAAGAAGCCCCTCTGCTCGGCGACGAAGAGGGCGGAGCCGTCGGGCACGGGGAGGGCGCGTCGGTCCGTGAGGTACGCCTTCTCCGGCGCGGGGCCTTCCCCGCGGCTTTCCGCGAGGCCTTCCCCGCGGCCCCGCCGGATCCGGCGGATCGTGCCGTCCGGGCGGGGCGGTCGGCGGATCAGCGTAGCCTCCGCCCGGTAGTGGATCACAGGGGCTTTTCCGCCGCGCGGGGCGGCCGCCCCCGTTTTCAACGGAGCATCAGTACGGCCCTCGGCGGGCGATCCACATAACGGGAGTTCGAGGAGGCGGATCCTCCTCGTTTCCCGATTTCCTGAATTCTCATTCAATTGCCGTGCGCCTATCCTGGCGGACCGGCGGTGGATTTCCGGTCGCTCTTTTCCCGATCCGCGGGTAGGGAGAGACCCCGGCCGAGGAGAACGCCGTCAGGGATTCACCTCATATGTGGTGCCACGGACCTCGCATCGGCAATAAGGTCATCGCCGGACGATTGTCGTCACGATCACGAATGGTCTCCCTGCGCAGGGGCCGCGGCACGTATCGGGGGAACGCATGCACGTCCTGGTCATCGGCGGCGGTATCGGCGGCCTCACCACCGCGCTCAGCCTGCACGCCGCCGGGATCGGATGCACGGTCGCCGAGTCCGCCGCGGAACTGCGCCCGCTCGGCGTGGGGATCAACGTCCAGCCCCACGCGGTCAGGGAGCTGACCGAACTCGGCCTGGGCGGCCGGCTCGCCGGGATCGGCGTCGCGACCAGCTTCCAGACCTACGCCGACCGCTTCGGCGGCACCATCCTCGCCCTGCCGCGGGGCAGGGCCGCCGGTTACCGCTGGCCGCAGTACTCCGTCCACCGGGGCGCGCTCCAGATGCTGCTGCTCGACGCGGTGCGCGAGCGGCTCGGACCGGAGGCGGTGCGGACGGGATTGTGCTTCGAGGACGTCGTGGAGGGCTCGGACGGGGTCGTCGCCTCGCTCAGGGACGTGCGGACCGGAGAGGCGCTCGGCCTCGCCTCCGACGTGCTGGTCGGGGCCGACGGAGTGCACTCGGCCGTACGGGCACGACTCCATCCGGACGGCGGGCCGCTGCTGTGGAACGGGGTCCGGATGTGGCGCGGGATCACCGAGAGCGAGCCGTTCCTGGACGGGTCCACCCTGGCCGTCGTGGGCTCGAACCGGTCGTGCAAGTTCGTCGCCTACCCCGTCTCCGCCGATCGCAGGCGGATCAACTGGGTCGCGGAGGTGAAGACGGGGGACGGCGGGGAGGTGCCGGCGGCCGACTGGTCCCGGGAGGGGGCGCTGGAGGAGGTCCTGCCGCACTTCGCGGACTGGAGGCTCCCCTGGCTCGACGTCCCCGGGCTGCTCGCCGGGGCCGGGCGCATCCTGGAGTACCCGATGGTGGACCGGGATCCGCTGCCGTCGTGGGGCCGGGGCCGGGTGACCCTGCTCGGGGACGCCGCCCACCCGATGTACCCGGTCGGCTCCAACGGCGGCTCGCAGGCCGTGCTCGACGCCCGGGTGCTGGCGCGCTCGCTGGCCGCGTCCGGCCCCGTCGAGGGGCTGGCCGCCTACGAGCAGGAGCGCAGGACGGCCACCACCCCGCTGGTCCTGGCCAACCGCGAGATGCCCATGGAGCGGATCATCGCCCTGGTGGGGGAGCGGGCCCCGCTGGGGTTCGGGGACGTCTCCGAGGTGCTCACCGCCGAGGAGATCGCCGAGATGGCGGCCGGCCAGCGGCGGATGACCGACACGGACGTCACGCTCCTGAACGAGCGCCCGTCCTGGAGCGTCGTCCGGGACGCGCGGGGGAGGGGCGCCGGGACGGGGGACTGAGCGCCGCGGCCGGCGGTACGGGCGCCCGCACCGCCGGCCGCGGGACCGGGCCGGTCAGACGGGCAGTGCCTCGACGATGCTGGATCCGGCCGTCAGCTCGATCTGCCGGTTCAGGCGGAGCCCGGCCTTGCCGAGCAGCTCGCCGTACTCCGACGCGCTGCGCTCCATGCCCTGGCCGAACAGGGCGAGCATGCGGATGTCGACGTCCTTGGAGACGTGGGGGGCGTCGTCGTCGGGCACGACGAACTCCACCAGCAGCACCCGGCCGTCCTCGGCCATGGCCTCCCGGACGTTGCGCAGGATCCGCACCGCATCCTCGTCGGACCAGTTGTGGACCACGCTGCCCAGCATGTACGCGTCGGCTCCGGCCGGGACGGAGGCGAAGAAGTCGCCGCTGACGCATTCGCACCGGTCTTCAAGACCGGCCTTCGCGAAGGACTCCCGCGCGCCGGGGACCACCTGCTCCAGGTCGAACAGGACGCCGCGCACGTTTGAATAGGCGTTCAGCACCGCGGCGAGCACGTGCCCCCTGCCGCCCGCCACGTCGACGAGGGTCCGCACGCCGGAGAAGTCGTAGCGGGAGGCCACGGCTTCCGCGAACGGCCACGACCGGGCCACCATGTAGTCGTCGAACAGCCGTCCCGCGGCGGGGTTCGACTTGAGGTAGCCGCTGTACAGCGGCCCGAACCGCTCGACGAAGGCCGACCTCCCGGTGCTCACGGTCCGCGGGAGCATGCCCACGCCGTACCAGAAGCCCTCTTCGGCGATCATCCGTACGGCGGGACGCAGCGAGTTCGGCACGTCGCTGCGGAGCGTGGCGCCCGCCTCGGTCAGCTCGTACACCCCCGGCGCCGTCGTCGCGACGATCCCCATGGAGGCGAGCTGGCGGAGCACCCGGCCGAGGGCCGGCGAGTCGGCACCGCAGCGGGCCGCCAGCTCGCCCGTGCTCAGCGGCCCCTCCCGCAGGTGGTCGGCGCAGCCCAGTTCGGCCATCACGGCCAGGGCGGCGAACCGGGAGACCCCGCCGATCGCGTCCCAGACCGGTGCCTGTGGGTCGTCCATTGGCAAGTCCTCTCTGATCGTCAGGAAGAGACGGCCGGGTCGTTCCGCATACCGCGGACCAGGCGGCCGACCTCGGCACGGAGGTGCACGAATGCGGGGTTCTCCCGGGTGGTGATCTGGTCGCGCGGGCCGGGCAGGTCCACCCGCAGGTCGCCGGCGACCGTGGCGGGGGCCTTGGACAGGACCACGACCCGGTCGCCGACGTAGACGCTCTCGTCGATGTCGTGGGTGATGAGCAGGATCGTCATGTCGTGGTGGCTGCGGACGCGCAGGGTCAGGTCCTCCAGGTCCTCGCGCGTCTGCGCGTCGACCGAGCCGAAGGGCTCGTCCATCAGCATCAGGGCGGGCCGGTAGGCCAGGGCGCGGGCGATGGAGACGCGCTGCTGCATGCCGCCGGAGAGCTGCCACGGGTACTTGCCCGCGGCCCCGGCCAGGCCGACCTGCTCCAGCGCCTCCGTCGCCGCCTCCCGCCGCCGCGGCCGGTCCATGCCCTTGCGCCGCAGCGGCAGCGCGACGTTGTCGCCCACCGACATCCAGGGGAAGAGGGAGCGGCTGTAGTCCTGGAAGACCACGGCCAGGTCGTCCGGCGTCCGCTCGACGGGCTTGCCTCCCAGGGTCACGGTCCCGCCGGTGGGACGCAGGAGCCCGGCGATGGAGCGGAGCAGGGTGGACTTGCCGCATCCCGAGGGGCCGACGATGCACACCAGTTCGCCCTGGGCGACCTTCAGGTCGATGCCCCCCAGAGCGTGGTGGGCGCCGGGCCCGCCGCCGTAGACGTGGGTCAGGTTCGAGATCTCAAGCACAGCGGGTCCTCAGGTTGTACGGTTGGCGCCGCGGTGCCAGGACAGCACACGTCGCTCGGCCACGAGAAAGACCGAGTTGAGCAGGTATCCCAGAACACCGAGGACCACGATGGTTCCCCAGACGCCGGGCAGGTCGTAGGACCTCTGGGCGTCGAGGAGTTGGAAGCCGATCCCGTTGACGCTGCCCACCAGCTCGGAGATGACCATCAGGATCAGCGCCAGTGACAGGCTGAGCCGCAGGCCCGCGAAGATCTTGGGCATCGCGGAGGGCAGGATGACCCAGAACAGCCGCTGGCTCCGCGACAGCCCGAAGACCGTGGAGGTCTCCAGGTGCTGCCGGTCGACGTGGCGCGCGCCGTCACTGGAGTTGAGCAGGATCGGCCAGACGATGCCGAACACGATCGTGGCGATCTGCATCTGCGCGCCGACGGAGAACAGCGCGAGGAAGAAGGGAAGCAGGGCGGGAGGCGGGATGGCGCGCCCGAACTGGACGAGCGGGTCGATGAACCGGGACAGCAGCGCCGAGCGCCCCAGCATGACGCCGAGGACGACGCCGATCACGCCCGCGAGCAGCCATCCGGCGAAGAGCCGGCCGACGCTCGTGGGGATGTTCTCCAGGGCCGCGTCGGTGAGCCAGAGCCGCTCGGCGGGACCGGAGAACCACATCTCGTGCATGCGGGCCGCGATCGTCGTGGGAGGAGGGAAGAAGATGTCCTCCGCCAGGCGGGTGGCGGCCTCCCACGCCACCAGCACGACGGGTACCAGCCACAGCCGGCCGAGGGCGCGCAGGAACCGCATCACCGCGTCCCCTCCGTACGGGCCAGGTGCCAGTGGAACAGCCGCCGCTCGGCCAGGGTGAACAGGCTGTTGGAGATCACTCCGATGGCCCCGGCCCAGATGGTCGCCGCCACGGTGTACTCCAGCGCGTCGGTGCTGCTGCCGGACTCCAGGATGAACGTGCCGATGCCGCTGGAGCCTCCTCCGAGCAGCTCGGCGCTGATCGCGAGGATCAGCGCGATCGCGGCGGCCAGCCGTACCCCGGTGGCGATGAACGGGGCCGTGCTGGGCAGGGACACCCGCCACAGCACCGCCAAGGGCCCGAAACCGAAGCTGCGCAGCGTCTCCTTGGCCAGCGGGTCGACGTCCCTGAGGCCGTACATGGTGTTGATCAGAACCGGCCACCAGGCGGCGTAGACGATCACCGCGACCTTCATGTCGAACCGGTCGGAGAACAGCAGCAGGGCCAGGGGGATCAGCGCCACGGACGGGATCGGGCGCAGGAACTCCAGGACGGGCCGGAGCGCGGACTCCACCCGCGGCAGGGTGCCGAGCAGGAAGCCGACGGGAACGGCGATCAGGACGGTGAGCAGGAGGCCCGCCGCCCAGGCGCCCAGGGTGGAGACGACGTCGGCGAGGAAGTCGCCGTCCGCCGCCAGCTCGACTGCGCGGCCGACCACCGTGGAGGCCAGGGGGAACACGATGGGGTCGATGAGCCCGGTCCGCCCGGCGAGCTCCGCGACACAGAACAGCCCTGCGATGCCGATGGCGCCGCAGAGCAGTCTGTTGTCGAGCAGGGAACGTCCCGTCATCACCCGTTGGCACCCGGGAGGATGGACTTGGCCGGGACCGCGGTCTTGAGGTAGCCCTGCTCCACCATCAGGTCCGAGACCCGCTGCAGGCGGGTCTCGTCGAGGCTGGTGGGGAAGGTGCCGAGCGTGATGACCGCGGCGGTGGCGGCGTCGATCTTGGTGAAGGTCGGCAGGATCTTCTCGACGGCCTTGCGGTCGGAGGCGGCGATCTGCTGGGCCTTGGCGAGCCCGCGCTGGAAGGCGGCGACGGTCTTCGGGTGCTGGGTCAGGAACTCCTCGGTGACGACCACGCCCGCGATGGGGAAGTCCGCGGTGGGGCCGGTCATGGTGTCGGCCAGCTTCTGGGCGCCGATGTTCTTCTGGACGGCGGTCAGGTGCGGCTCGGTCATCCAGGCCGCGTCGACGATGCCCTGCTCGAGCTTGCCCGCCATCTCGGGGAAGGGGAACTCCAGGAAGGTGACGTCCTCGGCGGTGAGGCCGTGGGCCTTGAGAACCGAGGTGACGGCCAGCGTGCCGATGTTCTTCTGGCTGTTGACCGCGATCTTCTTGCCCTTGAGGTCGGCCGGCGTCTTGATGGGGGAGTCCTTCGGCACCATGATGTTGAAGGAGTCGGGCGTCGCCTGGTACAGGTCAGAGACGATCTTCAACTTGTTGCCCGCCGAGACGGCGAGGAAGGTCGAGACGTAGTTCGTCTGCGTGGCGTCCAGCGAGCCGCCGATGAGGCTCTGCTGGGCCTGGGCGCCGCCCTGGACGGTCTCGATCTTCACCGTGAGGCCCTCTTCCTTGAAGAAGCCCCTCTCGTTGGCGATGTAGAGGGCGGCCGAGTCGGGGATCGGCAGCGCGCCGATGGTGATCTCGGCCTTCTCCAGCCCGCCCGCCGCGCCGGCTTCAGCCGTGTCGGCGGGGTCCGAGCCCCCGCAGGCGCTGAGCGCCAGTACGGCGGCGAGTCCTGCGACGATGGCCCGGCTCGCGAGTCTGAACTTCATCAGCTCTCCTTAGCTGCATTGATCTCCTCGGCGGGACTCGGTGAGGCGCTGGGGCGGTGTGGGGGGTGGTCCCGGGAGGCGAATGATCAAGGGGGTGTCGATCGGGGATCAGAGTAGCGGAGGGAATCAGCCGAATAACAAATGTCGCCTATCAGGCTAAACCGGTCATAATGTGACTTATCCCGCTTTGTGGGCAGTCGTTGGTTTTGTCCCATGATGGGGTGCTCTAGAGGGATGTCCGTTCGCCTCTGCGCGGGTTTTCTGCCGGACCGGAAGCGGTGTCTGGTTGGGGGGTGTGTGACGGTTATGGATAATCCGCGTCTTATGTGCCGTTGGCCGAACTCTTCCGGTTGTGCTCCAATAACCTCTACCCCATGGATGCATCGACGTCCCATGCTTATCAATTGATGTGACGCGATCCCCCGCGAAGAGTGGGTCCGAGGAGAGGCAGCGGAAGCCCAGTGAGGACAGCGTCAATCCCCAGCGAGCTCAGGTCTGAGCCGGCCAACGCCCCAGCCGCCGTCGCCCAGGGCCGGGATCTCGGGCCGCGGGCCGCCAGGAAGGGCGGAGGGATGGCCCTCCGGAACTGGCGGGTCCGGTCGCGGCTGATCATTCTCATCGCCATCCCCACCATCGCGATGATCGTCCTGGGCGGCCTGCGGGTGATCGCCTCGATCAGCAGCGCGGCCGAGTACGAGCGCGTTCGCGCCGGCGCCGAGCTCGCCGCCGCGCTCAGCGAGCTGGCGCACGAGCTCGAAGGGGAACGCGATCTCTCGGCGCGCTTCGTGGCGCAGGGACGCCCGGCCGGCGGGCAGGAAAGGCTGAAGGAGCAGCACGAGGTCGTCGACAGGGCCGCCGGCGCCGTCGGCGGCCGTCTCGACCTCATCCTCGGCGGGGACGACGCGGACGACTTCGGCGAGCGCGGCAGGACCGAGCTCTCCCAGGTGCGCAACCGCATCGACGAGCTCGGGAGCATGCGCAAGACGGCGTTGGAGACCCAGCTCCCCGCCCAGCCCACGATCTCCATGTACACCCGGACCATCACCGACCTGCTGGCTCTGCACGACGACATCGTCCAGGGCGTCACCGACCAGGTCCTCGCCGGCGGCGCGCACGCGTTCGGCGCGCTGGCCAGGGCCAAGGCGCAGGCGTCCGAGGAACGGGCCATCCTCGCCGTCGCCCTCGCCGCGAGGAGGTTCACCTCCGAGAGCCTGGACGCCTTCGTCGCCGCCCGGGCGGGGCGCGACAGCGAACTCGCGACCTTCAAGGCCGAGGCGACGGTCGCCCAGAAGCAGCTGTTCGACGACACCGTGAGCAGCCAGAAGAAGGACCGCGCGGAGTCGATGCGGCTGCGCGCGCTGGTCCTGGCCGGCGCGGACGCCCCGCTCGTGCGCGTCGACGTGTCCCAGCGCGGAGCCGGGGACCAGGCCACATGGTTCGACGCGGCCTCCGACGTCATCACGCGGATGCGCGAGGTGGAGAAGGAGGTCGCCGGCACGGTCATCACGCGGAGCCAGGCCCTGCAGGAGTCCGAGCAGCGCAGCGCCCTGATCGCCGGAGGACTGACGGCCCTGCTCCTCCTGCTGCTCCTGGCCGTCACCGCGATCATCGCCCGCTCGCTGGTCAAGCCCCTGCGCAAGCTGCGGACCGAGGCGCTGTCCGTCGCCGGGCAGCGCCTGCCCGACACCGTGCAGAAGCTCCGCGAGACCGGCGACATGTCCGCGGCCGAGGTCGTGCCGATCGGGGTGGCCTCGAACGACGAGATCGGCGAGGTGGCCCGGGCCTTCGACGAGGTCCACCGCGAGGCCGTACGGCTGGCGGGCGAGGAGGCGTCGCTGCGGAGCAACGTCAACGCGATGTTCGTCAACCTCTCCCGGCGCAGCCAGACCCTGGTCGAGCGCCAGCTGGCGCTCATCGAGAACCTGGAGCAGGGCGAACAGGACGAGGAGCGGCTCGGCAGCCTCTTCCGCCTCGACCACCTGGCCACCCGCATGCGCCGCAACAGCGAGAACCTGCTGGTCCTCGCGGGGCAGGAGCCCGCGCGCCGGTGGAGCCAGCCCATCCCGCTGATCGACGTGGTCCGCGCCTCCCTGTCGGAGGTCGAGAGCTACGAACGGGTGGACCTGCGGATCTCCGGCGGGGTCGCGGTGGCCGGTACGTCCGTCAACGACGTCGTGCACCTGGTCGCCGAGCTGGTGGAGAACGCGATCTCCTTCTCCCCCAGGGAGACGAAGGTCATCGTGTCGAGCAACCGCATCGACGGCGGCGGCGTGATGATCTCGGTGACCGACCTCGGCATCGGCATGACCGGTGAGGAACTCGCGCAGGCGAACTGGCGGCTGGCCAACCCCCCGGTGGTGGACGTCTCGGTCTCCCGCCGCATGGGCCTGTTCGTGGTCGGCCGCCTCGCGCTGCGGCACGGCATCCGGGTGCAGCTCCGCCAGCAGGACAGCGGCGGCTTGACCGCCATGGTGCTGCTGCCGGAGAACCTGCTCGCGACCGTCGGCGCGCAGATGCCGGGCATGGGCCAGCCGGCCGGGATGCCCCCCGCGCCCCAGATGGGCGACTGGGGCGCGGCCGTGCCGTCGATGCCGTCGATGCCTTCTGCGCCGTCGATGCCCTCCGTGTCCTCGATGCCGTCGATGCCCTCGCTCTCCCCGATGGACGACCGGCCGCCGGTGCTGGCGAGCCCGGTCACGCTGGACACGGCGCGCCCCGCGTTCTCCTCGTTCGAGGCGGCCAGGCAGGACTTCAACTCCTTCGACGCGGGGCAGGGGGCCGCCCCCTTCCAGTCCTTCTCCGGGAGCGGCGGTTTCGGGCAGTCTCCGGTCGACACCCCCTGGCCCGGCCACGTGCCGGCGCCCGGCTCCGGTCCCGGCTGGCCGAACGTCTTCGCCGAGGAGCCGGGAGGACCGTGGCCCACGGGGCCGATGCGCGGCGGCGACACGGGGGCGTGGCCGGATCCGGCCGCGCCGCCGGGATCGCGAGGGTTCGCGACCGCGGCGGACAGCACGGGCCCGCTGCCCGCGGTGCACGACTCCTTCCCCCTGGAGGAGGAGCGGGAGGAGTTCCTGCCGATCTTCGCGGCGGTGGAGTCCGACTGGTTCAAGAAGGCCGAGCCCCTCGCCCCGGCAGGGTCCTTCGAGGACTCCGGGTCCTTCGAGGGCTCCGGCGCCCCCGCACCGCGGGAGCGGAGTGAGGACCTGCAGGAGACCGCGACGGTCCAGGCGCCGCTGCGGTCGGACGCGTGGTCCTCTCCCGCGGACGCGGGCTGGCAGGCGGCCAAGGCGGCGAGCGAGCCGACACTGGGCGGGCTCACCGGCTCCGGGCTGCCCAAGCGGGTGCCGAAGGCGAACCTGGTGCCCGGCGCCGCCCCCTCCGGCGCGGGGAGCGCCCCGCAGGCTCCCGCCCCGCGGGCGACGGTCTCCCCGGAGGCCGTGCGCAACCGGCTGGCGAGCTTCCAGCGGGGGGTACGGCAGGGCAGGGCGGTGGCCAAGGGAGAGATCGGCGAGGACCAGGCGTATCCCGGCCCCGGCCGGGGTCCCGGCACAGACAGGGAGAACCGGTGAGCGTGTCCGGCAGGATCGGCAAGGAGGAAGGCACGTGCGAGAACTGAGCCAGGCCGCTCGGGGGGTCAACTGGCTGATCACCGACTTCGTGAACAACGTGCCAGGCGTTGCGCACACGGTCGTGGTCTCGTCCGACGGCCTGCCTCTGGCGTTCTCGGACGGGTTCCCCCGGGACCGGGCCGACCAGCTGGCCGCGGTGGCCGCGGGCCTGATCAGCCTGACGCAGGGCGCGTCCCGGGTCTTCGAGGGCGGAGCGGTCACCCAGACCGTGGTGGAGATGCAGCGAGGGCTGCTCCTCATCATGTCGATCAGCGACGGTTCCTGCCTGGCCGTCCTGGCCGCGGCCGACTGCGACATGGGGTTGGTGGCGTACCAGATGACCCTGCTCGTCGAACGGGCGGGGCAGGTGCTGACACCGGCCGTCCGAGCCGAGCTCCAGGCATCCCATCCCCGGTGAGGGTGCGCAATGGATACTGTCCTAGGAGGGTGCCGTGGCAGGCCGCGGTTGGACCGATGAAGGGGGCCCGCTGAGCGGGCCGCCCTACGCGTCGACGGACAACGCCCACCGGCAGCAGGGTGGTCCTTCGCATCACGTACAGCCGGCGCCGGCGGAGCAGAGCTCCCTGGTCCGGCCGTACGCCGTGACCGGGGGGCGCACCGCCCCCCGGACCCAGCTCGCCATGGAGGCGCTGGTCTCCTCGGCGACGTCGATCCATCACGATCTGTCTACCCGCACGCCGGAGTACCAGGCGATCAGCGCCCTCTGCCGGCACGTGCGCTCGGTCGCCGAGATCTCCGCGATGCTGCGCATCCCCCTGGGGGTCACGCGGATCCTGGTGGCCGACATGGCGGCCGAGGGGCTGATCCAGCTGCACCAGCCCCAGCTGAACGCGGGCAAGCCGGACCTCAACCTGCTGGAAAGGGTGCTCAGTGGACTTCGCAGGCTCTAGCCGCTCCGGCGGCCTCACCTCGACCAAGATCGTTGTCGCCGGTGGCTTCGGTGTCGGGAAGACCACGTTCGTGGGCGCGGTCTCGGAGATCCTGCCGCTGACCACGGAGGCGGTGATGACCGACGCGAGCGCCGGGATCGACGACCTCGGCCTCACCCCCAACAAGACCACCACCACGGTGGCGATGGACTTCGGCCGGGTCTCCCTGGACCGGGACCTGATCCTGTACCTGTTCGGCACGCCCGGGCAGCACCGGTTCTGGTTCATGTGGGACGACCTGGTCCGCGGCGCGATCGGCGCGGTCGTGCTGGTCGACACCCGCCGGCTGGCCGACAGCTTCCCGGCGATCGACTACTTCGAGGAGGCGCGGCTGCCCTTCGTCGTGGCGCTCAACGGCTGGGACGGGAGCTACCCGCACGTGGAGGAGGAGGTGCGGGAGGCTCTGACGCTCGATCCCGGCATCCCGATCTCGCGGACCGACGCGCGCTCCCGCGACGCGGTGAAGTCGACCCTGATCACCCTGGTCGAGCACGCCCTGACCGTCCGGATGGCCGTCCCCGGCTGGGGCCGCTGAACAGGGTGATCCCGCCCTCCCGCCCGCGGCGCCCGCACGGGCGCGACCGCACCGGGGCGCCGGTCGCATCCTCCAGCGGATAGGCTGGGAGGTCGAGTCGCAGACCTGTAGCGCAGAGGCTGGCCAATCACGTGTTCGAGACGCTTTCCGACCGGCTCACATCGGTCTTCTCCTCCCTTCGATCCAAGGGTCGGCTCTCCGATGCCGACATCGACGCGACCTGCCGCGAGATCCGCATCGCGCTGCTCGAGGCCGACGTCGCGCTGCCCGTCGTCAAGACGTTCGTGGCGCAGGTCAAGGAGCGCGCTCGCGGAGCGGAGGTGTCCCAGGCGCTGAACCCGGCGCAGCAGGTCGTCAAGATCGTCAATGACGAGCTGATCGAGATCCTGGGCGGTGAGACCAGGCGGCTCCGCTACGCGAAGAACCCGCCGACCGTCATCATGCTCGCCGGTCTCCAGGGCGCCGGCAAGACCACCCTGGCGGGCAAGCTCGCCCGCTGGCTGCGGGAGCAGAACCACGTCCCGCTGCTGGTGGCCGCCGACCTCCAGCGCCCCAACGCGGTCCAGCAGCTCGCCGTCGTGGCCGAGCGGGCGGGCGTCGCGGTCTACGCGCCCGAGCCCGGCAACGGCGTCGGCGACCCGGTCGAGGTGGCCCGCCGGTCGATCGACCACGCCCGGCGGCAGCAGCACGACATCGTCGTCATCGACACCGCCGGCCGCCTGGGCATCGACCAGGAGATGATGAAGCAGGCCGCGGACATCCGCGACGCGGTCTCGCCGGACGAGGTCCTGTTCGTCGTCGACGCCATGATCGGCCAGGACGCCGTCTCCACGGCCCAGGCGTTCATGGACGGCGTCGGGTTCGACGGCGTCGTGCTCACCAAGCTCGACGGCGACGCCCGCGGCGGCGCCGCCCTCTCGGTCCGCCACGTCACCGGCAAGCCGATCATGTTCGCGTCCACCGGTGAGAAGCTCGAGGACTTCGACGCCTTCCACCCGGACCGGATGGCCTCCCGCATCCTCGACATGGGCGACATCCTCACCCTGATCGAGCAGGCCCAGAAGACCTTCGACGAGCAGGAAGCCGCCAGGATGGCGGGCAAGCTCACCTCGGGCGAGGGCTTCACCCTGGACGACTTCCTCGAGCAGATGATGATGGTCCGGAGGATGGGCCCCATCAAGAACCTGCTCGGCATGATGCCCGGCATGGGGCAGATGCGCGACCAGCTCAACCAGGTCGACGAGCGCGACCTGGACCGCATCGCCGCCATCATCCGCTCCATGACCCCGGGCGAGCGCCAGGACCCGAAGATCATCAAGGGGTCGCGCCGCGAGCGCATCGCCAAGGGCTCCGGCGTCACCGTGACCGAGGTCAACAACCTGGTCGTGCGGTTCTTCGAGGCGCAGAAGATGATGAAGCGGATGGCCGGCGGGCTGGGCATCCCCGGCATGCCGGGCGGGCGCAAGGGCAAGGGCGCGCAGAAGAAGGCGGCCAAGGGCCGGCGGGTCAGCGGCGACCCGCGCAAGGCGGCGCTCGGCAAGGCCGCCTCCGGCGGTGCGGAGAAGACCCCCGACCTCGGCGGCGCCCTCGGCAACCTGGGCGCCGGCCAGCTCCCGCCCGGCCTGGAGCTGCCGCCGGGCTTCGACCCCTCCACGTTCAAGTTCCCGGGGCAGAAGTGAGCGACGAGAACGGCGGCGACGACGGCAGGTTCTTCTCGCGTGCCCGGTGGATCTGGGTGGTCATCATCCTCGGGTTCATCACCGTGGCCGCGCTGGAGCTGCTGGGGGTCCGGCCCAAGTAGGCCGTCCCGGGCCGACGGCATTGCCGAGATTTTTCCCGGCCCGGCCGTACGGGAGTGCGGCCGGGTGGCCGGACACCCCCGTGCGTCTGGCACAATGACATGTTGGAACATCCCGACCACGCGGGCGCCCTCTAACCCCCGCCGGTCGTGCCTGTCCCTGTAGCGGTCCGCTCCTCGTGCCCCACTCGATGAGACGCCGCTCGCCCACGCTCTAATGCAGGAGAGACCACACCAGTGGCAGTCAAGATCAAGCTCAAGCGGCTCGGCATGATCCGCAATGCGCAGTACCGTGTCGTCATCGCCGACAGCCGCACCAAGCGTGACGGCCGGGCGATCGAGGAGATCGGCCTGTACCACCCGAAGGAGAACCCCTCGCGCATCGAGATCAATGCCGAGCGGGCGGCCTACTGGCTGGGTGTCGGCGCGCAGCCGACCGGGCCGGTGCTGAAGCTCCTCAAGATCACCGGTGACTGGCAGAAGTTCAAGGGCGAGCCCGCCCCGGCGCCGAAGCTCGTCGCCGAGCCCAAGCCGGACCGGCACGCCGCCTACGAGGCCGCGGCCAAGGAGACCCTCTCCCTCGACGCCGCCGCCACCACGCCGAAGAAGTCGGTGAAGAAGGCGAAGGCCGACGAGGCCCCCGCCGAGACCCCGGCCGAGCCGGTCGCCGCCGAGGAGAAGCCGGAAGGCGAGGCCTGAGGTGCTTGAGGAGGCCCTCGAGCACCTGGTGAAGGGCATCGTCGAGCATCCCGACGAGATCCAGGTCCGGGCCCGCCGCATCCGCAGCGGGCGCGTGCTTGAGGTCCGGGTCCACCCCGAGGACCTGGGCAAGGTCATCGGCCGCGGCGGCCGTACGGCCAAGGCGCTCCGCACCGTCGTGAACGCGCTTGGCGACGGCAAGTACGTCCGGGTCGACCTGCTCGACCTGGACGAGGTCCGCTGACACGGGTTCCATGAGCGGACGGGTCACCCACCGGTGTGGGTGACCCGTTTGCTTTCTTCAGCTTCTTTCTTCGCATATTTCTGACTTCAGGAGACGGGCGTGCAGCTTGTCGTTGGCCGGATCGGCCGCCCGCACGGGCTCCGCGGCGACGTGACCGTGGACGTGCGTACCGACGACCCGGAGCGGCGTTTCGCCCCGGGGGCGGTCCTGTCCACCGACCCCGCCTCCGCCGGCCCGCTCGTCGTCGCGTCCCGGCGCTGGCACTCCGGGATCCTCCTGGTCCGCTTCGAGGGCGTGGACGACCGGAACGGCGCCGAGGAGCTCCGCGGCACCACCCTCGTCATCGACTCGGCGGACGTCCCGCCCTCCGACGATCCCGACGAGTTCTACGACCACCAGCTCATCGGCCTCACCGTGGTCACCCCCGGCGGCGAGCGGGCCGGCGAGGTGACCGACGTGCTCCACCACGGCCAGGACCTGCTGGTGATCCGGCGCGGCGGCAGGGAGGTCTACGTGCCGTTCGTCAAGGCGCTGGTCCCGGAGATCGACCTGGAGAAGGGCACGCTCCTGGTGGACGGCCCGGCCGGTCTGCTGGATCCGGACCAGATCGCCTGACCATGCGCATCGACATCATCTCGATCTTCCCCGAGTACTTCGCCCCGCTCGGCGTCTCCCTCATCGGCAAGGCCCGCGAGCGCGGCACCCTCGACATCCGCCTGCACCAGCTCCGCGACTGGGCGCACGACGTGCACCGCACCGTGGACGACACGCCCTACGGCGGCGGCCCCGGCATGGTCATGAAGCCGGACCCGTGGGGCGCCGCCCTCGACGACGTCCTCGACGCCGATCCCGCCGCCCGCCCCCGGATCGTCGTTCCGACGCCGAGCGGGGTCCCCTTCACCCAGAAGCTCGCCATGGAGTACGCCGCGGAGCCGTGGCTGCTGTTCACCCCGGCGCGCTACGAGGGCATCGACTCGCGCGTCATGGCCGAGTACGGCTCCCGCCTGCGGGTGGACGAGGTCAGCATCGGCGACTACGTGCTGGCCGGGGGGGAGGTGGCGGTGCTGGTGATGGTCGAGGCCGTCGGGCGGCTCCTGCCCGGCGTCCTGGGCAACGCCCGCTCGGCCGTGGACGACTCGTTCGCCCCGGGTGCGATGGAGAACCTGCTGGAGGGCCCGGTCTACACCAAGCCGCCCGAGTGGCGGGGACACAGGGTGCCGGAGATCCTGCTCTCCGGGCACCACGGGAAGATAGCCCGGTGGCGGCGGGACGAGGCGCTGCGCCGTACCGCGAAGAACCGTCCGGAGCTGCTCTCGGCGCTCCCTCCCGAGGGTCTCGACAAGCACGACCGGGCGCTTCTCTCCGAGCTCGCGGAGCTCGCGGAGCTCGGATTTCCGGTGGGCGGCCAGGATGTGGCAGACTGAATCGTTGCCGCCGACTGTCCGCAGTCCGGTGCGCGCCGTCGGGCCCGAGAGCCCGGCTCCCAAGACACAGCCAGCCCAGCATGTGCGTCCACCGCGATGCCGCCTCACCGCGGCCGGGTGGACCTCCGCGTGCTCGCGTAAATGAGGTACCACTGCCATGCACACGCTGATCACCGAGCTCGAGAAGGCCACGCTCCGCAGCGACGTCCCGAACTTCCGTCCCGGTGACACGCTCGAGGTCCACGTCCGAGTGATCGAGGGCAACCGCTCCCGTGTCCAGGTCTTCAAGGGCTTCGTCCTGCGCCGCCAGGGCAGCGGCGCCCGTGAGACCTTCACCGTCCGCAAGATCAGCTACAGCGTCGGCGTGGAGCGCACCTTCCCGGTGCACAGCCCGGTCATCGAGAAGATCACCGTCGTGACCCGCGGTGACGTCCGCCGCGCCAAGCTCTACTACATGCGCGACCTGCGCGGCAAGGCCGCCCGCATCCGCGAGAAGCGCGAAGCCCGCTAAGGCGTCCGAAGCTCCGTCCAGGCCCGTCCCCTGCGGGGGACGGGCCTGCGGCGTACGGGGGGGCGGCCGTCCCACCGGGCGGGCCCGGCGCCCCTGTGAGCCGAGCGGCCCCTGGTCCGCCGTCCTCCCGGCGGGGGACCGCGGGGCGGCCGGCGGAGGGGTCCCGACCGCCGCAAACGTCAGGGCCATAACGGAAAAGCGATTCCTCTATGGGGTAAACCCGGCGGTTTCTCGCTGGGAGGATGAGGGAATCGGGAGCAGTCCTTAACCCCCGGCTCGGTCGCTGAACTCCGGTCATCATCTAGGCTCGTGAGAGATGACTAGCGAAGACCAGGCGTGCGACGCAGCCTCGCGTCGACCAGTCGAGGACGAGGTGGACGTGGTCGCGGAAGACACCAAGAAGACGGCCAAGGGCGGCAAGGACAAGAAGAAGGGCTCCTTCTGGCGGGAGCTACCGGTCCTGATCGTCGTCGCGCTGGTCCTCGCGTTCCTGATCAAGTCCTTCATCGTCCAGGCGTTCTACATCCCGTCGGAGTCGATGGAGAACACCCTCCTGAAGAACGACCGGGTCCTGGTCAACAAGCTCGTCTACCACGTCCGCGACATCGAGCGCGGCGACGTGGTGGTCTTCTCCGGCGTGGACTCCTGGGACGGCGAGGTGGAGTTCGAGGAGCCGTCCAACCCGGTGGCCGCGTTCTTCCGCGCGGTCGGCACCGCCTTCGGCGTGGTGCCCGGCGAGAAGGACTACATCAAGCGCGTCATCGGCGTCCCCGGCGACACCGTGAAGTGCTGCGACGACAAGGGCCGGGTCACGGTCAACGGAGTGCCCCTGGACGAGAAGGCGTACCTCTACCCGGGTGACGTCCCGTCCCGGGAGGGCTTCGACATCAAGGTCCCCAAGGGCCGGCTCTGGGTCATGGGCGACCACCGTCAGGTCTCCCTCGACTCCCGCGAGCACCAGCAGGACCCCGGCGGCGGCACCATCCCGATCGACCAGGTGATCGGCAGGGCGTTCGTCATCGTCTGGCCCTTCTCCAGGGCCACCACTCTCCCCATCCCCGACACGTTCAGCCAGCCGGCGCTGGGCGCCGCGGCCGCCCTGGGAGGGGCAGCCCCCTTCCTCGGGGGCGTCGCGGGCGCGGTCCCGCTGGTGCTGTGGCGTCGTCGCCGGCGTGCAAGGCGGTAGCCGTACCTCATGACTGTCGAACCCGAGAGCAAGCAGGACAAGCCCTCCCGCAAGGGCGGCCTGCGCGAGACACTGTTCCTGCTGGTCTCCGGCGTCGTGGTGGCGCTGCTGCTGCAGGCCTTCGTCTTCCAGTCGTTCTGGATCCCCTCGGAGTCCATGGAGAACACCCTGCTGGTGGGCGACAGGGTGGTCGTCAACAAACTGCACGGGGCGGTCGAGCGCGGCGACGTGGTGGTCTTCAAGGGCTGGGACGGCAAGGACACCATCAAGCGGGTCATCGCGATCGGCGGTGACACCGTGAAGTGCTGCGACGCGCAGAAGCGGATCACCGTGAACGGGGTGCCCCTCGACGAGAAGGCCTACCTCCACCCCGACGACTTCCCCTCCGGGGACGAGTTCGAGAAGGTCGTGCCCGAGGGGCGGCTCTGGGTGATGGGCGACCACCGCGCGGCCTCCCACGACTCCCGCGGGCACGAGGAGCAGGAGGCGAACGGCGCGATCCTGGAGGAGGACGTGATCGGCCGGGCCGTGGCGATCTACTGGCCGTTCTCGCGGGCGGCCGTGCTCTCGACGCCTGACACGTTCACGCAGGACTTCACCAAGGGCGGGTAGCCGTGCCGGGCCCGCTCGCCGCGGCGCCCCGGGCGCGGCGGGCCGCCGCGGACGCCCCTCGGGCGAGGCGCCGTCCCCCTCCCGGGACGGCGGTCCGGTCGGGACGGGGCATGGAGATGGGCAAGAATGAGGTGGGGGCCGGTGTCGCCTGATCGGGCGGGCTGGGAAGGCGCGTGACAGGAGGAACGGGATGAGCGCAGAGGATCTCGAGAAGTACGAGACCGAGATGGAGCTGCAGCTTTACCGTGAGTACCGCGATGTCGTCGGCCTGTTCACCTACGTCGTGGAGACCGAGCGGCGTTTCTACCTCACCAACTCCGTCGACCTGGACGTCCGCACGGCGGAGAACGGCGACGTGTTCTTCGACGTGAAGATGCAGGACGCCTGGGTCTGGGACATGTACCGGCCGGCCAGGTTCGTCAAGAACGTCCGGGTGGTCACGTTCAAGGACGTCAACGTCGAAGAGCTGGCCAAGCCCGACCTGGAGATGCCCAAGGAGGGTTTCTCCGGCTGACCGCGGGGTTCCCCGGCAGACGCGCCGTCCCGGCGCCACGGGCGGCTTCCGCCTGCGGCCGCTCTCCGCCGCCGCTCTCCTCCCGCACCCGGTCCGCAGCGCGCGGCGCCTCGCGCCCGGGTTCTCCACAGGCCCGGCCGGGCTCCGGCCAGACGTCCACAGAAGCGGGTTCGGTCTCTTCCCGAGGCCGTGAGCTGGGCCAGGGTCGGGGACCGGAGGTGGTTCCATGGCCGCGAAGGATGAGCTCGGCAAGCACGGCGAACAGATCGCCGTCGACTACCTGCAGGCGCACGGCATGCAGGTCCTGGACCGCAACTGGCGGTGTCCGGACGGTGAGATCGACGTGGTCGCCCGCGACGGGCGGGACCTCGTCGTGGTGGAGGTGAAGACCCGCTCCGGCCGGAGCCACGGGACCGCCTTCGAGGCGGTGACCGCGGTGAAGCTCGCCCGGCTGCGCAGGCTCGCCGGGCGGTGGCTGAGCGCGCGGGCCGAACGGTTCGACTCGGTCCGGATCGACGTGGTGGCGCTGGAGCGGTTCGCCGGAGACTTCGCCATCCGCCACGAGCGGGGGGTGTGCTGAATGCCCTCCGGACCGTCGCGGACAGCCGGGCCCGTTCCGGGGGTGGTGTGAGTGGCCGTCGCGCGCACACGCTGCGTCTGCCTGGTCGGGGTGACCGGCCACGTCGTCGACGTCGAGGCCGACGTGGGAAGCGGCATGGCAGGCGTGCACCTCATCGGCATGCTGGACACCGCGCTGAGCGAGGCCCGGGACCGGGTCCGCTCGGCGGTGGTCAACAGCCACCAGCCCTGGCCCGACGCACGGATCACGGTGAGCCTGTTCCCGGCCAGCCTGCCGAAGCGGGGGAGCATCTTCGATCTCGCGATCGCGGTGGCGCTGCTCGCCGCCGCGGGATCGGTGCCCGGAGATCGGGTGGCCGATCCGTTCTTCCTCGGCGAGCTCGGACTCGACGGCTCGCTCAGACCTGTGCGGGGTGTGCTTCCCGCCGTTCTGGCGGCCGTCGCCGCCGGTGCCCGCACGGTCGTCGTCCCGGCACGCAACGCGGCCGAGGCGGGCCTGGTGCCTGAGGTGACGGTGGTCCCCGTCGCCTCTCTCGGGGAACTGGTGAGGTGGTTGCGCGGCGCCGGCGCGGACGTCCCGCCGGTCCTCGCGGACGATCCGCCCGGAAGGGAGCCCGGCGCGGGAGGGGCGGGCGGAGCGGAGGGACCCGGCGGGCCGGACGGCTCACGGCCCCCCGGCGGCTCACGGGCGCCGGGGGGTGAGGGATCCGGGGAGGCCGCTCCCGATCTGGGCGATGTGGCGGGTCAGCCGTTCGCCCGCCGGGCGCTGGAGGTCTGCGCGGCCGGAGGCCACAACCTCTGGATGCTGGGCCCGCCCGGGACCGGCAAGACGATGCTCGCCGAGCGGTTGCCCGCCCTGCTCCCCTCGCTCGACCGGGAGCAGGCCCTCGAGGTGACCGCGATCCACTCGGTCGCCGGGACGCTGCCGGCGGACCGGCCGCTGCTGGAGCGCCCGCCTTTCGTGGCGCCCCACCACACGGCGACCATCGCGGCCGTGGTCGGCGGAGGCAGCGGGGTGATCCGGCCGGGCGCGGTCTCCCTGGCGCACCGGGGCGTTCTGTTCATGGACGAGGCCCCCGAGTTTCCGATGAACGTCCTCGACGCGCTCCGCCAGCCCCTGGAGTCGGGCCGGGTGACGGTGTCCAGGTCGCTGGGCTCGGTCACGTTCCCGGCCAGGTTCATGCTCGTGCTGGCCGCCAACCCGTGCCCGTGCGCGCAGCCGTCCAGCCGGGACGAACCGTGCCGGTGCACCCCCATGACCCGCCGTCGCTACCTGGCCAGGCTCTCCGGCCCGCTGCTGGACCGCATCGACGTCAAGGCCCCCATCCTGCGGGCGACCCGGCGGGAGCTGCTGGCCGACCGCCGGTTCATCGAGCCGAGCCGGGTGGTGGCCGGGCGGGTGCTCCTCGCCCGCGAGCGCGCGGCCGAGCGGTTCGCGGGCACGCCGTGGCGGTGCAACGCGGAGATGCCCACGGGCGCCCTGCACGGCGAGTACCGCCTGCCGGGGAAGGCGATGGCGCCGCTGCTGAAATGCCTGGACAGCGGGGTGCTGAGCGCGCGGGGCCTGGACCGGGTGCTCAGGGTCGCCTGGACCCTGGCCGACCTCGCGGACCGGCGCAGGCCGGGAGTCGAGGAGACCGGCGCCGCGCTCGCGCTGTGGCTGGGGGAGGAGCGGTGAACGACGGGACCGGCGCCGGGGCCCCGGCCGAGGGAGGGACGATGAACGACCGGCTCGCACGGGTCACGCTGATGCGCCTGGCCGAGCCCGACGACGCGGTGATGGGCAGGCTCGTGGCCGCCTGCGGTCCCGAGGCCGCCGTCGCGCAGGTCCGCGAGGGGCGGCTGGACCCCGGGATCGTCCGGTGGTTCGAGAGCGTCCGCCACCGGAGCGCGGCCGGCCCGGGAGAGACGGCGGAGAGGCTCGGCCGGATCCTGGCCGCATGGCGGGCCCGGCTGGCGGAGGCCGATCCCGTCCGGGACCTGGCCGAGGGAGAACGGGCGGGGGCCCGGCTGATCGTCCCGGGCGACTCCGAATGGCCGACCCAGCTGGACGACCTCGGGGAGTCCCGGCCGTACGCCCTGTGGCTGCGCGGTGAGGCGAATCTGCGTTTCTCCTGTGTCCGCTCGGTCGCGATCGTCGGTTCCCGGGCGGCCACGCCGTACGGCACGCATGTCGCGGCGGAGTTCGGGGCCGGGCTGAGCGAGCGGGGGCACGGGGTCGTCTCCGGCGGCGCATACGGCGTCGACGGCGCGGCCCACCGCGGCGCCCTCGCGTGCGACGCGCCCACCGTCGCCGTGCTCGCCTGCGGCGCCGACATCACCTACCCCAGCGCTCACCACGACCTGTTCGCGGCCGTGCGCGGGCAGGGCCTGCTGGTGAGCGAGTGCCCGATGGGCGTGCGGCCGACCCGGCCCCGTTTCCTGGTCCGCAACCGGCTCATCGCCGCGCTGGCGCGGGGCACCGTGGTCGTCGAGGCCGCGGTTCGCAGCGGGGCGCTCAACACGGCCGGCCATGCCGCGGCGCTCAACCGCCTGCTGGCGGCGGTGCCCGGGCCGGTGACCTCCGACACCTCGGCGGGATGCCACCGGCTGATCCGGCAGGGCATGGCGGCCTGCGTCACCACCCCCGCGGAGATGGCCGAGCTCGTCGGTGTGATCGGGGACGAGCTCGCCCCCGAACCCCGCGGTCCGGTGGTCCCACGGGACCTGCTGGGCCCGCAGACCCGCCGGGTCCTGGAGGCGGTGCCCGCCCGGACCGGGACGGGCCCGGCGACGATCGCGGTGGCGGCGGGCGTGGACATCGAGACCGTGCTCTCCTGCCTCGGCGCTCTGGCCGCCGCCGGATACGTCGAGCGCGTCCCCCGGGGCTGGCGCCTGCGCCCCGGGGGTTCGGCGGACCGGACCTGAGCGGGGCGGGGCCGGAGAGGAAGGTGAGCCGTGGGGCGCGGAGCCCGGATCGGGTGGATGCCGGAGCGCGGGTGCCGGGGCCGTGAGCGGCCGTCGGGTCAGGACGGTCCGGCGGGCCAGATCGGCAGGAGGCGGACCTGGCCGAGACCGAGGAGGAGCAGCGGGTCGAGGTAGTCGCGTTCCCGGAGCAGGCCCCAGTGGAGGCAGCCGGCCGGGCAGTGCCCCGGAACGTCCTGCACCTCTCCGATCACTTCGCCGGTGGAGACCTCCTGGCCGGCCCGGACCGACGCGCGGACCGGCAGGTAGGTCGTGCGCAGGCCGCCGGAGTGGAGCACGGTGACGACGCCCCGCCCGGCGAGCGGCCCGGCATGGCCGATCCGGCCCGGACCCGCCGAGCGGACCTCCGCTCCGGGGGAGGCGGCGAGATCGACACCGCGGTGGCCGGCCAGCCAGGGCTGCGGCGGAGGGGCGAAGCCCCGCAGGATCTCCGGGCGCCCGGTGAGGGGCCATCCCCATCGACGCGGGGGATCCACCGTCCTGGCGGGACCGGGGACGGCAGGACCTCCGGGGCCTGGGGCGCCTGCCGGGGAGAGGAGGGGATGCCGCTCCCGGGAGGCGGGGGCCGCGGTGTCCACGGGCGGCGGGGCCGCGGTGACCTGCGGGGGAACCGCGGCCAGGAAGGCCGGCAGGAGGGCGAGCGCGGTGAGGGATCGGGGAGTCACATTCGCAAGGATGAGATCGGCCAGGCGTGCACGAGGAACCGATCGGGATTCTGTGGATGGCCGGACGAGGCTGTGGACGGCCCCCGGACGCCGTACCGGACGAGGTCGTCGTCCCGGAGGAGTCTCCTGCCGTGCCGGGCGAGCTCGTCGTCGTACCGGGCGAATCCGCCGCCGTACAGGCGGAACTCGGTGCCGCGGCCGGGGAGCGGCCGTGTGCGCCGTGCCCGGAGCGCGGCCCATGCGCGCCGCGCGGCGGCGCCGATCAGGGAGAGCCAGGTCTGCGGTGCGACCGGCGGGGAGGCCTCGGCGCCGCCGGAGGCGGTGCGGGAGCCGGTGCGGGCGGCGGCGCTGGGGACGGGGACGGTGGCGGTGGGGACGGGGAGCGGCGTCCGGTGGCCGTGCCGCTCGCGCAGGGGAGTGGACCGGTGCATCGGCCACGGGTCTTTCTGAAGGGTTCGCTTCACATTTATGAAAGTAATCCTTCGGAGTTGTGAAGGCAATACTTCATATCTGGAGTGGGTACGGTTTGCACATGACCAAGGAGAGGCAGCCGCTCAGCGATCCGAGGGCGATGCGTGCGCTGGCCCATCCGGCCCGGCTCGCCATCCTGAACAAGGTCCAGACGGACGGCACGGTCACCGCGACCGAGGCCGCCGAGGTCGTCGGGATCACCCCCAGCGCGGCCAGCTACCACCTGCGCATGCTCGCCAAGTACGGCTTCGTCGAGGACGCGCCGCCGCGCGGGGACGGCAGGGAGCGGCTGTGGCGGGGGGTCAGGACGAGTTGGACCGTCAGCCCCGAACCCGACGACCAGCCCGAGGTGCGGGCCGCCAAGGACGCGCTGATCCAGATGGTCCGCGACGAGGCCGCCGCCGAGGCCGGCCGCGCCCTGCGCAACTTCGACCGGGAGCCGCCGGAGTGGCGGGAGGCGAGCACGTTCGTCCGTTCCGTGCTGTTCCTGGACGCGGCCGAGATGAAGGAGCTCACGGAGCGGATCGGCGAGCTCATCGACCCCTACCGGCTCAACGGCAGGGATCGGAGCGAGGCGCCGCCCGGCGCACGGGTCGCCGAGGCGCACATCACGCTGTTCCCCCGCGTCGAGCGGAGAACGCACGCGCCTTCCTCCGACGGCTGACGCACCCGTGCGGCCGGAGCGGCCGGGGTCTCCTCCACGCGGCGGAGGCTTGCTCGCGACCGCCGGGCGGGCTTCCGACCGGCGGCCCGCACCGGACGGCGGCCGGGCGCTCCACCCGGTGGGCGCGCCGTTCCATCCGGCGTCCGGACGCGCGTCCGGCCTGCGGCTGAGCGCGGCTCGACGCCGAAAGGTCGGGAGGCGGCGGCGCTAAGGGTACAATTTCCGATGGCCTGTCACTGGCAGGCCGACTTCGCATGCCCCATCAGGGGCCGTTCCCCCGGTCCGGACGAGAGTCCGGCTGGAGCGGCCCGGGGGCATCAGGGCGGCAGCCGAGGGCTGCCGCGTCAACCGGAACCGCGCCCAGCGATGGGCGCCCCGATCTGGAGGACGATCCATGTCCACCCCCGTCGTCACCATGCGGCAGCTGCTCGAGAGCGGCGTGCACTTCGGTCACCAGACCCGTCGCTGGAACCCGAAGATGAAGCGCTTCATCTTCACCGAGCGCAACGGCATCTACATCATCGACCTGCAGAAGTCGCTGTCCTACATCGACCGTGCCTACGACTTCGTCAAGGAGACCGTCGCGCACGGTGGCACGATCATGTTCATCGGCACGAAGAAGCAGGCCCAGGAGGCCATCGCCGAGCAGGCCGCCCGCGTCGGCATGCCGTACGTCAACCAGCGCTGGCTGGGCGGCATGCTCACCAACTTCTCCACCGTGCACAAGCGGCTGCAGCGCCTGAAGGAGCTCGAGGAGCTCGACTTCGACAACGTCGCCGCGTCGGGGCTCACCAAGAAGGAGCTCCTCATGCGCCGCCGCGAGAAGGAGAAGCTGGAGCGCACCCTCGGCGGTATCCGCGACATGTCCCGCGTGCCCAGCGCGGTGTGGGTCGTCGACACCAAGAAGGAGCACATCGGGATCAGCGAGGCCCGCAAGCTCAACATCCCGGTCGTCGCGATCCTCGACACCAACTGCGACCCGGACGAGGTCGACTACCCGATCCCGGGTAACGACGACGCCATCCGCGCCGTCGGCCTGCTGACCCGCGTCGTCGCCGACGCCGTCGCCGCCGGCCTCATGGCCCGCGCCGGCGCCGGCCGTGGCGGCGACGACAAGCCGGCCGTCGCCGGTGGCGCCGAGCCGCTGGCCGAGTGGGAGCAGGAGCTCCTCGAGGGCGCCGCCGCCCCGGCCGCCGAGGCCGCCCCGGCCGCCGAGGCCGAGGTTGCCGAGACCGAGGCCGCCGAGGCCGCTCCGGTCGCCGAGAACGACGCCGAGGCCGAGGCCGCTCCGGGCGCCGAGTCCGAGCAGGCATAGCCTCTCTCGTACGACGTCCTTTCCGTACGGCGCGCAGCCGTACGACCCGCAAGGCTCCTTCCGGGTGGGCGCCCGCTCCGGGCGCCCACCCGATCCACCCAGACACCGATCTCCTGCCGACTTCTGAGATCAGTGATGATTCCCACGAGGAAAAGACAATGGCTTCCGTGAACATGGCCGACGTCAAGCGGCTTCGTGAGCTGACCGCGGCCGGCATGATGGACTGCAAGAAGGCGCTGGAGGAGTCCGAGGGCGACTTCGACCGCGCCGTCGAGCTCCTGCGCCTCAAGGGCGCCAAGGACGTCGGCAAGCGTGAGGCGCGCACCGCCTCCAACGGCCTCGTCGCCCTGAAGCAGGACGGCGACTCCGCCGCCGCGCTGCTGGAGCTCAACTGCGAGACCGACTTCGTCGCCAAGGGCGACCGCTTCCAGGAGCTGGCGGCCCAGGTCGTCGCGCACATCCTGGCCACCAGGCCGGGCGACGTGCCGGCCCTGCTCGACTCGCAGATCGAGGGCAAGACCGTCAAGGAGCTGCTCGACGAGGCCAACGCGGCTCTCGGCGAGAAGATCGAGATCCGTCGCTTCGCGCTCCTCGAGGGCGGCTTCGTCGGCGCCTACATGCACAAGAGCGACCCGCAGCTCCCGCCGACGGTCGGCGTCCTCGTCCAGCTCGACACCGCCAACGCCGAGGTCGCCAAGGACATCGCGCAGCACGCCGCCGCGATGGCCCCGAAGTACCTCAACGCCGAGCAGGTCCCCGCCGACGTCATCGAGAAGGAGCGCGCGCTCTTCGAGGAGATGACCCGCGAGGAGGGCAAGCCCGAGGCCGCCATCGGCAAGATCGTCGAGGGTCGCGTCAACGGCTGGTACAAGGACTTCACCCTGCTCCAGCAGGCGTTCGTCAAGGACAACAAGAAGACCATCGAGAAGTACGCGGCCGAGAACGGTGTCAAGGTCGAGGCCTTCGTCCGTTTCAAGGTCGGCCAGGCTTAGGCTTAACCCAGCTTCTCTCAGCAGAACACCTTACGAGGAGGCCGCCGTCGTGCAGGAGAACCCAGGACCCGCTACGTCGGCGGTTTCGTCGTATTCGGGCACGCTTCGCTGGAAGCGCGTCATGTTGAAGCTGTCCGGTGAGGCCTTCGCGGGCAGCGAGCCGATGGGCATCGACCCGGAGGTGGTCGGTCACCTGGCCGACTCGATCGCCGAGGCGGTCCGCGTGGGCGTGCAGGTCTCCGTCGTGGTCGGCGGGGGCAACATGTTCCGCGGCGCCGCCCTCTCCGCGGGCGGTATGGATCGCGCCCGCGCGGACTACATGGGCATGCTCAGCACCGTCATCAACTGCCTGGCGCTCCAGGACTTCCTGGAGAAGCGGGGCATCGACACCCGTGTCCAGACCGCGATCACCATGCAGCAGGTGGCCGAGCCCTTCCTGCCCCGGCGCGCCATCCGTCACCTGGAGAAGGGGCGCGTGGTCATTTTCGGGGCCGGGCTCGGCTCGCCGTTCTTCTCCACCGACACCTGCGCCGCCCAGCGTGCGCTGGAGATCGGCGCCGAGGCGCTCCTCAAGGGCACCCAGGTGGACGGCGTCTACGACGCCGACCCGAGGAAGAACTCCGACGCCGTGAGGTTCGACCATCTCGAATATGGTGAGGTGCTGACCCGTGGTCTCGGTGTCATGGACGCCACGGCCATCAGCCTGTGCATGGACAACGGACTGCCGATCGTGGTCTTCGACCTCATGGGCGAGGGCAACATCCTGCGGGCCGTACGCGGTGAGAAAATCGGCACGCTGGTGAGCCCGGCAGGGAAATAGGGAGCGAACCCGACGGAGCGAGCGGAGCGGTACGCGACGTAGGAGCGGTCCGTGAAGTGAGTGAGGAGGGTGAGTGACCGGCAGACAGGTGCGAACCCGACGGAGCGAGCGGAGCGGTACGCGGCACGTGTTCACCGGAGGCGCGCCTCCGGCACGGCGGCGGTCCGTGAAGCGCGTGAGGAACGGTGAGTGACGTAGAAGACAGGGAGCCGCTGTGATCGACGAAACCCTCCTCGAAGCCGAGGAGAAAATGGACAAGGCCGTCTCGGTGGCGAAGGACGACTTCGCCGGCATCCGCACGGGCCGTGTCACCCCGTCGATGTTCAACAAGATCAACGCTGAGTACTACGGGACCCCCACCCCCATTCAGCAGCTGGCCTCGTTCCACGTCCCCGAGGCTCGCATGGTCATCATCCAGCCCTTCGACAAGGGGGCCATGGGCGCGATCGAGCGCGCCATCCGCGACTCCGACCTGGGTGTCAATCCGGGCAATGACGGGCAGGTCATCCGGGTGGCCTTCCCGGAGCTGTCGGAGGAGCGCCGCAAGGAGTACATCAAGGTCGCCCGTACCAAGGCCGAGCAGTCCAGGGTCTCGGTGCGAAACATCCGCCGCCACGCCAAGGAGGCCCTCGACAAGATGGTCAAGGACGGCGAGGCCGGCGAGGACGAGGTGCGCCGTGCGGAGAAGGAGCTCGACGACCTCACCCAGAAGCACGTCGCCAAGATCGATGAGCTGCTCAAGCACAAGGAAGCCGAGCTGCTCGAAGTCTGAGCCATGGTCCTTGTCCTGCGCGGGTCTTCCGCGCGGGACAAGGATTTTGCGTATGAGAGTAGGACCCTGTGGAACCAGCGGCGGGCGGTAGCCGTACCGGCCGGAACCTTCCCGCCGCGATCGCGGTGGGCGTCGGCCTGGGAGCGGCCGTCATCGGCTCCCTCTACTCCCCCTTCAAGTGGCTCTTCCTCCTGGTGGTGGCCGCCGCGGTGGGCGTGGGGGTGACGGAGCTCGTCCGGTCGTTCGCGGCCAGGGACGCGGAGGTTCCGATGGTCCCGGTGCTCGCCGGGATGGCGGCCATGATCGGCGGCGCCTATCTGGGCGGGCCCGGCTGGCTGCTCGGGATCTTCGCGATGACCGTGCTGGCCCTGATGGTCTGGCGGATGTTCCGCGGGACCGAGGGGTATGTCCGCGACATCGGTGCGACGGTCCTGGTCACGGTCTACCCGTCGATGCTCGCCGGGTTCGTGGCGCTGCTGCTCAAGCATCCGACGGAGGGGCCGGACCAGGTGGTGGTCTTCATCGCCACCACCGTCGCGAGCGACATCGGCGGTTATTTCGCGGGGATCTCCTTCGGCAGGCACAAGATGTCCCCGGTGATCAGCCCGAAGAAGACCTGGGAGGGGTTCGCCGGGTCGGCGCTGGCCTGCATGGCCGTGGGCGGTTGGCTGACGGCGTGGCTGCTGGAGGCCGAGGTCTGGAAGGGCGTGCTGATCGGCGCGGTCGTGGTGGTCTTCGCCACGCTCGGCGACCTGGTCGAGTCGGTGATCAAGCGGGATCTCGGGGTCAAGGACATGGGCAGCGTGCTGCCCGGCCACGGCGGGATGATGGACCGTCTCGACTCCCTCGTCGCCGCGCTGATCCCGGTGTGGGCGCTGCTGACCCTGCTCACGTGAGGCACGTGGGATCTACGCCGTCGCCCGGGTGAGCCGGGCGGCCGAGAGGCGGGGGATCAGCGGCTCGTGTCCCTCGGCTGCCACGAGCCGCAGCTCGTCCTCGGTGACCGGCAGCAGCCAGAGCCACTGCACGGCGTCGCCGCCGAAGGTGAACCCTGACAGGTCCGGCAGGCCGGGCAGGGCGGTCAGCATGATGACGCCGCCGTAGCCGGGGCCGAGCGGGAACGTCTCCGGCCGGTGGTACCACCGGGCCGTGTGGCCGTGGCCGAGCCAGGTGACCGAGTGCCATGGGTACTGGCCCAGCCAGACCAGCAGCCGGGCGGCCTCGCGGGGGTCGCGGGGGGTGGCGACGGCGAGCTCGACCCGGGCGTAGGCGTCCGGCCGGTCGATGTACTGCTCCACGGTGGGCATGCGCTGGCAGCTCATGCCGACCGTGGACAGGATGCTGTGCCGCCGGCCGCGCTCCGGGGGCCGCTCGGTGATCCCCACGGTCGGCAGCCGCCCGCCGCCGGCGTCCCAGAACCGGCCGGCGGAGCCGACGGCCCGGTCCAGATGCCCCATCACGAACTGCTGGAACGACGCCCAGGCGCCGTCTCCGCTCCGCCACTCCCAGTAGGCGCGGGCTCGGTCCAGCCGGGGGGCCAGCCCGTCGCGGGCCTCCTCCAGCGACCAGGCGAACGGCGTCTCGCCGACCGCGTCGCGGGAGTAGCCCGGCATGGCCCGCCTCATGTCCGCCCAGCCAGGAATGACCGCGAGCAGCTCGTCGTTCTCGTAGAGGGCGACGCCGTCGCCCTCCTCGAACCAGAGCGGCCGCAGTGTGCCCAGCGGCGGCCGTCCGGAGGGGTGCCGGGTGTTGGCCCGGGGCGTCACCGGGGGGAGTTCGGAGTTCAGCCGGTTCAGATCGATGGCAGGCGGGGCCGGCACGTGGTTGGCCAGCCAGACCGCTCCGTGCACCTCCCCCGTGGGCGCGCACAGGTAAGCTACCGAGGAGATCTCGTCGCGCTCGACCACCAGGGTCCGGCTCCCGTAGGGATTGACATCGGTGAGCACGACCTCGACGCCGTCTCCCCGCGTCCCTGCGGAGCGGAATGTCGCCATACATCCGGACTCTAGATCAGGGCCGAGCACCGCTTCGAGTATTCGCGCAATCGTCGAGAGAAGGCTTCGCACGTGTCGACCGCCAGCCCGGCAGGAACCCCCGCCCCCGGCCAGCTCACCTTCGTGGCGCCCCGCCGGGCCAAGCCCGCGCGCCACCTGGCCGACCTCACCATGGCCGAGCGCCGGGCCGCGGTCGCCGAACTGGGCGAGAAGCCGTTCCGCGCCGACCAGCTCTCCCGGCACTACTTCGACAAGCTCAACGGCGACGTGGCCGCGATGACGGACCTGCCCGCCGCGGCGCGGGAGAAGTTCGGCGCCGCCCTGTTCCCCACGCTCCTGACCCCGGTCAGGGAGCTGACCACCGACGGCGGCACCACCCGCAAGACGCTGTGGCGGCTGTTCGACGGCGCGCTGGTCGAGTCGGTGCTCATGCGCTACTCCGACCGCACCACCATGTGCGTCTCCTCCCAGGCGGGCTGCGGCATGAACTGCCCGTTCTGCGCCACCGGCCAGGCGGGCCTGACCCGCAACATGTCGACCGCCGAGATCGTCGAGCAGGTCGTCGCGGGCGCCCGCGCGCTGGCGGCCGGTGAGGTCCCCGGGGGTCCCGGCCGGGTCAGCAACGTGGTCTTCATGGGCATGGGCGAGCCGCTGGCCAACTACAAGGCCGTGATCGGCGCGGTCCGCCGCCTGGTCGAGCCCGCGCCCTCCGGGCTGGGCATCTCCGCCCGCGGCGTCACGGTCTCGACCGTGGGCCTGGTCCCGGCGATCGGCAAGCTCGCCGCCGAGGGACTGCCGGTGACGCTCGCGCTCTCCCTGCACGCCCCCGACGACGAGCTGCGCGACACGCTGGTGCCGATCAACACCCGGTGGAAGGTGGCCGAGGTGCTCGCCGCGGCCTGGGACTACGCGGCGAAGACCAAGCGCCGGGTCTCCATCGAGTACGCCCTGATCAAGGACGTCAACGACCAGGAGTGGCGGGCCGACCTGCTCGGCAAGCTGGTCAGGAACAAGCTCGTGCACGTCAACCTGATCCCGCTCAACCCCACCCCGGGATCCAAGTGGACCGCCTCCCGGCCCGAGGACGAGCGGGCCTTCGTCCGCCGCCTGGAGCACCACGGCGTCCCGGTGACGGTCCGCGACACCCGCGGCCGCGAGATCGACGGCGCCTGCGGCCAGCTCGCCGCGGCCGAGTAGCCCGCCGTACGGCGCCCGCCATAAAGGACGTCGAGGCACGATCAATACCAGAGGGTTACAAGTGGCATGCAAGTGTGCCAGTGGACCCTCGGAGGGTGAACATCGCACGAATCTCCCTCACCGCGCTCATGGTGGGCGTCCTGGCGGGATGCACCCATGCCCACGAGACCGCCTCGACGACCGGCGCCGAGGCGACCAAGGCGCCCGGCTCCTTCGCCGAGCCCTTCCCCGAGAGGCTGTTCACGATGGACCGCGTCTCCGTCGTGCCCGCCGCGGGGGACGACGTGATCCCGGACGGGACGCACCACAAGGCCACCGGCAAGCAGCTCACCGTGACCTACCGGAGCACCGAGGGGGTCACCGCGGGCCAACAGGTCACCGCCACCGGGTTCCAGGCGCAGGTGAGCGATCTCAAGGGCGCCCTGGACGCGCTGACCGGGAAGGCGGGCACGCCGGCCGGGGCGAGGACGGACTGGGTCGCGGTGAACCCCGGCGTGGGCCCCGCAGCCGCCGCCTGCCAGAACCTCGCCGAGGGCGAGGGCACCCGCTGCTACTGGGTCGACTCCGACACGGTCGGCTACCTGCACATGTCGAAGGAGGCCGCCCCGTACCTCCCCTTCGACAAGACCAGGCTCGAGCTGGAAGACCTGGAGAAGAAGAACTGACGCGGAACGCGGCCACCGCGGCGCTCCGGGCCTCCGGAGGAGTCCGGAGGCCCGGAGCGCCGCGGTCCCGGGGCCGCGGAGCACTCGCGGGGGCGCAGGCACCGGGGGAGTGCGGTTCCCGGGGCGTCAGGGGCTGAGGCGGTGCAGGTCGCGCGGGAACAGCGTGGCCTGCCGGATGTTGGCAGCCCCGGTCAGCCGGGCGGTCCAGCGCTCCAGCCCGATGGCGAAGCCGCCGTGCGGGGGCATGCCGCAGGCGAAGGCCGCCAGGTAGCCGGTGTACGCCTCCGGGTCCTCGCCCCGGGCGGCCAGTGCGGCCAGGTAGTCGGCGTACCGGTGCAGCCGCTGCCCGCCGGTGACCAGCTCCAGCCCCCGGAAGAGCAGGTCGAAGCTCCGGGAGAACTCCGGCCGCTCCGGGTCGGGGTGGGTGTAGAACGGGCGCTTGATCATCGGGTAGCCGGTGACGAACAGGAACTCCGAACCGTGCTCGCGCAGCGCCCACGCGCCCAGCCACCGCTCGTGCGCGGGCGCCAGGTCGGGCTCCCCCCGCGGGTCCTCGCCGGTGTGCCGACTGATCAGCTCCTGCGCGTCGGCGAAGTGGATCGCCGGGATCTCCTCCGGTACCTCGGGCAGTGCGATCCCCAGCAGCGAGAGCGCCGCCCCGGCCCCCCCTGCCGCCGACGCGTGCATGCCCGCCAGCGCCTCCCGCAGCACGGCCATCACGTCCCGGTGGTCGCGGACGAAGCCCAGCTCGGCGTCCAGACTGGTGTACTGCGCCAGGTGCCGGGCGGTGTCGTGCGGCTCGGCGCGGAAGACCGGCCCCACCTCGTAGACCCGCTCGAAGACCCCGACCAGTGCCTGCTTGTAGAACTGCGGCGACTGGGCCAGGAAGGCCGGGCGGCCGAAGTAGTCGAGGCCGAAGACGTTCGCCCCCGACTCGGTGGCGGTGCCGACGATCTTCGGGGTATGGGTCTCGGTGAATCCCAGCCCGTCCAGCGCGGCCCGGAACCCGGCGACCCCGGCCGCGGCGATCTCGAACGGCGCCCGCAGGCGCGGGTGGCGGAGCGCGGCGGGGGCGTGGTCGAGGACGGTCGGCAGCGCCGCCGGGACGGCGGGCCGGTAGAGGTCGAACGGCGGCGCCTGCACGGCCTCCGACAGCACCTCGATCGCCGGTCCGGCGGCCGGGGTACGGCTGCGCTCCGGCCCGCCGCCCGGAGCGCGGTCCGGGGCCCGCCCGGGGCCTCCCGGCCGCGGGCGGACCTCCGCGGCCAGTTCGGCGCCGCCGGGGGCCTGCGGGTTCGCGACCACGGTGCCGGTGATCTCCAGGACGGTCTCCTCCGGGTACGGCACCGGCTCGCGGAGCACGACCTGGGCGAGCCCGGAGCGGTCGCGGACCACCAGGAACGAGACGGACTTCAGCTCGCGGCGGCGGTGCAGCCAGCCGGCGAGACGGACGGTGCGGCCGACATGCGAAGGCAGGTCGGCGGCGAGAACTCGGTGGATCATCACATTCCCTTACGGAGCATGAGCTGATCCCTTGGGAGTGCGGGCGAGAAGGGCAACTCGCGGTGCCACCGCACTTTCGCCGCCGCCGCGTCGTGACGGCGGCGGGCGGCCGGATCAGGCGGCCCGCGGTGCCGTACGGTGAGGCGGCGGCCTCGTTCTGGCCCGGTGACGGGGGCCGGCCGGCGGGGCATTGGACCGTGGTGAACCGGTTCGTCCCGATCCCCGGCAGGTCGTTCCTCCCCGCGCTCGGGAGGGTCTTCACCCGGGGCACGGGACCGCCTTCGCAGCTTCCGGCGGCTCTCTCCGACCCGCGTGGTCCCCGGACTACTCGTCTCCGTCGACGCGTTGCGGTGATCTTAGGCGCAGGCCCGCCGTACCCGCAAACGTTTTCCCACCGGCCGACCCTGCGTGTCGGGGACCGCCGCAGGTGGGCGCCGTCGAACGGGACAGGCGGGGTTCGGGTCAGGGGCGGGTGCGGCGGAGCCGTACGTAGCAGGCTGTTGCGGCCGCGGACCAGAAGAAGGTGGCCGCCGCGACCTGGAGCAGGATCTCGTCGAGGGTTCCGGCGTTGGCCGCGCGTATCCACGGCATGATCGGCACCGTGAACCCGCCGGCCGGGGTGAGGCTGAGCAGCAGCAGGGCGAGGTAGCCGCCGAATAGTGCGAGCATGGCGGCGGCGGGGGAGGCCAGGATCGGCCTGCTGGTCAGCGCGCCCAGCGCGGTCCCGGCGAACAGGCCGAGCAGGTGCAGGCCCGCGCCCCTGGCGAGGTCGCCGGGGGAGGGGGCGGCGGAGAAGCCGGCGACCAGGGGGAACACCGTCGCGACCGCCGCCAGCCCGAGGTTGACGGCCAGGGCCGCGAGCAGCCCGGCGCCGATCTCCCGGCCGGGGCTCCCCGCCGCCGTCATCGAGATCAGCCGCTGCCCGGACGGCTCGGTGTCGAGCAGGCCCCGGGCGGCCCAGGCGAAGACGATGATGAGCAGCCCGGCCGAGTCCGCGTAGGAGGCGAGCTCCTTGCCAGCCGGGACCGCCGACGAGTAGAAGATCAGCATCATCGTGAAGAGCGCGATCGCCGGCTGCAGCAGCCGATGGGATCCGGCGTAGGCGGCCAGTTTGAACCGCACGAGGGAGATCATGAGGACCGCCTGGTGAGGTAGCCGTCGGCGCGGAGCTTCTGCTCGACCTCGTCGGCCTCGGCGGCGTCCACGATCACCTCGATGACCGCCCGCCGTACCCGCTCGCCGTCCCGGACGGCGACGCCGGCGTCCTCGACCAGCCAGTGGGCGGCGCCGGGGAAGCTCCGGAGCTGGTTCTGGTGGTCGCTGACCACGACCGAGCCCCCCGCGGAGGCGACCTCCGCGATGATCTCCGGGAGCTCGGCGCGGGTCTGCTCGTCGAGCCCGGCGAAGGGCTCGTCGAGGATCAGCAGGCCGGGCGGGGCCAGCAGCGACTGGATCAGGCCGACCTTCTGCGCGCTGCCCTTGGACAGGTCGCCGAGCGGCAGGCCGAGCAGGTGGGCGGCGTTCAGCCGTTCGGCGAGGGCCGCGCCGGAGGAGGGGGGAACACTCCGGATGCGGGACATGCGGGCCAGGTAGGCCGAGACGGTGAAGGGCTGCTCCACCGGGAACACGTCGGGGGCGTAGCCGACGACCGGGGGGCGTCCGGCGACCGACCCCCGGGACGGGCGGACGATCCCGGCCAGCAGCCGCAGGAGCGTCGACTTGCCGGCCCCGTTGCGGCCGGTGACCTCCACGACGGACCCCGCGGGCAGGTCGAGCCCGATGTCCCGGAGGATCCAGGGACCGCGACGGGAGTATCGGAAGGACACGCCTGAAAGCCGCATAGGCCCGTCACCCTACCGTGATCGCTCGCTTTATCCGGCCGAGTCCCCTCAGAATGGGGGGTCTGACGTGAAAGGGATGGAAAGGATCCGGGGTGAACCGCTTTCCACGGGTGCTGGGCGTGCGTTCCGGTTATGACCCCGACCAGGTGGACGCGCTGATCCGCCGGATCGAGGGCACCCTGGGCAGGGGGACGCCGGCCGGCGAGCCGATCACCGCCGACGAGATCCGCGACGCGCGCTTCCGCACGAAGCTGGGCGGCTACAACGAGACCGCGGTGGACTTCGCGCTGGAGGCCTTCATCGTGGCGGTCGAGGCCCGCGCGGCCCAGCAGTCCCACGCCCCGGACCCCCGGGCGGCGGACCCCTGGTCGGCGGACCGGGTGGCGGAGCCCCGCGCCGGCGGCCCCTGGACCGGTGAGATCAGGGCCGGTGAGGTCGTCGCGGACCCCGAGTCCGCCGCCGCCCGCCCGGGGAACGGCGAGGACCCGGTCACCGGCCCCCGGACCGGTCAGGTCCTGGCCGGGGACGCCGGAATCCCCCGTGCACCGGCCGGCGGGCCCGCGGCCGCGGCGGGACGCCCGGGTGGCCCCGCGGCGGCGGAGGAGGCCGGCACCGACGAGATATGGGTGGCCGGGGCGCAGGAGGGAGAGTCCTCCGGCGTCCGGACCGGCGGGGCGGAGCCGGAGGCCGGGGCCGCCGAGGTCCGGGAGCCGAGGAGCGACGCCCCGGGCGCCGGGGAGCCCGGGGCCGCGATCCCCGGCGCCCGGGAGGCCGGGACCGGGTCCACCGCGCTCCGCGCCCAGGAGGACCGTCCCGCCGGGAGCCGGGAGAGCGGTGCCTGGACGGGCGCGGCCCCCGCCGCCGGGCCCGGGCGCCCCCGCGACCTGTGGCCGAAGCCGCCGCTCCCGGAGAGCCTGGCCGTCGCGGGCCGGGAGGAGCAGGCGGTCAGGGTCGAGCGGGTGGCTTTCCGGCCGGGGCGGCTGGGCATGGGCTACGACGAGGGCGAGGTGGACGTCTTCCTCGACCGGCTGGTGGCGACCTTCCGGGGGACCGCCGAGCGGCCGCTGACCCCGCAGGACGTGCGGGAGGCCAGGTTCACCACGGTGATGTTCAGGGCGGGATACTCCGTGACCCAGGTCGACGGGTTCCTCGCGGAGATGGCCGAGGTCCTGGAGCGCTACCCCATCGGGTGAGGCCCCGGCGCAGGGGTCCGCGGGGCTCGGGCGCTCACGGGGCCGGCCGGTGCGCCGTGCGGATCAGCGGGTGCCCCACGAGTAGGTCTGCTTGTGGAGCTTGAGGTAGACGAAGGTCTCGGTGGCGCGCACGGTGGGGATGGCGCGGATCTTGCCGAGGATCTCCAGCAGGTGCTGGTCGCTCTCGCAGACGACCTCGACCATGATGTCGAGGGATCCGGCGGTCAGCACGACGTAGTCGATCTCCTCGATGGCCGACAGCTCGTCGGCCACCATCTCCAGGTCGCCCTCGCACTTGATGCCGATCATGGCCTGGCGGGAGAAGCCGAGGGTCAGCGGGTCGGTGACGGCGACGATCTGCATCACCCCCGCGTCCAGGAGGCGCTGGACGCGCTGGCGGACCGCCGCCTCGGACAGGCCCACCGCCTTGCCGATCGCCGCGTACGGCTTGCGCCCGTCGCCCTGCAGCTCCTCGATGATCTTCTTGGAGATCTCGTCGAGGACCACGGTGCCGGCCTTGGCGTCGTGGTCGCGGCGTACCTTGGGTGGCGTCGTCATCCGCGCTCCCTGGCGTCATGTTTCGGGGCGATGGCCGTCATGTTGCATCTCCGGTGTGACATGTTGTCAGCTTTGACCGTCGTGTCAAGCGATTCCGTAGCAATTTGGTATCTTCACAACGAAATCCCTTGTCGCGGGGCTGTCGCTCTGTAAGAGTCGCCACAACTCAGCCCCCATGTCCTAGGAGGTCGACGGTGACCACCCCGGTTGAGAACCCTGAGCTCACCCGTCTTCGCAACTACGTCAACGGTGAGCTGGTGGAGGCCGTGAGCGGCCGGTTCTCCGACGTCATCGACCCGTGCACCGGGGAGGCGTACCTCCGGGCGCCGATCTCCGGCGTGGAGGACGTGGACGCAGCCTACGCCGCCGCGGCCGCCGCCTTCGAGTCCTGGAGCCAGACCACCCCGGGTGAGCGCGCCAACCTGCTGCTGAAGGTCGCCGACGCGATCGAGGCGCGGGCCGGCGAGCTGAACGAGGCCGAGTGCCGCAACACCGGCAAGCCCCGCGCCCGGATGGCCGAGGACGAGACGCCGGTCGCCGCCGACCACTTCCGCTTCTTCGCCGGCGCCGCCCGCACCCTGGAGGGACCGACCTCGGGCGAGTTCCTCGCCGACCACACCTCCGTCATCCGGCACGAGCCGATCGGCGTCGTGGGCCAGGTCACCCCCTGGAACTACCCGATGATGATGGCCGTCTGGAAGATCGCTCCCGCGCTCGCCGCCGGTAACACCGTCGTGCTCAAGCCGTCCGACACCACCCCGGTCTCCACCGTCAAGCTGGCCGAGATCATGGGTGAGATCCTGCCGAAGGGCGTCTTCAACGTCGTCGTCGGCGACCGCGAGACCGGCGCCCTCGTCGTCGGCCACCCGACCGCGCAGATGGTCGCGATCACCGGTTCGGTGGGCGCGGGCATGGCGGTGGCCAAGACCGCGGCCGACGACCTCAAGCGGGTCCACCTGGAGCTCGGAGGCAAGGCCCCGGTCGTCGTCTTCGACGACGTCAAGGACCTCAAGGCCGCCGCGGAGGCCATCGCCACCGCGGGCCTGTACAACGCGGGCCAGGACTGCACCGCCGCCTGCCGCGTGCTGGTCCACGAGGATGTCCACGACGAGTTCACCGCCGCGCTCGTCGAGGCCGCCGCGAACATCAGGACCGGCGACCTGTCGGACGACGAGGCCCTGTACGGCCCGCTCAACAACGCCGCCCAGCTGGAGCGCGTCGCGGGCTTCTTCGACCGGGTCCCGGGCCACGCCAAGGTCCTGACCGGCGGCCACCGCGTCGGCGACACCGGCTACTTCTTCGCCCCCACCGTCGTGGACGGCCTCCAGCAGGACGACGAGATGGTGCAGAACGAGGTCTTCGGCCCGGTCATCACCGTCCAGACCTTCTCCGACGAGGCCGACGCGGTCGCCAAGGCCAACGGCGTCAGGTACGGCCTGTCGGGCTCGGTGTGGACCTCCGACCACGGCCGGGCGATGCGGATGTCGAAGAAACTCGACTTCGGCGTCGTGTGGGTCAACACCCACATCCCGTTCGTCTCCGAGATGCCGCACGGAGGCTTCAAGCACTCCGGCTACGGTAAGGACCTGTCGGTCTTCGGTCTGCACGACTACCTGCGGGTCAAGCACGTCATGCACTACATCGGCGAATAGCTGCGAACTTAAGGGATAAGCCTGGTATGACCAAAACCCAGGCGGGCACGGGGGAGGCCGCGGCCTCCCCCACCGCACCCGAGGTGCCCGCCATCGAGCTCGACGGAGTCGTCAAGGAGTACCTCGCCCAAGGTGAGGTCGTCCAGGCGGTCAAGGGCGTCACCCTGTCCATCGCCGAGGGCGAGTTCTTCTCGCTCCTCGGCCCCTCCGGCTGCGGCAAGACCACCACCATGCGGATGATCGCCGGGTTCGAGGACCCGTCGCGGGGGGCGGTGCGGCTGCGCGGTCAGGACGTGACCGGCGTCCCCCCGAACAAGCGCGACGTGAACATGGTGTTCCAGTCCTACGCGCTGTTCCCGCACATGAGCGTCTGGGAGAACGTCGCCTTCGGCCTGCGGCGCAGGAAGGTCGCCGAGGCCGAGATCAAGCGGCGCGTCGGGGAGATGCTGGAGATCGTCGACCTCGCCGGGCGGGAGAAACGCCGTCCCCGGGAGATGTCCGGCGGCCAGCAGCAGCGGGTCGCCCTGGCCCGCGCCCTGGTCAACCGGCCCCGCGCGCTCCTGCTGGACGAGCCGCTCGGCGCCCTGGACCTCAAGCTCCGCCAGGCCATGCAGATCGAGCTCAAGCGCATCCAGCGCGAGGTCGGCATCACGTTCGTCTACGTCACGCACGACCAGAGCGAGGCGCTCACCATGAGCGACCGCATCGCCGTGATGAACAACGGCGTGATCGAACAGCTCGCGCCGCCGCGCGAGATCTACGAGCGACCGGCGACCGCGTTCGTCGCCGGGTTCATCGGCACCTCCAACCTGCTGACCGGAACGGTCGAACGGGTGGCGGACGGCTGCGCCGTCCTGGCGGCGGGTGAGAGCGGCCGGGTCCTGGTGGCGGACGGCGCGCACCGGGTGGGGGACCGGATCGTGGTCACCGTCCGTCCCGAGAAGATCGTCATTTCCACCGAGGAACCCGCGGGGGAGGTAAGCGCGGTGCGCGGCACCGTCTCCGAGGTGGTCTACCTGGGCACCTACAACAGCTACGTGGTCGGGCTGCCCGGCGGCACCGAGGTGACCGTCTTCCAGCAGAACGCCCATGACAGCAGCACCACCGCCGAGCGCGGTGACTCGGTGTGGTTGTCCTGGCAGCCGCAGCACTCCTACGCGATTGGAAGTTGACCTCCCCCGATGAGCACCCCGCACAACTCCCCCTTCATCGATCCCGCGTTCCTCCGCGGTATGACGCGCAACCGCGTCGCCAGCCGCCGTGACGTGTTCCGCCTCGCCGGGCTCACCGCCGCCGGGCTCGCCCTGAGCGCCTGCGGGGTCCAGGGTCAGAAGAAGGCCGCGCCCAAGCCGTCGGAGGTCGCCGACTTCTGGGCCGGAAAGCAGAAGAACGGCAAGGTCGTCTTCGCCAACTGGCCGGAGTACATGCCCGAGGACCGCGGCCCGCTGAAGAAGTTCCAGCAGGAGACCGGTACCGCGTTCGAGTATCTCGAGGTCATCGAGGAGAACGCGTCGTTCTTCGGCAAGTCCGAGCCGCAGCTGCGGGCCGGGCAGTCGCTGGGCTACGACATCATCGTGATGACCAACGGCACGCAGTTCGCCCGCATGCAGGCCCTGGGCTACCTGGTCGCGCTGGACCACAAGCAGCTGCCGAACTTCGCCGCCAACGCCGCGCCGAAGTACAAGAACCCGGCCTACGACCCGAACAACACCTACTCCATCCCCTACACCTCCGGACTGACCGGCATCGCGTACAACACCAAGTACGTCAAGGAGCCGATCACCAGCATCCAGGCCCTGTTCGACCCCAAGTACAAGGGCAAGGTCGGCATGATGGCCGACTCCCAGGAGATCGCCAACTTCGGCCTGTTCGCGCTCGGCATCGACCCGGAGAAGTCCACCAGGGCCGACTGGGAGAAGGCCGCCGCCAAGCTCAAGGAGCAGCGCGACGGCGGCATCGTCCGCAAGTACTACGACCAGGACTACATCGACGCCGTCTCCAAGGGCGACGTGTGGCTGACCATGGGCTGGTCGGGCGACGTCTTCCAGCGGCAGCTCGCCGGGGAGCCGGTCGCGTTCGCGGTGCCCGAGGAGGGCGGCACCATCTGGACCGACAACATGATGATCCCCAAGGGCGCGGCCAACCCGGTCGACGCGCTCATGCTGATGGACTACCTCTACAAGCCGGAGATCGCCGCCGAGCTCACGGAGTACATCCAGTTCGTCACGCCGGTGCCCGCCGTGAAGGACCTCCTGTCGACCAAGGCCGCGGGACTGAAGGGCGAGGACAAGGAGGCCCTCGAGGCGATGGTCGGCAGCCCGCTGGTCTTCCCGACCGAGGCCGACTACGCCAAGCTGCACGGTTACATCTCGCCCGCCCAGCCGGCCGACCAGGAGGCCTTCGAGGGCATGTTCCAGGCCGTCACCCAGGGCTAGCGGATGAGAAGAGCCAAAGCGGCCGCCGCGCCGTACCTGCTGGCCCTGCCGGCCTGGATCTGGTTCGCGATCTTCTTCGTGGTCCCGATCGCCGCCATGGCCTCGGTCTCGCTGACGACCGGCAACCTCCTGGAGGGGTTCCAGCAGACCTTCAGCGTGTCCAACTACGCCGACGCCATCGGGCAGTACCACACGCAACTGGTCAGGTCGCTGATCTACGGCGGCACGGCCACGGTGGTCATGCTGCTGCTGGCCTACCCGGTGGCCTACTGGATCGCCTTCAAGGGCGGCAGGAACAAGTCGGTGTACCTGTTCCTCCTGCTGCTGCCGTTCTTCGTCTCGTTCGTGCTGCGCACGATCTCCTGGGGCTTCATCCTCGCCGACGACGGCATCCTGTTCGGGCCGCTGAAGTCGGCGGGCCTGCTGCCCGGTGACTTCCACGTGCTGGCCACGGACGTGGCGGTGATCGGCGGCCTGGTCTACAACTTCCTGCCGTTCATGGTGCTGCCGATCTACGTGGCGCTGGAGCGGGTGGACCCGCGGGTGATCGAGGCCGCCTACGACCTGTACGCCTCGCGGTGGGCGGCCTTCCGCAGGGTGGTGCTCCCGCTCTCGCTGCCGGGCGTCTTCGCGGGCGTGCTGATGACCTTCGTGCCGGCCACGGCCGACCCGGTCAACGCCCGGGTGCTCGGCGGCACCGGGAACACGATGATCGGCAACATCATCCAGACCGAGTACATGACCAACAACGACTACCCGACCGCGTCGGCGCTGTCGTTCACGCTGATGGCGGTGCTGCTGGTGGGCATCTTCGTCTACGCCCGGTCGCTCGGCACCGAGAACGTGCTGGAGGCGGCGGCCCGATGAGAGGCAAGCTCGGCGACCGGCTCCTGCACGGCTACACCTGGCTGATCATCGCGTGGCTCACCGCGCCGATCCTCGTGATGATCATGTTCGGCTTCAACGACAAGAAGAGCAAGTCCAACACCTCGTGGCAGGGGTTCACGCTCCGCTGGTACCGGGAGCTGTTCGCGGACGGCTCCCTCACCGAGGCGCTGGTCAACTCCCTGCAGGTCGCGGTCGTCAGCACGGTGCTGACCACCGTGATCGGCACCGCTCTGGGCCTGGCCCTGGGACGCCACCGCTTCCGCGGCAAGGGGCTGAGCAACTTCCTCGTCTTCGCGGCGATCTCGACGCCCGAACTGGTCATGGGGGCCTCGCTGCTGTCGCTGTTCGTCTCGGGGAACACCCCGAGGGGCCTGGCCACGATCACCATCGCGCACGTGCTGTTCTCGCTCTCCTTCGTGGTGGTGACGGTGCGCGCCCGGGTGGTCGGGCTCGACCCCTCCCTCGAGGAGGCGGCCAGGGACCTGGGGGCGGGCACGTGGACCACGTTCCGCCTGGTCACCCTGCCGGCGATCATGCCCGGTGTGCTCGCCGGGGCCATGCTGGCCTTCGCGCTGTCCATCGACGACTACGTCGTGACGAGCTTCGTCAACGGCAACGAGCTGACGTTCCCGCTGTGGATCATCGGCTCGGTCAAGGTGGGCATCCCGCCGCAGGTCAACGTGATGGGCACGCTCATCTTCGGCATCGGGGTCGCGATCGCGGTCGCCAACGCGATCGCGAGCCGGCGCCGCACCTGAGGACTCCGGAGCCCCGCGCCGCGCGGCGCGGGGCTCCGTCATACCGCCCGGACAGGGAACGCGGCAAGGAACAGGGAGGCGAGATCGGAATCAGGCGGGGGGAACCCGCGCCCGATCAACTGACTGATCGAGCAATCAAACAACCTTTTTTCAAGACTCACGTTGGGAAGTGAGATTGTGGATCCGCTGAAGGCACTGACTGATGCGGAGCGCAAGCCGTACTGGCTCGACAGTCCGGCGAACCCGGAGCCGCAGCCGCGGCTCTTCGGAAACACCACGGCCGACCTCGCGGTGGTCGGCGGAGGCTTCTCGGGGCTGTGGACGGCCCTGATGGCCAAGGAGCGCGACCCGTCGCTGGACGTGGTCCTGCTCGAAGGACGCAGGATCGGCTGGGCGGCCTCCGGCCGCAACGGCGGCTTCGCGATGGCGACCCTCACCCACGGCATCGCCAACGGGCTGGAGCGCTGGCCAGAGGAGATCATGACCCTTGAGCACATGGGTCTGCGCAACCTCGACGAGATCGGCGAGACCGTCGCCCGCTACGGCATCGACTGCGGTTACGAGCGCACCGGTGAGCTGCACGTCGCGACCGCGCCGTGGCAGCTCGAGGAGATGCACGAGAGCGCGCAGGTCGCCCGCGAGCTGGGCGTGCGGTTCGATGTGATGGACCGGGACCAGGTACGGGCGGAGGTGAACTCGCCCACCTACGCCGGAGGGATGTGGGAGCGTGACGGCTGCGCCATGCTCGACCCCGCCCGGCTGGCGTGGGGACTGAGGCGCGCCTGCCTGGAGGCGGGCGTGCGCATCCACGAGCGCACGCCGGTCCGGTCCGTCAAGGACGACCTCGCGGGCCTGGACCTGATCACCCCGTACGGCACGGTGAAGGCCGCCAGGGTCGCCCTCGGCACCGGCGTGTTCCAGCCCCTGCTGCGGCGGCTGAAGCACTTCCTGGTGCCGGTCTACGACTACGCGCTGATGACCGAGCCGCTCTCGGCCGGGCAACTGGCCTCGGTCGGCTGGCACAACCGGCAGGGCGTCGGCGACTCGGCCAACCAGTTCCACTACTACCGGCTGACCGCCGACAACCGCATCCTGTGGGGCGGCTACGACGCGGTCTACTACAACGGCGGGAAGATCAGGCCGGAGTACGAGCAGCGCGACGAGACCTTCGTCAAGCTGGCCGGGCACTTCTTCGAGACGTTCCCCCAGCTGTCGGGCCTGCGCTTCACCCACCGGTGGGGCGGGATCATCGACACCTGCAGCCGCTTCAGCGCCTTCTACGGGCAGTCGCACGGCGGGCGCCTGGCCTACGCCGTCGGCTACACCGGCATGGGCGTCGGGGCGACCAGGTTCGGGGCGAACGTCATGCTCGACCTGCTGAGCGGGGAGCGGACCGAGCGGACCGAACTGCGGATGGTGAAGGAGAAGCCGATCCCCTTCCCGCCCGAGCCGGTCCGCTCGGCGGGGATCCAGATGACCCGCTGGTCGATCGCCCGGGCCGACCTCAACCAGGGCCGCCGCAACCTGTGGCTGCGGACCCTGGACCGGATGGGTCTCGGGTTCGACTCCTAGGAGCGTCCTGTACGGCCGGGGCCCGCGTCGTCCGCGGGCGGGCCCCGGGCCGCCCGCCGTCGCCCGCAGGCGGGCGCCCGGCGTCGTCCACGGCGGGCGTTTCCCGGCTGGCTCCGGAGGCGCGGGCCGTACAGACTGGAGGACATGATCGAGAGAGTTGAGTTCGCCGCCGACGGGATCACGCTCGTCGGCGACCTGCGCGTCCCCGCAGGGCCGGGGCCGCACCCGGCGCTGGTCCTCACCGGACCGTTCACCGGCACCCGCGACCAGGTGGCCGGGGTGTACGGCGCGCGGCTGGCCGAGGCCGGATACGCGACACTGGCCTTCGACCACCGCAACTGGGGCGAGTCCGGCGGGCAGCCGCGCCGGCACGAGGACCCGCAGGGCAAGCTCCAGGACCTGCGGGCCGCGGTCTCGCTGCTGCGTGCCCGGCCGGAGGTGGACGGAGACCGGATCGGCGCGGTCGGCATCTGCCTGGGCGGGGGCTACGCGCTGCGCTTCGCCGCGTTCGACCCGCGGGTGAAGGCCTTCGCCGGCATCGCCGGGGCCTACAACAACCCCTACGCCATGCGCGCCGGGATGTCCCCGGCCGGCTACCAGGGTGCGCTGGCCTCCTTCACCGAGGTCCTGGAGCGCCAGGACCTCGGGGGACCGGTCGAGTACATGCCGGTCGTGGCGGAGGAGGGGGAGGCGGCGATGCCCGGCGACGAGCCGTTCGCCTACTACGGCACCTCCCGGAGCGCCTCGCCGCACTGGCGCAACGAGGTCACCCGGGCCTCCCTGCGCGAGCTGGTCACGGTCGACAACATGACCGGCGCCGACTTCCTGTCACCCAAACCGGGGTTGATCGTGCACGGCGTCGTCGACCGCTTCTGCTCGCCGGAGGGCGCGGAGGAGGCCTACAAGCGCATGGACGAGCCCAAGAAGCTCCTCTGGCTGGACGCCCGGCTGCACATCGACCTCTACGACGCCGAGCCGTACGTCACCCAGGCCGTCGAGGCCGTCACCGCCTTCCTCGGCGAGCACCTCCGCGGACCGTCCCGCGACGCGGGCGCGGCTCCGGCCGGCGGCTGACGGCCTGCCGGGCGGGGACGTCGTCCACCGTGATCCGGCACCGTGATCCGGCACAGTGATCCGTGGCCGTGATCCGTGGCCGTGACGCGCGCCGGTGCCGTCCGGTGCGACCGAAGTCGAGGGCCGTACATCCATCGATGTACGGCCGGGTCGGCACCGGACGAGGATGTCCCCTGCCGATCCGGGCGCAATCGTGGGGTAGGTGACGAACCAACGCATCGACGTGCTCGACGTGCTCAGGGGAGTGGCCATCATGGGCACGCTGGGCACCAACATCTGGATTTTCACCGACCCCGGCGGCCCTGCGGGCGTCCTCGACGCGCTGGCGCAGCCCGGTGCCGTGGAGACCTTCCTGAGGTTCCTGACCAACGGCAAGTTCCTGGCCCTGCTCACCCTGCTGTTCGGGGTCGGCCTGGAACTGCAGTACCGCTCGGCGCGGAGGCGGGGCGCGCCCTGGCCGGGCTGGTACCTGTGGCGGGCGGCGCTGCTGTTCGCCGAGGGCCTGATCCACTACTTCCTGATCTTCGAGTTCGACGTGCTGATGGGCTACGCGGTCACTTCGATGATCGTCGCCTGTCTGATCGGCCGGAGCGACCGGGTGGTCCGTGCCTGGATCATCGGCGTGGGCGTGGTGTTCGCGGTGGTGATCGGCCTGCTCACCGCCGCCCTGTCGGCAGGTAGGGACACGGCCGCCGGACCGGCCTCCGGGGAGGACACGCTGTTCAGCGCCGGAAGCTACGCCGAGCAGGTCGCCGCCCGGGCCGAGCTGTTCGTCCTCTACCGGCTGGAGGCGGTGTTCATCGTCCCGCTGGGCATCGTGCTGTTCCTGCTGGGCTCGCGGCTGATGCGGGCCGGAGTGTTCGAACGCTCCGAGCGGGGCGCCGCGCTGCGGCGCAAAATCATGATCGTCGGGCTCGGCGCAGGCGTCCCGCTGAACCTGCTGACCTCCTACGCGGGGGAGGACTGGTTCCTGGTGGACCGCTACCTGCTGCCGCCGCTGGTGGCGCTGGGACTGCTCGGCCTGGTCGCCACCCTCGCCCACCGGGTGAGCGGCGCCCCCGGCCCGGTGCGGCGGGGTCTGACGGCCGTCGGCCGGACCGCGTTGAGCTGCTACGTCTTCCAGAACCTGGTGGGGGCCGCGCTCTGCTACGGCTGGGGCCTCGGGCTGGCCGCGCGCCTGGACGGCCTGCGGCCGTGGTGGGTGCCGGTCGCCTGGGCGGGCGTCTGCCTGCTGTTCATGACGCTGGCCTCGCTCTGGCTGCGCCGCTTCGACCGGGGGCCGCTGGAGCTGCTGTGGCAGTGGGCCTACCAGGCGCCCCAGCGCTCCCGCCGCGGGCCGGAGCGCGCCCCGCTGCGGTGACCTGAGCGATCCCGCCCATGGCGCCGGCGGGTGTCAGCCCTCCCGCAGCTCCCGTACGAGGGCGGCGCTGCGCCGTTCCAGGTGCCCCAGGCCCAGGCGGCGGTGGGTCTCCAGGGCCCGCTCCGCGTGGGCGAGGGCCTCCCCGGCCCGCCCCGTCCGGCGCAGCAGCAGCGCCACGGTGTCGTCCAGAGCCCCCCACGAGATGCAGCCGGTGCCCAGGGTCACCAGCTGCGAGGCGATCGGCGTCAGCTCCGCGAGCAGGCCGTGCGGGTCGGGACGGCCGATCCGGGCGGAGACCAGCCCCCACTGCCAGACGACGAACCGCCACGTCCAGTCCCGCTCAGCGGCGGTGCCCCAGCGGTCGACCAGCCGGTGCGCGAGAGCCTCGTCCCCGGCCTCGACCGCGGCCAGCACGGCGGTGGGGCGCAGCAGGAGGTTGGAGTCGTCCTCGCCCGCCTCGGCCAGCCGGGGCAGCAGCTCGCCCGGTGGCCGTCCCCGGGCCCAGCAGGAGACGGCCGCGCAGAGCAGCTTGAGGGTGTCGGGCCCCCACAGGCTGGTGCGGCGGTAGCTGTCGGAGGCGATCGCGGAGAGCCGGTCGACCTCGTCCCAGTCGCCGCCGAGCATCGCCCGCCCCGTCGCCGCGTAGGTCACCTGCGTCTCGATCTCCGGCATCCGCACCTCGGAGGTCATCCGCAGGCAGCGGGCGAGGTCGGCGTCGTACTCGGCGAGCATGCCGGAGGTGAGGAGCCGCGGCATGCGGTGCAGGCGGGCGATGATCTCGGCCACGCGGGGCAGCTCCGGCAGCGTCAGGATCTCCTCGGCGGCCTGGAAGTGCTCCGCCTCGTCCTCGGGGGTCCAGGTCGCGATGACGAAGTTGTTCAGGGTCCGGGCCAGCAACCGGGGGTCGCCGGAACGCCGTGCCAGCGCGACGGCCTCCGCGGCGTGCCGCCGCCCCTCCTCGCGGCGCTCCCCGTAGTACAGCTCCACGCCGAGCGTGCCGAGCAGCTCCGCGCGCCGGTGCTCCCGGCCCGGTGCCTGCCGGGCGAGCTGGTCCTCCAGCACGCCCACCATGCGCTGGTCCACGACCCCGTAGGAGCGCCAGTTCCAGAGCGTCACCCCGCCGAAGACGGTCGCCGCCTCGGTCACGGCCGCGTCGTCCCCCAGCCGGGTGGCCAGCGTCACCGCCTCGTCCAGCGCGGCCCGCGCCCCGATCACGTCACCCGTCACCCGCCGGGCCCGGCCGAGCTCGATGAGCAGCGCGCAGCGGGCCGAGGCCGAGTCCGGCGCGGCGGGGTCGAGGACGGCGAGCGCCTGCTCCCAGAGCGCGACCGCCTCGTCGTAGGCGAGATGGCTCGCGGCCTGCACCGCCGCCCGTGCCGCGTACGAGCCGGCCTTGGCCGAGCGGCCGACCCGGGCGGCCATGCCGAAGTGGTGGGCCAGCACCGGCAGCCGCGTGGTCACGTCCCCCCGGGAGAGGTTCTCGATCGCCTCGCCCACCCGCCCGTGGAGCTGAGCCCGCTGCAGCCGGCTCAGCCCGGCGTACAGGGTCTCCCGCACCAGGGCGTGCGAGAAGCGGTAGTCCCAGCCGCCGTCCACCTCGGTGAGCAGGCCCGTCGCCACGGCGGGCTCCAGCAGCATCATCATCCGCGCGCCGCCGATCCCCGAGGCGGCCTCCAGCACGTCCGCGTCGACGTCCCGGCCGATCACCGCGGCGGCCCGCAGCAGGGCCTGGGAGTCCTCCGGCAGCCGCGACACCCGCTGGGTGATGACGTCGCGCACCCCGTCGGGCACGGCGAGCGAGGCCACGTCCTCGGCGGCCACCTGGTCCAGGGAGCGCACGCTGGCCAGCAGCCGGAGGAGCTCGCCCAGGAAGAACGGGTTCCCGCCGGTCCGGTCGTGCAGCGCGTGGACGAGAGCCGGGTCCGCGCCGTACGGCCCGTGCGGCGCCCGGACCGGGCCGGAGGCACCCGGCGGACGGGCGGGGACGGAGCCGGCCTCGCCCAGGTAGTCCGCGATCTGCTCGGGAGTGAAGGCGGTGACGGTCATCCGCTCGGTGCCCCGCTGCCGGGTCAGCTCACCCAGCGCGGCGGTCAGCGCCGGCCGCGCCTCGGCGGACTCCTGGCGTACGGTGGCCAGCACCAGCAGCGGAACCCGGTGCAGGTCGCCGCCGAGAAAGGTCAGCAGTTTCAGCGAGGCGGCGTCCGCCCAGTGGACGTCCTCCATGAGCACCAGCACGGGCGTCTGCGCCGCGCGCCGGGACAGGGCCTTGGCGGCGGCGTCGTAGAGCAGGAAACGCGCGGTGTCGGGGTCGGCGGCCTCCCCCGGGTCGTCGCAGGTCAGCCGGTGGAGCACCGCGCCCAGCTCGCAGCCGTCCCCCTCGTCCAGCTCCTGCAGGACCTGGATCCACGGCCAGAACGCCGGCGCCCCGCTGCTCTCGGCGCACCGGCTCCACACCACGGTGAGGCCGAGCCCGCCGGCCAGCTCCGCGGCGGCCTCGGCCAGCCGGGTCTTGCCGATGCCGGACTCGCCGCCCACCACGAACACCCCGCCCATGCCGCGTCCCGTCTCCGACAGGCGCTCGGCGATCCGGCGCAGGTGGGGCTCCCTGCCGACGAGCCGGGGCAGGATCCCCGTGCTCCCCGCGCTCCCCGGCCCGGAGGACGGAGCCGGGACGCCGCGCGTTCCGCCGGCCGCCGGTCCCGCCGGGGGGATCGGGGCCGGCCCCGGAGCGGCGGCCGGCACCGCGGGCGGGAGGGGCGGCGGGGCCGCCGGCAGGAGGCCGGTCGCGGCGGGCCCGGCCGGCTCCGCGAGGGTGGCGGACACGGGCGGCCAGGGGCCGCCGGGGCCGTCGAGGGCCTCGTCCTGGTCGAGGACGGCCCGCTCCAGCCGCCGCAGCTCCGGGCTGGGGTCCAGTCCGAGCTCGTCACCGAGGAGCGTGCGGCAGCGCTGGTAGGCGGCCAGCGCCTCCGCCTGCCTGCGGTCCCGGTACAGGGCGCGCATCAGCAGGGCCCACAGCCCTTCGCGGTAGGGGTCGAGGCCGAGCAGGCGCTCGGCCTCGACGGCCGTCTCGGCGTTGCGCCCCATGGCGAGCCAGGACTCCGCGCGGACCGACAGCGCCGACATCCGGGTCTCGATGAGCCGGGCGGCGGTCGGCCGTGCGAAGGGCTCGTCCGGGAAGTCGGCGAGCGGCTCTCCGCGCCACTCCCGCAGGACGGGTTCCAGGACGCGCTCGACCTCCTCCGGCCTGCCGCCGGACAGCGCGGCGCGCGCCGTCTCGGCGGCTGCGGCGAAGCGGCCGGCGTCCACCTGGCCGGTGGAGACGTCCAGCAGGTAGCCGGGCTCGCGGGTGCGCAGGAGCCGGGCGGGGGAGCGCGGGCTGCGCCGCGGTTCGAGGACCCTGCGGAGCTGGGAGATGTAGGCCTGGAGCGTTCCCGTGGCGCTGGACGGGGGCTCGTCCGCCCACAGCCGGCCGATCAGCCGGTCGAGGGGGAGGACGTGCGGGGCGTTCAGCAGCAGGAGCGCCAGCACGGCCCGCTGCTTGCGGGACCCGATGTCGAGAGCCGTCCCCGAGGCGTCCACGACCTCCAGCGGCCCCAGGATCCGGAAGTCCAGCAGGTCCCCCGCTCCGCCGGCCGTCCCGCTCGCGGTGCCGCCTGCGGTCCCGTCCGCGGGTCCGCCCGTCCGACCTGCTGGGGCTCGCATGCCATAGACCGCCGTTCGCATCACAGTTCCCGCACGAGCCAGACGATCGCGAGAGGCCCGGTCTCGGCCTCATCGTACTGATATGTCACCTCAAGTCCCCCGGTCTCCCTCAATTCGTGAGGATTCGGTGCTCCGGGCTGCCTCGGGCCGCCCGGACCCCCTTCCTCGCAGGTGAAACCGGCCGAGCGGAGCAGCGCGGACACGCCGCAGTCCTCGGCGTCCTCGCGATAGTGCACCCGCCGTACCCCGTCGGCGCGCAGTTCGGTCAGCAGGTCCGCCAGCAGCCGCCGGCCGAAGCCCCTGCGCCGGTACGGCGGGGCCACGGCGAGCGCGCGCAGACGGGCCCGGCGGGCGGCGGACTCCGTCTCGACCAGGACGGCGGCCGCGGGCGGAGCGGCGGCCGGGCCCGCCAGGTCGGCCAGCACGTACATGCGGCAGCGGGCGGCCGGCGTCTCCCTGAGCGCCCCGGCGAGCGCTGGGGCGAGCAGCTCCGTACCCGCCGTGCCCGCGTGCGCCGGAACCTCGCGCAGCAGCAGGGTGGTGGGGAGACCGGACTCGGGTGGCGACGGCATGCCCGCAGCATCGGCCGGTCTTCTAGGAAGCCGCTAGGACCCGGCTAGGAGGGCGCGTCACGGGACCGCGTCGCGGGGGAACCGCCGCGCGCCGGCGTGCCGGGCCCGCCGTGCCGCCCTGGCGGGGCCGGGGCGCGCTGGGCCGCCGTCCAGCCGGTTCCAAGCCGTCCCCAGGCCGTTCCCAGGCCGGCCCCCAGCCGGCGGCCCAGCGGCCTCCTAGCGGGAGGTGCGAGAACTGGAGGGCCGGACCCGGTCGTGTCCGGCGGCAACCGGCCCGACCGCCCTCACCACCAGGAGAAGATCCATGACCACCCACCCGACCGCCGCCCTTGCCGACGCGGAGCTCGCGACGCTGCGCGAGCAGGTCTCCGGGCCCGTGCTCACGCCGGGCCAGGACGGCTTCGAGGAGGAGACGGCCGGGTTCAACCTCGCCGTCCGGCACCGTCCCGCGCTCGTCGTCGGCGCGACCGGCGCCGAGGACGTGGCGGCCGCGGTCCGCTTCGCCGCCGCACGCTCGCTGCCGGTCGCCGTCCAGGCCACCGGCCACGGCGCGGTCCAGGCGGCGGACGGGGCGCTGCTGATCACCACCTCGCGGATGCGCGGGGTCGGCGTCGACCCGTCCGCGCGCAGCGCCGTGATCGGCGCGGGCTGCACCTGGGCCGAGGTCGTCGAGGCCGCGGCCCCGCACGGCCTGGCCCCGCTCAGCGGCTCGTCCTCCGGGGTCGGCGCGGTGGGCTACACGCTGGGCGGCGGGATCGGCCCGATCGCGCGGACCTTCGGCTTCGCCGCCGACCACGTCCGGGAGATCACTCTCGTGACGGCGGACGGCACCCTCCGCACCGCCGACTCCGGTCGCGAGCCCGACCTGTTCTGGGCGCTGCGCGGGGGCAAGGGCAGTTTCGGCGTGGTCACCTCGATGACCGTCGACCTCTTCCCGGTGACCTCCCTGTACGGCGGCGGCCTCTACTACGCCGCCGAGGACGCCTCCCGGGTCCTGCACGCCTACCGGGAGTGGGCCGGAACGCTGCCGGAGGCCGCCACCACCTCGGTGGCGATCCTGCGCCTGCCCCCGCTGCCCGAGCTCCCGGAACCGCTCCGCGGCCGCCTGGTCGTCCACCTCCGCTTCGCCTTCCTGGGCGAGGACCGGGCGGCCGAGGCGCTGCTGGCCCCCATGCGCGCCGTGGCCGAGCCGGTGTTCGGCGGTGTCGGGCGCATGCCGTACACCGCGCTCGACTCCGTGCACAGCGACCCGGTGGATCCGATGCCGACCTACGAGCGCGGCGCCCTCCTGCGGGAGCTGCCCGAGGAGGCGGTGGACGCGCTGCTGGCGGCGGCCGGTCCCGCCGCGGACGTCCCGCTCGCGATCCTGGAGCTGCGGCAGCTCGGCGGGGCGCTGGCCCGCGAGCCCAAGGAGCCCAACGCCGTCGGCGGGCGCGGCGCCGCCTTCTCGCTGCTGGTCATCGGGGCGCCCGTCCCCGAGCTGCTGGAGGCCGTCGTCCCGGGCTGCGCCCAGGCGGTGATCGACGCCGTCGCCCCCTGGGCGACCGGGGGCTCGCTGCTCAACTTCCAGGGCGGGGCGCTCGCCCCGGAGCAGCTCTCCCGCGCCTGGCCGGAGCCGGTGCTGCGCAAGCTGGCGGAGCTGAAGGAGCTGTACGACCCGGCCCGGCTCTTCCGCTTCGGGCACGTGGTCCCGCGCGTCTGAGCCGGTGCCCCGCCGTACGGGAAGGGCGCGGACCGGTGGTCCGCGCCCTTCCGCCATGCCCGGGAACCCGTGCTGAGAGGGGGAGGTGTCAGCAGGTCAGGTTGGAGCCCGGGGTGGTGCCCAGGATCTGGGTGAACCTCTGGTAGGAGTTCACCCGGCTCTGCACCTGGGCGGGGTTGCGGCCGCCGCACTCCAGGCTGCCGTTGATGCTGCGGATGGTCTCGCCGAAGCCGCGGCCGTTGACCATGGCGTTGTGCGGGGTCATGGTGCCGGGGCCGTTCTGGGTGTTCCAGTACCACAGGGCGGTCTTCCAGGCCACCGCCGAGTCGGTCTGCACCAGGTTGGGGTTGCTGAGCAGGTTGATGCCGAGCGCGTCGCCGGCCGCCTTGTAGTTGAAGTTCCAGCTCAGCTGGATCGGGCCGCGTCCGTAGTAGGCCGACTGGCCGGCCGGGCAGCCGTAGGACTGGCTGCGGTCGCAGTAGTGCGAGTAGTTCGCGGTGTTCTGCTCCACCACGTGGACCAGGCCGCCGGTCTCGTGGTTGACGTTGGCCAGGAAGGCGGCGGCCTCCTGCTTCCTGACCGTGTCGGTGCCGGTCTTGGCGAAGCCGGGGTAGGCGCCGAGCGCCGCGGTCAGCCCCTTGTAGGTGTAGAAGGGGTTCCGGTTCGGGAACATCTGGTTGAACTGCGCCTCGCTGACCACGAAGCCCGAGGGGGTGGAGGGACCGGTCGGCGTGGGGGTGGGCGTGGAGCCGCCGCTGCAGGCGTACGGCTCCCAGTACCAGGTGCTGATGACCGGGTCGTAGCCCGGGTTGTCGTGCTCGGCCCGGTAGTACCTGCCGTCGGTGTACCGGACGACGTCGCCCGTCTTGTAGGCCCTGCCGGCCGCCCAGGCCGGGTGGTTGCAGCTCGGGGCGGAGGACGGGGACGGGGCCGGGGTGGTCGTGCCGCCGCCGCAGGCGCCCTTGTCCGCCCAGACGCCGGAGGTGGTGACACCCGGGGTCTCGTTCTGGGTCCACCACTTGGCGGACCAGTTGCGTCCCTTGTAGGAGGCCGTCATGCCGCCGGTGTACACCTTCGAGGAGCTCCATGCCGCCGCGCAGTCCGCCGCGGCGGCGGCGGGGGACGCCGGCATGACGACCGTGAGCGCGCCCGCGGCCGCCACGCCCGCGAGGGACGCCAGGATGCGCTGTCTCGACACTCGATCACTCCTCTGTGCGGCACGACCGGCCGCGGATGGGAAACCCGTACGGCCGGAAATGCTGGCAGAGCCGGACTTAACAGCGCCTTAAGTGATCCTTTGGCTCTCCATATCCTCCCGGCCGTATCCTCCGGCTCCCGGCGGGCGGTACGGAGGTCGCCCGGCCGCCCGCCGGGAGCCGCGGGCTACCCGTCCACCGGCTCGGGGAGGGGCGAGGCCGGGGAGACCGTGCCGGAGGCGCCGTCCACGGTGATCGCCTGGCCGGTGGCGACGCGCTCGGTCGCGCGGGCGACGCCGACGACCGCCGGGATGCCGTACTCGCGGGCGACCACCGCGCCGTGCGAGTTGGCCCCGCCCATCTCCATCACCAGGCCGCCCGCGGTCAGGAAGAGCGGGGTCCAGCCGGGGTCGGTGGACGGGCAGACCAGGATCTCGCCGGGTTCGAGGTGCGCCCCGGCCGGGTCGAGCACCACCCGGGCGCGGCCGGTCACCGTCCCCGCCGAGGCCGGGGTGCCGGTCAGCGCGCCGTCCGCCGCCGCGCCGGGGGCGGTGACCGCCTCGGGTTCGGTGCCGTCCGACAGGATGACGCGCGGGATGTGCCTGCGGCGCCGCTCGCGGGCGGCCTCCTCCCGCCGCCCGGCGACGAGCGCGCGCGGTGCGGGCCGGTCCGGGCCGGGATCCGCGGTGAGCGCGGCGCGGACCTCCTTCAGCGTGAGGAAGAAGACGTCGTCGGGGGCGTCGAGGACGCCTCTGCCCGCCAGCTCCGCGCCGACGGCCCGCAGCTCCGACCGCATCGCGGCGAACGTCGTCACGATGAGGAACTTGGGCAGTTCGCGCAGGCCCGCCAGGGCGCGGACCCGGCGGAGCGCGAAGCGGACCGTCCGGCCGCGCAGGCCGCCCGCGCGGGCCGCCAGCGTCTCGATCATGCGGGCCGCCTCGGCGGCCCCCCTGGCGAACGCCGCGTCCGGGGCCAGGGCCGGGTCGTCCAGCCGCAGGTAGTTGGCGAGCACCCCGATGACGTGCGCCGGGTCCTCCGCCCAGCGGGGCACCCCCAGGTCGATCTCGGCGACCGCGCGCACGCCGTACAGCCCCAGGAACTCCCGCAGTCCCCCGTCCACGACGGCGGGCAGCGAGCCCGCGTGGAAGCGGGCGGCGAGCTCGGCGGCGGGGGCGGTCAGCAGCAGGGACGCGGCCTGCCCGTCCTCGCGGATCCGGGTGGCCAGGCGCCACAGGGCCAGGTCCATCTCGGTGGTCACGTTGTGCGGCAGGCCGCGCAGGACCGTGTAGAGCTCGCCGGGCCGGGCCCGGCCGCCCAGCAGGCGGTGGGCCAGGCCGAACATGGCGAGCCCGGCCACCGCGCTCGGCAGGATCGCCGGGATGATCGGGAACGCCTCGTCGCCCAGCGTGCGCTCGACGCGGTCGAGCCGCTCCAGCGCGGTGACGTCCTGCGGGAAGTCGAGCCGGGCGCGCAGCGCCGCCTCCACCCGTGCCGCGCTCCGGTGCGCGGCGGCCGGGCTCAGCAGGGCCCGGGCGAGGCGCGCGGGCACCCGGTAGCGGGCCGCGACCCGCAGGACCCGGCGCAGGGCGGGGCGGACGGAGGGCTGGGTCACGCCGAACCCGGGGTCGCGGATCAGCTCGCGCAGGACCACGGCCGACCGGGCCTCCATCATGTCCAGCAGCCGGGGGACGACCGCCCGCCCGGCCCGGCTCCGCATGACCCCGGTGACGTCGATGAACAGCCGCCCGGCCGCCGTGCAGAAGACGGGCGCCCCCTCCAGCCGGTCGGCCACCGGGAAGCCGAGCACCCCGCCCGCGGCCGCCGAGAGCAGCCGGAAGGTCTGCTGGCCCATGGGGGTGAAGGGCTGGAAGACCCCCTGGGCGACGCTGATGGAGAAGTAGATCCGCGTGCCGGCGGGGGCGGGTCCGGCGGGGGAGTGGCGGGGGATCGGGAAGAGGGTGGTGATCGGCCGCGACTGCGTGAGCCAGAGGGTCCCTCCGCCGTCGACGGCCCACTCGGTGTCCTGCGGCGCCCCGTAGTGGTCCTCGACCCGCCCGCCCAGCTCGGCCAGGGCCCTGACCTGGTCGTCGGTGAGGCAGGCGTGCTCCGCCCCGCCGTCCGCCCCGGTCTCCACGTGCTCCACCCCGCCGCCCGGCAGGGGCCGTACGGCCAGCCGCTTGTCGCCCGGCCGCCGGCCGGTGATCCGCCCGGTCGCGATGTCCACCGTGAAGTGGTCGGGGTTGACGGCGCCGGAGACGACGGCCTCGCCGAGCCCGGGGGCGGCGTCGATCACCGCCTCGCGCCGCCGCCCGGTGACCGGGTTCGCGGTGAACATCACCCCGGCGACCTCGGCCTCGACCATCTCCTGGATCACCACGGCCAGCCGCACGGAGCGGTGGCCGATGCCGTTGGCGGCCCGGTAGGCCACCGCCCGGTCGGTCCAGAGCGAGGCCCAGCAGCGCCGGACCGCGTCCAGCACGGCGTCGGGGCCGACGACGTGGAGGTAGGTGTCCTGCTGCCCGGCGAAGCTGGCGTGCGGCAGGTCCTCCGCGGTGGCCGAGGAGCGGACCGCGACCGGGCCGTGCGCGCTGTTCCGCACGGCCTCGGCGACGTCGTCCGGGACCGGTGCGGCGAGCACGGTCCTGCGGGCGGTCGCGGCCAGCTCCCGGAGGGCTCCGGTGTCGTCGGCGGGGGTGACGTCCAGGGAGTCGAACACCGCCTCCAGCGACCCGGAGCGCTCGGTGACCCGGCGGTAGGCCTCGGTGGTGAGGCAGACCCCGGGGGGGACGGGGAATCCGGCGGCCGTGAGCACGCCGAGGTTGGCGGCCTTGCCTCCGACGAGCGGCAGGGCGTCCGCCGTGATCTCGCCGAACTTCAGGATCAGTGGAGCGTCCATGGTGTGCCTCCCTGAACCCCACGATAGGTCCGGGCGGACATTAAATCAACAAGTGATGAAATACGCTCCTTCCGGGTTCCGCCCCCGCCGCGGTGGAGGGGTGGCGAGCCGCGCGGCCCGGTCAGGGGGCGGGCCGGAGCCGTACGCAGCACAGGCCCGGGGCGGGGGCCAGGCGCGCGGTCATCCCGGTGGGGGCCAGGCCCTCCAGGACCCCGTCGAGCAGGCGGAGGTTCATCCCGCAGACGAGCTCGGTGTGCGCCTGCGCGAGCAGGTGGAAGGGGCAGTTGCGCAGGACGACGTCGCCGCCTTCCGGGCAGGGCTCGTAGCCGTGGGCCTCCAGCGTTTCCAGTACGGCGGCCCTGCTGTCCCGGCCACCGGCGCCTGCGGCGTCCCCGCGCTCCGTGCCCCGGGGCTCCTCGGCCCCTGGACCGGTGGCGCGCCCGCCGCCCGCGGCCGGGCGGGCGGCCTGTGCGATCTCCCGGCCGAGCCGGTGGGCGCGCCGTTCCAGCGCGGCCCGCGGTGAGCCCCCCGAGTGCTCGGCCTCGGTGAGGGCGTCGGCCAGGAGCAGTCCGGCCAGGTCGTAGTGGCGCTCCGGCAGGGAGACGGCGACGTCGCAGGGCGAGCGGCGGTACAGCTTGGCCGGGCGTCCGGCGCCGGGGCCGTTGCGGCCGGTGCGCCGCTCGAAGACCACGGAGAGCAGGCCCTGTCCGGCGAGGCGTTCGAGATGGAAGGCGGCGGTCGTGCGGGGCAGGCCCAGGGATGCGGCGACCTCGTCGCGGCTGGCCGGCTCCGGCAGTCCGGCGACGTGGTCGTAGACCTGACGGCGGGTCGGCTCGTCGAGCGCGGCGACGGCGGCGATCTGCGCGGTCCGGTGCCTGCCGTGCCGGTCCTCCGGCCGCTCTCCGGGCTCTTCCATACAGATCAGTCTATAACCAATTCCCGTTGACGAAATCAGAGGGGAGGTCTAGCGTTCTAACTGAAGCGAAACCTGTTTTTAGAAGGAGAAGTGCCATGGCCTCCGGCATCTCGGCCGTCCGTTCGTCCGGCCGGACAGATTCGTCCGACCCCGCCCGCCAGGCTTTCCTGCTGCTGCGCACGGTCTTCACCGCGGCGCCGATCGCGTTCGGCCTCGACAAGTTCACCGGCCTGCTCGCCGACTGGCCGGTCTACCTCGCCTCCTGGATCGACGGCGTCGTCCCCGGCACCGCCCAGCAGGCGATGTACGGCGTCGGCGTCATCGAGATCGTCGCCGGGATCGCGGTCGCGGTGATGCCGCGCTTCGGCGGCTGGCTGGTCGCGGGCTGGCTCACCGGGATCATCGTCAACCTGGTGACCGGCCCCGGTCTCTACGACGTCGCCCTGCGGGACCTCGGCCTCCTCGCCGCCGCGGTCGCACTGGCCCTGCTGTCGGCCCGATACGCCCCCGCCCGGCGCCCGGACGCCTGATACTGAGCCGTACCACCACCCGAGCATGGAGGGGACTCCCATGGCCACCGAGCAGACCTTCGTCATCGTCGGAGCGGGCCTCGCCGGGGCGAAGGCCGCGCAGACCCTGCGGGAGGAGGGCTTCACCGGCGGGATCACGCTGGTCGGCGCCGAGGCCGAGCGGCCCTACGAGCGGCCGCCGCTCTCCAAGGGCTACCTGCTCGGCAAGGAGGAGCGGGACAAGATCTACGTCCATGACGAGGGCTGGTACGGCGAGCACGAGGTGGAGCCGGTCCTCGGCACCCGGGTGACGGCCCTGGACCGGGGCGCCCGCCGGGTCGAGCTGGACGGCGGGCGGCGGCTCGGCTACGACCGGCTGCTGCTCGCCACCGGCGCGTCCCCGCGCCGCCTCGACGTGCCCGGCGCCGACCTCGACGGCGTGCACTGTCTGCGCACCGTCGGCGACTCCGAACGGCTGCGGGAGGCGATCCGGGCCGGCGGCAGGGTGGTCGTCGTGGGAGCCGGATGGATCGGGCTGGAGACGGCCGCCGCCGCGCGGGAGTACGGCTGCGAGGTGACCGTCGTCGAGCCGCGGCCGGTGCCGCTGGAGGCCTCCCTCGGTCCGGAGATGGGCGCCTTCTTCGCCGGCGTCCACCGGGAGCACGGCGTCGACCTGCGGCTGGGCCGGGGCGTGACCGGCTTCTCCGGCGACGGGCGGGTCCGGGCGGTCGCACTGGACGACGGCACCGAGATCCCCGCCGACGCGGTGGTCGTGGGCGTCGGCGCGCGGCCGAACACCGGGCTCGCCGAGCAGGCGGGCCTGGCCGTGGAGAACGGCGTCCTCGTCGACGCGGCCCTGCGCACCGACGACCCGCACGTCTACGCCGCCGGAGACGTGGCCCGCGCCCTCAACCCGCTGTACGGCGCCCGCATCCGCGTCGAGCACTGGGCCAACGCCCTCAACGGCGGACCGGCCGCGGCCAGGTCCATGCTCGGCCTCCAGGTCGTCTACGACCGCCCGCCGTACTTCTACACCGACCAGTACGAGGTCGGAATGGAGTTCACCGGCTGGTTCGCGCCGGGCGGGTACGACGAGGTGGTCGTCCGCGGCGACCTGCAGGCCCGCGACTTCCACGCCTTCTGGCTGGCCGGGGACCGGGTCGTGGCGGGCATGCACGTCAACCGGTGGGACGAGGGCATCGCCCCGGTCCAGGACCTGATCCGCACGGCCGCCCCCGTCGGCCGCGACCGCCTCGCCGACTCCTCGATCCCCCTGGGCGACCTCGCGAAGAGCTGAACGGAACCCGGCTCCGTGATCCGGGGAGCCACGCCCGGCCCAGAAGGGCCTGACTCCCCGGATCGAGACCGTGAGCTCTGGCCGGCGGCTTGCTCCGCGCGGAGAATCTCTCCCAGGTCGTCGCCCAGCGGCTGCGGCACTGATCATCGTGGTCTCGCGCATCGGGCAGAGACCAGGAATCCGACGGTTCGGCTGATCGGACATGGAAGGTGCGTCCAATCGGACACGGATCATGCGGCTGATCGGACATGGAAGGTGCGTCCAATCGGACACGAAGTGGCATGATGGGAGGATGTCTGAGCCGGTCACACCACTCGGAAGGGTGGTTCAGCGTAGAGCCCATGGGCGAGTTCTCGAGGCTCTCTCCGATACACGTGTCGTGCTGATCAATGGTGCACGTCAATCTGGGAAGAGCACCCTGACGGCCCTCGTTGCAGGCACTCAGGAGAACCCGCTCACCAAAAGCCTGGATCGCCCGCAGATTCTTGAGGCCGCGCGGGAAGACCCGAACACGTTCGTGGAGCATCCAGGACTGTTGGTCATCGATGAGATCCAGTACGCTCCCGAGCTTCTTCTCCCGATCAAGTATCAGGTGGACATCGATCCCCGCCCCGGCAGGTACCTGCTCACCGGGTCGGCGAGAGTGCTCGGACTGAAGTCTCTCCCCGACGCACTGCCCGGGCGGATGGAGACGATCGAGCTCTGGCCGTTCTCCCAGGGGGAGATCGAGGATGGAGTCGATGGCTTCGCCGAGGCCGTTTTCCATCTGGCGGACGCTCCGCTCCCGGTGCTGCCCGGAGACAGCAGGCGGTCACTGTCCCTGCGCATTGCGCGGGGCGGGTTTCCCGAAGCCGTCGCACGATCCGATCCCCGGCGCAGACGGCGTTTTCTCGCGTCGTATGTGAGCACGCTGATCGATCGGGACATCCGGGATCTCTCTGACATTTCGAAGCCCGCCGACCTGCGTCGTCTGCTCCAGTTGGTGGCGGCCCGGACAGGGCAGCTGCTGATCGCGGCGAACCTGGCCTCGGACCTGAGCGTCTCGGCCAGAACGGTGCAGCGGTACCTGGATCTCTGTGAGGAGGTTTTCCTGATCAAGCGGGTTCCCGCGTGGTCGAGCAACCTGGCCACCAGGGTGGTCGCGACTCCGAAGGTCGCGTGTGTCGACTCGGGGATCGCGTCGTACCTTCTCGGCTTGGACGAGAACAGGCTGGCGACGGGTGGGGACCTCTTCGGGCCGCTTCTGGAGGGCTTCGTCCTGATGGAGCTGTCGCGGCAGCTCACCTGGGCCGAAGACGACATCCGGCTCTTCCACTACCGGACCAAGGACCAGGTGGAGGTCGACGCGGTGCTGGAGAAGGCAGACGGGCGCATCGCCGGCGTCGAGGTCAAGGCGAGCGCCACTGTCAGGAGCGAGGACTTCCGCGGCCTCCGCCTGCTCGAACGCCAGGCGGGTGACGCGTTCGCCGCCGGGGTCGTCCTCTACACGGGTGACCAAGCCTTGAGCTTCGGTCCCAGGCTGAAGGCGCTGCCGGTCAGCGCGCTCTGGCGGCTGCCCCGGTGAAATCACGATGGTGTGCGTACGGAACCCGCCGTGATTCCACGGAGTACGGATTGCATGAGGTCTCGTTTGCCCGTCACCGCCGTCGTGCTCGCTTTTCCCGCCTGAGGCGGGCCGCCCCAGCCGGGCTCCGGGGCTCGCGGCCTACTCCTCCCCGGAGAACCTCTCCCAGGCGGACTGCCGGGTCATGCCGAGGGCCGCGCCGATCCGGGCCCAGGTGACGCCGCGGGCGCGCAGTCGGCCGACCCAGGTCTGCAGGTCGGCGTCGACCTGGGCGCTCACCGCCGCGACGCGAGGCAGGTGGTCGAGCATCTGCTCGTCGGTCATGGTGTCCGGCCAGGGGATCGCGGGGGCCGCCGGGGACGCGGCCTCCTGGCCGAGGATGTCGTTGCAGAGCTGCACGCATCCGTCGCAGATGTGCACACCGGGGCCGGCGATCAGCTTGTTCACCTCCGCGTCCGTCTTCGCACAGAAAGAGCAGTGCACCTGCTGCCCGGCAGGGGCCGAAGCCGCCATGGAGTCCTCCTCGATCGACCTTGTCAGGGTATGCCTGACGCCGTGACATGACTCTATGGCGTCAGGCATACCCTGACAACGGGTATCCCCAGACGCTTCGTGCGCCTGCGGGAACCGGAGGGGATCAGACGACGGGCAGAGCACGGGCCATGCGCCGATCGCGCAGGCGAGGGTCGTCGGCGCAGGGCTCCTCCTCGCCGGTGAACTCGAAGCCGAGCCGGCGGTAGAGGCCCGTCGCGCGGTCGTTGCCGTCGACGACCCACAGCTCCACCCGGGGGTGGCCCCGCTCGGGCGCCATCATGGCCTGCCAGCGGGCGTCGTCGTAGGCCTGCTCCCTGGCGAGGGAGGAGCTGAACGCCTCCGGCGCGTCGGCGAGCGCGGCGAGCCGGATGTCCCGGAAGGTCCGCCAGTCCTCGGGCGTGAGGCGACGCACGTCGATCGAGCCCATACGGTCGTTCCTTCCTCGGGGTGCGGGAGTCCGCACGATATGGCCCCCCCGGCAGGATGATCAACGGATTTCCCGGTCCGCGCGGGCCGCGGCGGAGCGGGGCGGTCGTCACGGATCCGCGGCCGAGGGTGCTTCGCCGTACAGTGCGGCCAGGGAGCGGGCGGTCTCCGAGACGAGGTCGCGCAGGCCGGCGGGGGAGAGGACCTCCAGGTCCGTGCCGAACCGCAGGAACTCGCTCAGGGTGTGCGAGGGCGACTCGGTGGGGACGGTGATCCGCGTCCAGCCGGGTCGCCCGTCGGGTTCGGCGGTGGCCTCGGCGGCGCGGAGCATGGCCGGGCGGGCCATGTCGGGCAGGCGCTCCATGCCCGCGGGGGAGAGCCGGACGACGGCCTCGCCCTGGACGAGCCGGGCCTCGAACTCCTCCAGGGCGGCGCGCCAGTGGGCGGCCAGGTCGAACCCGGCGGGGCGGTCGAAGGTCTCCGCCAGCACCCGCAGGCCGAGGATCTGCGAGACCCGGTAGGTGCGCACGCCTCCGCGCCCGCCGTCGTCCCCGCCGCCCGCGGCCCTGCCCCCGTCGCCCTCGTCCGCGCGGGCGACGAGGTACCAGCGGCCCGCCTTGAGCACCAGCCCGTACGGCTCCAGCACGCGCACCACCTCCTGGGGCGCCTTCCACCGGCGGTAGCGGACCTCGGCGCGGCGCTGGTTCCACACCGCGTCGGCGACGGCCGCCAGGTACGGGGTCTCGTCGGCGTCGTGGTACCAGTTCGGGGCGTCGAGGTGGAAGCGCTCGCGGATCCGCCCGGCCCGGTCCCGCAGCTCCGCCGGGAGCGCGGCCATGAGCTTGAGCCGGGCCGCCGTCACCACCGAGCCGAGGCCGAGCTCCGCCGCGGGTCCCGGCATCCCGGCCAGGAACAGCGACTCGGCCTCCTCGGGGGTCAGCCCGGTGAGCCGGGTGCGGTAGCCGTCGAGCAGCCGGTAGCCGCCCGAGGGGCCCGCGTCGCCGTACAGCGGGATCCCGGCGGAGTGCAGGGCCTCCACGTCGCGGTAGACGGTGCGGACCGAGACCTCCAGCTCGCGGGCGAGCTGCTGGGCGGTCATCCGCCCGCGGGTCTGGAGCAGCATCAGGAGGGAGATCAGCCGGCTCGCGCGCATGACATGAATTATCCGGAAAATCACTGCCAGGAGATGTCAGTGACCCGGGCTTAGCCTTCGATCATGAGCGACTTCGACTTCCTGATCGGTTCCTGGAACATCGCCAACCGCAAGCTCGTCAAGCCGCTGTCGGGCTCCGACGAGTGGGAGGAGTTCCCGAGCACCGCCGTCGTCCGCCCCATGTTCGGCGGCGCCGCCAACATCGAGGAGATCACCTTCCCGACCAGGGGCTCCTCCGGCCTGACGCTGCGATTGTTCGACGTCGAGCGCGAGGAGTGGTCCCTCTACTGGGGGAGCAGCGTCACCGGCACCCTGTTCCCGCCGGTCGTGGGCCGCTTCACCGACGGGCGGGGCGAGTTCTACGGCGACGACGCCCACGAGGGCGCGCCGATCCGGGCGCGGTTCGTCTGGTCGGAGATCACGGAGAACTCGGCCCGCTGGGAGCAGGCGTTCTCCGCCGACGGGGAGAAGACCTGGGAGACCAACTGGATCATGGAGTTCACCCGTGCGTAGGGCGCGCGGACGGGCCCGGGCCTCCGCAGGGCGCGGGGTTCCGGGTGGGGCGGGAGTGAAGTTGAGTCCGATTCGTGGCATAAGATGACTTGTTGGTGCGTTCTGAACGGACGCACGCAATGACCGCAAGGCGGCCGCTATAAGCGGTATCTACCCCGGTCGAAGCCCACCACGACGGTGCGCTCCCGGACCGGGCAGCGCTCCGTCTGGACTCGGACGGAGACCCGTTGAAGTCGTACCTCGCCGTGCTCGGCTCCCCCGGCGCGTGGCGTTTCCTCGCCCCCGCCTTCCTCGCCCGCCTGCCGTACGCGATGCTCCAGCTCGGCGTCCTGCTGCTCGTGCACTGGTCCACCGGCTCGTACGGCGCGGCGGGCATCGCCTCGGCCGCCGCCGCGGTGACGCAGGCGCTGGTCGGCCCGCAGACCGGGCGCCTGGCCGACCGGTACGGCCAGGCGAAGGTGCTGCTCCCGCAGGTCGCCGTGCACGCCGCCGCGCTGGGCGCCCTGCTGGCGCTGGCCGCCGCGCAGGCCCCGGCCGTGGTGCTGGTGGCCGTCTCGGCGCTGGCCGGAGGCTCGATGCCGCAGGTCGGATCCATGGTCCGGGCCCGCTGGGCGCACCTGCTCGGCCGCTCGGGGCGGCTGGGCACGGCCTTCGCCCTGGAGTCGATCACCGACGAGCTGACCTTCACTCTCGCCCCGGTGCTGCTGGTGGCCGTCTCGACCGGGTTCTCGCCGGTCTGGGCGCTCTCGGCGGCGCTGGTCATGGTCGTGGCGGGCACACTGGCGTTCGCCGCGGTCCGCGCGGGCGCCCCCGAGCCGATGCCGGTCCGGGTCCGCGCCCAGCACGGCGTGCTCCGGCTGCGCGGGGTGGCCGTGCTCGCGGCCGCCTTCGTCGCGATCGGCACCGTGTTCGGCAGCCTCCAGGTCGGCATCACCTCCACCACCGCCGCCCTCGGCCAGGCCGGCGCGGCGGGGCCGATCTACGCGACGTTCTCCGGCGCCAGCCTCGCCGGTGGCCTCGTCTACGGCGTCGTCCGCTGGCGGGCGGAGATCGCGGTCCGGCTGCTGGCCGCCGTCGCCCTGCTCTCCGCCTCGACGGTCGCGCTGGCCTTCGCCGGCTCCGTCCCCCTGCTGTACGGCGCCGCCGCCCTGGCCGGGTTCGTGATCGCCCCGGCCGTGATCACCGGCTACACCCTGGTCGAGCGGCTGGTCCCGGCCGAGGTCAGGACCGAGACGTTCACCTGGCTCAACGGCGCGACGGGCCTGGGCATCGCCACCGGCGCCGCGGTCGCCGGCCAGCTCGTGGACCGTTCCGGCCCCGCGCTCGCCTTCATCGTCCCGCCGGTCACCACCGGCCTCGCCGCCCTGCTGGTGTTCTTCTTCCTGTCCGGCCTGCGGCCCGCGGCCGACCGCTCCCCGGACCGCGAGCCGGCCTCCGCCGCCGTCTGACGGTCAGGCGCGAGCCGCCTGGGCGGCGCGGCGGGCCTCGCGGCGCTCGACGAAGCGGGAGGCGGTGGCCTCGGTGCGGGCGAGGAACGCGGCGAGCTCCTCACGGGCCTTCTCGCCGTCGGCGTCGAGGTCCTCCATGTCGAACACGGCCCACTGGCGCAGCACCGGCATGAGCACGTCGTCGAGGTGCAGGCGCAGGTCGTAGATGCCGGCGTTGGCGATCACCAGGGCCTTGCGGGTGAAGCCCTCGATGCCGGTGCCGGGCATCTGGAAGGTGGTCACCACGTCGGTGACGGCGCGCATGGTCTGGCTCGGGGTGAGCTGGAAGGCCGCGTTGAGCAGGTTGCGGTAGAAGAGCATGTGCAGGTTCTCGTCGGCCGCGATCTTGGCGAGCAGCCGCTCGCAGTTCGGGTCCCCGGAGGCCTTGCCGGTGTTCCGGTGCGAGATGCGGGTGGCCAGCTCCTGGAACGAGACGTAGGCGAGGGAGTGCAGCACGCCGTCGTAGGAGTTGGTGAAACCCTCACCCATGTGGGTCATCCGCGCCCGCTCCAGGGCGACCGGGTCGACGGCCCGGGTGACCGTCAGGTAGTCGCGGATGGCGGTGCCGTGCCGGCCCTCCTCGGCCGTCCAGCGGTGCACCCACGTGCCCCACGCCGCGTCGCGGCCGAAGGTGGTGGCGATCTCGTGGTGGTAGCTGGGCAGGTTGTCCTCGGTCAGCAGGTTGACGATGAGGGAGATCCGCGCCTCCTCGGGGATGGCCGAGTCGGTCTCCGCCCACGGCTCGCCGCCGAACAGGCCGTCGTAGTCGCGGCCTTCGGACCACGGGATGTACTCGTGCGGGAACCACTCCTTGGCCACCTTGAGATGCCGGTCCAGCTCGCCCGCCACAACGGGCTCAAGCTCGTGCAGCAGCTCGGTCTGGCTGAACTCTCGCATGGTGCTCTCCCTCGCGGACTACGGAACCGTAACCTACGTTAACGTAGGTTAATCCGGGCCTCGTAAGTGTGATTGGTCCTATTTATTGCCGCGAGGTTTGTGGTGTTCCCACTTGTGGTGGCGCCCGCAGGGAAGGACGATCCGCCGAACCCGTATTAGTGCGTGGTCGCCGCGCACCCCGGCCGGGAGGGTGGGGGCGTGGAATTCATGATCCTTGGCCCGCTGGAGGTCCGGCGGGACGGCGAGTCCGTCGAGGTGACCGGGGACCGGCAGCGGGCCCTGCTGACCGGCCTGCTGCTCCGCCGGGGCCTGGTGGTCCCCGTCGACCAGCTCGTGGACGAGATGTTCGGCGACCGGCTGCCCCGCGACGCCCGCAACACACTGCAGACCTGCGTGACGCGGCTGCGCCGGTTCCTCGGCCGGGAAGGGCTCGTGCTGACCCGTTCGCCCGGCTACATGCTCGACGTCCCGGCGGACGGCGTGGACGCCGAGCGCTTCACCGCGCTGGCGGGCCGGGCCGGGCGGACCGCCGACCCGCTGGCCCGGCTCGGCCTGCTGGACGAGGCGCTGGGCCTGTGGCGGGGCCCCGCGCTGGCCGGGTTCGACTTCGCCCGGGCCGAGGCCGCCCGCCTGGAGGAGCTGCGGCTGACCGCCCGCGAGGACCGCGCCGCCGCCCTGCTCGCCCTCGGCGAGCCCGGCGCGGCCGTGGCGGACCTGGACGCGCTGGCGCTCGCCCACCCGTGGCGCGAGCGCGCCGTCGCCCTCCTGGTCACCGCCCTCACCCGCGCCGGACGGGTCCCCGACGCTCTGGCCGCCTACACCCGGCACCGCGACGCGCTCCGCGACGAACTGGGCCTCGACCCCTCATCCGACCTGCGCGACCTGCACCGGCGCGTCCTCCGCGGCGAGCTCCGCCCCGACTCCCGCGACCTGCGCCCCGACACCCCGCACGGTGGCCAGGGATCGCGCGTCCCGCACGGTGCTTCGGGATCGCGCGTCCCGCACGGTGCTTCGGGATCGCGCGTCCCGCACGGTGCTTCGGGATCGCGCGTCCCGCACGGTGGCCCGGGATCCCGCCTTCCCGCCTCCCCGCCGTGCGAACGCCGCCCGGACTCCCTCATCGGACGGGAGGGCGAGCTCACCGCGATCCGGCGGACGCTGGCCGCCGGCCGGATCGTCACGCTCACCGGCCCCGGCGGTGTCGGCAAGACCAGGCTCGCCCGGCGAATCGCGCACGACCACGGCGAGGAGGTCTTCTGGGTCGACCTCGCCCCGCTCGGGGACGCGGGCGCGCTCGCCCACACGGTGGCCGCCGCGGCCGGACTGGAGGCGGAGCCGGGGGTGGCGGTCGCGGACGCGCTCGGCGAGTGGGCCGCCACGACGCGCGGGCTGCTCGTCCTGGACAACTGCGAGCACCTGCTTCCCGCGGTTCCCGAACTGCTCGACCGCATGCCGGGGGCGGCGGTCCTGGCCACCAGCCGCGAACGGCTCGGGGCGGCGGGAGAGCACGTCCTGGACGTCCCTCCGCTGGAGGCCGGCCACGCGGCCGAGCTGTTCCGCGCCCGGGTGCCGATCCCCGGGTTCGCCGACGAGCCGGGCCAGGAGGAGCGGATAGCCGAGATCTGCCGGGCGCTGGACGGGCTGCCGCTGGCCGTGGAACTGGCGGCGGCCAGGATCGGCTCGCTCACCGTGGACGACCTCGCCGACCGGCTGGACGGGCGCTTCGCGCTGCTGCGCCGTACCCGCCCGGTGGGCCGCCACGGCGCGCTGGAGACCGTGATCGACTGGTCCTACGACATGCTCTCCGCCGAGGAGCAGCGGACCTTCCTCCGGCTCGCGGCCTTCGCTGGCCCGTTCGACCTGGCCACCGCCGAGGCCGTGGCCGGGCCGTACACCGCCGACCTGGTCGCCAGGCTCGCCGACCGGTCGATGCTGACCCGGCCCGGCCACACGGGGGTCGGCCGCTACCGGATGCTGGAGACCCTGCGCGCCTACGCCCTGCGCCGCCTGGACGCGGGAGAGCTCCGGCGGCTGCGGCACCGGCACGCCACGGTGATGGCCGAACTGGCGGAGGAGGCCGAGAAGAGACTGTGGGGCCCGGACGAGGTCCGGTGGACGCAGACCGTGGAGACCTGGCTCGCCGACATGCGCCTGGCCTGGAACTGGGCGCGCGAGGCCGGCGATCACGACCTGACGATCCGGATCGCCGCCGCGCTCGCGCGGTACGGCTACTGGGCCGGGCGCGGCGACGTCACGGCCTGGGGGGAGGCCACGGTGGCCGCGGCGACCGCGGCGGCCGCGGAGCATCCGAGGCTCGCCGTGGTGTACGGCGCCGCGGCCTTCGCCGCCTGGGGCGACGGCCGGCTGGCCGAGGCGGCCGGGCTCGCCCGGCAGGGCGTCGCGCTGGCCGCCGGCGGACTCGGGGAGAGGGCCCGCACGACTCTTCTCGGCGGGCCGGGGAGCGGCGGCACGGGAGCGGCGCCGCCGGTGCGGCGGGGGGACGTGGTGACGGCGGTGGCGGCCCTCGGGGACGTGGCGCTGGTCAGCGGCGACCTCGGCACCGCGCTGGACGCCTACCGCGCCATGGAGGAGCTCGGCGCCGCGCAGGAGTCCGGCGGCCAGACCGTCCGGGCCATGGCCGCGGCCTGCCAGGCGCTCGCCCACTGCTACTCCGGTGACGCGGACGCCGCGCTGGAGGCCGCCCGCCGGGCGGTCGCGCTGGCCGCGGAGTCGCGCAACCCGACGGTCATCGCCTTCGCCCGCTTCGCCGAGGGCGAGGTCCTGACCGATCTCGACCCGGAGGCCGCCGAGGCGGCGCTGGCGGTCGCGCGGGCGCTGTGCGAGGAGGTGGGCAACCGGTTCGTCGCGGGCCTGGTGCTCACCTCGACCGTCGCGCTGCGCGGGCGGCACGGCCCGGCGGGACCCGCCCTGGAGCTGTTCCACGAGGCGATTGCGCACTGGCGCCGGGTCGGCAACCGCACGCTGATCGCGACCGCGCTGCGCAACCTCGTCGTGCTGTTCGCCCGGACCGGCATGGACGAGGCCGCGGTGACGCTCGCCGCGACGTTGAGGCGGGCGTCACCGGGCGATTCATACGGAGCCGAGGCCGAGCGGCTCACGCGGGCGCTGGCGGCCGTCCGCTCCCGGATGGGCGGTGGCCGGCACGCGAGGGCCGAGCTCACCGGCGCGGGCCGGTCGCTGGAGGAGGCCGCCGACCATGCCCTGGCGGTGCTGGACGCCCACGCCCCGGCCGCGCTGGCCGCCCACACCGCGGGCGGCCAGGAAGACCAGCACGATCTCGGCGAGCATCAGCAGGCGCTCGACCAGGCCGTAGTAGGCCGGACCGTCGATCAGGTCCGCGGTCAGCGAGCCGGGGTGGGCCGCTAGGAACGCCGCCAGCAGAAGCACCGAGAGCGCGCTCACCGCCGAGAGCAGGGTGTCGCCGGAGCGGCGGCCGAGCAGCCGGCCCGCGCACGGCAGCGCGGTGAACACCACGGCCGCCGACCAGCGGTGGATCTCCCCGGTGATCGAAACGACCCCGGGCGCGGCGTCGGTGGGGAACGACGCGGTCAGCAGCAGGCCCAGCGCCGCCGCCACCAGCAGCACCCGGGCCGCCGCGCTGCCCGCCGGGTCCGTCCCGGCCAGGCCGTACGCGGTCCACAGGCAGCCCGCGGCCAGCGCGAGCGTGCCGCCGACCAGAGCCCAGGCGGTGCCGTCCAGCAGGGCGTAGTCGCTGATCAGCCCGGTCATCGGGTCCACCGCGCCGCCCCCGGCGAGGTGCGCCCAGGCCATCGCGACCAGGGCCAGCGCCGCCCCGCCCATGCCGAGCGCCCGCCAGATCGGCTCCGGACCCCTCTGCGGGGCCGCCCCCTCGGGACCGCTCATCGGGCCACCTCCCGGTAGATCTCCTCGAACCGGGCCAGGGAGGCCTGGTGGTCGTGGCTCAGCGCGATCGCCCGGCTGGCCGCGCCCATCGCGGCGCACAGGCCGGGCGAGGTGAGCAGGGAGGTCAGGTGCCGGGCCAGTTCCTGGACGTCGCCGGGCCGGAACAGGTGGCCGTTCTCGCCGGGCCGGACCAGGTGGGGCAGGGCCATCGCGTCGGCGGCGACCACCGGCAGTCCGCTGGCCATCGCCTCCAGCGTGGCGATGCTCTGCAGTTCGGCCACGCCCGGCATGGCGAAGACGTCCGCGGCGGCGTAGGCCAGGGGGAGTTCCTCGTCGGGGACGAAGCCCAGGAAGGACACGTGGTCGCCGACCCCGATGCGCCGTGCCAGCCGCTCCAGCACGGCCCGCTGCCCGCCGGTGCCGACCAGGGCGAGCTGGACGTCGCTGCCGTTGAGGAGGTACGGCAGGGCGCGGACGAGCTCGTCCAGCCGCTTCTCCTCGTCCAGCCGCCCGACGAACAGCACGGTCTCCCGGTCCGGCAGCTCGAAGGCCTTGCGCGCCCAGCTCCTGGGCTCCGCGGAGGGCTGGAAGCGGGACAGGTCGATGCCGCACGAGACCGGTTCCACGGGCGGGGCGAACCCCTTCTCGGTGAGCAGCCCGGCCGCGATCCGGGTCGGCGTGGTCACCCGGTCCGCGCGGGAGAAGACGCGGTTGAAGTCGCGCCAGGCGAGTGCGCCCGCCTGGTCGCGGAACCGCCCGGGGACGTGCGCGAACTGGAAGAGGTTGTCGGGCATGAAGTGGTTGGTCGCGACCACCGGGACGCCCCCGCGCCGGGCGGCCGCGATCGCCGCGCGGCCGACCACGAAGTGGCCCTGCACGTGGACCACGTCCGGGGCGAGCGCGCCGATCAGCCGGTCGAGCCTGGCCGGCAGCGAGACCCGCATGGTCGGGTGGACGAGCAGCGGGGCCGAGCGCAGCCGGTGCACGGTCACCCCCTCGACCCGTTCGGTCCTGGCCGGGCCGGTGTCCGAGGCGCAGACCACGTGGACCTCGTTGCCCCGCTCGGCCAGGCCGCGGGCCAGCCGGTGGGTGAAGTAGGCGGCGCCGTTCACGTCCGGCGGGTAGGTGTCGGTCCCGATGAGCACCCGGCTGGGCCGGGTGGCGAGCGGTTCGGGGGCGAGGGCGACGGGTGAGGGGGTGGCGGTGACGGCCATGGAGGGGGCTCCGTTCATCGGGCTGCCGGGGTTCGTCAGGCTGTCGGGCAGAAGGTCGGGCAGTCAGGCAGTCAGGCGGTCAGGCGGGCACTGCGCGGAGGGCGGGATTCACGGGGCCGCCGCTCCGGGCGCGGGCGACATCGGGGTGGTGCGGGCCAGGGCCACGGTCCCGGCGACGGTGAGCGCCGCCGCGGCCAGGGCGGTGAGCGTGCTCGCCGCCCCGGTGGGCAGCGGCTCGCCGAGCAGGAGGGCGCCGAAGGCGACGGCGGTCAGGGGGTCGGCCACCTGGAGCGCGGCGAAGGCCACGCCGAAATGGCCGACGGCGTAGGCGCGCTGCAGCAGGGCCAGCGCGATGAGGGCGGGAACCGGAGCCGCGGCCAGGAACCAGAGCTCCCGGTTGCCGTCGGCCAGGACGCGGGCGAGGGTGGCGGTCGCGCCGTACAGCACGCCCGCCGCGGTCGCGAGCAGCACGGCCCGCCCGGTCGGGGCGGCCCGCCGGGCGAGGACCCACAGGACGAGCGCGGCGGCGGTCGCCCCCGCGAGCAGGGCCACCGCCTCACCCGTGCCGAGGTACGGCGTGCCCGAGTGCTCGGGCACGACCAGCACCAGGCCGACGAGCCCGACGGCGATCACGGCCGCGGCGCCGAGTTCGCCCGGCCGGACCCTGCGGCGGTGCAGGGCGGCGGCGCAGGGCAGGGCGAACAGCAGGCTGGCCACGCCCATCGGCTGCACCACGGTGAGCGGGCCGTACGCAAGCGCGACGACGTGCAGGGCGGTGCCCGCGCCGATCGCGAGGCCGCCCAGCAGCCAGCGGGGCCGCCGCAGCAGCCGCCGCAGGCCGGGCCCGGCCGTCCCCGCCGCCTCGAACTGCTGCAGCGCGGCGCCGAGTGCGAAGAACAACGATCCCAGCAACGCCAGTACGGCCGCCAGCACGGTCATACGCACTCCTCTCCCGACAGATCAAGACATGGCGAGATGACCGCGACACCTCACGGAGGCGTCCGGACGGGGTCTTCCGGTGAACTAGTGGCAGCGTCCCGCGACGGGGGAGCCCGGAGCCATAGGGGATCTCCCTGACTTCGGTGGGAGATCCCTGAGATCTGCGTCGGGGGGAGCGGGCGGGCCGGACGCCCGCCCGGCCCGCCGGAGAGGGGAGCGGCCGGGCGTCGCCCGGTGGCCGGGGGGCGGCCGGTCGCTCGTCCGGCGAGGGAATCAGGCGCTCGCCGGTCGGGAGGAGAGAGACCGGTCGGGACCGGCCGGGGAGCGGTCAGTCGGCGGCGTAGGCGGGCTGCTCGGCCTCCAGGGGGGCGGTCCGGGGACGGCGCACGTACCGGACGACCTCGACGATCACCGTGATCGTCACCGCGATGCCGAGCCCGAGCAGCAGGCCCTTGATCGGGTCGTGCTCGAAGGCGGCGCCGCCCACGTAGCCGATCAGGCCCGAGTAGACGGCCCAGGAGACGGCCGCGATCCCGTCGAAGAAGGCGAACGAGCGGCGCGGGTAGGCGACCGCCCCCATCGTCAGCGTGCAGGCCGTACGGCCGCCGGGGATGTAGCGGGCGACCACGAGCACGAGCCCGCCCCGCTCGGCCAGCGCCTGCTCGGCCCAGGCGAACGCCTTGCCCGTCCGCCTGCCGTTGCGAAGCCTGCCGTTGGTGGTGCGGCCGATGGCGTAGGAGATGTGGTCGCCGGCGAACGCGCCCAGCGCCGCCACCACGATCACCAGCGCGATGTCGGGCGCGCCGGTGGAGGCGGCGAACACGCCCGCGGTGATCACGGACGTCTCGGCGGGCACGATCGGGAAGAACCCGTCGAGCATCGCCAGCGCGAACAGCGCCAGATAGATCCAGGGCGAGGACATCGCCTGCTGGACCGCGTCGAGGATTGCCTGCGTCATTGCCGAGCTCCATGGGGTTTCGGGGGACTTCCTACAGCACGCTGACGGCCCGGCGATCTCAGGGCATCGGGGAGGGACCCCGATGGCTGCGGGGCGCGCCCCTGAGATCCCTCAGGGATCCGCCATGTGGACCGTACGAGCGGTACATGTCAGCCGACTTGCATGTGGATTGACCGTATGAATTGTGCAGGTTCGCCGGCATCGCACGAACGGCCCCGCCCGCCCCCGACTTTCGTCGGGGGCGGGCATGCTCCCCAAGGCGGAGGAACCGGCCGCGGGACGCCTGTAGCGTCACGGAGTGACGGGCGGGGGAAGGAGGGCGATGAGGGGGAAGACGGTCCGCGGGGCCGGGCGGGGGCTGCTGCTCTGGGCGGTCCTGTGCGTCCCTCTGCTGCTCGCGCCGCCCCTTCCCGCGTGGCCGGGGCCGGTCGGCGGCTGGGCGCGGGCCTCGGCGGTCCTGGCCGGGGCGGTCTTCCTGGCGGTGGCGGTGCTCGCCCGCCGCCGGGCCCCGCTCGCCGTCGCGCTGGCGGTCCTGGCGGCGGGGTCGTTCAACGTCGAGGAGGGCTGGGCCACGACCGAGCTCTGGTGGGTGGCGGAGCCGGTGAAGCTCGGCCCGCTGAACGGGTTCACCCTCGCGGCCGTCGTCCTCGGCTACCGTGTCGGCCGCCGGACGGCCCGCGTGCGGACCGCCGCGTCGGCCTACGCCGTTGCCGCGGGAGCCGTCGCCGCCGTGACCGCGGCGGTCTCCCTCGGCCCCGCACCGGTCCCCGCGGCGGCGTTCTGGTCCTCGGTCCTGTCCGGGGTGCTGCTCTGGGCCGTCCTGCCCTGGTCGGCCGGGCTGGTGGTACGGCAGCGCGCGGAGGCGCACGCCCGTGAGCAGGAGCTCGTCGCCGCCCAGGCCGGGCTCCGCGAGCGCAACCGGATCGCCCAGGACATGCACGACTCCATCGGCCACGACCTCGCCCTCATCGCGCTGCGGGCCGCCGCCCTGGAGATGGCCCCCGACCTGGACGAGCGGCACCGCCGCGCCGCCGGGGAACTGCGGGCCGCCGCCGCCGACACCACCGAGCGCCTCCGCCGGGTCATCGGGGTCCTGCGCGAGGGGGAGCCGGCCCCGCTGGACCCGATCGAGGGGAGCCTGGCCGAGATCGTGGACCGGGCGAGGGACTCGGGCCTGCGGGTGGAGCTGCGCGGTGCCGGGGAGCTGCGGGACCGCACGGCGGGCCGGGTCGTCCAGGAGGCGCTGACCAACGCGGCCAAGCACGCCCCGGGCGCCCCGGTGACGGTCGAGGCGCTCGACGGGCCCGGCGGGATCACGGTGACCGTGAGCAACCCGCCCGCGGCCGTCCCGCCTCCCCGGTCCGGCGGGGGCGGGCTGGGGCTGATGGGGCTGCGCGAGCGGGTACGGCTGGCGGGCGGCACGTTGGAGGCGGCTCCCCGCGCGGGCGGCTTCCGGGTCGTGGCGAGCTTTCCCCGCGACCTTCGAGAGAACGGAGCGACATGATCCGGGTATTGCTGGCCGACGACGAGACCATGATCCGGGCGGGGGTCCGGGCCATCCTGGCCGCCGACCCGGGGATCGAGGTGGTCGCCGAGGCGGGCGACGGGCGGGAGGCGGTCGACCTGATGCTCGCGCACCGCCCCGACGTCGTCCTGCTCGACATCCGCATGCCCCGGCTGGACGGCCTGGCGGCGGTCGCCGAGCTGCGCAGGACCGCACCGGAGACCGGGGTGCTGATGCTGACCACGTTCGGCGAGGACGAGTACATCGCCCGCGCGCTGGGGGAGGGCGCGAGCGGGTTCCTGCTCAAGTCCGGCGACCCGCGCGAGCTGCTGGCCGGGATCCGCGCCGTCGCCGAGGGCGCCGCCTACCTCTCCCCGCGGGTCGCCCACCGGGTCATCACGGAGCTGACCGGCGGCCGGATGACCCGCGCGGCGGCCGCCCGCGACCAGGTCTCCGCCCTCACCCCCCGCGAGCGCGACGTCCTGGTCCTGGTCGGGGCCGGGCTCTCCAACGCCCAGATCGCCCGCAGGCTCAGCCTGGTCGAGGGCACCGTCAAGGCCCACGTGAGCGCGATCCTCACCCGCCTGGACGCCCGCAACCGCGTCCAGGCCGCCATCCTCGCCTACGAGGCCGGCCTCCTCGACGCGGCCGCCGGCGAGCGGACCCGGCGACCGTGAGCAGGCGCCGCTACGTCGCCCGGGGCGTGCAGGCCGGAGACCTTCCGGCCCGGCCGCGGGCGTGTTTCCCCCGTGCGGGGGAGGCGGTTCCCTTCCGAGCGGGAGGAGCGGGCGGGCCGGGGGCGGGAGGGTCGGGGCATGACCACTCAGCTGATCGACGACCCCCGGACCGCGGCCCTGCGCCTGACGGCGAGCGCGGTGGCCGTGGCGGGCATGCTCCCCTACCTCGCTCTCAAGATCGTCTGGCTGACCGGCGGCTCCCTCGGGATCGACGATCCCGGCGTCCTGGCCGACGGCGCCTTCTTCGGCCTCAACCTGCTCACCTTCGGCATGGACGCCGTCGCGCTGCTCATCGCGCTCGCCTTCGTCCGCCCCTGGGGGCGGCGGATCCCGGCGGGGCTGATCCTGCTGCCCATCTGGGTCGGGATCGGCCTGCTGTCCACGATCCTCGTCCAGGTCCCGCTGAGCAGCCTGGTCGGGGTGTTCAGCGGGACCCCGCTCGTCCAGCCGGGCGGGCCGGTGGCCGGCTGGGTCTACCTCGTGGTCTACACCGGGTTCTGCTGCCAGGGCATCGGGCTCATGATCGGCTTCCAGTACCACGCGCGCCGCCGCTGGCCCTGGGTGTTCACCTCGCGGACCTCGGACGGCGCGGCGGACGCGACGCGGGAGCTGCAGCTCTTCGTCGCCCGGGGGACCGTGGTCGTGGCGGGCGTCCTGGCGGTGGTCAACCTCGCCTGGCTCCTCGGCGCGACGTACGGCCTGCCCGCCGAGACGATCGCCCGCCGCACCTTCGCCTTCCACCTCAGCAGCGGGATCAACGCGGCACTGGCCGTCGCGGCGGCGGCGGGCCTGCTGGTGATCGCCCGAGGGCGTTCGCAGCGGCCGCTCTGGGTGCCGGTGACGCTCGCGTGGGTCGGCTCGGGTGCGATGTTCGGCTGGTCGCTCTACGGAATGATCATCACCCTGGTGCCGAACCCGCTCAACCCCGGCGGCGACCAGGGCATCACCGGCCTCGTCATGCTGTTCACCCTGCTCACCGGCACGATCGTGGGCCTGACCGGGATCTTCGCCCTCGCCGGGCGGGCCCGCTGACCCGCCGGGGGCTCAGGCGGCGGGGGCTGGCTCGTGGTGCAGGCGGCGCAGGACGCGGCGGAAGGCCCAGACGGAGAAGACTCCGGCGGCACCGGTGATCGCGGCGACGGCCGAGGTGCGGACCAGCAGGTAGGTGCCGACCGAGTTGTGGAGCAGGAGCCAGATGCTCACCGTGGAGTTGGCCAGCAGCACGAAGGCCCACAGCAGGGTGATCCGGGCGAAGAACCGGCGGACCCGCTCGTTCTTCAGCACCGCCGAGGGCAGGTGCACGTAGTCGAGGGTCAGCTTCTGCACCAGCGGGCGGCGCAGCCGCACCGAGGCGAGGAAGACCATGCTGATGCAGATGGTGCCCAGTTCGGGCTGGAGGAAGAAGACCGTCGTGCTCCCGGACCAGAGGCCGACCAGCGCGCGGAGGGTGATCGCCAGGGCGGCGAGGAGCATCGTCGCGGGCACGCGGGACCGCCGCAGCAGCCGCCAGCCGATCCCGGCGTACACCCAGGCGGCCGCCGCGACCATCGCGCCGTTCTCGCCGAGGAGGACGAAGGCGGTGTAGAAGACGGCGAGCGGCGCCACGACTGCTTCCAGGAGCCGCGGCACCGCCTGGCGGGCGAGCACGGTCAGGCGGGGAAGGGCGAAGGGCGTAGGGCTCACTGCTGCTCCACGGGGCGGAGGACACGACCGGCGCTTGGGAGTTCGCGCCTACCCCAGCAATAGATGACCAGGCATGCCGGGGCCTTGAGACACACTTGCGGAACGGTTACTCCGGTGTGCGCGGCCACTCACGCTACCCGGCCGGTACGGCCGCCGCCCCCCGCTCCGCCGATCCGGCGCCGTGAGCCGCGTCGAGCGGAGGCGCCGCCGGGACCTTCCCCGATCAGGCCCGGTCTCCCGGCGGCGGGACGGGTCGCCCGGCCGGGTCAGCCGGCGGTGGCGGTGGCCAGTTTCGCGCCGAAGCCGACGAAGAGCGCGCCCGCGCCCGCGGTGAGCCCGGCCGCCATCCTGCGCCGCCGCCGGAAGTTCGCCGCCAGGTAGGTGCCGCCGAAGATCAGCGTGCTCAGGTAGAGCATGCTGAAGACCTGCAGGATCGTGCCCAGGATGAGGAACGACAGGGCGGGCGCGGCGTAGCCGGGGTCCACGAACTGCACGAAGAAGGTGATGAGGAACAGGATCGCCTTCGGGTTGAGCAGGCTGACGATGAGCGCCCTGCGGAACGGGTTCACGGCCGGCTCCACGGCTTCGGCCGCGGCGGCCGTCTCCGGGGACCGCCACGAGCGCCAGGCGCCGCGCAGCATCTGCAGGCCCATCCAGGCCAGGTAGGCGGCGCCAGCGTACTTCACGACCGTGAACAGCACCACGTTGGTCTTCAGCACCGCGGCGGCCCCGGCCGCCGCGAGGACCATCAGGACCGTGTCGCCGACGAACACCCCGGCCGCCCCGAGGTACCCCTGCCGGACCCCGCGCTGGGCGGCGGTGGTCAGGACGTACAGGGAGTTGGGGCCGGGCAGCAGGATGATGAAGAACGCACCGGCCACATAGGTCCAGATGTCGGTGACGCCGAAGAACATATGGTGCTCCAGGGGGCAAAGAGGAATTCTGTGCCACGGTACTCCCACGGCCCCGGCGTTGAAGGGTTTTGTCCGGCCTGCTGATGGTTGATCAGAGGTTGTAGATGGCGAAGGCCGTGTCGTGATCGAGGAGGTCACGGCGGGCGTGGGCGATGTTCGCACGTCCAGCCAGGCGGAAGGTGTTGATCGCCAGATTGTGGAAGGACGCGAGAGCTCGCGGCGCGGTCCCGGTTCTGAGCTGGGAGGCATCCTCTCGAAAGGTCACATCGCGGACCCAGTGGAGACGGTTTTCC
>NZ_JACHJJ010000018.1 GCF_014203605.1 Thiemannella venezuelensis | reverse complement strand
CGCAAGAACGGCCTGCGTGCTGCCCAGGCTCTTCACGACGCGCTGCTCGGCAACCCCTGGACGCCCGCGCTCACACAGTAACCTGAATAGTCACGGCGAGAGAGCTCCGCGAGCAGGGTCTCGTCTACACCGTTCAGGGCGAGGGGACTTTCGTCGGGGAGCCCGGCACCCCGCGCCCCGACGACCAGGTCCCGGTCTACCAGCAGATCGCGGCGGATATCCGGAGCCGCATCCTGCGCGGAGAATTCACACCGAACAGACGGGTGCCGAGCGAGAAGGAACTCATCAGACAGCACGGCGTCGCCAAGGCCACCGTCCGCCAGGCCATGGAGTTCCTCCGGAGCCAGGGATGGGTGTTCACCATCCCCTATCGAGGCACGTACGTCTCACCCCGCGACACATGGCCACAAAGCTAACGAAGACCAGTGAAATGTATCTCCTGGTATAGGCCCCAGATGCTCTAGTACGGTTCCCGCATCCTCTGATCGAAGCTTCTTTTACCATATGTGAGTGATCGATCATGAAAGTGACACCCACATCTATGTCCAGGTAGCCGACATCGTCCGGGAACGGATCCGTAATGGAGACATCCCTCTCGGCCACACCGTGCCAAGCGAAGCGGAACTCCAGGCTGAGTTCGGCATCGCCAGAACGACGGCCCGCAATGCGATTCGGATCCTCCGCGACGAAGGCCTCGTCCACACCGTGCAGGGAGAAGGCACATTCACCGGTCCGCCCGACGCAACCCGGCGAAGGAATCGGCCCGCATCGCTGTACCGGGAGATCGCAAACGATCTGCTCCGCGCCATTGTGCATGGCGACCTGCAGCCCCACCGCCCGATACCGAGCGAGGCCGCACTCGTCCAACGACACGACGTCGCCCGCGAGACGGTACGGCACGCGATCAGGTCTCTGCGAGAGGAAGGCTGGATCTACACCGTTCCCCAGCGTGGCAGCTACGTCTCCCCGCCCGAGAACTGGCCGGAGGGTCCGGCAGGAGCCCGCTGGACTCAGGGCTGCCGGGCGCGGAGGACTTCGAGGGAGCGGTCGGCGTGGATCTGCATGCCGGCCTCGTTGTTGATCACTTCGAGGACACGGCGGTCGGTGTCGATGACGAAGGTCATCCGGCGGGTGAGGAACGGCCCCACGGCGTAGCTGCGGCGGGCGCCGAGGCGGCGGGCGACGACCCCGTCCGGGTCGGACAGCAGCGGGAAACCGAGGGCGTAGGTGTCGGCGAAGCGCTTCTGCCGGGGGACGGCGTCGCGGCTGATGCCGACCGGGGTGGCCTTCACCTCGGCGAAGCTCTCGGCCAGGTCGCGGAAGCGGCAGCTCTCTATCGTGCAGCCCGAGGTCAGGGCCGCCGGGTAGAAGAACAGCACCACCGGCCCGGTGGCCAGCAGGTCCCCGTCGAGCCTCCGGGGCGTCCCGGTCTCGTCGAGCAGTTCGAAGTCTTCGACCACGTCCCCAACCGCGACGCTTGCAGCCACGACAGGTCCTTCCGGTAGCGATCGGCGACCTCCGGCGGGCACCGCGTGACGGACGCGGCCGGAGGTCGGCGTCCCTGCGCTCCTGTCCCTCCGCTCCGCCGTACGGCGCGGGAGGGCCGGCGGGACAGACCAAGGATGATGCCCCGCGATCAGCCGGGCAAGAGCCCACCGGCGATCTCTTCCACGGAGCCCCGCCCGGGGCGGCGGTGCCCGGCGCGGCGGGCGGACCCCCATCCAGGAAGATCGTTTTTGTGGTACGATGCGTGTGTCATGACGAATCATGACGACGGCGTTCTGCGCACGGTCCCTCCCGACGACGTCACGCGGCTTCCCGCGGCCTACGTGGACGCGTTCAACTCCGGGGACACCGGTCGGCTGGACCTCCTCTACGACGACCCCGGCGTGCTCGTCCCCGGCCCCGGCCATCCCGTCACGGGCGATGGGCGGGCCGCCGCCGAGCGGCACCTCCTCGGGTTCGGCCTGCCGATGGACGCCCGGCTCCGGCACGCCTACGTCGCCGGGGACACCGCCCTGCTCGTCGTCGACTGGTCCGTCCACGGCACGGCGCGCGGCGGCGAGGAGGTCCGCCTCCAGGGGACGGCGGCCGACGTCGCGCGACGCGGCCCCGACGGGCTCTGGCGCTACGCCGTCAACAACCCGTTCGGAACCGGCTGAGCCCGGCGGCCGGTCCGGCGCGGCGGGCTTCCCCGCCGCGCCGGGCCTGCCGGCGTGGTCACCGCCGCCGGGTCGGCGTCCCGCCCGAGCGGGCGGCCGGTGAAGACCTCACCGGGGAGAAGGCCGGGGCTCGTCCTCGTCGGTCAGCAGGAAGTCGGGCCTGCGCTCCCGCCACTCGGGCACGTCCATCGAGTTGAGCACGGAGATCAGCTTCTTCTCCTCGTAGATGAAGTGCGTCTGCATGATCGCCGACAGTGCCCCCACCTCCTCGCGCACCTTGGCGGCCGTGGCCGGGTCCGGTTCCTCTGGGAGGGATTCGAGCAGTTTCTGCAGGTTCCCCATCAGCCAGTCGAGCTGGTTGTGGTCCGTGCGCAGGTCGGAGAGGACCTGGCGCAGCTCGGGGAACTCCTCGGCGATCGCCGGGAACGCGCCCCTGTCCTCTCCGGTGTGGTGGCGCGTCAGCGCCGTGCAGAAGGACAGGCAGTGGGCGCGCAGGTCCCGCGGCGGGAGCCCCCTGCCGTCGAAGTAGTCGTCGATGCCCTCCTGGAGGTCCTCCAGCATCTCGCGGAGCCAGATGTGCACTTCGAGCAGTTGCGTGCCCAGGGCGGTGAGGCGGTCGCCCGCCTCGGACCGTGCGTCCATGCTCATCCTCCGGATGGGTCGCTCCGCGATACCGACCGACGAGTTCTACCATCCCGGAGCGGACACCGATCTCCCCGCCGGAGCGCTCAGAACACCGGGATGATGTCCTCGGGGTCGAGGAAGCCGACCTCGACGCCCTCGATGTCCAGCTCCGGGATCGCCGGGAACTCGATGCCCCAGCGCTCCACGATCGCGCGGATCCGGGCCATCGCGACCCGCCAGTTCTCGGCCTGCTCCTCGTACGACAGCACGCCGAGGCCGGCGTCGCGGGCGTGGTCCATCAGCACCCGGTGGTTGTGCAGGAAGTACGGCGGCAGCTCCCAGAAGCCCTCCGGCGGCTCCCAGAGGATCATGGACAGGAAGACGAACCCGGCGCGGAGCTGGCGCGTGATGAGGGAGCGGGTCTCGTCGGTGAGCCCGGGCCACTCGTTCTCCAGGATCGTCATGCAGATCTGCAGGTGGCGGGACTCGTCGCGGCCGATGCGGTGGAACATCTCGCCGAAGACCGGGTGCCGGGTGCCGGAGGCCATGCCGCGGAAGAGGGTGGAGGCGGCCATCTCCCCCATCATGAAGCTGGTGAACAGCACGGGCAGGGTGTACTTGCCGACCGCGCCGCTGTAGCCCGTCCAGTAGCGGCCGCCGTTGTGGTAGAGCCAGCCGATGTTGTTGTGCGCCGCCTTCTCCAGGTCGGTCTCCGGGGTCCAGTTCAGCGGCCCGCCCGGCCAGAGCCGGGCGATGGTGCGCTGGCAGCACTCCTCGTGGTTCATCTCGTCACGGGTGATCGAGAAGAAGCACTTCCTGACCGGGTCCTCCTCGTGCTTCTCGAACGCCTGGATGGTGGCGCGGGCGAAGACGGCCGGACCGGAGGCGTCGAAGTTGGCCAGCACCGAGAACCAGTACATGATCCCCAGGCGCTGCTCGGCGGTGAAGTCGGCCGGGTCGAGGCCGTCCCAGGGCAGGTCGGCGGGGTTCCAGAGCATGCGCTTGGACTTCTCGTAGATGGCGGCGAGCTTCTCGGTCTCGACCCGCCACTCCATGGGATAGATGTTCGGCTGCGGGATCTCCGGCGCGGGCCAGAAGCCGCCGTCGGGAATGGTCAGGTCCGCCATGTCTCCACCCCTTTTGTGACACCTGTATCCCACACCATGCTCTTCGATGTCACATCTTTCAAGACCGGGCGCGCTGCGTCATGGCGACACACCCGAGTACGGCCAGCGCGCCCGCGAGCGTGGCCGGCCCGAACCGCTCGCCGAGCAGGAGCCAGGCCCACGCCAGCGTCAGCAGCGGCTGGGCGAGCTGGGTCTGCCCCGCGCGGGCGATGCCGCCCATGGCCAGTCCCGCGTACCAGGGGATGAAGCCGAGGAACATGGAGACCAGCCCGGCGTAGGCGAACCCGGCCAGGGCCGCCGCGCCGGGCCGTACCTCGGTGGTCAGCGCCAGTACGGCGGCCGCCGGGACGGTGAGCGGCAGGGCGACGACCAGGGCGTGGGAGATCACCCGCCAGCCGGGGGTCTCCCGGGCCAGGCGGCCGCCCTCGGTGTACCCGGCCGCGGCCGAGAGCAGGGCCGCCACGAGCAGCAGGTCGGCGCCGGTGACGCGGCCGCCGCCCCGGCTGAGGGTGAACGCGGTGACGGAGACCGCGCCGAGGCCGCAGGACACCCAGAACAGCGCCCGGGGCCGCTCCCCCGCCCGGAGCACCGCGCAGGCCGCGGTCGCGGCGGGCAGCAGCCCGACGACCACGGCGGCGTGCGCGGTGCTCGCCCCGGAGTCGAGCGCGAGCCCGCTGAAGACGGGGAAGCCGAAGACCACCCCGGCCGCGATGACGAGGTATGACCGCAGATGCGCCCGGGGCGGCAGCAGCGGGACCCCGGCGGCCAGCAGGAGGAGCAGGGCCGCGCACCCCGCCGGAACCGCCCGCCCGATCGCCACCAGGTAGGGATCGAAGCCCTCCATCGCGAACACCGTCGCCGGGAACGACCCCGAGAACGCCAGCACCCCGAGACTCGCCAGCGCCGTCCCCCGCCACGCCGCGCTCCTGCGCGCCCGGGAGGGAGGAGCCGCTACTCGGCTCAGGACAGTAGCGCTATCGTTGTCTCTCATGAAAGACGATAGCAGTATCGTCCGATTGGCCGCCATCCTGCGTGAGGAGGCCGAGCGGCTCCGGCCCGGTGACCGGCTGCCGTCCAGCCGGGAGCTGGTCCGGCTGCACGGCGTCAGCCCGGTGACCGTCTCGCGGGCGCTCGGGCGGCTGGCCGCCGAGGGACGGGTGGTCACCAGGCCCGGCAGCGGGACCTACGTCGCCCCCCGGACCGCCCGCCAGAGCGGCACCGCCGACCTGTCCTGGCAGACGGTCGCGCTCGGCGACCGGGCGGTGGACGACGCCGGGGTGAGCGGTCTGCTCACGCCCCCGCCCGACGGGGTCGTCCCGCTGACGGGCGGCTACCTCAACCCGGCGCTGCGCCCGTCCCGGGCCCTCGGCGCCGCCGCCTCGCGGGCGCTGCGCCGTCCCGACGTCTGGGCGCTCCCGCCGCTCACCGGCCTGGCGGAGCTGCGCCGGTGGTTCGCCGGGGAGGCCGGGGGCGACGTCACCGCCTCCGACGCCCTCGTGGTCAGCGGAGGGCAGTCGGCCCTCACCCACGCCTTCCGCGCCCTGGCCGCCCCGGGCACGCCCGTGCTCGTCGAGACCCCCACCTACCCGGGCGCGCTGGCCGCCGCGCGGGCCGCCGGGCTCCGGGCGACCGCCGTGCCGATCGACCGCGACGGCGTGCGGCCCGAACTCCTCGCCGAGGCCTTCGCCGTCACCGGGGCGCGGGTCTTCTTCTGCCAGCCGACCCTGCACAACCCGACCGGCGCGACGCTCCCGCTGGAGCGCCGCGAGCAGGTGCTCGCGGTGGCGCGGGCGGCGGGGGCGTTCGTGATCGAGGACGACTACGCCCGCTACTTCGCGACCGCGCCCGTCCCGCCGCCGCTCATCGCGCTCGACGCCCACGGCACCGTCGTGCACGTCAACTCGCTGACCAAGGTCCTGGCCCCGAGCATGCGCGTCGCGGGAGTGATCGCCCGGGGACCCGCCGCGCACCGGCTCCGGGCGAGCCAGCTCGTGGAGTCGTTCTTCGTCGCCAGGCCGCTCCAGGAGACCGCCCTGGAGCTCATCAGCTCACCGGCGTGGCCCCGTCACCTGTCGGCCCTCTCCACCGAGCTGACGGCCCGCAGGGACGCGCTCGCCGCCGCGCTCGCCGCCCGGCTGCCCGCCGCCGGGCTCCACCTCGTCCCCCGGGGCGGCCTGCACCTGTGGGTACGGCTCCCGCAGGACCTCGACGAGGAGAACGTGGTGGAGGCGGCCCGCCGGGCGGGGGTGACGGTGAGCCCGGGGCGCATCTACCACCCGGCCGAGCCGCCGGGCCCCAGGATCCGCCTCACGCACACGGCCGCGGCCCACCTCTCGGAGCTGGCCGAGGGCGTCGGGCGGCTGGCCCTGGCCGTCGGCAGGGCGGCGGTGGAGCCGCCGTGACGGACGCAGGAGCGCTCCGGACGAGGCGGCGGACCCGTCGGCGGCTTCCCGCCGACGCCGTCGAGGAGGCCGGGCCGGGTGGCGGATCAAGCACAACCCTCTACTGCCGTACAGTGGTGTGAGAGAGGTGGTTCATGCCATGACCGACCCCGCCGCCCTGGTGTGCGACTTCGTCAACAGCTACGACGTCGAGAGCGGCACCGACGCGCTCCCCTCCCCCGACGCGCTGGCCGCGTGGCTGCGCAGGCGCGGCCTGGTCGAGGCGGAGGCCGTCGCCGGCGACGAGGAGCTGGCCTCCGCCGTGGACCTGCGGGAGGCCCTGCGCGCCGCGCTCCGCCACCACCACGGCCGGCGCGGGGACAGCGACCGGGGGGACAGCGACCGGGGGGACAGCGGCTCCGGAGACCCGGACGGCGGCCCCGGGGGACGCGAGGGGCACGGCGGCCTCCCTCCGGCGCTCCCCCACGCGTTCGACCGGCTGCCCGTGGCGGTCGTCCTGACCCCCGGCGGCCCGGTGCTGGAGCCCGTGGTGCCCGGGGTCCTCGGCGGGCTCGCCAGGATCGCCGCCGCCGTGATGGCGGTCCACGCCGAGGGCGCCTGGCCCCGGCTGAAGGTGTGCACGGAGAGCACCTGCCAGTGGGCGTTCGTCGACTCCTCCAAGAACCGCTCCCGCTCCTGGTGCTCGATGAAGGTCTGCGGCAACCGCACCAAGACAAGGGCATATCGGGCACGTCGTCAGACGGAGACAGGTTCACGTCATCTGTGAGCCAGATTCCCCGATACGGTGTAACTACCTGTCTCATGGGTCCATCCGCCTGACGCCCGCTCGCGCGGCCTGGAAGTCCACGGGACGGCGTGTCCTGGCGGCGTACGGCAGATAAGGAGCGGGCCGAGATGGCAGACGTAGGGGTGCGAGCGGCTCGGCATGATGATGTCGACGCGGTCACTGGCACCCAGATCCGCGCCTGGCGGTACGGCTACCGCGAGTTCCTGCCCGAGGGACCGCTGGAGCAGATGACCGGTCCGGCCGCCGAGCAGATGTGGCGGCGGCAGTGGGACGAGGCGATCGTCACCCCGCCGACCTCCCGGCACCGCGTGCTGGTCGCGGTGGAGCAGGTCGTCCTGGACACCGACGCGTTCCCCGCGCTCGGCCCCGGCGGGATCGAGGCCCTGGCGGCGATGCAGGCCGCGGAGCGCGTGGTGGGCCTGGCCTCCCACGCCCCCGCCGAGGACCCCGACCTCGACCCCACGACCACCGCCGAGATGCTCACCTTCCTGGTGGACCCCGACCACGTCCGGCGCGGCCACGGCAGCCGCCTGCTCAACGCCACGGTCGACCACCTGCGCGAGGACGGCTACCACACCGTCGTGACGTGGGTGTTCGCCGACAACTACCAGCTGCTCGGCTTCCTGGAGTCGGCGGGCTGGGGCGAGGACGGCGCCGAGCGGGTCCTGAACATGGGCCGCCCGGTGCGGATGATCCGCCTGGCCACCGACATCAGCTAGGACCGCCTCCCGGCCCGCCACGCGCCGGGCGGGTCCCGGGTCCGACGTCGGCGGCACCGCCCCCGGCCCTCCCGCACAGTCCGAGCCGCCCCCGACCCGGCGGACCCGCCCGAGCCCCCCACGACCTCAGACGGCTCCGGGCCGCCGGACACCCCCGAGAGGAACCCGCAGCACCATGGCCACTCCGAGCCAGTGGATCGCCGGCGCCCGCCCGCGCACCCTTCCCGCCGCCGTCGTCCCGGTCGCCGTCGGCACCGGCGTCGCCGCCGGGTACGGCGGGGCGATGTGGTGGCGGGCCCTGCTCGCCCTGTTCGTGGCGCTCGCCCTCCAGATCGGGGTGAACTACGCCAACGACTACAGCGACGGCGTGCGCGGCACCGACGACGACCGGGTCGGCCCGATGCGCCTGGTCGGATCCGGCGCCGCCGCCCCCCGCCAGGTCCTGGCGGCCGCGCTGGGCTGCTTCCTGGCCGCCGCCGCGGCCGGGCTGGTCCTGGTCGTGGCCACCCGGGCGTGGTGGATGCTGCTGGTCGGCGCGGCCTCGATCGCGGCGGCCTGGTTCTACACCGGCGGCGCGCGCCCGTACGGCTACCGCGCGCTCGGCGAGATCTCGGTCTTCGTCTTCTTCGGCCTGGTGGCCGTGGCGGGCACCGCCTTCGTCCAGCTGGAGCGCCTGCCCTGGACCGCGGTGGCCGCCGCCGTCCCCGTCGGCCTGCTGGCCTGCGCGATGCTGGTGGTCAACAACCTGCGCGACATCGTGACCGACGGGCCGGCGGGCAAGCGCACCATGGCCGTCGTCCTCGGCGAGAGCCGTACCCGCACGCTCTACGTCCTCTGCCTGGTCCTGCCGCTGGCGATCTGCCTGGCCCTGGCCCCCTGGCACCCGTTCGCGGCGCTGGGCGTGCTCGCCGCGCCGCTGGCGGTGCCCCCGGTGCGCGCGGTGCGCGCCGGGGCCACCGGACCGGCGCTGATCACCACGCTCCAGCAGACCGGCCGCCTCCAGCTGGCCTTCGGCCTGCTGTTCACCGTCGGCCTGGCCCTGTGAGCGGCCGGGCCTGAGAAGGCCCGCCACCGCTTCCCGGGCGCCCGGCACGGCCCCTTGCGCGCAACCGCCGTCCGGCGGGCCGCTCCGCTCAGAGGATCCGGCGCATCACCACGCGGGGCGCGAGCTCGATGCCCGCCTCCCGCTCGTGGACGACCAGCGCGGCCATCTCCGGCCCCCACTCCGCCTCCTCCAGCACGGCGAAGCCGCGGCGGCCGTACCAGGGCGCGTTCCACGGCACGTCGCGGAAGGTGGTGAGCGTGACGGCCGCCGCGCCGACCGCGGCGGCGTGCGCGCAGAGCGCCTCGACCAGCCGCCCGCCGATGCCCTGCCGCTCGTGGTCGGGGTGGACCGCGAGCTGGTCGAGGTGGACGTTCCCGTCGACCCAGCCGAGCAGCGCGAACCCGACCGGCGGCTCGCCCGCGACCAGGACCCGCGACGGGTCGTCGATCCCCGCGATCATCGCCGGCCCGGGCGGGAAGACGATCCCCAGCGGGGCGAACGTCCCGTCGGCCGCGTCCTCCACCGCCGCCAGCCCCGGCAGCTCCTCCGCCGTCGCCCAGCGGACCTCAGTCGAAGTCGAAGATGGAGTGCCTGTCATAGAACTGGAGGATATAGCGGCAGCGCGTGCAGATCATCAGGGTTACCCGGTGCGAGGTCATGCCCCAGCGGCTGTCCAGCCGTCCCTGTTCCTGCTGGAACTCGGTGTTCCGGCAGAGCGGACAGGTGAGCGAAGGTCGCGTCATACCGGGAGAACGGGCGGCCCCGTGGTCGGAGTTCCGTCCACGGGGCAGGCCTCTCCCGGCCGCCCGCCGCTGCGCACGACCTCGTCCGGGCGAGGCCGACCGGCAGCCCGGCAGTCCGGTCCGGGACCTCAGAGGTCGAGCAGGTGCTCCAGGCCCACGGTCAGACCCGGGATCTCGCGGACCCGGCGCACGCCCAGCAGCACGCCCGGGGTGAACGACGAGCGGTTCATGGTGTCGTGGCGGATGGTGAGGATCTCCCCGTCGCCGCCCAGGATGACCTCCTGGTGGGCGATCAGTCCGGCCAGCCGCACCGCGTGCACGTGGACCCCGTCCACGTCCGCGCCGCGCGCGCCGTCCAGCTCCGTGCTCGTCGCGTCGGGCATCGGGGCCATCCCGGCCTTGCGCCGCGCCTCGGCGACCAGCTCGGCCGTGCGGCGGGCGGTGCCGGAGGGCGCGTCCGCCTTGTTCGGGTGGTGCAGCTCGACGATCTCGACGGAGTCGAAGTAGCGGGCCGCCTGCTGGGCGAAGTGCATCATCAGCACGGCGGCGATGCCGAAGTTGGGCGCGATCAGCGCGTTGACGCCCGGGTTGGCGTCCAGCCAGCCGCGCACGGCGGCCAGCCGGCCGGCGTCGAAGCCGGTGGTGCCGACCACCGGGTGCACGCCGTGCTCGATGCACCAGCGCATGTTGTCCATGACCACGTCGGGGTGGGTGAAGTCGACCACCACCTCGGCGCCGGCCAGCCCCTCGACGGGATCGTCCCTGTCGACGGCCGCGACCAGCTCCAGGTCGTCCGCCGCCTCGACGGCCTTGCACACTTCGACACCGACGCGCCCGCGGGCGCCGAGAACACCTACCCTGATCACGCGCCCAAGGGTATACCGTCCGCTTCGCCGGAGCCCTCCGGCCCCGGGGACCCGGACGGCCCCGGCGCTTCGCGCACCGGGGCCGCGTGCCGGGACGGGACCGTCAGACGGACACGAACGGGCTGAAGTCCTTGTCCTCGTAGGGCCCGATGACCGCCAGGGTCATCGGGCGGGTGAGGACGTCGCGGGCGATCGCGTCGATGTCCTCGGAGGTCACCGCGTCGATCCGCGCCAGCACCTCGTCGACCGAGAGGAGCTCGTCGTAGACGAGCTCGCCCTTGCCGATCCGGGACATCCGGGACCCGGTGTCCTCCAGGCCGAGCACGAGGCCGCCGCGCATCTGGCCCTTGCCGCGGACGATCTCCTCCTCGGTGATGCCGTCGGCGACCACGCGCAGGATCTCCTCGCGGCAGATCTTCAGCACCTCGTCGATCTTCGAGGGCAGGCAGCCGGCGTAGACGCCGAACTGGCCGGTGTCGGCGTACTGCGAGGTGTAGCTGTACGTCGAGTAGGCCAGGCCGCGCTTCTCCCTGATCTCCTGGAACAGGCGCGACGACATGCCGCCGCCGAGCGCCGCGTTGAGCACCCCGAGGGCGAAGCGGCGCTCGTCGGTGCGGGTGATGCCCGTCGTGCCGAGGACCAGGTTGGCCTGCTCGGTCGGGCGGTGCAGCACCCGCAGCCCGGAACGGGCCGGCGGCACGCCCTCGCCGGACAGGCGCGGGGGGATCGGCTCGGCGTCCCCGCCCAGGGCCCCGGCCCGCTCGTAGGCCGCGGCGACCAGCTCAACGACCTGCTCGTGGGTGACGTTGCCCGCCACCGCGACCACGGTGTGCGTGGGCAGGTAGTGGCGCCGGTAGTACTCCGCGATCCGGTCGCGGCCGATCGCGTCGATCGACTCGGCCGTGCCGAGGATCGGCCTGCCGATGGGCGTGTCGCCGTACAGCTCGGCGGAGAACTGCTCGTGCACCACGTCCGACGGGTCGTCGTCGTGCATGGCGATCTCCTCGAGGATCACGCCGCGCTCGGCCTCGACGTCGTCGGGGGTGATGAGCGAGGAGGTCACCACGTCGGCGAGCACGTCGATCGCCACCCGCAGGTCCTCGTCGAGGACCCGCGCGTAGTAGCAGGTGTACTCCTTGGCGGTGAAGGCGTTGATCTCACCGCCGATGCCCTCGATCGCCGCGGAGATCTCCAGCGCGTCCCGTGTGGGGGTGCCCTTGAACAGCAGGTGCTCGAGGAAGTGGGAGGCCCCCATGTGCTCGGGCGCCTCGTCCCTCGATCCGATGCCGACCCACATGCCGACCGCGACGGAACGCACGGTCGGCATGGACTCGGTCACCACCCGGAGCCCACCGGGGAGGACGGTGCGCCGCACGACCCCGGCCCCACCGGAGCCGGGGTGCAGAGTGGTGGTGATCACGAGTTGCGGTCTTCTCCTCCGCGACCGCCCCCGCTGGTGCGGGTGCGCGTACGGGTGCGGCGCGGCTTGTCCTCGGCCGCGGGCCGCTCCTCGGCCGGAGCCGCGGAGGCGGCGGGAGCGGCGTCCGAGTCTCCCGACTCGGGGGTGCCGGCCTCGCCCCTGGCCTCGGCCTCCTTCTCGACGACCTCGACGGGGACCAGGGAGAGCTTGCCGCGCGCGTCGATCTCGGCGATCTCCACCTGGACCTTCTCGCCGACGTTCATGACGTCCTCGACGTTCTCGATGCGCTTGCCGCCGTGCAGCTTGCGGATCTGGGAGACGTGCAGCAGGCCGTCCTTGCCCGGCATGAGGGAGATGAACGCGCCGAAGGCGGCGATCTTGACGACCGTGCCCAGGTAGCGCTCGCCGACCTCCGGCATGTGCGGGTTGGCGATGGCGTTGATCGCCGACCGGGCGGCCTCGGCGGACGGGCCGTCGGTGGCGCCGATGTAGATGGTGCCGTCGTCCTCGATCGTGATCTCGGCGCCGGTGTCGTCCTGGATCTGGTTGATCATCTTGCCCTTCGGGCCGATGACCTCGCCGATCTTGTCGACCGGGACCTTGATCGTGATGATGCGCGGGGCCGTCGCGTTCATCTCCGCCGGGGAGTCGATGGCCTCCTGCATCACGTCGATGATGGCCAGGCGGGCGCCCTTGGCCTGCTTCAGCGCGGCGGCCAGGACCGAGGCGGGGATGCCGTCGAGCTTGGTGTCGAGCTGCAGGGCGGTGATGATCTCCCTGGTGCCGGCGACCTTGAAGTCCATGTCGCCCATGGCGTCCTCGGCGCCGAGGATGTCGGTCAGCGTGACGTACTGGTCGCCCTCGTTGATCAGGCCCATCGCGATGCCCGCGACGATGCCCTTCAGCGGGACACCCGCGTCCAGCAGGGACATCGTGCTGGCGCAGACCGAGCCCATGGAGGTGGAGCCGTTGGAGCCCAGCGCCTCCGACACCTGGCGGATCGCGTAGGGGAACTCCTCGCGGGCCGGCAGGACCGGGATGAGCGCCCGCTCAGCGAGGGCGCCGTGGCCGATCTCGCGGCGCTTGGGCGATCCCACCCGGCCGGTCTCGCCGGTGGAGTAGGGCGGGAAGTTGTAGTTGTGCATGTAGCGCTTGGTGCGCTCGGGGTTGAGCGTGTCGATCATCTGCTCCATGCGGAGCATGTTCAGCGTGGTGACGCCCAGGATCTGGGTCTCGCCGCGCTCGAACAGGGCCGAGCCGTGCACCCGGGGCACCACGTGCACCTCGGCGTTGAGCTGGCGGATGTCCTTCACGCCGCGGCCGTCGATCCGCACGCCCTCGGCGATGACCCGCTCGCGCATGAGCTTCTTGGTCAGCGACCGGAAGGCGGCGCCGACCTCCTTCTCGCGGCCCTCGAAGTCGGCGGCGACCTTCTCGGCGGCCAGCGCCTTCACCCGGTCGAGCTCGGTCTCGCGCTCCTGCTTGCCGGCGATGGTCAGCGCGGCGGCGAGCTCGCTCTTGACCGCGCCGGTCACGGCCTCCAGGACGTCGTCCTGGTAGTCGAGGAAGAGGGGGTACTCGCGGGTCTCCTTGGCGGCGACCCCGGCCACCTTGGCCTGCGCCTCGCAGAGCACCTTGATGAACGGCTTGGCCGCCTCCAGGCCCTGCGCCACGGTCTCCTCGGTCGGCGCGACGGCGCCGTCGGCGATGAGCTTGAGCGTGTCGCGGGTGGACTCGGCCTCGACCATCATGATCGCGACGTCGCCGTCCTCCAGGACGCGGCCGGCCACGACCATGTCGAAGGTGGCGCTCTCCAGCTCCGTGTGGGTCGGGAAGCCGATCCACTGGCCCTCGATCAGCGCGACGCGCACGCCGCCGATCGGGCCGGAGAAGGGCAGCCCGGCGAGCTGGGTGGACAGGGAGGCGGCGTTGATCGCGACCACGTCGTAGAGGTGGTCGGGGTGGAGCGCCATGACCGTGGCGACGACCTGGATCTCGTTGCGCAGGCCCTTGACGAACGACGGGCGCAGCGGCCGGTCGATCAGGCGGCAGGTGAGGATGGCGTCCTCGGAGGGACGGCCCTCGCGCCGGAAGAACGAGCCGGGGATGCGGCCCGCGGCGTACATGCGCTCCTCGACGTCCACCGTCAGGGGGAAGAAGTCGAGGTTGTCCTTGGGGTTCTTGGACGCGGTGGTCGCGGACAGGACCATCGTCTCGTCGTCCAGGTGGACGACGGCGGAACCCGCCGCCTGGCGCGCGAGCCGCCCGGTCTCGAACCGGATGGTGCGCGTGCCGAAGGAGCCGTTGTCGATGACGGCTTCACTGCTGTGGACACCCTCCACGGGGGACCTCCTTGTGGTCGGTCGCCCGCGTCCGCCCAGGCACGCGTGTCGTGCCTGGGTCGTCTTCTCGCCGCTTCCCCGTAGGTGCAGCGCCGGTCTTCGATCGAAGCGCCCGGTCCGCGCACGGCTCGGAGCCGTGCGCGACCGGGGGCCACTACCGAGGACCGGCCCTCCGACGCCGTGGGGCGCGTTTGCTTGCGGACGCGGGGCACTTCTCGGCTATTCAGTTTGCTCATGGAGCGGGCCTTTCGGCATCACGACGCGCCGGAGGCGGCCCCATGAGACGGGGAGCGGCGCGAACGCCGCTCCCCCGTCATGCTAGCGGCGCAGGCCGAGCCGCTCGATAAGCGAACGGTAACGCTCGATGTCCTTGTTCTGCAGGTACTTGAGCAGGCGGCGGCGCCGGCCGACCAGCAGCAGCAGACCGCGCTGGCTGTGGAAGTCGTGCTTGTTGCGCTTCATGTGCTCGGTGAGCTCACTGATGCGCTTGCTGAGGAGTGCGATCTGCACCTCGGGCGAGCCGGTGTCGGCCTCGCTCTTGGCGTACTCCCCGATGATCTGCTTCTTTGCGGCGCTGTCGAGCGACACGTCTCTCCTTGAACATCTACGGGCACACGTGAATTCGGAAAGCCCGAACGACCGTGCGTGCCTACAGTCGCCGTGGCGGGATCAGCGGCCGGGGGCGTGAACACCACCGGTCACAGAGCTGACATGCCAGACTACCATCGGTCTTCCCCTCCCCGCACACGCCGCGGCCCGGCGGGGCCGCGGATCCGGAGCGCGGGAGGAGCCGGTCAGCCCGCCTCGTGGACGACCCGGCCGTCCACGATCACGGTCTCGGCGCGCACGTGCGGGATGCGCTCCACCGGGATCCCGAAGAGGTCCTCGGAGAGGATCACCAGGTCGGCGAGCTTGCCCGCGGTCAGGGAGCCCCGGTCGTGGTCGCAGAAGTTGGCGTGGGCCGAGCCCAGGGTGTAGGCACGGACCGCGGTCTCCAGGTCGACGGTCTCCTCCGGCACCCAGGCGGGGCCGCCCGCCAGGCCCCTGCGGGTGACGGCGGTGTAGATGCCGATCATGGGGTCCATCTCGGCCACGTTCCAGTCGCTGGAGAACGCCAGGACGGCTCCCGCCTCGTGCAGCGAGCGCATCGGCCACGCCTTGGCCCACCGGCCGGGTCCCACGGCCTCGGCCCAGTCGTGACCGGGCCCGGCGATGTCCGGCGAGCAGTGCCGGGGCTGCATGCAGGCGACGACGCCCAGTTCGGCGAAGCGCGGCACGTCCGCCGGGTCGAGGCACTCGACGTGGACGACCTGGTGGCGGGCGTCGCGGGGACCGTTCACCCGCCGGGCGTGCTCGACGGCGTCCAGCACGGTGCGGATGCCCCGGTCCCCGGTGGCGTGCACGAACGCCTGGAACCCCGCCGCGTCCAGCTCGGCCAGCAGCCGCGCGAACTCCTCCGGCGGGTAGAAGGTCTCCCCCCGGTGCGCGTGCCCGCAGTACGGCTCCAGCAGCGCCGCCGTGTGCGGCTCCACCACGTCGTCGATGTAGAGCTTGAGCGGGCCGGCCCGCAGCCACTCGTCCCCGCCGCGGGCCGCCGCCGCGAACTCCGCCAGCTCGGCCCGGCCCGTCCCCCGGGGGTGGAACAGGGCCGCGATCACCCTCGACCGGAGCCGCCCCTCGGCCCGGGCCCGCTCGAACAGCGCCAGGTCGTCCAGCGAGTTCTGCGGCTCGACGATCGTGGTGATGCCGTACCCGGTGGCCATGTCGAGGCTGGCCAGCAGCCTCGGATACTGCCGCTCGGCGCTCGCCCACGGCACGCCCAGCTCCGCCAGGGCGCGCTGCCCGTCCCGGGAGAGCCCGCGCACCGCGAACTCGGTGACGAACCCGGTCGGCTCGCCCGCCTCGTCCGTCTCGGCCACGCCGTACGGCAGGTCGGTGCGGTCGCGGTCGATGCCCAGCTCGCGCAGGCCGGCCGTGTTCAGCCACATGGTGTGCACGTCGTACCCGAACACGAAGGCGGGCAGGCCCCCGGTGAGCGGGTCCAGGTCGGCGGCGCGCGGCATCCGGCCGCCGGGGATCGCGGAGTACTCGAAGCCCTCGCACTCGATCCACCGGGCGTCCGGGTTGGCCGCCCGCCAGGCGGCGATCCGCCGCCCGATCTCCGCCAGGGAGCCCGCCCCGGCGAGCTGGACGCACGCCGCGTCCGAGCCGAGCCGCACGTGGTTGTGGGCGTCCACGAACCCGGGCAGGACCAGCCGCCCGCCCGCGTCGACCACCTCCGCGGCCTCCGGGCGGGAGGCGTCGTCGCCGACCCAGGTGATCCGCCCGTCCTTCACCGCCAGCGCCTGCGCCCGCGGGAGCGCGGGGTCCACGGTGTGGATGCGGGCGTTGCGCACCACCAGGTCGTTCACGCGGCCTCGTCCTCCGGGGTCGCCACGACCCAGCGGCTCGCCGTACGGGGCCGCAGGTAGAAGAGGTAGTAGGCCGCGCAGATCGCGACGATGGCGCCGGCGATGGCCAGGTCCTTCAGCTCCTGCTCGGCCAGGGCGTAGAGCAGGGCGGCGATCACCGCGACCGGGACGACCGGCCAGAGCGGCATCCGCCAGGCGGCGGCCCTGCGGTAGCCGCCGGCGCGGGCGCGCAGGGCGGCGACCGCGATGACGAGGGAGACCAGCGTCAGGATGACCGAGGTGACGCCGAGCAGGCCCTCGATGTCGAACAGGGCCGCCATCAGCGCGCCGGGCAGACCGATGGCCAGGGTGCTCACCCAGGGCGAGCCCCACCTGGGGTGGAGCCTGGTGAGGGCCCGGTTGACCGGCTCGGGCCAGGCGCGGTCGCGGCCGGAGGCGAAGATGACGCGGCCGTTCTGCAGCGCCATGACCAGCACCGCGTTGAGGATCGCGATCGCGATGCCCAGGTTGATCACGGCGGCGAAGCCGGGGCTGGTCCAGGCCCGCACGTAGTCGGGGAAGGTCCCGTTGACCAGGTCGTCGAGCGAGCCGACGCCGAGCACCGCGGCGGCCGTGGGGATGATGATGATCGCTCCGGCCAGGCCGAGCGCCCAGAAGACGGTCCGGGGGACGTTGCGGCGCGGGTCCTTGATCTCCTCGGTGAGGTAGACGGCCGAGCCGAAGCCGTTGAAGGAGAACATCGTGACCGTGAGCCCGGCCATCAGGATTCCCAGGGAGAAGGCCGAGAGCCCGCCCTGCCCGTCGGGCACCACCGGGGAGACCAGCACCGACACGTCGCGCTGGGAGTTGAGGAAGCCGAAGCCGGCGACCACGGCGGCGGCGATGATCTCGATGGCGAGGAAGATGCCGGTGATGAAGGCGTTGGAGCGGACGTCGAGCACGGCGAACAGCGTGGCCAGCAGCATGACGACCGCTCCGGCGAGCGCGCGGTCCACGGTGAACAGGTCCGCCAGGTAGTCGGCGGTGCCCAGCGCGATGATCGGCGGGATGACGACCAGGAGGGAGGCCGAGAGCCCGAAGGTGATCCAGCCGGCGAACCGGCCGAGCACCGTGGTCACCATGGCGTACTCGCCGCCGGAGCTCGGCGCGAGCGTGCCCAGCTCGGCGTAGCAGAACGCGATACCGGCCGAGACCACCAGGCCCGCGGCCAGTGCGAGCACCGCGCCGCTCCCCTGCCCGGCCAGCACCTCGGGAACGATGATGAACAGCGACGAGGTGGGCGTGATACACGACAGGGTGAGCATGACCGCGCCGAACAGGCCGAGCACGCGGGGCAGGGATGGAGCCGCTTGCGGCGTGAGAGCGGTCTGGTCGAGCACGGGAGCTCCTCACACGACGATCATTTTGAATGACGTTCAAAGTTTTGAATGCCATTCAAAATGCACTGTCGTAGAGTCGTGCGTCAAGTGGGCTTTGACGACCTGTTACCGGAACGAGGCGACATGGCACGGGGTCAGGCGCGCGGTACGGTCCGGCGGCGGCTGGAGCGCCCGCGCGAGCAGATGCTCGAAGCCGCCATGGAGGCGATCGCCGAGTACGGCCCGGCCGAGATGACGATGGCCGAGCTCGCCCGCCGGCTGGGCACCAGCGGCGGTCACGTCCTGTACTACTTCGGCAGCAAGGACCAGGTCCTGCTGGAAACGCTGCGCTGGAGCGAGGAGAAGCACGTCCCCGGCCGGGCGGCGCTGCTGGCGGCCGGCGGGAGCGCGCTGGAGCGGCTGCCCGCCTTCGTGGAGCTCTACCTGCCCGAAGGCGCGGCCGACCCGCGCTGGCTGCTCTGGGTCCACGTGTGGGGCCGCACGCTCGCGGTGCCCGAGCTGCGCGACACCCAGCTGGAGCTCGACCTGGTCTGGCACCGCGACCTGGTCGCCCTGCTGGAGCAGGGCGCACGCGGTGGCGAGTTCGCCGTCCCCGTGGACCTGGAGAGCTTCTCGGTACGGCTGCGCGCGATGCTGGACGGCTTCAGCACCCAGCTCGTGATCGGCGTGCCCGGCGTGACCCGGGAGAGCTCGCTCGCCCACGCGATGGACTACGCCCGCCAGGCCCTCGTCCCGCCCGCGCCCGCCGCGGGCTGACCCCCGTCGGACGTGCTCAGTCTCCTCGGTAGAGACGGTCCAGGTCGATCAGCTCGACGTCGTCCCGGGCCTTCGCGAGATCGCGCAGTCCCCGGGTGAAGCCGGAGCGGGAGAACAGCAGCAGCTTGGGCGGCCCGTCGACCTTTCCCGGATCCAGGAGCCCGCGGATGTGCTCAAGCCGCTCCACCGCACCCGTGTCCATCGGCACGGCGGTCGCCTTGACCTCTCCGATGGCGGTCACCCGATCGGCGGCGGACAGCCGCGCCTCGATCGCCACCACGTCCAGCTCGTGCGACGACCGTTCCTTTCTGCAGGCCAGTACGGCGGGCATCACCTGACCGGCGACGCCTCCGAGGGTCTCCTTCGACGCGTGCTCCATGCACCACCTGCGGGCCAGGTCCTCCAGGTGCGGGCCGTAGATCAATGAGCTGACCGCGTCGGCGGCCTCCGCCCATACCTGCTTCTCCGCCCGCATGACCAGACGGCCTTCGTTCGGGCGGATGACGAGCTGGTGAAAGCGGATGAGCGGCTCCGCGATCCGGTAGACGGGCCGCTTCTGCCGGAAGGCGTCGTCGAGCCGCTCGATCAGGAGGGTGTGCTCCAGCATGAGCAGCGGGTAGGTCAGCGCGCTGTCGGGCCGGCCGAGAACGGTCGCGATCTCACCCCTCTTGTGCGCTCCCCTGCTGATCGCGGCGAGCACCGCGTAATGCAGCGCGGGATCACCGAGGCCCGGCTCCTCATGGAGCAGGACATCGCCCTCACGGAACATCGCACTCGCCGGACGGAGCAGCCGGCGGGCGACCCAGCCGTCGAAGTCGGCCGCGCTCATCGGCGCGTCGAAAGACATCTCCCGGTAGGCGGGGGTACCGCCGACCAGAGCGTGCAGCCGGAAGGCCAGCTCGGGGTCATGCGCCACCCCCCAGAACTCGGCCGCGTCCCGGTATCCCAGGGGATCGACCATGAGTTCGAGGGTCGCCCGGCCCCTGAGCGGGGCGCTGCCGCCCAGCAGCCCCCGCATCGTGGTGATCGCGCTCCCGCACAGGATCAGCCGCGTCCGCGTCCGGGTCTTGGCGTGGCTGCGCGGGCTGAGCGCGTTCTGGACGATCGAGGCCAGCGGAGGGGCCGCCTCCAGCAGGTAGGAGAACTCGTCCAGCACGACCGTGACCGGCTGGTCCCTGCCCTCCCCGAGCCGGAGCAGCGCATCGACGGCTTCCCGCCAGTCGCCGAAGGCGGCACCCGGAAGCCCGGTGTGGCGCGCGTACGCGGTGGCGAGATCCGCCCGGTTCTGTGTGTCGGACTGCTGAAGGCCGGTGAACATGAATCCACCGGCGGCCTCGGTGAGCAGTTCGAGCAGCAGGGTCTTACCCTGACGTCTGCGGCCGTAGACCAAGGCCAGCGTCGCACCGGAGGCCGGGTTCCCGGCGAACTCCACCAGATCCTCCCACTCGGTCTCCCGGTCGAAGAGCAGGTCCGGCTTGGTCCATGCCTGCAAGCAACCCACCTCCAGGAATAGTAACGCAAGTTATGGTAACTGGAATTACATCTCTGGGAAGGGGAATCGCTCCGGGCGGGCGACACAAGCTTCCAAGGAGCGACGCCCTGGAACGCCCGGTTGGCCCCCGAGGCGTCGATCCAGTGAAACAGCGATGTGCCGCCCCCGCCGCCGGCGTCCCGAGGGCTCGGGCAGACTGGCCGGATGATGTACGGAGACGACGCGGCGACCCTCCACGCCTGGGCGGCCCTCGGAGGCCGGGACGGACTGGCCGAGGGAGTGTCGTACGAAGGGCCGGAGGGCGTGCTGTCGGCTCGCCTGCCGGTGCGGGCGCGGGCGCGGGCGAGCGTGGGCGTGTGCTCGCTGGCGGCCGCGGAACCGCTGGCCGACGGGGCTCCCGTGCCCCCGCGAGGACGCCCCTGTCCTGGATCGGACGGGCTCCGGAGATCCGCAGAGGCTCCGGGCTCCGCCCTCCGGACCGGCCGGGTCAGGAGGTGAGGCGGCGGGTCTCGTCGACGTCGGCGTTGATCTGCTCGACCAGCGCCTCGATCGAGTCGAACCTCGTGTTGCCGCGGAGCCGGTGGCCGAACTCGACGGCCACGTGCGCGCCGTACAGTTCCAGGTCGTCGCGGTCGAGCGCGTAGGCCTCGACGGTGCGGGGCACGCCCTCGAAGGTCGGGTTGGTGCCCACGGAGATCGCGGCCGGCCAGCGCTCGCCCTCGTAGACGGCCGGCAGGTTCCCTGTCGGGATGCACCGCAGCCACCCGGCGTAGACCCCGTCGGCGGGGATCGCGGTGAACTCCGGCGACTCGACGTTGGCGGTCGGGAAGCCCAGCTGGCGCCCGCGCTGGTAGCCGCGGACCACCACGCCCTCCACCCGGTGCGGACGGCCCAGCGCGGCGGTGACCGCCTCGATGTCCCCCGCGGCGAGCCGCTCGCGGATCCGGGTGGAGGAGATGGCCTCCCCGTTGCTCACCAGGGGCACCCCCTCGGCCTCGAAGTCGTACTTCTCCCCCAGGGTCCGCAGCGTCTCGACGTCGCCGGAGGCCTTGTGGCCGAAGCGGAAGTTCTCCCCCACCACGACCCCCGCCGCGTGCAACCGGTCGACCAGCACGGTCTGCACGAACTCGTCCGGGCTCATCCGGGAGAACTCCAGCGTGAACGGGAGCACGCAGACCGCGTCCACGCCCAGCGCGGCCAGCAGCTCGGTGCGGTGCCTGGCCGTGGTCAGCCGGGGCGGGTGCGTGCCCGGCCGGACCACCTCGTCCGGGTGGGGATCGAACGTCACGACCACCGAGGGCAGCCCGAGCCGGCCGGCCATCGCGACGGCGCGGGCCACCATCTGCTGGTGACCGGTGTGCACGCCGTCGAAGACGCCGATCGTGATGACGGACCTGCCCCAGTCCTCGGGCACGTCCTGCAATCCGTGCCAGCCTCGCACCGCAGCCTCTTCCCTCGTGACGGATCGACCCCTAAAGCCTGCCATGCTCCCCGCGCCTTTCCCCAATCGGGGAGGCCGTTGCCGGGCGCCGGGCCCGCCGGACGCCCCTGGCCAGGCAGGGAACGGATCTCCCGGGTGCGGTTCCCCGGACCCGGGGCCTCCCCGTCCGGGCGGGGAGCGGGTCTCCTGCCGGGCCCGCCGGGCCTCCCGGCCCCGGCAGGAGCGGACCCCCGGGCTCCGGGTCAGCCGGTGAAGACGGCCAGGGATCTGGCGATCCTGCCGTGCTCCTCGACCAGCGCGACCAGTGTGCCGTCCGGGGCGAACACCCCGATCGGCCCCTTCCCCAGTCCCGCGGCGGGCAGCCGCCCGCCGTGCGCCACCGTGCCCGCCTCCTCGGCGGTCACGTCGCGGCGCGGGAACGCCGCCGCCACGGCCTCGGCCATGGGCAGGATCGCGCACTCCCGGCCGAGTTCCTCGATCGTGCGCGCCATCGACAGGTCGTAGGGGCCGACCCGGGTGCGGCGCAGGAAGGTCAAGTGCCCGCCGGTGCCGAGGGCCGCGCCGAGGTCCCGGGCGAGCGCCCGGATGTAGGTCCCGCTGGAGCAGGTCACCGAGGCGTCGACGTCGAGCAGGTCGCCCTCCCGGCGGATCGCGGTGACCTCGAAGCCGGAGACCGTCACCGGGCGCGCCTGGAGCGCGACCTCCTCCCCCGCCCTGGCCCGCTTGTAGGCCCGCTCGCCGTTCACCTTGATGGCGCTCACCTGCGGCGGGACCTGCATGATCCGGCCGGTCAGCGCCGCGACGCCGGCCCGGACGGCCTCCTCCGCCACCCCGGCCGCCGACGCCTCCGCGGTGATCTCGCCCTCGGCGTCGTCGGTGTTGGTGGATCGGCCGAGCCGGATCGTGGCGTCGTAGCCCTTCTCGGTGAGCGCCAGGTGCCCCAGCAGGCGGGTGGCCTTCTCCACGCCGACCACCAGCACGCCGGTGGCCATCGGATCCAGGGTCCCGGCGTGGCCGACCCTGCGGGTGCCCGCGATGCCGCGGAGCTTGCCGACGACGTCGTGCGAGGTCCACTCGGCGGGCTTGTCCACGATGATCAGCCCGCTCGGCGGCGGGGTTCGCTTGGCGCGAGCCGTACTCATCGAATCTCCTTGAGCGTGCGGGTCCCGGCCGCGGCGGGCGGGCCGCGGGGGTTCTCCTACAGGAGCGCGCGCAGGCGCGCCATCGTCTCCTCGACGGGCAGGCGGGAGGTGAAGCCGGCGGCCCGGGCGTGCCCGCCGCCGCCCAGCTCCGCGCAGAGGCGCGCGACGTCCGTGCCGCCCCGGGATCGGGTGGAGACCTGCCAGGCGCCGTCGTCGTCCTCCTTGAGGACCACGGCCACGTCCGCCTCGTCGGCGCGCCGGACCACGTCGATGATCCCCTCGACCGCGTCGTACGGCAGGCCGTACGCGGCCCGGTCGGCACGGGTGACGAACGTCCAGACCAGGCCCGCGCCCACCCCGGGCTCCAGCGCGACCCGGCCGAGCACGGCGCCGAGGATGCGCAGGTAGCCGAACGGGGCGCTGTCCCACAGGCGCCGGGCGGTCTCCGCCGGATCCACTCCCGCGGCCACCAGCCGGGCGGCCATGAGGTGCGCCGCCGGGGTGGCCGAGGCGTGCCGGAAGGAGCCGGTGTCGGTCACCAGGCCGGTGTAGAGGCAGGTGGCGACGGTCTCGTCGATCGGCAGGCCGAGCCTGCGCAGCAGTTCCTCGACGAGCGCGGTGGTGGAGGGCGCTGCGGGGTCGACCAGGTTGAGCGTGCCGAAGCCGGGGTTGGACGGGTGGTGGTCCACCACGATCAGCTCGCGGGCCTTGCCGGCGTTCGCGGCCAGCAGGCCGAGCCGGTCGGCGACGGCCGCGTCGAAAGTGATCATCAGCTCGGGCGCGGCCGGGTAGGCGGCGGGCTCGACCAGGAGTTCCTGGCCGGGCAGGAAGCGCAGCAGCCGGGGGACCTCGAACCTGCGGTCGCCGAAGGAGGCCGCCACCCGCTTGCCCGCGGCGCGCAGCGCGCTCCCGGCCGCCAGCATCGAACCGAGGGCGTCGCCGTCCGGCGCGATGTGGCAGGCCAGGGCGATCTCGTCGGCGGACGAGATCAGTTCGACGGCCCGGTCCCACTCGAGGTCCGGCACCGGACCGCCATCACGCGCGTCGGAGGTCACGGTGCCGAGTGTCCCGCGCGGCCTGACGGCTCGTCCGCGTTTTCCTCGGATTCGTCGTCCTCGCCGTCTTCGTCGGGCTTCCGGTACGGGTCGGCCTCGCCGGCGTACTGGGCGTTCTCCGCCCGCCTGGCGATCTCCGCGTCCCGCGCCCTGGCCTCGGCGAGCAGGTCGTCGAGGTGACGGGCGCTGTCCGGGAGCGGGTCGTGGGTGAACGTCAGCGTCGGCGTGTGGCGCAGGCCGGTCTGGCGGCCCACCTCCGAGCGGATGAGCCCCTTGGCGCTCTCCAGCGCCGCGGCGGAGTCGGCCCGCTCGGCCTCGGAGCCGAACACGGTGTAGAACACCGTGGCGTCGCTGAGGTCCGGGGTGATGCGCGCGTCCGTCACGGTCACGAAGCCCAGCCTCGGATCCTTGATCCGGCGCTTCAGCAACTCGGCCACGATCTGCTGGATCCGGTCAGCGATCTTGCTGGCGCGTGCGGCGTCCATCGTCGCCTCCCCCTTCTCGCCGACGGCCGGGCACGCGGAGTGCGCCTCCGCGCCCGGCCGTCCGTAACTAGTCTTCGTCCTCGTTGTAGAGCCGCTGCCTGGCCGAGAGCAGCTCGATCTCCGGCCGTCCGGCGACCAGGCGCTCGCAGTCGTCCAGCACGCCGCCGCAGTTGGCCGCGGTGGCGGAGACGACCGCGATCCCGATCTCCGTACGGCGGTGCAGGTCCAGGTGGCCGGTCTCGGCGACGGCCACACCGGGGAACCGCCGCTGCACCTCGGCGATGATGGGACGCACCACGGAGCGCTTCTGCTTCAGCGAGTGGACGTCGCCGAGCAGGATGTCCAGTGTCAGAGCACCTACGTACATCGTGAGTTCACCACGCGTGCCTCCCCCGCCCCGCGCCGGTACGGCGTGCGTACCGGCGCGGGACGGGAGCGGGCATCAGACGCGCGGCTTCTCCCGCATCTCGAACGTCTCGATGACGTCGTCGATCTTGATGTCGCTGTAGCCGACACCGATACCGCACTCGTAGCCCTCGCGGACCTCGGTCGCGTCGTCCTTGAACCGGCGCAGCGACGAGACGGTGAGGTTGTCGGAGATCACGACACCGCCTCGGATGATCCGCGCCTTGCTGTTGCGGACGATCACGCCCGAGCGGACCAGCGCACCGGCGATGTTGCCGATCTTCGGCACCTTGAAGACCTCGCGGACTTCGGCGGTGCCCATCTGGACCTCTTCGAACTCGGGCTTGAGCATGCCCTTGAGGGCCGCCTCGATCTCCTCGATCGCCTGGTAGATGACCGAGTAGTAGCGGATGTCGACGCCCTCGCGCTCGGCCAGGTCGCGCGCCCGGACCTCGGGACGCACGTTGAAGCCGATGATGACGGCGTTGTCGTCGGCCATCGCCAGGTTGACGTCGTACTCGGTGATGGCACCGACCGCGCGGTGGAGCACCCGGAGGCGCACCTCCTCGCCGACGTCGATCTTGAGCAGCGCGTCCTCCAGGGCCTCGACCGAACCGGAGACGTCACCCTTGATGATGAGCTTGAGCTCGTCGATCTGGCCCTTCTCCATCTCGCTGAAGAGCTCTTCGAGGGTGCGGCGCCGGCCGGACCTGGCCATGTCCGCGATGCGCTTGCGGGCGGCCCGCTGCTGGGCGATCTGGCGCGCCATCCGGTCGTCGGTGACGACGATGAAGTTGTCACCGGCGCCGGGCACCGCGGTCAGGCCGAGGACCAGCACCGGACGCGACGGGTCGGCCTCTTCGATCGACTCGCCGTTGTCGTCCAGCATCGCCCGGACGCGGCCGAAGGCCTCGCCGCAGACGATCGAGTCGCCGACGCGGAGCGTGCCGCGCTGGACCAGCACGGTCGCCACCGGGCCGCGGCCCTTGTCGAGGTGGGCCTCGATGGCGACGCCCTGGGCGTCCATCGTCGGGTTCGCCCGCAGGTCGAGCTCGGCGTCCGCGGTGAGCAGGACCGCCTCGAGCAGGCTCTCGATGCCGATGTCGTTCTTGGCGGAGATGTCGACGAACAGCGTGCTGCCGCCGTACTCCTCGGCGACGAGGCCGTACTCGGTGAGCTGGGCCCGGACCTTGTTCGGGTCGGCGCCCTCCTTGTCGATCTTGTTGACCGCGACCACGATCGGCACGTCCGCCGCCTGGGCGTGGTTCAGCGCCTCGATGGTCTGCGGCTTCACACCGTCGTCGGCCGCGACCACCAGGATGGCGATGTCGGTGACCTTGGCACCGCGGGCTCGCATGGCGGTGAACGCCTCGTGACCCGGGGTGTCGATGAAGGTGATCCGCCGCTGCTCGCCCTCGTGCTCGGTGGCGATCTGGTAGGCACCGATGTGCTGGGTGATGCCGCCGGCCTCGCGCGCCACCACGTTGGTCTTGCGGATGGCGTCGAGGAGCCTGGTCTTACCGTGGTCGACGTGACCCATGACGGTGACGACCGGCGGGCGCGCGGCCAGGTCGGCGTCGTCGCCCTCGTCCTCGCCGAACTCGATGTCGAAGGACTCGAGCAGCTCGCGGTCCTCCTCCTCCGGGCTGACCACGAGCAGGTTGTAGTCGAGCTCGGCGGCGAGGAGCTGCAGCGTCTCCTCGTTGACCGACTGCGTGGCGGTCACCATCTCGCCGAGGTGCAGCATGATCTGCACCAGCGACGCGGGGTTGGCGCCGATCTTGTCGGCGAAGTCCGCCAGGGAGGCGCCGCGCGACAGGCGGATCGTCTGACCGCCGCCGCGGGGAGCCTGCACGCCGCCGATCGCCGGGGCCTGCATGTTGTCGAACTCCTGGCGCCTCTGGCGCTTGGACTTGCGACCGCGGGCCGGGCGTCCGCCCGGACGGCCGAACGCGCCCGCCGTGCCGCCGCCGCGGCCACGGCCGCCACCGCCGCCGGGACGGCCGGCGAAGCCGCCGCCACCGCCACCGGGACCGCCGGTCCCGGTTCCGGGACGGCCCGCACCGCCACCGCCGCCGCCGGGACGGCCGGCGAAGCCGCCGCCACCCGGACGGCCACCGCCGCCGGGACGGCCCGCACCGCCGCCGCCGGGACGGCCGGGACCGCCGGGACGGCCCGCACCGCCGCCGCCGGGACCGGCGGGACGGCCCTGGGGCATCATCATCGGGCTGGGACGCGGACCGCCGGGACGCGGACCGGCGACACCGCCGCCGCCACCGGGACGCGGACCGCCGGCACCGGGACCCGGGCGCGGACCGGCCGCACCGGGCGGGCCGGGACGCGGACCACCGGGACGCGGACCGGCTGCGCCCTCGCGGGGAGCGCGGTCCTCACGCGGGCCGCGGTCCTCACGGGGACCCGGACGGGGGCCGCGGTCACCGGGACCGCCGGGACCGCCCGGACGCGGCGGACGGGCCTGGCCCATGCCGCTGGCGTTCGAGGAGAACGGGTTGTTGCCCGGACGCGGACCGCGCGGGCCCGGCCTGGGGCCGGGCTTCGCCCCGCCGGCGCCGGCGCCGGTACGCGGCGCCGAGGGCCCTCCGCCGGGACCACCGGCGGGACGGCCTTCGGGACGCGCGGCCTCGGGACGCCCGCCCGGGGCCGGACGCGGACTGGGCCGCGGACCCGGCTTGGGGCCGGGGCCGGCCGGACGCGGGGTCTCGGTGCGGGGAGCCTCGAAGCGCGGCGGCTGCACCGGAGACGGCTGCTGCTGCGCGGGAGGCTGCTGCTGGATCTGCTGGGGCTGCGGGGCCTGCGGCGCGGGGGCCGCGGGACGCGGAGCCGGACCCGGTCGCGGACCCGGCTTGGGAGCCGGCCCCGGACGCGGGGCTGCGGGCGCCTGAGCGCCGCCGCCGGCCTGGCTGTCAGCCGGCCGGGGGGCCGCCTGGGGCGGCCTGGGCGTCCTGTTGCCGCCCTTGTCGGACGAGCCCTTGGTGGGCCCGCCCAAAGCTTCCGTGAGCCTGCGCACTACCGGTGCTTCGATAGTCGAGGACGCCGAACGCACGAACTCGCCCATCTCCTGGAGCTTGGCCATGACGACCTTGCTCTCCACACCGAACTCCTTGGCGAGCTCGTATACCCGGACCTTCGCCACTGCACTCCCTTACTCGGCCCGGGAGGCTGTGCCGCCGGACCGTCGTTACGTGAACGTACTCATCGCCGCATGCTCATCAGGCGCTCATAGCTATCTGACCAGCCCATCGACTCGGCGTCCTACATGACAGTTGGCAACCATTTCACCCGATCCTTTCAGCCTGCAGCTCTTCCAAGTGGTCCCGCACTCGCGACAGATCGAGCGGCCCCGCGACGCGAAACGCGCGCGGGAACGCTCGGCGGCGCTCGGCGAGCTCGAGACAGCTCAGGACGGGATGCAGTGAAGCACCACGTCCTGGGAGCCGTCGTCGCAGGTCGGGGACTATGACGCCCTCGACAACCACCAGGCGGAGCAGCTCGGAGGAAACCGTGCGAACCCGGCAGCCCACACATGTTCTCAGTGGGGCGGCCTGGCCACCATATTCCAGCTTACCGTGTGGATGCATCTGCGGAACCGGCCGCGTCCCCCGCCTGGGCGTCGGAGCGGATGTCGATGCGCCAGCCGGTGAGCCGCGCGGCCAGCCGGGCGTTCTGCCCCTCCTTGCCGATGGCGAGGGAGAGCTGGTAGTCCGGCACGACCACGCGGGCGGCCCGGCCACCCGCGTCGATCACCTCGACGCTGGAGACGCGGGCGGGCGACAGGGCGTTGCCCACGAACTCCGCAGGGTCCTCCGACCAGTCGATGATGTCGATCTTCTCGCCGTGCAGCTCGGTCATCACGTTGCGCACCCGCGAGCCCATCGGGCCGATGCAGGCGCCCTTGGCGTTGACCCCCGGACGGCGGGAGCGGACCGCGATCTTGGTTCGGTGGCCGGCCTCGCGGGCGACCGCCGCGATCTCGACCGTGCCGTCGCCGATCTCCGGCACCTCCAGGGCGAAGAGCTTCTTCACCAGGCCGGGGTGGGTCCGCGACAGGGTCACCGACGGGCCCTTGTGCCCCTTCTTGACCTGGACCACGTAGCAGCGGATCCGCTCTCCGTGGACGTACTCCTCGCCGGGGACCTGCTCGTTGTGCGGGAGCACGGCCTCGATCTTGCCCAGGTCCACCAGGACGACCCGGGGGTCCTTGCCCTGCTGGATGACCCCGGCGACGAGCTCGCCCTCACGGCTGGCGAACTCGCCGAAGTTGATCTCGTCCTCGGCGTCCCTGAGCTGCTGCAGGATGACCTGCTTGGCCGTGGTCGCGGCGATGCGGCTGAAGTTGCCCGGCGTGTCGTCGAACTCCCTGAGCACCTCACCGCCGTCACCGATCTCGGCCGCGTAGATGGTCACGTGCCCGGTGCTCCGGTCGAGCTCGGCGCGCGCCTTGGCCGCCGCGCCCTCCGTCCGGAAATACGCGATCAGCAGCGCGTCCTCGATCGCCTTGACGACCAGGTCGAAGGAGATGTCCTTCTCCCGCTCCAGGCTGCGCAGGACGCTCATGTCGATGTCCACGAGGCTCCCCCTTAGCCCTCGTCGCCGTCGTCGCCGTCGTCTCCGGCGTCGTCGCCGTCGTCGTCGGCCTCATCGAACCGGCGGAATTCCACCTGCACCCGTCCTCGGGCCAGGTCCTGATAGTCGACGCGGTGCGGCACGCCTTCGACGTCCAGCTCCACGCCGGTCTCGTCGGTGGCGACGATCCGGCCCTCCACGGAGGTGCCGTCCCGCAGGTCGGCCTTGACCAGCCGCTTCACCGCACGCCGCCAGTGGCGCGGCTCGGTGAGCGGGCGGTCGACCCCGGGAGAGGAGACCTCCAGCACGTACGGCGCGGAGCCCATCGCGTCACCGGTGTCCAGCGCCGCTGAGACGGCGAGGCTGACCTCGGCGATGTCGTCCAGGCTCACGCCGCCGTCGCGGTCGACGACGACGCGCAGCAACCGCCGCTTGCCCGCCGGGGTGACCGTGACGTCCTCCAGGTCGAGCCCTTCGGCCCCGACGACTGGTTCCAGAAGCTTCATCAGGCGGTCGCGGGGTGTGACGCTGCCCATGCCGACCTCCCATTGTCACGATCCGCGCGGGCGTCCATCGCCCGCGCGATTCACCAGCCTATCCACACCAGGGCGTAGAAAGAGCGCCACTCGGTGTGGCGGGGCCGTCCGAGAAGCGCGGTGACTGTCATTCTGAGCCCGTACGATGCTAGATGCGTCAGCAGCCCACCCTAGACCGGAGGTCGTCCGTGCGTTCCCTCTCGCGGCGCGCCCTGCTGGGAGGCGGCGCCCTCGGAGTGGCCGCCGCGATGACCGCGGGGTGCGCCGCCGAGGAGCCCGAGCCTCCCGCGGCCGCGCCCCCCGACCCGGAGACGGTGCTGCTCAGGGGGCTCATCGAGGAGAAGGAGCGGACGATCGCGCTCTACGCCTCGGCGGCCTCGGACAAGCTCGTCCCCTTCCGGCGGCGGCACGAGGCCCACCTCTCCGAACTCCGCCGGCGCCTGCCGCCGGAACCGCCCGCGTCCCCTTCCGCGAGCCCCTCCGCCCCCGCCTCGCCCGGCGCCTCGCCGGACCCGGAACCGAAGGTCTCCCTGCGAGCGCTGCGCGACCTCGAGAGGAAGGCCGCCGCGCTCCGCGCCCGGCAGCTCGCGGAGACCTCCCCCGCCCTGGCCCAGCTGCTCGCCTCCATCGGCGCCTGCGAGGCCGCCCACGCGCTGGCCCTGTCGAGGGCCCTGTGACGACCGGGGGCGCTGTGACGTCCGACCAGGGGCTCGGCACGGCCCTGTCCGCCGAACACGCCGCCGTCTACGCCTACGGGGTCATCGCCGCCCGGACCACGGGGAGGCTGCGGACCACCGCGACGAACGCCTTCAACGCCCACCGCGCCCGCCGCGACCGGCTCCGCGCCCTGATCGCCGGCCGGGGCGGCACCCCCGCCGAACCCGGCGCCGTCTACGATCTCCCGGTCGTCCCGTCCACCGCGGCACAGGCCGTGGAGCTGGCGGTGCTCGTCGAGCAGGGGGTGACCGCGGCCTACCTGGAGCTGGCCGCCTCCGAGGACGCGGCCCTGCGCCGGATGGCCGCGCTGACCATGCAGGAGTGCACCACCCGCTCGTACGGCCTGCGCCCGGCGATCGAGGCCTTCCCCGGCATGCCCGCGGTCGGCGCGCCCGAGGCGGGCGCGCCGACGCCGACACCGGCTCCCTCGTCCTGACCGGCTGGTGGTTTCGTATCCGCCTGGTGGATTTTGCCAACGTTTGCACCGGTGCTGACGGGTAGGTGAAGTACCCGGAATCCACCAAGGGAGCATCACATGGGCTGGGGATATAGAAAGTCGATCAAACTGGGCCCGTTCCGGCTGAACCTCTCGCGGGGCGGCGTCGGGCACAGCTGGGGCAACCGGGCCTTCCGGGTGACCAGAACGGCCGACGGCCGCCGGACACTGAGCGTCAACCTGCCGGGCGGCTTCCACTGGCGCAAGACCCTGGGCAGCGGCTCCCGGCGCTGACCTGGAACCATCCGCGGGCGCCGGCCGTTCTCCGGATGACGGACCGAGACTCCCCGGGGGGACGCCATGGGCTGGAGTTACAGAAAGTCGATCAAGCTGGGCCCGTTCCGGCTGAACCTCTCCCGGCACGGGGTCGGGCAGAGCTTCGGCAACCGGCGGTTCCACGTGTCCCGGGCCCCGGACGGCCGCACGTACGTGACCGTGAACCTGCCCGGCGGCCTCCACCTGAGCAAGGCCGTCGGCAAACGCTCGCGCTACCACCGCTGACCGCACGCGAGACGGGCCCCGTGCGACCGCCCCGCAGGGGCACGGTCGGCACGGGGCCCGTCCGGCGCCGTCTCGGAAGCGCCGTCTCAGAAGCGCCGTCTCAGAAGCGGAATCCGGCGGCCAGGGAGCGCAGCTGCCCGGAGATCCGGGACAGCTCCTCCGCGGCGCGCTGGGACTCCTCCACCGACTCCGTGGTGGCCCTGGCCACGGTGGCGACGCCGACGATGTTCTCCGCGATCTGGCCCGAGCCGGCGGCGGCCTCGGCGACGCTGCGGTTCATCTCGTTCGTCGTCGCGGTCTGCTCCTCGACGGCTGCCGCGATGGTCGTCTGGTAGTCGTTGATCTGCGCGATGACCTGTGCCACCTCGGCGATCGCCGCCACCGCGCCGGCGGTGCCGGCCTGGATCGCGTCGACCCGGCGGGAGATGTCCTCGGTCGCCCGGGCGGTCTCCTGGGCCAGGTCCTTGACCTCCCCGGCGACCACCGCGAAGCCCTTGCCCGACTCCCCGGCGCGGGCCGCCTCGATGGTGGCGTTCAGCGCGAGCAGGTTGGTCTGCTCGGCGATGGAGGTGATGACCTTCACCACGTCGCCGATCATCCGGCTGGACTCGCCCAGCCGCGACACGGTCGCGGTGGTCGTCTCCACCGCGGTCACCGCGCGGCCCGCGACCGTCGCCGCCTCGCTGGCGTTGTGCGCGATCTCCCTGATCGCCGACCCCATCTCCTCCGAGCCCGTCGCCACGGTCTGGACGTTGCGCGAGACCTCGCCCGCCGCCGCCGCGACGACGTCGGTCTGGGCCGCGGACTCCGCCGCCCCGCCGGCGATCCGGTCCGAGAGCGTGCCGATCCGCTCGCTGCTGGCGGCCAGCTCGTCCGCGCTGCGCCCCAGGGCGGTCATGGTCTCGCCGAGCTTCGACAGCGCGGCGTTCATGGACCGTCCCATCCGGCCGATCTCGTCGCCGGAGGTGACGTTCAGGCGCCGGGTCAGGTCGCCGTCGGCCACGGCGGTCATCACCGAGGCCGCCTCGGACAGGGGGCGGGTGATGCTCCGGGTGATCCGCCAGCCCACGGCCGCCGCGACGGCGACGGCCAGGGCGCACATCAGCATCATGACGGTCAGGAAGCCGTCGGCGGTGCTGCGCGCCTGGGCCGTCTCGGCCCGGTTCATCGACTCCTCGAGGTCGATCAGGCGGTTGATCGCCGCGAGCCAGTCGACGAACAGCGGCTTGGCCTGCTCCGTGAGGATCTCCATCGCCCTGCCGGTGTCACCCGCCCTCCGCAGCTCGACCACCTGGTCGATCAGCGGCAGCGTCTCCCGCTCGATGCGCTCGATCTCCGCGTGCGCGTCCTTCTCATCCCGGCTGACCTTGCCCTCGTCGGCGAAGATCGCCGTCAGCTTGGTGGCGGAGTCGGCGTAGTTCGCCGCGAGCCGCTCGATGTTCTCGACCTCGGGCTCCGCCTCGGCGGGGGTCGGGGCCATCACGACGTCCCGGAGGCTGATGGCCCGGTCGTGCACGCTTCCGCGGAAGTTGATCGCGTAGCGCTGTTTCACGGCGTTGAGGTCGTTGATGGTGCTCAGTCCGTCGTTGATCTCATCGACGCGGCTGACTCCGAAGGCCGTCACCAGCACCATGTTGAGCACGACCACCAGGAAGCCGAGGCCCAGCTTCCGGCTGATCGTCAAGTTCGCTGTCTTCACAAGAGATTCCCGATTCCAATGGCAGTGCGACCGAGGACAGGCGCCACCGCGCAGGCGAAGGTCTCCTTCCCGTCCTCCTCGGCCACATATCGGAAGCTCCGGGCAGGACCTGAACCGAACCGCCGGCCGGTTTCCGTGCCTCCCCACGCCGCGAAAGCACCCGGCCGCTCCTGCGGGGAGGAGCGGCCGGGTGCTTTCGCGGGCATGCGGAAGAGCGGCCCGCCGGACGGCGGGCCGCTCGGGTCGCTGCGGTCAGGCGCGGCAGGCGGCCTCGACGCGGTCGGCGGCCCCGGCGATCGGGATCTCCTCCCTGGCCCCGGTGGCCCGGTCGCGCAGCTCCGCCACGCCCTGGGCGAGGCCCCGGCCGATGACCACGATGGTCGGCATGCCGAGCAGTTCGGCGTCCTTGAACTTCACTCCCGGGGAGACCCCCGCCCGGTCGTCCACCAGGACGCGCAGCCCGCGGGCCCGGAGCTCCTCGGCGAGCTGCAGGGCGGCCTCGATCTGGTTCTCCTTGCCGGTGCCCACGATGTGCACGTCGGCGGGGGCGACCTCCCTGGGCCAGACCAGGCCGAGCTCGTCGTGGCGCTGCTCGGCCAGCACCGCCACGGCGCGCGAGACGCCGATGCCGTACGAGCCCATGGTGATGCGGACCGGCTTGCCGTCGGGGCCGAGGGCGTCGAGCCTGGCCGCGTCGGCGTACTTGCGGCCGAGCTGGAAGATGTGGCCGATCTCGATGCCCCGGTCGATGGAGAGGGCCGAGCCGCAGGCCGGGCAGTCGTCCCCGGCGCGGACCTCGGCGGCCTCGATGGTGCCGTCGGCGACGAAGTCGCGTCCGGCGACCACGCCGGCGGCGTGCTTCCCGGGCTCGTTGGCTCCGGTCACCCAGGCGCTGCCCTCGACCACCCGGGGGTCGACGAGGTAGCGGATGCCGAGTTCCCTGAGCACCTGCGGGCCGATGTAGCCGCGGACCAGGCCGGGGTGCTTGGCGAAGTCCTCGGCCTCGAAGATGGCGGGCTCGCCGGGGGCCAGCGAGGCCTCCAGCCGCTTGAAGTCGACCTCGCGGTCGCCGGGCACGCCGACGACCAGGGCCTCGGTCTTGCCGGAACCGGGCGTGGAGACCTTGACCACGACGTTCTTGAGCGTGTCGGCGGCGGTGACGCCCAGGCCGTGGTGCTCGTTGACGTGGGCGACCAGTGACTCGATGGTCGGGGTTCCGGGGGTGTCCAGGACCCGCAGGGCCGGGCGGTCGCCGGTGACCGCGGCGGGGGCGGGCGTGGTGACCGCCTCGGCGTTGGCCGCGTAGCCGCAGTTGTGGCAGGCGACGAAGGTGTCCTCACCGGTCGCGGCGGGGGCGAGGAACTCCTCCGACGCCGAGCCGCCCATCGCGCCCGAGGTGGCGAAGCAGATCTTGTAGGTGATCCCGAGCCGGTCGAAGGTCCGGATGTAGGTCTCGCGGTGCTGCTCGTAGGAGCGCTTGAGACCGTCGTCGTCCAGGTCGAAGGAGTAGGAGTCCTTCATGACGAACTCGCGCCCGCGCAGGATGCCGGCCCGGGGGCGGGCCTCGTCGCGGTACTTCGTCTGGATCTGGTAGAGCGTCACCGGGTAGTCCTTGTAGGAGGAGTACTCCCCCTTGACCATGTCGGTGAACATCTCCTCGTGGGTGGGGCCGAGGAGGTAGTCGGCGCCCTTGCGGTCCTTGAGGCGGAAGAGCGTGTCGCCGTACTCCGTCCAGCGGCCGGTGGCCTCGTAGTACTCCCGGGGCAGGAGGGCGGGGAAGAGCACCTCCTGGCCGCCCATGCGGTCCATCTCCTCGCGCACGACGCGCGCGACGTTCTCCAGGACCATCTTGCCGAGCGGCAGCCAGGAGTAGACGCCGGGGGCCACGCGGCGGACATAACCGGCGCGGACGAGCAGTTTGTGGCTCGGGACCTCCGCGTCTGCCGGGTCGTCCCTCAGGGTTCGGAGAAACAACGACGACATGCGCAGCAGCACGGCTACTCCTCGGTGGCAGGGATTGTTCGGCCTCCAGGGTATCGACTCGGGCGACCCGGCCGCCTGCCGTTATCCCCCGGCGGAGGACACGAGGTAGGCCGTCCCCATGAGCAGCCCCACCGCGGCGGCGCGGATCCGCCCCGCCCCCTCGCGCAGGGACAGGACGACCACCGCGAGGAGGGCGATCACCACCGGGGCCCCCCAGGACCACGGCCCGCCGTACCCGGCCCCCGCCTGCCGCACCGCCTCGACGCCCTCGATCGCCACGATCCCGGCCAGCAGGCCCGCCGCGACGTCGCCCCGCAGGCCGCGGTACTTGGTGAGATGGGCCATGGCCGCGACGGAGGTCAGGACCAGGAGCATGATGTTCAGCATCATGCCGTCGAGGTTCATGTGGAGGACGTGCTCTTCCGGGAGGAAGAACGTCGCTCCGAGCATGGACAGGACCGGCCCGAGGGCGGCCAGCGCGCCGGAGAGCACCGCCCAGCCGAACCCGGCGGCGGTCCGCCCCACGACCGCGGCCATCAGGATGTACGCGTAGGGGTCGTAGGCGCCGTGCAGCGAGCCCGGCGCGCGAGAGAGCGCCTCTCCCAGCGCGCCGAGCGCCAGCCCGGCGGCCAGCGCGAGCACCATGTGGCGCAGGATCGCCCGTTCCCTGCGTTCCCCCGCGAGGAAGTCGAGCGTGTCGTCGTGTCCGACCAAAGCCGCTGATCCCCCGATCTGCATCCGACTGTGGCTATCCGAAGTATATCTGACCTGCAAATATCGACAAAAACCGTCAAGCGATATCCAAACAAGCGAGCGCTTGTTTTATGCTTCGCCTGTGAACCCTGCCGACCTGGGCCCCGACAGCATGGGCCTCACCGAGGAGCAGTCCGAGCTCCGCGACGCGGTCCGCTCCTTCCTCGCCGCGCGGCCCGGCGCGCCGTGGACCCGGTTCGCCGCGGAACTCGGCGTGGCGGGGCTGGCCGTGCCCGAGGAGTACGGCGGAGCCGGATGCGGCCCGGCGGAGACGTCCGTCGTCGGCGAGGAGCTGGGACGCGCGCTGAGCCCCCATCCCTACCTGTCCACCGCCGTGCTCGCCGCCGAGGCGCTCAGGGCGGGCGGCGACCCGGACGCGATGGCCCGCCTGCTGCCCGGCATCGCGGACGGCTCCCGCACCGCGACCGTCCTGCTCCCCGGCGACGCCGGCCTGACCCTGTCCGGCGGCCGCCTGTCCGGCACCGCCCCCTACGCGCTGGACGGCGAGGTGGTGCTGGCCTTCGTCGGGGACGAGCTCGTCGAGGCCGTCCCCTCGTCCCGCACGCCGTACACGACCCTGGACCCGAGCCGGCCGCTCGCCGCGCTCGCCTTCGACGCCGTCCCGGTCCGCCGCGCCGGCGACGGCACGGCCTGGCGGCGCGTCCGGGACCTGGGGGTCGCCGCCCTCGCCGCCGAGCAGGCGGGCGGGGCCGCCCGCTGCCTGGAGGCGGCCGCGGCCCACGCCGGGGAGCGCCGCCAGTTCGGCCGTCCCATCGGCTCCTTCCAGGCCGTCAAGCACAAGCTCGCCGACCTGCTCCTGCTGGTCGAGTCCGCCCGCTCCGCCGCTCTGGCCGCCGCCCGAGCCCGGCCGGAGGACCTGCCCGTCGCCGCCGCCGTCGCCGGTTCGTACTGCACCGAGGCCTACCTGGCCGCGGCCGGCGAGAACATCCAGATCCACGGCGGCACCGGCATCACCTGGGAGCACTCCGCCCACCGCTACTTCAAGCGCGCCACCGCCGACGCCCAACTCTTCGGCCCGCCCCACGCCCACCGCGCCCGCCTGGCCGCCGCCGCCGGCCTGTGAGGACGCGCCCCGCCGGTCCGGCTCACCACCTGGACAGCGGCACGGCCCCGGAGACCGTGGTGCCCCCGCCGGCCGTGCCCCTGATGGTGAGCGAACCGCCGAGCCTGGTGAAGGACGTGCGCATGGCCGCGACGCCACGCCCGTGCGCCTGCCCGGAGAACCCCGTTCCCCCGTCGCTCACCGTCACCATCACCTCCCGCCGACCGGCGGTGACCGCGACCGAGACAGAGCTCGCCCGGCTGTGCCTCTCGACGTTCGACAGCGCCTCGTCCATGACGGCGAGGATCCCGGCCGTGATCCGGGCGGGCATCCGCCGCCCGGGCAGCGCCCAGACCTCGACCGCGATCCCCGTGCGGGCCGACCATCCCTCCAGCAGACCCCTCATCGCCTCCGCCGGCCCGCCGTGCCCGGCCCGGCAGTCGCGCAGGACCTCCTCGGCGGACGACCGGCCGGTCGAACGGGCTCCGATCTGAGTGACCATCCAATCCCCTCTGCTCCGTGGCGCTCACCACTGTGGCGGGCAGGACTGAGAAGCCACTGGTGATCCACTGCAATCGGCGGAGAGACCCGTCCGCGGCACCGGCGCGGTCTCACCGCGCGTAGTCGTGAGCCAGGCAGGTCAGCATCGCGCGCACCTCCGCCGTGGACATCCTCCCGCCCTTCGCCAGGCGGTCGGCCAGGTCCGCGGCCGGGAGCGCGCGGCGTACCTGCTCGGCCTGCCAGCCCGCGTCGGCCGGGTCCATCTCCAGCGGCGAGAAGCCGACCCGTGTCCCGACGGCCTGCACCGCACCGAGCAGTTCCGCCCCCTCCCGGGGGTGACCGGTCATGCTCAGGGCCGCCGCCAGGGTCTGGGCGATCACCAGCCAGGAGGTGATGTCGCCCTCGTCCTCCAGCAGCAGGAGGATCTCCCCGCCCGGGCCCAGCGCCTGCTCAGCCCGCCCCGTCCTCAGGTCGGTCTTCATCAGCAGCCAGGTGGCGGAGCCCTGGACGAAGCGGTGTCCGTTCGCGGCGCCCACGGCGTTCGCCTCCTCCAGGGCCTGGCGCGCCTCGTTCACCTCGCCGGCGCCCAGCAGCAGCATGCCCAGCCCCATGAGGGCCTCGGCCTCCAGCCATCCCGCCTCGGCCTGGCGCGACAGGTCCAGGGCGGCGCGGATGTCGGCCACGGCCGTGGGGATCCCGCACAGTCCGCCGAACAGCGCCTGGTAGGTCAGGGCATGCCCCTCCGCGTGCAGGTCGCCCGCGGTCCTGGCGGCGTCGGCCGCGTCCCGGGCCGCCAGGCGCGCGGCGGGGAAGTCGCCGGCCAGGTAGCACAGGCCTGCCACGCCGAGCAGTGCGCCGGCCCGTACGCCGGGCGCCGGGTCGTGGGTCAGCTCCATCGCCGTCGCCAGCCGGCGCAGGCCCTCGGCGACGTGCCCGCGGCGGTACCAGAACCACGACAGCGCGGCGCCCAGCCGCATGGCGTACTCCCCGTCACCGGCCAGCAGCGCGGAGGTGAACGCGGCCCGGTGCTCGGGCTGATCGGTGATCAGCAGCCGCATGGCGGGCACCGCCTTGTCCCCGCGCAGCCGCGACCCGGCCGCCTCGGCCCGGGCCAGCACCCAGGCGCGGTGCGCGGCCTGGGCGCGGGCCAGCTCGGCCGGGTCCTGCCGGGTCCGGGCGAACTCCTTGAGCGTCTCCAGCAGCCGGTAGCGGCGCGGCGACGTCCCGGCCTCCACCGCGACCAGGGATTTGCGCACCAGCGCGCCCAGGCCCTCCAGGACCGGCCCGCCGCACACCGCCTCCGCGGCGTCCAGGTCGAAGCCGGCGGCGAACGCGCCGAGCCGGTGGAACAGCTCCCGCTCCGCCGGCTCCAGCAGCCGGTGGCTCCACTCCACGGTGCGCAGCAGCGTGGAGTGCCGCTGCTGGACCCCCGGACCGGCGGCGAGCAGGGCGAAACGGTCCTCCAGCGCGTCGCGGATCTGCTCGACCGAGAGCATCCGGCACTGCGCGGCGGCCAGCTCGATCGCCAGCGGCAGGCCGTCGAGCTCGTCGCACAGCTCCCGTACGGCCTCCTGCTCCTGCCGGGTCGGATCCCAGCCGGGGGCGGCCGCGGCGGCGCGGCCCAGGAACAGCTCCTGCGCCTGGCCCCCCGGCAGCGCGGGCACCTCGTAGACCACCTCGCCCGGCAGGCCGAGCGTTTCCCGGCTGGTGGCCAGAATCCGCAGCCCGGCGGTGCGGGCCAGCAACTCGGCGGCCGTCTCGCGCACCGCGTCCACCAGGTGTTCGCAGTTGTCCAGCACCAGCAGCAGCCGCCGATCGCGCAGCGCCTGGGCGACCCTCTCGGTGGAGGCCGCCCCGGAGACGCCCAGCACCTGGGCGACCGTCCCGGCCAGCAGCGTCCCGTCGGTCAGTCCGCCGAGCTCGACCAGCCACGGACCGTCGCCGTCGCGGCGCGCGCGGGCCGCCTCCAGCGCCAGCCGCGTCTTGCCGATCCCGCCCGGCCCGGTGAGCGTCACCAGCCGGTTCGCGGCCAGCAGCGCGTTCACCCGGCGGATGTCGGTGTCCCGGCCGACCAGACCGGACAGCGCGTATGGAACGTTCCCTGCGGGCCCGGCGGGCGCCGCCGGCCGCGGCCGCAGCGCCTCGTCCTGGGCCAGTACGGCCGACTCCAGTTCGCGCAGCGCCGGGCCGGGGTCCACGCCGAGTTCCTCGACGAGCATCTTCCGGGCGCTCCGCAGCGTCGCCAGGGCGTCGCCCTGGCGGCCCGACCGGTACAGCGCCAGGACCAGCAGCTCCCAGCCTCGCTCGCTCAACGGCTGCTCGGCGACGTGCTTCTCCAGATCCCCCACGATCTCGGCGTGCCGGCCCACGGCCAGCTGCGCGCCGAAGAGGTTCTCCCGGGCCGTCCGGTGCAGTCCCTCCAGCCGGGCGGCCTCCGGAGCGGCGAAGGGCATGTCGGCGAACTCCGCGTACGGCCGGCCCCTCCACAGCTCCAGTGCCCCGGTCAGCACCGCCACCGCCTCCGCGGCGCCACCCCGCTCCAGCAGCCGCGCGCCCTCTTCCGCCAGCCGGCCGAAGCGCTCGGCGTCCACCGCGGCGGCGTCCATCCGGAAGGCGTACCCGGCCCCCGCCCGCACCAGGAGGCCGGAGCGGGCCTTGGCCGCTCTGGCCGGTTCGATGGCCCTGCGGATTTTGGCGATGTAAGCGTGCAGGGTGGACATCAGGGAGATGTCGCTCTCACCCCAGATGCCCGCGATGATCCCCTCTGCCGTCACCGCCTCCCCCCGGGCGGCCACCAGCAGGGCCAGGACGGCCCGCTGCTTGGGCCCGCCCAGTGCGACCGCCTGCCCGTCGATCTCGGCCGTCATCGGTCCCAGCACGTTGACGCCCAGCGCCACTTCCCACCCCGGTTCGCTTGTTCGATCCCCTGGAAGTGAACGCTAGCGCGCTTGCAGACCTTTTGAAGTGCATTTATCTCGTGAAATCACGATTTGACGGTTCTGTCTCCACGGCCGTCCGCCGGCTTCCGCGTCCCGCACCGATCAACCGGTCGGCGACCCGCGACGGCGGGCTCCCGCGCCGGCCGAGGGCGGGCGGGTCCGGCCCCGGGCCGCTCCCCGGACGGGAAGAGCCCGTCAGCCGCCGAGGAGCTCCTCCCAGGGGTGGCGGGAGTCCGTCCGGCGGGTGGTGTCGAGGGCGTCGGCCAGCCGCCACGCGCCGGGCCGGGCGTTCAGGCGCGCGCGGCCGAGGGGGTCGACGGCCCGCAGGACGAAGCGCACGCCCATCACGTCGAGGGTGGCGGATCCGGACGTGGCCGGGCCCAGGAGGGCGACCGCCGCCCCCGGCAGGTCCGGGTCGTCCGTCCGCCCGGCGAGGGACGCGGCGACCTCGGCGGCGTAGAGGCCGTCACGCCACTCGACGTGCCAGCTCCGGTCCGTCCCCCGCCACCACGTCAGGTCGCGGCAGGCCTCCATCAGCTCGGCGTCGCAGGCGAGCGCGGCCATCACCCGGCCGAACGCCTCGTAGCGGCGCGCGTCGGTCGGCTGGATCTCCTCGGGCGCCTTTGCGGAGCGCCATCCACGCAGTCCCCTCATGACTGGGAGGGTGCCACCTCCCGGGTACCGCGCGCCCCCGCTTTGCCGCTTCTTCGCCCCTGCCTCACGAGAACCCGCGCCGGAGGGCCGGCGCGCCAAGCGGAGCCCTGGTTTCCCCCCGGGGAGGACAGGGTCGGCTTGTTGCCGTCCCACCAGGCTGGTAATCTCGCCAAGCGAGCGCTTGGTTAAATAGCGAGCCCGCGACCGGGGATCGACGTGACACAACGGAGGCGTGGATGACGTCCCTACGGATCAGCCTGGGATACGAACTGGAGGTCCGCGGGCGTTCCCGCGAGGTCGAGCAGCGCGCGTTCCGGAACGTGATCGACCAGGTGGTCCTGGGCGACCGGCTGGGCTTCGACACCGCCTGGTTCGTCGAGCACCACTTCACCCGCGGCTTCTCCCACTCCTCGGCCCCCGACCTGGTGCTGGCGGCGGCCTCCCAGCTGACCGAGCGGATCCACCTGGGACTCGGCGTGGTCCTGCTGCCCTTCCAGTCGCCCATCCGCACCGCCGAACGGGTGGCGACCCTCGACGTCGTCTCCGGCGGGCGGGTGGAGTTCGGCACCGGCAGGGGCGCCTCGCCGCTGGAGTACCAGGCGTTCCAGCGGCCGTTCGAGAAGTCCCGGCAGATCTGGGAGGACTCCCTGGAGGCGACCCTGGCGATCTGGAACGCCGACGGCGAGCCGGTCAGCCGCTCCAACGAGTTCTTCGAGATCCCCGACGTCGCGGTCTACCCCCGCCCCGCGCAGGTCCCGCACCCGCCGGTGTGGGTGGCCTCCACCTCGCTCGAGGGCTATCTCGCCGCGGCCAGGCACGGCTACAACCTGCTCGGCATGACGATACTCAAGGGCCTCGACGACGTCGCCGAGGACATCGCCAAGTACAAGGAGTGCCTGGCCGACAACGGTTTCGACCCCGCGACCCGGCGGATCGCGCTGATGATCCCCTGGTTCGTCGGGCGGACCCGCGAGGAGGCGATCGAGATCGCCGCCGACCCCGTCCTGTGGTACATCCGGCGCCAGGTCAACCTGGTCACCCCGCCCGACTACTACGACGCCAGGCACGCCACCCACAAGGTCCTCGGCCAGCTCGCCGCAGGCATGCCCCCGGAGGAGGCCATGTCCACGCTCCGCGAGCACCACATGGTCGTGGTCGACGACGTGGAGGGCTCCCGCAAGGCCACGGCCCGCATCTCCGAGGCCGGGGCCACCGACCTGATCCTCCAGGCGCAGGTGGGCGGCCTGGCCCACGAGCACGTCTGCGAGTCGATGCGGCTGTTCATGACCGAGGTGATGAAGTGACGACTCCGGCGAACCCGGCCCCGGCGGCTCCGGTGGCGTGGCGGACGCGCGGCGACCTGGCCGCGGCGGGCCGGACCGCGACGGGACTCCTGCTGGTGTCCCCGGACGGCGACAGCGTCGTGCCGGGCGACCCCGCCGGGGCGGCCGGGGCCTTCACCGCCGCACTGGAGGCGGCGGGCGTGGGACCGGCGGACCGGGTCGTGGTGGCCCTGTCCGGCGACGGCGAGCTGGCCGGCCCGCAGTGGGCGCACGCCGCGGCCGAGGTCGGCCAGGCGGCGGCCTCGGTCGGCCCCCGGGGCAGGCTCCGGCTGCACCACGCGCTGGAGTCCCTGCGGGCGACGACCCTGGTGACCACCCCGACCGGGGCGATGGACCTGCTCGCCCGGCTGCACCTGGAGTTCCTGCTCGACCCGCTCGACCTGGGCCTCCGGAACATCGTCCTCACCGGCGAGATCGCCTCCCGGCGGACCATGGCGCACCTGGCCTCCGAGTTCGAGGCGCGGGTCACCGAGGTCTACGGCTCCCCCTTCACCGCGGTGCCGCTGGGCTGGAGGTCCTCGGAGACCGAACCGCTCACCCTGTTCGCCCCCGGAACCCTCCGCCTGGCCTCGCTGGAGAAGGACGAACTGCTGGCCCCGCCGTACGCGGAGGGCCTGGCGGAACTGGTGGTCGTCGACGGCGAGGCCGTGCTGCGGACCGGTCAGGTCGCCCGGGTTCCCGCCGGCGGGGCGGTCCCCGCGCCCGGGCACACGGTCGGCGACCACGTGCTGGTGCGGGGCGTCTGGCTCTCTCTGGAGCGCATCCGCAGGGCGCTCGGCAGGATCGACGGGGTGTCCGGCTGGGAGCTGGGCCTTTCGCGGCCGGGCACGCTCGACACCGCGGTCTTGACGGTGACGTTCAACCGGGAAAGTCTCGTCAGGAACCCCATGTGGAGGTCCCGCATCCAGCAGTCGCTCAAGGCTCTCACCCCGATCACGGTCGCCGTCGAGGTCTCCGAGGAGGTCGCAGAGGCCGCGGCGTCCGGTCCGGTGGGCGCAGTGCGCGACGCCCGCGGCCACCACCTGGGCCCGGACCGCACGGCCGTCACCCCCTGAGCCGTCCCGAAAGGCGCGAGATGGACGTTCCCGACTGGGGGACCATCCCCCGGATGCTGCGCGACCAGGCCAGGAACCATCCCTCCGACATCGTCGTGGCCGACGGGGAGGTACGGCTCTCGCTCGCCGAACTGCGCACCCACGCCGGTTCCGTCGCCCGGGGCCTGATCGCACTGGGCGTCGAGGCCGGGGACCGGGTCGCGATCTGGGGCCTCAACGACCTGCAGTGGGTGCTGGCCGCGTTCGGAGCCTGGGACGCCGGGGCGGTCGTGGTGCCGCTCTCCTCCCGGTACAAGGGCATCGAGGCGGCCGGGCTGCTGCGCAGGACCGGGGCGGCCGTGCTGGTCACCGGCGAGGGCCCGGACGGGACGGTCTTCACCGACCTGCTGGCCGAGACCGCGGGCGGGCCCGTCGGCGACCGGCCCTTCGCCGGGCTGCCCGCCCTGCGGCACGCCGTCGTGCCCGAGGGACGGGAACGGCCGGGCGCCCTCCCGCTCTCCCGGCTGCTCGCCGCGGGCTCCCGGATCTCCCGGGCCGAGGCCGAGGACCGGGCGCTGGCCGTACGCCCCGGCGACCTGTGCGAGATCATGTCCACCTCCGGCACCACCGGCACGCCCAAGGGCGTGATGCTGGAGCACGGTCAGGTGCTGCGCGGCTACTGGGACTGGGCGGAGATCGTCACCCTCGGCCCCGGCGACCGCTACCCGGTCATCGCGCCGTTCGCCCACGGGTTCGGGCTCAACGCGGGACTGCTCGCCTGCGTGCTGCGCCGCGCCACGATGCTGCCCATCCGGAGGTTCAGCCCCGACCTGCTCACCGAGCTGATCCGCAAGCAGCGGATCACGGTCCTGGCCGGGCCGCCGACCCTGTTCCACCGCATGCTGGACGAGGTCGACACCGCCGGCCACGAGCTCCGGGTGGCGATCTGCGGCGCCGCCGCGGTCCCCGCCGAGCTCGTCCGCAGGTCGCTGGAGCGGCTCGGACTGGAGCGCATGATCAACGCCTACGGGCTGATGGAGGGCACGGTCGTCTCCATGACCAGGGCCGGCGACCCGGTGGAGGTCATCGCCTCCAGCACCGGCCGCCCGGTGCCGGGCGTCGCGGTCAGGATCGTGGACGACGACGGCCGGGAGGTCCCCGCCGGTGAGCGCGGCGAGATCCTCGTGGGCGGCTACGGCGTCATGCGCGGCTACTGGGACGAGCCCGCCATGACCGCCGAGGTGCTCCGCGACGGCTGGCTGCACACCGGGGACGTCGGCGTCCTCGACTCCGGCGGCAACCTCGCGATCGTGGACCGGAAGAAGGAGCTGTTCATCGCCAACGGGTTCAACGTCTCCCCCGCCGAGGTCGAGGGCCTGCTGCTGAGGGAGGGCTCACTCGCCCAGGCCGCGGTGGTCGGGGTGGCGGACGAGCGGCTCGGCGAGGCGGGCTGGGCGTTCGTGGTGCCCCTGCCGGGAGCGGCCGCCGACCCGGAGAAGATCATCGCCTGGGCCCGGGACAACATGTCCAACTACAAGGTGCCCCGGCGGGTGATCGTGGTGGACGAGCTCCCCGTGAACGCCAACGGGAAGGTGGACAGGGCGGTCCTGCGGGAGAGGGCCGCCCGGTGACCCGGGCGGGCACGGTGCCGGACGGGTGCGCACCGCCCCGGCGTGTTCAGCCTGCCGGCTCTGGCAGGGTGCGCCGTGGTTGATACACAATCGCGGGCATAACCCTCTGGGAGGCGATGTGGCGCTGCGAGTGGTGATCGTTGGGTCGGGCCCCGCCGGGATCTACACGGCCGAAGCCCTGACGAAGCAGGCGCCGGGCCCCGTCGAGGTGGACGTGCTGGAGCGGCTGCCCACGCCCTACGGGCTGGTGCGGTACGGCGTGGCCCCCGACCACACCTCCATCAAGTCGATCGCCGGCTACCTGCGCCGGGTGCTGGAGCTGCCGGGCGTGCGCTTCCTGGGCGGGGTGCGGTTCGGCCGGGACGTCACCGCGGAGGACCTGCTGGCCTGCTACGACGCGGTGGTCTACTGCACCGGCGCGATGGTCGACCGGCGGCTGGGCATCCCCGGCGAGGACCTTCCCGGCAGCGTGGCCGCCACCGACTTCGTGAACTGGTACTGCGGTCACCCCGACGTGCCCGGTGACCGGTTCGTCCTCGACAGCCCCGAGGTCGCGGTGATCGGCGTGGGCAACGTGGCGGTGGACGTGGTGCGCGTCCTGGCCAAGACCGCCGAGGAGCTGCGGGCCACCGACGTGCCCGAGGAGGTCCTGGCGCGGCTGGCCGGCAGCCAGGTGAAGGCCGTCCACATGATCGGCCGCCGCGGGCCCGAGCACGCCAAGTTCACGTTGAAGGAGCTGCGGGAGCTCGGTGAGCTGGCCAACGCCGACGTGTGCGTGCGGCCGGAGGAGGCCCCGGTCTCGGTGGACCCGGCGGACCTGCCCCGGCAGGTCCGGGGGAACGTCGAGGTGATCCGGGCGTGGGCCGCCCGCCCGCCCGCGGGCCGCCCGCGCCGGCTGGACGTGCGCTTCTGGATGCGCCCGGTGGAGATCCTGGGCGACGGGCGCGTGGAGGCGCTGCGGCTGGAGCGGACCCGCCTGGACGGCGGCAGGGTCGTCGGGACCGGCGAGTTCGAGACCCTCCCGGTCGGCATGGTCCTGCGCTCGGTCGGCTACCGGAGCGTCCCCCTGCCGGGGGTGCCCTTCTCCGAGGCCACCATGACCGTGCCCAACGAGGCGGGACGCGTGCGCGAGCGCGAGTACGTGGCGGGCTGGCTCAAACGCGGCCCCACCGGCGTGATCGGCACCAACAAGTCCGACGCCGCCGAGACGGTCCGCACCCTCCTCGCCGACCTCGCCGGCCGCGCGCCCGTACGGCGCGCGGACCCTGACGACCTCCTGGCCGGGCGCGGGATCTCCCCCGTGACCTACCGGCAGTGGCTGGCCATCGAGGCCGCCGAGGCCGAGCTGGCCCGTTCCCTGGACCGCGGCGAGCGGGTGAAGCTCCCCGGGCTCGCCGCCATGATCGACGCCCTCGACCGGCCGGGCTGAGCCGTACCGGGACGGCGCGGCCGGGGACGGGGGCCCGGGCCGGTCGGGCGGAGTCCGCCATCCGACGGACGGAATCGCTAAGGAGTCCGCCGCCCGCGCCGATGGGCGCTACGTGAACGGACCATTGGCTGACGAAGTCCCGGGGCAGGCGTCGAGGACCCCCCTCCCGGGAGACTCTGCGTACGCGGCCCCCGGCGGCCCCGTCGCCAGGGCGGACGCACGCGCCGCGTCCGCCGCGACCCCCAGGACGCCCACGATCGAGGAGATATCGGCCGAGCTCGACGTCCTGGAGAGCATGAGCGGCTACAACATCGAGGCGGCCTACGACCGCGCGGTGGAGCTGGAGCGGATCTCCGAGGGGCTCTGCGAGACCGTGCTGGCGCTGCGGGCCAAGCTCGTCCAGGTCGACGTCCAGATCCGCTGGGGCGAGCTGGCCTCGGTAGTCCCCGTGATGTGGCAGGTCAACGCGTGGGCGGTCGCCAACGGCTGCCGGCCGCTGCTGGCCCGCAGCCACCTGCTGATGGCGCGCGCCTACTGGGAGCTGGCCGACATGGCGTCCGTGCTGGAGCACATGGTGAGCTCCATGGAGGCGCTCGACGAGAGCACTCTGCCCCGTATCCGGCTGACCCACCTGATGAAGCTGGCCGACGCGCTCGACGAGACCGGTTCAGTGGAGGCCTCCCGCGAGCGCTACCGGCAGGCCGAGCGCCTGGCCGCCACGATCGACGTGGAGCGGCACGTCACGGTGCTCAACAACCTCGCCTACGCCGAGTACAAGGCCGGGCGGTACGACGTCGCCTGGGAGGTCGTCGAGCGCCTGCTGGCGATCAGCGAGATGGGCGGATACGAGCCCGACCCGCTCATCATGGACACCGTGTCCCGGGTGCAGATCGCGCTCGGCCACTACCCCGAGGCCGTGATGGCCGCCCAGACCGGCGTCCTGATGCACGAGTCCCAGGAGCTGACGCACGCCACCATCCTCCCGGAGGTGCTGCTCACCCTGGCCCTCGCCCAGCGGCACATGGGCGACACCAAGAACGCCCAGAAGAGCCTCGACCGGAGCCGGATGATCTGCGAGGAGCACGGCTACACCAGGATCCTGGTCCAGGTCCGGCAGGAGCAGGCCGAACTGCACGCCGCGAGCAACGACTACCGCCGGGCCTTCGAGGCGTACAAGGTCTACCACGCCACGGAGAAGGAACTGGTCTCCATCCAGCAGGAGGCCCGGGCCCGGACCCGGCAGGCCATGTTCGAGGCCGCCGAGGCCCGACAGGAGGCCGAGCTCTTCCGTGAGCAGGCCCGCCGCGACCCGCTCACCGGGCTGCGCAACCGCCGCTACGTCGACGAGCACCTGCCCGCCATCCTCACCGATGCCGCCGCGACCGGCGGTTCGGTCACGATCGCGCTCGTCGACCTCGACCACTTCAAGCGGATCAACGACACCTGCTCCCACGACGTGGGCGACCAGGTGCTGGTCGCCATCTCCGGGATGCTCGAGGCCGTCCCGGCCGGCGCCACCCCGGGGTTCGCCGCGCGGATGGGCGGCGAGGAGTTCCTGCTGGTCATGGCGGGGGTGACCCCGACCGAGGCGGTGGCCAGGCTGGAGGACCTGCGGGCCTCCGTCGCCGCCCGCTCCTGGCGGTCGATCACCGGCGACCTGCCCGTCACCGTGAGCATCGGCATCACCGCCTCCCAGGCGGACAGCACCCAGGCCGAGCTGCTCGCCCTCGCCGACGCGAACCTGTACACCGCCAAGCACAAGGGCCGCAACCGCGTCTGCGCCACCTCCGGCGCCACCGGGGCCTCCCTCTTCCCCGCCGTCCCCAGCGACCGGCGCCGGCACCGCGACGCCCCGCCCCCGCCCGCCGCCGGTTGAGACCCGGGCGATCCGGACGGCCCGGGCGACCTCGATCGGGGCGCCCGGGACCGGCCGCGGCGGGCACGCACTAGGGTGCCGTTGACCCGGAACGTCCACGAGGAGCACCACCATGCGCGTCACGCTCGCCGATCCCCTCTCCCTCATCCCGGGCTTCGAGCGGGCCCATCGGGAGCAGTCGGCGAGATATCCGGCGGCGGCGCCCGGCTGGCAGCCGGTGCACACCGTCTACGTGCCGGCCGACCGGTTCGGCGCGCGGACCGTGGCGGAGTGGGGGGAGGCGGCGCTGGAGCTGTTCACCCGGCACCTGCCGGGGCCCGAGCACCTCGCCGAGGTCTTCGGCATCCCGGCGCGCCTGGCCGGCGACGTGCACGCGCGGGTGGCCGCCAAGCTCTTCCGGGAACCGGTCGAGGACCTGCGGATCGACTTCGAGGACGGGTACGGCGTGCGCCCCGCCGAGGAGGACGGCCACGCCGCCGGGGCCGCCGGGGCGGTCGCCGCCCTGCACGCGGCCGGCGCGCTCCCCCGCCGCTGGGGGCTGCGGGTGAAGTCGTTCGCCGACGGCGACCCCGGCCGGAGCCTGCGGACGCTGGACGGGTTCCTCACCGGGGTCGCCGAGCGGGCCGGGGGCCTGCCGGAGGGCTTCACGGTCACCTTCCCCAAGGTGCTGATGAAGGACTACCTGTACCAGTTCGCCGACTGCCTGGCGGCCCTGGAGAAGGGGCTGGGCCTGGCCGAGGGCACGCTCCGGTTCGAGATCCAGGTCGAGGCCACGCAGACCGTGGGGTTCCTCGACACGGGCCTGGCCGCCTCGCTCGGCGGCAGGCTGGCCGCCGCGCACTTCGGCGTCTTCGACTACACCGCGAGCTGCTCGCTCCCCCCGCACGAGCAGCGGCTGGACCACCCGGCCTGCGACCACGCCCGGCACGTCATGCAGACGGCGTTCGCCGGCACCGGCGTGGAGCTGTCGGACGGCTCGCTGGCGGCCTCCCCCGCCTCCGGCGGCAGGGACGACGTGCACGCGCTGTGGGCCCGCCACGCGGAGCTGGTCGGGCACTCGCTCCGGCACGGCTTCTACCAGGGCTGGGACATGCACCCCTCGCACCTCGTCAGCCGCTTCGTCACGGTCTACGCCTTCCACCTGCGCCACCACGCCGAGTTCGGTGAGCGGGTCCGGGCCTGGGAGGAGCAGCGCGAGGCGGGCGGCGGCGTGATGGACGAGCCCGCCACGGTCAAGACGATGGCCGCCGCGCTGCGCCGGGCGGAACTGGCCCTCTGAGGGCCGCCGGACGTCAGCCGTCGATCAGGCTCCGCCAGCGGCGGACCCGCTGGGCGTCGACCGGGCCGGACCAGGACACCCGCACGGCGCTCCCGACGTGGAAGGCCCGCACGCCGTACTCCAGCAGGGACGCGACGTGGGCGGGCCGCAGCCCGCCGCCCGCCATGATCAGAGGACCGTCGCCCGCCTCGCAGCGGGTCTTCAGCACGGGCAGGCCGTCTCCCACGCCGCCGGACGAGCCCGAGGTGAGCACGGTGGCGAGGTTGGGCAGCAGCCGGACGGCGCGCCAGGCCGCCTGGAGGTCCGCCGCGTGGTCCACCGCCCGGTGGAAGGTCCAGGGCAGCGGGGCCACGGCGTGGATCATCGCCTCGGTGGCGGCCAGGTCGACCTTGCCCTCGGCGTCCAGGAAGCCGAACACGAACCCGGCCGCGCCCGCCTCGGCCAGGGCCTTGGCGTCGCGGCGCAGGTTCTCCAGCGACTCGGGCGCGGCCAGGAACGAGGCCTCGCCGCGCAACATCACCATCTGCGGCAGCGCGCACTCCCTGGAGATCGCCGCGACCGTCTCCACCGCCGGGGTGAGCCCGTCGGACATCATGTCGGCGACGATCTCCAGGCGATCGGCGCCGCCTTCCTCGGCCGCGACGGCGTCGCGCACGTCCAGCGCGATCACCTCAAGCAGGGATCCGGTCATGAGGTGAGGCTATCGGATGACTTTGTCCCGAGATTTCCCTGGTGCGGACCGGCTCCGCCGCCCGCCCACCGGCATGCGGCGGTCCGCGAGCGGCGAGGCCGGTCCCACGCGGTCCGCGAACGGCGGGACCGGTCCCGCAGAACCGCCGCGCAGGCCCCCGGCCCGCTGGAACAGGGCGCCGGAGGCGCGGTGCGGGAGATCGACCGTGCGCAGATGGGCGAAGCCCTGCCGCCGGTAGTAGCCCTGCAGCCCCGGATTGTCCTTGGCGCAGTCCAGCCGGAGCCACCTCCTGCCCGCGGCGAGCACGCGCAGGCCCGCCCAGTCGAGCAGCGCCTCTCCCAGTCCGCGGCCTGAGTGACCGCGGGCCACCGCGAGCTTGTGGACGTAGAGGGCGGAGCCGGGGCCGTCCTCCGCGGTCCAGAACTCGGGGTCGGCGTGGCCGTCCAGGGCGACGGTCGCGGCCGGGCCGCCCTCGCCGTCCACCAGGTACATGGCGCCCTCCTCGATCAGCGGGGCGATGCGTCCGGCGGGGAAGCCCCCGGCCGGCCACTGGCGCACGCCCCGGGCGTCGAGCCAGGCGGCGGTCTCGGCGAGCAGCGCGAGCACGGCGGGGAGGTCGCCGCCGGTCGCCCTGCGCAGGGTCAGCCGGCGTGGCGCGGCGAGGTCGACGGTGTTCGAGTGCATGGTTCATCCCTTCGTTGCGATGGGTGTGCAAGATGACACGGAGAGTGGCCGGATGATGGCGCACGGCATCCATGCCGGGCGGGAGAGGCCGCTAGGGGCCCGAGGCGAAGCGGAGGAAGAGACCGCGCCGGTCCGCACGGCGGGCGCGGCCCGGCACCCGCCCGCGGCGCGGACGGGGTGAAGGCCGCCCGGTCAGGGCGGCCACGGGGACCTCAACGGTTTTCCAGCTCGTATCTGATCAGGTGCTTGTCGGCGGGGAGGACGGAGACCGCGACGCGCACGGGAACGCCCTCCCGGTCGTAGCCGACCCTGACGTAGACGACGACCGGCGTGCCCAGCTGGAGCTGGAGGCGCTCGGTCTCCGAGCTGGTGGGCATCCGCGCCCAGATGTCGTCCACCACCCTGACCTGGGGGTGGCCGAGCTCCTCCAGCACCCGGTTGGCCCCGCGCGCGATGTCGCCCGGGCGGGCGATCTCGGAGCCCGAGACGAGCGCGAGCGGGAAGTAGGAGTCGTTGGTGTTGTACGGCTGGCCGTCCACGAACCGCAGCCTGCGGCGGACCACGGCGAGCTCCTCGTCGGGCAACTCCAGCCGGCTGGCGATCTCCTCCGCCGGGTGCACGATCGAGACCTCGATGTCCTGGCTCGGCTCGCGCCCTTCCTGGGAGACCGCCCAGGCGAAGGCCTCGCGGGTCTCCCCCGGCCTCGGCTGGAGCTCGCGCTGCGGGTGGATGAGCAGCGGGCGGCGCTCGCGCACCACGGTCCCCCGGCGGGGGGTACGGGTCACCAGGCCCTCGTTGACCAGCTCGCCGAGGGCCAGCCGGACGGTGTTGCGGCTCACCTGGTGGGCCGTCATGAGCTCCGCCTCGGTCGGCAGCTGGTCCCCCGGCCCGAGCACGCCGGAGTAGATGGTCCTCCTGAGTTCGGAGGCCACCAATTGGTACAGCGTTGACCGTGCCATAGATCCCCTTTGTTCCAACAAAACTAGACGATCTGGTTCTAGGGGGAAACAGCCCCTTGACCCAGCCCTCGGAGGGCCGCATTATCCAATCGTTGGTACAAATCCACCGAAAGGTCGGCAGGGGGTGAATGCCGGTGCTGTCGGCCCGCGCGGGTACTCCGTACCTGCCCTGGCGCGATCCCCGCGAGGCGACGCGTTTACTGCGCTACGCGTTGCACCGTCTGGGGTTCACCCACACCTACCAGAGCAATGGGAACGGGATGTCCGTGCTTTCGGTGCTGGCGGATCTGACCGTGTGGTGCAAGAACGGATCGTTCGTATGGCATGAGGACGGGCGCGAGGTCTCGCATCCGGCGGACGACCCGGTCGGAGCCGCACGGTTGATCTCCCGGCACTACCGGCGGCCGGCCCCCGAGGACGAGGCGGCGGACGACGACGACGGCGTGCACGGCACGGCGGACGACGTCGTGCACCGCCCGGCGGACCTCGCCGCGGCCGCGGGCCTCATCCCCACCGACTCCCTGCGCGAGTGACCGGCCCGAGGACCCCATCCCTCGCCGGGGTCCTCTCGCCGCCGTGCAGGGGCGGAACGCGTCCTGGCGGGTCCCCCACGCCCGCCAGGGCGCGCTTTCGCGTCCCTCGCCGTGCCCGCGGTCTTCTCTCCGGCACGGGTCCATGACCATAATGGGCGGTCCAGACGGCTGTCTCACCGGAGACGGGGGCGTTCGAATGGCACGCGCCGCACCCTTGACCCCGGACGACCCGCACGAGCTGGCGGGATACCGGATCACCGGAAGGTTCGACGACGTGCGCCCGGAGGGCGCCTATCTCGCGGAGGATCCCTCCGGAGCGCAGGTGACGATCAGGCTGCTGCCTCCCGGCGCGGACCCCGAGCGCTTCCTGCGGGCCGTGGAGCCGCTGCGCGGGGTCTCGGCCTCCGGCGTGGCGCAGGTGCTCGGCGGCGGGCTGCACGGCGACCGCCCCTACCTCGTCAGCGAGCACGTCGAGGGGGCGACGCTGGCCGAGTCGGTCGCGGCGGACGGCACGCCGCGCGGCGCGGCCCTGGACCGCCTCGCCATCGGCACCATGGCCGCGCTGGCCGCCGTCCACCGGGCCGGCGCCGTCCACGGCGACGTCCGGCCGGAGACGGTCGTCCTGGGCCCCGACGGCCCCATCGTCGTGGACTTCGGGCTCGTCCAGGCGCTGGGGACCGTGGATTCGGGGCCGACCAGGTCCGTCGGCCTGCCCGCCTACCAGGCGCCCGAGCAGCTGGACGGCTCCCCGCCCGGCCCTCCGGCCGACGTGTTCGCCTGGGCGGCCACCATGGTCTTCGCCGCGACCGGCACCGCCCCGTTCGCGGGCGGCACGGTCGCCGCGACGATCAACCGGGTGCTGCGCGACGAGCCGGACCTGGCCGACATTCCCGGGGAGCTGGGCGCCGTGCTGTCCGACTGCCTGGCCAAGGATCCGGCGGTCCGGCCCGCCGCGAACGCCGTCCTGCTCCGGCTGATCGGCGAGTCGTCGCTACTGGAGGCCGCCACCGCCATCGCCACGGGACAGGTCGCCGCGCCGCCCACCCGGTCGCCGGGCATGCGCGCCGGGCGCGTCCTGTTGCTGGCCGGGGCCTTCCTCGCGGTGGCGGCGGCCTCCGGCGCCGCGGTGTACCTGACCGCGCCGCCACCCGGGCCGCGCGCCGCCGTGGCGCCCCCCTCCCCCGGCGGCTCGCTCGCCCCCGCGCTCAGCGCGAGTCCGGGCGTGACCACGACCGCGCGGCCGACCGCCGCGGTGTGGGAGAAGGTCGAGAAGCCGAACTCGGAGGTCAAGCTCGACGGCACCTCGATCACCGTCCACGAGCACCCGTCGGACCCCGTCAAGATCGTCTCTTATCTGCTGACCAAGCGACCGTTCACGTCCTATCTGCGGGAGCGGTCCGGGACCTTCCGCAAGCTCGCCCCGGGGGACGAGGTCGTGCCCTCCCCGGACGGCACGCTGGTGGCGCTGCACCCGTGGCTCAAGTTTCTCGACTCCGACCACGACCAGGTGAAGCTGAGCAGGCCGTCCACCGGAGAGCAGTTCACGGTGACCACGGTCAAGCAGCCCCTGCAGACGATAGCGCCGGTCTGGTCACGCGACGGCTCCCGGCTACTGCTGTCGATCCTCGACCGCGACAAGGAGCTGATCAGCGGTTTCGTGCTCATCGATCCGGCCTCCCGCACCGCCACCGCCGTGGAGACCGAGTACATCGACGACATATCTCGGCCGTTCGCATTCATGCCCGACGGCCGGATCGCCCGCGGGTTCTCGGACGGCAAGCGGATCGGGGTCAACGTCTACGACACGACCGGGCGAGTGGTCAGGTCGATGCACTGGGTGGGCAATCCGCTCAGCACCACCTGGTTCTCCCCCTCGGGCGCCGTGTTCGCCACCATCTGCCCGAAGAACGACGGCACCTTCTGCGTCTGGAACACCAAGACGGGTGACAGGCGGGCGACCGTCCCGGCGGCCTCCGGGGCGCACTGGGCCGGCTGGTTCAACGAGCAGCACGTCATCCTGCAGGTTCCGCACAAGAAGGGCACCCGCTTCCAGATCGTCGACCTCACCGGGACCGTCGTGCGCGTGCTGGCCGACGTGCCGGACGGGAACGAGGCGTTCCTCCGGTTCGACCGGGTCACCCCGCGCTGATGCCCCCCACCGCCTCCCTCCTCCCCGAAGACCCCGAACTGCTCGCCGGCTACCGCCTGCTCGGCAGGCTCGGCACGGGCGGCCAGGGCGTGGTGTACCTCGCGGAGCCGGCCGGCGGCGGGCGCGTCGCGGTCAAGGTGCTGCACCGGGCTTCGGCGGACGGCACGGGCCCGTTCCTCGCCGAGACCGAGCTGGTCCGCAGGGTCCGGCCGTTCTGCACCGCCCAGGTGATCGACTCGGGCCTGGCCGGCGGGCGGCCGTACATCGTCAGCGAGTACGTCGAGGGGCCGAACCTGGCCCAGGTGATCGAGGGGCGCGGTGCGTTGCGCGGCCCCGAGCTGGGCCGGCTGGCCCTCGGCACGATGACCGCGCTGGCCGCCGTCCACCAGGCCGGGGTGGTGCACCGCGACTTCAAGCCGGCCAACGTGCTGCTCGGCCGGGACGGGCCGCGGGTGATCGACTTCGGGATCGCGCAGGTCCTGGACGTCACCGCCGGCACCGCCGACCTGGTCGGCACACCGCCCTACATGGCGCCGGAGCAGTTCAGCGGGGAGCACGCGGGGCCGCCGGCGGACATGTTCGCCTGGGCCTCCACCATCGTCTGCGCCGCCACCGGCAGGCCGCCGTTCGGCACCGAGCCGATGCCCGTGGTGATCAACCGGATCCTGAACGGGGAGCCGGACCTGGGCGGAGCGGTGGAGCTGGACGGCGAGCTCCGCGAGCTGGTGGCCGCCTGCCTGGACAAGGACCCCGCGCGGCGGCCCACCGCGCCACAGGCCCTGATGCGCCTGCTCGGCGGCGAGGTGCCCGCGCGGGAGATCCTCCCCGAGGGCAGCCGCCGGGCCGCGCCGCCTCCCGCCGGGCGTCCGCGCCGGGTCGTGACGGCGGTCTCCGCGGCGGGCGTACTGGCCGTCGCGGGACTGCTCGCGGGCGGGCTGCTGGCCCCCCGGCTCCTGTCCTCGGGTGACCCGGCCCCCTCCCCCTCCCTCTCGGGCTCCGCGCCGGTCCCGGCCGTCCAGCCGACCATGGCGGCCGCCTCCACCACCGAGACCGCCCTCCCCGGCTCCGATCTGACCCTGCGCGAGAACCCCGCCGACGAGGTCTGGGTCTCCGCCTTCCAGGACTGGCGCAAGCACGGCGCGCCCGGCTTCCTTCGGGACCCCCGCTCGGGCGCCTTCACGGCCGACGGGAACCTGAAGACGACGGTGGTGTCCCCGGGCGGGCGCTTCGTCGCCTCGCTGGCGGCCAGCCGCCTGTACGCACCCGACTACGACCGCATCCGCATCACGGACCGCGCCTCGGGCGCCGCCTACGACATCCGCACCGTGGACCGGCCGCTGATCACCGACAACCCCTCCTGGTCCGGCGGCGGCGCCGCCGGAATCCTGCTCACCGTCTACGAGGACCTCGAGGACGACCGGCCGAGCGTGGGCTTCGCGGTGGTGGACCCGGCGGCGCGCACCGCGCGGATCACCAGGATGCCCGCGACCGGTCACCACCCCTACGTCTGGGGTCCCGAACCCGGAACCGTGATGCACCGGGGACCCGGCGGCGCGGTCCTGGTGTACGGGCTGGACGGCTCACTGCGGCGGACCATCCCCGGCGTGGGCGACCTGTCCGGCGGGGGGGCCGTCACCACGCCCGGGGGCGGCCTGTTCCTGACCGCCTGCCCGGACGGGCCCGCGGCCACGTGCGTCTGGGACTACCGATCGGGTACGCGCAGGGCCCGGCTGCCGACCGGTGAGCGGATCACCGTGCACGGCTGGCTGAGCACCGAACACCTGCTGGCCACCCGGAAGGGGAAGAAGGTCTCCGAGATCGTCATGCTCGACCTGACGGGGAGGGCCGTCCGCGTCCTCGCCGACGGGCCCGCCGCCGAACTCGACAAGATCACGCTGTGGTACACGCCCAAGTAGGGCGCCGGGCCCGGGACCGGTGAGCCGGCCGCCGTTCACGGCGCTCCGGCCCGGGGACCGCGTGCTCAGCCCGCCGGGCCCCAGTCGACCAGGGTGAGCCCGTCGTCCACGGCGGTGAGGACCGCCTCGACGCGCTGCCCGGCCCACGGCGGCTCCGCCCCGCGCCAGTTGCCGTACATCACGCACTCGGGCGCCTCGGCCAGCCGTACCATCACCACCACGTACGGCTCCCGCACGCCGGGCAGGAACGGCTGGTGGCTGACGATCCAGCTCTCGACCCGCCCGGCGGGCTCGACCGGCCGCCAGCTCCACTCCGCAGTGCGGCAGCGGTGGCAGTAGGCGCGGGCCGGGAAGCGCAGCGTCCCGCAGGAGTCGCACCGCTGGACGGCGAGCTCCCCCGCGCGGACCCGCTCCCACCACTGCGCCGAGTCCCGGTCGGTCACCGGGCGGATCGCCTCCGCGGACACCGGCTCACCCCTTCCTGAGGATCAGCGCCGAGGTGGCGGGCAGGATGTAGCCGGGCTGGGCGGTGGACAGGGCGACCTCGGCGCCGTCCACCTGCCGGTCGCCCGCCTCGCCGCGGAGCTGGGAGACGGCCTCGGCGACGTGGTTGATACCGTGCACGTACCCCTCGGAGAGGAACCCGCCGTGCGTGTTGACCGGGATCCCCTCGCCGGAGGCGGCGTACGGCCCGCCCTCGCCCTTGGCGCAGAAGCCGTAGTCCTCCAGTTGCACGACCACCGAGTAGGTGAAGCAGTCGTAGAGCTGGGCCACGTCGATCTCGGCGGGCCCGACGCCCGCCTGCCGGTAGAGCCGGGGGGCCAGCTCGGCGGCGGCGGTCACCGTGGGGTCGGGCGGCCCGCCGGACAGGAACGAGTCGCCGCCGCCCCAGGCCGCCGCGGAGATCAGCACCGGCGGGCGGCGCAGGTCGCGGGCCCGCTCGGCGGTGGTGATCACCAGGGCGCAGGCGCCGTCGGTCTCCAGGCAGCAGTCGAGGAGCCGGAACGGCTCGGCGATCCAGCGGCTGGCGAGGTAGTCGTCGAGGGTGATCGGGTCGCGCATCAGCGCGCGGGGGTTCTTCGCCGCACTCGCGCGCTGCCGTACGGCGACCTGCCCGAAATGTTCTTCTTTTGTGCCATATTTCAGCATGTGAGTGCGGGCGACCATGGCGAACTGCTGCGGCGGCGCGACGTACCCGTACGGCGCCTGGTACTGCACCTCGGGGCTGACCGGCAGGGCGCGGCCGGTCCCGCCCATCCGGAACTCAGAGCGCGCGTTGATCGCCCGGTAGCAGACGACCGTCTCGGCGACCCCGGCCGCGACCGCGAGCGCGGCCTGCCCGATCACGGCGTGCGAGACGCTGCCGCCGCCGAACTGGTCCAGGTGCCAGGAGGGCCGGTGGACGCCGAGCGCCGGGCCGACCAGGGAGGGGGCCGCGGAGTCGCCGACCCGGTGGGTGGCCAGGCCGTCCACGTCGCCGGCGGTCAGGCCGGCGTCCTCCAGGGCGGCCAGGATCGCCTCGCAGGCCAGGGTCAGCGTGCTCACCCCGGAGTTCTTGGAGAAGCGCGTATACCCGACGCCGGCGACGGCCGTACGGTCCCGGAATCCCGCCACGCGCGATCCCTCCTTTTCCAAGCAAGCGCTTGGCCAGAGGCTAGGCCGGGCCGCTCCCGGGTGTCAACGGCGGGCCGCCGCACCCCGAGGCGTCCCGCCGGATCGGCGGCCCGGGCGGGTGCGGGACTTTTTCCGGCACTCCCCTACCATCCAAGCAAGCGCTTGGTAATATAGGAGCGACGGCGGGCCGGCAGGCCCGCCGCCGCCATCCCCTCGGGGCCGATCGGGCGCGATCAAGGAGGCGAGTCCGACCATGAGCACCCACACGACGCGGCTGCTGGAGCAGGACGGCCACCCCCGCGCCCACCCGCACGGGCACGGGATCACCGCCAACGGAGCCGCCATGCGCAACGGCCTTCTCCCGGGCCAGTCCGACGGATCCGGCGATCGGTCCGGCGGGCCGGGCGAGCAGCCCGGCGGCCGCCCCCTGCCCGTGGACGGCAAGCGGTTCCGGTCCGTGCTCGGCCACTTCGCCACAGGCGTCGTGGCCATCACCGCGATCGACCCCGACACCGGTGAGCCGTGCGGCCTGGCCGCCAACTCCTTCACCTCGGTCTCGCTCGACCCGCCGCTCGTGGCGTTCTGCGTGGCGCACACCAGCACGAGCTGGCCCCGCGTGCGCGCCGCCAAGACCTGCACGGTCAACGTGCTGGCCGAGCACCAGCAGCCGGTCTGCGCGGCACTCGCGAGCAAAGGCGGCGACAAGTTCGCCGGCCTGGACTGGACCGAGTCCCCCAGCGGCAACCCGGTGATCGGCGACGCGCTGGCCTGGATCGACTGCTCCGTCGAGGCGGAGTACCCGGCCGGCGACCACGTCATCGTCGTCGCCCGCGTCCACCAGCTCGACACCTGCGGTGACAGCGGCCCGCTGCTGTTCTTCCGCGGCGGCTACGGCCGGTTCCACGCTTGACCGCCCCCGTGACCGGAGCCGGGGATCCCCACGCCGGAGGTATTCGATGACGGCCTTCCGCGACGAGGTCCGCGCCTGGCTGGAGGAGCACCTGAGCGGCGGGTTCGCCCACGCCCGCGGGCTGGGCGGACCCGGCCGCGAGCACGAGGGCCACGAGGTGCGCCTGGCCTGGGAGCGGCTGCTCGGCGCGGCCGGGTGGACCTGCCTGGGCTGGCCCAAGGAGTACGGCGGGCGGGACGCCTCCCTGGCCGACCAGGTCGTCTTCCACGAGGAGTACGCCCGGGCCGCCGCCCCGGCCAGGGTCGGGCACATCGGCGAGGGCCTCATCGGCCCGACCATCCTCGAGTTCGGCACCGAGGAGCAGAAGCGGCGCTTCCTCCCGCCGATCCAGCGCGGCGAGGAGCTGTGGTGCCAGGGCTACTCCGAGCCGGAGGCCGGCTCCGACCTGGCCGGCGTGCAGACCCGGGCCCGGCTGGAGGACGGCGAGTGGGTGATCACCGGCCAGAAGGTGTGGACCTCGCTGGCCCACGTCGCCGACTGGTGCTTCGTCCTGGCCCGCACCGAACCCGGCTCGCAGCGCCACAGGGGCCTGTCGTACCTGCTGGTCCCGATGGACCGGCCCGGCGTCGAGGTCCGGCCCATCGTCCAGCTCACCGGGACCAGCGAGTTCAACGAGGTCTTCTTCGACGGCGCCCGCACGGCCGCCGCCAACATCCTGGGTGCGCCCGGTGAGGGCTGGCGGGTGGCGATGGCCACCCTCGGCTACGAGCGCGGCGCCTCCACGCTCGGCCAGCAGATCGGCTTCCAGCGGGAGTTCGAGCAGGTGGTGGCGGTCGCGAAACGCACCGGCGCGGCCGAGGACCCGATCATCCGCGACCGGCTGGTCCGGTCCTGGCTGGAGTTGCGGATCATGCGTCTGAACGCGCTGCGCACGATGACCTCCCTGTCCGCCGGGGAGCCGGGCCCGGAGGTCTCGATCGCCAAGCTCTACTGGTCGGAGTGGCACCGGAGGCTGGGCGAGCTGGCGCAGGCCGTCCAGGGCAGGGCCGGGCTGGTCGCCGACGGCCCGCCGTACGACCTGAACGACCTGCAGCGGCTCTACCTGTTCAGCCGGGCCGACACCATCTACGCGGGTTCCAGCGAGATCCAGCGCAACATCATCGCCGAACGCACCCTCGGCCTCCCCAGAGGCTGAGCACCCCGCGCCGGGTCCGCCCCCAGGCGTCGGACGCGCCGCGTTTCACGCCCGACAGCCCGCCGCAGACCGGGGCCGCCGACAGCCGGCCTACCCTCCAGAAGGGGAGCTCGGCAGCACGAAGAGAGGGATCGACCCGCGCCGACCCCTCGACCGCGAGGCCGCACCGGCGGCGTTCGACCGCTTCCAGGCCGATAAGGTGCCGATCGCCCACCAGCTCGATTTTCTCCGGTTGCCGGTGGACTTCCTCACCGGGAACGACACGATGGATGTCATCCGCCTTTACCGGTCGCCGTTCGACTCGCTCACGCCCGGAGGATTGGAGGACATTTTTCCCGAATCCGACGCCGACAGCGTGGTCACCACGCTGGAGGGCATCCACTCAGCAGCGATTCCCGCAGTCTACACCGCTTATCGGGCATCCAGGACAGGAAGATTCCACTTCTCTCCCTCACCGATCGAAACCGTCTTACATTCCCGACCCAGGTGGACTACTCTCCTTCAGGCCCATGAATTCCAAAAACGCGTGGGCATACCGGGCAGTACCTTCGGAGGGGCGTGTGGAGCTCTGGGAGCGTTCGTCGATCCGGTTCATGCTCAACGCCAAGCTCGACGAGCTCCACGGTGAAGGGTTCGAGGATTTCTTCCACGGAGTCATGTGTGCTCGAGACCCGAATTTCCTCGATGTCCGGACCGCTGGGCGCCTCGGCGACCAGGGAGCCGATGGACTACTCCTAAGCAGCAAGAAGCTGTACGCCTGCTATGCACCCCAGACAGCTGTTTCCACCAGCATTGCAGCGAAGTTCCGGGATGACCTGACCAAAGCAATCAAAAAGCGCAAGGACGAGTTCAACACCTTTGTCTTTGTGCACAACGACCGCAGGGGCATTCACCCCGAGGTGGCATCGCTGATCGCGACCGCCCGCAACGATCATCCCGAACTGTCTTTCGAGAACTTCGGGCGGCGCCACTTCTATACCGAGTTCTGCCGGATGGAGAGATGGCAGGTCGAGGACTTCCTGGGCCCGTTCCCCGCCGAACCGGTGGCCGTCGGCGTCGTGCTCGACGATCTGATTCCGCTCCTTGACCACCTCGCCGTACACCGCCGCCCTCTGCAGGCGCTACCGGCCGTCCCCAGACCACCGCTGACGAAGATGGACTACAACGGGTTCTCATGGGACGTCCGACATCGCATGACACTCGCTCTGCCGTACGTCAACCACGTCGAGGAGTACTACCGCGGCCGATACGACCCCAACGAACGGGACGAGGTCGCGGAGGGCTTCCGCGCACACTATGAGATGATCGCCGAGACGTGCGACGACTCCGACGACATCCTCTGGCACCTTGAACGGCACATTCTCGGCAATGCCTCGCAACGATCACCCATGGAGCTGAACGCGCTCGTTGTCCTGATGTACTTCTTCGGCGAGTGTGAGATCTTCAAAGTGCCGCCCGTGGGCTGGGTTCCCGAGACCGAGATGGGAGTGGCCACGTGATCGTGCCGACGAAGGGAGTCGCCCCTCAGCGCGCCCTGCTCGCAGTGGGGGCACAGATCGTGCTGGCCACGGAACGGCAACCGGTGACCGTCACCCAGGCATGGCGCCGCCTGCTGAGGTGGAGGGAGAAGAACAACCATCGCGCACCGCTGACGTTCTGGTGGTTCGCTCTCGCACTCGACCTCCTCTACGCCATGGACTTGGTCGATATCGACCAAGATGTGCTGATCTTCCGGGCTCGTGACGATGCTGCGTAGACTCACTTCCGACGACGACAGGTTCCGGACGATCCGTTTCGGGCCAGGGCTGAACATTCTGGTCACCGAACGCACGGACACCTCCGCTGACACGGACAGCCGAAACGGCGCCGGCAAGTCGAGCATGGTCGAGCTGCTGCATTTCCTGCTGGGTGCTCGTAATGAGACCAGGGCGATCTGGGCGCACAAAGCACTTCGCTGGCACGTCTTCAAGTTGGAGCTGGACTGGCCCAGGCCGGGGTCGGACCAACACAACTGGGCGGAGCCTCTAGTGGTGCGGCGACAACCTGCCCGGCCCAGCAACGTCAGGCTCGATCCGGATATCACCCAGACAACGACCAAGGCCTTGTTCGAGCATGTCGCTGAAGTGCCCCTGAAAGACTGGCAGTGGGCGATCGAGCGAGACCTCTACGGAGTCATCGGAGCCGGATCGGAGGTCAGCGGACGGACACTGTTGTCCTTCGCGATTCGCCGCACCAACTCTGGCGGCTTCCTCGATCCCACCAAAACGTTTGCTCAGCAGTCTCCACACGATGCGATGGTCAACCTGTGCCATCTCTTCGGACTGGATGTCGGCCTGGCCGCTCAGTACCGCCTCCTATCCAATCAGGAAGCCACGAGAAAGAAGCTCGTCGAAGCCGCCAAAGATCCCGTCTGGGGGAAAATCGTCGGTCGCTCCGCCGACCTCCGAGGTGAGATCGGTGCCGTAGAGCAGCGGGTCAGTGAGCTTGAACGCCAGATCGCCGGCTTCCAGGTCGTCCCCGAATACGAGAACATCCGCCGAGAAGCCGACGAACTCGACCAGCGGATCCGGGCTCTGCGGTCTGCCGACACCATCGACCGGCGCAACCTTCAGGACATGGAACAGGCCGTTGAGGAGGTCACCGAACCAGACGATCGCTATCTGGAGTCGGCTTACAAGCAGCTGAACCTGGTCCTCGGCCATGAAGTGCGCCGCCGATTTGACGATGTGCGCGCCTTCCATGAGACGGTCGTCCGCAACCGCGAGAAGCAGCTACACGAGGAGATATTCCGGCTCCGGCGGCTCTTGGAGGAACGCGCCCGGACTCGCGAGCAACTCGGCGAACGCCAGGCGGCCCTCCTTCGCACGCTGAACTCGGGTGGCGCACTCGACGCGCTCAACTCCCTGCAATACGCCCTAGCTCGTGAGCAGGCTCATCTCGAGTCTCTCCGTCACCGGTTCCAGGCCGCGCAGGCGCTCGAGGCAAGCCGACGGGAGATCGAGTCGAAACGCCTTGAACTCGAACAGGAGATGGTGACCGACCTCGAAGAACGGGACGCCATCACCTACGAGGCCAGCAGTCTTTTCAATAAATACGCCAGGCAACTGTACGGAGACGGCAAGAACCCCTACCTGACCTTCAACCCGGGCAAGCAGCGGATGCAGATCGAGCCTCGGATCGAAGACGATGGGAGCAGAGGAATCCACAACATGGTGATCTTCTGCTTCGACCTGACCGCTGCCGTCATCGCCCACCGCGCCGGTCGAGGTCCCGACTTCCTCGTCCACGACAGTCACCTCTATGACGGCGTGGACGAACGCCAGGTGGCACGTGCCCTTCGGCTGGCGGCCGAGGTCGCAGAGGAAGAGCAGATGCAGTACATCGCCACCATGAACTCAGACGACCTGAACAAGGCAGTCTCGATGGGATTCGACGCGGATCCTTACATCATCGAGCCCCACCTGAACGATCAACCAGATGGCGGCCTGTTCGGTTTCAGGTTTTAGCAGCCGCAGGCCGTCTCGAATCCGGCGGAGGCCGTACCCGGTTCGGGTTCTACGCCTTCTCCGCACGACGTACTCACCAGCACCGAAAAGCGACCATGCGGGAGAGCCTGCCGGGCAGGCGCCGAAATCACAGGAGCAGCTTGATGAGCAAGGTGTACACCGCGGCGAGCATGTCGCTGGACGGCTTCATCTCCGGACCGGGAGAGACGGGGTTCGAGCATCTGTTCGCGTGGTACGGCAACGGCGACACGGCCGTGCAGACCGCGAACCCGGAGATGACGTTCCACCCCTCCGCGGTGAGCGCCGAGCACGTCCGCAGCCTCTTCGAGGACACCGGGGCGCTGGTCGTCGGGCGCAAGCTGTTCGACCAGACCGGCGGCTGGGGCGGCACCCACCCGATGGACCGGCCCGTGGTCGTGGTCACCCACAATGTGCCGGAGGGCTGGCCGCGCGAGGACGCGCCCTTCACCTTCGTCACCGACGGCATCGAGAGCGCGGTCGAGCGGGCCAAGGCCATCGCCGGCGACCGGGCGGTCGGGGTCAACGGCGGCACCATCGCCCGGCAGTGCCTGGACGCGGGCCTGCTCGACGAGATCTGGATCGAGCTCGTCCCCGTCCTGCTCGGCGGCGGGACCCCCTTCTTCGAGCAGCTGGGAAACGCCCCGGTCGTGCTGGAGGGACCGGTCTCAGTCGTCGAGGGCACCGGCGTCACCCACCTCCGCTACCGCGTCCGGTGAGTCTCCCCGGACCGCCGCCTCTCCGTCTCAGCAGGTGGGTCCGGCTGGCCGATCTCCGGCGGTTTCCCTAGGTTGATCCCATGAGCAGCCACCGGTTCGAGGTCATCTGCGAGGTCGAGCCGCCGACCCGGCCCGACCTGAAACACGTCCGGCACCAGATCGGCACGCTCGGCAAGGTCGCCGACGCCTTCCTGATCCCCGACAACCACATCGGCCGCGCCACGGTCTCCAGCGTCGCGGTCGCCCACGAGGTCGAGGCCATGGGCGGGCGGAGCATCGCCTGCCTCAACTCCCGCGACCGCAACCTGCTGGGGTTCCGCCGGGACCTGCTCACCGCGGCCGCGTACGGGGTCGACCAGTTCCTGTTCGTCTACGGCGACAAGCCCACGGCGGGCGGGCGGACAAGCGAGCTGAACGTCCGCTCGATGATCGAGGAAGTCCGCGCCGCCTCGCAGGATCCCGCGTTCGCCGGGGTCCGGCCCTTCCGCGCCGGGACGGCGGCCGGGCTGCGCCCGCTGCCCGCGTGGAAGCGGGAGGCGGACTTCATGTTCCTCCAGGTCGGCTTCTCCCTGGAGGCGCTGCTGCGGTGGCGGGAGGCCAACCCGGTGGACGTGCCGGTCTACGCCGGGGTGATGGTCATCGCCAGTGAGAACCACGCCCGCCGCCTGGCCGCGGCGATCCCGGACATCGACATCCCCGAGGAGCTGGTGCGGCGGGTGTCCGCCGACCGGAGCGCCGGGGTCGAGGCCGTCTGCGAGCAGGTGCTGAGGATCAGGGAGTCCGGGGCCTTCGACGGGGTCCACCTCGTCCCGGTGACCCGCTACCGCGAGGTCGCGGCCCGGCTGGAGGACCTGCTCCACTGATCGGCCGTCACGGCAGGAGCAGGCCCCAGTAGACGGCCCACGGGAGGAAGACCGCCCCGCCGGTGAGCAGGAGGCCGAGCCGTACCCTCTCGCCGCGCGGAGTGGGGCCGGGGGCGCGCCGCCAGGCCAGCGCGGTGCGGGCCGTCGCGATCACGCAGGCCGCCGCGAGGAGCTGGAGCGCCAGCCAGGGCAGCGGGCGCCCCGCCAGCAGGGGGCCGGGGGCGGCCAGCTTGACGCTGGTCAGCGTCAGGTGGAACAGGTAGGAGAAGCCGCCGAGCACCACCGTGAGCCCGCCCGCGCTGAGCAGCCCGGCGGCCCTGGACACCGGAGCCCGTGAGCGGCCGCGCAGGCGCCGCACCAGCGCGGTCACCGGGTAGGCGGTGAACGCGACCAGGAACAGCGCCAGTGCGGCGACCTGCACCGGCGCCGACTCCCACCAGGCCGGCGGGTCCACCGGCGTGCTCTGCGCGATTTGCACGGGCTCGGGCCCCGACACCTGCGCGGTGGGCGGCCTGCCCGCCGTGACCTCCCCGATCCAGGAACCGACCAGCTCGGCGTAGCCGGGGGTGAGCCCGGGCAGCCGGGTGACGCCTCCGTCGGGGGTCTGGTGGGCGGCGTGGTCGGCGCCGGGGAAGAACCGGAAGGTGTAGTTCCGGTTGCCGCCCTTCTCCAGCGCTCCGGCGATCAGCGGCGGGTTCTCCCGCGGCGGGGTCAGCAGGTCGTGGGTGCCCCAGACGGCGAGCACCGGCTGGTCCACCCCGGCGAGGACCGGCCCGGGGTCGTGGTGGGGCTCGGGGAACAGGCCGCCGTCGGCGATCGCCCGGTAGAGGGTGGGCTCGGTCCGGTCGACCACCGAGCCCGACACCCCGGCCCTGCGCAGTCCTGACGTCACGGCCCAGGCCTGCTGCCGCAGCGGGGTCATCCCGTTGGCGCCCACGATCACGACGAAGGCGACGTCCCTCGACCGGGACGCGGCCAGCGGGGCCACCCAGCCTCCCTCGCTGAGCCCCCAGAGGCCGACCTTCGCCGGGTCGACACCCGGCCGGGCGCGCAGCGCGGCCACGGCACCGAGTGCGTCGCCGGCGAGCTGCGCGTAGGAGCGCCGGAAGCGCGAGTACCCCTCGGACCGCTTGTCGTAGACGAGTACGGCGACGCCTTCGCGGGCGAACGCGACGGCCTCGCCCATCAGCTTCGTCCGCGGGGTGGCGTCGCCGGCGCCGTGCACCAGGACGAGACCCGGACGCGCGGGCGCCGGGGCCGCGGGGGCCAGCACCGTTCCGTGCATGGTCCGCCCTCCGTCTCCGCGGAAGCTCACCTCGGTGGCGGTCAGGTCGGCCGGCACGGCGGGCGGGGACGCGGCGGAGGGGGCCGCAGGGGACGACCGCGTGCCGGACGGCGGCGCGGCGGGCGGAGAGGCGGTGGCCGCGGCCGCCGGAGCGGCGAGGAGGAGGCAGAGGGCGGCGGTCGCCGCCGGGAGGGTTCGTCTCATATGCCGAATGTAGTCTGCAGAGAGTTCTCGGCAAACAGATGTCTGCAGATATCCTTCTGTGGAACTAGACTCCTCCTCATGAAGGATGAGGAGCCGTTCACCCTCGACGACCCGGCCAGGCTCAAGGCGCTGACCCACCCCATGCGGCGGCTCATGCTGCGCCATCTCAGCCTGCACGGCCCCGCGACCTCGACGACCCTGGGCGAGCTGCTCGGCGCCAAGACCGGCACGACCAGCTACCACCTGCGCCAGCTGGAGAAGTACGGGTTCGTCGAGGAGGTCCCGGAGCGCTCGGCGGGCCGGGAGCGCTGGTGGCGCCGGGTCGAGGGGACCCGGGACCTCCGGCTTCCCGCTCCCGACCGGCTCGCCCCGGAGGACCGCCCCGCGCTCGCCGCGTTCCACCGGGTCCGCTTCGAGGAGGACCGCGAGCTGTTCGAGCGCCTCCCCGAGGCCTACCTGCGCGACCCCGGCTGGATCAGGATGTCGCGCTCCACGGTCCGGCTGACCGGGGAGGAGTTCGAGGAGTTCTACGAGGCGTACATGGCGCTGCTGAAGAGATACGCGCGCCGGGCGGAGGACGCGCCCGCCGGCGCGCGGCCGCTGCACGTCCGGCTCTTCACCGTCCCCGCCGACGGAGGATGAGACCCTCCCCCACGGGCGGGGTCCCGGCGGAGGCCGCCGTCAGGAAGCGGTCCGGTCCTGCGCGGCCGGGGCGGCGAGCTCCTGCCGGGCGAAGGTGAGCGATCCGGCGAGGAGCACCGCTCCGGACAGCACGCCGCTGACGAAGGGCACCCAGGCGACGGCGGAGGTCGCCGCCATGATGAGCCCGGCCGTGCCGAGCAGGGCGAGGACCACGCCGACTACGAGGATGCTGCGCTGTCCCCAGACCGGCGCCAGGGCGACGAAGTGCACGCCGACGACGAACGCGATCCAGGCGACGTTGGTCTGCTCGGGCCGCTCCCAGACGCGGAGCACCGCGATCCCGCCGAAGAGCAGGACGGCCTCGGCGGCGACGATGAACGCGTAGCGCAGACCGAAGAAGCGTCCCGCCGCGCCCGGCCCGGTCGTGTCCGGCCCGGCGGCCCGCACGGCGCCGGTCTTGATCCGCCTGACGGCGAGGAACCACATGACGACGACGCCGGCGAGCCCCAGGACGGCGGCCCCCCGCAGGATCGCTCCGGCCGTCGCGTCCAGCGGGCTGTTCGCGTTGACGACCACGAAGACCGTCCCGAAAACCGCGCCGATCAGCATTCCGGTCAAGCGTTGCTGCATATCAAACCCCCGCAAAAATCTCAAAAGCACTAAACCGGAATGTTGTATGAGAATCCAGGACATCTCCGGCCGTCTGATGCCCCTTCAGCGCCGATCGGCGATGTTAACACCGGAAAACGTCAAAATCGAGGGCATAACAGCATTAATGCCGACATCCGTCAGCGGACAGGACCGCACTGCGTATCCCGTCGCGGAGCGGCGGAGCCCGGAGCGGGAATGTCGGCGCCGGGTGGCAGGATGCCGCACATGGCTGAGCGCAAGTACGGCGTGCCCGCACCCGAGACCCACAGTACGATCAGCGGCGAGGACTGGGACAGCGAGGACCTCGCCGACCGGTCCTACGAGCGGGTCGCCTTCGTCGACGTGGACATGACCGAGGCGACGAGCCGCGGCGCGGTCTTCACCGAGTGCACCTTCCGCAACGTCCGGTTCAACGCCTCCACGCACACCGAGAGCGCCTTCCTGAACTGCACCTTCACCCGCTGCACGTTCTTCGACGCCACCTTCACCGACTGCAAGCTCATCGGCAGCATGTTCGACGGCTGCACCTTCGACCTGCTGAAGGTCTCCGGCGGCGACTGGTCGTTCACCGGCCTGCCCGGCGCCGGTCTGCGCGGCGCCTCCTTCGGCGACGTGCGGATGCGCGAGGCCGACCTCACCGGGGCCCGGTTCGAGGGCGCCACGCTCCAGCGCCTCGACCTGTCCGGCGCGTGGCTGCACAGCGCCGACCTGACGGGCTGCGACCTGCGCGGCAGCGACCTGACCGCGGTGGACCCGCTCAACGTCACGCTGAAGAACGCGGTGATCGACGTCCCCCAGGCCGTCACGATCGCCACCGCGATGGGCCTGGTGGTGCGGTCCGCATAGGCGCCCGCGGGCCGCTCGGGGGCCGCGCCCCGGCCCGGGAGCGGCGGCGCAGGTTCCCGTCAGCGATCGGTAAGGGCCCGGTCAGCGCTCCCGCCGATGCTTCGGTCACGACGACCACACGGCAGGGAGCCCGCCATGCAGAACAAGAGCATCCTCATCTCCGGCGCGAGCATCGCCGGGCCCGCACTCGCGCACTGGCTGCACCGGTACGGCTTCGCCGTCACGGTGGTCGAGCGGGCCCCGGCGCTGCGCGAGGGCGGCCAGGCGGTCGACTTCCGGGGAGCGGCGCACATGGGCATGCTCCGGCGCATGGGCGTGCTGGAGGACATCCGCCGGCTGCGGACCGCCCCGGGCCCGCTGACCGTCGTCGACGGCGCCGGCACGCCGCTGGCGAGCCTGCCGCCGGAGTTCACCGGCGGCGAGGTGGAGATCCTCCGCGGCGACCTGAGCCGTCTGCTCTACGAGCGGACCCGGGACGACGCCGAGTACGTCTTCGGCGACTCCATCGCCTCCATGACCGAGACCGCCGGAGGGGTGGACGTCGTCTTCGACAGCGGCGCCCGCCGGACCTTCGACCTGGTGATCGGCGCCGACGGCCTGCACTCCAACGTGCGCAGACTCGCCTTCGGCCCCGAGGGGGAGTTCGTCCACCCGTCCGGCTACTACGTCGCGATCTTCACCATGGACGGGGACCCCGGCACCGGGCCGGGCACGCTGCTCTACAACGAGCCGGGAAGGAGCGCCTCGGTGGGCGGGGTGCACGGCCGTACCGACGCGGGGTTCGTCTTCACCACCCCGGAGCCGCTCGACTACGACCACCGCGACACCGCCCGGCAGAAGGAGCTCGTGGCCGCCGTCTGCGAGGGGATGGGCTGGCGGACCGCGCAGTTGCTGGACGGCATGCGGAAGGCGGACGACTTCTACTTCGACTCCATCAGCCTGGTCCGCATGGACCGCTGCACCGCCGGGCGCGTGGCCCTGCTCGGGGACGCCGGGTACGGCGCCACCTGCGGCGGCATGGGCGCCGGCATGGCCATGATCTCCTCCTACGTGCTGGCCGGGGAACTGGCGGACGCCGGCGGCGACCACCGCGTGGCCTTCCCCCGCTACGAGGAGGCCATCCGCGGCTACGCGAAGGCGTGCCAGAAGGTCGCGGCAGGCATGGGCCCGTTCATCGCGCCGCCGACCGAGAAGAAGATCCGGAGCCGGAACCGGGCCTACAAGGTGCTCTCCTCCCGCATCCTGTCGGTCCTGCTCAACCGGATGACCACCAAGGCGGCGAACTCGATCACGCTCAAGGAGTACGGGAGCGCGCGCAGCACGAGCGGCTCGCTGCGCTGACCGGCGCCGGCGGCACGGGCACGGCCGGCCCGCGGTCCGTGCCCCCGGCGACCGGCCGGGCAACCGCCGATTCCCCGGATCCCCGACATGTCGTTAACGCGTTCCAAAATCAGCCTCCGGCATCTGGCGGAACATATATTCCCGGGTTTACGGTGCGCACCATGACCACCGACAGGCGCTCGGCCCACATCCTCGACGTCCTCGTCACCGAGTTCGGCGACTCCATGAAGCTCGACCCGCCCGCCTTCCGGCGCAAGTTCCGCAAGATGGCCGCCTCCCCCTTCGCCTTCTACCGGGGCAGCGCCAGCCTGTTCTACGCGGACATGACGGGCGCGTTCGCCGACGAGGCGTTCCTGGACGAGCAGACCCGCCGGGTGTGGATCCACGGCGACCTGCACGCCGAGAACTTCGGCACCTACATGAACGCCTCCGGCGTCCTGGTCTTCAACGTCAACGACTTCGACGAGGCCTACGTCGGCCCCTACGCCTGGGACCTGAAGCGGTTCGCGGCCAGCGTCGCGCTGATCGGCTACGCCAAGGCGCTCTCGGACGAGGTGATCTCGGAGCTGGTCGCCGAGTTCGCCCGCGCCTACCTCGCCGAGCTGAACGGCATCGCGCACGGCGGCGACGACGCGATCGGCTCGCTGACCCTGAAGACCACCAGCGGCGTGCTCCACCAGGTGCTCCAGCGGGCCCGGCTCAACACCCGGGTCGCCCTTCTCGACCTGGAGACCACGGTCGAGAACTACGACAGGCGCTTCGCCGTCATGGAGGGCCGGTACCCGGTCGACGAGGAGACGCGGCAGGCGGTCGAGGCGGCCTTCCAGGACTACCTGACCACGCTCCCGTCGGTCTCCGAGGTCGAGCACCGGATCAAGGACGTCGCGCTGCGCAAGGGCGTCGGCATCGGCTCGGCCGGGCTGCCCTCCTACAACCTGCTGCTGGAGGGGCACACCGAGGCGCTGGAGAACGACGTCATCCTCTACATGAAGCAGGCCCAGGTCCCGGCGGTCGCCCGGCACATCACCGACGAGAAGGTGCACGGCTACTTCAGGCACCAGGGCCACCGCACCGCCGAGTCCCAGCGCGCCCTGCAGGCCTACGCCGACCCGTGGCTGGGCTACACCGCGCTGAACGGCGCCGGCCAGCTCGTCGCCGAGATCTCGCCGTACTCCGCCGACCTCGACTGGAGCGACGTCAACGAGCGCGAGGACCTCGCCTGCGTGATCCGCGACCTGGGTACGGCGGTGGCCCGCATGCACTCGGTGGCCGACGACGAGTCCAGCCACGACCTGGTCGACTTCTCCACCGAGGACGCGATCGTCAGGGTGATCGGCGGCGACGAGGAGGGCTTCACGAGCATGCTCGTCGGCTTCGCCCACGTCTACGGCGCCCAGGCCAGGGCCGACCACCAGCTCTTCGTCGACCTGTTCCGCAACGGCCGCCTGCCCGGCCTCTGAGCCCGCACCGGGTCCGGGGCCGGATCCCCCTCCAGGAATCCGGCCCCGGGGCGCCCGGCCGGCCTTCGCCGGCCGGGCGGGCTCAGGCCGGGGCCCGGCTCGCCTCGGCGAAGTGGCAGGCGACCCGGGAGCCCGCCGCGGCGGGCAGGATGGCCGGCGGCTGGGAGCGGCACCGCCCGTCGACCCCGGCCCCGGCCGCCAGCCCGCCGGCCAGGACCTGGCAGCGGGGGTGGAAGCGGCAGCCCCCGGGGATGCGGGTCGGGTCCGGAGGCTCGCCGCCCAGCACGACGGGCGCCGGCGACTCCGGGAGCACCGAGAGCAGCGCCTGGGTGTAGGGGTGGGAGGGCGCGCTCAGCACCTGCTCGACCGGCCCCGACTCGACGATCCTGCCGAGGTACATCACCGCGACGCGGTCGGCGATGTTCCAGGCCAGGCCGAGGTCGTGGGTGACGACCAGCGCGGACAGGCCCAGCTCGGCGCGGAGGCGCAGCAGCAGGGCGAGGATCTCGCCGCGGACGGAGGCGTCCAGGGAGGCGACGGGCTCGTCGGCGACCAGGACACCGGGGTCCAGGGCGAGCGCCCCGGCGATGACCACGCGCTGCCGCTGCCCTCCGGAGAGCTCGTGCGGGTACAGCGGGAAGAAGCGCTCCGGCGGGCGGAGCCCGGCCCGCGACAGCGCCGAGGCCACCCGCTCCCGCTCGCCGGGCAGACCGTGGATGCGCGGCCCCTCGGCCACCGCCTCGTAGACGGTGTGCCGCGGGTTGAGGGATCCGGTCGGGTCCTGCGGCACGAGCTGGACCTCGCGGCGGTAGGCCTTGAGCGCCCGGGTGGAGTAGGCCAGGGGCGCCCCGCCGTACCGGACGGTGCCCGAGGCGGGCCGTTCCAGGCCGAGCAGGGTGCGCGCCAGCGTGGTCTTGCCGCAGCCGGACTCGCCCACCAGCGCGACGATCTCGCCTTCGCCGACGGTGAGGTCGACGCCGTCCACGGCCCTGGCCCGCCGCCCGCGCGAGGCGAACTCCACGTGCAGGTCCCTGGCTTCGAGCAGGCTCATGCGCTCTCCTTCGCCGGCCGCGCGACCGGGTCCGCGGCCCCTCCGCCCGGCCCCGGCATCGCCTCCGGGTCCGGCAGGACGTGCACGCACGCGGCGGTGTGCGCGACCGCGGGCCCCCCGGAGGTGCGCGCGGAGCCGCCTCCGGCGGGCCAGAGCTCGACCTCCCGCCACGAGCAGGACGGCAGGGCCTCCGGGCAGCGCGGGTGGAAGGAGCAGCCTCCCGGCAGCCGCGCGGGGTCGGGCGGGTCGCCGCCCAGCCCGCGGGGCGCCAGCCGGGAGGCGCGGTCGCCGACCGTGGGGAACGCCCCCGCCAGCGCGCGGCCGTACGGGTGCCGGGCGCCGGTGAAGACCTCGCGCGACGGTCCCGTCTCGACCACCCGCCCGGCGTACATCACCGCCAGCCGGTCGCACGTCGCCGCCAGCACCGACAGGTCGTGCGAGATCATGACCAGGCCGATGCCCCGGTCCGCGATGAGCGAGCGGATGAGTGCGAGCACCTGGGCCTGGATCATCACGTCCAGGGCCGTCGTCGGCTCGTCGGCGATGATCAGACGGGGCGAGCAGGCCAGCGCCATGGCGATCATCACCCGCTGCCGCTGCCCGCCGGAGAGCTCGTGCGGATGGCTCCGGGCCCGCCAGGCGGGCAGGCCGACCTGCTCCAGCAGCTCGGCCACCCGGGTGCGGGCCCCGGCCGGGTCCGCCAGGCCGTGCACCAGCAGCGGCTCGGCGATCTGCGCGCCGACCCGGCGCACCGGGTTGAGCGCGTGCTGGGCGCCCTGGAACACCACCGAGGCCGACGCCCACCGCACCGCGCGCAGCCGCCCCCACGTCATGGTGAGCACGTCCTCACCGCCGAGCAGGATCTCCCCGCCCACCCGGGCCGACCTGGGCAGCAGCCGGAGCACCGCCATGGCCAGCGTCGACTTGCCCGAGCCGGACTCCCCCGCGATCCCGAGGGCCTCGCCCTCGGCCAGCTCCAGCGAGACCCCGCGCACGGCGGGCACGTCCCCGGCGGTGCTCCGGTAGGTGACCGCCACGTCACGCAGCTCCAGCAGCCGTCCCGGGGCCTCCGGCCGCGCCCCCGGCGCTGTCTCCGGCGCTGTCTCCGGTGCTGTCACGAGACCCCCCGCAGGCGTGGGTTGAGGACGGCCTCCAGCGCCCGGCCGCAGAGCGTGAACGCCAGGACCACCGCGACGATGCACAGGCCGGGAGGGAGCACGTACCACCACGCGCCGGAGGTGACCGCGCCCCAGTCGTAGGAGCCGCGCAGCATGCTGCCCCACGACGCCTGCCCCGAGTCGGCGCCGAGGAAGGCCAGGGTCGACTCCGTCACGATGGCGCTCGCCACCGTGAGGGTGGTGTTGGCCAGCACCAGCGGGGCCACGTTGGGCAGCACGTGCCGGGTCATGACGTGCCAGTGCCCGCCGCCGAGCACCCGGGAGCGCTCGACGTACGGCCTGGCCTCGACGGCCAGCGTCTGGGCCCGGATCAACCGGGCCGTCGAGGCCCAGGAGGTCACTCCGATCGCCAGCACGATCGTGGAGGTGCCGCCGCCGAGGATGGCCGCGAGCACCAGGGCCAGCACCAGCGAGGGCAGCACCAGGAACCAGTCGGTGATCCGCATCAGCACGGCCGAGGGCCAGCCCCGGAAGTGCCCGGCGGTGATCCCCACGACCGTGCCGATCACCATGCTGAGCAGCGCGGACAGGAACCCGATGAGGAGCGAGACGCGCGAGCCCCACAGGATCGTCAGCAGGATCGAGCGGCCCGACTCGTCGGTGCCGAGCGGGAACTCCGGACTCGGCGGCGCCATCTTCTCGCCCGTCGCCCTGGTCACGTCCAGGCCCGCCGGGTCGGTGACCAGAGGCGTGACCAGGGCCGCCAGGACGGCGGCGGCCAGGATCGCGGCGCCGTACAGCCCGGCCCGCTGCGCGCGGTAGTCCCGCCAGAACCGGGCCAGGGCCCCGCGGCGGCGCGCCGTCGCCTCGCTCATACCGCCTCCCCGCCCGGCGGCTCGGAGCCCGCGTTCGCGGACGCACCGCGCCCATCGGTTCGCTCGCTCATGCGGACCCCACCCGGGGGTCCAGGACGTGGTAGAGCACGTCGGCCAGCGTGTTCATGACGATCACCGCGACGCACAGGACCATGAACGTGCCCTGCATCACGGCGAAGTCCGGGCCCTTGATCGCCTCGTAGAACAGCAGCCCCAGGCCCGGCCAGGAGTAGACGGTCTCGGTGGTCACCGCGCCCTGGACCACCAGCCCGATGTGCAGGAAGACCAGCGTCACCGTGGGCAGCAGCGCGTTGGGCACGGCGTGCCGGCGGCGCACCTCGGCGTCGCGCAGGCCCTTGGCGCGGGCGGTGGTCACGTAGTCCTGGCCGATCTCGTCGAGCAGCGACGAGCGCATGACGACGAGGTACTGGGCGTAGACGACGGCGACCAGCGTGACGCACGGCAGCACCAGGTGGTGGGCGACGTGCAGCAGGTAGAGCGGGCCGTCGGGCGCGTCGACGTCCTCCATGCCCCGGGTGGGGAAGATGCCCGGGACCGGGCCCACGCCGGCCGCGAAGACCATCAGCAGCAGCAGGCCGAGCCAGAACGTCGGCACCGACCAGAGGGTGAGCGAGATCCCGGTGGAGAAGCGGTCCAGCCGTCCCCCGTGGTTCCAGGCGGCCCGGGTGCCCTGCCACAGGCCGAGGGTGACCGCGACGACCAGGCCGGTGCCGACCAGCAGCAGGGTGGGGCCGAGCCGCTCGCCGATGAGCTCGGCGACCGGGCGGCGGTACTCGTAGGAGGTGCCGAGGTCGCCCCGGAGCGCCCTGAGCACGAAGTCGAGGAACTGCTCCGGCAGCGGCCGGTCCAGCCCCATCTGGCGGCGGAGCAGGTCGAGCTGGTCGGGGGTGAGCGGCACGTCCCTGGTGTAGGCGACCGCCGGGTCCCCGGGGATCAGCCGGAACAGGAAGAACGTCGCGACGACCACCATGCCGACGCTCAGCAGCGCGCCGCCGAGCTTGGCCAGGGCGTACCGGAGCAGGCCCCGGCGGGCCCCGGGAGGACCGCCGCGCTCCCCGGGGCCCGCCGCCGGTCCGGCGGCGGGCTCGATCTCGGTGGGTGCGGCCACGCGCGCCTACCCGCGCCCCGCCCGGGCGGGTACGGCCGTGCGATCCGTCTGGTCCATGCGGCTACTCCCGGTCGTCCGCGGCGGCGCGGCGCCGCCTGGCCAGGAGATACCCGCCGGCGCCGAGGACCACCACCGCTCCCGCGACGATCCCGATGACCGCGCCCGCGGAGGAACCGCCCGCGGCCGGGCCGGCCGGGGTCGCCACCGCCTGGAGCGAGTAGACGGGCCAGTAGCCGCTGCCGCCGTACAGGATGCCCTTGTCCTCCGGGATCGGGGTGATCGAGGTGATCCGGTCGGAGCGGTAGCCCTCCAGGTTGTTGGGGTAGTAGAGGGCGATGACCGGGGCGTCGGTGTAGAGCTTCTGCTGCATCCGCCTGATCAGCTCGGCGCGCTTGGCCCGGTCGAGTTCGACGAGCTGCGCCTGGTAGAGCCTCTCGTACTCCTCGTCGCAGTAGAACGACTCGGTGCCGCCGCCCTCGCCGGCCGCCGTCGGCCGCCGGCTGCACAGGTGGGTGGCGAAGACCTCCTCGGGGTCGGGGTTGACCGACCAGCCGCTGATCGCGATGTCGTACAGCGCGGTGCTCCCGGTCTCCTCGGTGAACTTGTTGGAGTCGAGCTTGCGCGTGGTGAGGCCGATGCCGATGTCCTTGAGCCAGCCGGTGAGGAACTGGGCGAGCTTGTCCTCGACCGGGTCCTCGGTGTGGATGCTGAAGCGCATCTCCAGCTTCCGGTTCCCGTCGGGCATGGTGCGGATGCCGTCCGCGCCCTTCCTGTAGCCCGCGTCGTCGAGGATCTCGTTGGCCCTGGCCGGGTCGAAGGCGACGCGGACGTCGCCCTCGGCCTGCCAGAAGAAGTCCTTGTACATGGGCGGGACGATCGAGCCGTCGGCGGGCACGGCCAGGCCGTTCTGCACCTGCTCGACCAGGGCCTGCTTGTCGATGGCGTGGTGGATGGCCTGGCGCACCTTCGGGTCCTTCAGCGCCGGGTGCCCGTCGCCGATCTCCTCGCCGTCGGCGGTGGCGGCCCCGGGGTTGAGCTGCAGGTAGGACGCGCGGCGGCCCTGGGTGTTCCACTGCACGATGTCCGGGTCGCCGGCCAGGGCCTCGAAGTGCGGCCCGGCCAGCCGGCCGATCCAGTCGATGTCGCCCTTCTTCAGCCCGACGTTGGCGGCCTCGGGGTTCTCGTAGAAGATGACGTGCAGTTCGTCGATCTTGGGTGCGCCGCGCCAGTAGCCGGGGTTGGCCTTCAGCTTCACGTAGGCGTTCTTCTTGTGCTCGACGGCGATGTACGGGCCGTTGCCGACGGCCGGGTACTGCTCGGCCTCGAAGCCGGCGATGTCGCCGACCTTCTCCCAGACGTGCCTGGGCATGATCGGGATCGGCAGCTCCAGCATCGAGGCCTGGGGCTTCCTGGTCGTGATGACCAGCGTGCGGTCGTCGCTCGCGGTCACGGAGGCGAAGTTCTCCACCGCCGGGCCGTTGGCCGTCTTGGCCCCGTCATCGGTCATGATCTTGTTGAGGGTCCACGCGGCGTCGTGCGCGGTGACCGGGGCGCCGTCGGACCACTTCGTGTCCCGGATCTTGAAGGTCCAGGTCAGCTTGTCGGCCGAGGTCTCCCAGGACTCGGCCAGGTCCGGGCTGGGCGCGAGGGTCTTGGAGTCGGGGGTCGTCAGGTAGGCGTACATCCACCGGTGGACCGAGGTCGAGACCACCCGGACCGCCAGGAAGGGGTTCATCGAGTCGATGGCCTGGATCGCCCCCAGCCGGACGATCCTCTTGCCCTCCGCGGGCTCCCGCAGGACCTGCGCCTGCGCGGAGGTCGCCGGGAGAGCGGCGAGCGACAGCGCCAGGCCCAGCGCCGCCAGCCGCGCACCCAATCTGGTCATGGTGGTCCTCACCTTCCAACCAGCGAACCGTTGTAGTCGAAGTCACACCCCGCCGGGACCCCGTGTCAACGAGCTGTGGAAGATTGTTTCACTCTTGTTTCTTTTATCGGCATTATTTTTCACCCTCCATGAGCTTCAGAACCGACCAGTCGGTATGGACGCGCCCGCGGCCGTACGGCATGCTTACCGAACATGAGTCTGTTCTCCGTGGAAGGTAAGACAGTCGTGGTCACGGGCGGTTCCCGCGGGATCGGCCGGATGATCGCGGCGGGGTTCGTCGAGGCCGGGGCCACGGTCTACATCTCCTCGCGCAAGGCCGCCGAGGTGGAGAAGACCGCCGCCGAGCTGGGCTGCGTCGCCGTACCGGCCGACCTGTCCACCGCCGAGGGCGTCGCCGCGCTGGTGGAGGCGGTCTCCGCCCGCGAGGACCGGCTGGACGTGCTGGTCAACAACGCCGGGGCGACCTGGGGGGCGCCGCTGGAGGAGTACCCCGAGCACGCCTTCGACAAGCTCTGGGGGGTCAACGTCAAGGGCGTGTTCTACCTGACCCAGCGCTTCCTGCCGCTGCTGCGCGCCGCCGCCTCCGCCGAGTCCCCGGCCCGGGTGATCAACATCGGCTCCGTCGACGGCATCCGGGTGCCCGCGCTGGAGACCTACGCCTACTCCACCACCAAGGCGGCCGTGCACATGCTCACCCGCCAGCTCGCCCACCGGCTCGCGGCGGAGTCGATCACCGTCAACGCGATCGCGCCGGGCCCCTTCGAGTCCAAGATGATGGCCTTCGCCCTCGACGACCCGGGAACCCGCGACGCGATCGCCGCCAGTGTGCCGCTGGGCCGGATCGGCAGCCCGGAGGACATGGCGGGCGCCGCGATCTACCTCGCCTCACGGGCGGGCGCCTACCTCACCGGCGCAGTGATCCCGGTCGACGGCGGCATCACCACCCACGGATAGCCCGGGCCCCCGGACAGCTCTCCGATACCCTCACGCCATGATCGAAAAGGTGAAGGTCGCAGTCGTCGGCGTGGGGAACAACACGTCGGCTCTGGTCCAGGGGATTTCCTTCTATCGCGACACCGGCAGTCTGGCGGGCATCCGCCGTCCGCAGATAGCAGGACTGGGCGTCGGCGACATCGATTTCGTCGCGGCCTTCGCCGTCTCCGGCGACAAGGTGGGCAAGGACCTCCACGAGGCGATATTCGTGCCGCCCAACAACTTTCCCCGCCTCACCGCGGAGATGCGCCCTTCAGGTGTGACGGTGCAGCGTGGACTCGTGGACTCGGCGGAGGTCGAACGGGTGGCGCACGCGGTGGAGGGCGCGGAGGTGCTGCTCTACTCCGCGCCGAGCGGCAGGCCGGACACGGCCCGGGCCTATGCCGAAGCGGCTCTGGCGGCGGGGGCGGCGTTCGTCAACACCACGTCGGACCCGATCGCCCGGGAGCCGTTCTGGCTCAAGCGTTTCGAGGAGGCCGGCCTGCCGCTGCTCGGCGACGACCTGGCCAGTCAGTTCGGCACCTCAGTGGTGCATCACGCACTGCTGCGGCTGCTCGAGGAACGCGGCCTCACCCTGGTCAGCTCTTACCAGGTCAACCTGGGGGGCACCGAAGATTTCCGCAACCTGGTCGAGAACCCGAACACCAAGCAGCAGTCCAAATTGAATGCCCTGGGGTCGGACAAGGTCCAGGTGGCTCCCCTCGGATATCTGCCGCAGCTGAAGTCCCAGAAGATCGCCCACCTCAACATCGAAGCGCAGGGCTGGGGCGGGACGGCGGTGAGCCTGGATGTGCGGCTGCAGGTGCACGACCCGAGTGGCGCCGCCGGCGTCAACATCGACCTGATCCGCCTGGCGGCCACCGCCCTGCGGTCGGGGCGCGGCGGCTACCCGGCCGAAGCGGCATCGCTCCTGAAGTCTCCACCCGGGACGGCGATCTGACGACCGACGGGCCGATGTCGCCGGACACCTGCGGAATCCCCGCCATCCAGACGGTGACGGGCCGGCCACGCTTGAACGGTCCCAGCCACCCGTCAGGCCAGGTCGGCTGGATCCTGACCGGCTTGTCGCCGAGGTCGGTCCGAAAACAAGACCTCGGCCGGGCACACGGAAGCACCGGTGACGCATCAGCGTCACCGGTGCTTCGCCGGCGGCACGTCAGCCGGCGCTGTACTCGACGGCGACGTCGAGGACCCAGGTGACGCCGAAACGGTCCTTGAGCATGCCGTAGAGCGGGGTCCAGCCGGCCGGGCCGAGGTCCTCGATGACGGTGGCGTCATCGGACAGGCCCTTCCAGTAGGCGGTGATCTCGTCGGCGTCCTTGCCGCGGACGGAGACGAAGAACGCCCGGTCGCCGGCGTTGGTGAACGCGACGAGGTGGCCGCCGAAGACGGACTGGTAGAACTCCAGCGCCGCGCGGGCGTTGTCCTGGAAGTTCAGCGCTATCTAGCGAAGAACCCCGGGCGTTCACGCCCGGGAGGAATCGCTTCCCTCTCCTCGACCGGACGCTGGTCCGGGCGCCTCTGATTCTCGATGTCCTCCTTGACGATCGACAGCCGAGCCTCGCCGCAGGAGGACGGGGACCAAAAGTGCCCGCCCCACAGGTACCGGCGGACATGCTCGCCGTACCCCTTGCGCAGCAGCCTGGCCGAGACGCCCTTGAGCGAGTTGACCTCCGGCCGACAGGGCGATCTCGGGTGGGTAGTGCACCAGCAGGTGGATGCGGTCGGACTCGCCGCCGACCTCGACCAGCCGTGCGTCGAAACCTTCGCACACCTCCGCCATGATCTCCTCGCATCGTGACGGCAGGCCGCTTCGGTGAACACCCCACGCCGATACCTTGGCGTGACGACCACATGCGCAGGCAGGGTGGACACCACGCTACGGCCTCGCCGGATCGGCTGATCTCCGGGTTCCGCTGCGGTGGATGCAGGCCACCCGATAGCGTGTTCGAGGTGAAACTGGTCGTGCAGATCAAGCTCCTGCCGACGCCCGAGCAGGCGGCGGCACTGGAGGCGACCCTGCACGCGGTCAACGCCGCCGCCACCACCGTCTCCCGCACCGCCTACGGCAAGAGCGTCTTCGGCAACTACGACCTGCGCCGCCACACCTACGGCGAACTGCGGGCCACCGGACTGTCGGCCCAGATCGCCCAGCACATCATCAAGAAGGTCGCCGACGCTTATGCCACCCTGCGCGGCCTGATCCGCACCGGACGGCTGACCGGCGCCCGGGCGCGCAAGGCCGAGAGCGAACCCATCACTTTTCGGCCCGACGCCGCCCAGCCGTACGACGACCGCTGCCTGTCCTGGCTGCACGAGCAACAGACCGTGTCGATCTGGACGGTGCACGGCCGCCTCAAGGACATCACGTTCACCGGCTCGGCCGACCAGCTCACCACCCTCGCCCGCTACCGCCACGGCGAGTCCGACCTGCTGCTGCGGGACGGGAAATGGTTCCTGATCGCCACCTGCGAGATGCCCGAAACCCCGCTGAACGCGAATCCGGCCGGGTGGATCGGCGTGGACCGCGGCATCGTCAACCTGGCGACCACCAGCGACGGGACCAACCACAGCGGCGACGGCCTGACCCGCTACCGGCGTCGCATGGCCCGCGTCCGGGCCGAACTCCAAGCCCGCGGGACGAAGTCGGCGCGGCGCAAGCTCAAGAAACGCGCCAAGCGGGAGACCCGGCACGCCACCCACACCAACCACAAGATCGCCAAAGAGATCGTGGCCGATGCGCAACGCACCGGACGCGGCATCGCCGTCGAAGAGCTGGCGGGGATCCGTGAGCGGGTACGGCTCTGGCCATCCCAGCGGGCCACGCTCTCCTCCTGGCCGTTCCACCAGCTGGGCGCCTTCCTCGCCTACAAGGCCCGCCGCGTCGGCGTGCCGTACACGCAGGTGGATCCGGCCTACACCTCGCAGATGTGTCCCGTCACCTGGTGCGGGTCGGTCGGGCGGGGCAACCGTCCCAGCCGGGACCTCTTCTCCTGCCGGTCGTGCGGGTTCGCTGGGCCCGCCGACCACATCGCCGCCCTCAACGTCGAACGACGAGCCGGGGTGGCGTGGGCGTTCGTCGACACGCCCAACGATCCCGCCGTGGAAAGCGGGGTCAGTGCGTCCCGTTCCTGCCATCCAGGCAGGCGCGAGAGGCGCAAGCCCAAGGCTGCTTCAGCCCTGGGTCGTTGACATGAACGGTGGTGGTGATACTCATGATGACTCCGTCGAATCAGGTTTTTTCGGTTGCAGGACCGAGAACACCGTACGGTCCCCATCGGCGTGATCATCTGTCATGGAGGGCGCCGTCCCACCGCTCTGCCCTGCCCGGCCTGGCGGTGCGCCGGTCGAGTGCCTGGATCCACTTGGCGGCGACCGCGGCGACCTGGACCAGCTCGGTCCTGAGCGCCTCGGGGTCGTCCTCGGCGAACGCCTCCAGCACCTCCTCGACGAGGATGTGCCGCCAGCTCAGCGTCCCGTCCGCGAACGCCGCCGAGGTCTCGTCCTTGGCCCGCTCCGCGGCGGCCGCGCCCTCCGGGCCGGTGCCGTCGGGGATGTCCTGGATCCCCCACATCGCGTCCTGCGCGACCCGTTCCGCCCCGATGTCGGCGAGCACCCGGGCCAGCGAGCCCGGCACCCCGAAGTCCCCGTCCGCCGCCACCGGACGCGCCGGGGCCTCTCCTGTTTCGTCCACGCCGAGGCACGCTACAGGATCCCGGACACCCGGAAGGGCGGCCGGGAGCGGACTCGTGGCCCGGTCCCGGCCGCCCCGGTCTCGCGGCTACGCGGTCACGCGGCCCGGGTCAGTATTCGACCTTGACGGTGGCGCCGTCGAAGCCGGCCACCGCGCGCAGGCTGATGTAGTGGTATCCGGCCGGCGGGTCGGTGACGGTGACGGTCTCGGTGTTGCCGGGGCCGGTCGAGCGCCTGGTGTAGGAGGAGGCGGTGGCCCAGGAGGCGGCGTTGTAGTACAGGTCGGCGTTGCCCGTGCCGCCCGAGGAGGTGATGGTCAGGGTGCGGACTCCCGCCGGGAGCGAGAGGTAGAGGTAGGCGTAGTTCCCCTCGGTCTCCGACAGGCCGCTGCGCCTGCAGTCGCGGTCCAGCTTCCTGGGATCGGCCGAGGCGCACTCCGGGACGGCCGAGACGGTGACCTGCTCGGTGGCGGTGGCACTCGCCCCGTCGTCGTCGGTGACGGTCAGCTTCACGGTGTAGGTCCCGGCGGAGCCGTAGGCGTGCGAGGGGGTGGCGGCGGTGGAGGTGGCGCCGTCGCCGAAGTCCCACCGGCGTGCGGCGACCGTGCCGTCGGGATCGGTGGAGGTGTCGGCGAACGTCGCGGTGAGGCCGTTCGAGGTGGCGGTGAAGGACGCCGACGGCGCCCGGTTGGAACCGCTGCCGCCGCCCGCGCAGCCGCCCGCGGCGCACTCGGCCAGCCAGGTCCGCCAGCCGGCGTCGTAGCGGCTGCCGATCGTGCCGGTCAGGAAGGACCGGGCGGAGTTCCACGCGCCGGACCGGTAGTGGCCGAGCACGGTGGCGACGTCGCCCGGGTGCTTGTCGAACATGTACCGGACCGCGAGGTAGCCCCAGCGGTAGATGCGGGTGGTGTCGTGGGAGTAGGTGGTGTCCCACAGGGTGCTGAGCGGGTAGGTCTGCCGGGCCGCCTCCGTGATCGCGGCGTCGTAGGCGAGCTTGCGGTAGCCGTAGGAGACGTACTCGGCGAAGCCCTCGATCCACCAGATGGTCGGCGTGGAGATCCCGGCGGTGAAGTCGCCGTGCATGGTGAACCGGCCGTCGAGGTAGTGCGTGTACTCGTGGTTGAGGTTCCAGATCGCGAAGGCGGGCCGCTCCCACTCGGCCTCGTAGGCGATGAAGCGCGGCTGGTTGCCCGCGGCGGACGGGTCCCCTTCCAGGTACATGCCGCCGTTGTCGGTGTCGATCCCGAACATCACGCCGGCGTAGGTCTGGTAGTCGGCGCTGGAGTCGAAGACGCAGACCTCGAGGGTGGTGTTGCGGTCGCCGTCGACCGGGCGCCCCCCGTCCCCGGCGACGCCGTGGAAGTAGGCGTCCTGACCGGCCAGGCTTGAGCAGGTCTCGGCGAGCTGCCCCGAGGTCATCTGCTGGGCGCGGATCCTGATGCTCGCACTGCAGGCGTGGGTGATCGGCAGGGCGGCGGCGGCCAGCCGCCGCTGCAGGTCGCAGGTGCCGTAGGAGGAGCATTCGGCCCTGTCGTACTGGTCGGTCATCTCGGCCGCCCCGACCCAGAGCGGCGCGGTCGCCCCGGTCATGCTGCTGCGCGAGAGCAGGCTCGCGACCAGCGGCCGGACCGCGGGGCGCAGCGCCGCGTGCTGGAGGAAGCGGCCGAGCTCGCGGCCGGCGTTGGAGGTGAGGTAGCCGCGGTCGGTGCCGAGCAGGCCGAGGTGGTCCAGGGCGAAGGAGCCGAGCGTGTTCAGGACGCCCGGATCCGACTGGACGGCGCTGACGAACGCCGGGACCTGGTGGCCGCGGAAGAGCACGGTGTAGACGTTGTTGACCGCGTTGAGCATCCACCAGTGCGCGTCGTAGGAGCTGTCGTAGCCGTTGAGCAGCCGCTCGACGACGTGGAGGTAGCGGTCGTTCTCCCCGGCGCTGTCGATCAGGGTGACCGCCTCGGCGAGGACCTCGCCGTTGGCGTCGCTGACCGTCCTGGAGCGGGAGTTGCCGAAGAAGGCGTCGAGCCCGGCCTCGATGGCGGTCTCCAGCGCCTGGCCGTAGGAGCCCACGGTGGCGGGGTGGTACCACTGGACGTAGTAGCCGGCGCGCAGGTACAGCACGAGCTGGGCGGTGCCGGCGCTGTTGTCTCCGGGGTAGGACGAGCCGCTGTCGCGCAGGGCGTAGGCGACGGTGGTCATCTGCGCCTCGCGGAAGGCGAGGCGGGCGTCGTCACCGGTCAGGTTGAACAGGGTGTTGACGCAGTCGGTGGCCGAGGACGTGATCTGCCGGACGAGGGCGCTCCCCGAGCGGCCGGTGAAGTCGGCCGGGTCGCAGGCCGCCATCGTGGCGGCCCTGTTCTTCGGTGACGACGGCCTCGGGTGCCGAGAGCTCCGGGCGGGCTCGTCGTAGTCGCGACGGAGCGCGTCCTGCGATGCGGGCAGCGGCGGGCGGTCGTGTACGGCCAGGCGGGACCTGCGGACGTGCTGCGGCTCGTCGTCGGCGGAGCTCACCTTGACCGGCGGCGGGTCACCGGCCGAACCGGTCCTGGCGGGCGGGTCCGCCGCCGCGCCCGCGGGGGCGGCGGTCAGCGGCTGAAGGAGCAGGCCGAGGGCGGCCAGCGAGGCCAGCAGCCGTCGTCGGAACGGTCTGGTTGTCAACTTTTACCTCCGGGGGGTATCCATCACTGGACGCGAGGCAGGACAGGGAACGGTCGAGAGGCGAATCCGGGGGGAACGCCGTTCGCAGCTTGCTCGCCGGACGCCGGACGCCGTCATAGAGCGCCGCATAATTCTTTGCGATGGACGGTCCACCCCGGGCTTCCGCTCGCGGCCCCTCGCGGAGGCGGCAGCCGTACGGCATCCGCCCGCAGCGCGGAAATTTGCCCATGCATACGGCTATGAGTTGTGATATGTCACATAATCCTGTTCATGGAGCTTGAGCTCAGGCATCTCCGCATGGTCTGCGCGATAGCGGAGACGGGCAGCATCACCCGGGCCGCGGCCCGGCTCGGCCTGTCCCAACCGGCCATGACCGCCCAGCTCCGCCGCGTCGAGGCCGTCGTCGGCGGGGAGCTGTTCGCCCGCGGCCGCTCCGGCGCGGAGCCCACCGCCCTCGGGCACCGGGTCGTCGCCCGCGCCCGGATCGTCCTGGCCGAGGCCGACACGCTCTTCGGCGATCTGCGCGCCCCCGCGCGCCCCTCCGAGGGCATCCGCCTGGGCTGCGTCCACCTGGCCTGCGTGGCGAGCGTCGTCGGCCGGGTGGGCGAGTCCCTGCCCGGCCGCACGGTCTCTCTGCGCATCGAACCGTCCGCCACGCTGCTGGCCGAGGCGCTCGCCCGCGGCCACCTCGACGCCGCGCTCCTGGGCATCATCGAAGGCTTCGACATCACGCTGACGGGACCGGTCGCCAGCCGGACCCTGATCCCCCGCCATCCGATCTTCGTCGCCCTGTCGGCGGAGCACCCTCTCGCCGGGCAGGAGGAGATCAGGCTGGCAGATCTGAAGGACGAGGCGTGGATCGGCCCGCCGGGCGCCGAGGACGGCTCACTCGCCGCGTTGCGGGCGTCGTGCCGGGCGGCCGGCTTCGAGCCCGACGTGCGCTACGACGCCCCCAGCGGCGCGGGCCATCCCCTGGTCGCGGCCGGGTACGGCGTACGCCTGGTCGACCCCACCTGGCCCGCGGCGGCCGGCACGGTCGTCCGCCCGCTGAGCGGGGAGCCCCAGACCGAACGGCTGGTCATGGCCTGGCGCCGGGACCGGCTGGGCACCGGGGACGCCGCCGCGGTCTACCGCGGCCTCGCCACCGCCTTCTCCGACCACGTGGCCGACAACCCGGCCTTCGCCCGCTGGTGGGAGGCCCACCCCGAGGTCCACCCGCTCCTGTGACACGCCCGCCCACCGGGGCACGCCGGGTACGCCGACGGGCGTGGGAGGCTGTGGGCACCGTCCGGCCGGGATCGCCGGGACCCGTCCCGGAAAAAATTCCGGAAGACGTGTCCATCGGACCGCGTCCCGTTCGTAGTAACGGCGTACGGCGATCCCGCCGCACGAGAACACGACAGGACACAGGAGCCGGACCATGAAGTACATGCTGCTGATCTACAGTGCCGGGACCGACGCGGCCGCGGCGGCCGACGCGCCCTCCTTCGAGGACTGGGCGGTCTACGACAAGGCCGTGCGGGACGCGGGGGTCTGGGTCTCCGGGGAGGCGCTGGCCGACCTGGTCACCGCCACGACCGTCCGGGTCGGCCCGGAGGGCGACCGGACCGTCACCGACGGGCCGTTCGCCGAGACCCGCGAGGTCCTGGGCGGCTACTACGTCATCGACGTGCCGGACCTCGACGTCGCCCTCGACTGGGCCGCCCGCTGCCCCGGCTCGCGCGGCGGCGGGGCGATCACGGTGCGGCCGGTCGCCGAGTTCGAGGCCTGATCCCGGTGGAGGAGCGGGCAGCCGGGAGCGCGACCCCCGCGGAGTCGACCGTGGAGGCGATGTTCCGCGAGGAGCGCGGACGGCTGCTCGCCTCCCTCGTCCGCCGCTTCGGCGACCTCGACCTGGCCGAGGAGGTCGCCTCCGAGGCGATCGAGGCGGCGCTGCTGCACTGGCCGGCCGAGGGCGTGCCGCCCAAGCCCGGGGCCTGGCTGATGACCACGGCACGGCGCAAAGCCGTCGACCGGCTCCGGCGGGACCGGGCCTACGCCGCCCGGCTCGCCGTCCTGCAGGTCGAGGCGGACCGGGCCGGCCCCGTCCCGCCCGCGGGCGCGGACGGCGACCTGCCCGACGAGCGGCTGCAGCTGTTCTTCACCTGCGCCCACCCGGCGCTGTCCGCCGAGGACCGCGGGGCGCTGACCCTGCGCTGCCTCGCCGGGCTGACCACGCCCGAGGTCGCGCGGGCCTTCCTCGTGCCGGTCGAGACGATGGCCAAGCGGATCGTGCGGGCGAAGAAGAAGATCCGCGAGGCCCGCATCCCGTTCCGCGTGCCCGGCGCGGACGAGCTGCCCGAGCGGCTGCCCGGGGTGCTCCAGGTCATCTACTCGATCTTCACCGAGGGGTACGCGGCCAGCGCGGGCCCGGATCTGCAGCGGATCGACCTCGCCGAGGAGGCCGTCCGCCTGGGGCGGATCCTGCGCCGGCTGATGCCCGCCGAGCGGGAGGCCGCGGGCCTGCTCGGCCTGATGCTGCTGGTCCACGCGCGGCGCGACGCCCGGATCGGCCCCGAAGGCGGGCTCGTGCTCCTCGACGACCAGGACCGCGGCCGCTGGGACCGTACGATGATCCAGGAGGGCGGCGACCTGGTACTCGCCGCGCTGACCGGCGGGCCGCCCGGCCCGTACGGGGTGCAGGCCGCGATCGCCGCCCTGCACGACGAGGCCGCGGACGTCGCGACCACCGACTGGCCGCAGATCGTGGCGCTCTACGACGTGCTGCTCGCTCTCGCGCCCTCCCCGGTCGTCGCGCTGAACCGGGCGGTGGCGGTGGCGATGCGCGACGGCCCGGAGGCGGGCCTGGCGCTGCTCGACGGGCTGTCCGGCGAACCGCGGCTACGCGGCCACCACCCGTACCCGGCGGCCCGGGCGGACCTGCTGAGCCGGCTCGGCCGCTTCCCCGAGGCCGCGGCGGCCTACCGGGAGGCGCTCGGCCTGGCCGGCACCGAACCCGAGCGCGCGTACCTGCGGCGCAGGCTGGATGCGGCCGAGGCATCCGGGACGGACGGCGCGGCGGGCGCCTGACGGGGCCTCCCCCGAAGGAGGCCCCGTCAGCCCGGGAACCGGATGAAGGACGGGGGGACGCGCTCCGCCAGCCACACGCCGTTGGCGCTCAGGCGGAACTCGTGCCCGGCCGCGCGCATCGCCCCGGCGTCGACCGCCAGCACGACCGGTTTCCCCCGGCGCGCCCCGACACGGGTGGCGGTCTCGCGGTCGGGCGAGAGGTGGACGTGGTGGCGGTTCATCGGCCGCAGCCCCTCGGCGCGGATCACGGCCAGGTTCCCGGCCACCGTGCCGTGGTAGAGGAAGGCGGGCGGCTCGGCCACCGGCAGATCGAGGTCCACCTCCACCGAGTGCCCCTGGCTGGCCCGGATCCTGCCGTCCTCGATCGCGTAGCGCCGCTTGTCGTTGCCCGCCACGACCTGCTCCAGCTCCGCCCGCGAGATCGGGAACCCGTGCGCCGCCGCGGCCGCCAGCAGCGTGCCGACCTCCACCCAGCCGCGCTCGTCCAGCTCGATCCCGATCCGCTCGGGCTGGTGCCGCAGGTGCTTGGCCAGATACTTGGAGATCTTCACCAGCCGCCGCTCGTCCAGCATGTCCGCCCCGGCGGCCTCCGCCGCACCGCGCGAGCCTTCTCCGGTCACCTCTCACCATCCCATCCGTCAGGAAGCAGATAGGTCCAGCCTTCCCGCCAGGCGAACGGCGCGTCCACGAGTTTTTCCAACGCCTGCCCGCCGAGCAGGTGGTCCAGCGCCCACCGGTTGGCCGAGTGCGCGATCACCAGCACCCGGGCGCCGCCCCAGCCCTCGGCGAGATCACGCAGGAAACCACGGGTCTGCCCGACCACCTGACGGTAGCTCTGCCCGCCCGGCCACGGCTCGTCGATGTGCCGGGACCTCTCGGCGGCGAGGCGTTCGACGGGCATGCCGTTCAGCTCGCCGTAGTCGCACTCGCGCAGCCGTACGTCCCTGTGGATCGGGAACCCGCGGCCGGCGAAGGCGATCTCCGCGGTCTGTACGGCGCGGCGCAGGTCGGAGGTGAAGACCGCGGCCGGCCCGTCGTCCCGGCGGCGCTCGCCGAGCTCCCGGGCCAGCTCCCGGCCGCGCGGCGAGAGCTCGCCGGGCAGCCACCCGGTCGCGATCCCGGCCTCGTTGTCGGTCGTGATCGAGTGCGTCTCGTAGACGATCGTGACGGCCATCTCCACCCTTCCCTAAGGTCATCCGGGACCATCGGAGCCCGGCGGGCCGCGCGGGTCAAGCCGGTTGCGCGCCGGGCGGAATGTGTGAGTCCAGGCGGCACCGGCCCGTGGTGACCGGCCAGATCATGACGCGACCGACTCGGCGAGCGCGCGGGCCAGGTTGGCGGCGGCCTCGGGGGCGTAGCGCAGGAACAGGTACGGCTCGGTCAGCTCGACCTCGATGAGGGCGGGGCTGCCGTCGGGGAGCCGGACCAGGTCCACGCGGGCGTAGAGCAGCCCGGGGAACTCGGCCAGGACCTTCTCGGCGAGGGCGACCTGGTCGGGGTCGGGGGTGCGGAGCTCCGCGCGGGCGTTGTCGGCGTCGGGCGCGGCGGCGCCCCCCGCCAGCATCGGGTTGCGCCGTACGGCGTGGCTGAGCCTGCCGCCGAAGTAGAGCAGCGAGGTCTCCCCCTCGGTCTCGACCATGTCCAAATACGGCTGGACCATCGCGGTACGGCCCTCGGCCGCCAGCCGGGCCGCGTGCGCCTCGGCCTCGGCCCGGTCGGTGGTCCTGATCGTGTCGCGGGCCCCGGCCGAGATCGCGGGCTTGACCACGTACTCGGTGAGGACCGGCAGGTCGGCGGCCTGTCCCGGCTCGACCCAGGAGGTGGGGATGATGGGCGCGGCCAGGTCCCGCAGGTAGGTCTTGTCGGTGTTGCGCTCCAGCACGGCGGCGGGGTTGGCCAGCCGGGTCACGGCCTCGACCCGGTGCGCCCAGGCGAGGAACTCCTCCCGGCGGGCCACGTAGTCCCAGACCGAGCGGACCACGACCACATCGAAGGCGGCCCAGTCGACGCCGGGGTTGTCCCAGCGCACGACCCGCCCGGAGATCCCCGCCTCGGCCCAGGCGGCGAGCGCGATCTCCTTCTCGTCGTCGAACCCGTCCGGGTCCTCGTAGGTCACGTACGCCGCGGAGATGCTCATCAAGACGCCCCAATATCAGAATCTAAACAACATTGGGGACATTACACATCAGTGGCGATGATCCGCTCCGGAGGTTTCCGCGATCCGAGACGGCCCGCAGCAGGTCCCGGGCCCCGGCCCGGAGACGCGGCCCGGGAACACGGCCCGGGGACGCGGCCCGGGGACGCGGACTGAAGGCACTGCCCGGGAACAGAACCGGGGACACGGACCACGTGAGAGCCCGTGCGCGGGAAGGCCGGACCACGGGGCTCACGCGCCGTAGACCGGCTCCGGAGCGGGCGCGCCGGCGAGCAGCTCGGCGACCGCCCCGCCGATCTCGGCCGGCTGCCAGCGGGCCTCCCGCTCGGCGCGCGGTCCGTGCCGCCAGCCCTCGGCCAGCGAGATGACCCCGCCCTCCACCTCGAACACCCGCCCGGTGACGTGCGCGGACTCCGCCGACCCCAGCCACGCCACCAGCGGCGCCACGTTGGCCGGGTCCATCGCGTCGAAGCCGCTCTCCGGCCGCGCCATCGTCTGCGCGAAGACCTCCTCGGTCATCCGGGTGCGGGCGGCCGGGGCGATGGCGTTCACGGTCACGCCGTACCGGCCCAGCTCGGCGGCGGCCACCAGCGTGAGCCCCGCGATACCCGCCTTGGCGGCGGCGTAGTTGCCCTGCCCGACGCTGCCGAGCAGCCCGGCCCCCGAAGAGGTGTTGATCACCCGCGCGTCCACCGGCGCGCCCGCCTTCGACCGCTCCCGCCAGTGCGCCGCGGCGTGCCGCAACGGCAGGAAGTGGCCCTTGAGGTGGACGCGGATCACCTCGTCCCACTCGTGCTCGGTCATCGAGACCAGCATGCGGTCCCGGACGAACCCGGCGTTGTTGACCAGCACGTCCAGCCGGCCGAAGGCGCTCAGCGCCATCTTGACCAGCCGCGCGGCGCCGTCCCAGTCCGCGATGTCGTCGCTGTTGGCCACCGCCTGACCGCCCAGGGCCTGGATCTCCCCGACCACGTCCAGCGCGGGCCCGCCGGAGCGCCCGCTCCCGTCCGGGCCGGTGCCGAGGTCGTTGACCACGACCTTCGCCCCCTGACGGGCGAACTCCAGGGCGTGCTCCCTGCCGATGCCGCGCCCGGCCCCGGTCACGATCACCACGCGCCCGTCACAGATCCCGCTCACGCAAAGGTCCTTTCGCCGTGATCATCCAGAGTTTTCCGGGAGTTCACCGCCCTGTCCAGAGGTGGGCGCACCCGCTGTGCCAGATGCGGGTTCACCCGCTGTGTCCGGATGCGGGTTCACCCGCTGTGTCCGGATGCGGGTTCACCCGCCGGGCCCAGAGGCGATCTCCCGCCAGGCCGGGATCTCGCCGCCGCCGTGCAGGAGGATCTCGGCCCCGGTGACGTAGCCGGGGGCGGCCAGCCACAGGCACGCGGCGGCCACGTCCGCAGGAGAGGCCATCCGCCCGGCCGGGATCGCCGCACCCATCCGCCGGACGCCCTCCGGCCCGCCGTAGTGGCCGGCCGCGGCCTCGGTCTCGGCGAGGCCGACGACCACCGTGTTGACCCGGACCCGCGGAGCCCACTCCGCGGCCAGGCAGGCGGCGAGGTGGTGCAGGCCCGCCTTGGCCGCGCCGTAGGCGGAGGTGCCGGGCGAGGGCCGCGTGCCGCTGGAACTCCCGATCATGATGACCGATCCGGTGGCGCCCGCCGGCTCCGCCCCGGCCGCGGCCGCCGGGCCGCTCGCGGCGAGGAGCGGGTAGGCCCGCTGGGCGACCAGCAGCGGCGCGGTGAGGTTGAGCTCGACGATCCTGGCGTGCAGCCGGGCCGAGGTCCCGGCCACCGGAGCGTACGGCGAGCCGCCGGCGTTGTTGACCACGACGTCGAGCCGGCCGTACCGGTCCTCGATCTCCCCGACCAGCCGGTCCACGTCCGCCGGGTCCCGCACGTCGGCCGTCACGAGGCGCCCGGGGACGGCGGCCCCCGGGTCCTTGCGGGCGCACACGACCACCTCGGCCCCGGCGTCCAGGAACGCCCCGGCGATCCCGGCGCCGATCCCGCGGGTGCCGCCGGTCACCAGCACCACCGAGCCGGTGTGGTCGTAGGAGACCCGCATGCCGCCCTCGCCCTCCTCGCCGGTTCGCCGCACGCCACCATACCAAGCAAGCGTTAGGTAAAACAGAGGGGCGAGGACGCCCTTTACGAAGTAATGTCAGCCCGTTCCGGCGGTGGAGCCGCCCGGCGCGAGGGTCAGGCCTGGAGCTCTCCCGCGAGGAGCTCGGCCGCGGCCTGGCCGCAGACCCGGGCGGAGCCGTGCGTGGCGAGGTGGACGGCGCCGAGGTCGGAGCGGCCGGGCAGCCCCATCTCGACCACGACGGCGTCCGGGCGGGCGGCCAGCAGGTGGCCGAGGGCGTCCGCCTGCCAGGCGTGCCGGTGGGCGTCGCGGACCACCGCGACCAGGGGCCGGCCCGCGGCGGAGGCCAGGACGGCCTCGATCGCGCTCCCGGTGGCGGTCGAGGCCTCCAGGCGGGTCACCGTGGTGCCGGGCAGGAGCTTGCCGAGCGGCTCGCCGACCCCCCAGGGGGTGCCCTTGTCGATGGCGAGGTTCATCTCCGGGGCGAGCTCGACCACGTGCGGCGGGGCGGGCAGCGGGAGGACCGCGGCGGCGGAGCGGCGGGTGACCCTCAGGGCGCGCCGGGCGGCGGCCAGGCCGACCGGGACGTCGCCGGGGCGGCCCGGGACCGCCGGGGGCGCCTCGGCCGAGGCGCTCCAGGCGGCGAGCCCGGCGACCCTGCGGGCCGCGTCGGCCAGCCGCTCCTCCGGGAGCCGCCCTTCGGTCACGGCGTCCGCTATGGCGTCGCGGACCGCGAGCGCGGTCTGCTCGTCGGCGTTCTCGCCGCCCACGCAGACGGCGTCGGCGCCGCCGGCGACGGCCAGGGCGGAGGCCCCGCCGATGCCGTACGGGCCGGAGACGGCCGCCATCTCGATGCCGTCGGTGACGATGACGCCCTCGAAGCCCATCTCCACCCGGAGCAGGTCGTACAGGATCCGGCCGCTGAGCGTGGCGGGCAGCTCCGCGTCGTGGGCGGGGACGAGCAGGTGACCGGTCATGACCATGCGCACACCCGCATCGACCGCCGCCCGGAAGGGACGCAGCGCCACCTCGTGGAGCTCACCGGCGGTGGCGGCGACCAGCGGAAGCCCGTGGTGGGAGTCCACCGCGGTGTCGCCGTGGCCGGGGAAGTGCTTGGCGCAGGCGGCCACGCCGGCGGACTGCAGGCCCCTGATCCAGGCCGCGGTGTGCCGGGCGACGAGCCCGGGGTCCGCGCCGAAGGAGCGCAGGCCGATGACCGGGTTGTCGGGGTTGGAGTTCACGTCGGCCGAGGGGGCGAAGTCGAGGGTGACGCCCGCCCTGGCGAGGTCGCGGCCGAGATCCCTGGCGATCTCCTCGGTGAGCCCGGCGTCGTCCACGACACCGAGCGCGTAGCTGCCGGGCCGGGTGCTCCCGGTGGCGGCCTCCAGGCGGGTGACCTCTCCGGACTCCTCGTCGATGCCCACCAGGACCGCGGGGTTCTCCGCGCGGAGCGCCGCCGTCAGCTCGGCCACCTGGGACGGCGAGGCGATGTTCCGGGAGAAGAGGACCACGCCGGCCAGCCCGTCCGCCAGCCGCCCGCGGAGCCAGTCCGGCGGAGTCTTCCCCACGAATCCCGGAAGAACGACCGAGTCGGCCAGCCGGAGCAGCTCAGGGCTGCGCTTCATGCATCCTCCTCGCCAGGCGGACCGGCGGCATGGCCTGCCGGACGCGTACGGACGGCCCGTGGTCTCAAGACCCCCGAGAAAGCGCTCTCAGGGGCTTGCGCGCAAATCTAATAGGAAAGTTTCCTAATTGCTATAGGGCTGACCATGGGTCTTCCATCGCGTTGCCACGCTTGAGTGACGGCGGAGGCGGGTGGAGCGGGAGCGGGGACTCAGACGGCGTCGGGGACGAGACGGTCGTCGCGGACGGCGAAACCCGCCGCCGTCCGCACCGGCGAACCCGGCCGGTCGACGAAGTCGACGGCGCGGTAGGCGGCGTGGAAGCCGTCCACCCCCGCCGTGCAGACCACGTAGCCCCGGCGGCCGTCGAAGAACCTCAGATGCGGATTGGCCGCGAGGACCGCGGCGGAGTCGGTGGCCGGAGGCATGCTGGTCACCGAGGAGCCGACGAACTCCACCCCCGCCGGAGGCGACGCGGGGTCGGCGAAGTCGGCGCGCAGCTCCCCCGCCCAGGCGTTGTGCACGTCCCCGGAGACCACGACCAGGCCCCGGACGCCCGCGCCCGTGACGCGCCGCCGGAACTCCGGGTAGCCGTCCCAGGCGTCCGCCCGCAGGTTGGGCGGCGGGCCCGGGACGAACCTCCGGGAGAAGAACAGCGGCTGCACCAGCACCTTCCACCGCGCCGCCGACCCGGCCAGGCGGGCCAGCAGCCACTCCTCCTGCGCGCCGCCGAGCATGCTGGCCGCGGTCCGGTGCTGGCGGACGTCCAGGACCAGGAAGTCCGCGGCCCGGCCGTACGGCCTCCACCGGTGCATCTGCAGCCCGGACGCCGAGGGCCGCACCCGCAGCGGCAGGTGCTCGTAGTAGGCCTGGTAGGCGGCGGCCCGCCGGCGCCTGAACGCGGCCGGGTCGGAGCCGTCGCCGGGCAGCGCGCCCCGGTAGTTGTCGCGGACCTCGTGGTCGTCCCAGGTGGCGATCCAGGGCGCGGCCCGGTGCGCGGCCTGGAGGTCCGGGTCGGTCCGGTAGCGGGCGTACCGGTTGCGGTACTGCTGCAGGGTCCGGCACTCCTCCTCGGGCGCCTCCAGCCGGCGGACGTAGCGCCCCGGACCGGGGGCGGCGGGCCTGCCGTACTCGTAGACGTAGTCGCCGAGCTGGAGGACCGCGTCCGGCCGCTCGTCCGCCAGGTGCCGCAGCGCGGTGAAGTGCCCGTGCTCGTAGCGCTGGCAGGAGACGAAGGCGAACCGCACCGGCGTCACGGCGCCGGCGGCCGGGGCGGTCCTGGTCCGGCCGGCCGGGCTGGTCGTGGCCGCGAACGGCGCGCCGACCGAGAAGCGGTAGAAGTAGTCGCTGCCCGGGTTCAGCCCGTCGACCCTGACATGCACGCTGTGCGCCCAGCGCCGGTCGGCCCGGGCGGTGCCCTGCCGCACGATCCGGCGGAACCCCTCGTCCTCGGCGACCTGCCAGCCGACCGGCACGATCCGGTCCGGCATCCCGCCCGGCCTGGCGGGGTCCCGGCCGAGCGGCTCGGGGGCGAGCCTGGTCCAGATCACCACCCCGTCGGGAAGCGGCTCCCCCGACGCGACGCCCAGCGTGAAGGGGTAGCCGAGGTTCGCCATAGCACGATCGTGTCGTACGGCATGCCGTCATGCCGGTGATTTCTCAGAGTATTTCGGTAATGCCCCATCGTTCCGCCCACCGCAGGGGCTGGAGCCGGGGGAACAGGCGCCCGACCGGAAGCGGCGGGAGGAACGGGTCGGCGCGTTCACGTGAACAAGCGATTGCGCAAGGGCTCATAATGGGGGGGTGAACACGCGAAAGAACTCCGGCGGCGCCGCCACCACCCCGGTCAAGCGCCAGGGCGCGGCGAAGCGTGCGACCGCGCCCGGCTCCGCCTCGGAGCGCCGTGACCACCTCGTCAAGCTCGCCGCCGAGATCTTCGCCCGCAAGGGCTTCCAGGCGACCACCGTCCGCGAGATCGCGGCGGAGGCGGGCATCCTCTCCGGGAGCCTCTACCACCACTTCGACTCCAAGGAGACGATCGTCGACGAGGTGCTCACCACCTTCCTCGACGACCTCGTCGGCCGCTACCGGGCCGCCCTGGAGCGGGACGGGGACCCCCGCGCGATTCTCTCAGAGATGGTGCGGATCGGCTTCAGCACCCTGGAGCCGCACCGCGCGGCGATCACCGTCATGCAGAACGACTGGAACTACCTGCGCTCCCTGCCCGGCGACCGGTTCGACTACCTCGTCAGGGCCGAGGACGAGGTCGAGCGCATGTGGGTCGAGCAGATCAAGCGCGGCCAGGCCGCCGGGCAGTTCCGCGCCGACGTGGACCCCAAGCTCACCTACCGCATGATCCGCGACACCATCTGGGTCGCCGTCCGCTGGTTCCGCCCCGGCGGCCGCCTCAACACCGCCGGCCTCGCCGACCACTACGTCACCGTCCTGTTCGACGGCCTGGCCACCGGAGAGCGGACGAGCCAGCAGGCCTGACCGCCGCGGCCTCCCGGCCGGGAGGCCGCGGCCGACCCCCCGAACGGCGAGCGCGGCGGCCGGCGAGCAGCGGCCGTCCGCGCGGTGGAAGAGGAGTGGCGTGTGAGCCCGGAGACGCTGCAGAAGGCCGTACGGCTGGCGCTCGCCGAGGCCGCCGACCCCGCCAAGGCTCCGGCCATGCAGGCCTACATGAAGTCGGCCATGCCGTTCCTGGGCGTGCAGGCCGTCCCGCGCCGCGCGGCGCTGCGGAAGGTCTTCGCCGAGCACCCGATCGAGAGTGCGCCCGAGTGGCGCAGGGCCGTGCTCGCCCTCTGGCGCGAGGCGGAGTACCGCGAGGAGCGCTACGCGGCGATCGCCCTCACCGGATCTCCGCGCCACTGGGGCCAGACGCTCTACACCCTCCCGATCTACGAGGAGATGGTCGTCTCCGGCGCCTGGTGGGACCTCGTGGACGAGGTGGCCGTCCAGCGGGTCGGGCCCCTGCTGAAGGCGTTCCCCGACACCATGCGCCCCCTGATGCTCGAGTGGGCGCACAGCGACGACCTCTGGAAGCGCCGCACCTCGATCATCTGCCAGAACAAGTTCAAGGCCGCCACCGACACCGGCCTGCTCTACGCCTGCATCGAGCCCAGCCTGTCCGACACCGACTTCTTCGCCCGCAAGGCGATCGGCTGGGCCCTGCGCGAGTACGCCAGGACCAACCCCCGAGAGGTCGTGCGCTACGTCGCCCACAAGGGGATCAGCGGCCTGAGCCGCCGCGAGGCCCTGAAGAACATCCCGGCCGGCTGAGCGGATCCCGCGGGCTTCCCGCCGTGCCCGGCCCGCCTCCCCCGGTGCCCGGCCCGTCGGCGGTTCCCTTCCCGGGGCTCCTGCCTGCCCGCGCGGGCGTGGCGTGCCGGGGCCGCCACGCCACATCACACCACCGTCCCGCCATGTGGCCGTACCGCCCACCCCGATGGATCTCTTAGGGAAGCCTGCCCTAATATCTTTTAGGAAAGGCTTACCTAACCATAGGAGTGTCATGAGGATCTCGATCGGCCGTCGCTGGGCCGCCGCCGTCGCCGCGGCCACAGCCGTGCTGGCCCTGACGGCCTGCGGCTCGGGAGCGGAGGACGCCGGGGCGAAGAGCGGGGGCGAGACCCCGGCGGCCGGCCGGACCAGGAGCGTCCAGCACGAGGCGGGCACCACGGAGGTGCCGGTCGCGCCCAAGCGCATCGTCTCGGTGAGCGTGACCCTCACCGGCCACCTGCTCGCCCTGGAGGCCCCGCTGATCGCCTCGCAGGCCACTCCGCCCAGCCCGATCACCGACGGCAACGGCTTCTTCTCGCAGTGGGCCGACGTCGCCGAGCAGCGCGGCGTCCAGGTGGTCTACCAGGGCTTCGAGGCCGACGTCGAGAAGGTCATCGCGGCCAAGCCCGACCTCATCATCGGCTCCGCCTCCGGCGCGGACAGCACGCTCAAGGTCTACGACCGGCTCAAGGCCGTCGCGCCGACCGTGCTCTTCCGCCACGACGACCTGTCCTGGCAGGAGCTCATGACCAAGCTGGGCGGCGCGCTCGGCCTGGAGGAGAACGCCAAGAAGGTCCTCACCGCCTACGACCAGCGCGTGGCCGAGGCGAAGGGCAAGATCGGCACGCCCGAGCACGAGGCCGTGCTGCTGCGCGACAACAACACCGACATCCCCGTCTTCACCGATGCGTCCGCCCAGGGAGCGCTGCTCGGCTCCCTCGGCTTCACGCTCCACCCGATCGACGCGTCCTACGCCGCCGCGGACAACCGTGAGGGCGGCGCGCGCAAGGACATCGTGAGCGTCTCCCAGGAGAACGTCGTCAAGGCCTTCGGCGACAGCTCGGTCTTCTTCGTCAGCCACAGCGCCGACGAGATCGCCGCCACCCAGGCCAAGCCCCTCTGGAAGGACCTCGCCGCGGTCTCCGGCAAGCGGGTCTACGACCTGGGCCTCGACTCCTTCCGCATCGACTACTACAGCGCCTCCAACATCATCGACCGCATCGAGCAGCAGTTCGCCTCCTGATGCGGAACGTCCCTCCCCAGATTCCCTGCCCGTGCCCTCCCGAGGTCCTCGCCGGCCGGCGCGTCGCCGCGCTGGCCGCGGACCTGCGGGCGGGGCGGGCCGGGGCGCTGGAGTCGTTCTGGGCGGAGGCGGCCGCGCGGGGCACGCCCCTGGTCGAGGAGATCCCCGGCGACCCCGGCCACCGCGCCGTCACGTTCCTGTGGCGCGGTGACGCGGAGGACGTGCTCGTCATGGCCAACAAGATCACCGATCCGGGCGTGCTCGGCGCGAGCCTGATGGAACGGCTCGACGGCACCGACGTCTGGCACCGCACCTACCGGCTCAGGTCGGGCTGGCGCGGCTCCTACCGGCTCGCCCCGCGCCCCGCCGGCACCGCCTCCCAGCCGATCGGCGGCGAGGCGGCCCGGCGGCGGGACGCGATGATCACCGCCGGGTCCCCCGCGCCGCGCGCGGCGATCGAGCGCTGGTGCCTGGGACTGGCCCAGGCGGTCGCCGACCCGTTCAACCCCCGGACCGTCGGCGGGCATTCGGTCGCCGAGCTGCCGGACGCGCCGCCGCAGCGGTGGCTCGCCCCCCGGGCGCGCGCGGGCGGGCCGGACCGCCGCACGGTCGGCGGCCGGACCGTGTGGCGCCTCCGGCCGGACCGCCCGCCGGAGGGCACCCTCGTCCTGCTGGACGGCGAGTGCTGGCTCGACGACCTGCCGGTCCTCCTCGGCAACCTGACCGAGGCGGGCGCCGTGCCGCCGTTGACCGCGCTGCTGGTCCAGGCGGGCCCTCCTGCGGCCAGAATCCGCGATTTGACCTGCGACGACGCCTTCACGGCCTTCCTCGCCGACGAGCTGCCGTCCGGAGGGCACCCGCCGGCCCGGACCGTCGTCGCGGGGCAGAGCCTCGGCGGACTGACCGCGCTGTACTCCGCCCACCGCCGTCCCGACCGGTTCGGGTCCGCCGTCTCGCAGTCCGGCTCGTTCTGGTGGCCCAACGACCCGGGCGGCCCCGATGACCGCGACGGCCCCGGCGGCGAGTGGCTCACCGCCGAACTGGCCGCGGCGGGCCGCGTCCCGGCCCGCGCCTACGTCGAGGTCGGCACCTACGAGTGGGCGCTGCTCGGCCCGACCCGGCGGCTGCGCGACGTGCTGCGCGCGGGGGGCTGCGAACTGACCTACCGGGAGTACGACGGCGGGCACGACCACGCCTGCTGGCGCGGCTCGCTCGCCGACGGCCTGATCGCCGCCCTCTCCTGACGCCGGTCCGCAGGTGCGCGCCGATCCCCGTCCCCGGCGCACGCCGGGGACGCGCCGGCCGTCGTGACCGGTCCGGTGCCCGGGAGCGGCCGGATCGGGAGCGGCCGGCTCAGGAGCGGCCGGCTCAGGAGCGGCCGGCGCGCCACTCCCGGTGGAGCAGCCAGGCGAGGTAGAGCCCGCCCAGCCCTCCGGTCAGCACCCCCACGGGAAGCTGACCGGGCGTGGGAAGCCGCTGCGCCGTCAGGTCGGCGGCGGCCAGCAGCAGGGCGCCGGTCGCCGCCGCGGCGGCGACGCCCGGACCGGGGGCCCGGGTCAGTCGCCGGGAGAGCTGGGGGGCGGCGAGCGCGACGAAGGTGATGGGCCCGGCGGCCGAGACCGCCGCTCCCGAGAGCGCCACGGAGGCCAGCAGCAGCGCGAGCCGGAGGCGCTCCACCCGCAGGCCGAGCGCGGCGGCCGTGTCGTCGCCCATCTCCAGCGTGCTCAGCGACCGGCCCAGCGCCAGGGTGACGGGGAGCAGGACGGCCAGCGCCGCCGCGACCGGCCACACCCGCTCCCAGCCCGTGCCCGCCAGGCTGCCGACGAGCCAGACCTTGGCCCCCTCCGACTCGTAGAGGTCCGCCCGGGAGAGCAGGTAGGCGATGACGGAGTGGAGCATGGCGGTGACGCCGAGGCCGACGAGCACCAGGCGGGTGCCCTGGACCCCGTTCTTGAAGGAGAGCACGTAGACCAGCAGGGCCGCGGCCAGGCCGCAGACCAGCGCGCCCCCGGCGACGGCCGGGGGGGCCGAGGTCCCGGCGACGAGGATCACCAGGACCGCTCCCGCGGCGGCGCCCGCGTTCACCCCGATCACGTCCGGGCTGCCGAGCGGGTTGCGGGAGAGGCTCTGTACGACGGCGCCCCCGGCGCCGAGCGCCGCCCCCACCAGGAGGGCGAGCAGCACCCGGGGCGCGCGCAGCTCGTAGACGACCATCTCGCTGGTGGCGTCGCCGTACCCGAACAGGGTCCTGGCCGCGTCGCCGACCGAGACCGCCGAGCCGGTGCCCAGCGCGGCCAGCCCCACCGCCGCCGCGGCGGCGAGCAGGACCAGCACGACGGCCGACGCACGGAGATGGACCCGGGCGGAGATCCGGCGCGACGGGGTGCGCACGATGCGGTAGACGCTCACAGGCCCTCCTTCGCCGGCCCCGTGAGAAGGCGGCCGTGCCCATCGGTTCGTTCGTTCACAGGCGGACGACCTTCCGGCGGCGCAGGAGGTAGACGAAGACGGGGGCCCCGACGAAGGCGGTGACGATGCCGCTCTCCAGCTCGCCGGGCCGCATCACGACCCGGCCCAGGACGTCCGCGGCCAGCAGCAGGGCCGGGGCGAGCACGGCCGAGTAGGCCAGCACCCAGCGGTTGTCGGGGCCGGTGAAGGCCCGCACGGCGTGCGGGGCCATGAGCCCGATGAAGCCGATGGGGCCCGCCGCGGCGGTCGCCGCCCCGCAGAGCAGCATGATCGCCCCCGCTCCGGCGAGCCGGATCCGGCCCGGGCTCGCCCCCAGGCCCTGTCCCGCCTGCTCGCCGAGCGCGAGGGCGTTGAGCCCCCGCCCGAGCCCGAGGGCGAGGACGGCGCCCACCACGATGAACGGCGCGACCTGCCGGACGACCTCGGCGTCCCGCCCGGCGAGCGCGCCGATGTCCCAGAAGCGCCACTTGTCGAACACTCCGGCGTTCAGTGTGAGCACCGCGTCGATCACCGCGAGGAAGGCCGCGCTGACCGCCGCCCCGGCCAGCACCAGGCGGGCCGGGCTCGCCGCGCCCCGGCCCGTCGCGCCGAGCGCGTAGACGGCGGTCGCGGCCAGCGCCGCTCCGGCGAAGGAGAACCAGACCCAGACCCGCATGTCGACGATGCCGAGCAGAATGGCGCCGACCACGGCCAGCGAGGCCCCGGCGTTCACACCGAGCAGGCCGGGGTCGGCGAGCGGGTTGCGGGTGAGCGCCTGCATGAGCGCCCCCGCCAGGCCGAGCGCCGCGCCGACGCAGAGCCCGAGCAGCGTCCGCGGGATGCGCAGGTCGTGGATGATCGCGGCGGTCTCCCCTCCGTCGGGCCGCCACAGTTGCTGCCAGACCTCCGCGGGCGGGATCGCCTGGGCGCCGACCGCGAGGCTGAGCACGGCCACCGCGGCGAGGACCGCGAAGGAGGCCGCAAGCCCCGTCCACCGCATCAGGTCTCCTGCTCATAGAATTACTTAGGAGAGGCTTACCTTATCTTTACCTGCGCGGCGGAGTCACATCGGAGGGCCCGGGCGGGCCGGGACGGGGGCACCCGCCCGATTCGTTCGCAAGCCTTCCCAGCAGGCCCGGCCGCCGTTCCGCCCCGCCCGTCGACCGGTTGCGCCTCGGTCACCGGGCAGGACCGCCCGAGAGCGGACCACGGCCCTCGTGCCGCCGCGGCCGGCGCGTCACGCTCCCGGGGTCAGCGGCCCCGGGTGAGGATCGCGGCGCTGCCGTAGGATCCGCCGAAGCCGGTCACCAGCGCCGTCTCCCGGTCCCCCCTGAGCTCCCGTACGGCCTGCGCCACGTTGTTGAGCCCGTGCACGTAGCCCTCCGAGAGCAGCCCGCCGTGCGGGTTGACCGCGGCGTGCCGCCTGCGGAGCAGGAACTCCCCGAGCTCGGCGCGGGCCGCCAGGCCGAAGTCCTCCAGCTGGCGGGGGACCAGCCACGAGTAGGCGTCGTAGAGCAGCGCCACGTCCACGTCGCCCGGTTTCATGCCCGACCGCTCCCAGAGGAGGGGCGCGAGGTGACCGGAGAAGATCTGCGTGACGTCCGGTGAGCGGTCCATGGACGAGCAGCCGGGGCCGCCGCCCCGGACCACGGCGTGGATCCGGGGGGCGCCGGGCGCCAGCCGGGCGTCGCGGACCACCAGCGCGCACGCGCCGTCGGTCTCCTGGCAGCAGTCGACGGTCCGCAGCGGCGAGCAGACGTACGGCCGGGCCAGGTAGTCCTCCAGGGAGAGCGGGTCCCGGCGCAGGGCGCGGGGGTTGGCGGCGGCGTTCTCCCGCGACTGGGCGACGACCGCGTGCAGGTGCTCCTCGGTGAGCCCGGTCTCGTGCAGGTAGCGCTGGGCGGCCAGGGCGAACATCGGGATCGGGCCGGCCATGCCGTACGGGCGGGTGAAGCGCTCCTGCGGGCCGGTGGAGACGGTGTTCATGCGCGTTCCCGAACGGCCGTTCAGCGCCCGGTAGACCAGGACCGTGCGGGCCAGGCCCGAGGCGACCAGCATGGCCGCGTCGCCCAGGATGGAGGCCGCCTGGGTGCCGCCGCCGGTGATGTCGTTGTGCCAGCCCAGGGGCTCGATCCGCAGCGCCGCGGCGACCTGGACCACCGGGGCCGAGTCGTTCAGGTGGTAGCTGAGCACCGCGTCGACCTCGCCGGGCTCGACGCCCGCGTCGGCGCAGGCCGCGCGGGACGCCTCGACCGCGAGCTCCAGCTCGGTCCTGCCGGAGCTCCGCGTCAGGGCCGTCATCCCGATCCCGGCGACGGCCGCCCGGTCCCGCATGAACCCTCCGCAAGGAGCCGTGTCACCCGCCGGGGCGGGGCGCGATCCGCCCCGGCGGGTGACGCCTGTGGGCCGCCCTCCACCGGGCCGCCGTCCGTCACGCTAACGCGGGCCGACAACTTAGGCAAGCGCTTGCTCGGTTAACATGCGGCGGCCGGTCCCCGGCTCCGGCCGCCGGCCGCCGACCGCCCCGCCCCGCCCCGCTCGGCCCGGCCCCCGCCCGGTCAGGAGGAGACGGGCTCGCGGTCGACCTCGCGGGCCACGGCCGCCCACTCGTCCAGGTCGCGCAGCCGCGCGAGGAGAGAGGCCCGCATGTCGTTCTCGGCCTGCCCGCCCAGCGCCAGGCGGAGCGGAGGGTGTTCGGCGTCCACGACGGCCAGCATGGCGCGCGCCACCCGGGCCGGGTCGGCGAACGCCTCCGGCGGCAGGTCGCCGAGGGACCGCTGCACGGCCCGCACCGTCGGGTCGTAGTCGGGCGCCGGCTCGGCGAAGGCGAGGTTGGACAGGAACGCGGTGGCCGTGTAGCCGGGCTCGACCAGCGTCACCTTGACGCCGAGCGGCGCCAGCTCGGCGGCCAGCGCGTCGGACAGGCCCTCCAGCGCGTACTTGGTCGCGGCCAGCAGCCCCACTCCCGGGTGGGCCGTCTGCCCGTACACCGACGAACCCTGGAGGACGTGCCCGGAGCGCTGGGCCCGCAGCACGGGCAGCGCGGCGCGCAGCACGTTCAGGGCCCCGAAGACGTTCGTGTCGAAGACGGCCCTGGCCTGCGCGTCGGTCACCTCCTCGACCGCGCCGAAGAGGCCGTACCCGGCGTTGTTGGCGACCACGTCGAGGCGGCCGAACTCGGCGACGGCCCGGTCGACGCCGGCGCGCACCGCGGACTCGTCCCGGACGTCGAGCTCCAGGGCGAGGAACCTGCCGGGGAGGCGCCCGGCGAGATCCGCGACGTCACCGGCGCGGCGCGCCACCGCGGCGACGCTGTCACCGCGGCCGAGGGCCGCGAGCACCAGCTCGCGGCCGATCCCGGAGGAGCCGCCGGTGACGAACCAGGAGCGGCCGGCGGTCGTGGGCCCAGTGGCCATGGATTCTGCTGTGATCGACATGGTTATGACCGTAATGCTTTTACACATAACTAGCAAGCCTTAAAACTCACAATCGTTATTCGCCAAACCACTTTGCTCCATGGTTGACTATCATGCTGAACGTGGTGACCGATCAGGGGCGGCACAGTCCCCTCAGCCCGCCCGAAGCCGCGGACCTCGTGCTCGGCTTCGTCAACACCCGGCCGATCGCCGGGCAGGAGGAGCGGCTGGCCGACGCCCCGTCGGCCGCGCTCTGGCTGCGCGCGGCCGGCCTGGTCCCCCCGGAGGCCCTCGTCACCGAAGGGGACGCCGCCACGGCCCGCGAGCTGCGGGAGGCCCTGGTCGCGGTCCTGCTCGCGCACGCCGGCGAGCCGGACGGCGACGGCGCGCCGCTGGAGGCGGCCGAGGCGTACCTGCGGCGGAGCGGGGCGCTGTACCCGCTCTCGCCCGTCGTCACCGCACAGGACGTCCGGCTCCTCCCCGCCCACACGGGCGTGGCCGGGGCCTTCGGCAGCCTGCTCGCCGCCGTGGCCGAGCTCGCCCGGCACGGCACGTGGACGCGCCTGAAGGCCTGCCGCAACCCGCCCTGCCATCTCGGGTTCTACGACCGCACCCGCAACTCGTCCGCGGCGTACTGCAGTCCGAGGTCGTGCGGGGCGCAGGTCGCGATGCGCTCCTACCGCAGCCGCCGCGCCGCGGGCGGGACGGGCCCCGGAGCGTAGAGGCCGCAGCACGGACACCGGCGGACGGGGACCGGCGGACGGGGACGGCGGGGAGACGCCCGCCGCCGGGCGCCCGGAGATGCGGGCGGGAAGATCAGAAATCGGTTCCCGTCGTCTAGCATCACCAGGAGAGTGATCAGCCTGGGGCCGAGGAGAGCGTCATGGACGACGAGCAGGCGCCCGCGGGGATCGACCCGACGATCCCGAGCGTGGCCCGGATGTACGACTACTACCTGGGCGGCAAGGACAACTTCGCCTCCGACCGCGAGGCCGCCGAGAACTTCATGGCCGCGGTTCCGGGTGTCCGGGAGGTGGCCCGGGCCAACCGCGCCTTCCTCCGCAAGGCGGTGGCCGAGATCGCCGGGCAGGGCGTGCGCCAGTTCCTCGACATCGGCTCCGGCCTGCCCACCCAGGAGAACGTCCACCAGGTCGCCCACCGCATCATCCCCGACGCGAAGGTCGTCTACGTCGACAACGACCCCATCGTCATGGCCCACGGCCGGGCCCTGCTGGCCGACAACCCCCACACCGTCGTCGTCCAGGCCGACATGCGCGAACCCAAGGCCCTGCTCGACCACCCCGAGATCCGTGCGAACATCGACTTCGACCGGCCCGTCGCCGTGATCATGCTGGCCATGCTCCACTTCGTCCCCGGCGACGACGAGGCCGCGGCCATCGTCACCGCGGTCCGGGAGACACTGGCCCCCGGCAGCTACCTGGTGCTCTCCCACGGCCATCTCGGGACCACCTCCGCCGAGGAGCAGGCCAGGGCGAAGGACACCTACCGCCCCGCCAGCGCCGGGTCGATCACCCCGCGCGGCCCCGCCCACCTGGCCGCCTACACCGAGGGCCTGGAGGTGCTCGACCCCGGGATCGTCCCGGTCCAGGCATGGCGCCCGGAGTTCGAGGAGGACGCCGCGTACGACCTCGGCAAGCCCGGCATCCTCGGCGTGGTGGCGCGCATGCCGTAGCCGCGCCCGTGCGGGAGGCCGCAACTATTGGCTAGCTGTACTATCCAATGATGCGGATATCCCAGCTCAGCGCCGCCTCGGGCGTTCCCATCCCGACGATCAAGTACTACCTGCGTGAGGGCCTGCTCCCCGCCGGGGAGCAGACCTCCGCCACCCGGGCCGAGTACGGCGCGCGCCACGTGCGGCGGCTCCGCCTGGTCCGGGCGCTGCTGGAGGTCGGCCGCCTGCCCATCGCCGCCATCCGCGCGGTGCTCAAGGCCGTGGACGACGAGACGCTGAGCATGCACCACGTGCTCGGAACCGCCCACTACGCGATCGCGCCGGCGATCGAGCCCCATCCCGACGCCGAGGCCTGGCACGCGGCCCGCTCCGAGGCCGACCGGCTCATCGCCGACCTGGGCTGGCAGGTCGACGCCCATGCCCCCACCCGTGACGAGCTCGCCCAGGTCATCCTCACCCTCGACCGGCTCGGCATGCCCACCACCGGCGAGGCCCTGCGCCCCTACGCGGAGACGGCCATGGAGCTGGTGACCGAGCACGAGATCGGCACCATCCCGCTGGACCGCACCCGCGAGGAGGCGGTGGAGGCCCTGATCATCGGCACGGTCGTGCACGGCCGCGCCCTCGACGTCCTGCGCCGCCTGGCCCAGGAGTCCGCCTCCGCCCGCATCTTCGGGACCCGGGCCGGGGGCGCCGACCGGGGGCCGGACGCTACTCCCTGAAGGCGACCGGGCGTTTGAGCAGCCAGAGGGCGGCACGCTGGAGGATCGTGCGGTGGACCGGGCTGTCGTAGGAGCGGGTGTCGTGGCCCAGGGCGTCGTAGAGGACCCGGCCGCGCCGTACCGGGCGGGCCCAGATCAGGGGCTGGCCCTGCGAGGAGGCCAGGGGCGTCACGTCGGGCAGGACGGACAGGTCGCTGTAGACCTCGTCCACCAGGTCGAAGTCGCGCAGGCCGTCGACGACCGGGTGACCGCCGTGGACCCGCACCGTGGCCCAGCCCAGCGGCGGGTGATGGGACTTCTGCCAGTCCCAGCAGGCGCCCAGCACGCGGGGCCAGCCCTGCCAGTCGTCGAAGCAGATCGGGGCCGCGTGCATGCAGAGCAGGCCGCCGCCCCGCTCCAGGTGGTCCAGCAGGGCCGTACGGGCCTCGGCGGGCAGTTCGAAGCGCCACCGGGCGCGCTGCCCGGCGAAGCGCTCCTGGCGCATCCGCCAGCGCAGGGCGTTGACGGTGATCAGCTGGTACTCGGGGGCGTCGGCCAGGCCGCCGGCGATGTCCTCGGTGACGTCGGACTCCACGCCGACCTCGGCCAGTGCCTGGGCCAGGGCCGCGGAGGTCGCGGGGAAGTCGTGGTACAGGCCTCCGGAGAGGATCAGGTTTCGGGCCACGGCTCCACTTCAACACGGAAGCGGGCCGGTCGCCACCGGATGGCCGCAGCCTGCGGCATGACCGCAGCTCACAGCCGCGCGGACGGGGCTGTGAAATCTCCCCGTAACCCCGCTGCCTGGAGAAACGGACCTATGTAACATCCCGTTCACATATGGGCAATGGATGTGAAATCGCGACTTGCGACTCTTTGAGGGCAGCAGACCCCTCCATCCTCAAGGACTCCGGCGATGACCTTCAAGGCTGAATACATCTGGATCGACGGCACCGAGCCCACCGCCAAGCTCCGCTCGAAGACGCGAGTCCTCGCGGACGGCGCCGAGCTCCCGATCTGGGGCTTCGACGGGTCCAGCACCAACCAGGCCGACGGCCACTCCTCCGACCGCGTGCTCAAGCCGGTCTTCACCTGCCCGGACCCGATCCGCGGCGGCGACAACGTCCTGGTCCTGTGCGAGGTCCTGGACATCGACATGACCCCGCACGCCAGCAACACCCGCGCGCTGCTGACCGAGGTGGCCGAGAAGTACGCCGACCAGGAGTCCTGGTTCGGCATCGAGCAGGAGTACACCTTCTTCAAGGAGGGCCGCCCGCTCGGCTTCCCGATCGGCGGCTTCCCGGCCCCGCAGGGCGGCTACTACTGCGGCGTCGGCGCCGACGAGGTCTTCGGCCGCGACGTCGTCGAAAAGCACCTCGACCTGTGCCTGGAGGCGGGCCTGAAGATCTCCGGCATCAACGCCGAGGTCATGCCCGGCCAGTGGGAGTTCCAGGTCGGCCCGGCCGGCCCGGTCGAGGTCTCCGACCACATGTGGGTCGCGCGCTGGCTGCTCTACCGCGTCGCCGAGGACTTCGGCATCGCCGCCACCCTCGACCCCAAGCCGGCCAAGGGCGACTGGAACGGCGCCGGCGCGCACACCAACTTCTCCACCAAGGCGATGCGCGAGGGCTACGACGCGATCATCACCGCCTGCGAGGCGCTGGGCGAGGGCGACAAGCCCTTCGAGCACGTCAAGCAGTACGGCCACGGCATCGAGGACCGCCTCACCGGCCACCACGAGACCGCCCCGTGGAACAAGTACAGCTACGGCGTCTCCGACCGCGGCGCCTCGGTCCGCATCCCGTGGCAGGTCGAGGTCGAGAAGAAGGGCTACATCGAGGACCGCCGCCCGAACGCCAACGTCGACCCCTACGTGGTGACCCGCCTGCTGGTGGACACCTGCTGCTCCGCGCTGGAGAAGGCCGGCCAGGTCTGACCCGTGACCGCGGGCGCATCCGCCCGTGACGAGAGAGGCCGTGGACACCCTGCCGGGGGCGTCCGCGGCCTCTCTCGTCGTCTCCGCCCGGTCGTCCGCGAGGGCGGGCGCCCGTGTTCCGGTATGACATCCTTCGAACTGGTTCGCCGAGAGTGCAGGGGGAGACAGGCGTGAACAAACCGGTCATCATGACGGTCGACGACGATCCGGGGGTCTCCCGCTCGATCGCCCGCGACCTGCGGCGCCGGTACGGGAACGCCTACCGGATCGTCAGGGCCGACACGGCGGCGCAGGGCCTGGAGAGCGCCAGGCAGATGCGGCTGCGCGGCGACGACCTCGCGGCGGTCCTGGCCGACTACCGGATGCCCCAGATGAACGGCGTGGAGCTCCTGGAGCAGGTCATGGACCTGTACCCGCACGCCCGGCGGGTGCTGCTGACCGCCTACGCCGACACCGACGCGGCGATCCAGGCGATCAACGTCGTGGACCTCGACCACTACCTGCTCAAGCCGTGGGATCCGCCGGAGGAGAAGCTCTACCCGGTGCTCGACGCCCAGCTCGACGCCTGGCAGCGCACCGACCGCCGGGCCGCCGGCGAGCTCCGGGTGGTGGGGGCCCGCTGGTCGGCCCGGTCCTACGAGGTCCGCGACTTCCTGGCCCGCAACCACGTCCCCTACCGCTGGCTCCTGGCCGACGACCCCGAGGGGGCGCAGCTGCTGGCCGCGGCCCGGGCGGACGGCGGTGCCGGACCGGCCGCGCTGCCGCTGGTGGTCACCGCGGAGGGCGCCGTGCTGAGCGCTCCGGCCACCGCGGACCTGGCCGCCGCCGTGGGGCTGTCCACCTCCCCGGCTACCGACTTCTACGACCTGGTCGTCATCGGCGGCGGCCCGGGCGGGCTGGGCGCGGCGGTCTACGGCGCCTCCGAGGGGCTGCGCACCGTGCTGGTGGAGCAGCACGCCTCCGGCGGGCAGGCCGGGCAGAGCTCCCGCATCGAGAACTACCTCGGTTTCCCGGACGGCGTCTCCGGCTCCCAGCTCGCCGACCGCGCCCGCCGCCAGGCGCTGAAGTTCGGCGCCGAGCTGCTCACCGCCCGCACCGTCACCAGCCTGGAGGCCAGGGGCCGGACCCGGGTGGTCGGCTTCGCCGACGGCGGCAGCGTCGCCGCGCACACCGTGATCCTGGCGACCGGCGTCTCCTACCGGCGGCTGGGCGCCCCCGGCCTGGACGACTTCATCGGCGCGGGCGTCTACTACGGCGCCGCGGTGACCGAGGCGCCGGAGTGCCGCGGCTGCGAGGTCTACGTCGTCGGCGCGGCCAACTCGGCCGGGCAGGGCGCGGTCCACCTGTCGGGATACGCCAGCACGGTCCACCTGATCGTCAGGGGCGACGGACTGGAGAGGTCCATGTCGCACTACCTGATCGAGCAGATCGCGCAGATCCCGAACATCAGGGTGCACACCGGGACCCAGGTGGCCGGCGCGCAGGGCGGCGACCACCTGGAGCGGCTCACGCTGAAGGGCCCGGAGGGCGAGCGCACGGTCGGGGCCGAGCGATTGTTCGTGTTCATCGGAGCCGAGCCGCTCACCGACTGGCTCGGCGACGCCGTCGAGCGGGACGCCAGGGGCTTCGTCCTGACCGGCCCCGACCTCGCGGCCACCGGGGACCGGCCGCGCAACTGGCCGCTCCACCGCCAGCCGTACCACCTGGAGACCAGCGTGCCGGGCGTGTTCGCCGCCGGCGACGTCCGCGCCGACTCGGTCAAGCGGGTCGCCTCGGCCGTCGGCGAGGGCGCGATGGCCGTGGCCCTCGTCCACCGCTACCTGGAGAAGGCGTGATCGACAAGGAGACGCTGCGCGGGCTGTTCCTCTTCGAGAGGCTGGCGGAGGACCGGCTCGACTGGCTGGCCGCGCACGGCGCGGAGCGCGAGGCGGACGCGGGCGAGCAGGTCGTACGGCAGGGCGACCCGGCCGACTGCTTCCTGGTGCTCGTCGAGGGCGAGGTGGTCATGTCCACCCTGACCCCCTCCGGCGCCGTCCCGATGGCGCCCACCTCGCAGGCCGGCGTCTACGCCGGGGCCACCTCCGCCTACCTCGGCGAGCGCGCGCCGGAGACCTACACCCACTCGCTCCACACGACCAGGCCCTCGCGGTTCTTCGTGCTGCCCGCCGCGGAGTTCGGCCGCATCATGGGCGAGTGGTTCCCGATGGCCGTGCACCTGCTGGACGGGGTGCGCCTGGGCGGCCTCGCGCAGCGGGACCTCATCGACCGCCGGCAGCGGCTGACCGCCCTCGGCACGATCACCGCCGGGCTCACCCACGAGCTCAACAACCCGGCCGCGGCGGCCGTGCGGGCCGTGGGCGAGCTCCGGGAGAAGGTCCGCTCCTCCCGGCGGCGGCTGGCGGAGCTGGCGGGGGCGGGCATCTCCCCCGACCGGCTGCGCGCGCTGGTGGACCTGGAGGAGCGGTGCGCGGACGGCGCGGGGAACGCGCCCGCCCGCTCCCCGCTGGAGGTCTCCGACGCCGAGGACGAGCTGGGCGACGCGCTGGAGGAGGCCGGCGTCGACGACGGCTGGGAGCTCGCCTCCCCGCTGGTCGCCGCCGGGTTCGGCCCGGAGGGGCTGGAGAAGGTCCGCGGCGAGATCGGCGAGGACCACCTGCCGGGGGCGGTGCACTGGCTGGCCGAGGCGGTCGAGATCTCCCAGATGCTGGACGAGGTGGCCGACGCGACCGAGCGGATCACCTCGCTGCTGGCCTCCGCCAAGCAGTACTCCCAGATGGACCGCGCGCCGTACCGGACGGTCGACGTGCGCGAACTGCTGGACAGCACCCTCACCATGTTCCGCGGCAAGATCCCGCCCGGGATCACCGTGGCCGCCGACTACGATCCGGCGCTGCCGCCGCTGCCCGCCTACGCCGGCGAGCTCAACCAGGTCTGGACCAACCTGGTCCACAACGCGCTGGACGCGATGGACGGGACGGGCACGCTGACCGTCCGCACCCGTCTGGAGTACGGCACCACCGCCCTGGTCGAGATCTGCGACACTGGCCCCGGCGTGCCCGGGCACCTGCGCGAGCGGATCTTCGAGCCGTTCTTCACCACCAAGGCGGTCGGCGAGGGCACCGGGCTGGGCCTGGACATCTCCTTCCGCATCGTGGCCGGCCGGCACGGCGGCGACCTGCGGGTGGAGTCCGTCCCCGGCGACACCCGCTTCCAGGTCCGCCTCCCCCTCGCCGAGCAGCCGGGCGCCTGACCCCGGCCCGCTCCCCGAAGGTGACATAAGCGCATTTTGGTTTTTTGGGGTGTTTTGCGACTTATGTGAAAATTAGCCTGGGAGAGACCTCCGGCACGCCAGCCGGTCCAGCCCTTCCAGGAGGAAGCCATGGCGACGTTCATGGACGTCCATCGCGGCATGACGGGCATCACCGACGAGCAACTCCGCGAGGCGCACGCCGCCGACCTCGCGATCCAGGACGAAGAAGGCGTCTCCTTCGAGCACGCGTGGGCCGACCCGGACTCGGGCGTCGTCTACTGCCTGTCGGAGGCTCCCAGCCCGGACGCCGTGCAGCGCGTCCACGAGCGGGCGGGCCACCCCGCCAGCGAGATCCACCCCGTTCCGCTGGCCGTCTGACCGGCGCCCCGGCCCTCCCCCTCGGCGGGGCCTCCCCGGTCTCAGGAGCCGTGGACGCCCCCGACCACGTCCATGAGCCGGGCGAGGACCCTGCCGCCGGAGACCCGGACGCCGTCGTGCTCCCACTCGTTGGTCACCCAGGCCCGGACGCCGCCGACGGCGCGGGCGGTCTCCATGGACAGGCGCTCGTCGACGTACATGTCATCGTAGTAGACGGCGGCGGCCACCGGGACCTCGTTGGCCGCCAGCCGTACCGGGTCGTAGAGATCGGGCCAGTCGCCGGCGGCGGCGAGGATCCCGGCGGCGCCCTTGAAGGGACGCAGGGCGGCGATCTCGTCGAACATCCAGGGGTAGATCATCTCCCCGGTGGGCAGCAGCGGGCGGGCGTGCTCGGCGAACTCCGCCGGAAGCAGCCGGTGCGCCGCCCACTCCGTGGCGGAGCCCTGGGCGTAGATCGACTCGTGCAGGACCGCGTAGAGCGGGTTGCCCACGAAGCCGGTGGCCGTCATGACCTCGTAGCGGAACGCGGCCGACAACTCGCCGCCGGTCCAGGCCTCGTCGAGGAGCCAGTGCAGGTACTCGGCGCCGTCGCCGGCGCCCAGGCACATGCCGAGGGTCTGCAGGCGGCGCACCGTCAGCACGTCCCCGTCGGGCAGCAGGACCCTCTCCCGGCCCAGGTGGTCGGCTATCGCGTCCAGCCGGGCGCTGTCGCCGGGGTAGCGGGCGAAGAAGCGCTCCGCCTTGGCGCGGACCCGGGGATAGGTCCGGGCGTAGACGTCCTCGGCTCCGGCCCTCAGGCCGGGCAGGCCTCCGGTGACGTAGCAGGCCTTGAGCCCCTCGGGGGCCCGCGACAGGTAGGTGAGGGTGATGAACCCGCCGTAGCTCTGGCCGAGGGTCTCCCAGGGCCGGTCCCCGCAGAGCCGCCGCCGGATCAGCTCGGCGTCGGCGACGATCGCGTCGGCCCGGAAGCGCCTGAGGCAGGCGGCGATCTCCGCGTCGGACGGGACCGCCCCGGCCGCGGGGAGGCCGGGCAGCGTGGCGGCCGTGACGGGGGTGCTGCGGCCGGTGCCCCGCTGGTCGAGCAGGAGCACCCGGTGGGTCTTCAGCGCGTGGCCCAGCCAGCCGCCGGCCGCCGTGGGCCGCGGGGACTTCCCGCCCGGCCCGCCCTGCAGGAACAGCAGCCAGGGCAGGTCGCGGTCCCGCCCGGCCGGATCGACCGCCTCGCGGGCGAAGACCTCGATCATGGGCCCGCCGGGGTCGGCGTGGTCGAGGGGGACGGTGAAGACGTGGTCGGTGAGCTCGACACCGGGCAGCAGGACGGTCACCCGCGACACGGTACCCGCCCCGCCTCCGCGGACGGCGCGGGCGCCCTCCGGACGGGACCGCCGGCGTGCGCGGCCCCGGCGTCACGGGGTTCCCCGGCGCAGCCCGTCACCTGGACCGTCCCCGGTGGGCACTGATACGCTCCCAAGCGAGCGCTTGGTTTCGTACGGCCAGCCGTACCCGGAGCGCGGCACGGGACACACCGAGACGACCGCCAGGGGACGCCGATGAAGTTCTCGACCTTCCACCTCTTCCACCGGTTCGACGGCCAGAGCTTCAAGGAGGTCTACGACTACCACCTGGAGCTGGCCGAACTCGCCGAGGAGCTGGGCTTCACCGGGGTGCGGCTGGCCGAGCACCACTTCCGCGACTACGGGGTGGTGCCGAACCTGTTCACGATGCTCTCCCACCTGGCGGCCCGGACCGAGCGGCTCCGGCTGGGCACCGGGATCGTGGTCCTGCCGCTGCACAACCCGGTCCACGTCGCCGAGGAGGCGGCCATGGTGGACCTGCTCTCCGGCGGGCGGCTGGAGCTGGGTATCGGGCGCGGCTACCAGAGCTTCGAGTTCGAGGGCTTCGGCATCGACCTGGCCGAGGCCCGCGACCGGTTCAACGAGGCGCTGGAGGTGATCCTCGGCCTGTGGACCGAGCCGGTCCTCCGGCACGAGGGCAAGTTCTACCGGACCGGCGCGGAGGTGGAGCTGGTCCCCCGGCCCGTGCAGGACCCGCACCCGCCGGTCCACGTCGCCGCGGTCTCCCCGGAGACCGTGACCATGTACGCCGAGCGCGGACTGCCCGTCCTCGCCGACCCCGCCGCGCCGTTCCGCAAGGTGGTGCAGGCCGCGCAGACCTGGCGGGAGACCGCGGAGCGGGCCGGGCACGACGTGGCCAAGGCGGAGCTGGTCGTCGCCCGCAGCGTCTACGTCGCCCCCACCGCCGAGCAGGCCCGCGAGGACCAGGCGCGCTTCGAGGCGATGTTCGACCGGGCCCGGATCTTCAACGAGAAGAGCGCGCCGATCGACCCGAGGACCGGCAAGGCCGCCCAGGGCTTCGAGTACTACCAGGACCGCTATCTCAAGGGCGGCTCGGTCTCCAACGACTTCCGCTGGGAGCAGCTGGAGGTCATCGGCGACCCGGAGCGGGTGATCGGCCAGATCAGGATCCTCGAGGACGCCGGCTTCGCCAACCTGCTCTGCGACTTCGGCAGCACCCGGCCGATGCCGCTGGACGACATGAAGAAGGTCATGCGGTTCTTCGCCGCCGAGGTCATGCCCGCGTTCCAGTGATTCCCCCGTCCCCCCAGGAGGCGCGATGATCCACCAGCTGACCCTGTCCGACGTCCTCGCCGAGCACGCCCGCAGCCGCCCGCAGGTGACCGCGGTGGTGGACGGCGAGGTACGGCTCACCTATCCCGAACTCGACGCGCGGGTCACCCGCCTGGCGAACGCGCTGGCCGCCCGGGGGGTCGCGGCCGGGGAGCGGGTGCTCTGGCTCGGCCAGAACTCGCACGCGGTGCTGGAGCTGCTGCTCGCCTCGTCCCGGCTCGGCGCGGTCTTCTGCCCGGCCAACTGGCGGCAGTCGGCCGACGAGCTGGCCTTCGTGCTGGACGACCTGGCGCCGAAGGCCGTGGTCTGGGAGCGCTCCGAGACCGCCGGCCCGCTCAGCGGGGACGGCTGGATCGCCGCGGGCGCCGACTACGAGGAGTTCCTCGCGGGCGGATCCGCCGAGGCCGTACCGGAGTCCGGCGACGACGCGGCCCCGGTCCTGGCGCTCTACACCGCCGCCTTCGACGGCCGCCCGAACGCGGCCCTGCTCAGCAGCGCCGCGCTCGTCGCGCACAGCGCCTCGCTGCTGGTGGTCCGGCAGATGGAGCCGGGGTTCACCTTCCTGAACAACGGCCCGCTCTTCCACGTCGGCACGATGATGTTCTGCCTGGCCACGCTCCAGATCGGCGGCACCAACGTGTTCACGCCGGCGTTCGACGCCGAGGAGGTCTGCCGCCTGGTCGACGCCGAGAAGGTCACCCAGGCGTTCCTCTTCGGCCAGATGATCGACGCCGTGGTGGCGGCCAACGCGGGCGGCAAGTACGACCTGTCCTCGCTGCGCTTCGTCTCGCACTCCGCCGAGTGGGACGCGATGACGACCGTGGACGACTCCCCGTGGTGCCGCTCCAAGATGGGCGGGTACGGCCAGACCGAGGTGGGCGGCATGCTGACCTTCCTCGGCCTGGCCCCGGACGCCGCCGGGTTCGCCGGGCGGCCGTCACCGCTGGTCCAGGTCCGCATCCTCGCCCCGGACGGGAGCGAGGTCCCGCCGGGCGAGACCGGGGAGATCTGCGCACGCGGCAAGTCGCTCTTCTCCGGCTACTTCAACCGGCCGGAGCTGAACGAGGCCAGGAGCCGGGGCGGCTGGCACCACACCGGCGACCTCGGCCGCCGCGAGGCCGACGGCACGATCACCTTCGTCGGGCCCCGGCTGCGCATGATCAAGTCCGGTAACGAGAACGTCTACCCGGCCGAGGTCGAGCGGGCGCTGAGGACCCATCCCGCCGTCGCCGACGCCGCGGTCATCGGCGTGCCCGACGAGCGGTGGCACCAGGCCGTGAAGGCCGTCGTGGTGCTGAAGGACGGCGGGACCGCCTCCGCGGAGGAGATCGCCGAGCACGTGAAGGGGGCGCTCGCCTCCTACAAGAAGCCCCGGCACGTCGAGTTCGCCGCGTCCATTCCGAAGAAGGGCTTCACCCCCGACTACGACGCCCTCGACGCCGCCTACGGCGGCGGCAACTACCCCGGCTCCTGACGGCCCGCGGGTGCGTCACTCCGCCTCGGCGTTGTGGCGCACCCCGCCTTCCAGGACGTCGAGGAGGTCCGTGGAGTGGCGCAGGAGCTGCCGGGCCAGCTCGGAGCTCTCGCTGATGGCCACCTCCCACAGGTCCTTGGCGGCGTCCTGCTGCCGGGACAGCACCACCAGCGCGGAGCTGGACGACAGCGCGATCAGGAAGCCGTGGCTCAGCAGCGGGTGGCCGCCCGGCAGGTTCGCCCCCCGGACCCGCCAGTTGCCGTGCTGCGCCACGTCCGAGCCCAGCACCAGCACCAGCGGGCAGCGGGCCAGCAGGACGCGGTAGATGACGGCCAGCTCGGCGTTCCAGCCGTGGCCGTCGGGCAGCAGGAACCCGATGACCGGCGGGACCGGCGCCTGGGCGATGGGCCCGGCCAGAGTGAGGGTGAGAGTGTTGATCTCCTCCCAGCTCAGCCCGCTGGACACGTGCGCGCCCGCCTCGACGGCCAGGTCCCAGTAGGAGGACTCCTGCTCCGGCGGGGCCTCGCGCAGCCGGATGGGCGCCCTGGGCTGGGGCACCGTGTCGGGCAGCTCTCCGGGGCGGCCGTGGAAGTAGCCGCGCTGGTAGTTCCCGCCCAGGCTGCGGCCCATCAGGTGGCCCGACTGGTCCTCGACGTTCTCCACCAGCAGCGTCGCCCGGCTGTGCTGGGCCTCGCTCAGCGCCGCCGCCAGCGCCTGGCCCATGTACGCCCGGCCGTTGGTGAGCAGGTAGTGGTCCAGCTTGACCACGTCGGGTTCGAGCACCGGCAGCATCGCCAGGCCCGCCGGGCTGAACTCGATGTCCCCGATCGACACCCCCCACCGCGCGGCCCGGGCGCGCCGTACCGTCTCCAGCACCTGCCGGGGGTGGCGGTCCATCGCCTCGCCGGAGAGCTCGACCAGCACCCGCAGCTGCCGGGTCGCCTCCCACACCACCGGGAGCAGGTCCTCAGGGCACTCCACGATCAGCGAGTCGGCGGCGACGTTGACGAACAGCGAGACCGCGCCGGGCATCTTGCGGGCGAGCATCTGGCGGAACGCCTCCGCGCGGCAGATCCAGTCCAGTTCGCCCGCGCGGCCCACCGCGCGGGCCGCGGCGAACAGCCGGTCCGGGGCGCGCAGCGGCGTGTCCCGCGGGCCGCGGCTGAGCGCCTCGAAGCCCACCACCTGGTTGTGCACCACGTCGAGGACCGGCTGGAACTCGACCTCGACCAGCCGGTTCTCGATGATGCGGGTGATCAGGTCGGTGTGCTGGGTGATCCCCACCGGCTGCTCGTGCGAGGGCCGCAGCTGCGACGTGCTCAGGGTCGTCGACGACGTCCCGGCGTGGGCGGCCGGGGCGGGGGGAACCGGGGCGGGGGGAACCGGGGCGGGGGGAGCCGGGGCGTCCTGCTGGTCGGATCGCTTCTTCCCCCACAGCGTCCCCGGGTTGAAGCCGGGACGGTCCTCCTCCGGGCGCTCCCAGAGGATCCACCGGGTGGAACGGTCTTCTGCCATGGTCGGTCCCCTCCTCGGGACGCGCGTGCCGGGAGGCTCTTCACTCCACGCGCCGCCCGGTGGCACATCCCCGGCGGCGGTACGGCAGGTTCCGGCCTGCGTCGTCTCATCGGCCGCGGCCCCCGCCACCTGACCCGAAAACGGATGGGATCGTGCGAATCCTCCGGCCTGCCCGGTTCAGAGGATCGCGAGCGGGTTGATGGGGCTGCAGGTCCCTCCCTCGATCTTGAGGGGGGCGGCCACGAAGACGAAGTCCCCGCCCGTACGGCCCGCGCACGCCTCGGACAGTTCCTCCAGCCAGAGCATCTCGGCCAGGTGGATGCCGTGCCGCCAGAGCAGGATCAGGTGGAGGTCGTCCGCCAGGTCCTCGTCGGCGAGCTGGCGGGCGTTGAGGCCGCCGATGGCGGCGTTGTCGGAGGCGACCATCGCGACGTCCCGGGCGGCGAGCCAGCGGCCCCCGTCCGCCGACAGGCCGGGCTGTCCCGACCAGTACTCCTCGGGGGAGCTCTGCCAGGCCAGCGGCCAGCCGGTGCGGACCACGGCCACGTCACCGGGACGCACCTCGCCGCGGATCTCCTCCAGGAGCTCCCCGGAGATCCGGAAGCCCGCGGGCAGGCGGTCGAGGCCGAGATGCCGGGGGACGTCGAAGAGCACCCCCCTGGCGACGACGCCGCCGGCGTGCTCGATGCCGCAGCGGGTCGCGCCGTACGATCTGACCCGGGCGGCGGGGTGGCCGTTGTAGAGCTCCTCCCCCGCCCACATGTGGCACAGCGCGTCCATGTGGGTGGTGGTGCCGTGCGGGGTGACGACGACGGCGTCGTCCGCCATCCTGAGCCCGGCCCCGACGGGGCGGGTGCCGGCGGCGTAGTCGCCGCCGTCCACCGACATGAAATGCTGCGGGAGCGGGCGGCCCCGCAGGTGCGGGACCGTCGTGGGAGCGGGCGAGGAGGTGGCCCCCCTGATCGGCATGGCCAGGCTGATCACCTGTCCGGTCGCGGCCGAGGCGAGGGCGGCGAGGACCGTGGCCGGGGTCAGCAGGTTCAGGGTCCCGCGCTGGTCGTCTGGGCCGAAGCGCCCCCAGTTGCTAGGCTGATCAACCAAGCGATTGCTCACTTTCACGAGGCGGGTCACAGTGGCGGATGACGAGGTCCCGGGCTCTCCCGGGGTGCGGACGGACGGGTGGTGCGATCCCCGGTTCTCCCGGGTGCGCGAGGTGTTCGACCGGCACTTCGCCGACGGTGAGGAGCTCGGCGCGGCGTTCGCCGTCCAGCTGGACGGCGAGCCGGTCGTGGACCTGTGGGGCGGCGTCGCCGACCGGCGCACCGGGCGCGCCTGGGAGCGCGACACCCCCGTGCTGGCCTACTCGTGCACCAAGGCGGTGACCGCGACGGCGGTCCTGCTGCTGGCCGAGCGCGGACTGCTCGACCTCGCCGCCCCGGTCGCCGACGTCTGGCCCGGGTTCGCCCGCGGCGGCAAGGAGCGGATCACCACGCTGCACCTGCTCACCCACCAGGCTGGGCTGCCGGCGATCGAGGATCCGGTCCCGCCGGAGGAGTTCGAGGACCAGGCCGCCATCGCCGACCGGCTGGCCCGCCAGGCGCCGATCTGGGAGCCGGGAACGGCGCACGGCTACCACGCGCTGACCTACGGGTTCCTGCTGGGCGAGGTGGTCCGCCGGGTGTCGGGCAAGACCGTGGGCGAGATCACCGCCGCCGAGATCGCCGGCCCCGCGGGGCTGGAGCTCTGGGTCGGCGCCCCGGACGACGTGGCGGCGCGGGCGGCGCGCCTGTCCGCCGGGGAGCGCGCCGGGCCGGGGGGCGCCGGACGGCCCGGGACCGGGGAGCCGCCCGCTCCGGCGGAGACCGACGCCGGGGTCCCGGCCTCCGGAGACGGCCCCGGCGGCGGGGGCTCCGCGGCGGCCGGGCTGCCGGGGCAGGGGCCGGGCGACCCGCTCTACGAGATGGCCAGGGCCTCCATGGACGCCGGCAGCCTGATGAACCGCGCCCTGGGCAACCCGCCGATCCACCGGCTGGCCGGCGGCGCCAACCACCCGGTCATCCTGCGGGCGGGCTGGCCGGCGATGGGCGCCGTCACCACGGCCCGCGGTCTGGCCGGCTTCTACCGGGAGCTGGTCGCCGGGCGGATCCTGCGCCCCGAGACGCTCCACGACGCCGTGCGCCGCCGCGTCGAGGGGCCGGACCGGGTGCTGTTCGTCGACAGCTCCTTCGGCCTGGGCTACATGCGCCCGTCCCTGACCTTCCTCACCCCGGCCCGGGGCGCCGGGACCGCCTTCGGCCACACCGGCATGGGCGGGTCCCTCGGCCTGGGAGACGTGGAGCACGGCCTGGCCATGGCGTACACGATGAACAGAATGGCCGGCGCCGTCTCCGGCAGCCTGCGCGCCTACCGCCTGGCCGAGGCCGTCTACGACGCGCTCGGGCGGTGAGACCGCCCGCCCGGGGGCGCACGCCGTGAGGGTGACCGGGGCGTGCGCCCCCGCGCGGACGGCGGAGCCTCCCCCGCCCGGCGCCCCGATCAATGCATCGTGACGCCCCCGCTGACCGACAGGGTCTGGCCCGTGACGTAGGCCGCCCTGTCGGTGCAGAGGTAGGCGACGAGTCCGGCGACGTCCTCGGGAGCGCCGAGCCTGCGCAGCGGGATGCCTCTGGCGATCTTGTCGACCAGTCCCGGCTTCTCGGCGTCGATCCTGCGCAGCATCGGGGTGTCGGTCGGCCCCGGGCAGACCACGTTGGAGGTCACGTTCCCCCGCGCGGCCTCCCTGGCGAGGGTCTTGGCCAGGCCGAACAGGCCCGCCTTCGTCGCCGCGTAGGCGCCCTCGCCGCCGGACCCGGCCCGCGCGCCGTCCGAGGATATGAAGACCAGCCGCCCCCACCCCCGCTCGGTCATGCCGGGCAGCAGGAGCCTGGTGAGCAGCATCGGCGCCCGCAGGTTGATCCGCCACATCAGCTCCCAGTGCTCCGGATCGCCGGTGACGAACGGCTCCACGATCGACACCCCGGCGTTGTGCACCAGGATGTCCACCGGCCCCGTCCGGCCGCAGAACTCCTCGATGGAGGCCGGGTCCGCCAGGTCCACCGCCAGGTGCGTGGCCCCGGCGAGGGCGGCGGCGGTCGCGGCGGCCCCGGGCCCGTCGATGTCGGCGACGACGACGCGGGCGCCGAGGGAGGCGAGGTCCCGGCAGATGGCGGTGCCGATGGCGCCGGCTCCGCCGGTGACGACGGCGGTCCTGCCGTCCAGGCCCATGCCCCGCATCACTTCCAGGCCTCCGCCACCTCGGCGGCGGTCACCCTCGCGGCCAGCAGGCTGACGGTGTTCCGCAGCACGGCCTGCGCGTAGTCGTCCGGGACCCCCGCCACCGCGTCGGTCACCACCGCCACCCGGTAGCCCAGGTTCACCGCCTCCAGGGCGAGGCCGGGGATGCCCAGGTTGAGCGAGAGGCCGGTGGCGACGACGGTCGAGACGCCCAGCGAGCGCAGGGTCGTGTCCAGCGAGGTGCCGGTGAACGGCGAGAAGCCGTGGTAGCGGCGCGACTCCAGGTCCCCGGGGCCGAGCAGGGCCGGCAGGACCTCGACCGCGCCGGTGCCCTCCAGCATGTGGGCGGGGTCCTTCAGCAGCGCGGTCACGAACGGGCAGTTGGCGGTGTGCGATCCGGCGCGGTCGGCGCGGAAGGCGGCGGTGCAGTGGATCACCGGGACCCCTGCGGCGCGCGCGGCGGCCAGGACCGCCGCGGCGTTCTCCGCCACGCCCCGGCGCTCGCAGACCTCCACCAGTTCCGGGAACCGCGTCAGGTCGCCGGCGACCCCGCGCTGCATCTCCATGACCAGAACCGCGCTGCGCCCCGGCGGGGCCAGGGCTCCCAGATCGACCGGCATGCGACCTCCACACCCGCGAAATGACACGAGCGCTTGCTTGGTTATGTGGGCAGAGCGTAACACGGGACGGAGCACACGGCTCTCCACTCGACGTGATACTCGGATCACACTCCGCCAAAGTTCGCGAAGCATGACAACCGGCGCCCCGGGTGAGACCGTCGAACAAGGCGACGGCACTCGGGAGGGGACTGCATGGTTCCGGGATACCGCGAGGTTCGAGAGCTCGGCACCGGGGGCGGTGGCCGCGTCGTGCTGGCCACTTACACCGGAACCGGCGCCTACGTGGCCATCAAGTACCTGAACTCCGCCATGAAGGACGACCGCCTGTCCGTGGCGCGTTTCCGCCGGGACGCGCGCACCCTGGTCGACCTCGACCACCCCAACGTGGTCCGGCTGTACGAGTACTACGAGGACGTGCTCGACGCCGCGATCGTGATGGAGCTGGTCGACGGCGTCCCGCTCCGGAGGATCCTCTCCACCGGTGGCGCGACGGGCCCCGAGGCGGCGCTGGCCCTGTTCAAGGACGTGCTGCTGGGCCTGGCGAAGGCGCATTCGCGGGGCGTCGTGCACCGCGGCTGCAGGCCGGAGAACGTGCTGGTCCAGGCGGACGGGAACACGAAGCTCTCGGACTTCGGCCTCGGCGCCCCGGCCGGGAGCGCGGCGGCCGACCTGTACGCGGCGGCCCGGGTGTTCCTCGAATGCCTCACCGGGCGCGCCCCGCGGCCGGCGGACCTCGCCGGGACGCCGGGCCCGGCCCTCCCGCAGGCGATCCCGGGGCCGGTGTGGCGGCTGGTCGCGCGCGGCACCGCGGAGAACCCGGCGGACCGGCCGCCGACGGCCCGGACGTTCGCCGCGGAGCTCGACGTGGCCGCACTCGCCGCCTGCGGGCCGGAGTGGGAGCAGCGCGGGCGGCGGCGGCTGGCCGAGCGGGCCACCCTGCTCGCCCTGGACTTCCCGCTGGCACGGCCCGCGGCGCCGCCGGCCGGCCCGGCCGCCCGCGCCGCGGGCCGTGCCGCGGGGCTCTGGCGGCACGGCCAGTGGCGGAGCCGGCGGCCGGGGGCGCGGCTGGCGCTCGTCGCGGGCGCGGCGGCCGTCGCGGTCACCGCCGCGCTGGTCGCCGCCGACCGGCCGGCCGACCCGCTCGCCTCCGACGCGGTCTTCACGCCGCGGCCGGGGCCGGACTCCGCGGGCGGGGCGGGCGCGCCGGAGGGCACGGCGGGACCCCGGTCCGGTTCCCCCGCCCCCTCCGGGGCCACGGAGCGCTCGCGGAACGTCGCCGCCGACCGGCCCGCGTCCCCGCGGTCCTCCGCCCCCGTCCGCCCGGCCGCCACGCCGCCGCCGAGGAGCGTCTCGGCCGTCCCGGTGAACCCGCCTCCGGCGCCGCCGGATCCGACCGGGGAAGCCCGGACGCCCGCCGGATCCCCGTCCCCCACCGGCGGGCCGACGCCTCCCGCCCCCCGGCACGGGGTCAGCGGCCTGGCCGTCGCCGGGGTCGACGGGGACGGCGCCACGATCGCCCTGCGCGCCTCCACCGCGGCGGAGGTCGTCCTCACCGCCGGATTCGCCGAAGGGCCGGACCCCGACCGGCTCACGGAGATGGCCGCCCGCACCGTCACGCTCTCCGGCTCCGAGACCTACGTCCAGCGGATCCCGCACGTCTTCGCCGATCCCCCCTGCGGGCAGACCCTCTACCGCCGGGTCACCGCCGCCACCTCGCCTCAGGCCCCCGGCGGCGCGAGCTCCCTCCTCGTGGAGGTTCCCGGCGAGCCGTGCCCGGAGCCGGGCGGCTCCCCGTCCGGATCGCTCTCCGGCCCGCCCACCGGCGACCCGGAGGGCGAGCCGGAGAGCGATCCGGGAGAGGGCCCCGGGACCGACCGGGAGGGCGGCGCCGGGGACGGCCCGCCGGAGGGCCCGGCCGGGGATCAGGGGCAGGACCCGGCGGGCCGGGACGAATCCGGCGGCTACCACACCTTGTGAGCAAACCAAGCGTGCGCTAGCTTGGCGATCGATGGCCAGTGACACGCTCACCTACTGGGACGCCTGCCGGCGCGGCGAGCTGCTCGTCCAGCGCTGTACGGCCTGCGCCCGGCGGGTGCACCTGCCCGCTCCCGAGTGCCCCCGCTGCGGCGGCGCCGACCTCGTCTACGAACCCGTCTCGGGCCACGGCGCCGTGCACACGTTCACCGTGGTCCACCGCTCCTTCGTCCCGGAGTTCCGGGGGCGGGAGCCGTACGTGCTGGCCTGGATCGACCTGCCCGAAGGGGTGCGCGCGTTCGGGCAGGTGGTGGGGTGCCCGCCCGAACGGGTGCGGATCGGCATGCCGGTGCGCGTGACCTTCGCCGACGACCTACCCCAGTGGAGACCAGCGTGAGCAAGCTCGGCAACGTCCTCGTCCCCGTCGACGACCTGGAGGCGGCGATCGCCTTCTACTCCGGCGCGCTCGGGCTGGCGGTCAGGTTCCGCGACGGCGACCGGTTCGCGGCCCTGGACGGCGGGGGCGCCACGGTCGCGCTCGTCTCGGCCGCCGAGCAGGTCGCCGGGGCCGCCACCGCGCCGTCCTACAAGGTCGGCGACGTGGCGCTGGCCGTACGGGAGCTCGCGGGGGCGGGAGCCGAGGTCGTGCGCGAGCCCGAGACCGGGCCGCACGAGATCCGCGCCGTGCTGCGCGACCCGTCGGGCAACGCCTTCGTCCTCTACTCGTCCCGCCGGCCGTAGCCGGCACCCGCTCCCTCCCCCACCCGCAAGCCGACCGGAGGCCACCATGGCGCGATCCCCCTACGGCAACTACGCCTACGCCATCCTCACCGCGGGCGCCCTGCGCACCCCGGACCGGGTGGCGCTCACCTACTGCGGCACGCAGAGCTTCACCTACGAGGAGCTGAACCGGGTCGTCAACCGGCGCGTCCACGCGCTGGCCGAGGCCGGGGTCGGACCGGGGCGCCGGGTGGCGGCGCTGCTCAACGAGACACTGCACGTGGCCGAGGTCTACCTGGCGGCGGCCAAACTGGGCGCGGTCACCGCGGCGCTCAACCCGTACTGGCCGGTGGAGACGCTCCAGGCGGTCGTCGCCGCCTCCGGAGCGACCGCGTTCGTCTACGACTCGACGGTCGAGCAGGTCGTCGCGCAGATCCGGCCGGAACTGCCCGGGATCACCACCTGGATCAAGGTCGGCGGCCCCGGCGACGACGCGGTGGACCTGGACGCGCTGAGCACCGGAGCCGCCGAGGAGGAGCCCGTGCCCGGCGCGTCCGGCGACGACCCGCTGGCGCTCTACTACACCTCCGGCACCACAGGCCTGCCCAAGGCCGTGGTGCACACCCACGCCTCGGCCCTGGCCACCGCGCAGATCTGGCTGGACGTGCCGCGCTCGGAGGAGTCGGTGCTCGGCACCGGCGCGATCATCTGGGGCATCGGCTTCCCCGCCCTGGTCGGACCCGCCCTCTACGCCGGGATGCGGCTGGTGCTGGAGCAGGACTGGGGACCGGCGAACTTCCTGAAGGTCGTCCCGCGCGAGAGGGTCACGCACGTCTCGCAGATCCCGTCGTTCTACGCGGCGCTGCTCGGCTCCGACGAGCACGCCTCCGCCGACCTGTCCTCGCTGCGGGTCATCATGCTCGGCGGCGAGCCGCTCCCGGCCGCCCTGCTGGCCAGGATGAAGGAGCGGCTGCCGGAGGCGGGCGTCTACTGCTACTACGGCCAGACCGAGGCCCCCTACACCTGCTTCGGCCGGGTCGACGACGGCAGCACGCCGCTGGGCTCCTCCGGCCGGGCCCGCACCGGCAACGCCGTACGGATCACCGGCCCGGACGGCCGCCGCCTGGTCGGCGAGACCGGCGAGATCAACCTGGCGGGACCGCACCGGATGGCCGGGTACGACGGGCTGCCCGACAAGACCGCCGAGGTCCTGCGCGGCGAGTGGTACGTCGGCGGGGACCTGGGCGTGCTCTCAGCGGACGGGAACCTGACCGTGCTCGGCCGCCGCGAGGACGCCGTCCTCAAGGGCGGCGCGTGGTCGCAGCCGTCGGCGATCGAGGAGGCCGCGGTGGCCCTCGACGACGTGGCGGAGGCCGGGGCGGTGGGCGTGCCCGCGCACGTCGAGGGCGCCGACGCCGCCGAGCAGAGGATCCTGCTCGCGGTGGTCCCCCGGGCCGGGCACTCGCTCGACCCGTCGAAGCTCGCGCTCGCGCTGGCCGAGTCGCTCCCCGCGCACCAGCGGCCGGACCGCATCGTGGTCGCCGAGGAGCTCCCCCACTTCCAGGACGCCTCGGGCGGGCCGGGGAAGCTGCTCCGCCGCGAGATCCGCGAGAAGTACCGGCACCTGATCGGCTGACCGTCCCGCAACGGCCCGGCCGGGCCCCGATCCGCCGGGAGAGAGGACCGTATGATCCCCGAGCACGAGGTCAAGGCGCTGCTGCGCGAGGCCGGGGTGGCGGTGCCGCGCGGCGCCGCGGTGGCCGTCCCCCGTGAGGCCCTCGCCGCACCGCGGAACGCCGGGGCGGCGGCCGGCGCCGGGGGCGGGACCGGTGCGCGGGGCGAGGCCGTGGCCGCCGCGGTCGCCGGGGCGGCCCGGGAGCTGGTCCCCCCGCTCGTCCTCAAGGCCTACGGGCCCGGTCTGGTGCACAAGTCGGACGCCGGCGCGGTACGGCTGGCACTCGGCGGCGCGGCCGAGGCCGGCACCGCGGCGGCCGGGATGCTGGAGTCGCTCCTCGCCCAGGGCATCACGCCCGGCGGGTTCCTCGTCGAGGAGCAGGCCGCGCCCGGGGTCGAGCTGATCGTCGGCGTCGTGGACGACCCCGGGTTCGGGCCGGTGCTGCTGGCCGGACTCGGCGGCGTCTGGACCGAGGCCGTGCGCGACACGGCCCTGCGCCTGTGCCCGGTGTCGGAGGGCGACGCCCGGGAGATGCTGGCCTCGCTGCGCGGCTCGTCCCTGCTGCACGGTTACCGGGGCCGCCCGGCCGCGGACGTGGACGCCCTGGTGGAGCTGCTGCTCACGGTCGGCGGGGCGGGCGGTCTCTGGGAGCGCCTGGAGCTCGGCGAGTTCGAGCTCAACCCGGTGATCGCCACCGAGAAGGGCGTCATCGCGGTCGACGCCCGCTACCTGCCCGCCGGTCCACCGGACGGCGGACCGGCCGCCGTCCGGCCCCGCCGCCATGCAGGTCCCCCCGGCTCCGCCCAGGACCCCCGCGGCGGCCGGACGGGCGGCGGGCCGGGGACGGACTTCACGGCGTTGTTCGAACCCCGGGCGGTGGCCGTGGTGGGCGCGTCCACGAGCAGGCCGAACTTCGGCAACATGTTCCTGGAGTTCTACAAGGCCACCGGGGTGCCGCTGGTGGCGGTGCACCCGGAGGCCGGCGAGATCGGCGGGGTGCCCGCGGTGCCGTCGCTGGCCGAGGCCGACGCCGACTACGCGCTGGTCGCCGTACCCGCCGGGCGGTGCGCCGAGGTCGTACGGCAGGCCCGCGGCATCCCGTTCGTCCAGGTGATGAGCGGCGGGTTCGGCGAGGCCGGGCATCCGGAGCTGGAGGCCGAGCTCGTGCGGGCCGCCGGGGAGGCCGGGTCCCGGCTGCTCGGGCCGAACTGCATGGGCGTCTACAGCCCGCGCGGCGGTCAGACGTTCGTCGGCGGCGAGCAGGGGCCCGCGGGCCGCATCGCGCTGGTCTCGCAGAGCGGCGGGCTGGCCGGGGAGGTCGTCAAGGTCGGCGAGCGGCGCGGGCTGGCGTTCAGCCGGGTGGCGACGGTGGGCAACGCCGCCGACGTGACCCCCGCCGAGCTGCTGCGCTGGCTGGCCGCCGACGAGCACACCTCGGCCGTCGGCATGTACCTGGAGGACCCCAGGGGCGGGCGGGCCCTGTTCGAGGCGCTGATGTCGGTGCGCGGCCGCCTGCCGGTAGTGCTGCTGGTCGGCGGGCGGAGCGGCCAGGGCCGCCGCGCCGCCGCCTCCCACACCGGAGGCATGGTGGGCGACGCCCGGATCTGGCGCTCCCTCGCCGACCAGGCCCGCGCCGCCCTCGTCACCGGTCAGGACGACCTGATCGGCGCCCTGTCCTTCTTCCAGGCCCACGCCGCCCGCCTGTCCGCCCCCGGAGGCGGCGCCGGGGTGCTGGTGATCGGGCCGAGCGGAGGGGCCAGCGTGCTGGCCGCGGACGTGTTCGACGGCGCCGGGCTCTCGCTGGACGCGCTGCCGCAGGAGGCGCTGGAGGGGCTGGGGGCCCTCGGGATCGGGGTGGGCAGCTCGCTCGCCAACCCGCTGGAGATCCCGGTCGGCCCGCGGGGACGGCCGGACCTCGTGCGGGAGGCCGTCGCGGCGATCGTGGCGCGGCGGCCCTACCCGGACGTCGTGGCCCACGTCAACGTGCAGAGCTTCTTCACCTACGGGACCTCGGCCGACCCCCTGTACGCCTACGCGCGCGCCCTGGCCCGGGCGCAGGAGGAACTGCCCGGGGTCAGGATCACCCTGGTCACCCGGAACGGCGAGTGCGCGCCGTACGGGGTCGAGGACGAGGTCCGGGAGATCGCGGCCGGGGCCGGGATCCCCGTCTACCGGTCGATGGAGGCCGCGGCGGTGGCCGTCGCCGCCGCCCGGCGTTTCATGTCGGCCACCTGAATCACCACGGCACACGAGGAGCTTCGAGATGGGTCTGCTGGACGGCAAGGTCGCGCTGGTCACCGGGGGCGCGCGGGGCATGGGCGCGGCGCATGTCCGGTTGTTCCTCGCCGAGGGCGCGCGGGTCGCCTTCGGCGACGTGCTGGACGAGGAGGGCAAGGCGCTCGCCGAGGAGACGGGGGCGCTCTTCGTCCACCACGACGTGACGGACCCCGGGGAGTGGGAGCGGGCGGTGGGCGCCGCGGTCGAGGCGTACGGCAGGCTCGACGTCCTGGTCAACAACGCCGGAATCCTGAAATTCCGTCGTATCGCGGACATGACGCTGGAGGAGTACGACCGGATCCTGGACGTGAACCTCAAGGGCACCTGGCTCGGGATCAAGTCCGTGATCGAGCCGATGAAGGCGGCCGGCCGCGGCTCGATCGTGAACATCTCCTCGGTCGAGGGCTTCATCGGCGCCGAGGGCATGTCCGCCTACGCCGCCTCCAAGTTCGGCGTGCGCGGCGTGACCAAGGCGGCCGCCCGCGAGCTCGCCCGCTTCAAGATCCGGGTGAACTCCGTGCACCCGGGCGCCATCAACACCTCGATGGTCGCGGACCCGGAGATCACGGCCGAGGTGGACGCCGAGGCCTTCATCAAGTCCATGGTCATCAAGCGCTTCGCCCAGCCAGTCGAGGTCTCGCACGTGGTGGCGTTCCTGGCCTCGGACCGGTCGAGCTACTGCACCGGGAGCGAGTTCACGGTCGACGGGGGCATGCTCACCGGCGCCGGCTACTGACACCGCCGGAGACTCCGCGGCGGGCAGGCGTTTACCCCCGCGCGCCCGGGGAAGGCGCGGTGGATGTTACGGACGACTGTCACGGCCGTAGCTCTGTTCACCGGGCTGCTCGCCGTACCTCCCGAATCCCCGCCGCCTCCCCCGGCGCCTCCCGCCCATCCGTGTGCCGCCGCCGCGCAGCGGTGCGAGGGCCGGATCCAGGTTCCGCTCGACTGGAGCGACCCCGGATCGGAGCGGATCGAGGTCGCCTTCGCCTGGGTGCCCAGGAAGGGCGCCACCTCCACCGTCCTCGCCAACCCCGGGGGCCCGCTGCCGGCCCTGCCGATGCTCCCCACGCTGGAACGCACGGTCGACCGGCAGAACCTGCTGGTCGTCGAGCCGCGCGGGCTGGGCGCGTCCAGCCCGCTCGACTGCCCCGGACTGGACCTCGGCCGTCCGGAGACCATCACCGCGTGCGCCGCCCGTCTGGGCCCGCGCAGCCGGTTCTTCACCACCGACCAGGCCGTCGCCGACATGGACGCGGTCAGGAGGGCCCTGGGCCTGTCCGAGGTGACGTTCTACGGCATCTCCTACGGCACCCTGTTCGCCCAGGCCTACGCCGCCCGCTTTCCCGGCAGCACCGCCGGGGTGTTCCTCGACAGCGTCGTCCCGGTGGGCAGGGACGGCTACGCGATCGAGCCCGTCCGGGCCCGGACCGACCTGCTGGAGCTGACCTGCCGCTCGTCCCGCGACTGCGCGGCGACCTGGTCGGCGCTCGTCCGGCGGCTGCGTGACCGGCCGGACCCGGCGATCTCCATGCCGACGTTGCAGGGCATGCTGCCCCGCCTCTACGAGCCGGTGTTCGGCCGCGAGCTCAACGCGGCCGCCGCGGCCTACCTGCGCGGCGACCCGCTGCCGCTGCGCCGCCTGGCCGAGGCCGCCGCCGCGGCCCCGGTCCCGCCGCTGCGCGGGCCCGGCTTCGCCGGCCTGCTCTCCTACAAGTGCGGTGACGCGAGGTTCCCGTTCGACCGGGACGCCCCGGCCGCCGAGCGCGAGCGCCAACTGGAGCGTTTCTACGCGAAGAAGCGGCCCATGAGGCCGTTCACCGTCGCCGAACTGGGCGGATCGACCGGGTGGGCCGACTGGTGCGTCCACTGGCCCACGCCCCGCGACAACCCGCCGGTCCCGCCCCGCGCCGATCACCCCGACGTGCCGACCGCGACCGTCGCCGGGGACTACGACACCCACCGTCCCGACGAGGTCGCCCGGTACTTCCCGCACGGCGACCTGATCCGTGTCGCCGGCGGCGGCCACAGCACGACGCTCGGCACGGACTGCGCCCGCCGGGCGCTGCGGTCGTTCCTCGCCCGGACCGGCGCGCTCCCCCGCTCCTGCGACGTGTCGAGCTACCGTGCGCTCAGGTCGTTCCCCCGGACGGCGGAGGATCTTCCGGACGCCGGGGACCTCGACCGGCGCGTCGTCGCCGCGTTCGCCACCGCCGCCGACGCGCTGGTCCGGCGCGACCCGGGATCGGGGTCGTACCGGCGGCTGACGGAGGAGCCCGGCCTGCGCGGCGGGAGGCTGGTCTTCGACGACAAGGCCGCGACGATCCGCCTCGAGGAGGTGCGCTTCGTGAACGATCTGACGGTGAGCGGCCAGGTCGTCCTGAACCCGGACGGTACGGCCACCGCCCGGCTGACCGCCGGCGGCGCCGAGACCGTCCTGTCCTGGCCCGCGTTCCGCCCGCTGGACCCCGTCCCCGTCTCCGGCAGTTTCGGCGGCCGGCCCTTCACCGCGCGGATCCCCGTCTGAGACCCCGGGACCCGTGAGCCCCCGAGACCCGGCGGAGGGCCCGTGCTCCGGGCCTCCGCCGGACCTCCTCGTGGCATGCGGTCTCCCGTCACGCCGGACGTCCCCCGGACGGCGGCCTCCCGCGCGGGAAGGATCGGCGCGCCCGCCCGTCACACCGGGCGCTGCTGCTCGATCCAGGCGGACGGGGTGATGAACAGGCCGGTCGCCTCGACGAGCACGGTCCCGCCGGGCAGCGCGATGCGCCCGTCGACCCAGTTCTTGCGCCCCTCCGACCGGGTGTGCTCGGCGGTGGCCAGCAGCGGCTCGCCGTACGGCACCCGCCCGCGGTAGCGGATGGTGAGGGTCCCGGTCATCCCGGGGAAACCGGCCACCGCCACGGCCTGGCCCAGCAGGTGGTCGAGGATCATCGCGCTGACGCCGCCGTGGACCGTGCCGGGCGGGCCCTCGTGGGTCGGCCGGAAGCTCAGCTCGGCGCGGACCGTCCGCTCCGGGGTGGTCTCGATGACCAGCGGGAGCGCGTGCGGGTTGGCCGAGCCGGTCACCGCGTTGCCCGCGTGACGGGGGACGCCGTCGGGGCCGAGCTCGAACGACCGCGGTGTGGCACGCCGGAGCGCGTGCAGGCGATCGGTCAGGGCGGCCAGCTCTGCGGTGACGGCGGTGATCTCGCTTTCCGCGACGTCCGTGAGCACGACCGCGTCGACCAGGTCCCGGACCTGCCCGCTGAGCGCGGACAGCGCGGCGAGCTTTGCTTCGGCGTCCTCTTCGTCCTCTGCGGGGGCGAGTTCGATCGTCATGGACCTATATTAGAACTACGTTCTACAGAACGCCGTTCTGGCGAGGGCCGGGGCGGCGAGGGTCGGTAGATCTTTTAGGCCTGAGGGGTTTAAGGATAAAAATCCCCTAAAGGCCACTGACGTGGGTTTTTATCCCTCTTCTCCGCCTCTGCAGCACCTTCATGAGGGCTTTGGCCTGTCTTGACCCGCTTTTGGGCCCAGGTAGCCTCCCTGCCCACGGAAGACACCTGTCCAATGGCGCCGCCGCATGCGTCCCTGCCGTCCCGGCCGGCCCGCGTGAACGCGCCATCGTTCGACCCGATCTCCGACAGCCCGGTCGCGGGGCGGCGCGACCATGCTCCACGGCTGCCGGAGGTCCCCACTTCCCATGATCCCTGAGATGCAGAAGTTCATCGAGCTGCTGGAGAGCCAGCTCGGATACGCCGAGAAGAGCAACGGCTACACCAAGTTCGGCGACTGGTACGGCAGCAGCGTCGAGTTCGACGCGGACTACTCCGCGGCGCCGTGGTGCGACATGTACCTGTCGTGGGCGGCCAAGAAGCTCGGCTACGAGGACTGGATCGGCCAGTTCGCCTACACGGTGTACCACGCCGAGTGGTTCCGGGAGCAGGGCGCCTGGGGCACCACGCCCAAGCCCGGAGCCATCGTGTTCTTCGACTGGGGCGGCTCGGACGCGATCGGCGGCATCGACCACGTCGGGATCGTCACCAAGGTGGAGGGCCGGACCATCCACACCATCGAGGGCAACATCGACGGCGGCGTCGCCAAGCGCAAGGAGCGCGACACGGGCAAGGTCGTCGGCTACGGCTACCCCGAGAAGATCAAGGCCCGGCTGGACAAGGAGGCGGCCGAGAAGCAGGTGATCATCAACTCCATCGTCACCTCCGCCACCGCGCCGCCGGAGAACTTCGTCTCACTGTCCCCCCAGCCCGATCTGCTCTCCATGATCCCCGCCCTCGTCCCCGCGGAGCCGGAGACCGGCAAGACCGAGAAGGCCGCCCCCTCGGAGACGGCGGCCGCGCCCGCCCGGAAGTCCACCACCGGGAAGGCCGCATCCAAGCCCGCGTCCGGGAAGACCACCGCGACCGCCGAAAGCCCCGGCACCGCGACCCCCGGCACCGCGACCTCAGGCACCGGGACCCCCGAGGCCGCCCCCTCGGCCGCCGCCCGGCCCCAGGCCTCCGCCGGACGCGCCACGCCGGGCAAGCACGCCAAGCCCGCGACCGCCGACACGGACTCCTTCGCCGCCGTCCCCGCGGCGGCCGCCCGCGACCTGGCCACCAGCGTTCCCGAACTCGGCTCCCCGGCCGTGCTCGCACCGGTCCTGCTCGCCGCCCTCGCGATCATCGCCCACGCCAAGGTCAAGCAATCCGGTCTGCGGCTGGCCCTGGCGGGAGGCAGGCGGGACCCCGAAGACACCGAGGCCGCCGGGCGCCCGTCCCGCCGCGCCGGCTCGCACCGCTCCGCCCCGGGCCGCCGCCGCGCCCCCGGCCGCCGCCGCGTCACCCGCGGCACCCCCGCCGCCCGCGAGGCCTTCACCGCCCAGAGCGCCGTCCTCACCCGGGAGTCCTTCGCCACGCAGGACTTCTCCCTCGACCGGGAGGGCACCGCCGCCCGGGAGCTCCCCACCCGAGAGGCCCCCGCCGTCCGCGGTCTTCTCCCCGTCCACGGCCTTCTCCCCGTCCGGGAGACCCCCACGGCCCGCGGGCCCGCCCCGCAGGAGGCTCCTGCGGCCGCAGAGCTCTCCGCCCCGCAGGCGTCCCCCGCCGCCCGGGAGTTCCCCGCCGAACGATCCCAGCCCCCCTACCAGGGCAGGCGCCGCCTCCGGGAGCGTCCGGTCGTGGAGTCCTCCACCTTCGCCCAGGACACTCCCCTGCGGGGCCGCCGCCACCGCCGGACCGAGTCCTCCACCTTCGCCCAGGACGCACCGCTCCGCGGCCGCCGCCACCGCCGGACCGAGTCCTCCACCTTCGCCCAGGACACTCCCCCGCGGGGCCGCCGCCACCGCGATCCCGAACCCGCCGTCAGCACGACCGTCCCCTCCTCGCCCCTTCCCGTCGTGCCCCGCCCCGCCGCCCCCCGCCCTGCGGCGCCCGGAGACGTCCCGGCCCCCGGCGGCACCCCGGTTCCCGGTGGGTACCGGGGCCGCCGCCACAAGCAGGCGGTGCCCGCCCGGGTCGGGTGACCGGCTCGCCGTCCCCCGGCACACGCGGGCGGTCCGGGCGCAACGTCTTGTCCGCGACGACCGCTCCCGGGATGCACCTCAACGGTGAGGCGTGGCGTCCCCGGTCAGGGAAGGTGGTCGGCGGCGAAGGCCTCGAGGGCGGTGACGGCGTCGCGGCTGCGGCGCCAGGGCCGGACGATCATCCGGTCGACGCCGAGCCTCTCCCACTCCGGTACCTCGGCCGGGCCGGCGAGCTCGTAGGCGTGGACGGTGACCGAGAACGGACGGCCTCCGGCGTCCCCGGAGCCGGCCCCTCCCTCCGGGCGGGTCCCGTCGCGGAGCGCCGCGAGCCGGTCGAGCTGGGGACGGACCGAGGCCAGGGAGTGCGGCATGCTGATCCAGCCGTCGCAGAGCCGCGCCGCGCGGCGCAGCGCGGCGCCCGACTCGCCCCCGGCGAGGATCGGCAGCCGCTCCTGGACCGGCTTGGGCTCGAAGGCCACCTCGGGGAAGTCGTAGAAGCGGCCCGCGTGCGCGACGACCGGCTCCGACCAGAGCCGCCGGGTCACCTCGATCGCCTCGTCCAGCCGCGGTCCCCGGGTGGTGAAGTCCACCCCGGCCGCCCGCCACTCCCCCTCGTACCATCCGGCGCCGACCCCGCAGACCGCCCGGCCGCCGGAGACCCGGTCGAGGGTCGCGAAGGCCCGCGCCGAGACGAACGGGTGCCGCAGGGCGTAGAGGTGGACGGCGGTGCCGAGCCGTACGCGCGAGGTCAGGCCGGCGAGCCAGCACAGGTAGGCGGGGGCGTCGAACAGAGGGGTTCCCGGTGAGATGCCGGGTTCGTCGGTCCCGGGATAGACGGCCAGCGAGAGGTCGGTGGCGAAGACCAGGTGCTCGGGGAGCCAGACCGACTCGAACCCCAGCTCGTCCGCCGCGACCGCGACGTCCTTCCACGCGTCGGGATGGATCAGCCCGAGCGGCACCCCGAACTTCATGTGCACCTCCGGTTTCCCACTTAACCAACCTAGCGCACGCTTGGTATCCTCGTACAGGACAGCGGACCCACGGGAGGCGGACCGGATGCTGCAGGGGAAGATCGCCGTCATCACCGGGGCGGGGCCCGGCCTCGGCCGGACGCTGACCCGGCTGATGACCGCCGAGGGCGCCACCGTCGTGGCCGCCGCCCGGACCGCCGCCACCGTCGAGAAGATCGCCGCCGAGCTCCCCGGCACGCTCGCCTTCCCCGCCGACGTCACCAGCCCCGCGGACGTCCGGGCCCTCGCCGCCGCGGTCACCGAGCGCTTCGGCCGCCTGGACGTCCTGGTCAACGCCGCCTTCCCGGGCACCCACCGCAGGAACGTCCTGGACATGTCCCCCGCCGACCTGGCCTCCTGGCGCGCGGCGGTCGACATCGGCGCGTACGGCACGCTGCTCGCCTGCCGCTTCCTGGCCCCCCTGATGGTCGAGCGGGGCGAGGGCTCGATCGTGAACGTGACCTCCATGTCCTCCCGCAAGGGCTACGCGGGCCGCAGCGACTTCGCGGCCGGCAAGGCCGCCGCCCACCTGCTCTCCCACTGCCTGGCCGACGAGCTCGGCCCGTACGGCGTGCGGGTCAACTGCGTGGCCCCCGGCTGGATCGCCAGCGAGGTCCTCGACGACTGGATGCGCTCCCGCGCCGCCGCCGAGGGCGTCGCCTACGAGGACATCCTGGCCCGCGACCTGAGCGCGATGGCCCTGCGCCGGATCGCCACCGAGGAGGACGTCGCCCGCGCGGTCGTCTTCCTCGCCTCCGACCGGTCCCGCTCCATCACCGGCGCCACCCTCGACGTCAACGCCGGCCAGCTCTTCACCTGAACACCCGCCGCGGACCTGCGGCCCTCCGGACCGCCCCGCTGGAGTGTCCCGCACCTACCCGCCCCGCCCACACGTCCCGCACCTACCCGCCCCGCCCTCCGTTTTCCGCCCTCCCGCGGGTTCGCGGAGTCGCATTCGGACGCGCTCCAGAACCCGGCGCACGCGGTGGTCACCCGACTCCACTTCGCACACCGGCATGACCGCGACGTGCCGCCCTTCGACCCGGATCCGGACCGAGCTCCGAAGTCCGCTCACCAGCCGCACGCGGAACCGTCCTGAGATCCCCCGCCACTCCATCTCCCCTTCGACCCGGGGATCCGGGTCCACGAATCCGTAATAGCCGTAGGCCGAACTCCACCGCTGCCCGTAGAGCCCTTCGATCGCGTCCGACAGGCGGTCGAGATTGGCCGGTTCGTCCAGAACACCCAGATCGACGACCGTGACCGGGACCGGGACTCCCTGGAGTGACGCGGCCGCGAGGCCTTCCACCTGGTAGCGGACATGACGCAGAGCGGAGAAGAGCATGTCCGCATCGATCTTCTCCCATGTGCGGATCCGTCCTGCGACGTCGAGCGCCCTCATCCGCTCGATCTCGGCGTCGACATCGCTCCACAGGGCCTCGAACTCCACCCTCGGCTGAACGCCCGCCGCCGCCGTGATACGCCGGAACATCCTCCACGACGGCTCTCTCGACCCTCGTTCGTACGCCGACAAGGTGCCCTGGGCGATCCGCGCCTTCCCGGCCAGCTCCTGCTGGGAGAGAGCGGCCGACTCACGGAGCCCTCGCAGCAGGGTGCCGAGGGTCTCGCCAGGGGCGTCGCCGGAGTCGTCATCAAGGTCGTTGAGCACGGTCCCATCGTGGGCCGGCGCGGCCCTTCTCTTCACCCGCGAACCGGATTCTGTGGATAACCGGCGACGGCCCTCGGAGTCCAGGCCCACCGAGGAGAGACGTCCCGTTTCCCGGGGATTGCTGAGAGCAATGAATACTGCTCTCAGCAATCCCCGGGAAAGAAGTCCCCTCCTCCAGCGCCCTTCCGCCGCCCTCTGCCGTGATGTCACGCACGCGCGCCGGCGCCCGCATCAGGCGGCGTTCAGTGCCGCCGGCTCGTCACGCGGCAGCCCTGGGTCTGCGTCCGCTGACGACCTGCCCGGCAGGAGACGCCGGTTCTCGATCATCCGCTGACGGCCGGGGGACCTCCATCGCCCGGCGGTGAATCCCTGCTCCGGCTCGTCCGGGCGGCGGTCGCCGCGACCGATGCGGCCCCTCAGCCGAGGTAGGCGGCGCGGACGGCGGGATCGTCGCGGATCTCGGCCGGGGTGCCGACGGCGATGACCTTGCCGAGGTCCAGGACGACGAGACGGTCGCAGACGTCCATGACGAAGCCCATGTCGTGCTCGACCAGCAGCGTCGTGGTGTGCAGGGAGCGGACGACCTCCCCCAGGCGGACGGTCTGGTCGGCGTCGAGGCCGGAGGTCGGTTCGTCGAGCAGGAGCAGCGAGGGGCCGTCGGCCAGGGCGCGGGCCAGCTCGACCAGGCGGCGCCGTCCGACGGGGAGTGAGGCCGCGTAGGCGTCGCGCAGTTCGGCGAGTCCGCACAGGGCGAGCACCTCCTCCACCCGCCGTCTGCGCTCGCGCTCCAGCCCCCGCCGGGCCGGCCAGCCGACCAGGTCCGCGAGCAGGCCCCCGCCGCCCCCGCGCCACTCCATCGCCGCCAGCACGTTGTCGGCCACGGTGAGGCGGCCGAAAACCTGGGTCCGCTGGAAGGTACGGCGCAGCCCGGCGCGCGCCCGCCGCAGCGCCGGGACGGCCGTGACGTCCCGGCCCGCGACCGAGACGGAGCCCGAGTCCGGCCTGCGCAGCCCGGAGACGACGTCGAACAGCGTGGTCTTGCCCGCGCCGTTGGGCCCGATCACCCCGCAGATCTGCCCCTCGGGCACCTCGAACGAGACGTCGCTGAGCGCGCGGACGCCGCCGAAGGACACCGAGACCGCCTCGACCGCCAGGGCCGCGCCCGGCTCACCGTTCGCATCCGTGACCACTCCGGCTCCCACACCCGCTCCCGTCCCCGCGCCGCCGTTCACGCCTCCCGCACCCGCTCCCGAACCGTCCGTGTCGCCGATCCGGCCGTTCACCCTCCCGGTGCCGTCCGCACCCGTACCCGTCCGGCCGCCCATGTCAGGAGACCCCCAGGTAGGCGGCGGTGAGCCGGGTGTCGTCCACCTCGGCGCGCGGGCCGGTCCAGGTGACCCGGCCCAGACGCATGAAGGCGACCCGGTCGGCCAGCTCCAGCGCGGCGGTGGCCTTCTCCTCCACCAGCAGCAGCGCGACCCCGCGCTCCCGCAGCTCGGCGAAGACCGCGAAGACCTGCTCCACGACCAGCGGGGCCAGGCCGAGCGAGGGCTCGTCGGCGATCAGCACCCGGGGCGGTCTGACCAGCGCCGGGGCGAGGGTGAGCAGTTGCTGCTCCCCGCCGGACAGGGCGCCCGCGGCGATCCCCCGGCGCCGGGCGAGCTGGGGCATGCGCTCGTAGACGGGATCGGGGTCGGCCAGCCAGGTCCGCAGGTTCTCCTCGACCGTCAGGCCGGGGAAGACGCCGCGCCCCTCGGGGGCGAGCAGCACGCCCTGCCGGGCACGGCGGTGCGCGGGCCAGGCGGTGACGTCCACCCCGTCCAGGAGCACCCGCCCGGCCGCCACCGGCAGGTCTCCGGCCGCCACCGCGCAGGTCGTGGACTTGCCGGCGCCGTTGGCCCCGAGCAGCGCCACCACCTCGCCGGGCCGTACCGTCAGGTCCACCCCGCGCAGCACGGTCACGTCGCCGTATCCGGCGACCACCTTCTCCATCTGGAAGAGCACGTCCGGCGCGGCCTCCGCCCCCTTCCCGCCCGGACCGGCCGGGACCGCTCCGGTGCGGGCCGTTCCGTTGCGCCTCTCCCCGACCGGCGGCCCCCCGGTCAGCGCATCCCCGGGCACCGCATCCCCGGGCACCGCATCCCCGGGCACTGCATCCCCGAGCAGCGGACCCCCGGGCCCGGCCGTCCCGGCGGGCGCTTCCCCGGCCCGGACGGCCTCGGCCTGGATGGCGGCCGCCCGGTCGCGCGCGAGCCGGCGCTGCCGGCGCCGGTAGCGGCCCTCGGCCAGCTGGGCGAGCACGCCGTCGGGATGCTTGGCCAGGATCATGCCGCCGGTCCCGAACAGGATCGCGCCGACGTGCGCGGAGACGTGCCAGGTGGCCAGCAGCTCCGGGAAGATCGCCGCGATGAGGCCGCCGAGCACGGCCCCGCCGATCCGGCGGACACCCTGCAGGACCACGACGGCCAGCCAGACGAACCCCGCGAAGGCGGGCAGGTCCGTGGCGGTCACCGAGCCCTTGAAGGTGGCGAACAGCACGCCGCCCAGTCCCGCGATCCCCGACGCCAGCGCGAACAGCATGATCTTGGTGCGGGGGGCGGAGATTCCCGAGGTCGTCGCGGCGGCGGGGGCCGAGCGCACGGCCAGGACGGCCCGGCCCGAGGCCGAGCGCTCCAGGTTCCGCACCAGCAGGCCGACCAGTCCGATCAGGGCGAGCAGGAGCACGACCCGGACGCGCGGGTCGGTGGTGTCGGCGAAGCCGAGGCCGAGCGCGGGCAGCGGCCAGCCGATGGTGCCGTTGCTGAACGCGTCGATCTGGAAGAGCACCTGGTCGGCGAGGAGCGCCAGGGCGAGCGTGGCCAGGGTCAGGATCCGCCCGCCCAGCCGGAGCGCGGGCAGCGCGACGAGTACGCCCACCGCGGTGGCGCCCAGCACGCCGAGGCCGATCGCCACCGGGAAGGGCAGCCCGGAGGAGAACGCCCACCCGCAGGTGAGCGCGGCCATCGCCGCGAAGGAGGCCTGAGCGAGGTTGACCATGCCGCCGATGCCGGTGACCACCACGAACGAGCAGAAGATCAGCGCCAGGACCAGGCCCTGGGCCACCACGCCCACGTAGAAGTCGTCGGCGGAGCGGGTCAGGGTCCAGCCGAGCAGGACCGCCAGGGCCGCGGCCCAGGGCAGCCGCCGCCGCCAGGCGGGCAGGTCGGCCAGGTGGTCGGGGGGCGGCGCGTCCTCGGCGGCGGAGCCGGCGACCCGGTCCCTGGACCGGTTGAGCAGGATCAGGCCGGCGAACAGCAGGATCACCGGGACCGCCGTGCGCAGGCCGGTGACGTCCTCGGCGAAGTCGGCGTACCCGGCGACCAGGTTCTGCACCACGCCGAGCCCGAGCCCGGCCGCGAACGTCACCGGGATGGAGCGCAGCCGCCCGAACACCGCGGCGGTCGCCGAGACGAACAGCATCACGGTGAACGCCGTGGAGTCCAGCCCCAGGGTCGAGACCGCGAGCACCCCGGCCAGCCCGGCGAGCGTGGAGCCGAGCATCCAGGCCAGCGCCGAGGAGGCGTCGGCGTCGATGCCCCGCAGGGTCGCCAGCCTCCGGCGGTCGACCGAGGCGCGCATCCGCAGGCCGTACGGGGTGTGCCGCATGAAGGCCCAGAGCCCGGCGGCGGCCAGCGCCGCGAAGACGAAGGTGATGATCTGGTCGGAGTCGAGGCGGATGCCGCCGACGTCGACGTTGACCGGCGGGTACGGTCCCAGCCCGTGCGGGAGCGCGGTCGCGTCGGCGCGCGGCAGCCCGAACGGCTCGGCGACCAGGTCCACGATCCAGAGCCCGAGCGCGGGCAGCGCGATCGTCAGGCCGATGGTCCCGACGATCTGCGCGGTCTCCCCCGCACGGGCCAGCCCACGGAACATGGACCGGTGCAGCACGTATCCGAGCAGCGGTGAGAACACCAGCACCGCGGCCGCCCCGGACAGCCAGGCGGGCAGGCCGAGCCCGACGTTGAGCTCGAAGAACAGCAGCGCGGCCAGGAAGCCGACCGCCCCGTGGGCGAAGTTGAACACGCCCGTCGCCGCGTAGGAGAGGGTCAGCCCCGAGGCCATGACCGCGAAGACGGCCCCGGTGACGAGGCCGCTGACGATGTACCCGACAAGCTCCGGCAAGGGTCCTCACTCCGAACGTTCGCGCCTGGTACGCCGGCCGGATCCCCGCCGGATCCCGGTCCGTGCGGCGGGGGCCGGGGCCGTCCTCCGACGACCCCGGCCGCCCGCGTCATGCCGCTCACGTGGCCCGCCAGCTCGTGAGCGGCACGTCCTCGGGCCGCTACTTCAGCGGCACGTTCTCGAAGCACTTCATGTTCTTGGCGACCTTGAAGGCGCCGCCCTCCAGCGTGACCAGGGCCCCGCAGCCGTTGGGCTCGTCGTGGTCCCTGGGGTACCGGATCCTGCCGAACCCGGCGTTCTCGTAGGAGAACGAGCCGTTGGCGGTGGCCAGGAACCTCTCCCTGGTCAGCTCCTTGCCGGTCTGCTCCAGGACCTTCAGGAAAATGTCCGCCGACCAGTAGCCGATGGCCAGGTGCTGGGTGAGCACGGTGCCCGGGGCGACCTTCTCCACGTCGGCCTTGAGCTGGGCTATCTCCGGCGCGCCGGACTCGAACGGCTCGAACATCGGGGCCGCGATCACGCCCTCCAGCGCCTGTGCGGTGGCCGGGTCCTTCAGGATGGCCGCGTCGTAGCTGGTCGCGTCGGTGAGCAGGCCCTTGTACCCGGCCTTCTTCAGCGCCGAGTAGAGGCCGACGTTGAACTTGGTCCCGGCGATGATCGAGACCACCACGTCCGGGGCCTTCCCGCCGTCCGCGGCCATGATCTTGTTGACGTAGGGCAGCCAGTCGGGCGGCGGGGCCGCGGCGGGCAGGCCGGAGTTGATCCCCACGATCTCGAAGCCCGCGGCCTCGAAGGACTGCGAGATGGTCTTGCCTCCGTACTTGCTCCCGCTGGAGTCGGTGGTCTGGACGTAGACCGTCTTGCCCTCGGAGCCGCCGACCAGTTCGGCCATCTGGTTGCCCCACCAGGTCTGCGAGCCCGCGCCCGGCTTGGGGGCCAGGCAGCCGTTGTAGCCGAAGCCCGTCTTCGTCCCGCACCACTGCGGGCCGGTCGCCCAGCCGAACCAGGGCACGCCCTGCTGCTCCAGGAAGACCGCCCCGCCGAAGTTGGGCCCGTGCACCGGGACCAGTGCGAAGACCTTGTCCTTCTGGACCAGTTTCTTGGCCGCCGCGTCGCCCTTGGCGGCGTCCTGGCCGTCGTCCTCCGCCCCGACGAACTCGATCTTCCGGCCGTGCACGCCGCCGGCGTCGTTGGCCCGCTGGAACCGGGCCTTGGCCCCGATCTCGGCGTCCTTGGTGGAGTAGCCGCTCGCACTGGTCTTGGTGAGCACGCCGCCCACCCTGATCGCGGTGTCGGTCACCCCGGCCGTCCCGCCGGAGTCGCCCCCGCCCGCGGCCCTCTGCTCGGCCGCGCAGCCCGCGGCGGCGAGCGCCGCCGCGGCCACCAGGCCGATGAGTCGTACTGCCCGCCGTCTCATAGGTCACTCCCTGCCGCGTCCGTACGGCCACGCCCGCCCGGGTATTTGGCCTAGCGCTCGCTTGGTTTTCGTCAGCGTAGATTTGGCCGATCCGGAGTGTCAATGGAGCGTTACCGGAGCGTTGCGCCCGGCCCGGATACCAAGCAATTGCTTGCTTTAACCAGTCGGCCGGGCTAGCGTGCGGAAAACGGGGCGGGCCCGCGTGCCGGGGCTCCGGGCAGGCCCGGGACGGGTCCTTTCACGTGACGGGAGCGGACTGATGTTGATGCGTGCGGCCGTACTCACCGGATTCGACAGGCCGCTCCAGGTCCGCGAAGTAGAGATCGCCGACCCCGGCCCCGGCGAGGTCCGCGTGCGGATCAGGGCCTCGGGGGTGTGCGGCTCCGACATCAAGGCGCTCGGCGGCAAGAGCCCGGTCGTGCGGGAGCTCCCCTACGTCCTCGGCCACGAGAGCGCCGGGGTCGTGGAGAGCGTCGGCGCGGGCGTGACGAGCGTGCGCCCGGGCGACCATGTGATCATCGCGATGAACGGCCCCTGCGGCCGGTGCCGCAACTGCGGGGCGGGCCGCTTCCACCTGTGCTCGGGCCGGGCGCGGACGGCCACCATCATGGGCACCATGCGCGACGGCTCCACCCGGATCACGGTGGACGGCGCCGCCGCCCGGACGATGATCGGCATCGGCTCCTTCGCCGAGTACGCCGTCGTCAACGAGCCGATGTGCGTGAAGATCGCCAAGGACGCGCCGTTCGACACCATGTGCCTGCTGGCCTGCGGCGTGATCACGGGGGTCGGGGCGGTGCTGAACGTGGCGCGGGTGACGCCGGGCTCCAGCGTCCTGGTGGCCGGCTGCGGCGGCGTCGGGCTGAACGTCGTCCAGGGCGCCGTGCTGGCCGGGGCGACCACGATCATCGCCGCCGACGTGGCCGAGCCCAAGCTCAAGCTGGCCCGGGAGTTCGGCGCCACCCACACGCTCCTCTCCGCCGACCTGCCGGAGCAGGTCGGCGGGATCGTCCGGGGCGGCGTGGACTACGCCTTCGACGTCACCGGTGTGCCCGGCGTGCTGGCCGCCGCCTTCGCCTCGACCCAGCCCGGCGGCACGACCGTGATGGTCGGCAGCCCGCCCCAGGGGCAGCCGATCTCCGTCGAGCCCGGCCTGCTGTTCGCCTCCCGCCGCCTGGTGGGCACCCAGGGCGGGGACGCCGCCCCGGTCCGGGACCTGCCCATGCTCGCCGAGCAGTACCTGCGCGGCCGCCTCGACCTGGACCGCCTGGTCAGCGAGCGCGTCCCGCTCGAGGAGATCAACGAGGCCGTCCGCCACGTCCGCGAGGGCGCGGTGGCCCGCAGCGTCGTCGTCTTCGACTGAGACCGGCCGGGCGGCGCCCAGGACACCGGCGGCATGCGGTCCGGATCCCCCCGCTCAGGTACGGCCCGCGCCGACCAGCTCCCGGCGGGGCTCCTCCGCCATGGACTCCTCGTCGTGGCCCTCGATGGACAGGTCGGGCAGGATCCGGTCCAGCCAGCGGGGGCACCACCAGTTGTAGCGGCCGAGCAGGACCATGGTGGCCGGGACCAGGAAGCCCCGGATGATCGTGGCGTCCACCGCGATGGCCACGGCCAGGCCGACCCCGAAGATCTTGACCATGGGGTCCGGGTAGGCGATGAAGGCGACGAAGACGGCGACCATGATCAGCGCCGCGGAGGTGATGACCCGCCCGGTCGTGCCCAGTCCCTCGGCCACCGCCCTGGTGTTGTCGCCGTGCCTGAGGTACGCCTGCCGTACGGCGGTGAGCAGGAACACCTCGTAGTCCATCGAGAGGCCGAACAGCACCGCGAACAGCATCAGCGGCATGTAGCTGTCGATCGGCACCGAGAAGAACAGCGTGGTCAGGTAGGAGTCGTCCGCCCCGACCGGCGGGTCCATGCCGACCAGGCCGGTGCCCAGGCCGAGCGAGAAGACCAGGGAGAGCGCGCCGAAGGCGGCGCCGAGCGAGACCAGGTTCATCAGCGCGGCCTTGAGCGCCACCACCGGCGAGCGGAACGCCAGGAGCAGCAGCAGGGCGCTGAGCAGCACCACGACGCCGACGACCGCCGGGGTGCGCTCGGAGATCGTGGCGCTGGCGTCGGCCATGCCCGCCACCTCGCCGCCCACGTGAACGCTCGCCCCCTCGATCCGGATCCCGCGCACGGACTCGACCACGTCGAGGGCCCGCGGGTCGCTGGGCGCGTACTCGGGGACGGCCTGCACCAGCGCGGCGGTCCCGGCGGAGTTGAGCACCGGCTCGGCGACGTGGGCCATGCCCGGGACGGCCTCGACCCGCTCCTGGAGCACCTGGAGCACGGCGGGGGCGGGCTCGCGGTCGGCGGCCTTCTCCTCCAGCTCGGCGACCACGATCAGCGGGCCGTTCATGCCCGGCCCGAACCCGGCCTGCAGGAGCTCGTAGGAACGGCGGGCGTCGGTGCCCCGGTCGCCGTAGCCGTCGTCGAGCGGGCCCAGCTTGAGGGCGAGGGCGGGCGCGGCCAGCGCGGCGAGGACCGCGACGCTGAGCGCGAGCACGCCCCAGGGCCGCCGGGCGACCCACGAGCCCAGCCCGGCCCAGCCGGAGGAGCCGTCCGCCGCCTTCCTGCGGCCCACGAACGGCAGGCGCAGCGCGTTGACCCGGTGCCCGAGCAGTCCGAACAGGGCCGGGACCAGGGTGACGGAGGTGAGCACCGCGCAGACGACCGAGATGCCGGTGATCCAGCCGAGCGTCTGCAGCATCGGGAAGCCGCCGAGCATCAGCGCGCTGAGCGCAATGATCACCGTACCGCCGGCGAACACCACGGCCCCGCCCGAGCTCGCCGCCACCCGGCGGACCGCCTCGCGCACGGGCACCCCGTCGGCCAGCAGTTTGCGGTGCCTGCTGAGCAGGAAGAGCGCGTAGTCGATGCCCACGCCGAGACCGATCATCGTCGCCATGATCGAGGCCTGCTTGGGCACGTCCACGACATGGCCGAGCAGGCTGATCACGCCCAGTCCCGTCGCGATGCTGATCAGGGCGGCGAAGACCGGGATCATCGCGGCGACCAGCGTGCCGAAGGCGAACAGCAGCACCAGCAGGGCGCAGAGAACGCCGATGACCTCGCTGGCGCCGGTCTTGATCTCCTTGTCGGCCGGGGTCCCGGAGTCGGCGGGCACCGCCTCCATGCCCAGCGCGCGGATGGGCTCGGCGGCCGCGGAGAGCGTCCTGGTGGTCTCGGCCAGCTTGGTGTTGTCGTGGCCCTGGAGCCTGACCGTGATGAGGCCGATCTGCCGGCTGGGGGCCATGCCTCCCAGCCGGTACGGCGTCAGCACCTCCACCACGTGCGGGACCTGGCGGATCCGGTCCATCGCCCGGTGCACGGCGCGCACCCGGCGCTGGGAGGTGAGCGGGCCGTCCTCGGCGTGCACGACGATCTGGACGGTGCCGCCCGGGTCGTAGCCGGGGCCGAAGCCGTCGCGCATCAGGTCGTGGGCGCGCTGCGCGTCCGTGCCGGGGATCGCGAGGTTGTTGCTGACCGGCCCGGGGAACAGCAGCGAGCCCGCGGTCAGCCCCGCCGCGAGGAGAATCCAGACCGCCAGCACGATCACACCGTGCCGTGCGCACCAACCACCCAATCGCCCCAGCAGGCCAGACATCGGGACCGCCCTATTAAACTCGGTGACATACCCCTGTAACAGCGTCCTGTACGTGCGTACAGTAACGACGTTAAAAGACTAGCCGCGTTGTTCCGGATTAATCCCGCACCCGGAGAAATGAGACGATGACCACAGTCGACCCCGGCTACGACACGCGCCGGCGCATCCTCGACGCCGCCCGCCGGCTCTTCGCCGAGCGCGGCTACGCCGCCACCTCCCTGGCCGACATCGCCTCCGCGGTGGGGGTCACGAAGACGGCCGTGGCCTACCACTTCCATCCGAAGGACCGGCTCGCCACCGAGCTGCTCGCGCCCGTGGCCGAGGACATCGTCGACCTGCTCGAGTCCGGCTTCGGCGACGAGCGCGCGTTCCTCGAGACGCTGGTCGCCTTCGCCGTCCGGCACCGGACCGTCATCCGCCTGATCATGGAGGACATCGGCGGCGCCGACGACGCCCCTCCCGGCTCCCCCGGCGAGGCCATCCGCGCCTTCCGCGACTGCATCTACGCCCGGCTCGCCGGCCCCGACCCCGACCCGGCGGGCCGGGTACGCGCCTGGGCCGTGCTGGGCTCGCTCCAGTACGCCGTGGTCAAGACGATCGACCTGCCCGAGGAGACCGTCCGGGGGACCCTGCTGGCCACCGCGCTGGCCGCCGCCGGCTACCCGGCCTGACCCTCCTCGCGCTCCCCGCCCGCGATCCGGTCACGGGCTCGCCGTGGGCTCCGGCGTCTGCGCTCCGCTCCCCGGACCGCCCTGGTCGGGAGGTTCCTCCCCTGGACCGGGCCCGGTCTGCGCCTCGACGCCGACCGTGATCGCGACCCCGGCGCCCGGGCGGGCGCACGAGCCGGGCGCCGGGTTCTGCGCCAGCACCACCCCAGCCTGCGACCGGTCGGCGACCAGCCGCGGGCGCACCCGCGCGGCGAGACCCGCCGCGGTCAGCGTCGCGCGCGCCTGCGCCTCGCTCAGACCCGTGACCTGCGGCGTCTGCGCCCCCTTCCGGGCGACGGTCAGCGTGACCGCGCCGCCCGCGGAGACCCGCTCCCCCGCCCCGGGGTCGCTGGAGAGCACCTGGCCGCCGGGCCGGTCCGAGCAGACGGTCCGCGCCCCGCCCGGGACCAGTCCCGCCTGGACGAGCAGCGCCTCGGCCGCCTTCCTGCGGAGCCCGGCCAGCTCGGGCACCGCCACGCCCGCCGAGACCTCCAGGTCGACCCTGCTCCCCTTCGCCGCCGTGCTCCCCGCCGCCGGCCAGGTCCGCAGCACCCTGTCGACAGGCTCCCGGGAGTCGGCCCGGGTGACCGTCCCGGCGGTCAGCCCGGCCCGCCTGATCGCCTCCAGCGCCCGGGAACGCTCCATCCCCGCCAGCGCCGGCACCGCGACCCCGGCGGTGGCGGGCGGAGTGGTCGCGGGCGGGGCGGTGGTGCTCCCGTTCCCCGGCGTCCCCGCGCTCGCCGCGGGCCCGGCCTTCCGGGTACCCCGGCCCGCCCGGGGCGCGGCCGAGGTGCCGCCGTCCGCCTTCCCGGGGTCCGCCTCCTGCGACGTCCCCGCGGGCGGCCCTGTCCGCGGCCCGTCCCCGGTCCGGCCGCCGTTCCCGCTCAGTGCCGGGACCAGCACGGCCACCAGTACGGCCGCGCTGACCAGCAGCGACCCGGACATCGCGACCGAGGCCCTGGTGGCCGCACGCCCCGGGTGGGTCCGGATCCCCGCGGGCTCGCCGGGATCGGCCGGGCCGGCCGCTCCCGGCGGGCCGGAGCCGGGCGGGCCGGAGGCCGACCGGATGGAGGCCGGCGAGGCCGGTGCTCTGGGAGCCTCCGGGAGCAGGGCCCGCGCTCCGGCGGCCACCTCCCGCGCCGCGGGCCGTACACCGCCGTCTTCCCTGTCGCCGTCCCTGCCGCCGCCGAGCAGCGCGAGCAGCAGTTCCCGGCTCGTGGGCCGGTCGGCGGGGCGCTTGCTCATGCACTCGGTGACCAGCTCGCCGAGCCACCCGTCGAGGCGGCCCAGCTCCGGAGGGGCGGTGAGGATGCGGCGCAGCACGGCCGCGATCGAATCCTGCCCGAAGGGGGCCTCTCCGTTGGCCGCGAAACACATGGTCGCGCCCCAGGAGAAGACGTCGGCGGCCGGGTCGATCGCGGCCCCCTCCACCTGCTCGGGCGCCATGTAGGCGGGCGTGCCCGCGCCCCGCCCGGTCTGGGTGGCCGCCGCGTCCAGCGCCCTGGCCAGCCCGAAGTCGATGACGCGGGGGCCGTCGGGGCCGAGCAGGACGTTCTGCGGCTTGAGGTCGCGGTGGACGATCCCGGCCCGGTGGATCGCGGCGAGCGCGGTGGCCGTGCCGATGGCCAGCCGTTCCAGCGCCCCGCCCGTCCTGGGCCCGCCGACGGCGACCTCCCGGTGGAGCGAGGGGCCGTCGACGTACTCGCTGACGATGTAGGGGCGGTCGTCGGCCAGCCCCGCGCCGACCACCTGGGCGGTGCAGAACCGGGCCACCTGCTTGGCCAGTTCCACCTCGCGCAGGAACGCCTCGCGCTCCTGGCCGACCGGGCCGTGCAGGAGCTTGACCGCGTACGGGTCGGGGCCGGTGGCCGGATGCATGCCGAGGTAGACCACGCCCTGGCCGCCCTCGCCCAGGCGGCCGACCAGTTCGTAGTCGCCGAGCCTGTCCGGATCCCCCGCCTTCAGCGGCTGCGCGTACGGCACGCGGGCCTCACCTCGCCCCCATCGCTCCCACTCAAGAAGAGGCGCCCCCGCACGTCAACAAGAGTGAGGCGCTTGTATCCCGCGCGGTGAGACCCTGAGGCCTCCCCCGGCGCGGGACGGGCCCGGCTCAGGTCCCGACGAACCGGGCGTAGTCGTCGAGCACGGGGAGCACCCGCCCGGCGGGGGCGCTGGGCAGGCTCAGCACGACCTCCTCGACGCCCGTCTCCGCGTAGTAGTCGAGCTTCTCCCGGCTCGGCAGCGTGCCGAACGGGATCACCTTCGCCATCGGCCGCCCGGCCTTCTCGCACGCCTCGCGCAGGGCCGGGAGCGCGGCCTTCACCCCCCTGCCGCCGATCGGCATCCAGCCGTCGGCGTACTCGGCGACGTGGGCGAAGAGCTTCGGGCCCGCAGCGCCCCCGACGTAGACGGGCGGCCCCGAGACCGGCTTGGGCCAGGACCAGGAGGGCTCGAAACGCACGTGCCGCCCGTCGAAGCCCGCCTCCTCCCTGCTCCACAGCTCCTTCATCGCGAGCAGGTGCTCGCGGGCGACGTCGCGGCGGGAGCCGTACGGCACGCCGTGGTCCTGGATCTCCTCGACGTTCCAGCCGAACCCGACGCCCAGCACCACCCGGCCACCGCAGAGGTGGTCGAGGGTGGCGACGGCCTTGGCGGTCACGATGGGCTCGCGCTGGGCGGCGAGCAGGATGCCGGTACCCAGCGCGAGCCGTTCCGTCACGGCGGCGGCGTGGGCGAGGGCGACGAGCGGGTCGAGCGTGCGCTTGTACTCCTCGGGCAGCGTGTCCTGCCCGGCGGCCGGAGGCGTGCGGCGCGAGACGGGGATGTGGGTGTGCTCGGGGAGGTAGAGGGAGGCGAACCCGCGCTCCTCGGCGGCCCGGGCCAGCGCGGCGACGGGCATCGCCGTGTCGGTGGCGAACATGGTGACACCCAGCCGCATGGCGACCTCCGGTTCTCAGGCGGTCCGCGCGGACCCGTTTGGTAAACCAAGCGATTGCTCGGTTATCATTCCTAGGGTAGCGTGCTCACGTCGCGGACGACGAGGACGACGGACGAGGCGTCCGCGACGTGAGCCGGGAGCCGGGTCGCCCCGACGGGCACGGCGATCCTCACGGAAGGGCGCTCATGGCGTTCACGGACTTAGGCGACGTGCGGCTGTTCCACACCGACGACGGCCCGGGAGACGGCGGCCCGGGAGACGGCCATCCGGGAGACGGCGGCCCGGGGGAGACGGCGCTGCTGCTCGTCCACGGCCTGGGGTCGGACTCCCACGAGTGGGTCCAGCACATCCCGGCCCTGGCACGGCACCACCGCGTGATCGCCGCCGACATGCGCGGGCACGGCTACTCCTCCGCGCCGGAGACCGGCAACACCCCCCGCGCGATGGCCGGCGACCTGGCCCGCCTCTGCGCGGAGCTGGGGATCGGGTCGTGCGTCGCGGTCGGCCACTCGATGGGCGCCCAGATCGTCTCCCACCTGGCCGTGGAGCACCCCTCGCTGGTCGACGCGCTGGTCGCGGTCGATCCGGGGTACGGCTTCGCGGGCCCGGTGGCCGACGCCTTCCCCTCGATGATCGAGCGCATGCGCGAGGACCCGCTGGCCGTGTCCCTGGCCAACGACCGGTGGACCTCGAACCGGGCGACCCCCGAGTGGCTGCGCGAGTGGCACCGGCGGCGGGTGCTCGGCACGCCCCCGCACGTGCTGCTCCAGGCGTTCGAGGCGATGTTCGGCGGCCCGGACGCGCTCGGGGTCCGGCACAACTCCGACGCCTACCTGTCGCGCCGGGAGTGCCCGGTGCTGACCTTCTGGTTCGACCCGGCCCAGGCGGCCTGGGAGGCGGGCCTGCTCAAGGACCCGCGCTCGAAGGTCGTCGTCTGGGAGGGCAGCAGCCACCGGCTGCACGAGGAACGCCCCGCGGAGTTCCTGCTCGTCGTCACCAACTGGCTAAGGAGTCTGTCGTCGTGAAGTTCTCGATATTCCTCAACCCGCAGATTCCCGGATCGGGATACTCCCAGGAGGAGAACGCCGTCGCCAAGCGGCCGATCGGACGTGACGTCGAGTCCTACCAGGCGCTGCTGCACGAGGTCCGGGAGATCGCGGTGCACGCCGACCAGATCGGCTTCGACGCGCTGATGATGACCGAGCACCACTTCCACTCCGAGGGCTTCGAGTTCTCCGTCAACCCGCTGATGTTCCTGACCGACCTGGCCGCCAGGACCGAGCGCATCCTGCTGGCCCCGCTGGGCATCGTGCTGCCCGCCTGGGACCCCATCCGCGCGGCGGAGGACGTGGCGCTGCTGGACCACTTCAGCAAGGGCCGGCTCCGGCTGGGCGTGGCCCGCGGCTACCAGAACCGGTGGATGAACGTGCTCGGCCAGCGCTGGCACGCCGCCGCCGCCCGCTCCGACGGCTCGACATCCGACACCCGCAACTTCGACGTCTTCGGCGAGGTGCTGAAGATCATGAAGATGGCGTGGACCCAGGAGACGCTGCGCTACAGGTCCGACGTACTGGACTACGAGGTGCCCTCGCCGTACGAGGGGATCGAGGGCTGGCCGGCGCTGGAGTGGACGAAGAAGTTCGGCGCCCCCGGCGAGGTGGACGACCAGGGCCGCATCCACGCCGTCTCGGTCGGGCCCAAGCCGTACCAGAACCCGTACCCGGAGCTGTGGCAGCCGTTCACCATCTCCGACCGCTCGGTGATCCGGGCCGCCCAGGAGGACATCCTGCCGTGGATGTTCACCCCGAACCCGGACGAGCACGCCGCCAAGGCCAGGCTCTACCAGGAGGAGTCGGCCAAGTGCGGCCGGGACTACAAGCTGGGCGAGCACACCGGCATCCTCAAGATCGTCGGTATGGCCGACACCCGCGAGGAGGCCATCGCCACCTACGGCAAGGGCATGCAGAAGGACTTCGCCTCCTTCTTCGGGCCCTTCGGCTACCTGGAGGTCCTGCGCAAGCAGGAGGACGACAAGCACAAGCCGATCAGCCCGGAGAAGGGCGACTACAAGCGCATGAACGAGGTCGAGATGGCCCTGCTGGGCGGTCCCGACGACGTCAAGCGCGGCATCCAGCGCATGCTCGACCGCATGCCCGACCTGGAGTGGTTCGGCCTGTTCATGCAGGGCCAGCAGGGCGTGCTCCCGCTCGACACGGTCAAGCGCAACCTGGAGCTGTTCGCCACCAAGGTCATCCCCGAGTTCGCCGACTGACACCCCGGAGGACCTGTGCAGTTCTGGCTGGGGGCGTCGTTCGTCCCGACCGACCAGTTCACGGAGCTGGCGAAGACCTCCGAGCGGTGCGGCATCCACACCCTCACGCTCTCGGACCACATCTTCTACGCCGACTTCGACTCCCCCTACCCCTACTCGAAGACCGGCGCCCCCCGCTGGAACGCGGAGACCCACTGGCCCGACGTGTGGGTGACGATCGGCGCGATGGCCGCGGTCACCTCGACGCTGCGCTTCGCGCCCAACGTCTACGTCGCCCCCGCCCGGGACCTGTTCACCGTCGCCAAGCAGGTCTCCACGGCCGCGGTGCTGTCCGGGGACCGGGTCACGTTCGGCGTCGGGGTCGGCTGGTGCAAGGAGGAGTTCGTCCAGACCGGCCAGGACTTCCACACCCGGGGCCGGCGGCTGGACGAGATGATCCCGGCGCTGCGCGCGCTGTGGGCGGGCGGGACCGTCGAGCACCACGGCGTGCACTTCGACCACGGCCCGCTCTCGATCTCCCCCGTCCCCGCCGAGCCCGTGCCGTTCTTCGTCGGCGGTGACAGCGAGGCGGCGCTGCGCCGCGCGGCCCGGCTCGGCGACGGCTGGATCGGCAACCGCATCTACACCGAGGAGCGACTGGACGCGGTGCTCGCCGACCTCCGGCGCTACCTGAAGGAGTACGGCAGGCCGGGCGACGCCCTGCAGATCATCGCCCCGCTCGCCGTCATGCCCGACGCGGACGCCTACCGCCGCTTCGCGGACAAGGGCGTCACCGGGACGATGGCCGCGCCCTGGTGGCTGGCCACCCCCGAGGAGAAGGCGGAGCACGGCGACACCCTCGAACTGAAGATCGCCACCATCGAGCGCTTCGCCGAGGAGGTCATCGCGAAGATGTGAGCCCTCACCGGGGGCGGTCGCCGTCGCGGACCCGCCGCCACGCCCTGGCGTAGAGGGCGGCGGCCGGCTCCGCGGGGACGATCACGCTGAGCTGCGCCGTCCGGTTGCGGACCAGGTCGAGCAGGGGGAGCTTCCACTCCTCCAGCGGCAGGTGCGCCTTCGGGTGCTGCGGGGCGCCGGGGTCGGCCCAGTCGCCGGGCAGGAAGAGCGAGCGGCCCGCGCGGACGCGGCGCTCCTCGACCACCAGGCCGGTGCCGGCCAGCTCGGCCCGTGCGGCCTTGAACCGGGCGGGTTTCCAGCCGGTCCACCGGGCGACGTTCCGGTCGGTGGGGTCGGGCATCGCCAGCAGCGCCAGGTAGAGCGCGGCCGCGTCCCGGCCGAGGCCGTTCTCCTCCGCCGCCTCCGCGACCAGCTCCGGCACGGAGCGGGCGGGGTCCTGCGGCCACCAGGTGCCGTCGGCCGCCCGCTCCCCCGCCGCGGGGTCCCCGGGCTCGGCGAGGAGAGCCTCCAAGCGCGGGTCACGGGCCAGGCGCAGCGCCATCGCCTCCGGCAGCAGCTCCCAGGAGCCCCCGCCCATCGTCCGCAGGACGCTCAGGTGCGACGCGCCGAGGGCGTCCAGCAGGTCCACCCGGATGGCCGGGACCACCCAGTCGCCGCCCTGGGTGGGCATGACCAGAGCGCCGTGGCGCTCCCAGCCGTCGCCCGTCTCCGCCGGAGCCCCGGCGGCGTCGCGGAACGCCGTCCGGTTGAAGTGGCAGCCCAGGGAGAGCGCGGCGCCGGGGGCGGCCAGCCGCTCCCGGACCGCGGCCAGCGCCGCGGGCAGCGCCGCCCGCACCGGGTCGCCGGCGGGCAGGCGGTGGGCGAGCCAGGCCGTCAGGGCGACGGCCCCGACCAGCGTGTGCCGGGTGAACCCGGCGGCGTGCTCGTCGGCCGGGACGACGTGGCCGCCGACCGCCTTCCAGCGCAGGTCCGCGCTCAGCTCCGGGGCCCCGGCCGGGTCGAGCAGCGCCGGCAGCGCCCGTGCCGGTTCCCAGGCGGTCCGCACCGCGCGGACCGCCTCCGAGACGAGCCCTTCGGGAACGGCGGGCCGCCGCCCCACCCTGGCGTTCCAGACGCGCGCGGCGGCCGCGGCGTCCGGCCCGTCCGTCCACAGCGCCGCCGGCCGCCCGGGCAGCAGCGCCGCGACGATCTCCCTGCGGACCCCGTGGTCCAGCTTGCGCAGCTCGTCGCGGGCGACGGCCGCGTGCGCGGCGTGCGCGGCCTTGATCCCGAACGCGGCCTGCGCCTCGCCCGGCAGGAAGCCGCGCCCGTGGCTGTCCACGTGCGGCATGCCCGCCACGACCAGCCGGGCGGCCGTCGGGGTCACGCCGGTGAGGCGGGCGAACTCCTCGGCCGCCTCCGGCCGCCAGGGCGCCGGGCCGCGTTCCGCGTGCTCGGCCAGGAACTCCGCGAGCCAGCCGGTCTCCCGGCCCTCGCCGACGGGGCCGCGGGAGAGCTCCGTGTAGGGGTGGGGGACGTCGAAGCGGCCGGCCGGGTCGTGGAAGAGCGCGGTGAACCGGCGGCCGGTCGCGTCCGGCCGGGTGTCCACGACGGCGACGAAGGCGCCGCCGTCCAGCGGGAGCAGCCCGAGCCAGGAGCCGTCCCCCGGCGCTCCCCCGGCGGCCCCGAGCCGGGCCTCGCCGAGGTGCAGCGACAGGCGGAGCCATGCGGCGGGGTCGGCGGTGGCGAGCCCGAGGGCGTCGAGCTCGCGGAGCAGCCGGTGCAGCGCGGCGGCGTAGTCCGGGTCGAAGGCCGGCGACGCCGCCCGGTAGGCCACCGCGGCGCACCGGTCGAGCAGCGGTTCCCAGTCCAGCAGGCCGCGGGAGAGCCGCGGCCCGTCGAGATGGAGCCGGGGCCCCGCGCCGGGACCCCCCGTCCCGGAGGGGGACCGCAGCTCCCGGCCGATCGCCTGCAACTGCTCCGCGACGCCGAAGACCGGCCCGCCCCACTGCGTTCTGAAGCCGGTGAGCCCGTTGAGGGCCGCGGCGAGCAGCTGGTCGAAGGCGACGCCCGGCTCCTGCGCCCCTCCCCGCCCGCCTGCCCCGGGGGTCCGGGCGGGCGGGACGGCCCCGTCCTCCGGGCCGGTCCCGCATCCGCCGCCCGCCGTCGACCCGTCCACCGTTCACGCCCCTGTCCATGGATGAGCCGCCTGGCCCGGGGCGAACCCCGCGACCGCGGCACGCGAGACGCCGGCCTCCCGGCCGGCGGGCCCGGCTCCGGCCTGCGCTGCCGGGTCCGCCGGTAGGCTACCCGCTCCGCCGCGATGACCTGCGGCTAGTCGGCCAGGCCCATCTCCGACAGGGCCAGGTCCATGAAGTCGCCGATCGACTCGTCGACGGCGCCGACCCGGTGCAGGGCCGCCATCCCGAGGTAGACGCCGTAGCCCACGACGGCCCGCCCCCGGGCGAGGCCGGGCGGCTGCCCGGCCTCCTCCAGCGTCGCCCCCATGAACTCCAACCGCCGCGCGCTCACCCGGCGGGCCGTCTCCGCGGCGAGCGGGTCGTCGGCCGCGCTGATCAGCTGGAAGGCGACCTTGGCGTCCACCGGGTCGCCGAAGGCGAACTCCAGCAGCGTCCGCATGCGCAGGACCGGGTCGGGGACCTCCAGCAGCCCGGCGATGATCTCCTCGGTGCCGGCCTCCCAGAGCGCGAGCGCGGCCTCGATCAGCGACCTGCGGTTGGCGAAGTGCCAGTAGAAACTGCCCTTCGTGGTGCCGAGCCGTACCGCCACCGGCTCCACCGCCACCGCCGCCAGGCCTCCCTCGGCCAGCGCCTCCAGCGCCGCCCTCGCCCAGTCCTCCGCGCTCAACCGTCCCACCGGGCCAGTTTTCCATACGCGGGCGTACGGCAGGACCGCACGCGCCCGGTCCGCCTTCCGCGTCTCCGGCGGCGGGCGCCCGGCCGGACCCCCCTCAGCCACCCTTCCATACGCAGGCGTACAGTAAAACCATACGCAACCGTATGGAGGTGGCCCGTGGTCTACAACGTGCACGAACGCGTCGTCCCCGCGTCTCCCGAGCGGGTCTGGGAGCTGCTCATGAACATCGGCGGCCCGGGAGACCCGCTCTGGCCTCAGGAGAAGGGCCGTTTCCGCCTCCCCGAGGGCGTCCGGCCCGGCGCCCCCGTCGAGCACGACCCGATGCGCTACCGCGTCGGCGCCGTCGAGCCCTGCCGCCGGCTCTGGTTCGACACCAGGGAGATGACCGGCGGGCACGGCTTCACGCTCCACCCCGCCGAGGGCGGCACCCTCGTCCGGCACGAGATCAAGGGCCGCACCACGGGGCTGTTCCGGCTGCTGTGGCCGGTGCTCATCCGCTGGCAGCACGACGCCGTGCTGGAGCGGCTCCTGGACAACCTGGAGCGGGAGGCGGGCCGCATCGGCACCGGCTGACGGGCCGCGCCCGGGCGAGCCGGTAGCCTGACCGGGTGCTGGAAGAGATCACGGCGACCCGCTACGTCACGCCGCTGCGCGAGGGCGGGTCGCTCCCGGGCGTGATGGAGGCCGACGACCTCGGCACCTACGCCGTGAAGTTCCGGGGCGCAGGGCAGGGCCGCCGGGTGCTCGTCGCGGAGGTCGTCTGCGCCGAGCTGGCCAGGCGGCTCGGGTTCCGCACCCCGGAGCTGAAGGTGGTCGAGGTCGATCCGCAGCTCGGCGCCCGCGAGCCCGACGAGGAGATCCAGGACCTGCTCAAGGCCAGCGCCGGACGCAACCTCGCCGTCGACTTCCTGCCCGGCGCGCTCGGCTTCGAGCCGCTCGCCTGGCCGCCCGACCCCGCCTTCGCCTCCCGCCTGCTCTGGTTCGACGCCCTGGTCCACAACGTCGACCGGAGCTGGCGCAACCCCAACCTGCTGCTCTGGCACGGCGACGTCTGGCTGATCGACCATGGCGCCGCCCTCTGGTTCCACCACAACTGGCGCACCGCCGACCCGCAGCGCGGCTTCGACGCCGGCGACCACGTCCTGGCCCCCTTCGCCACCGCGATGGGCGAGGCCGACGCCGAACTGGGCGAGCGGATCACCCCGGGGCTCCTCGACGAGGTGCTGGCCGAGGTGCCCGGGGAGTGGCTGGCGGACGAGCCGGGGTTCGACGGCGCGCAGGCCGTACGGCGGGCCTACGCCGAGCACCTGCTCGCCCGCGCCCGGGGACCCCGCGCCTGGCTCCCGGAGCCCGGCACCGGCGCGCCCGCCCCGCGGGAGGAGAAGAGGTCCGGCTCGGTCGGCGCGTTCTGGAGGGGCACCCGATGAGAGACGTCTACGAGTACGCCGTCATCCGGGTCGTCCCCCGCGTCGAGCGCGGTGAGCTGATCAACGCGGGCATCCTGCTCTACTGCCAGCCGCGCGACTACCTGTGCGCCCGGGTGGAGCTGGACGAGGCGCGGCTGCGCGCCCTGGACGCCCGCGCCGACGTCGACGGGGTGCGGCACGCGCTCGGCGCCTACCGGCTCTCCTGCACCGAGGAGGCGGGCCCGCTGGCGCAGGAGCCGCTCGGCAGCCGGTTCCGCTGGCTGACCGCCCCGCGCAGCACGATCGTGCAGACCGGCCCGGTCCACGCGGGCCTGACCGACTCCCCCGAGGCCGAGCTGGAGCGCCTCATGGCCCGGCTGGTCCGGGCGCTCTAGGGACGGCCCGTCCGGGCTCCCTAGAACAGCACCGACATGAAGGTGTCGACCTCTTTGAACCCCGCCTTGCGGTAGGCGGCCCTGGCCGGGGCGTTGTAGTCGTTGACGTACAGCGAGACCACCGGGGCGAAGCAGTCGAGCGCGTGCTTGACCACCGCGGCCATCCCGGCCGCCGCGTGGCCCTGCCCGCGCAGGTCGGGGTGGACCCAGACGCCCTGGATCTGGCAGGCCTGCGGGGTGACGGCTCCGATCTCGGCCTTGAAGACGACCTTCCCGTCGTCGATCCTGGCGTACGCGCGGCCGATCCGGATCAGCTCGGCGACCCGCGACCGGTAGAGCGCGCCGCCGCCCCCGGCGTCCGGGGAGACCCCCACCTCCTCGGTGAACATCGCCACGCAGGCCGGGAGCACCGTCTCGAACTCCTCGGGCCGCACCCGCCGCACCAGCGGGTCGGCGGGGATCGGCGAGGGCGCGGTGGTGGCCATCACCGGCTGCGCCCAGCGGATCGCCCGGGCCGGACCCCAGGAGGGCTCCATCCGCTCCCAGAACAGCTCGACCGCGTCGGCCGGGCCGACGATCGAGGAGCAGCGGCGGCCCTGCCTGCGGGCCCGGTCGGCGAAGGCGTGCACGGCCTCGGGGCCGGCGTTCACCGGGACCAGGTTGGCCCCGGCGTAGCAGAGGGAGATCAGGCCGCCCCGCGGCCCGAACCCCCACATCTGACCGCCGAGCCTGGCCGGATTGAGCCCGACGGAACGGACCCGGGAGGCGACGAAGACATTGGTGACGGGGTCGGCGTCGAGGATCGCCATGACCTCGTCACGGTCACCGTCGTCGAGCACGCGCGACGCCGTTGTGCGCAGCATCACGCGCCCAGCCTACGCGACCCCCTCGGTTTTGGCAGGAACCGGCTCGGGCGCTACCTGCCCCACCCGGCCATCAGCGGCACGCGCACGGCCTGCCGTGACGGCTGGGACGGCTGGGGTTCCGGGCTCGCGGCGCAGCGGGCGTCCGGCCCCGCCGCTCCGCTCGCGGCGGGGGGCAGGGTGCCGTCCGTGAGGTAGGAGGTCAGATACCGGTCGGCGCACGCGTTGCCGACGAGCGAGACGCCGTGGTTGCCGCCGGGCTCGACCACCAGCCGGGACCGGGGGAAGGTCCTGCGCAGTTGCAGCGCCCCCGCGTAGGGGGTGGCGGCGTCGTGGCGCGACTGCAGGAGCAGGACGGGCGGGAGCAGCTTGTGGTCCCGGACCTGCGCCGGCTTGACGCCCCGCTCCGGCCAGAACGCGCACGGCGCGTTGAACCAGGCGTTCGACCAGGCCATGAACGGCCTGCGCGTGTGGATCGCCGAGGTGTCGGCCCGCCACCGGGCCCAGTCGCGGGGCCAGGCCGCGTCGCGGCACTGCGTCCCGAGGTAGACCGCGTAGCCGTTCTCGCTCTCGGCGTCGCCGGCCGCGTACCGGCGGTAGGCGGCCAGCAGCGGCTCGGTCTCGCCCCGCTTCACGTAGGCGGAGAGCGCCTGGGCGAGCTGCGGCCAGACGGCGTCGGAGTAGCCGCCGATGGTGTAGACGTCGTCGAACTCGCTCGGGCCGACCAGCCCGCCCGCCGGACGGGCGCGCAGCCGCTCGCGCGTGGAGTACCACGCGAAGGAGACGGCCTTGCCGGTTCTGCCCAGCCTGTAGACGTCGTTGTGGCGGGCCGTCCACTTCAGGAACGCCCGGTGCCGCCGGTCGAAGGCGATGTTCTGCCTGAGGTTGGAGTCGTACCAGACGTACCGGGGGTCGACCACGCTGTCCAGGGCGAGCCGCTTGACCCGGTGGGGGAAGAGCGTCGCGTAGACGGCGCCGAGGTAGGTCCCGTAGGAGTAGCCCAGGTAGCTGATCCGCTCCTCGCCCAGCGCCCGCCGGATCTCGTCCATGTCCCTGGCGGAGTTCTCGGTGGTCAGATGGGGCAGCAGCCAGCTCCACCGCATCTCGCACGCCTCGGCGTACTGGCGGGCCCGGTCGAGCAGCGCGGACTCCTCCGCGGCGTCGCGCGGCACGGCGTCCGGGCGCGGCGCCGCGTAGTGCTTGGCCGGGTCCATGCAGTGCAGCGCGGGCTCGCTCCGGCCCACCCCCCGCGGATCGAAGCCGATCACGTCGAACCGGCCGGCCAGGTCCTCGGGGAGCGCCGCCGCGATGTACCGGGCCAGGCTCCGCCCGGACGCCCCGGGGCCGCCGGGGTTGACCAGCAGGGCGCCGAGGTGGTTGTGGTCCCGGGAGACCTGCGCCCTGACCCGGTTCAGGGCGATGGAGATGGTCTGGTACGGCTCGCGGTAGTCGAGCGGCACCCGGAGCGTGGCGCACTCCACGGCGGGCTCCCCGGGATCGGGCTCCCGCGGGAGGACCGTGGTGTCGCCGGCGGACGCGCCGGCCCCGGCCTCCTCCTCGCAGGGCCCCCACTCCAGGCCCCGGTGGACCTGCGCCGCGGCCGCGCCGCGGTGGGCCTGCGCCGCCGTGCCCCGTTGGGCCTGTGCCTCCGCCTCCTGCGGCGCTGCGGCGGTGGCGGTGAGCAGCACCGCACCCATGACGACCCCGACGACCCGCTTCACTGATCATCTCCAGTGTGGAGGCCCCGGCCTTCAGGCCGGGGAGGAAACACGGAACGGCCCGCCACGACGGCCCCCTCTTCGATCATGGTGTAGCCGTAGCCGTCGGCTCTCTGCAGCAGCCGCGCATGCCGGTGGCCGATGCCCTGCACCGCACCCTGGCGGGTGCGGATGTTGAAGTAACCGATGGCGCGGACCGCGACCCTGCCGGTGTGCACCGGCAGGCCGGTGGCGCTCAGCTCCCGCCACAGCCGGGTCTCCCCTCGCCCGTGTCCGATACCCGGTACGCGACCAGTGCTGGTCGCGTCTGCACGGGCCGTTCCGTCCCGACCCGGGGTGTCTGCTCCCGTGCGTTCCGGAGCGGCGGGCCGAGGAAGCACCCGCCGGTGGGTCCGCTGTCGTGTATCGGACGTGGCCATCAAGGGCACCTCCATTCGCTGATGGCTCAGGCTGGTCAATGCGGGCGTGGGGTGTCAGCGGCTGCTGCACCTCACGCCCCGGCCTTCAGGCGGGGTCGTTGGCTGGGACTCCCTCTCCCGATGCGGCAGAAGAGATGGTCTCCCGGACGACACCAAGGCCACCGGCCACCCGACCAGATGCTTACCAGTGTGTAGCTAGTTGATTACCATTTGTAATCAACCGATCGGTCGGGGTCTCCGTCTCCGGAGGTCGGCCCACGACGTAGCCGTTCAGCCCGAGTCGGAGGTGGGCGCCCGACTCGGGCCCGAGTGCCCGAGTTGATCGCTGCAGAGGTTCCCGTGAACATGATGTCTCGTGTCCGAGTCGCCGTCTTTCGCCGTTGAACCGGCGGAGGTACGGGCGGGTCCGGCGGAGGCTCGGGGGATGATCCGGGGCCTTCGCGAGATCATCGAGGCGAAGGATGCCGAGTCGGCGGCCAGGGACATATGGATCGCGTCGCTTCGGGCGACGAATCAGATCCAGGCCGAGCAACTCGTCACGCTCGCGGCCCGGGTCGAGGAGCTGGAACGCCAGCAGGGCCGTGACTCGGGGAATTCGGGGAAGCCGCCGAGCCCTGATCCGATCTACACCAAGAAGACCAAGGCCCGCGCCCAAGACCGCTCCTTGCCCGAGCGATGAGAGTCCGGCCCGCGCCGGCGGCGCCCTGGCCCGGCCCGCGCCGGCGGCGCCCTGGGCTACGTGCACGTGGCCTGCACCCGGTACCTGACCTTGATGCACATCGGTGGCCGTAGTGCCGACGCCATCGACGGCGGCAGGGTACTGCCCGGATGCACCGGCATCATCGTGCGCGACGGCTGCGGCGGCTATGCGCATCTGAGTGAGGAAGCGATTCCTCCCGGGCGTGAACGCCCGGGGCTCCTCACTGGACAGCGCTGAACAGCTACCCCACGACGACCTCGGGGCCGGGGGCGGCCTCGTCGAGGTCGACCTCGACGCCCATCTCCTCGGCCAGGCGCAGGGCCTCCTCGATCAGGGTCTCCACGATCTGCGACTCGGGGACGGTCTTGATGACCTCGCCCTTGACGAAGATCTGGCCCTTGCCGTTGCCGGAGGCGACGCCGAGGTCGGCCTCGCGGGCCTCGCCGGGGCCGTTGACGACGCAGCCCATGACCGCCACCCGGAGCGGGACCTTCAGCCCCTCCAGGCCCGCCTGGACCTGCTCGGCCAGCGTGTAGACGTCGACCTGGGCCCGGCCGCACGAGGGGCAGGAGACGATCTCCAGGCCGCGCTCGCGCAGGCCCAGCGACTCCAGGATGCCGATGCCGACCTTGATCTCCTCCACCGGCGGTGCCGACAGCGAGACGCGGATGGTGTCGCCGATGCCCTCGGCCAGCAGCGCGCCGAACGCCACCGCCGACTTGATCGTGCCCTGGAAGGCCGGACCGGCCTCGGTGACGCCGAGGTGGAGCGGGTAGTCGCACTTCTGCGCGAGCAGGCGGTAGGCCTGGACCATCACGACCGGGTCGTTGTGCTTGACCGAGATCTTGATGTCCCGGAAGCCGTGCTCCTCGAACAGCGAGCACTCCCACAGCGCCGAATCCACCAGCGCCTCGGGGGTCGCCTTGCCGTACTTCTGGAGCAGGCGCGGGTCGAGCGAGCCGGCGTTGACGCCGATCCGGATCGGCACCCCGTGGTCGGCGGCGGCGCGCGCGATCTCGCCGACCTTGTCGTCGAACTTCTTGATGTTGCCCGGGTTGACCCGGACGGCCGCGCAGCCCGCCTCGATCGCGGCGAAGACGTACTTCGGCTGGAAGTGGATGTCGGCGATCACCGGGATCTGCGACTTCTTCGCGATGATCGGCAGGGCCTCGGCGTCGTCCTGGGACGGCACGGCCACCCGGACGATCTGGCAGCCGGACGCGGTCAGCGCGGCGATCTGCTGGAGCGTGGCGTTGACGTCGGCGGTGACCGTGGTGGTCATGGACTGCACCGAGACCGGCGCGTCACCGCCCACCGGGACGGAGCCGACCATGATCTGGCGGGAACGGCGTCGCTCGGCGATCGGCTTGGTCCTGACCGAGGGGATCCCGAGAGCAACAGAAGTCATTTTCAGCCCTTTATAAGAGTCGACGACGCGTTCCAGTCTAGGTACTGGCGGTGAGCTCGCGTGCCCGTACCCGCGCCCAGGCGTCGGCCGCCAGGACCTCCTCGACCGAGCCGGCGCCGGTGACGTCGTGCTCGGCGACGACCGCGGCCACGGTGTCCACGATGGCGGGGAACGGCAGCCGCCCGGCCAGGAACGCCTCCACGCACACCTCGTTGGCGGCGTTGTAGACGGCCGGGGCCGTGCCGCCGGCGGAACCGACGTGGCGGGCGAGCGCGACGGAGGGGAACGCCTCGTCGTCGAGCGGCTCGAACGTCCAGGTGTGGGCCGTGGTCCAGTCGACGGCGGGGGCGGCGCCGGGGACCCGGCCGGGCCAGCCGAGGGCGAGCGCGATCGGCAGCCGCATGTCGGGCGGGCTGGCCTGGGCGATGGTCGAGCCGTCGGTGAACTCCACCATCGAGTGGATGATCGACTGCGGGTGGACCACGACCTCGATCCGGTCGAAGCCGATGTCGAAGAGCAGATGGGCCTCGATGACCTCCAGGCCCTTGTTGACGAGTGTGGCGGAATTCACCGTGATGACCGGGCCCATCGACCAGGTCGGGTGGGTCAGGGCCTGCTCGGGCGTCACGTTCTCCAGTTCCGCGCGGGACCGGCCGCGGAACGGGCCGCCGCTCGCCGTGACGACCAGTTTCCGTACGGCCGACGCGTCCGGCCCGGACGGTCCGGCGGCCCACAGGCACTGGGCGAGCGCGGAGTGCTCGGAGTCCACCGGGAGCAGCTGGCCGGGCTTGGCCAGGCGCTTGACCAGCGGCCCGCCGACGATCAGGGACTCCTTGTTGGCGAGGGCGAGCGTGCGGCCCGCCTCCAGCGCGGCCAGCGTCGAGGTCAGTCCGAGCGCGCCGGTGATGCCGTTGAGCACGGTGTCGCACGGCCAGGCCGCCGCCTCCGCGACCCCTTCGGGACCCGCGAGGACCTTCGCGGCCACGCCGCGGGCGGACAGGGCCTCCTTGAGCTCCGGCACCGCCGCCGGATCGGCCACCGCCACGGCCTCGGGCCGGAACTCGGCCGCCTGCCGGGCCAGCAGGTCGATCCGGCCGCCTCCGGCGGCGAGCGCCGCGACCCGGAAGCTCCCGGGGTTGCGGGCGATGACGTCGAGGGACTGGGTCCCGACGGAGCCGGTCGAGCCGAGCAGGACGACGGAGCGCGCGCCGTCGGGCGCGCCCTGGATCACGGCGCCGGGCGCGCCCTGGATCACGGTGCCGGGCGCGGTGCCGGGCGTGGTGTTTGGCTGCACCGTCCCATTCTCCCGGCCCGTGTCCCCATGTCGAACCGGCATGGAACCCTGTGACCTCGGAAACGCACGATGAAATGCGGTATTCAAGTCCGATTCTTACTATATCAATAGTCGCAAATCTTGAGAAATGCGGATATCAGGCGCACTAGCTTCCCGAGTCAGCATCAGGTCTCGGGAGGTACACATGCGCCGTACGGCACACCTGGTCCCCATCCTCACCCTCGTCGCGGGAAGCACCCTGCTCCCCGCGGCGGCCGCCCACAGCGCCGTCGCGCCCACCGGCACCGCAGCCGGCACCGCCGCGGCACCCTCAACCCCGCAACCCGTCGAGGAGGAGGCCGCCGACACCAGGAGCGAGCAGCGCGTCGTCCAGCGCTACTGGACCGAGGCGAAGATGGAGGCCGCCCAGCCGCTCGACGCCCTCTCCCCCAAGAAGAACGGCATGCGCCTGACCGGGGGGACGAGCGCCTCCCAGCCCGCCGGCGCCCCCGTCTCGATCCCCCCGACCGCCGCGGACGGCGACACCGCGGCGCCCCTGCGCGCCGACGCCGCGGCCCGCGCCTCCAGCGGCTCCCCCTGGACGCGCGGCGGGGCGGTCACCTCGACCGCCGGCCGGGTGTTCTTCACCTACCAGGGCCGCAACGCGTCCTGCTCCGGAAACGCGGTGACCAGCGAGAACAGGAGCACCGTGATCACCGCGGGGCACTGCGTCAAGATGGGCGGCGCCTTCCACAGCAACTGGGTCTTCGTCCCCGGCTACGACAGCGGCAGCCGCCCGCACGGCACCTGGGTGGCGACCACGCTCTACACCACCCCGCAGTGGAACAACTCCGAGGACATCAACCACGACATGGCCGCCGCGGTGGTGGCCCCGCTGAACGGCAGGCGCCTGACCGACGTGGTCGGCGGCCAGGGCGTCGCCTTCAACCAGGCCCGGCGCCAGCAGATGCACTCCTTCGGCTACCCGGCCGCCGCCCCGTACGACGGCTCCAAGCTGATCTACTGCAGCGGCCGGGCCTTCGACGACTTCCTGATGACCCGCGACCTCGGGCTGAGCTGCAACATGACCGGCGGGTCGAGCGGCGGGCCGTGGTTCCTGTCCTTCAACGAGAGCACCGGCCTGGGCACGCAGAACTCGGTCAACAGCTTCAAGTACAACTTCGCCGCGAACTGGATGTTCGGCCCCTACTTCGGACCCGAGGCGCGTGCCGTCTACCAGGCCGCGCAGACCACCGGAACGCCCTGACTGCACGGCACACGCCGAGATTGCCCAAAGTAGCCGCGACGACACATCGGGTAGTGCAAACTCTGCTCCTATGACTCCGAGCCTCGCCCTGCTTGCGGCAGCCTCGCTCGTCACCGGGCTGACGGGCACCCTCCCGGCCGGTACGACGACCTCCGAGCATCCGGCGTGGGTCGTCGCGGCCGTCCAGGCGATCAGGCCTCTCGGACCCGCCGCCCGGGCGGCGGGCACCGGCCCCGGCCGGACCGACGTCGTCGAGCACACGGCCGCCGAGAGCACGGCGGATCAGCGCCGCGTGCTCGGCTACTGGACCCCGCGCCGGATGGCGGCGGCCGTACCGATCGGCCTGCTCGACGAGCTGACCGGGATGCTCACGGAGCCGCGCGTCCCGGCCGGCCGCCAGGCCGCCCTGCCCGGGGCGCCCAGCACCGGGTCCCGCTGGACCACCGGCGGGCTGGTGAGCAGGACCACCGGGCGCGTCTTCCTCACCCTGGGCGGGGTCGACTTCGTCTGCTCGGCGAGCTCGGTGCGCAGCGCCAACAGGGACCTCGTGGCCACCGCCGGCCACTGCGTCAAGGACGGCTCCGGCGCGTGGGCGGACAACTGGACCTTCGTCCCCGGCTACGACCGGGGCCGGCAGCCGTACGGGCAGTTCACCGCCCGCCGCATGTTCGTCGCCGGCCCGTGGTCGCGCAGCGCGGACGACAACCACGACATCGGCATGGTCGCGCTCAACACGCGGGGCGACAAGCACCTGGCGGACGTCGTCGGCTTCCAGGAGATCGCCTTCGGCGCGCCCCGCGGCCGCCACACGTACGGCTTCGGATTCCCGGTCGATCCCCCCTACAACGGCGAGCACCTGATCTACTGCTCGGGACCGGTCCGCGCCGACCCCCACGACCAGACCCGCAACCAGGGCCTGGGCTGCACCATGACCGCCGGCTCCAGCGGCGGCCCCTGGTTCAACAACTTCGACCCCCGCACCGGCCGGGGCACCGTCACCTCGGTCAACAGCTTCAAGTACAGCGACGACAGCAACACGATGTACGGCCCCTACTTCGGCGACACCGCCAAGGACGTCTACGCCACCGCCGAACGCTCGTGAGCGGGCGGGCGGGCCTCGCCCCGGCCGCACTCCGGCCGCACTCCGGCCGCGCCCTCGCCCGGGACCGCCTCGGTCGCCGGCCCCGGGGGAGGCGCGGACGCCGCGGCTACAGCGTCAGGCCGGTGAGGACCATGACCTTCTCGTAGGTGTAGTCGGCGATGGCGGAGCGGATGCCCTCGCGGCCGACGCCGGAGTCCTTGACGCCGCCGTAGGGCATCTGGTCGGCGCGGTAGGACGGGACGTCGCCGATGATCACGCCGCCGACCTCCAGCTCGCGGTTGGCGCGGAAGGCCAGATCGAGGCTGCGGGTGAACACCCCGGCCTGCAGGCCGTACGCGGACGCGTTGACCGCGGCGAAGGCCTCGTCGGGGCCGGAGACGGTCTGGAGGACCATCACCGGGCCGAAGACCTCCTCGCAGGAGACCTTGCTGTCGGCGGGCACGTCGGCCAGGACGGTCGGGGCGACGGTGGCGCCCTCGCGGGTGCCGCCGGTCAGGACGCGGCCGCCGGCCGCGACGGCCTCGGCGATCCACCGCTCGACGCGCTCGGCGGCCTCGGCCGAGACCAGCGGGCCGACCTGGGTCTTCTCGTCGGCCGGGTCACCGGTCACCAGGGCTTCCACGGCGGGGACGAGCTTGGCCGTGAACTCCTCGCGCACGGACTCCTCGACGATGACCCGCTGGACGGCGATGCAGCTCTGACCCGCCTGGTAGTTGGAGAACAGCGCCACCCGGGAGGCGGCCCAGTCGAGGTCGGCGTCGGCCAGGACGACCGCGGCGGCGTTGCCGCCGAGTTCCAGGGTGACGTGCTTGCGCGGGACCTGGTCCATGATGGCGTAGCCGACCGGGCCGGACCCGGTGAAGGAGACGACCGGCAGGCGGGGGTCGGCGACCAGCGTGGCGGCGCGGTCGTTGGGGACCGGGAGCACGGAGAACATGCCGGCGGGCAGGTCGGTCTCGGCGAGGATCTCGCCGAGCACCAGCGCCGAGAGCGGGGTCGCCGGAGCGGGCTTGACGATGACCGGGGCGCCGACGGCGATCGCCGGGGCGACCTTGTGGGCGACCAGGTTGAGCGGGAAGTTGAACGGCGTGATCGCCAGGATCGGGCCGTGCGGGACGCGCGAGACGTAGGCGAGACGGCCGGCCGCGGCGGGCTCGGTGTCCAGGCGGAGCGCCTCGCCGCTGAGCCGGCGGGTCTCCTCGGCGGCGAACCTGAAGGTGGAGACCGCGCGGTTGACCTCGCCGCGCGCCCAGAAGAGGGGCTTGCCGTTCTCCTCCATGATCAGGTGAGCGAGCTCGTCGGCGCGCTCGGCCAGGCGGCGCGAGACGTGGGCGAGGGCCTCGGCCCGCACGTGGATCGGGAGCGCGGCGGCCTCCTTGCGCACGGCGTCCGCCGCGGCGACGGCCTCCTCGACCTGGGCGGCGGTCGGCACGGAGCAGACGCCGGCGATCCGGCCGTCATGCGAGTTGGTCACGGTGAGCTCGTCGTCCCCGGTCGCGGGGCGGCCGGCGAGCCAGAAGGGGCGCACGTCCATGCCTCCGACGGTATGCCACCCACCCGAGCCCGGTCCTGCTCCACTCCGCACAAGACCCGTGTCCCGCCTCGCCGTTCCGCATAAAAACGCTTACAGCCTGGCCTTGTAACGAATACAGGATGATTTAAGGATATTTCTAGGTACAGCGGTTTGGATGATCTTCGCCCTGGCTAAGTCTCGGATGCGGATCCCCCGATCGGAAAGGCGTGTCCCCCATGACCTCCTCGGCGCCGCTCGGTCTGCAGGGCGCCTACCTGATCGGGGAACGCGCCGGCCAGGACGAGCTCCGCGGCAGGCTGCTCGACGTGGCCAGCCGGCTCCTGGTCGCCGTCGGCCCGGAGAGCCTGTCGATGCGGCGCATCGCGAGCGAGGCCGGGTGCTCGACGACCGTCATCTACACCATGTTCGGCAGCAAGGAAGGTCTCGCCGAGGCGCTCTACCTGGAAGGCTTCGAGCGGTTCCGGCGGCGGCTGGACGCCGTGCCCCGGCGCAGGAACGCCCTCGACCACCTCACCGCCCTCGGCCCCGCCTACCGGGAGGCCGCGCTGGCCGAGCCCGGCTACTACAGCCTGATGTTCGAGAAGACGATCCCCGGCTTCGTCCCCAGCGAGCGCGCCAGGACCCTGGCCCGGGCGGCGCTCAACATCTTCGACCGGGTGATCGCCGACTGCATCTCGGCGGGGTACCTCATCCCGACCCAGCCCAGGAAGATCGCCGACGCGCTCTGGGCCGCCGCCCAGGGCGCGATCAGCCTGGAACGTGCCGGGCACCTGCGCGACGGCCACACCTACGAGGGCGTGACCCGTGCCGTCATCTACCGCTACCTGACGGACAAGAGCCTGGAGTCGGCCACCCGGGTCTGACGGCCCCGCTCCGGGGCGGCAGGCGGGCCGGCGGGCCCCCGCGCCCTACGCGGTCTCGCCCCCCACGTTCAGCGCCACCCAGAGTTCGGCGCGGGCGGCCGGGTCGTCGAGGTCCCGGCCGAGCAGCTCGGCGACCCGGCGCATGCGGTAGCGGAGGGTGTGCCGGTGCACGCCGAGGCGCTGGGCCGCCGCGTCCCAGTGGCCGTTGCAGGCCAGATAGGCCCGGAGCGACTCCAGCAGGTCCGCGCGGGAGCCGTACTCCCTCAAGGGGGCGAGCAGCGCCGCGGAGAACGCCGCGGCGGCGCCGGCGTCCAGCAGGGAGAGCAGTCCCTGGCCCGCGAGGTCGGCGAAGCGCATGACCGGCCCGCCTCCGCGGCGGGCCGCGGCGAGCGCCCGGTCGGCCTGGTCGAGACCCGTGCGCAGCTCCTCCGGGCCCACCGGGGCTCCGACGCCGACCGGGCCGTGCTCCTGCAGGACTCCGGCGGTCTCCTCCGCGCGGGCGGCCGGCACGACGACGACCACCCGGTCGCCGTCGGCCACCGCGAACTCCTCGCCCGCGGCCTCCAGCGCCGCCTCCCGGCCGTCCCCGGCGGCCAGCACCACCAGCGGCCCGTCCTCCAGCCGGTCCCCCAACCGGTCCAGCACCTCCCGCGCCGCCTCCGCCTCGCCCGCCAGCAGCAGCCGGAGCACCGCCGAGCGCACCCTGCGCTCGGCGGCCTGGTGCTCGCGGCCGTGCTCCAGGGCCAGGGTGAGCAGGGATCCGGCGGCGTTGACCACGGTGTGCTCGACCGGCGTGAACGGCCTGCCGAGGCCGACCGCGAAGAAACCCCTGATCCGGCGGGCGCCCAGCGGCTGGACGACGACGTGCTCGCCGGGGGTGGAGAAGGCGAGGCTGGCCGGGGTGCCGCCCTCCCGGGAGCGGCCGCGCAGCCGGCCGAGCTCGCCGGCGACCGCGTCGACGCCGGCCGCCCCCTTCCCCGCCGCATGCCGTACGGCTCCCGCCTCGTCGAGCAGGACCGCCCAGCCGCCGAGTTCCCCGGCCAGGCGGTCGATCACCGCTCGCGGGCCCTCGGGACGGAGGGCGGCGCGGGTGAGGCGGCCCTGGGTGGCGAAGGCCCGGGCGATCTCCTCGTACTGCTCGGCGGCGAGCAGGTCGCTGACCGCCTTGCCGATCGCGACGAACGGGGTCTCGCGGGGCACCTCGACCAGCGGCAGCCCGGCGCCCGCCGCGGCCGCCAGCAGCTCGGCGGGGATCGCCCCGTGTCCCAGGCCGACGCCGAACCCGAGTCCGGCGACCCCGCGGGCGACCAGGCGCCGCACGTACGGCTCCGCGCCCGCGGCGTCCAGGCGCATGCCCGTGGTGAGGACGAGCTCGCCGCCCTCCAGGAACGGGGTGGGGTCCTCCAGCTCGCTGACCGCGACCCAGCGCACCGGCCGGTCGAGCGCGTCGTCCCCGGCGAGCACGGTGAGCCCGAGCGGCAGCCGCCGCACGATCGTGCGGAGTGTCGGCGCCACCACCACCCCCGGTTTGTACGTTACGGCAAGAGAGCTCCCTGCGATTTTGCCATAGTGCATCATCGGCATCCCGGCACACCCGGCATACCGTCGCAGCATGAGCACCGTCACCCAGGGCGGCCCGTCCCTCCCGCAGGAGCGCCGCGTCGTCACCGAGATCCCCGGACCGAAGTCCCGCGAGATGTTCGCGCGCAAGCAGGCCGCCGTCCCGCCGGGCATCGGCACCACCCTGCCGGTCTTCGTGACGCACGCCGGCGGCGGTGTCGTCGTCGACGCCGACGGCAACTCCCTGATCGACTTCGGCTCGGGCATCGCGGTGACCAACGCGGGCAACTCCGCGCCGCGCGTGGTCGACCGGGTCCAGCGGCAGGTCGCGAACTTCACGCACACCTGCTTCATGGTGACGCCGTACGAGTCGTACGTGCAGGTCGCCGAGAAGCTCAACGAGATCACGCCCGGCGACCACGAGAAGCGCACCTTCCTGCTCAACAGCGGCGCCGAGGCCGTGGAGAACGCGGTCAAGGTCGCCCGGCACGCCACCGGCCGCCAGGCGGTGGTCGTGTTCGACCACGGCTACCACGGCCGGACCCTGCTGACGATGTCGCTGACGGCCAAGAACATGCCGTACAAGCACCGCTTCGGCCCGTTCGCCCCCGAGGTCTACCGGGTGCCGCTGGCCTACCCGTTCCGCTGGCCGACGGGCGCGGAGAACTGCGCCGAGGAGGCCGCGGCCCAGGCGATCGACCAGATCAACAAGCAGATCGGCGCCGAGAACGTGGCGGCGGTGCTGATCGAGCCGATCGCCGGCGAGGGCGGCTTCATCGAGCCGGCCAAGGGCTTCCTGCCGAGGATCGCCGAGTTCTGCAGGGCCAACGGGATCGTCTTCATCGCCGACGAGGTGCAGACCGGCTTCGCCCGGACCGGCCACCTGTTCGCCTGCGAGGACGAGGGCGTCGTCCCCGACATCATCGTCACCGCCAAGGGCATCGCGGGCGGCCTGCCGCTGGCGGCCGTCACCGGCCGCGCCGAGATCCTCGACAGGGTCCACGTCGGCGGTCTGGGCGGCACCTACGGCGGCAACCCGCTCGCCTGCGAGGCCGCGCTCGGCGTGCTGGAGACCATCGAGGCCGACGACCTGGTCGGCAGGGCCCGCCGTATCGGCGAGGTCATGCTGCCGCGGCTGCGCGCCATCGCGGAGAGGTCGCCGGTCGTCGGCGACGTGCGCGGCCGGGGCGCGATGATCGCCATCGAGCTGGTCGTCCCCGGGACCAAGGAGCCGCACCCCACGGCCGCGGGCGAGATCGCGAAGAAGTGCCACACCGAGGGTCTGCTGGTGCTGACCGCGGGCACCTACGGCAACGTCCTGAGGTTCCTGCCGCCGCTGGTCATGCCCGACCACCTCCTGGAAGAGGGCCTGGCGATTCTCGAGAAGATCATCACCGAGATCTGACGGTTTGGATAGCACGGCAAGGGGCACCCGGCTTGATGTCGAGTGCCCCTTTTGTCGTTAGGCGGGTCACGCCCTGGAACCGATTTAACCCGCACTTGGCATCCAGCAAAGCGATCACCGGGGGTAGTGGCGTTATAACGGTTCCGACAGGTGTCGGAGTGATCAGGACCGGAGGCGTGGTGAACTGGAGGCCGACCAGAACGGTACGGACCATGATGACGTTCGACCCCGAAGGCCTTACCCGCGCCCAGTGCGACGGCGACGCCTGCGTGGCCTGCCACAAGAAGTGGCCCCGGCCCAGGATCAGGATCGGCCGCCTGCCCAACGAGGCCGTGCTGTTCGCCTGCCCGGAGTGCGCGGACGCGCTGGTCCCCGAGCCCGCGGTGGAGAACGTCTACCCCTTCCCCCGCCGGGTGGCCTTCTCCTGACGGAGCCGGGCCACCCGCCGGGAAGGGGCCGGCGGGGTCAGGCGGACAGGAGGATCTCCTCGTGCGCCTCCGCCGGGGTCTCCTCGCGCATGCCCCACGGCGAGCCGTAGGCGTTCAGCAGGTCGAGGAACGGCACCGCGTCGAACGCCTCGGGACCCAGCACGCCGGTGCCCGACCAGACGCCGGTGGCCAGCAGTTCCAGCGCGACGACCGGGTGCACCGCGGTCTGCCAGACCACGGCCTGGCAGCCGTACTCGCGCATGGACCACTCGTTGTCGACCACGTGGTAGAGGTAGACCTCGCGCGGCTCACCGTCCTTGCCGGTGCCCTTCACCCAGGTACCGGCGCAGGTCTTGCCGCGCATCCGGTCGCCGAGCGTGGCCGGGTCGGGCAGCCGGGCCGCGACCACGTCACGCGGCGAGGCCTCGACGCCGCCGACCCGGATCTTGTCCGCGCTGTCCAGGCCGAGCTTGCGCAGGGTCTTCAGGACGCCGATGAACTCCTCGCCGAGGCCGTACTTGAACGTCACCCGCTTGGCGTCGATCCAGCGCGGCACGAGCAGGACCTCCTCGTGCTCGACGTTGACGCACTCGACCGGGCCGATGCCCTCGGGGAAGTCGAACACCTCCGGCTCGCTGAACGGCTCGGTGGTGTGCCAGGCCCCGTCCTCCCAGACCACCGGGGGGTTGAGGCACTCCTCGATGGTCGTCCAGATGGAGAAGGTCGGCGCGAAGTCGTAGCCGTCCACCACCAGGTTCGAGCCGTCGCGGATGCCGACCTCCTCGATCCCGGAGAAGAGGTGGTCGGCGGCGTAGCGGGCGAACACGTCGGCCAGGCCGGGCTCCACGCCCATGCCCACCAGCGCCAGCCGGCCGGAGTCGCGCCACGCGCCGTCCATGGCGAACTGCTCGTCGCCCAGCTTGACCCCGGTCAGCTCGTACGGCCTGCGGGGATGGGGCCGCGACAGGGACATCGCCATGTCCAGGTAGTGCGCGCCGGTGTTCAGGGCGGCCCGGAACAGCGGCATGGTGAAGCGCGGATCGACCGCGTTGAAGAGCACGTCGCAGCGGTGCTCGGTGAGGGCGGCCTCGACCGCCCCCTGGTCGGAGGCGTCCAGCGCGATGGCGCTGAAGCGCGGGTCTCCGATCGTGGCCACCACCTCGGCGGCGCGGCTCTGTCTAGAGTCCGCCACCACGATGTGTTCGAAGAAATCTCGGCGGGCGGCGATCGGAACGACGGCGGAGCCGACGCCGCCGGCTCCCACAAGAAGGATTCTCATGGCGGGACTCTATCCACTGACTGACTGACCAGCCAATAGCGGGAGCATGATTTTCCACGGAATCCATCGTGGTGAGGGAACTATGCCCCGGAAACCATCGTGATCCGGGCACATCCCGGAGAAAAGGCGGGGCGCCCCGGGGTCGGGGGAGCCCCGGAGCGCCCCTGGCAGGCCGCGTCCAGCGGGGAACGGACGCGCCCGCAGCCTCGGTCGAGGGCCGGAGCCGGCCGGGAGCCCGGGAGGCCTCCGGCTAGCCCACCAGCTTCTTCCAGCGGTTCACCCAGTCGGCGTAGTCAGTGCATTCCCCGTCCCCGCCGCCGCAATCCCGCGCCGGCCGGGCGGCGAAGAAGACCTCCCGGAGACCCTCGCCGTCCTGCGCGCGGTACAGGTCGCAGACGGGCCGGGCCTGCCCGGTGCAGGCCTCGGTGTTGGCGGGCGCCAGTCCGGTCCAGGCCGCGGCCGAGCGCTGGACGTCGGCCGAGGTGACCCAGTCGAGCCACCGGTACGCGCAGTTGGGGCTGGCCGGTTCCGCCGTGAGCATCCAGGAGTCGGCCCACCCGGTCACCGGCGCCCCGCCGAGCGCCCGCACCGGCCTGCCCGCGCGTTCGAACAGGTCGGCGTGGTACGGCCACGCCTGGGCCAGGCGCACCGACCCGCTCGCGAGTGCCCGGATCACCTCGAGCGAGTCGTCCCAGTAGACCCGCTCGGCTCCGTCGCCCTCGGCGAGCAGTCTCTCCGCGGCGTCGAGCTGGGCCGGGGTGAGCTGGAACGGGTCCTCGACGCCCAGGCCGGGCTCGGTCCCCTTGAGCACGAGCGCCGCGTCGGCGATGCTCAGCGGGGTGTTCCTGATCGCCGCGGGGCCGGTCGCGTAGAGCGCCCCGGGGCCGTCGGGGCGGCCCTCGCGGTACAGGACCCGGTTGACCCCCCACAGGTAGGGGATGCCGTAGACCGTCTCCCCCCGGCGCAGGGCGGGCAGTTCCCGGAGCCGCTCGGGGATGTCCTCGTAGGACTCGACGAGGGAGGTGTCGACCGGGGCCACGGCGCCCTCCGCCATCAGCAGCCCGGCCAGCTCCGGCGGGGGCGAGACGACGTCGTAGGCGCCGCCGTCGAGCTTGGCCGCCATCTCCTCGGCCGAGCGGACCCGGTCGAGCACCGCGACCCGGCACCCGGTCGCCTTCTCGAACGGTGTGACCCAGTTGGCTCCGGGGAACGTCCCGCCGTACTCGACGTGGCCCTGGAACGTGAGCACCCGCAGCGTGCCCTCGGAGGCGCCGATGGAGGCCGGGGCGGCGGGACTCGCCGTAGGGGTCGCCGTGGGAGTCGCGGAAGAGGTCGCGGCAGGGGTCGCGGTGGCGCTCGACGCCGGGCGCGGGCTCGCGCCCGGACCCGCGGCCGGGCGCGGGCTCGCGCCCGGACCCGCGGCCGGGCCGGGGCTCGCGTTCGCGGCCCCGGCCGCGGTGCAGACCGAGAGCGCCAGGAGGCCCGCTCCCGCCATCGCCCCCAGCCGCGTGCCGCGGAGCCTGTCCCTGCCCACGAGCCCCTCCCGACGTCGGTGCCGATCCGCTCCCCGGAGCCTACCGGCCCGCGCGGCCCGCGGATGGCCGCCGGATGACCGTTCCATGACCCGGCGGCCGGGCGCGAGGCTACCCGTTCGTCGGGAACCCGAGGTTGACCCCGCCGTGGCTGGGGTCGAGCCAGCGGGAGGTGACGACCTTGCCCCGGGTGTAGAAGTGCACGCCCTCGGTCCCGTGGACGTGGGTGTCCCCGAAGAGGGACGCCTTCCAGCCGCCGAAGCTGTAGAACGCCATCGGCACCGGGATCGGCACGTTGATGCCGACCATGCCGACCTCCACCTCGTTCTGGAAGCGCCGGGCGGCGCCGCCGTCGTTGGTGAAGATCGCGGTGCCGTTGCCGAACTCGCCGCCGTTGATCAGCGCCAGGCCCTCCTCGTAGGAGGAGACGCGCACGATCGACAGGACCGGGCCGAAGATCTCCTCGGTGTGCACCCGGGAGCCCGGCCGGACGTGGTCCAGCACGGTGGGGCCGAGCCAGAACCCGGGGGTCTCGGCCGCGGTGCCGCCGCCGAGGACCTGCGTCCGGCGGCCGTCCACCACGAGCTCCGCCCCCTCGGCGACGCCCAGGTCGAGGTAGGAGACGACCTTGTCCCGATGGGCCCCGGTGACCAGCGGGCCCATCTCGGACTTGGGGTCGTCGCCGGGGCCGACGACCAGGTTCTCCACCCGGGAGACGATCTTCTCGACGAGCTCGTCGCCGACCGGGTCCACCGCCAGCACGACGGAGATCGCCATGCAGCGCTCCCCCGCCGAGCCGAAGCCCGCCGAGACGGCGGAGTCGGCGACCAGGTCGAGGTCGGCGTCGGGCAGCACCAGCATGTGGTTCTTGGCGCCGCCGAGCGCCTGGACCCGCTTGCCGTGGGAGCTCCCGGTCTCGTAGACGTACCTGGCGATCGGAGTGGAGCCGACGAACGAGACCGCCTTGACGTCCGGGTGCTCCAGCAGCCGGTCCACGGCCTCCTTGTCGCCCTGGACGACGCTGAAGATCCCGTCGGGGAGCCCCGCCTCCTTCCAGAGCCGGGCCATCAGCAGCGAGGCCGACGGGTCCCGCTCGGACGGCTTGAGCACGAAGGCGTTGCCGCAGGCGATCGCGACCGGGTACATCCACATCGGCACCATGGCCGGGAAGTTGAACGGGGTGATCCCGGCGACCACGCCCAGCGGCTGGCGGATCGAGTAGGAGTCCACCCGGGTGGAGACGCCCTCGGAGAAGCCGCCCTTGAGCAGGTGCGGGATGCCGCAGGCGAACTCCACCACCTCCAGGCCGCGGGCGACCTCGCCGAGCGCGTCGGAGTGGACCTTGCCGTGCTCGGAGCTGATCAGCGCGGCGAGCTCGTCGCGGTGGGCGTACATCAGCTCGCGGAAGCGGAACAGCACCTGCGCCCGCTTGACCAGCGAGGCGTCCCGCCAGGCGGGCCAGGCGGCCGCGGCGGCGGCCACGGCCGCGTCCACCTCGGCGGCCGAGGCCAGGTGGACCCTCCCGGCGACCCCGCCCGTCGCCGGGTCGAAGATCTCGGAGGTTCGGCCCGCGCCCTCGGTGGGGGCCCCGTTGATCCAGTGGGTGACGTTCTTCACGGTTCTGTGCTCCTAGGAGGTGTCCGGCGCGCCTACTGCGCGGCGGCCTCTGCGTTGATGACTTCGAGCGCGTTGACGATGATGCCGAGGCCCTCGGCGGCCTCCTCCGCCGTCAGCGTGAGCGGCGGGGCCATGCGCAGCACGTTGCCGTGCAGGCCGCCCTTGCCCGCCAGCAGGCCGGCCTTCTTCGTCTCCTCCATGAACCGGGCGGCGAGCGCCGGGGAGGGCGCGCCGGTGGCGGGGTCGACCAGTTCGACGGCGAACATGAGGCCCTTGCCGCGCACGTCACCGACGACCGGCAGGCGCCCGGCCGCCTCGCGGAGCCCGTCGGTGATCAGCGTGCCGGTCCGGGCCGCGTTCGCCTGCAGGTCGTGATCGAGCACGTAGTCGAGGGTGGCGTTGGCGGCGGCCATGGAGATCGGGTTGCCGCCGAAGGTGGCCAGGCCGGTGGCGTGCAGCCCGTCCATCAGGTCGCCGCGGGCCACGACGCCGCCGACCGCGAAGCCGTTTCCGAGTCCCTTGGCGAAGGTCATCATGTCCGGCGTGACGCCGTGGTTCTGGATGCCGAAGAAGGCCGAGCCGGTACGGCCCCAGCCGGTCTGCACCTCGTCCGAGACGAACAGGATCCCCTGCTCGTCGAGGACCTCCTTGTAGGCGGCGAACAGGCCGTCGGGGGCCATGGTGAACCCGCCCACGCCCTGGATCGGCTCGGCGATCAGCGCGGCGACGTCGCCCCCGACGGAGGTGGCGAGCACGTGGCGCAGGTCGTCGACGCAGGCCTTGATGTAGTCGGCGTCCGAGAGGCCGCGGAACTGGGTGAGGTGCCGGTCGGCGCCGTGCAGGAAGTGCACGTTCAGCGGCGAGAGCGAGTTGTTCTTCCAGGCGCGGTTGCTGGTCACGCTGATCGCGCCGAAGCTGCGGCCGTGGTAGCTCTGCCGCATCGCCAGCACCTGGTCGGACTTGCGCGCGTAGGTCGCCAGCAGCAGGGCCGTCTCGTTGGCCTCGGTGCCGGAGTTGGTGAAGAAGACCTTGGCGTCCTTGATTCCGGAGAGCTTGGCGATCTTCTCGGCGAGCTCGATCTGCCCGCGCAGGAGGTAGACGGTTGAGGTGTGCACGACACCGGTGGCCAGCTGGCGCTCGACGGCCTCGCGCACCTCGGGCACGTCGTACCCGATCATGTTGGTCAGGATGCCCGCGAAGAAGTCGAGGTAGCTCTTGCCCGAGGCGTCGACGACCCGGTTGCCCTTGCCGCCGACGATCTCGATGGGCTCGTTGTAGTACAGGGCCACCCAGTTGGGCATGACCGCCCGGTGGCGCGCAAGAAGGTCCGACATGCATTGAGTATGTCGGTTCGGAGCCGACACTCCTACCGCCAACCTGTCGGGAGATTGCCTCCGAAGCCGTCATAGTGTCAATCGTGTCCGGCCCTGGGCCGCGCGCGGCCCGCGCCCCCGCGGCGGGTGGCGCGGGCCGCGCCGGCCTGCTCAGCCCTCGGCGCCGACCAGCTCCGCGTCCGGAGAGCCGGCGGGGGCCTTCGGCGTGGGGCGGATCACCGCCAGGGCCAGGGCGGCGGCGCCGAGGCAGAAGGCGGCGCCCACCCATGAGCCGAACGACATCGCCGAGACGAAGGCCTCTCCGGCGCTCTCCATCACCGCCGGGTCCTTGAGCCGCCACGCTCCGCCGATCGAGTCGCGGGCGGCGGCGGGCGCGCCGGCGGGCATCGACGAGGTGTAGACCCCGGCGAGGACGCTGCCGAGCACGGCGACGCTCAGCGCCATGCCCACCTGCTGGACGGTGTCGTTCAGCGCCGAGCCGACACCGGCGTGCGCGGGCGGCACCGCGCCCATCAGCGTCGTGTAGACCGCGGGCCCCGCGAGGCCGCCGCCGACGCCCATGACCAGGAGGCTGGCGATCAGCGCGCCGTACCCGCTGTCGGCCGTGACGAAGGCCAGCAGGCCGAACCCGAGGGCCATGACGGCCAGTCCCACCGCGATCAGCGTGCGGTTGCTCGCCTTCTGGCCCAGACCGGCGCCGACCGCGTTGAACAGCGCGGCGGCCACCGCGTACGGCAGCAGCGCCAGCCCGGCCTCGATCGGGCTGTAGCCGAGGACGAACTGCAGGTACTGGGTGAGCATCAGCAGCAGCGCGCCGGTGCCGAACGACATCAGCACGATCGAGAAGCTCGCCCCGCTGAAGTTGCGGTCGCGGAAGAGCTCCAGCGGGAGCATCGGGTGGTCGGAGCGGCGCTCCCAGAGCACGAACAGGCCCAGGGCGAGCACCGCCAGCACCGCGGCCGTCAGGACCCGGGCCGAGGTCCAGCCCGCGGCGGGGACGGAGATGACCACGAAGACCAGGGCGCTCATGCCGGTGACGGACAGCACCACGCCGAGCGGGTCGATCCGCCGGGCCGGGCCGCGCGACTCGGGCATCAGCAGGACCGCGGCCGCGATCGCCACGACGGCCACCGGCACGTTGAGCAGGAAGACCGATCCCCACCAGTAGTGCTCCAGCAGGAAACCGCCGACCGTGGGACCGGCGATCACACCGACCATGGCCACGGCGCTCCAGGCCGCGATGGCCTTGCGGCGCTCGCTCTCGTCGAAGACGTTGATCAGGATGGACAGGGTGCTCGGCATGAGGATCGAGCCGCCCACGCCCATCAGCGCGCGCACCGCGATCAGGTGCCAGGGCTCGGTGACCACCAGGGCCAGCACGGAGGCCCCGCCGAACAGCACCAGGCCGATGATCAGGAAGCGGCGGCGGCCGTACCGGTCGGAGAGGCTGCCCGCGGTGAGCAGCAGACCGGCGAAGACCAGGATGTAGGCGTCGAGGATCCACTGGATGTCCGCCGGGCCGGCGCCGAGGTCGGTCATCAGGGACGGGATGGCCAGGTTCAGGACGGTGTTGTCCACGACCAGGACGAGGAGGCTCAAGCAGAGGACTCCGAGGATCCACCAGCGCCTGGGGTTCGGCTCGTCTCGCACATCGTTCGATTCAGGTCGTACATCGTTCGATTTCACTCGCACAGCGTACGACAGTAATCGAACAGTGTGCGAGGGGATTTATGCTGGGAGCGTGGAAAAGCCCTTCACCTCGGTGTGGACCCGTGAGAGCCGGCCCGCCAAGAGCCCCGGCCTGAGCCGCGACCAGATCGTGCGCGCAGCCATGGAGATCCTGGACGCCGAGGGCGTGGACGCGCTGAGCATGCGCCGTCTGGGCGCGAAGCTGGGTTCCGGCGCCACCAGCATCTACTGGCACATCGCGCACAAGGACGAGCTGATGGAGCTCGTCATGGACGAGGTCTACGGCAAGGTCCCGCTGCCCGATCCCGAGGTGACCGGCTGGGAGGACATGGTCTCGATCCTCGCGTACGGCCTGCGCACGACGCTCTCCGAGCACCCGTGGGTGATCCCCCTCATCGGGACCAGGCCGTCCCTCGGCCCCCGGGCGATGGACCTGTCCTACCGGATGCAGAAGGCCTTCGAGCGGGCGGGTTTCGCGGGCCCGATGCTGGACTACACGCTCTCCGTCGTGCTGGCCTTCGTCCTCGGCTGGACAGGGCCGGAGATCGCCTGGCGGGCGACCCGTGAACGCTCGGGACTGACCGGCGAGGAAATGGACGCGGCCATGCGGGAGACGGTGCACCGGGCCGCCCGCGACTACCCCGAGGTCGTCAAGCGCTACGACGAGCACCCGGTTCAGGACCCCGAGATCGTCCAGGCGCTCGCCTTCGACTTCGGTCTGACCTGCATCCTCGACGGACTGCGGACACGGCTGGCGGCGGGCCAGGACGACAACCGGCGCTTCACGGCTCCGCCGTCCACGGCAGAGAATGACGAATCAGCCAAAAACATGATGTAAGGCAGCACGCAGCCTTGTTTACACTCTGCATGACTATCCTCGGCTATTCTCGGTGAGTGTTGCCCACCATCGCCGACGTTCTCGCCCTGGACACCGTCCGCCGGGGAAATCCGCGCGTCGTCGCGGGCTCCGACCGGCTGGACAGCCGGGTGCGCTGGGTCCATGTGGGAGAGGTCACCGACATCGCCCACCTGCTCCGCGGCGGCGAGCTGGTGCTGACCACCGGCATCGCCCTTCCCGACGACCCCGACAAGCTCGCCGGCTACGTCGCCGAGCTGGCCTCCGTCGGCGCTTCCGGGCTCATCGTGGAGCTGGGGCGCAAGTTCGTCAGGGAGCTCCCCCGGTGCGTGGTCAGCGCCGCCGAGGAGCACGGCCTGCCACTGATCACACTCGCCCGCGAGACCCCGTTCGTACAGATCACCGAGTCCGTGCACGCCCGGATCATCGACCGCCAGCTTGAGGAGCTGCGCGCCTCGGAGCAGCTCCACGAGGTCTTCACCGAGCTCTCGGTCGAGGGCGCCTCCCCGGCGGAGGTGCTCAGCCAGGTCGCACGCCTGTCCGGCCACCCCGTGCTGCTGGAGAACCTGGCCCACCAGGTGCTCGCCTGTGAGACCGCCGGGCGGGACACCGGCACCCTGCTCGCCAGCTGGGAGACCCGTTCCCGTGCGGTGGCGCCCCAGCAGCGCACCGCCTACGACGCCTCCGCGGGCTGGCTGGTCACCATGGTCGGCGCCCGCGGCCAGGACTGGGGCCGGCTGATCCTGCTGTGCGACGGCGAGCCCGGTCCCCGCGACATCGTGCTCGCCGAGCGGGCCGCGACCACGCTGGCCCTCGGCCGCCTGCTGGAGCGGCACCAGGAATCGCTGGAGCGGCAGGCCCACGGCACGATCATCACCGGCATCCTCACCCACGCCTACGCCGACCCCGACGAGGCCGCCGCCCGTGCCCGCGCGGTCGGCGTGCCGCTCACGGGACGCAAACTGATCAGCGCGGTGCTGCGCCTGGCCGAACCGGTCGAGCCGGACGGCCAGGAGCAGCTCGCCAGGCTCGGCGAGCTGGCCGACGCCACCGCCGCCGCCTGCCGGGAGGCCCGCCTGCCCGCCCTGGTCGGCGCACTGGACCAGAACCGCGTCGGCGTGCTGCTCCCGCTGCCCCCGCGCGTCTTCGCCGAGCCCGCGCTCTCGGCCCTCTCAGAGCGCCTGCGCGCCCTGTTCCCCGCTCCGTTCGTGCTGGCCACCGGTTCCGTGGTCGAGTCGCTGCGCGACGTACGGCGCAGCTTCCTGGAGGCCGAGCAGGTGGCCGACGTCGCCGTCCGGCAGCCCGACGGCCGGGCCTTCTACCGCCTGCCCGACCTGCGCCTGCGCGGTCTGCTCCACCTGCTGCGCGACGATGCCCGGCTGCAGACCTTCGCCGAGCGGGAGCTCGGCCCGCTGCTGGCCCACGACGCCCAGCGCGGCGGCGACCTGACCCGGATCCTCCGCGTCTACCTGGACGCCGGGCGGAACAAGGCCGTGGCCGCGCAGAAGGCCCACCTGTCCAGGCCCGCGTTCTACGACCGCCTCCGCAGACTGGAACGCATCCTCGACACCGACCTCGACGATGTCGAGTCCTGCCTCTCCCTGCACGTCGCCCTGCTGGCGCTGGAGTCGTTCCGGCGGGACGTCCCCCGGGGCTGACGGGATCCCCGCCGGCGCCCCGGCCCTCCCCACTATGGGAAATACCACTTTCGTCGCCATTTAGCTTATTCCGCCACATTCGCCGGTGAATCCCGGGACGATGGTGCACCGAAAGTTTGGTCACCAACGGGGAGAGATAGACATGTCACGACGTCTCATCGTCGGGCTTTCGGCCGTGGCGCTCACGGTCACGGCGATTCCAGCGGAGGCCCAGCGGGCGAGCCTGCCCTTTCCGGGGTCTGCGTTCCCGCTCGGCGAGCGTGTGGCTCCGACCAAGAACCAGCGTACGGTCGCCCCGGGCGTCGACCTTTTCAGCGTGATGCACGGCAAGTCCACCCAGGGCTGGACCGTCTCGGTGCTGATGCCCAACGGCCACGACAGCGGCACTCTGGCCACCGCCCAGGCGAAGGCCGAGGCGGTCGAGGCGGCGGGCTTCACCCCCAGCGTGTTGAAGATCGTGCAGCCCGCCGCGGCGGACGCCCCCGCCGTCGAGCGCTACATGGTCCGGGTGGGGCTGTGGACGTTCAAGCAGCGCGCCAAGGCGGACAAGGTGGTCAAGGAGCTCAAGGAGTTCGACATCCGGGCCAAGACCGACTACCTCGGTGACGACGGCGACCAGACCACCGGTCCGTGGGACATGCGCGTGGTGATGGTGGATCCGAAGGTCTTCCGCGGCTCCTACAAGACCAGCGTCGGATCCAGCGTGGCCAAGCGCGAGACCACCGGTTCCATGTCCAAGCGGGTCAACGCCATCGCCGGCGTCAACGGCGGGTTCTTCAACATCCACACCGCCAGGGCCCTGCAGGGCGACCCTGTGGGCATCTCGGTGGTGGGCGGGAAACTGCTCAGCGAGGCGGTCCCCGGTCGGAGCGGGCTCGTCATCACCGGCCGGAAGGCCCGGATCACCGAGTTGAAGACCACGGTCACCGCGATCTCCTCGGACGGCGCGAAGATCGAGGTCAATGGCGTCAACCGGGCTGCGGGAGCCGAGGAGATCGTGCTCTACACCGAGGAGTTCGGTGCCAAGACCGCCGCGGACGGCGGGGCCGAGGTCGTGGTCGACGCCCAGGGGAAGATCGTCAAGGCCCGTGCCGCGGGCGGCGCCGTCCCCCGCGGCCACTACGTACTCCACGCCACCGGCACCATGGCCGACTGGCTGCACGAGCACGCCTGGGCGACCTGGACCATGAAGCTCGACACCAAGGTCATCGACCTGCGGACCCGCAAGGCCGTACCGCTGACCCCGGAGACGTACGTGATGGGAGGAGGCGTCGGGCTGGTCAGGAACGGCCGGGTGCGGATCACCGCGGCGGCCGACGGGCACGCCTCCGTCAACATGATGCTCCGCCGCCACCCCCGCACGATGGTCGGCGTCAGCAAGTCCGGCGGGCTGATCCTGGTGACGGTCGACGGACGCAACCCGGGGGTCAGCGTCGGCGCCTCCATGGTGGAGGCCGCGCAGATCATGCGCTGGCTCGGGGCCAAGCAGGCCATCAACTTCGACGGCGGCGGTTCGAGCGCGATGGTCGTCGGCCACAAGGTCATCAACCGCCCCTCCGACGGCCGGGAGCGGACCGTCGGCGACGCGCTGTTCATCACTCCCTGAACCCCTGAATCCGCCCTGCGCTCCGGGCCCCGCCGCGGTCCCGTCCCCTCCTCAGGGGACGGGACCGCGGCGCGTGAAGCCCTCTCGATCCCGCCACGTCCGGTACCTATCGGTCCGGGAACGCAACGGACGGCTGTGAGGCCTCCGCCCCGGGCCGCTGCCACCCGGGCAGCCCCTTCCTCCCCGGAGGGGACGCTTCCCGGTTCCCGGGGATTGCTGAGCGCAATATTCATCGCGCTCAGCAATCCCCGGAAAACATCCCGGCCGCCCTCCCGC
>NZ_JACHJJ010000017.1 GCF_014203605.1 Thiemannella venezuelensis | reverse complement strand
GCGGCGTCGCTGGCCACCCGGCTGAAGACCGAGCGCGGTGATCGTGAGGACCGCCGTTCCTGGTGAGCGCGCACACCCGCCGCCGGCGCCGGGCGACCGCACCCGCGGTGGACGGCCGGCGGCCTCGGCAGGACGAGCCGGGGCCGCCGGTGGACGTCAGAACGCGATGCGGGCGGCGACCGGCAGGTGGTCGCTGCCGGTGGCGGGCAGGGTCCAGGTGGCGACGGGGGTCGCCCCGCGGGTCATGACGTGGTCGATCCGGGCGACGGGCAGGGCGGCGGGCCAGCTGAAGCCGAAACCCCCCTCCGCCGGGGTCGTCCGGGAGGTGACCGGGGTCAGGCCGCGGTCATCGAGCGTGCCGTTGAAGTCGCCCAGCAGGATGATCCTGTCCAGTTCTTCCTCGGCGACGGCCGCGCCCAGCGCGGCGGCGCTCTCGTCCCTCCACGCGGAGCCGAAGCCGTCCGGCAGCCGGATGCGGACCGAGGGCAGGTGGACGACGTAGACGGCCATGTCGCCCGACGGCGCTCGCACGGTGGACCGCATCCCCCGGTTCCAGTCGCCTCCGACGCCCGCGGGCCTGATGTCCACCGGCCGGGAGTCCGCAAGGGGGTATCTGGACCAGAGGCCGACGGTGCCCACGACCGCGTGGTGGGGATGGCCGGGCGCGAGGACGGCCTCGTAGACGGGCAGGGCGCCGGGCGTCAGCTCCTCCAGGGCGATGAGATCGGCTCCGGCCCGGGCGAGGGCTCGCGCGGTTCCTCCGGGATCCGGGTTCTCGTCGCCGACGTTGTGCTGGAGCACGGTCAGGTCGTGAGCCGCCCCCTGATCGGCGGGGAGCAGCCGTCCGCCGAAGAGGACCGCCCACACCGCTGCGGGCAGCGTCAGCGACACCATCGCGACGGTCGAGCGGCGCAGCAGCGCCAGGACCATCAGCACGGGAACGGCCAGACCGACCCAGGGAAGGAAGGTCTCCAGCAGACTGCCGAGGTTGCCCACGGCGTTGGGCACGACGCCGGGGAACGCCAGCAGCACGGCCAGCAGCACGGCCGCCGGCGCGAGGACCCGTCCGCGCGTCCGGGCCGTCCGGCTCGCGTCCCCGCTCCGGCGCCACCGGCCGGTGCGGCCGGCGCGCCTCTCCTCGGCACGAACCTTCCGATCTTCGATGCTCACACGTCCGACCGTACGGGCCGCCGCTCCTTCCCGCGCACCTCCGCCGGCACCGGGTGATGCCGGGCGGGCCCGGCCTCCGTGCGGACCTTTCACTTACAACCAAGATCCAAGCCGGTACGGCGATGCTGACGCCATGCCCACAGGAAAGATCCTTTCTGCGGCGGCGCTGCTCGCGCTGGCCACGGCGCTGAGCGTGCCCGCCTTCGGGGCGGCGGCCAGCGCCACGCCGACGAGTACGCCGCGTCCGACGGTGACGCCGACGGTGGGTCCGACGGGTACGCCGCGTCCGACGGTGACGCCGACGGCGGGCCCGGCCTCTCCGCGCCCGGATGTCACCTTCGACCCCAAGCCCACCGGGACACCGGAGAGTCTCACCGCACCGAGGTGAACACCGGCCACGGCGCCGTCGGGACGGGCGGGCGTCAGGCGTAGTGGCGGTAGACGGCGCGGGCCACGCAGGCCGGCTTGTCGCCGCCGTCGATCTCCACAGTGAAGGCCAGGTGCATCTGCACGCCGCCCTTGACCTCCTCCACCGTGTCCACGACGCCGCCCAGGCGGATCTTCGCGCCGACGCGGACGGGACTGGGGAAGCGCACCTTGTCCAGGCCGTAGTTGACGCTCATGGAGATGCCGCTGATCTGCAGGAGCCGGTTGAACAGGGGGATGACCAGGGACAGGGTCAGGTAGCCGTGCGCGATCGGGGCGCCGAACGGGCCGTCCTCGGCCCTCTCCGGGTCGGTGTGGATCCACTGGTGGTCGTCGGTGGCGTCGGCGAAGGTGTTCACCCTGTCCTGGGTGATCTCCAGCCACTCGGTGCGTCCGAGGTCGGTCCCGGCCAGGGCCTTCAGCTCGTCGAGTCCGTGTGCGGTGGCAGGCATGGTGGAAGGTCCTCTCAGGTGGTGGGGGTCGGGGGCGTGTAGGAGGCGCGGACCTCGGGCTTGAGGATCTTGCCCGAGGGGTTGCGGGGGAGCGCGTCGGCCCAGACCACGGATTTGGGGATCTTGTATGCGGCGAGCCGCCCCCGCAGGAAGCCCAGGAGGTCGTCGGCGGTGGCGCCGGCGTCCGGCCTGAGCACGACGACGGCCCGGCCGACCTCGCCCCAGGTGGCGTCGGGGACGCCGATGACGGCGCAGTCGGCGACGGCGGGGTGGTCCAGGATCGCCTTCTCGACCTCGGCCGGGTAGACGTTCTCCCCGCCGGAGACGAACATGTCCTTGACCCGGTCGACGATGTAGGCGTAACCGTCCTCGTCCAGCTGGGCGACGTCCCCGGTGCGCAGCCACTCGCCGCGGGCGAGGGGCTGCGCGCCCCAGTAGCCGGTCATGACGTTGGGGCCCTGGACGGCGATCTCCCCCTTCTCGCCCGGTGCGGCGTCGCGGCCGTCGGAGCGCACCACGCGCACGTCGGTGAAGAAGTGCGGCACCCCGGCCGAGCCGGCCTTGGCCACGGCCTGTCCCGGCGGCAGGAGCAGGACGCCGGGGGACGCCTCGGTCATGCCGTACCCCTGGCTGAAGGCCAGGCCGCGCTCCAGGTAGACCTCGATGGTGCGCATCGGGACCGGCGCGCCGCCGCAGTTGAGGGTGCGCAGGCTCGCCAGGTCGGTCCCGCCCCAGCGGGGGTGGGCGGCCATGGCGTCGAACATGGTGGGCACGCCGAACATGTGCGTGACCCGTTCGCTCTCGATCAGCTCCAGTACGCGGCCGGGGTCGAACGCGCCGAGCAGCACCACCCGCCCGCCCTTGAGCAGCGTGGGCAGGCAGGTCATGTTCAGTCCCGCGGTGTGGAACAGCGGGGCGACCACCAGTGTCACCTCGTCGGCGGCCAGGTCGGCGTCGATGAGGATGTTGACGCTGTTCCAGGTGATGTTGGCGTGCGACAGCACGGCCCCCTTGGGGCGGCCGGTCGTCCCCGAGGTGTACATGATCATGCAGGGGTCGCTGGGGGACACCGGCTCGTCGACCGGCTCGGGGCCGGCGCCGGAGATCAGCCGCTCGTAGCCGTCCAGCGGGACGCGGTGGGGGACGTCCAGCGCCTCGGCCGTCTCGGACGGGGCGTGGACGAGAACCGAGGTGCCGGAGTCGGACAGGTTGAAGGCCAGCTCCGGTACGGCCAGCCGGGTGTTGAGCGGGACGAACACCGCCCCGAGCGCTCCGGCGGCGAACAGCGTCTCCAGGAAGGCGGGGTGGTTGGGCCCCAGATAGGCGACCCGGTCACCGCGGCCCACCCCCAGGCCGCGCAGGGCGTGCGCCAGGCGCAGCACCCGCTCGTGCAGCTCCCGGTAGGTCACCTGGTGGCCCTCGTGCACGACGGCGATCCGGTCGGGAGTCCTGCGGGCCCGGCGGGCCGGCCACGACCCGATGCCCTGGTTGTGCATGGCTCCTCCTGATCAGCTCTTGCCCAGGCCGAGCAGCCGGGCCGCGTTGTCCTTGAGGATCAGGGGCCGGACCTCGGGCTTGATGTCGAGTCCGGCGAAGTCGGCCAGCCACCGGTCGGGGGAGATGACCGGGTAGTCGGAGCCGAACAGCACCTTGTCCTTCAGCAGCGTGTTGGCGTAGCGGACGAGCTGCGGCGGGAAGTACTTCGGCGACCAGCCCGACAGGTCGATGTAGACGTACGGCTTGTGCGTGGCGACCGCGAGCGCCTCGTCCTGCCAGGGGAAGGACGGGTGCGCCAGGATGATGCGCAGTTCGGGGAAGTCCACGGCCACGTCGTCGACCAGCATGGGGTTGGAGTGCTTCAGCCGGATGCCGCCCCCGCCGGGGAGCCCGGCGCCGATGCCGGTCTGCCCGGTGTGGAACAGCGCGGGGACGCCGAGCTCCTCGATGGCCTCGTACAGCGGGTAGGCGATCGGGTCGTCGGGGGAGAAGTTCTGGATGCTCGGATGGAACTTGAAGCCGCGCACGCCGTACTCCTCCACCAGCCGCCGGGCCTGCCGGGCGCCGGCCCGGCCGCGCCAGGGGTCGATGCTGGCGAAGGGGATCAGCACGTCGGCGTGCTCGGCGCAGGCGGTCGCGACCTCCTCGTTGGCGATCGGCGGGTGCCCGGTGGCGGTCTCGGCGTCCACGGTGAACACCACCGCGGCCATCTTCCGCTCGCGGTAGTAGGCCGCCATCTCGGGAATGGTGGGTTCCCGGGTGCCGTGCACCTTGAAGTAGCGGGCGGAGGCGGCCGAGAGCTGCGGGCTCAGCGACGAGTGCCCGTCCGCGGAGACCTCCGCGTGGGTGTGCACGTCGATGGCGACGAGGTCGTCCAGGTCGAGTGGCGTCATCGTCGGCTCCTTTCACGGGAGGGGGTCAGGCGCCGGACGCCTGCGGGGCGGGGATGCCGTAGCTCTGCGGCTCGCGGCCGACCGAGGCGGACCAGGTCGCGGCGATCGCGTCGGCGGTCCAGCCGCCGTCGGCGTAGGCGGTGACGATCTCCTGCGGGTGCGACCACAGGGCGAGCCTGTCGCCCCCGATGCCCACGCACTGGCCGGTGACGCCGGAGGCGGCGTCGGAGGCGAGGAAGACGACCAGCCCGGCGACGTCCTCGGCGGTGCCGAAGCCCTCGGCCTTGCGCAGCCGGTCCGGCAGCGGCGTGCCGTCGGTCTCCAGCGCGTCGATGTGGGGGGCGAAGGCCGGGATGGTGCGGGTCATCTCGGTCGCGGCGATCGGGACGATCGCGTTGACCGTGATGTCCGCCCGGGCCAGCTCCAGCGCCCAGGTGCGGGTCATCGCCGCGATGCCGGCCTTGGCCGCGGCGTAGTTGGTCTGCCCGAAATTGCCCCGCTGGCCCGCCGGGGAGCAGGCGGTGATGATGCGGCCGCCCCCGCCCTGCTCGCGCATCCGTACGGCGGCGGCCCGCGCGCAGGTGAACGTGCCGCGCAGGTGCACGCGGACCACGTCGTCGAAGTCCTCGTCCGACATCTTCCACAGCACCCGGTCGCGCAGGATGCCCGCGTTGGCGACCATGACGTCCAGCCGGCCGAAGGCGTCGACCGCGCGGTCCACCAGCGCCTGCGCGGTCTCGGCGGTGCCGACCGGCGCCACCTCGGCGACGGCCCGGCCGCCGGCGGCGGTGATCTCCTCGACCGCGCGCCCGGCGGCCGCGGCGTCCACGTCGTTGACCACGACGGCCGCGCCGGCCGCGGCGAGCGCGGAGGCGTAGGCGAACCCCAGGCCGCGCCCGCTGCCGGTGACGACCGCCGTTCTCCCTGTCAGATCCACTCGGGGGCTCCTCATCTCACGGGTACCGGCCTCAGACGTTAGACACTTCTGTGTCGGCAGTCAATAAAGTGCAGAATTTTGCTGGCGGTCCTACACTTGCCGCGTGACGACAACGGACACCGTGATCAGGGACGACGAGGCCGCGGGAGACGAGCAGGCGGGCTCCCTGCGGCCGCAGTCCCTGCTGCTGAGCTTTCTCGGCCTGCACGTCCTCGGCCGGGACGTCGCGGTCTACTCGGGCAGCGTCATCGACGTGCTGGCCCGGGTGGGCGTCTCGGAGGAGGCGGTCCGCGCGACCCTGGCCCGCATGGTGCGGCGGGACCTGCTGGCCCGTCACCGCCGGGGCCGGAAGATGTACTTCGGGCTCACCGGCCGTTCCGACGCCGTCCTGCGTGACGGTCATGACCGCATCTGGAGCGCGGGGGCGGTCAACCGCGACTGGGACGGCACCTGGACCCTGGTCGGCTTCTCCCTGCCGGAGGCCTGGCGCCGTCAGCGGCACGACCTGCGCACCCGCCTGGTGTGGGCGGGATTCGGCTCCCTGCAGAACGGCCTGTGGATCGCACCCGGCCACGTCGACGTCCCCCGGGTGGTCGAAGGACTCGGGCTGGACGGCCACCTCAACGTGATGAGGGCCCACGCCGCGGAGCCGACCGAGGCCGCCCAGCTCGCCCACCGCGCGTTCGACACCGCCGGCATCGCCGCCCGCTACCGCGCCTTCCTGGACCGCTGGGACCACCCCGGTCCCGCGCCGGCCGCCCCCGACGACTTCACCCGCCAGTTGCTGCTGCACAACGACTGGCTTCAGCTGGTGCGCTCCGATCCCCGCCTGCCCGCCGAGCACCTGCCGGCCGACTGGCCCGCCATCCGCGCCGAGCAGGTCTTCCGCACCCTGTCCCACCGCTACGACACCCCTTCGCGAGAGCGGGCCGTGAGCACCCTGGACACCGTCCCGACGCCCCCAGGGAGCCGGGACGCGTCCGCTCCCGCGCCGGTGGAGTGACGGCGGCGGGCGCGCCGCGGCCGGTCAGGCGTCGGGAGCCGCGTGGACGCGGGTCCCGCCGACGTAGGTCAGGGCGACCCGGGTCTCCGCGATCGCCTCGGCGGGGCCGTCGAAGGGATCGCGGTCCAGGACGACGAGATCGGCCCGGTTGCCGGGGCGCAGGCTGCCGGTGTCGTCGAGGCGGTTCACGTAGGCGGAGCCCGCGGTGTAGGCGGCCAGCGCGGTGGCGAGGTCGAGGGCCTGCCCGGGCAGGAAGGGCCTGGTGTCGCAGCCGGGCGCGACGCGGTTGACGGCGACGTGGACCCCGTGCAGGGGGTCGGGGCTGCTGACGGGCCAGTCGCTCCCGGCCGCCAGTACGGCCCCGGCCCTGAGGAGATCGCCGAACGGGTACTGCCGCGCGGCGCGTTCGGGACCCAGGAAGGGGATGGTCAGCTCGTCCATCTGGGGCTCGTGGACCGCCCACAGCGGCTGGAGGTTGGCGGTCGCGCCCAGCGTCCGGAACCGCGGCAGGTCGTCGGGGTGCACGACCTGGAGGTGGGCCAGGTGCGGGCGGGTGTCCCGCCACCCGTTGGCGGCACGGGCGGCCTGTACGGCGTTCAGCGCCTCGCGGACGGCCCGGTCGCCCAGGGCGTGGAAGTGCACCTGGAAATCGAGCGCGTCGAGCGCGGTGACGTACTCCTCGAGCGCTTCCGGGTCGATGAAGCTGATGCCGCTGTTGCCGGTGGCGCAGCCGCAGGCGTCCAGGTAGGGGGCGGTCATCGCGGCGGTGAAGTTCTCCGCGACGCCGTCCTGCATGATCTTGACGGTGTCGCAGCGCAGCCGGCCGTGGGTGAGCCGGTCCCGCCGCTCCAGCAGCTCCGGGATCTGCTCGGCTCCCCGTCCCCTGGCCCACCAGAGCGCGCCGACGACGGTCGCGGTGAGCAGGCCGTCGCGGGCGGCGGTGAGGTAGGCGTCGGAGGGGTCGGGGTAGCCGTCGGAACCGGCCAGCAGCGCGTCCTGCCAGGCGGTGACGCCGAGGCCGTGCAGCAGTTCCTGCGCGCGCAGCAGCCCGGCCAGGCGGTCGGCGGCGGTCAGGGCGGGCACGAGGGCGCCGACCAGGGCCATGGCCCCTTCCTGGAGCGTTCCGGCCGGGGTTCCCCCGGCGTCCCGTTCGATGCGCCCGTCGGCCGGATCCGGGGTGCGCGCGGTGATCCCGGCCAGCTCCAGTGCCCGGCTGTTGACCCAGGCCCCGTGGTGGTCGCGGTTGACGAGGTAGACGGGCCGGTCGGGTACGGCCGCGTCGAGCAGGTCGCGGGCGGGCACGCCGCCGTGGAAGCTCTCCATGGACCAGCCGCCGCCGGTGATCCACTCCCTGCCGGGGTGCGCCTCGGCGTACGCGCGGACGCGGCGCACGTACTCGCGCGGGTCGGTGGTGCCGGACAGGTCGCACTGCCCCAGCTCGACCCCGCCCATCACGGCGTGGACGTGGGCGTCCTGGAATCCGGGCAGCAGCAGCCGCCCCCGCAGGTCGACGACCTCGGTACGGGGACCGGCCAGATCCTTGATCTCGTCGTGCCCGACGGCGACGACGCGGCCGCCGCGGACGGCCAGGCCGGTCGCCCGCGTGCGGGCGGAGTCCACGGTCAGGACGGGGCCGCCGGTGAACAGCAGATCGGCGGGGGCGTGGGTCATTCGGGCGGTTCCAATCGTCGAGGGGACGGCCGGCGGCACAACCGCGCGCCCGCCGCGGATGACGCCCGGCGGCGGGACGTCAGCGCTTCAGCGGTGGGACGCGGCTCCTCACAGGGCCGGGGTGAGCCGGGGCGCCCGGTCCTCGATCGCCTGGGCGGCGTCGAGGATGACGTCCTCCGCGAACCGCCCGCCGATGAGCTGGACGCCGATCGGGAGCCCGTCCGCCAGCCCGGCCGGCACGGAGACACCGGGGAATCCCAGGACCGGCAGGGCGGTCATCGGCCACTGCGCCGCGACGACGGCCCGTCCGCGCACCGGGTCGTCGATGTCGGCGTCCTGCTCGAAGGGCGGTTCGGCCGAGACCGGGGTCAGCAGGATCCGGTCCCTGCCCAGCAGTTCCTGGAGCCGGGTGATGAGCGTCGCCCGGCGGGCCCAGCCCTGGATGTAGGCCGCGAGGTCGGGCCTGTCGCCCCACAGCTCCGCGGCGTACTCGTAGGCGTAGCCCATGTGGACGCGCAGCCCCTCGTCGCCCATGTGCAGCATGCCGGGCAGGCCGGGCCGCATGTCCTCGAACAGCAGCAGGGACCACAGCCGCGACGCCTCGGCGAGCAGCGGCAGCTCCAGCTCCTCCACCTCGTAGCCCGCGTCGGCCAGCCACCGCGCCGCGCTGTCCAGGGCGTCGTCGACCGACGGGTGCGGCTTGGCGATGCCCACGTCCCGGACGAGCCCGACACGGACCGGTCCCGCCGGCGGCGCGGCCTCGGGCAGCGCGGGAACGCCGAACGGGTCGCGCAGGTCGGCGCCGGCCATCACCCGCAGGGCCAGGCGCGCGTCGGCCACGTTCCTGCCCAGCGGGCCCTGCACCGCCCAGGCCTGGAAGGTGAGGGGGCCCTCGATCGCGGTGTCCTCGGGCGCCGTCCAGTTGGACACCAGGCCGACCGTCGGGCGGATGCCGACCACGCCGCAGCACGCCGCGGGGAAGCGGATCGACCCGCCGATGTCGTTGCCCTGCGCCAGCGGCGTCATGCCGGCGGCGAGGGAGCTGGCCGCGCCGCCGCTGGAGCCGCCGGGCGTGTGGCCCGCGCTCCACGGGTTGAGGGTCCTGCCGTGCGCGTCGTTGGTGGAGAACCAGCGCACCGAGAACGCCGGTGCGTTGCTCCGGCCGAGGAGGACCGCGCCCGCGCTCCGCAGGGCGCTGACGCACGCGTCGTCCTCGGCGGCCGTCGCGCCGGCCAGGGCCGCGAGCCCGTGGCTCATCAGGCGGCCCTTCTGCGGCGTGTTGATCTTGGTGGAGACCGGCACCCCGTGCAGCGGGCCGAGGGCCTCGCCGGCGGCGACCGCGGCGTCGGCCCGGCGCGCGTCGGCCAGGGCCTCCTCGGGGCGGACGTCGACGAGGGCGTTCAGCGTGGGGTTGAGCTGGTCGATCCTGCGCAGGCAGGACTCCGCGACGTCGACCGCTGAGATCTCCCGGGTCCGGATTCCCGCCGCGAGGCGAGTCGCGGACAACTGCCAGAGTTCCATGCCTGCTCCTAGGCGATCATGAATGGGGGCCCCTGCCCGTGCCGGGGCGACGGCGACCGCCGACGGCGCTCGACGGCCGCGGGCGGGTTCGCAACGGTGATGTCGAGGAGGGTACGTCATGCAACGTTGATGTACAACGGTGTTGTATATCCGGCCGCTCTCTCGTTACCCTGCCGCCATGCCGGTGGAGATTGACATCGCCCAGCGCCTCGCGACCATCGCCGGCGCCACCTTGGAGATCGTGGCGACGGAGGGCATCGACGGGGTGACCATAAGAGCCGTGGCCAGGCGGGTGGGCGGCTCCACGACGCTCGTCACCAACTACCTGCCCACCCGTGAGGCCCTGCTGCGCAACGCCATCGAGCACGCGCTCTCGTCCTGGGACGCGGAGGTGGGGCAGGTCGTCGAGGAGGCCCCGGCGGGGGAGCGGCTGTCCGCCGTGGTCCGCTGGGCGTGCTCGACCGAGGGCAACGACCAGGTGCTGCGCCGGCTCTTCATGGAGGTCCTCGGCCGCGTCGGGCCGGAGTCGGAGGCGTTCCAGGTTCTGCGCGAGGACTCGCGGCAGAACCGCGACATGCTGGCCGACGCCGCCCGCGACGCGGGGGCGGCCGACGCCGCGTTCGTCGCCGACGTCCTGCACCTTGTCTTCCGCGGTTTCTACCTGTCCAGCCTGGAAGATCCCGAGCGCTGGAACAGCGAGCGGGTGACCCCGCTCGTCGAGCGGCTCGTCCGCCTGCTGGCCGCGGGCGCGTAGACCCCCTTCCCGTCCCGCAGAGAGGTGCCGCGAATGGATGCGAACGAGTACACGGCCCGCGCCGGCGTGCCGGAGACGGCGGCCGGCTCCGCCGCCGGGCCGGTGCGCGACGGCCGGACGAGGACCGGGGCCCCTCCCCGCGGAGGCCGCCCCGTCTCAGAGCTCCGCGGACTGCTCGGTGCGGTCCGCCCGGAGTGCCTCGATCATCTGGGCGGCCAGGGCCTTCATCCCCGCGTGGCGCGATGCGGGGAACGGCAGCGGCGCGAGGGTGGAATGGCCGAAGGCCATGCAGATGAGGGCGTAGGCGAGTTGCAGGCTCTCGGCCGACTCGCAGCCGGGCACCGCCTCGCGGATCGTCTTGGCGATCTCGCGTTCCAGCCGGCCGTAGCTGTCGTAGATCCGGCCGCGGAGCCGGACGTCGTGCATCGCCCCGCTGATGAGCGCCTCGATGACGAGGTCGTCCTCGTTGCGCGCCATCTGCGGTCCGAAGAGGAAGTCCACGAGCGCGCGCAGCCGCGCGTCCGGCGCGCTGTCCGCCAGGGCGGTGTGCATCGCCTCGAAGTACGGCGTGATGACGTGGTCCCACAGGGCGTCGATGAGCTGGTCGCGGTTGCCCACGTAGTGCCGGATGTGCGAGCGGCTCATGCCGGCCGCGGCCGCGATCCGCTCCTGCGTGCTCCCGGCCAGGCCGTGGGCGGCCACTGACTGGGCGGCCGCCCGCAGGATCTGCTTTCGCCGCTGCTCGGCGAGGCTCGGCCTCCCCACTCGATTCCCTTCGTCAATAGTTTTTCATTTATAACAATCAACTCACTTTCCAGCATAGCACCGTGATCGATTCGGGGAGCTCGGGAGGCGACCGGTCCCGCCGGTGCCGCGACCCGTCTTCGAATGGGCTTTCACGTGTTTTTCCCGAGGGCGGTCACGGGTCCTGACGTGGGAATCCACCGGTCCGGCGGTGCCGGCGTCCCGCCCGTCGGGGTGAGGCGTCCGCCGTATGTCTCCCGCTCACTTATTTTTGTTTTGCAGTATTGACAATCAATTCGTGAGCAATCACGCTAAGTGGCACGACCCGGGTATCGGGTCCACTCACCTCCACCGCGCAGACGCGGCAGGTTGATCGCCTCGCGCCTCACCGCCGCAGCCGGGATCAGCCCCTCATTCGGCGACGCAGATCGTCTCGGCCCGCATTCGCATCACGCACGAAGGGTCCCCCTATGACACGTCCCCGCCTGGCCGCGCTCGCCGCGGTCCTCGCCGGTGCCTGCACGCTCGCCGCCTGCTCGGCGGCGCCCGGCAGCGGCGGCCCGGCCGCCGAGCAGGCGGTCGCCCCGACCGTCACCACGTCCGTCCCGGCCCCGACCAGGGACGTCGACGCCGTCACCTGGAACCTCGCCACGGGCGAGCCCGCCACGCTGGACCCCTCCATGGCCGGCGTCGAGTCGATCAGCACGATCGTGGCCAACATGTGCGAGGGTCTGTTCACCCTCGGTCCGGACTACCGGCTCCAGCCCGCCCTGGCCACCGGGTTCACCCACCCGGACCCGCTCACCTACGTGATCGGCCTGCGCGAGGGCGCGACGTTCTGGGACGGCGAGCCGGTCACCGCCGAGGACGTGGTCTACAGCGTCCGGCGCATCCTCGACCCCGAGCTCGGCTCGTCCTGGATCGGCTGGGCGGTGAACCTGGACACCATCGAGGCCACCGGCGACGGCGAGATCACCGTCAAGCTGAAGAAGCCGGACGTCATGGTCCCGAACTTCTTCGCCATGCCCTCCTTCTTCGTCGTGCAGAAGGCCTTCGCCGAGGCCGCCGGCCGGGACTTCGGCACCGCCAAGAGCGGCGTGATGTGCACCGGCCCCTACAAGTACGGCTCCTGGACCCAGGGCCAGGACATCACGCTGACCCGCAACGACGCCTGGTGGAACACCGCGGTCAAGCCCAGGATCAAGGACCTGCGCTTCACCTTCGTCGCCGACCCCTCCGCCCAGACCGCGGCGCTGGCCAGCGGTGACGTGGACGGCCAGTTCATCGTCCCGCGCGCCGCCCACGAGCAGCTCGCGGCCAAGGGCAACATGCTGTTCGGCACGAGCCTGTCGCCCACGTTCCTGGCGGTGCTCAACCCGGACGGCGCGCTCTCCGACCCCGCCACCCGGCAGGCCCTGCAGGCCCTGATCGACTACAAGGGCATCATCGGCTCGGTCTACCGGGGGACGGCGCAGCCGCTGCGCGCCCTGGTCCCGCCGGCGGCCTGGGGCTACGGCAAGGAGATCTTCCAGGCGGAGTACGACAGGCTGCCCGAGCCGGTCCAGGACCTGGAGAAGGCCAAGGCCCTCGTCGGCCGGTCCGCCAGGGCCAAGGAGAAGATCGTCCTGGCCTACCTGACGGCCAGCGAGGAGGAGACCCGGATCGCCACCGCGATCGCCGACGCCGCCACCCAGGCGGGCATGACCATCGAGCTGAAGCCGCTCACCGGCGAGCAGTTCGGTGCGGTCTTCGCCGCCCCGCAGGCGCGCGCGGGCCTGGACCTCTTCCTGGTGACCGGCTATCTCGACTTCCCCGAGCCGCTCTCGTACTACCAGTTCTTCACCAGCGGCAGCTTCTACAACTTCCCCGGATACGAGAACAAGGAGTACGACACCGCGATCCTCACCGCGATGACGACCGAGGACCCCGACGCCCGCGCCCGCGAGGTGGCCAAGGCGCAGAGCATCATGGCCGAGGACCTGATCAACATCCCGATCGCGACGCAGTACGTCAACGTCTACTACGGGCCGGAGCTGACCGGCCTCGTCCCGCGGCAGAGCTACCTCAACACGCCGTGGGCGACCACCCTCGGCGGGAAGTGACGATGAAGCGCACACGTGCGGACCGGGCCGGGAAGCGCGCGTTCGCAGGCTGGATCGGCAAGCGCGTCCTCGGCGGGATCCTCACCGTCCTGCTCGCGTCGGTCCTGATCTACGGCGCGCTCCGGCTGGTCCCCGGGGACCCGGTCCTGGCGATGACCGGCGGCCGCCGCCTCACCCCGGACCAGATCGAGGCGCTGCGCCACCGCCACGGGCTCGACCGGGGCTTCGTGCAGGGGTACCTGGCGTGGATCGGCGACGCGCTCCGCCTGGACTTCGGAATGTCGACGAACTACCAGACCAGCGTCACCTCCCTCATCACGAACCGGCTCGGGGTGTCCGGCCCGCTGATCCTGTACTCGGCGGTCCTGGCGGTCGTGTCCGGCCTCGCGGTGGCGCTGGTGTCCGCGGTCAAGGGCGGCCTGGTCAACCGGGCGGCGGGCATGGCGGCGGCGGTCACCACCGCCACGCCGACGTTCGTGTCGGCCATCGGGCTCCTGGCGCTCTTCTCGGTCGGCCTCGGCTGGTTCCCCGCCACCGGCGCGGGAACCGGCCTGGCCGACCGGCTGTGGCACCTGACCCTGCCCGCGGTCGCCATGGCGATCGTCGCCTTCGGCGTCCTGGCCCGGGTCGGCAACGCGGCGTTCGCCGAGGAGCTGCGCCGCGAGCACGTGGAGGTGGCGCGCAGCCGCGGGGTGGGCGCCGCCGCCGTGATCCGCAGGCACGTGGTGCGCAACGCGCTCGCGCCCATGCTCACGATCGTCGGCCTGCTGTTCGCGAGCCTGTTCGTCGGCACCGCCGTCGTCGAGACCGCGTTCGGCCTGGACGGCGTCGGCTCCCTGCTGGTCAGCTCCGTGTCACGGCGGGACTTCCCCGTCGTGCAGGGCATCGCCCTCATCGCGGTCCTGCTGTTCGTGGTCGTCAACACGCTGGTGGACCTGGCGATGCCGTTCATCGATCCGCGCGTGGCGCTGGGAGGAGCCGGCCGATGACCCTGACGATTCCCGCGCTCCGGGCACGGAGCGCCAGAAGAGGACGGCGCCGGCCGCTCATCGTCCCGTTCGCGGCCGGGTTCCTGCTCCTCGTCGCCGTCGCGGGGCTGCTGGCCCCCGTGCTCGCGCCGCATTCCCCGGACGCCACGAGCCTGCTGGACTCCCTGCTGCCCCCGGGCACCGAGGGGCACTGGCTGGGCACCGACTCCACCGGCCGGGACGTGCTGTCCAGGGTCATGTACGGCGCCCGGCTCTCCCTGCTCGCGCCCCTGGGCGTGGTGCTGCTGTCGGGGGTGCTCGGGATCGCGCTCGGCCTGCTCGCCGCCCGTGCGGGAGGCTGGGCCGACGCGGTGGTCTCGCGCGGCATGGACATCGTCTTCGCCTTCCCCAGCCTGCTGCTGGCGATGCTCGTCGTGGCGGTGTCCGGGCCGGGGCTCACCGCCCCCATCTGCGCCCTGGCCGTCAGCTACACGCCCTTCGTGGGCCGCGTCGTGCGCAGCGTGGCGATCCAGGAGGGGGCGCGGCCGTACATGGAGAGCTACCGCGTCATGGGCTTCGGCGAGCTGTGGGTGACGCTCCGCCACCTGCTGCCCAACGTGATGCCGGTTCTCATCGCGCAGAGCACCCTGGCCTTCGGATACGCGCTGGTGGACCTGGCGGCCCTGTCCTACCTGGGGCTCGGCGTCCGGCCGCCGGACGCGGACTGGGGCTCGATGATCAGCCAGGCGCGCAGCGCCATCCTGCAGGGCGAGCCGTGGAGCGGGCTGCTGCCCGGTCTCGCGGTCCTGCTGACCGTCGTGAGCGTCAACGTGCTGGGCGAGCACCTCGGCGGGTCCATCGGCCGCAAGCAGAGTGAGGGAGCGTGAAGGTGCTCGCGAAGAAGACGCCGGCGCGCGAGGAGGCCCCGGACGGGGGAGCCGGGACCCGGCGGGACGCCCTCGGCATCTCCCGGCTGAGCCTCGCCGTCGGCACCGGAGAGAGTGAGATCCCCCTGCTCGCCGACGTCACCGTCAGGGTGGGGCGGGGGGAGACCGTCGGCCTGGTCGGAGAGTCCGGCTCGGGCAAGTCGCTGACCGCCCGGAGCGCCCTGGGCATGCTGCCCCGCGGTGCGCGCGCCACCGGCGGCGTCACGGTCTCCGGCGTCGACGTGCTCGCCGCCGGGTACAGGGAACTGCGCGACCTGCGGCGCACCCGGGTCTCGATGATCTTCCAGGACCCGCGGGCCTCGATCAACCCGGTACGCCGCATCGGCGACTACCTCACCGAGGGGCTGCGGGCGCGCGGCGTGCCCGCGCGCGGGGCCGCCGAGCAGGCGCTGGACCTGCTCGGCCAGGTCGGCATCCGCGATCCGAAGGGCGCGATGGGGCGCTTCCCGCACGAGTTCTCCGGAGGCATGCTCCAGCGGGTCGTGATCGCCGGAGCGCTGTCGACGGAACCGGAGCTGCTCCTGGCCGACGAGCCCACCACCGCCCTCGACGTCACCACCCAGGCCGAGGTGATCGGACTGCTGAAGGAGATGCAGCGGGCCCACGGCACCGGCATGCTCTTCGTCACGCACGACCTCGACCTCGCCGCCGCCATCTGCGACCGCGTCTACGTCATGTACGCCGGCCGCATCGTGGAGGAGTCCGCAGGCGCCTCGCTCTTCGGCGCACCCGCCCATCCGTACACCAGGGCGCTGCTGGAGGCGAGCCCGTCCGTGCACGGCGGCAGAGCGGAGATCAAGGCGATCAGGGGACGCCCGCGGGCACTCGCCGAAGCGCCGTCGGGCTGCGCGTTCCGCGACCGCTGCCCGCTCGCCGGCGACGAGTGCGCCGAGACCGTGCCCGCCCACCGCCCGCACGGGACGTCGCTCGTCGCGTGCCTCCGTCCGGAACAGGTGACGCCATGAGCACGGGTGACGCCATGAGCACGGGTGACGCCATGAGCACGGGTGACGCCGTGAAAGCACCCGTGCTGAGTGCGACGTCCCTGGTGAAGAGGTTCGGCCACGTCACCGCGGTCGACGACGTGAGCTTCGAGCTGATGCCCGGCGCCTCGCTCGGGATCGTCGGCGAGTCGGGGTCGGGCAAGACGACCACGGCCCGCATCCTCGCCGGGCTGGAGCAGCCGACCTCCGGGACCGTCACCCTCGACGGCAGGGCCGTCGAGGGGCATTCGCGCCGCGCACGCCTCCGGCAGGCGCGCCGGCTTCAGATGATCTTCCAGGACCCCTACGGCTCCTTCGACCCGCGCCAGACCATCGCCCAGTCCATCGCCGAACCCATGCGGCTGCACGCGCCGGGCTCCAGGAAGGAGCACCGGGCCCGCGTCGACGAGCTCCTGGACCAGGTCGGGCTCAGCAGCCGGGCGGGGCAGTCGCTCCCGCGCGACCTGTCGGGCGGGCAGCGGCAGCGGGCCGCGATCGCCCGCGCGCTCGGCGTCGCGCCGCGCGTCCTGGTGCTGGACGAGGCGGTGGCCGCGCTCGACGTCTCCATCCAGGCGCAGATCCTCACCCTGCTCGACGACCTGCGCAGGGACACCGGCATCTCGTACGTCTTCGTCAGCCACGACCTGGCGGTCGTCCGCTACATCACCGACACCGCCATCGTGATGCGGCACGGCCGCATCGTCGAGCGCGGCGAGACCGAGCAGATCCTGCGCAGTCCCCGGCACCCCTACACCCGGCTGCTGCTCGACTCGATCCCCTCACCGGGCTGGGACCTCGACCGGGTGGCCCGGGACCGCCGCGCGCTCGACCTGCTCTGAGCCGCTCCACCGCTTCTCTCTACAACCACGGAGACACCACGTGCTGACCATAAAGAAGACAGGCCCGGCCGCCGTGCCCCAGGACGCCGAGCAGGTCATGATCCCCATGCGGGACGGGGTCCGGCTGGCCGCCGACGTCTATCTCGCCGGCGCGGCGGATCCGGCCGGGGCGCGCCCGAACGCCGTCGTGCTGGTCCGCCTGCCGTACGACAAGAACGGCGTCTACTGCTTCATGCCCGTCGTCAGCCGCTACTTCCTGGCCAGGGGCTACCACGTCGTGGTCCAGGACGTCCGGGGCAAGTACCGGTCGGAGGGGGCGGCCGAGTTCGGCCTCCACGAGGCCGACGACGGCCGCGACACGATCCAGTGGATCACGGAGCAGCCGTGGTGCGACGGGGACGTCGTCATGTGGGGGGACTCCTACTACGGCTACACCACCATCGCCGCGGCCATCGGCGGCCACCCCGCGCTGAAGGCCATCGCGCCGCGCGTCACGGGGTCCCAGCTCTCGATGGTGCTGGAGTACGGCGACGGCACACGGGACGTCGAGCAGACGGCCCGCAAGTTCTACTTCGCCTCCCACTACGTGGACGCCGACCGCTACGAGTGGGCGCCCGACTGGGGCCGCCGCCCGCTGCGGGCGACGTTCGAGGAGTTCTTCGAGCTGCTCGGGAAGCGCTCACCCAACTTCGACGCCGAGTTCACCGGCGGGTCCCGGTTCGTCCCGCCCCCGCTGAAGGCGCTGCTGGAGAGCCCTCCCGTCCCGGCCCTGTACACGATCGGCTGGTTCGACAACTGCGCGATCTGGTCCTGGCACGACGTCCGCGCCCTGTCGCGGGAGCCGGAGTGGGCCGAGCGCCTCTACCTCCGCCTGGAGGCCATCGACCACGAGAACTACCGGCTGGGCGACGCCCCGGTCACCCCGGGCTCCGACCACGGTGCCGACCCCGCCGCCCTCGACCGGATGCTGCCCCGGTACCTGGACCCCGCGGTCGAGTTCTTCGACGCCGTCCTCGGCCGCTCCGGCGACCTGGCGGCGCTGCCCCGGGTGCGCTACGAGGTCTGCCACGGCGGGTGGGGCGAGAGCGACGTCTGGCCGCCCCGGCAGGCGTCCGACCTGGAGTACCACCTGTCCTCGGACCCCGTGCCCGTCCTGGCCACCGAGGCGGCCCCGGAGGCGGGTTCGCTGCGGTGGACCCACGACCCGTCCGACCTGGTCCCCTCGGTCGGTGCCAACCCCTTCGCGGCCCTGTTCGACCGCTCCGACCTGAGCGCCGTCGGGCGGCGCGGGGACGTGCTCCGCTTCACCGGGCCCGCCACCGGCGAGGACGCCGACCTGGTCGGCGCGGTGACCCTGCTGCTGCGGCTCAGGGCCCCCGCGGGCGCGCACGTCCACGCGCGCCTGCTGGACGTGGCGCCCGGCGGCGGCGCGTTCCTCGTCGCCAAGGGACAGATCCGGCTCGACGTGCCGCTGGACGGCGAGGACGCCGTCGTGGACCTGCAGAGCATCGCCTACCGGCTGCGTGCCGGGCACCGCCTCGCGCTCGACGTCATGAGCAGCGACTTCCCCGAGTACGTCGCCGAGTGCCCCGCCGGAGCCGATCCGTGGAGCAGCCTGCCCGGCGAGCCGGTCACCAGGGAGATCATCCTGGGCGGTTCCCGGCCCTCCTGCCTGCGCATCGGCAGGTGGCAGCCCGACCAGCTCCGCCAGGCGCGCGAGCGCCGCAGCGGCAATCCCTGACGCGGCCGCCGTCGTCCGTCCCGGGGAACTCCTCGAATCCGCACACACCCATGGAGCCGAACATGTCCGACGCCATTTCCACGGAGCCGAACGCGCCTGAGGGCCGCGCCCCGTTCGCCCCCGCGCTGACCTTCGCGTTCGAGATCCGCGCCCATCTCGCCCCCACCCTGCACGTCGGGCACGGAGACGGCGAGAGGACCGAGTTCACCCCGATCGTCGGCGGCACCGTCGAGGGCCCGCTGCTGCGCGGGACCGTCCTGCCCGGCGGCGGCGACTGGTCGAACATGCGCGGTCGCGTCTGCGAGCTGGACGCCCGCTACCTCCTCCAGGCGGAGGACGGCGCGGTCATCGACATCGTCAACCGCGGGTACTACCACGAAGGCACGCAGTGTCCCGACCAGTACGACGGTGACCTCCAGGTGTCCCGCGCCGGCGTGTACTACCGCACGTCGCCGGCCTTCCGCACCGACGCGCCGGCGCACCGGTGGCTCGCCGAGACCGTCTTCGTCGGTCTCGCCCGCGAGGCGGCGAGCGACGTCGTCGCCATCCGGATGTACGCCCTGGCCTGATTCACCCGTTCATGGCGGCGGCCAGCCTCTTCCAGTCGGCGGGGTGGGACATGGCGCGGGAGCCGACCGTCCTGCGTTTGCCGTTCTCCAGCCGGACGACCAGGCGGCCGCCCTCCAGGGTCAGCGGCTGCCGGTCGCCGACGGAGAAGTCGCGCTTGGCCGGGCCGATCATGGCGTACGTCGTGGCTCCGCCGGGATAGACGGAGAAGTACGTCCTGCGGAGTGAGACGGCGCCGGCGATCAGGAAGAACACCGAGAAGATGATGAAGACGGAGAAGCTTCCGAGGAGGAGCAGCCAGACCTGGAGAACCGCACCCACACCGCCCAGGACGATGAACAGCCAGCCGACAACGGGGTTGTACCTGACATCCATGGTCATGCCTCCCCAGCATGCCAGATGTGTTCGGGCCGCCGTCAATCCTCGGCCGCCGTCAATCCCTGGGCGCCGTCAATCCTCGGGCGGAGTCCCTCTCCCGTGCGGCGCTCCGCGGAATCCCGCTCGCAGGCCGGTGCGGACCCTCAGGGGAGCGGGCGGCGGCGCAGCCAGTCCCAGAAGCTGCGGCGCGGTCGCCGGACGACGACGCTCCCGCTCTTCACCGAGCCCGAAACGGTGACCATCAGTCTGACCGGCGTGCCGGGGTCGAGCCGCACGCGCTGCCGGACGCTGCCGCTGCGAACCGTGACGCTGCCGACGTCCACCGCCACGTCGGGCGGCACGATCAGCGACAACTGGCCGCTGCCGACCGCCACCGAGAGGTCCAAGGCCGGCTGCGTGATGAGGGCCTGGGTGAAGTCGAGGACCGCGGACCCGCTGGCGATCTCCACCTCCAGGCGGCTCGGCACCGCCCACGCCCCGTCCCGCCGGATCTGGCCGCTGGTGGCCTTCAGCCGGATGAGCTCCTTGGGCGCCGGGGCGGGCACCCGGGCCGCGCCGGCGGCGGGCGGCAGGTCTCGCAGGACGGCTTCGAGCTCGCCGTACGTGCGTGCTCCCAGCGCCACCTCGAGCCGCTGGTCGAGCTCCTCCATCGTGAGACGGCCGTCGCCCGCGGCCATTCTGAGCTGCTCCGCGACCTGATCGCGCTCTTCGTGCGAGACGCGTAGGTCGCGGCGCTCCGGCACCAGATCACCCGACATATCGCGAAGTATAGTGCTCCTGGGTAAAAATCAAGATCTTGAAAGCCGGGAGCGGGCCGGGATCCACGGCCGGTCTCGGAGACGGCCAGGTGGGGGCGGCGCCCCGGGGAAGCCTCACCGCCGGTCGTCGGATACGGGGCGACCAGCCACGAGCATGGCGCCTCCGGGTCCGGGGGTGTCGGGACCGTCTCCGTCGGTCCCGTCCGGGTGGGGAGTGCGAGGACGCCGTGCCGTCCGTATGCGCGCCCCGGCCGGTGGGAGCGTTCAGAGGCGGTCGATGAGCTGGCTCATCTGATCGACCTCGGCCTGCTGGGCGAGTTCGATGGTCTTGGCGAGCTGTCTGGCCTCGGGGCTGGCGCCCCGGGCCTGCTCGGTCCTGGCCATCTCGATCGCGCCCTGGTGGTGGGCGGTCATCAGCTCGGTGAACATGCGGTCGAAGGCCGCGCCCCTGGCCTGCTCCAGCGCGGCCATGTCGTCCTCGGACGTCATGCCCGCCACGCCGTGGCCGCCGTGCCCCTCACCGGGCTCGACGGGCCTGCCCCACGCCGCCAGCCAGCCGGTCATGGTGGCGATCTCCGGGTCCTGGGCGGCCTTGATCTTCGCCGCCAGCGCCTTGACCTCCGCGTCGGCCGCCCGGGTGCCGGCCAGCTCGGCCATCTCCACGGCCTGCCGGTGGTGCGGGATCATCATCTGGGCGAAGGCGACGTCGGTGTCGTTGAACGAGGCCGACGGCTGCACGCTCGCGGTGGGACCGCCGTCGGCCGCCGGCCGATCACCGCCGCCGCAGGCGGCGAGCAGCGTCAGGGCGCCGGCCCCCGCCGCGGCGGTCAGCGCGATCCTGCGCACGGTGGATCGATCGGTGAACATCGTGGTCTCTCTCCGGTTCGTCCGTGTCCCCGCCCGCGGTCCAGCCGCCCCGGCGCGTGCGCCGCCGCCCCCGGCGCCCCGGGGCCGATCACGCCTGCCGGCCCCGTTACCGGCCCCATCGTACGGTCCTCCCGCGGTCCGGCCGGTGAACCCGGGACGCGGAGCGTCCCGGTGTCGTCTCAGGAGCGGACGAGGCGGGCGATGGCGTCGGCGGCCTCCCTGACCTTGGCCTCGGCGCCGCCCTTGGCGGTGGCGTCGGCCACGCAGTGCGCCATGTGCTCCTCCAGCAGGGCCAGGGCGAAGGACTGCAGGGCCCGGTTGGCCGCCGAGACCTGGGTGAGGATGTCGATGCAGTACTTGTCCTCGTCGACCATCCGCTGCAGGCCGCGCACCTGGCCCTCGATGCGGCGCAGCCGCCGCAGGTGGTCCTGCCTGTTGTGGGTGTATCCCGCCATGTCTCTCCCCCTCGGCTCGGCCTCTCCCATCATAACACGGTACCCCCCTATGGTATCTCGAACGTGGACGGGCACTCGCAGGATCGACGCGGTCATGGAGGACGTTCGTTAGTCATACCAGGTAATATTCATATAATTGACTATGGATGGGTGGAGGCGGCCGATGGGGTTCCTGAGATACGTGGCGGTCGGGGACAGTCAGACCGAGGGCCTGAACGACGGTGACGACCGGGCGGGTTACCGGGGCTGGGCGGACCGGCTGGCCGAGTCGCTGGCCGTGCGGAATCCCGGTCTCCTCTACGCCAACCTCGCCGTGCGCGGCCAGCGCGCCGGGCAGATCCGGGCCGGTCAGCTGCCGGCGGCGCTCGCCCTGGAGCCGGATCTGGTGACGGTCATGGCCGGGATGAACGACCTCGTCCGGCCCGGGTTCGACGTCGAGGCGGTGACGGCGGACCTGGAGGCGATGTTCGAGGCGTTCACCGCTTCCGGCGCCAGGGTGGTCGCCTTCACCTTCCCCGACATCGCGCGGATCGCGCCGCTCGTCCGGCACCTGCGGCCGCGCCTGCTGGACTTCAACGAGCGGATCAGGGGCGCGGCGGCCCGGCACGGCGTCCTGGTCGTGGACGCTTTCGCCTACGAGGTCACCGCGGACGCCCGGTTGTGGAGCACCGACCGCATCCACGCCACGCCGCTGGGCCACGCCCGGATCGCGGCGGCCGTCGCCCATGCTCTGGAACTGCCCGGCAGCGACGCCTCCTGGAGCGACGCGCTGCCGCCGCTGCCGCCGCCACCGCCGTGGCGGCGTGCGTGGACGGAGCTGTCCTGGGCCGGGACGTTCCTGACACCGTGGCTGGTGCGGCGGCTGCGGGGACGCTCGTCGGGCGACGGCCGCGTGGCCAAACGGCCGGCGCTCCTGCCGGTGCGCGAGGCCTGAGCCCGCCCCGGTCCTCGGACGGGCGGGCCCCCGCCGGGCCGTGCGCGGCGGGACGGGATCCGGGCGTACCGAAATGGCCGCTATGACTATTGGAAAATGCGCTTGTTGCGCTGTGTTGTTATTGGCCGCTAATAGTTACCGTTGACTCTGTTCGGGTGGGTGGCATTATTCAGGGAGTATTGCGCGCTCGATGCGAAGGAGGCACACCGTGCCTGTGGCAGAGCACAACGACGTCCCGGCTTTCGAGGCTCCGTACGAGGACGACTACGCGATGCCCGAGAGCTGCAAGATCGCTCTGATCGTCGCCCCGTCGTAGGTCCGGCGGCAGCCGGAGGGCGTTTCCGCCGCCGATCCCTTCCGGGACCCTCTTCACCGGTCGGGGCAGGACGGTGCTGACTCCGGGCGGAGGCCGTCGGCGCTCTCCACCCGGTTCCGCCGTTCGCCCCGTCGGGGAGCACCCGGTCCGGACGGTGGCCGGGTGAAGAGGAGGGCCTCGGAAAAGGTGCGCCTACGCGTTTCCCGGTACGTCTTCTTCCAGTGGCGGGACGGCCAGCTCATCTGCGACATCCCGCTGCACGGCCGCCAGGTGGCGCTGCGGGAGCCGGCGTGGGAGCTCCTCCAGCGGCTCCGCGACTGGGTCGACCCCGGCACCCTCGACGATCCGCGGCGGACCCTGGCCGAGCAGCTCCTCGGCAGGCGCATCCTGGTCGTGGAAGGCTCCGCCGAGCACCGCGTGGAGGAGGAGCGGAACGTGTGGCGCCGCTGGGGCGCGGCCGCCACCCACTACCACCTCGCGGCCCGGACCGACGAGACGACGAGGTACCTGTCGGCCGCGGAGGACACGCTCCGGCTCCGCGACCACGCGGCGGTCCGCCCCCCGCCCTGCAGACCGGCCACCGGCACGCTCCTCCCGCTGCCCGAGCCGCCCCCGCCGGTGATGGACCTGGCCGAGGCGCTGCGGCGGCGCCGTACCGGACGCCGCCTGGATCCGGGACGGCCGGTTCCCCTCGCCGCGCTCGCCGCCCTGCTGCACTGGACCGCCCGCCCGCTCCACCGGGTCGGGCTGGGGGACTTCGGCACGGCCGTCCTGAAGGCCGTGCCCTCCGCCGGCTCGTGCCATCCGATCGAGGTCTATCCCCTGGTCGTGAACGTGGCCGGGATCGAGCCGGGAATCTACCGCTACGCGCCCGGGGAGCACGCCCTCGAAGCGCTCCCCGCGGCGCCGCCCGCCGGAGACGAGCTGCTGCGCTGGTGCGGGGACCAGACCTTCGTCGCGAACGCCGGAGTACTGCTGCTGTACACGGCGGTCCTGGAGCGCACGGCCTGGAAGTACCCGACGGGACGCAGCTACGGCAGCCTCCACCTCGACCTCGGGCACGTCAGCCAGAACGCCTACCTCGTCGGTACGGCCCTGGGCCTCGGCGTGTTCTTCACGGCCGCCACCCGGGACGCCCTCGTCGAGGAGGCGCTGGGCGTCTCCTGGACCGAGGAGGTCTTCCTCGGTCTCACCGGGGTGGGGGTCCTGACGGACGAGGAGGCACGGCGGCAGCGCGCGATGGCCGACGGCGGTCCGGCGGCCTTCTCCTCGCCCGCGGACGCCTGGGACGGGCTCGGGTGAGCCCGGTGATCTCGGCCCATGTGGACGTCGCCCGCCTCGACGCCAACATCCGGCGGCTGCACGACGCGGCCGCCGCCGCGGGCGTGGCGGTGCGCGCCCACGTCAAGGGGCACCGCACTCCGCGCATCGCCGGACGCCAGGTCCGGGCGGGCGCCGGCGGCATCGCCGTCACCAGGGTGGGCGAGGCCCGGCACTACGCCGGGGCCGGGTTCGAGGACATCGTGGTGGCCTGGCCCTGGCGGGACCGGGAGCGGCTGACGGCGCTGGCCCGCGTGGCAGGCTCCTGCAGGCTCTCCCTGCACGTCGACGACGTGGACACCGTGGCGGAGCTCGGCCGCGCCGCCCGCGCGCACGGCGCCGTCATCGGCGTCCGCGCCGTCGTGGAACCGGGCGTCGACACCGCGGGCATCGCCCGGCGGGCGGCCTGCACCGCGGGGCTGCGGCTCGGCGGAGTCAGCGGGTACGCGGACCTCACCGGTCCCGAGGAGGCCCGGGACCGCGACCGGATCGGCCGTACGGCGGCGGCCCGCACCGTCTCGGCGGCCGAGGCGCTCAGGGCCGAGGGCCTGGAGTGCCCGGTCGTGGCCGTCGGCGGGACACCGGCCGCCCGCGCGGTCATGACGGTCGCGGGCGTCACCGAGATCGGCGCGGGAGCCTACGCGCTGTGCGACGCCGGCCTGGCCCGCCTGGGCGTCTGCCGCTTCGAGGACGTCGCCGTCGGGATCGACGTCCCCGCCGCCGCGGCGGCGGAGCTGACCGAGGGGCTGCACCAGCCCTGGAGCCCGGAGACCGCGACGTTCCCCGACGGGCGGGCGTTCCCCGGTGAGGCGCCCTCGGCCGCCTCACCGCACCCGGGCGGCCTGCTGCGGCTGCTCCCGGCCCACGTGTGCCCGCTCGTGCTGCGCCTTGAGGAACTGCACACCTCCGACGGGGAACGCTGGCCGACCGTACGCGGGGAAGCATGAAGCAGAGACTCCGGGTCCTGGGCGAGCGCAACTTCCGCTGGTTCCTGCTGGGGCAGTCCGCCTCCCAGCTCGGCGACATGATGGCCCCGGTGGCGCTCGCGTTCGCCGTGCTCGGCCTGACGGGCTCGGCCGCGGACCTCGGCCTGGTCCTGATCGCGCGCACGGTCCCGCTGATCGCGTTCATGCTCCTCGGCGGGGTGCTCGCCGACCGGCTGCCCCGCACCGCCGTCATGATCGGCGCGGACCTCGCGCGTCTCGCCTGCCAGGGCGTCATGGCGGCGCTCCTGCTCACCGGCCATGCCCAGGTGTGGATGCTCGCGGCCCTGCAGTTCGTCCACGGCGGCGCCTCCGCGCTGTTCACCCCCGCGGTCAGCGGGCTGATACGGGAGACGGTCGGCACCGAGAGCCTGCAGGACGCCAACGCGCTGCGCGGGTTCGCGCAGTCGGCGGCCTACGTCGCGGGACCGGCCCTGGCCGGCCTGCTCGTCGCCACCGCCGGAGCGGGCTGGGCCATCGCGGTGGACGCCGCGACCTTCGCCGCCAGCGCGGCCTTCCTCGGCCTGCTCCGGCTCCCGGCCAAGCCGCTGCCCGCCACCCGGATGCTGCGCGACCTGGCCGAGGGGTGGCGGGAGTTCCGGGCGCGCCGCTGGGTCTGGAGCTTCATCGGGGCGGCCTCCCTGGTCAACATGTGGCAGGCCGCGCTGCACGTGCTCGGCCCCGTGGCCGCCACCGCGGCCCTCGGCGGCGCGGGCGCCTGGGGGCTGATCCTCGCCTGCTTCGGGGCGGGGTCCATCGCCGGCGGCGCGCTCGCCCTGGCCGTCAAGCCGGTCCATCCGCTGCGCACCGCCGTCTGCTGGGACCTGGTCTTCCCGCTCCAGCTCCTCCTGCTCGCGCTGGGCGCACCGGCGGCCGGGGTCGCCGCGGTCGCCTTCCTGGGCGGCGTCTCCCTGATGGTCTCCAACACCCTGTGGGAGACCACGCTCCAGCGGCACATCCCGGAGGACCGGCTCTCCAGGGTCAGCTCCTACGAGTGGCTCGGCTCCTACGCGGGCTACCCGCTGGGGCTGCTCCTCGTCCCCGCGCTGCACACGGGACTCGGCCTGCACAACGCGCTGTGGGTCGCCTTCCTCTGCCAGCTGCTGCCCTCCCTCGCCCTGCTGCTCGTGCGCGACGTGCGCGACATCGGAGCGGTCCCGGCAGAGCCGGAGCCGCGGCGGACCGGCACCTGAGGCGGGCGCCGCGAGGTCACGCCTTGTCCTGGTCGGAGTCGGCGGAGAAGACGATGGCGCCCACGTAGCCCTCGCCCTCCTCGGAGACCTTCATCAGCATGCTCGGCTCGTAGATGGTGTCGCCGTCGTTGAAGGTGTCCCGCCCGGTGCGCCGGGCGTACGGCTGGGCCTCGAACACCTTGCCGTTGAGGGCCTCGTCGAACATGACCTGCGTGGTCAGCACCCGGGCCTCACCGACGTGCACCATGGCGTGGATGTGCACCGTCCGGCCCCGGTACCAGCCCGGCCAGACCGTGACGAACTGCACGATCCCATCGGTGCCGGTGACCTGCGCACCGCGCAGGTAGCGCTTGTCGTCGACCGGGGTGAGATCGCCCATGTCGCCCCCGCCCTCGCCGGGGCCGCCGGGAGGGGGAGTGCCCCGGCCGGGGCCGCCGGACGGGCCGCCGGAGGGAGGGGTGCCCTGGCCGGGACCTCCCTCTCCCGGGCCGCCCTGCCCGGACGACAGCGCCTCGGCGCCGGAGTAGACGCCCCCGGCGTCGCAGTGCCAGATCTCGACCACCGCGTCGGACAGGGGTCTGCAGGTCTCGCTGTCCTGCACCTTGATCGCGACCCGGAGGGGGACGCCCTCCCGGTCCTCGCGGATGTCACTGCGGATCTTGTCCGCGTCGAAGTAGTACGGCCCCTGCGTCGTCGACTCGGTCAGCACGCACGTGTTGGCGCCGGCGAACAGGTCCGCCAGCCCGGAGGCGGCGCCGGTCGTCGGGGTGATCGAGGCGGTCGACCCCGTGGAGGTGGTGACCGTCGACGGCGTCCCGGCCTCCCCGCCGCAGGCCGCGAGGATCGCCCCCAGCCCGATCGTGCCGATCCCGGCCAGCGCCGTGCGGCGGCTGACCCGCTGCCCCTCGTGGTCGTGTCCCATGCCGTCCCCTTCGGATTCCGTTGCTCTGCCGGAAAGCTACGAGGGGAGCGTGAGAATCATCTTAAGACGGCCCGTCGCCCCCCCGCGGTCCGCTCCGACCGGCAACATTCCGGCAACCGCTCTGAGAAACCTTGGGGTGACCCGTGGTGATCCCAGCAGATCCGGGGAGACCCACGGCGATCCACGGAGATCCAAGCGGACAGGAGACCGATCATGGCGATCGACCAGGACAGACTCATGGAATTCCTGAACAAGTTCGTCGGCGACGTGGGCGCCGCGATGGCCGCGGGCAACGTGCTCGTGGGCGACCGGCTGGGGCTCTACCGGGCGCTGGCGGGCAAGCCCATGCCGCCGGAGACGCTCGCCGAGCAGACCGGCACCCACCCGAGGTACGTGGAGGAGTGGCTGCGCGGCCAGGCCGCCGGCGGCTACGTGGAGTACGACGCCGCGAGCGGGACCTACTGGCTCACCGAGGAGCAGGCGTTCGCGCTGACCGATCCCGACGGCGCGGTGTTCGCCCCGGGCGCCTTCCAGCTCGTCGTCGGCGCGCTGCACGGCCTGGACCGGATCACCGAGGCGTTCCGCACCGGCGGCGGGGTCGGCTGGCACGAGCACCACCCCGAGGTGTTCACCGGCTGCGAGCGGTTCTTCCGCCCGGGGTACGCCGCCAACCTGGTGGGGAACTGGATCCCCGCGCTGGACGGCGTCCAGGACAAGCTCCGCTCCGGGGCCCGCGTGGCCGACGTCGGATGCGGGCACGGCGCGTCCACGGTGCTGATGGCGCAGGCCTACCCGAACTCCACGTTCGTCGGCTCCGACTACCACGCCGACTCGGTCAGGCAGGCGGAGACCCGGGTGGCCGACGCGGGCCTGGGCGACCGGGTCAGGTTCGAGACCGCCTCCGCGCAGACGTTCGGCGGCGGGCCGTACGACCTGGTCACCTCCTTCGACTGCCTGCACGACATGGGCGACCCGATCAGCGCGGCCCGGCGCGTCCGGGAGTCGCTGGCCCCCGACGGCACCTGGATGGTGGTCGAGCCCGCCGCCGGCGACAGCCCCGCCGCCAACCTCAACCCGGTCGGGCGGGCCTACTACTCGTTCTCGACGTTCCTGTGCGTGCCCAACGCGCTGTCGCAGGCCGGCGGGTACTCTCTCGGCGCGCAGGCAGGCGAGGCCCCGATCCGGCGGCTCGCCACCGAGGCCGGGTTCACCCGCTTCCGGAAGGTGGCGGAGAACCCGTTCAACATGGTCTACGAAGTGCGTCCCTGAAAGGCCCCTGTCCTCCCGAGGCGGCCGGAGCCGTCCCGGGGGGACGGCCGCGTGCGCGGGTGCGGCGCACGCGGCCTCCCCTCACCGGTCGTCGGCGAACCAGCCGCCGTGGAAGCCGGCCGGGACCCGGCGCGGCAGCCGTACCGCCGCCACCTGCTCCAGGGAACCGGCCTCCAGCACCCGCAGCTCCGAGCCGTCCCCGGCGCCGACGATCGACATGAGCCAGCCGTCGTCCTCGCTCCGCGCGCCCTCCGCGGGCACGAACACGGCCTCCCCGGCCGGGCCGCCGGCCGCCCGGACCAGGCTCGCGCCCGTGACCGTGTCGTACTTGACGACCGCGTCGCCGGTCACCGCGTAGAGGTAGCGGTTGGCCAGGCCGGTGCGCTCCCCGTTGAGGCTGGGGAACTCGATCCCGAGGTCGTCGAGCTGCTCCTGCTTCGCGGTCGCGCCGAGGGTCCACCGGTGCAGGGTCGCCCCGCCGATCGCCGCGGCGGAGGCCGCGGCGACGGCCGGGTCCGCCGCGCCGCCGATGGCCTCCCACGCCTGCGCGAAGGAACCGGGGGAGTAGCGGACCGCGTCCAGCACGACCTGGCCCTCCGCGTCCTCGTGGGCGTTGCCGACGTGGAAGACGTAGCACGGGTCGATCTCGTGCCAGCGCACCCGCTCGCCGTCCCCGCCGTCCCTGCGCATGACGCCGAGCCGCGCGCCGTAGGCGTCGTCCCACCGGTACGGGATGCCGCGCAGGGCCCCCTCCAGGTCGAAGACCACCGGCAGGTCCAGCCAGACGACGTGGTTCTCGGTGATCGCGAAGTCGTGCATCATGGTCGGCCCGGGGACCTCGATCTCCCGGCTCTCGACCAGCTCGCCGGCGGCGGACAGCCGGTGGTAGGTGAGGTACGGCGGGGCGAAGCCGTACCCGAAGAAGAGCAGCTCCCCGGTCACCGGGTCCTGCTTCGGATGCGCGGTCATGGCGGTCGCCAGCCTCCCGCCGAAGTCGCAGGGGCCGACGGTCTCCAGGCCGGGGCCGACCTCGTACGGCAGGCCGTTCTCGACCAGGGCGAGGATGCGGCCGCCGTGCCGGACGACGCTGGTGTTGGCGCTGACGGCGGCCAGGTCGACGCCGGCGTCGCCGATGAACGGGGCGCCGTCGGTGAACAGGGTGGTCCTCGTCCACCGGTTCCGGTACCACTCGGCGCGGCCGTCGCGCAGCCGGATCCCGTGGAGCATGCCGTGCCCGAGGAACCAGTGGCCGGGGTCCTGGCCGGGCAGCGGGTTGGGGCCGTTGCGGAAGTAGCGCCCGGACAGCTCCGCGGGGAGCTCGCCGGTGACCGGCAGGCCGACGGCGCTGATCTCGTCGGCGACCGGTGCGTAGTGCCCTTGCAGGTAAGCGGGGGTCATTGGCCCTCCCGGACATTCCACTGGGTGACACCTCGAACCTAGAGCGCCGGAGGGATCCGCGCGAGGCCGGACCCGGCCCGGCCGCCGATGACCGCGCCCGCGGAAAGTCGGGGCAATCCGGTGGCGCTCCGGCGACGAACAACACGTCGAGGAACCCCGGCCGGATCCTTCCTCTCCCATCCCGAGGCCGGTCACGCCCGTGGCCGGCGGCCGAAAGGACCCCTGACATGGAGCTCCGGACCACCCGGCGCGCCCTGGTCGGCCTGGGTGTGGCGGGAGCGCTGGTCGCTTCCTCGTTCACCCTGCTGAAAGCCGGCACCGGCACGGCGTCCTCGCACCGCGAGGCCCCGATGACCGCGGGAGACCCCCGCAACGACAACACCGACGTCTACGCCTTCGTCAGCCCCGACAAGCCCGACACCGTGACGCTGCTGGCGAACTTCATCCCCTTCGAGGAACCGAACGGCGGGCCGAACTTCTACCAGTTCGACAGCAACTCCCGGTACAACATCAAGATCGACAGCGACGGCGACGCGAAACCCGACATCACCTACCAGTGGAGGTTCCGCGACCAGGACCGGCGGGGGAACACCACCTTCCTGTACAACAACGGCCCCGTCACCTCGCTGAACGACGAGAACCTGCTGTTCAGGCAGCGCTACACGCTCACGAGGACCACCTCCAGGGGCACGGAGACGCTCGTCTCCAACGGGACCGTGGCCCCGAGCAACGTCGGCCCCGCCTCGATGCCCGACTACGCCACCCTGCGGGCCCAGGCCGTCGTCGGGCTCAAGGGCGGCGGCAGGACCTTCGCCGGCCAGTCGGACGAGGCGTTCTTCCTCGACCTGCGGGTCTTCGACCTGCTCTACGGCGGCGACCTGTCCGAGGTCGGCCAGGACACCCTCAAGGGCTACAACGTCCACACCCTCGGCCTCCAGCTGCCCAAGGACGAGCTCGCCCTCAAGGGCGACGCGAAGCGCAACCCGGTCATCGGCGTCTGGTCCACCGTGGACAAGTGGAGCCCGAAGGGCTTCGTCCAGGTCTCCCGCCTGGGGCAGCCGCTGGTCAACGAGCTCGTGGTCCCGGCCGGGCTGAAGGACGCCTTCAACGCGATCGGCCCCGACAAGGACGCCGGCATCCCCGCCGTCGTCAAGCGGGTCACCGACCCCGAGGTGGCCAGGCTCCTGGAGTCCGTCTACGGCATCAAGGCGCCCGCGACCCCGCGCGACGACCTGGTCGAGATCTTCCTGACCGGCATCGCCAAGGCCAACGGCCCGATCAAGGCGGACCTCAACTCGCAGACCCTCAACAAGGACGCGGGCAGGCTGCGCCCCTCCGAGATGCTGCGGCTGAACATGTCCGTCCCGCTCAGCAAGGACCCCAGCCGCCTCGGCGTGATCGGCGGCGACCCGCAGGGCTACCCGAACGGCCGCCGCCTCGGCGACGACGTGGTCGACATCTCCCTGCAGGCGGTGGCGGGCGCCGCGCTGACCGGCAGGCTCGTCGACGCGCTGGCCGCCGGGGACAAGGTGGACGCCAACGACAAGCCGTCCGGGGCGACGTTCCCGTACATCCCGCTGCCCGGCACCACCTCGGTCAACCAGAACTGATCCGCCTCCGGGGGCGGGCCCGCCCGGTCCCGCCCCCGGAGCCGGTGGAGATCACTGCGATGACTTCCACGAGGACTTCCATGAGGTTTTCCACGAGGCCCTCCGCCAGGGCGGGGATCGCCGCCCTGGCGCTGGCCGGGGCGCTGACCGCAGGGGCCGCGCTGGTCCCCGGCGAGCCGGTGCCGCCTCCCGCCACCGCGCCCGCCAGGGGAGCGGCCGTCCGCGAGCCCGTGGAGACGCCCGTCTCGGCCGTCTCGCTGCGGGACGCGATCGCCGCGCTGACCGCCAGGCTCCGCCGCCTGCCCGGCGACGACCAGGCCTGGGCGAGTCTCGGCGCCGCCTACGTCCAGCAGGCCCGCCTGACCGCCGACCCGTCCCTCTACCCGAAGGCCGAGCAGGCGCTGGCCCGCTCCGCCGCGCTGAACCCCGGCAACTCCGCCGCGCTGACCGGCCAGGCCGCGCTCGCCGCCGCCCGGCACGACTTCACCGGGGCGGTACGGCTGGCGCGGCTGTCGGCCGGGGCGAACCCCTACGGCGCGGGCGCCCAGGCGGTGCTGGCCGACGCCTACATCCAGCTCGGCCGGTACGGCGAGGCGGAGCGGGCGATCAAGCGGATGACGGAGCTGCGGCCGGGCGTCGCGGCCTTCACGAGGGCCTCCTACGCGGCCGAGCTCCGCGGCGACCGGGACGGGGCCCGCCGCCTGCTGGTCCACGCCCTCGACGACGCCTTCGCCCCCGCCGACGTCGCCTACTGCCACTACCACCTGGGCGAGCTCGCCCTGCACTCCGGCGACCTGGCCGGCGCCGCCGAGCAGTACCGCCTGGCGCTGCGGGCGGCGCCGGAGTTCACCCCCGCACTGGCCGGGACCGCCAGGGCCGCCGCGCTCGGCGGCAGGACGGCCGAGGCGCTCGACCTGTACGCGACCGTGGTCGAGCGGCTCCCGCTGCCCCAGTACACGGTCGAGTACGCCGAGGTGATCATGGCCTCGGGCGGGGACCCGTCCGGGCAGTGGGCGCTGCTGCGGGCGCAGCGGGACCTGATGGCGGGCGCGGGGGTGCGCGACGACCTGACCTGGGCCGAGTACGAGGCCGACCACGGCTCTCCCGCCCGGGCCGTCGAGCACGCCAGGGCCGAGTACGCCCGCGCGCCGGGCGCGGTCGCCGCCGACGCGCTGGCCTGGGCCCTGCACCGGGACGGCCGGAGCCGGGAGGCGCTGCCGTACGCGCGCGAGGCCACCGCGACCGGCTGGCGCCACGCGCTGCTCCTGCACCACCGCGCCGAGATCGAGCGCGCCCTGGGCCTCACCCGGCGGGCCGAGCGCTCCGCCGCCGCGGCCCGCGCCGCGGACCCGGCCTTCTCCCCCCGCCTGCCCGCCCTCGCGAGGTTCTCATGATCCGCAGAACGGTCCTCCGCCTCGTCGCGGCCTCCGGCCTCGCGGCGCTGTGCACGGCGCTCGCGGCCCCGGCGTCGCAGGCCGCCGCCGGGCCTCCCCGCGCCGCCGCTGTGCTCCGGCCCGCCGCTGTGCTCCCGCTCGCCGCTGTGTCCTCGCACGTCAGCGCCGTGCTCCCGCCCGTCGCCGCGCACCCGCTGGGCAACTTCACCGTCAACCACTACAACGGCCTGACGGTCGCCCCGGACCGGGTGGAGAACCTCGCCGTCGTCGACAGCGCCGAACTGCCCACCCTGCAGACCCGTCCCGCGGTGGACGGCGACCGGTCGGGGACGGTCTCGCCGCCTGAGCGGTCGGCGTACGGCGCCGCCCGCTGCGCGGAGCTGGCCGCCGCGCAGCGGCTGACCGTGAACGGGACGGCGGTCGCCTGGCGGGTCGCCTCCTCGGAGTTCGGCTACGAGCCCGGCCAGGGCGGCCTGGAGACCAGCCGCCTGACCTGCTCCCTCGCCGCGCCCGTGACCGGGCCGGAGACGGTCGGGTTCGAGGACGGCTTCCTCGCCGACCGGCTCGGCTGGCGGGAGATCACCGCGGTCGCGGGCGGCGGGGTACGGCTGGCGGAGTCGTCGGCGCCGGAGACGAGCACAAGCGGGCGGCTGCGGAGCTACCCGGACGACCTGCTGGCCGCTCCGCTCGACCAGCGGACGGCGCGGCTGGTCGTCCGGCCCGGGACCGGGCCGGGGGACGGGCCGGGGGACGGGAGCGGCTCCGCGGCCGGGGCCGGAACGGGAACCGGCCCCGGCACCGGACCGTCTCCGGCCGTGCCCCGGCCGAGCCTGCCGGGGCCGGCCGGGGACGCGCTGGCCGCGCTGGACCGGGCCTTCACCGGGCTGATCGGCACCGGCTCGCCGACGGTCCCGCTCGGCCTGCTCGCGGTGGGCATCGCCGTGCTCCTCGGCGCCGGGCACGCGCTCGTCCCCGGCCACGGCAAGACCATCATGGCCGCCTACCTGGCCGGGCGGCGGGGCCGCCCCCGGGACGCGCTGGTCGTCGGCGCCACCGTGACCGTCACCCACACCCTGGGCGTCCTGGTGGTGGGGCTGCTGCTGAGCGTCTTCTCCTTCCTCACCGGGGAGGCCGTACTGGCCTGGCTCGGCCTGGTCAGCGGCCTGCTGATCACCGCCGTCGGCGCGGGCCTCCTCCGGACGGCCTGGCGCGCCCACCGCACCGGAGAGGCGCCCGGGCACGGCCACGGGCACGGCCACGGCCACGGGCATGGGCACGGCCACGGGCACGGCCACGGTCACGGCCACGGTCATTCCGGTTCCGGTCACCTCGGCCATGGGCACGCGGCCCGCCCGGAGGGCGGCGTGGCGCTGCTGGAACCGGACGCCGGACCTCCCGGCGCGTCGGCCGCCGGGAACCGCGGGGCGGAGACCCGGCCCGCGGCCTCGCGGCGCGGGCTGGTGGGGATGGGGATCGCCGGAGGGCTGGTGCCCAGCCCTTCCGCGCTGGTCGTCCTGCTCGGCTCGATCGCGCTCGGCCGCACCTGGTTCGGGGTCGCCCTCGTCCTGGCGTACGGCCTGGGCATGGCCGCCACCCTCACCGCCGCCGGGCTGCTCCTGGTCAGGCTCGCCGGGAGGGCCGGCCGGTTCGCGGCGGCGGGCCGGGGCTTCGCGGCCCGCGCGTCGGCCCTCGCCCCGGTCGGCACCGCCGCGGTCGTCGTCCTGCTCGGACTGGGCCTCGCCCTGCGCGGACTCACCGGAGCGGTCTGACCGCGCCCGACGCCGGCGCCGCGGGAACCGGCCGGCGGGGATCAGGCCAGGATGCGGCCGAGGACGCGGGCGTACATCCGGCCGGGACTGGGGACCGAGGGCGGGGTGAGGAAACCGGGGAGCATGGGCAGGTCCACGGCGAAGGGCTGCAGCCGCTCGTAGAGGGCGTCGGCGCCGGCCGGGCGCCGGTCGGGGTCCTTCTCCAGCAGCTCGGCGAGGAGGCGGTTCAAGCCGTCGGGGATGCCGGGGACCGGGGGCGGGAGCTCCTTGACCTGGCGCTCGAACACGACGTACTCGGTGGGGCCGGTGAACAGCTGCTCGCCCGTCAGCATCTCGTGGATCACGCAGCCCAGCGCGTACAGGTCGCTGCGCGGACCGGCCAGGCCGCGCTGGATCTGCTCGGGGGCCATGTAGGACGGGGTGCCGAGGATCTGGCCGATCCGGGTGAACTGGGTGGAGTCGGCCTCGCGGAGCATTGCCAGGCCGAAGTCCAGGACCTTGACGCTGCCGTCCGGGCAGAGCATCAGGTTGGTCGGCTTGAGGTCGCGGTGGTAGATGGAGAGCGTGTGCGCGGCCGAGAGCACCGCGCAGGCCTGGGCGGCGATCGCGGCGGCCCACGGGACCGGGAGCGGGCCGTGCTCGCTGACCAGGTCGGCCACGGTGACGCCCTCGATGAACTGCATCACCTGGAACAGCCGCTGCTCGAAGGTGCCGAAGTCGTACAGGACCGGGGCGCCGGGGTGCTCCAGCTTGGCCAGGATGCGGGCCTCGCGCAGGAAACGCCGCTTCAGCTCCTCGTCGGGCCCGGTGAGCAGGCGCAGGAACTTGACCGCCACCCTGCGGTCGAGGTGCCTGTCGTGACCGGCGTAGACCGCCCCCATCCCGCCCTGCCCCAGGGGAAGGTCGTCGAGCACGTAGCGGTCGCCGATGACCATGACCCTCCCTGCGGACCCGCGGGCGCTACACCCGTTGGTCGCACGGTCTCAGATGACCGTCGACCAGTCCGTCAAAGCCTAGCCGGATCAAGGTCTCTCCCAGTGCCGCCGTCTCACGCAATCTGTCCTCCAGCGCGGTCAGCTCGCGGAAGGCGGCGCCGTACCGCCGCTGCTCGGCCACGGGCAGCACCGGCACGCGGGCCCGCCGCACGTCGAGCCGGCTGGAGCTGGGATGGACGCGGGAGGCCTCGGCGGAGCGGAGGAACCCGGCCAGGAAGTGGGGGTCGAGCCGTTCGGGGTCGACGCGGTAGAGCGTGAGCTGCGGCCCGAGCGCCGCGCCGGAGTGCTCGACGACCCGGACCGCGCCCAGCGCGGTGGCCACGACGTCGTCCGGCCTGACCATGACCAGCGCCGGGTCGAAGACCGTCCCTCCCGAGGGCTCGGCGCCCGCGGCGGCGTCCTCGGCGGTCAGGACCGGGACGGGTCCTGAGCCGGCGGTCATCTTGGGCGGGGCCTGCAGGATCGTGACCAGGCCCGCCCTGACCAGCTCGCCGACGGTCGTGGTGGGCAGCTCCTGCCGCTCGGCGAGCGTCTCCAGCGCGGGAGGCGCGTCCGGCAGCGCGGCCGAGACCTCCCTGAAGCGGTCCAGCGCGCCGGTGAGGTCGCGGGCGAAGTCCATCCCGCCCTGCTGCGGGCGGTGCCGCCCCGGCGCGAGGTCGACCTCGTCGTCGAGCAGGTCGATGATCCGCACCGTACGGCTCTCGCCCGGCGGTTCGGCCTCGGGGTCGGCCGTGTAGGCGCGCCAGGCCGACTCCACGATCGACAGGTCCTCGCTCGCGTCCACCATCAGCAGCTGCGACGGGGGCCGACCGCCGTCCGGGCGGCGCAGCAGCCACAGGTCCGGCCCGCCGGGGGCCAGGGCGATCACGGCCCGCAGCGCCCCGGCCCGCAGCAGGTTGCCCCGGATCCGCTTGCCGGGGCGCCGGCTGGCCGCCGCGGCGGGCATCAGGATCGCCACCAGGCCGCCCGGCCGCACGTGGGCCAGGCAGTGCTGCACCCAGGCGAGCTCCGGCTCGCCGCGCGGCGGCAGGCCGTACTCCCAGCGGGGGTCTCCGGCCAGGTCCTCGTAGCCCCAGGCCCGCTCGTTGAACGGCGGGTCGCAGACCACCGCGGCGGCGAGCTCGCCGGCCAGGCCGTCCTCGCGGAGCGAGTCGCCGGCCACGATCCGGGCGCGCGTCCCGCGCAGCAGCAGCCGTACCGCGGTGAGCAGGGCGTTCGTCTCGCTGAGCTCCTGGCCGAGCGGGGCGGCGGCGTGCAGGAGCAGGGTGCCGACCCCGCAGGCCGGGTCGAGCACGGGGCCCCCGCCGTCCCGGAGGTGTCCGCCGGTCAGCCGGGCCATGAGCGCGGCCACGTCGTCCCTGGTGACCGAGAGCTGCCGGGAGTGGGCCTCCACGTAGCGTGCGCAGAGGAACTCGAACGCGGCCAGCGGGCCGTTCTCGGCGGCGAGCCGGGCGACCAGCCGGATCAGCGTGCGGTCCTCCAGCCGGAACCCGGGCGGACCCGGCAGGTCGGGCGTGGCGTCGGCCACCAGCTCGGCGAGGGGGCGCGCGCCGGGATCGCCGGACAACGACCGCGTGCCGTGCTCGCGCCAGCCTCCGGGGTCGCGGTGCAGGAACAGCAGGAAGGCGCCGACCCGGCCGACCAGCTCGCCCAGGCGCAGGTCGTCGACGGTGGTCCGCATCCGCTGCCAGACCAGGTCGCCCAGGGAGACCTCGAAGGACTTGCCGTTGCCCCGCAGCCAGGCGGTGACCTCGGACAGGGAGAAGAGCGGGCTGGAGGCGGTTCCGCCGACGGGCTGGGGGAAGTCCTCGTGGCGGCGGCGCCAGTTGCTCACCGCCGCCCGGCCCACATCGGCGAACCGGGCGATGTCGCCCGCGTTCACGGTGATCTCCTGGCTCTCCTCCATACCGGCCCACAGTAGTTGACTGTGCTGAAATGGTCTACAAGAGATTTGCTTGTGAAGTGCTTCAACCAGTGCTTTACTGCCTTCATGGCACAAAACGAAGGACCGGCCCTGCGCTACGCCGCCCGCTCCGACGTCGGAGTCCGTCGCGAGTCCAACGAGGACTCCGGCTACGCGAGCGCGCGCCTGCTCGCCATCGCCGACGGCATGGGCGGCCACGCCGGCGGGGAGATCGCCAGCTCGCTCGCGGTCACCGCCGTGGCGGCGCTGGACGAAAGCCTTCCGGAGACCGGCGCCGATCTCAAGGCGGCGCTGAAAACCGTGGCCAGAGACGTCAACCGCATGATCCGCGAGATGAGCGAGCAGGAGCCCGCGCTGCGCGGGATGGGCACCACCCTCACCGCCCTGCTCTGGGACGGCGACATGTTCGCCCTGGCCCACGTCGGCGACTCCCGCGCCTACATGCTGCGCGACGGCGCCCTCTACCAGATCACCCACGACCACACCCTGGTCCAGTCGCTGGTCGACGACGGGCGGATCACCCCCGAGCAGGCGGCCGAGCACCCGCGCCGCTCGATGGTCCTGCGGGTGCTGGAGGGCACCGGCGACGGCGAGCTCGACCTGACGCTTCGCGAGGCCCAGCCGGGCGACCGCTACCTCGTCTGCTCCGACGGCCTGACCGCCGTGGTCGGCCCGGAGACCCTCTTCACCATCCTCACCGAGGTCGACGACCCTGGCGAGACCGCCCACCGGCTCATCGACCTGGCCAACCGCGGCGGCGGCCCGGACAACATCACCTGCGTCGTGGCCGACTTCGGGCCCTACCCGGCCGGCGCCGAGAGGTTCGTCGTGGGGGCCGCGACCGAGCGGCGGCTGACACCCTGAGCCCGGCCGGGCCGCCGCCCGGGAGGACCTCCGGTCAGGACACCCGGGCGGACGCGGCGGTCCAGGTGTTGCACGCCGACGACGAGGCCGCCCTGAATCCGCGGTTCGTCCAGTAGACGATGCTCGATCCCTTCCCGTGGTCGCGGACGCCGCGCCCGCCGGAGTCGTCGCCCGTCGCCTTCTGGCTCCTCAGGAGCAGCCGCCAGTCGGCCGCGGTGCGCGCCAGCGACGTCCAGACGGAGCCGGCGAAGGCCCCGGCCAGACACTCGGCCTGCAGTTCCTGCCTGCGGGCCTGCTCGTTCAGCTCCTTCTTGTTCCGGTAGGCCAGCCCGTCGTTGCCCTTCATGATCCCGGAGAGGTTCTGCACGTGGTGGGCGTACTCGTGGGCGGCCACGATCAGCAGGAACAGGTCCGAATCGTTGTCGAGCAGGCCGGAGCCGACGGGGAAGTTCAGGCTCCGCTCGGCCCTGCAGTAGAGCGCGATCGTCTCCTTCGGCCACTTCTCCCCGCACACGCGGCTCCTCGTGGAGACGAACCTGACCACCGGCCTGCGGAACGGCAGGTTCCGCCTGCGCAGCTCGGTGGACCAGACCCGGTCGAGGCACTTCACGACCGCGAGCGTGTAGCGCCTGGCGGAGGCCGCGCCGCCCTTCCCGGCCGCCGGCTCCTCGCACGCGACCTGCGTGAAGACGCTCCTGCCGTAGAGCGGGTTGTGGGTGAGCACGGGAGCGTTCCCGACCGGGTAGCCCGCCGCGGCGCGGGCGGTCCCGGCGGTGCCGGGGGCGCCCGAGAGGACGGCCCCGGCGAGGATCGCGGACAGGACCGCGCCGCCGACCCGTCCGGCCGTCACCGGCGCGGCCCTTCCGGCGCGAGCCGGTCGGCGGCCTGCCCGATGGCGGTGCTGACCCGGTCGGCGAGCAGCCCGACGGCGCCGACGGCCCGGGTCACCGGGTCGTCCTCCGTGCCGCCGAGCGCCGCCGAGCGCACGTAGGCGGCCTTGACCTCGGCCCACCGCGCGGCCTGCGCGGCGGTGAGCGTCCCCCGCAGCTCGGCCAGCTTCAGGAGGCTGGCCTCGGCGCCGGAGGCGAGGGTCTGGGCTTCGGCGAGATAGTGGTCGTCGATGACCGCCTCCAGTTCGGCGTCGTTCATCACGGGGACGATCCGCGCGGCGAGCTTGGCCATGTTCCGGTAGGACCCCTGGAGCTGGAACGGCGGTTCCGTCCGGGAGCCGTCGGACCGGGCGGCCGAGGCGATGTAGGCCTGGTTGACGGCCAGCACCACCCGCTGGACGCGGAGCAGCTTGCGCAGGACCGCGAGGACCTGCTCCAGCTCGACCGGCGAGTAGGGGTGGGAGAGCCGGTCGGCGCGGACGGCGGGGTCGCCCTGCGCCAGCCGTACGAGCAGGCGGACGTCGTCGCGGTCCCGGGTGGAGAGCGGGGCGAGGACGGGGTTGGCGGTGAGCGCGTTGTCGACGTAACTCAGTGCGAACACCTCCTCCCTGCCTGAGAGTACGTCGCCGAGGTTCCAGACGTCGGCCCGGTTGGCGAGCATGTCGGGGATGCGGAACCGGCCGCCCGACTCCGTGTACGGGTTGCCCGCCATGCAGACCGCGAAGCGCTTGCCGCGCAGGTCGTAGGTGCGGCTCCGGCCGTCCCTGACCCCCTCCATCCGGCGCTGGGCGTCGCAGAGCGAGATGAACTTCTGCAGCAGCTCGGGGGAGGTGTGCTGGATGTCGTCGAGGTAGAGCAGGACGTTGTTGCCCATCTCCAGGGCGAAGTTGATCTTCTCGACCTCCTGGCGCGAGGTCGCGTCGGGGGCCTCGGCCGGGTCCAGCGAGGTGACGAGGCGGCCGAGGGCCGGACCGTCGACCTTCACGAAGACCAGGCCGAGACGGCTCGCGACGTACTCCATCAGGGTCGTCTTGCCGTAGCCGGGCGGGGAGACGAGCAGCAGCAGGCCCATCTGGTCGGTCCGCCTGGCGTCGCCGCTCGCGCCCAGCTGCTTGGCCAGGTTGTCGCCGATGAGCGGCAGGTAGACCTCGTCGAGCAGCTGGTTGCGGACGAAGGCGCTCATCACCTTCGGCCGGTACTCCTCCAGCCGCAGCCGCTCGCGCTCCGCGGCGACCAGCTCGTTGCGCCGCCGCAGGTAGTCCCGGTAGGCGGGCACGCGCTCGGTCCCGAACCGCCGGGTCCTGGCGAGGAACTCGTCCAGCCGCACCGCCAGGCTCCGGCCGGTGACGCGCGGATGCGCGCCGAGCAGGCCCTCGGCGGTCGCGCCCAGCGCCGCAGAGGAGTCGTAGCGGGGCAGCTCGCACAGGAGCACGGCCACCGCCTCCGGCAGCTCGGGTGCGCGTTCGAACGCCCCCAGCCACGCCTCGGCCAGCCGCCTGCGGGCCGGCAGGTCGCCGGCCAGGGCGCGCAGGTCGTCCTCGAACTCCGCGCGCGCGGCGCCCAGCGCCCGGCCGAAGCGCTCCAGCAGCCCCCGGGCGCCGGAGCTCGTCACGAATCCGGCAGGAGCCCCCGCGAGCTCCTCGAACAGGTACTCCCCGGCGATCCCGGAGACGTCCGCGCCATCCGGCGCGGACGGCGCAGAGGGTACGGACGGCGCAGAGGGTACGGACGGCGCGGACGGTAGGGACGGTGCCGACAGGGTGGACAGGAACGCCGCGACGGCGGAGCCGAGGTCGCGGCGGATCTCGTCCACCGCGGCCACGCGGCCGAACCGGGAGCGGGCCCGCGCGAGCGAGACCGCCCTGGTGGTCCAGGACGCCCGCTCGGCCTCGCCGGTCCCGAAGGCCCAGAAGAGCTGGGCCGCCGCCCGGGCGTCCGGCGGATAGCGGAGCAGCCCGGCGCCGGAGTGCAGGCGGAGCAGGACCTCCAGGATCGCGGCGGCGTCGTGGTCGTGCACGCCCCGCTCGTAGCCCTCGTCGTAGCGGCTCTCCGCGACCCGGCGGACGATCGCGAGCAGTCCGCCCTCCGCCACCGCCGCCTCGTGCAGCGCGTCGAGCGAGAGGGGGGAGCCGTCCGCGGCCGGAGCCCCCGCCTCGGCCGAGGCCAGGATGGAGGCGGCCAGGTACTCGCCCCGGTAGACCTCCGGCGACTCCGAGACCAGCAGCTGGGACCAGAACGGCCGGCTCGCCTCGAACGCGGGATCGCCGACGGGGGAGCGGTAGTCGGTCCCGGTGACGGCGAACACCATCCGGTCCTCGTGCGGGACCAGCGTCAGGTCGGCGGCCTGGGTGTTGACCGCGAACCGGTGCCGGCCCAGCCGGATGGTCCCGCCGCCGTCGCCGTAGAGGTCGAGGCGGTCGCGCAGGGCGCGCCCGGCCTCCTGGCGGGCGGACTTGATCCACCCCTCCAGCTCCTCGGCGCGGACCGCTTCGCCCAGCTCGCGCAGTTCCCCGGCGACCGCGTGCAGCTTGGCCACCATCGGGTCGGAGGCGAAGTAGGTGTTGACCTCGTCCGCCGAGCCGAACGAGGCCGCCCGGCGCCGCACGCCGAGGAGGATCCGGTCCGCCGAGCCGGCCAGCCGGTCGGCCCGGCGGGCACGCTCGTCCAGCAGCGCCTGCCGCCGGGAGGAGAACGCCTCGTAGACGTCCTCGCGCCTGGTGCCCAGCTGGGTGAGGAAGTCGTCGAACTCGGCGAAGCGCGACTCCAGGTTCTCCAGCTGCAGCATCAGCCGGCCGAGCTGCTCGTCGCACCGGTCGGGGGTGTCGGCCATGGCCAGGGCGCCGGTGATCGCCTGCCCCAGCAGGGCGAACTCGGCGGCGAAGGCGGCGCGTCCCTCGGTCGCCAGCAGCTCGCGCCGGCGCGCGTCCAGGGCGGCCCGGGCCCGGTTGACCCCGCCGAGGACCTCGCCGATCCGCTCCAGGACCGCGGTGCGCGCTCCCGCGTCGGCGATGTCGAGTGTGCCGACCACCTCGATCACGACCTCCAGGCCCCGGGCCTGCACGGCCAGGCGCTCGGCGACTCCCGCCGCCTCGGCCGTGGTGGCGGCGGTCCCGGCCTCCGCGGCCAGCGTCTCGACCTCGGAGCGGTAGCCGGTGAAGGCGTCCGCGCCCTGCAGGAAGCCGGTCGCACGCCGTGCCGCGGTGCCGAGCTCCGCCGTCAGTTCGGCGTCCAGCCGGTCGATCCGGCCGGTGTCGGCGTAGCGCAGCTCGCGGAGGCCCGCCAGGTGCCCCTGGGCCCGGCGGAGCTCGGAGATCCGGGTGACCCACTCGGCGGCGGAGCGGGCCGGCTCGCCGTGCGACCGTCGGATGAGGGAGGCGATCTCCCCGGCGGCGGCCTCCAGCGCCTCCGCGGCCTGGCCGGTGAGCGAGCGGACCTTCTCGAACTCGTCGAGCACCTGCTCGGCGGTCGCCCTGACCTCGGTCACCGGCCCGCGCAGGTCGTGGTCGCCCAGCCAGTGGTAGTGGTCGAACACGCGGGTGCAGGCCGCGATGAGAGCCTCGAAGACGGAGGCCGACGGCGCCGTCTCCTCGACCATGCGGGCCACCGAGAGGCAGTCGGAGATGCCGCGCACCAGCTCCGCGTTGCCGATCCGCTCCAGCGGCCCGGTCCCCGCCGGCCGGGCGGCGGCGTAGACGTCGGAGGTGTACGGCGTCTGCCACACCTGCATCGGGTGCACCCGGGCCGGCTCCTCCGAGGTGGCCCGGAACACCACCAGCGTGCCGTCGTCGAACAGCGAGTAGCCGTGGCAGGGGATCGGCGTCGCGACCTGCTTGCGGATCACGTTGTACGGCAGCAGCAGCGACCGGCCGTCGGCCCGCGCGTGGAACACGTAGAGCACGTCCTCGCCGTTGGCCGAGCGGACGACCCGCTCGAACTCCAGGCCGGTGACGTCGGTGTCGAAGGTCTTGCTCACCCCGGTGGACAGGTGGTAGCCGCCGGGGAAGATGATCCCCTGGTCCTCGGGGAGCCGGCGGCAGGCCTGGCCGATGCCGTCCAGCCGTACGACGTCCCTGGTCCGGGTGTTGAAGACCAGGTGCCGCCATCCGGTCTCGTTGTAGGGCCGGATGCGCAGCAGGATCAGCGGGCCGACCCTGGCGTGCAGCACCTCGGCGTCGGCGAGGCTCTGCAGCGGCTCGTCGACCGGCTCCCGGTAGACGCCCTCGCCGGTCTCCGTGTTGTTCTCGACCTTGATGGTGAGGTCGCCGCCGACGGTCTCGACGAACACCTCGCCCTGGATCGAGATGTGCGGGTGGCGGCCGGGCACGTGGTCGTCGCGGGTGGTCCGGGTCCACTCGAAGTCGTGCGAGGCGGGGAAGACGTGGTCGCGCTCGCCGCGATCGTCGAGGTAGGCGAGCGAGCCGTCCGCCCCGATCTGCCAGCGCAGGACCCGGATGTCCTGCGGGCCGGTCCGGAAGACGGCCAGCAGCCTGCCCTCGACCCGGCGGAGCTGGAGCAGCCGGGTCTGCCGGTAGTACCGGTAGAGCTCGGCGAAGTCCCGCTCGAACTGCGGATGGCGCAGGAGCCGCTCGGCGCCGGGATCGGTGTCGAAGCGGACGGCGTCGCCGTCCCGGCTGAACCGGTGCACGGAGAAGACGTCGTCGACGGCGGTCTCCGGCTTCAGCCCGATGAACACGTTGTAGCCGAAGAGCATCAGGTCGCCGATGGAGACGATGTCGCGGGGCACGCAGTTGTTCTCGGTGCGGATCCGCTCGGTGCCGATCAGGCGGAGCTCGGTCCCGCCGAAGACGTCCAGGCGCCGGGCGTTGAGCGCCTCGGCCCGCCGGGCCAGCTCCGCGGCCTGTTCGGCGAGCCGGGCGCGGAGCACCTCGTAGGTGCCCGCGTCCAGCGGCTGCTCCGTCGTGCTCGTGGTCTCGGTGAGGGTCACCGCGGGTGTCACTCCCGGCCCGCGTCGAGGACCGGGGCGGGGCCGTTGGCGGCGTTGCCCGGGACCGTCACGACCGCGGCGGCGGGGGTCACTGTGGCGGGGGCCACGGCCGTCGCGGTCACCGTGGACGCCGCCGTGGACGCCGCCGGGGAGGTCCCCGCGGACGTCGCGGTGCCGAGCAGCTCGCGCAGCCGGGCGCCCTCGGGGCCGCCCTCGCCCATCAGCCTGACCAGCAGCGCCGAGAGCGACAGGTCCCGCACGTCGCCGCTGCCCAGCGAGCCGAGGGCCCGGGAGAGGTCGGCGGGCAGGCTCTGCGACCCGTCCAGGTACGGCCCGGCGAGCGTGCGGACCACCCCGGAGCCCTCCACGAAGCCGTCCACGGCCTTGCCCATCGTGACCGCGCCGACCAGCCGGTCGAAGAACACGCTGTCGCCGCCGACGATGTCGATGTTGGCCTTCTCCAGGCCGGCGGCGAGCACCGCGGCCTGCGCCTCGGCGAGCTTGACCTGGGAGGTGACGCCGGCCAGGCGGATCTCCTTCTCGGCGTCCAGCCGCAGGCGGTACTCCTCGTGACCGCGGCTCGCGTCGTCCAGCGCGGCCATCGCCGCGGCCTTCTCGGTGAGGCCCTCGGCCTCGGCCTTCAGCCTCTCTCCGATCAGCGCGGCCTCGGCCAGTGCCTTCTCCCGCTCGCCCTCGGCCTCGGCCTTGAGCCTCTCCCGGATCGCGGTGGCGGCGGCGTGCGCCCTGGCCTGCTCGCCCTCGGCGGCGGCCAGTGCCTTCTCCCGCTCGACCGCGGCCTCGGCCCGGCCGACCTTCTCGATGGCGGCGGCGTTGCGCTCGGCCACCTGCACCTCGGCCAGGCCGGTCGCGGCGGCCTCGGCCTGGATGCCCTCGGCCAGCCGGATCTTGGCGCGGGCGTCGAGCTCGGCGGCCTGCTGGCGCGACTCGGCGAGCACCAGCGCCTCGCGCGCCCTGTGCTTGGAGGCCGCCTCGGCGGCCTCGGCGGCCTTGATGTCCTTGACCAGGTTCTCCTGGGCCTCGGCCTCGGCCTGGATGATCACGGCTTGGCGGGTCCGCTCGGCCTCCTCGACCACCCGCAGGCGCTTGATGTTCTCCTCCTGCTCGGCGACGGTCTTCTCGACCGCGATCCGCTCGCGGACCACTTCGGCGATCGAGCGCTTCTCGCCCTCGACCTCCTTGTCCTTGGAGATGCGCGACAGCTCGGTCTCGCGCTCGCGGGAGATGACCTCCAGCATGCGGTCCTTCTCGATGCGCTCGCTCTCGATGGCGATGACCCGCTCGCGGTTCTTGGCCGCCACGGCGATCTCGCGGGCCTGATTCTCCTGCTGGATGCCGAGCTGCTCCTGGGTGCGCAGGTCGGCGGCCTGCGCCTTGAGCCGCTCCTCGGCCTGGACCCGGGCGATCTCCGCCTCCTCGCGGGCCCGCAGGGTCTCGATCTCGCGCTTCTGCTTGATCTCCGCGTCGACCTGGCGTCGCTGCAGTTCGAGGATCGCCTCGCGGGCGTCCACGTTCTGGCGGGTGATCTCCTTCTCCTCGCGCCGCTGGAAGTCGTTGGTCCGCACGTGCTCGATCGCGGTCAGCTCGGTGATCTTCCGGATGCCCTGGGCGTCGAGGATGTTGTTCTTGTCAAGGGAGAGCAGCGAGGTCTGCTCCAGGTAGTCGATCGCCGCGTCCTCCAGGCTGTAGCCGTTCAGGTCGGTGCCGATGACCTGGATGATCTGGTCGCGGAACCGGTCGCGCTGGGTGTAGAGGTCGACGAAGTCGAGCTGCTTGCCGACGGTCTTCAGCGCCTCGGAGAACTTGGCGTTGAACAGCTCCTGCAGCGTCTCGGAGTCGCTGGCCCGGGCGGTGCCGATGGCCTGGGCGACCTTGACGACGTCCTCGGCGGTCTTGTTGACCCGGACGAAGAAGGTGATCCGGATGTCGGCGCGGATGTTGTCCCGGCAGATCAGCCCCTCGCGGCCGGTCCGCTCGATCTCGATGGTCTTCACCGAGATGTCCATGACCTCCGCCTTGTGCAGCACGGGCAGCACGATCGCTCCGGTGAAGGTGACGTCGACCTTGTTGATCTTGGAGACGATGAGCGCCTTGCCCTGTTCGACCTTGTTGAACAGGCGGCTGACCATGATCGCGAGTGCGACGGCGATGAGCAGGGCGAGCGCGAGCAGGATGCCGAAACCGGTGGAGATGACGTCCATGTGGTCCTTCGCTAGAGAGGACGGTCGGGGTCGAGTTCCGCGTCGTAGGGCGTCACCCAGAAGAATTCGCCGTCGTCGTCGTAGGCGAAGATCAGGGCGGTGCCGCCGGCGAGGAAGGTCTCGTCACCGGTCTGCCGGACTTGGATGAGGGCGGAGGAGCCGTCGGCGGAGGTGGCCTCGGCCTGGCCGAAGGTCCCGGACACCCGGCCGGTGCGGATGACGCACGTGCGGCCCACGAAGTCGGCGCGGGAGGGGACGCGCTCCTTCGGTACGGCGCGGCGCAGCGGCAGCGTCAGCAGGCGGGTACCGAGCCAGGCGCAGGCGAGCGCGGCGACGAGCACGGCGGTCAGGGCGGGGGTCCCGGTGACCAGGGTGGAGCCCGCGAGGCTGGTGAACCACGCGATGACGACCAGCAGCGAGACGGTCACGGTGACGGGTACGCCGCCGAGCCCGAGACCCGCCAGGAGGCCGGCCAGGCCGGTCGCCTCCGCGCCGCCGGCGGCCTCGTCGCCGTCGAGCCCGATCACGCCGGAGAGGGCGAGGATCCAGTAGGCGGCGACCACGACGAGCGGAAAGCTGAACAGGACGGTGGGAAAGGCTGAGGCGACGTCGACGAACCGGCCCATCGGCGTGTGGAATCCCCCTGTGGCGTGGTGAAGCGCGCTCCCCCGAGCGCATGTACCTGGCTTTGTATAGATAAAGCGCGAGTAAAGAAGATAGTTCCCGATATCTAAAGAAACGTTCTTTCGGGGGTGCTTCTACCGGGATCGGCGCAGGCCGGGGGCGCAGGCCGCGCAGGCCGGGAGCGCGGAGCCGTACCGGCCGGGGGGCGGGGCCGGACGGACCGGGGGGATGAAGAGGCCGGGGAGGCCCGCCTCCCCGGCCGTCCGCGGCGTCGCGGACCCTACGTGGCAGTGATCATGTAGGCGAGGCCGATGAGGATGGCGACGGGAATGAGCCACACGACCACTTCGATGGCGAATTCCTTGTACACGGCGTCCCTCCGGAGCGGGGATCGACGAGGAGCACGGACCACCGACGATAGCGGCGTGACCCCGCCGCGGCCAGGATTCGGGCGATCGCGCGCCCCCAGGGGAGAGCGGCCCCCGAGATCGCCTGCAGCGCCCCGGCCCTCGGGCCGGGGAGCGCGTCAGGAGGAGGGGTCGGCCGAGCCGACGACCACGGGGGTGTCCTGGACCGCGCCGGGCTCGTCGACCACGTCGGCCACGACGCAGGTGATGTTGTCCGGGCCGCCGCCCTCGCAGGCGAGCTCGATCAGCCTGCCGGCAGCGGCGCCGAGGTCGTCGACCGTGGCCAGCACGTCGCGGAGCTGCGCGGCCTCGACCACGCCGGACAGGCCGTCGGAGCAGAGCAGGTAGCGGTCGCCCACCTCGGCGTCCCGCAGGGACAGGTCGATCTCGATGTTCTCGCTGCCGTCCAGGACCTGCAGGAGGATCGACCGGTGCGGGTGCCGGGCGGCCTCCTCGGCGGTGATCCGCCCGTCGTCCATCAGGGTCTGGACGAGCGTGTGGTCGTAGGTGATCTGGTAGAGGTCGCCGTTGCGGAGCAGGTAGGCGCGCGAGTCGCCGATGTGGGCCAGCGCGAAGCGCGGGCCGTCCCAGAGCATCAGGGTCAGCGTGGTGCCCATCCCGGTCAGGCTCGGATCCTGCTCGACGAGCTCGCGCAGGCGCTGGTTGGCCCGGCGGACCCCGCCCTCGGCGGCGGCGGCCAGGTCGGCGGGGCACTCGTGGTCCAGGGGGGCCACGGCGGCGACCGCGGCCGAGCTGGCGACCTCCCCGCCCACGTGCCCGCCCATCCCGTCGGCGATGGCGAGCAGCCGGGCGCCGGCGTACGCGGCGTCCTCGTTGCCCTGGCGGACCTTGCCGACATCGGAACCGGCGGCGTAGCGGAGCGTGATCATCCGCACTCCACCGGGGTCCTGCACACCACTGGAACATCGAGTTGCACGAGCGAGTCGCTTTCGGACAGGCGATACGGACACGGTCGAACCGAGATCTTCCAACGATCCACTGTGCGCCGTGGTGGCGCAAGCGGCCTGAGAAAGTGTTGCCACATCAATTGACCGCTCTGTGGCGCGTAAGCTGTTGCGGCATCCCGGACACCGCACGGGCACACCCTATGGCACGGCGAGGAGAGACCGCATGACCGCGATCGCGCAGGAGGCGGCACGGCGCCGCACGTTCGCGGTGATCAGCCACCCCGACGCCGGAAAGTCCACCATGACCGAGGCGCTGGCGCTGCACGCCTCGGCGATCACCGAGGCCGGGGCGGTGCACGGCAAGGCGGGGCGGCGCGGGGTGACCTCCGACTGGATGGACATGGAGAAGGCCCGGGGCATCTCCATCACCTCGGCGGCCCTGCGGTTCGAGTACCGCGGCCACATGTTCAACCTGGTCGACACTCCGGGTCACGCCGACTTCTCCGAGGACACCTACCGGGTGCTGGCCGCCGTCGACTGCGCGGTCATGCTGCTGGACGCGGCCAAGGGCATGGAGCCGCAGACCCTGAAACTGTTCGAAGTCTGCCGGCACCGCCGCATCCCGGTGATCACGTTCGTCAACAAGTGGGACCGGCCCGGCCGCGAGGCGCTGGAGCTGCTGGACGAGATCCAGGAGAAGACCGGCCTGCGGCCCACCCCGATCACCTGGCCGATCGGGACCGGCGGCTTCTTCCACGGGGTGATCGACCGCCTCGCCGACCGGGCCGTGCGCTACACCCGCACCCCGGGCGGCGCCACCAAGGCGCTGGAGACCGAGCTCACCCCCGAGCAGGCCCTCGCCGAGATCGGGGAGGACTGGGAGCGGTCCCGGGACGAGGCCGACCTGCTCTCGGCGATCGGCTCCGACCACGACCAGAAGGCGTTCGAGGCCCACGAGTCGACCCCCGTGCTGTTCGGCGCGGCCCTGTCCAACTTCGGCGTCGGCCGCCTGCTGGACGCGATGGTGGACATCGCGCCCGCGCCCGCGCCCCGCCCCGACGTGAACGACGACCCGCGCCCGCTGGAGGAGCCCTTCTCCGGTCTGGTCTTCAAGGTCCAGGCCAACATGGACCCCTCGCACCGCGACCGGATCGCGTTCGTGCGGGTCTGCTCGGGCCGCTTCGAGCGCGGCATGGTGCTGACCCACGCGTCGACCGGCCGGCCCTTCGCCACGAAGTACGCCCAGTCGGTCTTCGGGCAGGAGCGCGCCACGATCGACGAGGCGTTCCCCGGTGACGTGATCGGCCTGGTCAACGCCACGGCCCTGAGGCCGGGCGACACCCTCTACGACGGCCCCGCGGTCGAGTTCCCGAAGATCCCGAGCTTCGCGCCCGAGCACTTCTGGACCGCACGGGTCCGCGACTCCAGCAGGACCAAGCAGTTCCGCAAGGGCATCGAGCAGATGGAGGGCGAGGGCGTCGTCCAGGTGCTCCGCTCCGACATCCGCGGAGACCAGTCGCCGGTGCTGGCGGCGGTCGGCCCGATGCAGTTCGACGTGGTCAAGCACCGGCTGGCCGGGGAGTTCAACACCGAGATCGTCCTGGACCGCCTCGACTTCAGCCTGGCCCGGCTCACCGACGCCGAGTCGGCGCCGGTCCTGGCCCGCCAGCGCGGCGTCGAGGTCTTCACCCGCACGCTCGACGGGGCGCTGCTGGCGCTGTTCACCGACGAGTGGCGGATGCGCGGGGTGCTGCGCGAGCACCCGGACCTGGTGCTGAACGCGCTGCTCGCCGACACCCGCGGCTGACCGCTCCGCCGCGCCGTACAAACCACGGAAGCAGGGACCGTACGGCGCGGCGCCGGCCCGCCGCGTGGCGTGGGAGCGTTCCCACCAGGTCGCCGAGCATGATGAGATATGTCCCTATGAGCACGATTAAGTGGGGCATCCTGGCGACCGGCGGCATCGCCGCGACCTTCACCGAGGACCTGAAACTGCTTCCGGACGCCGAGGTGGCCGCGGTCGGGTCCCGGTCGGCCGAGGCGGCCGAGGCCTTCGCCGGCCGGTACGGCATCCCCCGGGCACACGGGAGCTGGGCCGAGCTGGCCGCCGACCCGGACGTGGACATCGTCTACGTCGCCAACACCCAGAACGCCCACTACGACGCGGTCAGGCTCTGCCTGGAGGCGGGCAAGGCCGTCCTGTGCGAGAAGGCCTTCACGCTCAACCGGGCCCAGGCCGCCGAGCTGGTGGACCTGGCGAGGGAGCGCGGGCTGTTCCTCATGGAGGCCATGTGGATGCGGTGCAACCCGGCCATCCGGAAGATCGTGGAGCTGGTCGCAGGCGGCGCGCTCGGCCCGGTGAACACCGTCCACGCCGACTTCGGGATCTCCGTCACCGTCGGACCGGGGCACCGGCTCCGCGACCCGGAGCTGGGCGGCGGGGCCCTGCTCGACCTCGGTGTCTACCCGCTCTCCTTCGCCCACATGGTGCTCGGCGCGCCGGAGAAGGTGCAGGCGTGGGCGCGGCTCACCCCCGAGGGCGTGGACGAGAACACCGGCATGCTGCTCGGCCACCCCGGCGGCGCGGTCGCGATGCTCTCCTGCGGGATCACCACGCACAGCCCCGTCACGGCGTCGGTCTCCGGGCCGCTCGGCCGGATCGAGCTGCCGCACCTGTTCTTCCGCCCCGAGACCTTCACCCTGTACCGGACGGAGGGCGAGCCGGAGACCTTCCATGTCCCCTACACGGGCAACGGCATGAACCACGAGGCGGCCGAGGCCATGCGCTGCCTGCGCGAGGGACTGCTGGAGAGCCCGCTCGTGCCCTGGCAGGCCACGCTGGACGTGATGGGCGTCATGGACGAGGTCCGCGCTCGGATCGGGGTCCGCTTCCCCGGCGAATGACCCCCGCCCCGGCGGCCGGGCCTTCCGGCAGGACCGAGGCGGGGAGGGCCGAGGCGGGGAGGGCCGAGGACTCCACGTTCGACGTCCGCCATGACGCAGGCATCGATCACGACCCGTGCGGTGGCAGGATCCGCCCGCGTGAGGTGCGAGAGGGTCAGACCTGCTTCCAGTCGTGGCGGTCGAGGAAGTCGCGCGCGCCGGTGGCGTATTCGGCGAAGGCCCGCTGCACCGCCTCCAGGTCCGGGACGTGGGTGCGGAACATCAGGTTCCGGACGCTGTCCTTGTACTCCAGCTCGTAACCGGTGATCTCCGGGGACGACTGCACGAAGTGCTCGCCGAAGACGACCAGCGCGGTGAAGGGGTTCTGCGGCGCCATCGTGGCGAGGACGTCGTGGACGAGCCGGAGGTCGGGGTCGGCAAGGATCATCCCGTCGCCCGTGTGCATCTGCATCCCGGGGTAGACCCCCAGCGGGGCGAGGTTGTGCACGAGGCGGCGCTGCGGGTCGTAGCAGACCAGCCCGCAGGCCCTGGCGAGCGCGAAGGCCTCGCCCGCCACCTCGTCCGACCGCTCCAGGGCCACGGTGACCAGGGCGTACTCCGGGGAGGGCCGCTCGGCCCCGGCCAGCCGCCCGGCGAACGCGGCCACCCCGGGATGGGCCGCGACGATTCCGGACTCGCCTCGGCGGAGCGCCCGGAAGACGTCCTCCGCGCGCTCCTTGGTGATCGGCTGGGGCTCGTGCCATACGGCCAGTTCGAAACTCACGGCTCCATCGTCCTACAGGGTCCCGCCCGGGCGTACGGCGGCGGCGCCGGCCGGGACCCTCCCCCTCGCGGACCGCGCTGAGCTGCGGGTTCACCGGTCTCCAAGTGGCGGTCAAGTCCGTTGCCGCACACTCTGGCGTGGCTGCTCCAGACAAGGCTGGAGGGATACGGACGAGGTGGGAGAAGTGGGCGGAGATTTGGTGCGGCGAGTGGCCGCGGTGGCGGCGCTGGCCGTGGCGGGGACGGTGGCGTCGCTCGGCGGTGCGGCGGCCGAGACCGATCCCGCGCCCACGGCGACCCTGATCGCGGCGCAGGCGAACCCCGCCGTGCAGCTGATCGAGACGGTCTACTCGGGCCGGGTCACGGCGCCCACCGCCGTTCCGAAGAAGGTGTTCCGGGACCTGTACGAGGAGGGGAAGAAGCAGGCGGCCAAGGGGCGGATCCCCTCCGACGAGCTGAGCATCGCCAAGTGGCTGTACCGCAAGCTCGCCGCGGACCCCGGCAAGTACATCGGCGCGGGCAAGCCGGAGCGCACCGACGACGTGTCGTTCTCCGGGACGTGCACCGGCTGGTGGATCACCCCGGACGGCTACATGGTCACCGCCGGGCACTGCGTGCAGAGCGGCCAGGCCGACCTCCAGGCGGGCTTCGCGGAGTACGGCCTGGCCGAGACCGTCGAGAAGGACGTCAAGGCCGAGCTGAAAGGCCTCATGGGCACGACCGAGCCCGACAAGGAGCTCACCGAGCTGGTGACCAAGGTCTTCACCACCTTCCTCGCCGACAACTTCCAGGTGGCGGACGTGCAGGTGAAGTACCAGGTGGTCCTGCCGCTCCCCGGCGGCGGCATGAACGTCACCTCCACCCGCCTGCCGGTCGAGCTCGTCGGCGCGGAGGGCGTGGGCGGCCCGGGCAAGGACGTCGCCCTGCTGAAGCTCGCAGGCGCCCGGAACCTGCCCACCGTGCCGCTCGGCGTCGACGGCGACGTGCGGGTCGGCAACACGCTCTACGCCGTCGGCTTCCCCGGCACGGTCAACCGCGACACGGGGCTCACCGAGAAGTCCCGGCTGTACCCCGCGATCACCGAGGGCGTCTACAGCGCCCGCCGCGAGACCACCGAGAAGGTCCCCTACATCCAGGCGCAGACCCCCATCTACGGCGGCAACTCCGGCGGCCCGGTGTTCGACGCCGAGGGCAAGGTGATCGCGCTCGTCTCCGCCACCTACCTCAACGAGAGCGGGACCGACCGGCAGGAGAACCAGAGCGTGTTCTTCCCGGTCGGCCAGATCAGCGAGTTCCTCGCGGCCAAGGGGGTCACCCCCCAGGAGTCGCCGGCCACCCGGGCCTACAACACCGCGCTGGCCGACTTCTTCGCCGACCGGCACAGCGCCGCGCTGGTCGGTTTCCAGGAGACGCTCAACCTCTACCCGCTGCACCCGTACGCCGCCGGCTACATCGCCGAGGCCAAGGAGGCCATCGCCGCCGGCCGGGACAGGTCCCCCGCCTCGGTGAAGCAGGACGCGACCGCGACCGGGGCCCCGGCGAACGCGACCCCGGCCCCCGGGACCGCCGGAGCCGCCCAGTCGCCGTCGCCCCGGTCGTCGGCCGGGTCCTCGGCTCAGCCCGACGCCTCCCTCGACGCCGAGCCGGTCGCCTCCGAGAGCCTGCTGCGCGACCCGATGGTGATCACCGCCACCTCCGCCGGCATCCTGGCCGCGGGACTGCTGGCCGGTGCCCTGCTCATGGCCCGCCGCCGCCGGATCAACCGCGCCCTCGCCGCCCCGGCTCCCGCCTTCCCCGCGGCCCCGCCCGGGCCCGGCCAGGCCGGCCCCGTCCCCCCGGCGCCCCCGGCCCCCTCCCAGGTCCCGCCGGCCCCGTACCCGTACGGCACGCCCGTGCCGCCGCCGAGCACGCCGTACGGCAACGCCCCGGTCCCGCCGCAGGGCGGAAACTGGAACCCGCCCGGCCGGAGCTGAGCCCCGGAGAGCCGCCCGCCGTCGTGCGGTCCGCCGCCGCGGCGAAGCCGCGGTGAAAGAGCCCGGGTCAACCGTTGCGGTCGGCCTGGGCTCCGGCGTCAGCGGCGCGGATGAGGGTGCACCCCAGCCACCCCGCGCTCGTGGTCGTCGACGTGATCCGCGACGAGAAGGCGTGGGCGAACGACCCCCGCCGCTGAGCAGAGGGCGGGGACAGGACCGGGCAAGGCGGGTGGGCGGCTACCATCGGCGCAGTTCGGGAGTGAGGGACGGGGATGGACTTTCGGGTGCTGGGGCCGGTGGGCGTGGCTGCCGACGACGGGGCGCCGCTGGACATCGGCCCCTACCAGCAGCGGGCGGTGCTGGCCCTGTGCATGCTCGCCGCGCCCCGCCCCGTCTCGCCGAACCGGATGATCGACGTGCTCTGGGAGGACGCGCCTCCGCCCGGCGCGTCCAACACCGTCCAGGCCTACATCTCCAAGCTCCGCCGGGTCTTCGAACCGGGCAGGAGCCGGAACACGCCCCCGTCGATCCTGGTCAGCAGGCCCGGCGGGTACGCCCTCGACATCCCTGAGACGGCGCTCGACCTGGCCCGGGCGCGCGGGCACGCGGCCGAGGGCAGGCGCAGGGCCGCCGCCGGGGACCACGAGGGAGCGGGGGAGGAGTTCCGGCTCGCGCTCGGCGAGTGGCGCGGGGAGCCGCTGGCCGACTTCGCGGGCGCGTCCTGGGCCGAGGAGGAGATCGCCCACCTGGCCGAGCTCCGGCTCACGCTGGAGGAGGACCTCGCCGAGGCCGACCTCGCGCTCGGGCGCGGCGCCGCGCTCACCGGAAGGCTGGGCCGGCTGGTCGCCGCCCACCCGTTCCGGGAACGGCTCCGCGCGCTCGCCGCGCACGCGCTCTACCAGGCCGGACGGCAGGCCGACGCGCTGGGGGTGCTCGCCGAGGGGCGCAGGCTGCTGGTGGAGGACCTCGGGCTCGACCCCGACCTCCGGTCGCGGGAGATGGAACGGCGCATCCTCGAACAGGACCCCGCCCTCACGCCCCGGACCCCGGCCGGGGAGCGGGACTCCCGGCTGGTCGGCAGGCAGGCCGAGGAGCAGGCGCTCCGCGAGGCGGTCGCGGCGGACGGCCACCGGGTGGTGCTGCTGGCCGGGGAGCCCGGCATCGGCAAGACGAGCCTGGCCGAGCAGGCGGCCGAGTACGCCGGGGCCCGGGGGCACCGGGTGGTCTGGGGCCGGTGCTGGGACGGGACGGGCGCGCCGCCGTTCTGGCCGTGGACGCAGGCCGCGGCCGACCTGGCGGGCACCGGCGGCGGGCTGGGAGCGCTCGCCGGGAGCGGCCGGTTCCAGCTCTACGAGGCGTTCGCCGCCCTGCTGAACGAGCACGGCCGGGTCCTGGTCGTGCTCGACGACCTCCAGTGGGCCGACGCCTCCTCGCTGCGGCTGCTGGAGTTCCTCGCCACGACCCGGCTCTGCCCCGGGCTGACCGTGGTCGCCACCTACCGCGACACCGACGTACGGCCCGGCGGCGCGCTGGAGCACTCCCTCGGCGCGCTGGTACGGCTCCCGCACGTGCGCCGTCTCCTCCTGCGCGGCCTGGGCGAGGGCGAGATCCGGGAGTACCTCGGGCGGGCCGGGGGCGACCCCGGCCGGGCGGCCGAGATGGCCAGGCTGACCGCGGGCAACCCGTTCTTCCTCGGCGAGGTCCTGCAACTGGGCGAGACCCCCGGGGCGCTCTCGGACGTCGTGCGCGGCCGGCTGACCGGCCTGCCGCCGGAGACCGAGGAGGTGCTGACCGTCGCGGCCCTGCTCGGCAGGGACGCGCCGACCGACATCCTGCTCCGCGTGGTGGAGGCGCCCGAGGAGAAGGTGCTCGACGTCCTCGACGCCGCGGTCCGGGCCCGGCTGCTGGCCGAGGGCGACGGGCTGTCCAGCCGGTTCGTCCACGACATCGTCCGCGACGCGCTGCGCGAGGCGCTGCCGCCGCTGCGCCGGCGGCGCCTGCACGCCCGGATCGCCGAGGTGCTCGCCGAGCGGAGCGGCACCCGGCTCACCGAGATCGCCCACCACTACCGTGAGGGCATCCTGAGCGCGTCCATGACGGGCAAGGCCATCGGCTACACCCGCCGCGCCGCGGCCCAGGCGACGGCCCAGTTCGCCCACGAGGCCGCGGTGGAGCACCTGGAGCGGGCGATCGAGCTGATCGACCGGCTGCCCAGGTCCGACGACGCGCTCCGCTGCGACCTCCTGCTCGACCTGGCCGAGGCGCAGGCGGCGGCGGGCATGAGCGGCGCCGCGCACGCCTCGCTGGAGGGCGCCGCGGAGATCGCCGAGGGGCTCGGCGACGACAACCGGCTGGCCCGGGCGGCGCTGGGCCTGTCCGACCAGATCTACCTGGCCATGTACGAGGAGGTGACCGAGGTCGAGCGGCTCGCCGAGCGCATCGACCGGGCGCTCGCCTCGGACCTGGCGGAGGACTCGCCCTGGCGGGCCCGGCTCATGGCCGCCTCGGCGTTCATCGGCTCCACCGGGCGGCCCGTGGAGCGGAGCCGGGAACTGGCGGCGGAGGCGGTGCGGCTGGCCCGCCGCACCGGGGACGACCCGGCCCTGTCCCGGACGCTGATCGTGCAGGAGCTGCTGCTGCGCACCGGTCACGACCACGACCTCAGGCGGGAGGCCGTCGCCGGGATCATCGAGATCGGGACGCGCACCGGAGACCTGGTGACCGAGTGGGTCGGGCGGGAGGCCGAGCACGTCGAGCTGACCGCCCGGGGCGTGACCGGAGGGGCGGAGCGGACGCTGGCCTGGCTGCGGCAGACCGCGGAGCGGCTCAGGCTCCCCTCGATGATCAGCCTGGCCGCCTGGCAGACCGCGGTCCACGCCTACCTGGGCGGGCGGTCCGACGACGCCCTCGCGGCGGCGGAGGAGTCCGGCGCGGTCTACCCGGAGGGGGCGCTGGGCCGCGGCGACGCGCACCTGCGCCGCGAGACGTTCCGCTTCCTGGCGCTGCGGGCCGAGGGGCGCCCGGCCGAGGCGCTGGCCCTGGCCGAGGAGATCCTCGCCCTGCGCCCCGGCCAGCGGCCCTGGCGGATCCTGCGCTGCCTTGCGCTGACCGACCTCGGCCGGTCCGAGGAGGCGCGGTCCGTGTTCGCGGCGTTCGCCCGCGACGGCTTCGCGGCGGCCCTGCCCGACCTGAGCTACCGGTTCGTCGCCGACGCCCTGAGCGAGGCCTGCGCCCGGCTCGGGGACGAGGCCGCCGGCCGGGTCCTCTACCGCCGTCTGGTCCCGCACGCCGGGCGCCTGCTGGGCTGGTCCGCGGCCGACCTGTGCCTGGCGCGGCTGGCCCTGCTGCTCGGCGACCGGGAGCGGGCCGGGGAGCACCTGCGGGCGGCCGAGGCGTTCGTCCACCGCGCCGGGCTGCGGGTCCACGAGCCGGTCCTGGGCGAACTGGAGCGGGAGCTCGCGGGCTGATCCGCCGGCCGCGGCAGGGCCGGCGGGGGCGGGTTTGGGGCGGGGCGGTCCGGTCAAGGGAAGGCCATGGCCGTGAACCGCATCCTCACCAACATCCTGTCCGACCGGCTCCCCGAGACCAGGGACTTCTTCACCGGCCTCCTGGGCCTCCAGGCCGACTTCGAGGAGGACTGGTACGTCCACCTGTCCGCGCCGGGCGACCCCGCCCTCGAGGTCGCCGTCTGGCGCCGCGACCACGGGTTGATCCCGGAGGCCTACCGCGAGGCGCCCCGCGGCACGATCCTGACCTTCGTCGTGGACGACGTGGACGCCGTCCACGAGCGCGCCGTGACGATGGGCGCCACGGTCGTCTCCCCGCCCCGCGACCGGTTCTACGGGCAGCGGAGCTGCCTGGTCCTCGATCCGAACGGCCTGCTCGTGGACGTCTCCACCCCGGTTCCCTGAACGCGGTCCCGGGGTTCCGGCGACGGCGGCGGACATCCCGGGAGGGTCCCGCGCGCCCGGGCCGCGAAAGCAGGCATGGCCCGGAGATCAGTGGGCATATCTCCACACCGCTGAAGGGCGGTGAAATGATCGAAATCTGGCCTGGAGACCCCTACCCGCTGGGGGCGACCTACGACGGCGCGGGGACCAATTTCGCGATCTTCTCCGAGGCCGCGGAACGCGTCGAGCTGTGCCTGTTCGACGACGACGACGAGGAGACCCGCGTCGTCCTCACCGAGTGCGAGGGATACGTCTGGCACGGCTACCTGCCGCGCGTCGGTCCCGGGCAGCGGTACGGCTACCGCGTGCACGGCCCCTACGAACCCTCCCGCGGGCTGCGCTGCAACCCCGCCAAGCTCCTGATCGACCCCTACGCCAAGGCGATCGAGGGGGCGGTGCGGTGGGACGAGGCGGTGTACGGCTACCGCTTCGGCCGCCCGGACAGCCGCAACGACGCCGACTCGGGCCCGTTCGTGCCGCGCTCCATCGTGATCAACCCCTTCTTCGGCTGGGGGCACGACCGGCCGCCGGGCACGCCGTACCACGACACCGTGATCTACGAGGCGCACGTCAAGGGCCTGACGATCAACCATCCGAAGATCCCCGAGCGGATCCGGGGCACCTACGCCGCCATCGGGCACCCCGAGATCATCGACCACCTGACGGCGATCGGCGTGACGGCGCTCGAGCTCATGCCGGTCCACCAGTTCGTCAACGACCAGCACCTCCTGGAGCGGGGGCTGAGCAACTACTGGGGCTACAACACCATCGGCTTCTTCGCCCCGCACAACGCCTACTCCTCGAGCGGGCAGCGCGGCGGGCAGGTGCTGGAGTTCAAGGCCATGGTCAAGGCGCTGCACGAGGCGAACATCGAGGTCATCCTCGACGTGGTCTACAACCACACCGCCGAGGGCAACCACCTCGGCCCGACGCTGAGCATGCGCGGCATCGACAACGACCACTACTACCGGCTCGTCGAGAACGACAAGCGCTACTACATGGACACCACCGGCACCGGCAACAGCCTGCTGATGCGCTCGCCCCACGTGCTCCAGATGATCATGGACTCGCTGCGGTACTGGGTGACCGAGATGCACGTGGACGGGTTCCGGTTCGACCTGGCCGCCACGCTCGCCAGGGAGCTGCACGAGGTGGACCGGCTGAGCGCCTTCTTCGACCTCGTCCAGCAGGATCCGGTCCTCTCGCAGGTCAAGCTCATCGCCGAGCCGTGGGACGTGGGACCGGGCGGCTACCAGGTCGGCAACTTCCCGGCCCGGTGGACCGAGTGGAACGGCCTGTACCGCGACACGATCCGCGACCTGTGGCGGGGCGAGCCCGCCTCGCTGCCCGAGTTCGCCTCCCGGCTGACCGGCTCCAGCGACCTCTACCAGGACGACAGCCGCCGTCCGGCCGCCTCGATCAACTTCGTCACCTGCCACGACGGGTTCACCCTCACCGACCTCGTCTCCTACAACGGCAAGCACAACGAGGCCAACGGCGAGGGCAACCGGGACGGCAGCGACGACAACCGCTCCTGGAACTGCGGAGCCGAGGGGCCGGCGACGCTCGCCGTCGAGTCGCTGCGCGAGCAGCAGAAGCGCAACTTCCTGACCACGCTGTTCCTGTCCCAGGGCGTGCCGATGCTCTCGCACGGCGACGAGCTCGGCCGCACGCAGCGGGGCAACAACAACGCCTACTGCCAGGACAACGAGATCAGCTGGGTCGACTGGTCCGACATCAGGGAGAACTGGCTGCTGCTGGAGTTCACCTGCAAGCTCGCCAGGCTCCGCGCCGACCACCCGGTCTTCCGGCGGCGGCGCTTCTTCTACGGCAGGCCGGTGCGCGGTTCGGAGGACAAGCTGGGCGACATCGCCTGGCTCACCCCGCAGGGCAAGCGGATGACCGACTCCGACTGGAACGTGGGCTACGCCAAGTCGCTGGCGGTCTTCCTGAACGGCGACGCCATCACCGAGCCGGACCGGCGGGGACGGCCGATCACCGACGACTCGTTCCTGCTGCTGATCAACGCGCACCACGATGTCATCAAGTTCACGATTCCGAAGGACTACGGCGAGATGTGGCTGACGGAGATCGACACGGCGATGCCGATCACGGTCGACACCCGGCTCTGCCGGGCGGGGGAGAGGGTGCCGGTGGCCGGGCGCTCGATGCGGGTGATGCGCCGTGTCTGACACCGTCCCCGGCACCGCCTTCGGCACCGCGGCGGACCCGGCGACGGGGCACGCGCCGGACCCCGCGCCCGACCTCCCGCCGGTGCCCGCGGGCCGGCCCACGGCCACCTACCGCCTCCAGCTGACCCCCGACTTCGGCTTCGCCGAGGCCGCCGGGCTCGCCCCCTACCTGCGGGAGCTCGGCGTCAGCCACGTCTACCTCTCGCCCGTCCTGCAGGCCGTGCCCGAGTCCCGGCACGGCTACGACGTCACCGACCACTCCCGGGTCCGGGAGGAGTTCGGCGGGGGCGACGGACTGCGGGCGATGGCCGCCGAGCTGGCCCGGCACGGACTGGGGATCGTCCTGGACATCGTGCCCAACCACATGACGGTCCCGGTCCCGGAGTCGGGCAACGCGCAGCTGTGGTCGGTGCTCGCCGAAGGGCCGGCCTCGCCGTACGCGCGGTGGTTCGACATCGACTGGTCGGACGGGAAGGTGAACATGCCGGTGATCGGCGACGACACCGAACCCGTCGCCGACGGCGGCGTGCTCCGCTACCACGACCACGCCTTCCCCCTCCCGGACACGCACTACCGGCTGGTCGACTGGCGCGACGGGCCGGGCTACCGCCGGTTCTTCGACGTGTCCTCGCTGATCGGGGTGCGGGTGGAGGACCCGGAGGTGTTCGACGCCACCCACGCCGTGATCCTCTCGCTGGTCGGGGAGGGCCTCGTCCAGGGCCTCCGGGTGGACCACCCCGACGGGCTGGCCGACCCGCGCGGCTACCTGTCCCGGCTGCGCGCCGCGTCGGGGGTGTGGACGGTCGCGGAGAAGATCCTGGTCGGTGAGGAGCGGCTCCCGGCCGACTGGGACTGCGACGGCACCACCGGCTACGACGTGCTCAACCGGATCACCGGGCTGTTCGTGGAGCCGTCCGCGGCCGGGCCGCTGACCGACCTGTTCGTCCGGGAGACCGGCGCGCCGCGCGACTACGCCGAGGTCGTCTACACGTCCAAGAGATACGTCATGGACCTGTTCTTCGGCGCCGAGCTCGACCGGCTGAGCGCGGTGGCCGGGGCGGGGCGGGAGGTGCTGGCCGAGCTGCTGGCCGCCATGCCCGTCTACCGGGCCTACGCGGTGCCCGGAGAACCCGTGCCCGAGGCCTCGTCCGCGATCGTCGAGGAGGCGGCGGCGGTCGCGGCCGTCCGGCTCCCGGACGGCGCACCGGTCGCGGAGGCGGTGGAGGCGGTGCTGCGCGGCCCGGCCGACGCCGTCGTGCGCTTCCAGCAGATCTGCGGCCCGGTGATGGCCAAGGGGGTGGAGGACACCGCGCTCTACCGGTGGTACCCGCTGTCGTGCCTGAACGAGGTGGGCGGCGAGCCGGACCGGTTCGGCGGGAGCGTGGAGGAGTTCCACGCGTTCTGCCGGGAGATGCCGCCGGGCACGATGACCACGCTCTCCACCCACGACACCAAGCGCTCGGAGGACGTCCGGGCCCGGCTCGCCGTGCTGTCGGAACTGCCCGGCCGGTGGGCGCAGGCGGTCGGGGAGTGGTCGGCCAAGGTCTCCTTCGACCCGCTCCTGGACTACCTGGCCTGGCAGAACCTGATGGCAGCCTGGCCGATCGGGGCCGACCGGTTCTTCGACTACCTGTTCAAGGCGGCCCGCGAGGCCAAGACCTCCATCTCCTGGGCCACCCCCGACCCGGCCTACGAGGAGGGGCTGAGGTCCTTCGTGAACCGGGCGATCGGCGAGTGCGGGCCGTCGATCGCGGAGTTCACCGCCTCGATCGAGCCCTACGCGCGGGCCAACTCGCTGGGCCAGAAGCTCGTCCAGCTCATGATCCCCGGCGTGCCGGACGTCTACTGGGGCAACGAGATCACCGACTTCTCCCTGGTGGACCCGGACAACCGGCGCCCGGTCGACTTCGCGCTCCGCCGCCGCCTGCTCGCCGGCGGGCAGGCCGGTACGGCGGGCGGGCCTGGGAACGGCGCGGGCTCCTCCTGGGACGCGGCCAAGCTGCTCGTCACCAGGCAGGCGCTCAACCTGCGGCGACGGCTCGGCCCCGCGGCGCCGTACATCCCGCTGGAAGCCGACGAGCACGCGGTCGCCTTCGCCCGCGGGGAGCGGGCGGTGGCGGTGGCGACCCGGCTCCCGGTCGGGCTCGAACGGCGCGGCGGCTGGGGGAGCCGCACGCTGACCCTGCCGCACGGGCGCTGGCGGGACCTGCTCTCCGGCGCCGAGCACACCGGGCGCGTCCCCCTGGCCCACCTGCTCTCGCACCACCCGGTCGCGCTTCTGGAGAGGGGATAGCCGATGTTCGAGGTCTGGGCGCCGGAGGCGGCGGCCGTCGAGGTGGAGGCCGGCGGGACCCGGCACCCGATGCGGGCCGGGAAGGGCGGCTGGTGGCGGGCCGAGGTGCCGGGGGCCGGGCACGGCACGGACTACCGGTTCCGGCTGGACGGCGGCGAGCCGCTGCCCGACCCGCGGACCCGGTGGCAGCCGGAGGGGATCTTCGGGCCCAGCCGGGTCTACGAGCACGACCGGTTCGCCTGGAGCGACGGGCTCTGGGCGGGCCGGAGCCTGCCCGGCTCGGTCGTCTACGAGCTGCACATCGGCACCTTCACCCCGGCCGGGACCTTCGAGGCGGCGGTCGAGAAGCTGGACCACCTGGTCGCGCTGGGTGTCGGTTTCGTGGAGATCATGCCGGTGCCGCCGGTGCCCGGCGGGCGCAACTGGGGCTACGACGGGGTCGACCTGTGGGCGGTCACCGACAACTACGGCGGCCCCGACGGGCTCAAGCGCTTCGTGGACGCCTGCCACCGCCAGGGGCTCGGTGTGATCCTCGACGTCGTCTACAACCACCTCGGCCCCTCGGGCAACTTCCTGGCCCCCTTCGGCCCCTACTTCCACTCCTCCGCCTCGTCCTTCTGGGGGCAGGCGGTCAACCTGGACGGCCCCGGCTCCGACGAGGTGCGCCGCTACTTCATCGGCAACGCGCTGCAGTGGCTGCGCGACTACCACGTCGACGGCCTCCGGCTGGACGCCGTGCACGCGCTGCACGACAAGCGCGCCGTGCACTTCCTGGAGGAGCTGGCCGCCGAGGTGGACGCGCTGTCGGCCGCCGTCGGCCGCCCGCTGGCGCTCATCGCCGAGTCCGACCTGAACGACCCCCGGCTGATGACCCCGCGGGAGGCCGGCGGGTACGGCCTGGCCGCCGCCTGGGACGACGACGTGCACCACGCGCTGCACACGGCGGTGACCGGCGAGCGGCACGGCTACTACGACGACTTCGCCGGAGACCCGGCCGCGACCCTGGCCAAGGTGCTGACCTCGGCCTACTACCACGACGGGACCTACTCGGCCTTCCGCCGCCGCGGCCACGGCCGCCCGGCCCGGCACGTCCCCGGCCACCGGTTCGTCGTCTGCGCGCAGAACCACGACCAGATCGGCAACCGCGCCGAGGGCGACCGGATGGACCCCGAGGCGCTCCGGCTGGCCGCCGGACTCCTGCTGACCTCGCCGTTCACGCCCATGCTGTTCATGGGAGAGGAGTGGGGGGCGCGCACGCCGTTCCTGTTCTTCACCGACCACGTCGAACCGGCGCTGCGCGACGGCGAGGCCGACCGGCGGCGGCGCGAGTTCGTCGGCTTCGGCTACGACGACTGGGCGGAGAAGGCGCCCGACCCGGGCGAGGAGATGACGTTCCTGCGCTCCAAGCTCGACTGGAGCGAGCTGGAGGACGACGCCCACCGCGCCCACCTCGACTGGTACCGGGCACTGATCGCGCTGCGCCGCGACAACCCCGACCTGTCGGATCCCCGGCTCGACCGGGTCCGGGTGGAGCACGAGGGGGCGTGGCTGGTCGTCCACCGGGGCGCCTTCCGGGTGGCCGCGAACCTCGGCCGCTCGCCGGTCGCGCTCCGGGTCCAGCCCGCCGAGATCGTCCTCGCCTCCGACCCCGGCGCCCACCTCGACGGCGACGACCTCACCCTGCCCGCCCGCTCCCTGGCCGTGCTCAGACTGGCCGGTTAGCCGGATCGGCCCCGTCACCGGCGGTCACCGTTCTCCGCGGCTCCACTTGTGGTTCTTGGGGTCGAGCGAGTACCGGAAATATTCAGTCGTCGTCTTGACGAAGACGGGGTCTCCGAGAGGTGCGGGCCAGATCTGAAGGTAATGGTCGGCGACGGCATCCTGCGTGCCCTCGGAATCCATGCCTTTGACGTGGTACCGGATGCGGTAGGTCCCGGCCCCAGCGGGGAGAGGAGGAAGGGGGCACAGCCCATCCCCGTAGTGGCTGAACCCGGCGATCGCCACGCGGCCTGACGTCGACACATAGCTGATCTCGACGATGTCCTCATAGGCAGCGAGATCCGCTCCCGGGTCCCGGTCGGCGACCGTCACGGCGAAGTCGGCCGGTCCCCACTGGTGGGTGATGTCGAGGGTGACGAAGCCGTCCTCGACTTTGATGATCCCAGCGGACTGGGCCGGTGTTCCGGCGGATCCGGTGAGGTCTTCATCTGCCAGCCCGGCGACGCCGCAGTCCTCCACTTCGACGGTCAGGCGTACAGTCCGGATCTCATCGGTGCTCATGATCGGGGAGTGTAGGCGCCGCCACCGACGAGATCGCTCGTGAACGGCGTCCGGGACGTCTGGATCGCTCAGACGAACCCGGGAAGCCGGGCGGGAAAACGCTTTGTGTCGAAGAGCGGCGGGATGTCAGGGTGTCCGGCGTGCCATCCCAGTACCAGGTGCGTGCCGACTACGACGCCGAGACGATCGTGATGTACCAGGCCTACCCGGTGGCTGTGGCCGAGGCGGCGCTGCGCGCCGGACGGTTCGTGCCGCCCTTCTCCTTCAACCGGATGACCTGGATCAAGCCCTCGTTCCTCTGGCTCATGCACCGCAGCAACTGGGCGCAGAAGTCCGGGCAGGAACGCGTCCTGGCGGTACGGGTCACCCGCGAAGGATGGCACGAGGCCCTCTGCCGGGCGGTGCTGACGACCGCCGACCCCCGGGCCGTCGACCGGGCCGCGGTCCATGTCCAGTGGGACCCCGAGCGCTCGTTGCGCGGAGCGGCGCTCAACCACTACAGCATCCAGGCCGGCATCGGCCGCGGGCTGATCCGCGCGTTCGCCGAGGAGTGGGTCGTCGGCCTGACCGACATCACCCCGCAGGTCCGGAAGATCGCCGACCTGGTGCGGGCGGGGCAGCCGGCGAAGACCCAGCGGTTGCTGCCCCCGGAACGCCTCTACCCGGTGCCCCGGGAGATCGGGCGACGGCTCCTCATCGACTCCTGACGGTGATGGTGCGGGCACCTCCCGGCCGGTCCCGTCCGCTCCGTCGCCCCCGCGGTGGCCCCACGCGGTCGCCGGCAGGTCCACCGGCAGCAGGCCCCGGCTCAGCCGCAGTAGGTGGATGAAACGCTCGCGCCGTTCATCGCTCGCCCGCTACGCCGCCGCCCTGTGGCTGCAGCTGCGCTGCGACGCGACCGTCCTGGTCGTCTGCCCCGACGCCCGCACCGCCGCCCACTACGCCCGCCCGATCGAGTCGGGCCTGAGCGGCTACCGGCTGCAGGCGTGCGTGCTCGGACCGGCCGACATCCCGGCCATCACCGACCCCCGGCAGGCCGCCGCCCAGCCCGAGCTGGCGGCGTTGGCGGTCATGGTCCACGGCCGTGAGCGCAAGGTCGTCGAGGCGTTCGCCGCGGCGCTGGCGGACCTGCCCGCCGACCACGCTCCGAAGTACTATGAACACGCCTACAGCATGTCCGCGCCCGACGTGCGGCGACTCCTGGAGGAGATCATGACGTCCACCGACTGGCCCGTCTACAGCCCCTTCGCCCGCGAGCACTTCGGCCGCGGCCTGGAAGAGGGCAAGGCTGAGGGCAAGGCCGAGGAAGCGGCCCGGATGGTGCTGCTGGTGCTGACCGCCCGCGGTCTGGAAGTACCGGAGGAGATCCGTGACCGGATCACCGCCTGCACCGACCTGGCCCGGCTGGAGTCCTGGGCGGCCCGTGCGGCGACCGTCCAGAGCGTGCATGATCTGTTCGGTGAGACAGGCGAGCAGGATCGCTGACCGGAACATTGCGGGCATGGCTCCGGCGAGCCGCTGAAGCAGGGCATCTGCTGTGACCGGCAACGGCCCAGGTGAGCCGGTCGGGCACTCTGCGCCCGACCGAAGAGCCTGGGCTCGCTCGGAGAACCGGAAGGCATGAGCGTCGGGGGTCTTACGGCATCCTGGCCACCACGCCGAGCATGCCGGGCTTGCTGAGGTCGTACGCGGCGTCCTCCTCGAACTCCGGGCGCCACGCCTGGACCGGGACGATCCCCGGGTCGAGCACCTCCAGGCCCTCGGTGTAGGCGGCCAGGTGGGCGGGGGTGCGGGGCACGGCGGATCCGGCGGAGGTGGAACGGTAGACATCCGTCGCCTTGGCGTAGGACTCTGCCGTGAGAGTTCCGACATGGCCGTGCGAGATCACCAGGTAGCTGCCGGGGACCATCACCTCGCGGACCGCCGCGACGATGGCCGAGGCGTCGGTGTCGTCCGGGATGAAGTGCAGCATCGCCAGCAGGAGGATTCCCACGGGCCGGTCGAAGTCGATGTTCGCACGGATCTCGGGGTGGTCGAGCAGGGCCTTGGGTTCGCGCATGTCGGCCTGGACGACGGTGGTGTGCGGGTTGTCCGCCAGCAGGGCCCGTCCGTGCGCCAGGACGATCGGGTCGTTGTCGACGTAGACGACCCGCGCGTCGGGGATGGTCCGGTGGGCGACCTGGTGGACGTTCTCCCGGGTGGGCAGGCCGGAGCCGATGTCGAGGAACTGCCGCACGCCCCGGCCGGCGAGCTCGGTGATCGCTCGGGAGAGGAAGTCGCGGTTGGCCCGGGTCAGGGCCCGGGTGTAGGGGGCGAGTTCGATGATCTTCTCGGCGGCTTCGCGGTCGGAGGCGAAGTTGTCCTTGCCGCCCAGGTAGTAGTCGTACATCCGGGCCACGCTGGGGATCGACGGATCGATTCCCGCGGGCGCCTGCTCGTCATCCATGACGCTCTCCCTCGGGCACTGCTTGATCGCTCTGCTGGCGATGCTAGATGACATACGAGGATTTTTTGATCTTTATAAAGGATTTCCAGGACACCTGGGGCTGCTTCCCGGGGGAACTGTGGTTTACGGAGCGGAGACGGGGAACCCTTCCGATTCTCGGGATGGGCCGGATTTAGGGCAGTTCGTACTGCTTTCTGCTCGTCTGGTTGGAGATGAGTGCGGCAGCCGTTCTGATGGCCCTCGACGAGGGTGACCGGAGCACGGACCGTTCCCGTCCCTGCCGGAAGATCTCTCCGATGGACGTGCAACCGGAGGGCGGGGAAGGCCCGAAGGAATGCCCGACAGGCAGAGGCAGGCCTCCGGGAAGGCGGGGAATCGGGCGATGAGGCGATCGTTGAGCGCCGCGGTGTGCGGGCGGGTGGGCGCCTGGGTGGTGGTGGCGGTCTGGCTGCTGGTCGCCGCCGGGGCCGGGATGCTGGGCGGAAAACTGGAGGAGGTCCAGCGCAACGACCCGTCGTCGTTCCTGCCCGCCGGGGCCGAGTCCACGGTGGTGCAGAACGCGCAGCGCGGCTCCGCGGCCGGTGACCGGATCCCGGCGATCGTGGTCTACGAGGGCCGGCCGGTCGCGGAGGCGGCCGCCGACGCGAAGCGGTTCGCCGAGGTGGAGGGCGTCGCCGGCCAGGTGCCGCCGCCGGTCCCGGCCCCCGGCGGCGGGGCCGTGCAGGTGGTCGTGCCGCTCGACGGGAGCGACTACGACGTGCTGACCGCGGCGGTCGAGCGGATCCGCGAGATCACCGGGGACCGGGCGCTGGTGACCGGCCCGGCGGGGCAGAGCGCCGACGCGATCGAGGTCTTCGGGTCGATCGACGCGACCCTCCTGGCGGCGACCTCCGCCGTGGTCGTCCTGGTGCTGCTCATCACCTACCGCAGTCCGCTGCTCTGGCTGATCCCGTTCTTCGCGGCGGGTGTGGCGCTGGTCTGCTCGCGGGCGGGCAACTACCTGCTGGCCGAGTACGCCGGCCTGACCGTGAGCGGGCAGAGCGGCGGCATCCTGCTGGTGCTGGTGTTCGGCATCGCCACCGACTACGCGCTGCTGCTGGTCGCCCGCTACCGCGAGGAACTGGCCGTGCACGAGGACCGGCACGAGGCGATGGCCGTCGCGCTGCGCCGGGCCACCCCGGCGATCGCGGCGAGCGCCGCCACCGTGGTGGCCGGTCTCTGCTGCCTGCTGGTGGCCGACCAGAACGCCACCCGCGGTCTCGGCCCGGTCTGCGCGGTGGGCGTCGTCTGCGCGCTCGCCGCCATGCTGACCCTGCTGCCCGCGCTGCTCGTGGTCTTCCCGCGCGGGGTGTTCTGGCCGAAGATCCCGGTGTACGGCGGCGCGGTGGGAAGCGGCTCCGGCCTGTGGGACCGGATCGGCCGGGCGGTCGCCGTCCGCCCCCGGATCGTCTGGATCGGCACGGCGGCGGTCCTGGGCGCCATGGCGCTGACGCTGCCGCTCACGACCGTCGGCCCGCTGGCCGACGCCGACGCCTACCGGACCGCGCCGGAGTCCGTGCGCGGCGCGGAGATCCTGGACCGGGCCTTCGACACCGGGCAGGAGGGGTCGCTGGTGGTGCTCGCCCCCGCAGGCCAGGCCGACCGGGTCGCCGCGGCGGTGGCCGCCGACCGGGGCGTGGACCGGATCGGGGAGCGGGGCGCGGGAGCCGGCCGGCCGGGCGGCGGGCAGCCGGAGACCGTGGACGGCCGCGTCCTGCTGCGCGGGGCGCTGAAGGACGCGCCGGACAGCCCCGCCGCCTACGAGACGGTCGAGCGGCTGCGGGAGATCCCGGACGCGCTGGTCGGCGGTGCCGCGGCGGTCAACCTGGACGGGAAGCTGGCCTCCGAACGCGACCTGCGGGTGGTCGTCCCGCTGATCCTGGCGGTCGTCTTCGTGATCCTGGTGATCCTGCTCCGCGCGCTGGTCGCGCCGCTGCTGCTGATGGCCACCGTCGTGCTCTCCTTCGCGGCGGCGCTGGGCGTGAGCGGTGTGATCTTCACGGAGGTGTTCGGCTTCGCCGCCGTGGACACCGGGGTACCGCTGCTGGCCTTCGTCTTCCTGGTCGCGGTCGGTGTCGACTACAACATCTTCCTGATCACCAGGATCCAGGAGGAGGCCGTGACCCACGGCACCCGCCGGGCCGCGGTCATCGGGCTCTCCGCGACCGGAGGTGTGATCACCTCGGCGGGCGTGGTGCTCGCGGCGACCTTCGCCGTCCTCGGGGTGCTGCCCCTGGTGGTCCTGGCCGAGCTCGGGTTCATCGTCGCCTTCGGGGTCCTGCTGGACACCTTCGTGGTCCGCTCGGTCCTGCTCACCGCCCTGACTCTGGACGCGGGGCGGTGGATGTGGTGGCCGAACCGGCGGCTCACGCGGGAACGTGGTTGCGGAGACGGAGAGCCTCGGGATACGGAGCGAGGTAGGTCTGCTCCCGCACCCAGTCCGCTCCCTCGCCCCGCGCGTCATGGCGGAGCAGGGCGGCCGGCACGCTGAGCGACACCAGGCCGGCCTGGTAGGAGGCGATGGCCTCCGCCAGGTCGGCCCGCCGGACGGCGTCCAGCGAGTCGCCGATCATGCCGGCGCAGTGCTGGAGCGCGTTGACGTGGCGGCCGATGCTGGGTTTGCTGCTGAGGGCCGTGCGGAACGCGCGGCCGTACCGGTCGGCCAGCTCCCGGCGGTCGAGGACGCCGGCCAGGGCCACCACGCGGCCCGCCTCGGCGTAGGCGACGGGGTCGTGGGAGAGCAGCTGCATCTTGTGGCGGGCGTGGAAGGCGACCAGGTCCCGCGGGCTCCAGCCGCTCGCCAGGAAGGCGCGCAGCCGGGCGTGGGCGAAGATCCGCTCGACGAAGGTCTCGCGCAGCAGCGGGTCGTTCAGCCGCCCCTCGTCCTCCACCGGCAGCAGCGGGTGGGCGTCCATGATCTGGGCCGCGAACAGGCCCCGGTTCTTCCGGTCGACGAGGGCCTGCCCGTCGTAGAGCGGGACGCCGTGGATCCCGCAGCTGGGACTCTTGGCCTTGAAGACGTAGCCGTCCACGTCGAGGCCGCGCGCCCGCTCGGCGGCGAGGGCCGCCATCCTGGCGGTGTGGTCCGCCCGCGTCTTCCGGCCGATCAGGTGGGGGCCGTCGGACGAGCGCTCCAGATGGAGGCTCTCGCGGGGTGCGCCGAGACCGATCTCCACCTCAGGGCAGACCGGAACCCAGTCGACGTAGGGGTCCAGCTCCCCGCTGACGAAGCGGTCGCGGCTGTGCCCGCCGTTGAAGCGCACCAGCTCGCCGATCAGGCAGCCGGAGACCGCGACACAGGGCCTGACCTCGTCGTTCGCATCAGCTTTCATATGACTGTCCATACCGCTCACGTCCTCCTTCATGCGGCGGGGGCCAGGATGCCCGACAGCCGGCGCAGGCCGCGGGCGGTGCGGGCCTTGACGGTGCCGAGGGGGACGCGCAACCGCTCGGCGATCTCCCGCTGGGTCAGCTCGCCGTAGTAGGCCAGCTCGATGGCCTGGCGCTGCGGCGCGGGCAGTTCGGCCAGCGCCCGGCGGATCCGGTCCCGGTCCGCGATGCCCTCGCCGTCGGCGCGGCCGTCCGCGCCGGCCGGGTCGGCCACCGCGTCCAGCGGCACGGTCGGCGGCGTGCGCCCGCGCAGGTGGTCGACCGCCCGGTTGTGCGCGATGCCGAGCAGCCACGCGGGCAGGCTCCTGCCCGCGTCGAAGCGGTGCCGGGAGCGCCAGACCTCGGTGAAGACCACCTGCTGTACGTCCTCGACCTCCTGCGCGGGCACGAAACGGCGCAGGTAGGAGCGGATGAGAGCCGAGTGGGCGCGCAGGCACTCCGCGAGCGCGGCCTCGTCCCCGGCGGCGAGCCGCTCGTTCAGGGTTCCCCCGGCCATGATGACCCCTCGATCAGAAATCTATTCAAAACTTATTCATACCCGTCCATGCTCATGATCACAAGGGACCGGTGAGGCCCTCAGCGCACGGCGGAGGAGATCAGGTCGAGGGCGTCGCGGAACGACGTGACGTGCGGCACCGACGGCGGCAGCCCGTCCTGCCATCCGGGACCGCCCGCCATGACGCGGCTCGCCGGGCGCGAGACGGGCAGCCGGGTGAGCGGTCCGGGATCGCCGGTCTCCGGCCGCTGGGACCAGACGAACACGACCGCCGGTCCGAGGCGGCGCATCGCCCCGGACAGTGCGGAGAAGGGCGTCCGGGCGCCCAGGACGCGGGTCTCGATCCGGTGGTCGGCGGTCAGCGCCGCGGCCAGCGCGTAGATCGGCAGGCTGTGCTGTTCGTCCTCGGCGCAGGCCAGCAGCACCGGCCGGTCGTTGACCGGTGCCCGGGGCGGCCTGGCCAACTGGATGAGAGCCGCCAGCACCCGGTCGGAGAACACGTGCTCGACCTCGACGGCGGCGCCGGTCGCGGCCTGGCGCCTGCAGATCGTCTCGAACACCGGCAGCACCAGGCGCTCCCAGGTCCACACGACCCCGTGCCTGTCCAGCGCGGCGCCGATCCAGCCGGACAGGGCGGGACTGTCCAGGGCGATCGCGGACCGGGCCAGCATCGCCGCGCTCGGGACCTCGTGCCGCGGCTCCGGTACGGGGAACCGGCCGGGCGCGTGCCGGGAGAGTGCGCCGTGCTCCTCCGCCCCCCGGCCGGACGCTCCTGCGGCCGGTGTGTCCTCGGCGGGCGCTCCTGCGGCAGGTCCGTCCTCCCCTGCTGTCCCTGCGGCCGGTGTGTCCTCGGCGGGCGCCTCGTGGGCGGGCTCCTCCCGGGCGGGCGCGGCGGCCGCATTCCGGGCGAAGCCGGGGCCCAGGACCAGTTTCGCGGCGTCGGCGGCCGGAACGCCGCTCCTGATCAGCCGGTTCATCTCCTCCAGGCGCCGCAGGTCACCCGCGTCGTAGCGGCGGTGCCCGCCGGGACTGCGGCGGCTCGGGCCGAGGCCGTACCGGAGGTTCCAGGTGCGGAGGGTCGGGGCGGGCACGCCGAGCCGCCGTGCGACGGCGCCGATGCCGTAGCCCGGTTCGTCCTGCGTGGTCGGTCGCTCGTCCATCCGCTCTCGTCCTCCGCGCCGGGGGTGCCGGGGCCTGTCCGGGGCGGGCGTGCGCCCCCCGGACATTCTTTCGGAACGGGCCCGCCGGCGGATGCAACCGCAGGCGGCCGCCGTACGCAAGCCGCGGGCGGTTCTCCGCCGGCCGGGGACGGGGCGTCCGAATGGGGTTCGGAGAGACGCTCCGTCGGCTACGATCACGGCACGGACGATCTACCGGGCCGGTCTGCGGGAACGGGCGGTGTCAGGGTGAGGTGGCGGCAGTGAGCGAGCGGAACCCCTACGGCCTCGACGTGAGCACGGCCAACGTCGCGCGCATCTACGACTACATGCTCGGCGGGAAGGACAACTTCGCCGCCGACCGCGAGGCCGCCGAGCAGATCCTCAAGGCGTTCCCCGAGTCGCGCGAGGGTGTGCGGCTCAACCGCGAGTTCCTCGGCAACGCGGTCCGGTACCTCGCGGCGGAGGCGGGGATCCGCCAGTTCGTCGACGTCGGGGCGGGTCTTCCCACCCAGAAGAACGTGCACCAGATCGCGCACGAGGTCGATCCGGAGGCCCGCACGGTCTACGTCGACAACGACCCGATCGTGTGCGTGCACGGCAGGGCCCTGCTCGCCGGCGCCCCGACGGTCGCCATGGTCGAGGGCGACCTGCGCGCTCCGGAGGAGATCTGGGCCAGGGTGACGGGGACCGGCCTGATCGACCCCGAGGAACCGGTCGGCGTGCTCATGGTCGCGCTCCTGCACTTCCTCGACGACCCCTACGCCGAGGTCGCCAAGCTCCGGGAGATGCTGGCGCCGGGCAGTTTCCTGGTGGTCACCCACCTGTCGATGGCCGAGCGGCGGGCCGGCGACACCGACGCGGTGAAGCGCGTCTACTCCCGGGCGAGCTCCGGCGTGGTCCCGCGGACGGTGGAAGAGATCAAGATGTTCTTCGGCGACTTCGAGATCCTGGACAACGGCGTCTTCATCTCCCCCAGCGCGCTGGAGCGCATGGCGATCCTCGGCTGGGGCGGGGTCGGCCGCAAGCACTGAGCGTGCCGGGAGCCGTCCTCACGCCCCGGCACGGGGCGGCGTCCCCGGCCTCGGGCCCGAGGCGCGGCCTCCGGCCCGAGGCGCGGCGGCCGGGGCGAACCGATGCGCGGCTCCCCGGCCGCGGGAACGGCGAGGGCCGGAACCCGGGAGTCCGGGTTCCGGCCCTTCGTGCCCACGCCGGCGGCCGGGCACGCGCGTCAGCGCTGTGTGCCAGTGGCTGTGTGCCAGCGGCGGTGCGTCAGTGGTCGTGTCCGTGGCCGTGCCCGTGGTCGTGCTCATGCTCGTCGTCCTCGTCCGAGGGGCCGTCGGAAGGCTCCACGCCCAGCACGGCCTCCCGGGGCTCCACCTGGTCCACGTGCTCGATCAGGCCCAGCACGTGGTCCGGCTCGATCAGCCACTGCAGCGCCGTCGCGCCGGTCTCGTCGGCGGAGACCATCTCCGCCTGCTCCCTGCGCTCGTCGTCGTCCAGATCGGCGTCGGGGTGCTCGATCTCCTTCAGCGCGGCGGCCTGGAGGGCGCCGATGTCCTGGACCTCCACGGTCAGCTCGACCGTGAGACGGAGATAGCGTTCGGTGCCCAATTCATCGCTCATGGTCAAGGATCCTAGTGCCACGGGCGAGTGCGATCAGACTACGGCAGCTTCCAGTCGACCGGAGTCGCGCCCTGCTTCTCCAGCAACTGGTTGGCGCGGCTGAACGGGCGCGAGCCGAAGAACCCGCTGCGCGCCGAGAGCGGGCTCGGGTGGGCCGACTCGACGGTCGGCACGTCGCCGAGCATCGGCACGAGGGAACGGGCGTCCTTGCCCCACAGGATCGCCACCAGCGGCTTGTCGCGGGCCACCAGCGCCTTGATGGCCTGCTCGGTGACGACCTCCCAGCCCTTGCCGCGGTGCGAGGCGGGCTTGCCCGGCATGACGGTGAGCACCCGGTTGAGCAGCAGCACGCCGTGCTCGGCCCACGGAGTCAGGTCGCCGTTGCTCGGCATCGGCAGGCCGAGGTCCTCGGTGAGCTCCTTGTAGATGTTGCGCAGGCTGCCCGGGATCGGCCGCACGTCGGCGGCGACGGAGAAGCTCAGCCCGATCGGGTGCCCCGGCGTCGGATAGGGGTCCTGGCCGACGATCAGCACCTTGACCTGGTCGAAGGGCTGCTTGAAGGCACGCAGCACGTTGTCCCCGGCGGGGAGGTACTGCCTGCCCTCGGCCACCTCCTTCCGGAGGAAGTCGCCCAGCTCGGCGATCTTGCCTGCGACGGGTTCCAGGGCCTCGGCCCACCCGGATTCCACGAGTTCGTTCAGCGGTCGTGCGGCCATGCCCGGCACCCTATCGGGATCTACCGACATTAACCGAAGGTTCCGCAGACTGTCCGCCCCCCGGATCATGTACCGGACGCCGATGCGTCCGCGTCCGAAACGGGCAGGCGGCCGGGCCGGTCGTCCCGGGGCGCGGAGACCCGAGGTTCCGGTACGGCGTGCGCGGCCGGGGCCGGGCACGCCGTACCGGAACCGCCCCCGCGGAGGCCCGGCGGCGGGGGTGCGGTTCCCGCCGCCGGGCACGTCTCGCCTCCCTCGCCCACCGGGTCACTTCACGGAGCCCGCCATCATTCCCTGCACGAAGTAGCGCTGGAAGGCGAAGAACAGGATCAGCGGGATGATCAGCGACAGGAAGGCGCCGGGCGCGAGGATGTCGACGTTGGTGCCGAACTGCCGCATCTGGGACTGGAGGGCCTTGGTCATCGGCTGGTTCTCGGTGTTGGCGAAGACCAGGGCGACGAGCAGGTCGTTCCAGACCCAGAGGAACTGGAAGATCCCCAGCGAGGCGACCGCCGGCTTGGCCAGCGGGAACACCACGGTCGAGAAGATCTTCCACTCTCCCGCGCCGTCCATCCGGGCCGCCTCCAGCAGCGAGGCGGGGATGCCCGCGAAGAAGTTGCGGAGCAGGAAGATGGCGAAGGGGAGTCCGAAGGCGACGTGGAAGAGCACCACGCCGGGGATGGAGCCGAAGATGCCGAGAGCGCCGTACAGCTTCGCGATCGGGATGAGCGCGATCTGGATCGGCACCACCAGCAGGGCGACCACCACGAGGAACAGCGCGTCCCTGCCGGGGAACTCCATCCAGGCGAACGCGTAGGCCGCCATGGCCGCGATGCCGATCACCAGGATCGTCGAGGGCAGCGCGATGAGCACGGTGTTCCAGAACGACGAGGTGAAACCGCTGGCCAGCAGGCTGCTGTAGCTGGACAGGGTCAGCTCGGCCGGCTTGGTGAACACCGTCCACCAGCCGCTGGAGTTGTTGGCGGCCTCCTCGCGGATGGAGACCACGAACAGGCCGAGGGTGGGGATCAGCCAGAAGACGCCGATCAGCACGAGCAGCACCTGGAGCACGCCGCCGCCCACCCGGTCGACGATCCGGCCGAGGGCGCTGCGCGGGGGCGCGCCGAGAGTGGGGGCCGTCACTGGTTGTCCCTCCTGAACCGCCGGATGTTGAGGATCATGAAGGGCAGCACGAGGATCAGCAGGAAGATGGCCAGCGCGCTGCCCAGCCCCTGGTTCCCGCCGCCGCCGAAGGAGACCCGCCACATCTCCAGCGCGATCACGTTGGCGTTCGGCTGCACCGATCCCGGCGCGATGACGAAGACCAGGTCGAAGACCTTCAGCGTGTTGATGATCATTGTGACGAGCACGACGAGCAGCACCGGGGACAGCAGCGGGACGGTGATCAGGCGGAACACCTGCCACTCGGTGGCGCCGTCGATGCGGGCGGCCTCCAGCGCGTCGCGGGGGATGGCCGAGAGCCCTGCCGCGATCAGCACCATGGCGAACCCGGCCCACACCCAGATGAACGCGCCGATGATCGCCGGGGTGATGAGCGTCGGGCCGAGCCAGCTCAGGCCGTTGAAGGCCGCCTCGAAGTTCGACTGCGGGAGCCGTACGACGTAGTCGCCCGGGGCCAGCCCGGTGAACCGGAAGGTCCCGTCGGCCTCGGTGGTGGCCTCCGCCCGGACCGCGCCGTCCTGGACCGCCTCGACGGTCATTCCCGCCAGGCCCTTCTCGGTGCCGTCCACCTGGTTGGTCCGGCCGCCGCCGCCCTGGGTGAAGTCCACCCACACGGTCCCGGTCAGCTCGCCCGGCGCGGGCTGGGCGGCCTTCGCCGGGGCGGCCGAGGCGAGGTCGGCGGGCTTGACGCCCACCAGGGGAAGGAGCACGGGCTGCCCCGGCCGGGCGGGCTGCCTGCTCACCACCGCGCGGCCCTCCGCGGCGACCGGGGACTGGTCGCCGCCCCTGGGCCGGGCGTCCGGATACCCCTGGCCGCCGCCGAACACGCCCGAGACCGAGGAGATCACGGCGTTGGCCACGCCGCGGTCCGGATCCTGCTCGTAGACCAGGCGGAAGATGACGCCGGAGGCCAGCAGCGAGACCGCCATGGGCATGAACACGATCAGCTTGAACGCGGTCGCCCAGCGGATCCGCTCGGTCAGCACCGCGAAGATCAGGCCTATCACGGTGACCAGCAGGGGGGCGACCACGACCCAGATCAGGTTGTTCCTGATGGTGGTCAGGGTCGAGGAGTCGGTGAAGATCGCCGCGTAGTTGTCCAGGCCGACGAAGGTCTTCTCGTTCGCGCCGTAGAGGCTCCGGTAGACGGAGTAGCCGATCGGATAGAGCACCATCGCGCCGAGCAGGACCAGGCTCGGGAGCAGGAACAGGGTCGCCATCGTCGGCGGCGGTCCCAGCCTGGAGCGCCTGGCGGGCGCCGGAGCGGCCCCCGGGGCGGCGGGCCCGGCGGTCGCGACCTCCGGCGCGGCGGCGGGCGCCCGCGGGTCCTCGGAGCGGACGTCGGACAGCGCGGGGTGCACCTCCCCGTCGTCGCCCGCCGGCCGGGTCGCCCCGGAGGCACCGCCGGGCGCGGGGGATGCACCGCCGGAGGCGGGGGATGCGTCGTGCGGTCCGGGGGAGGACCCGCGGGCGAGGTCGCCGCGCGGGTCCTGCGGGCCGTCCAACCTGTCGGTCACGGCCGTTCCCTCCTACTTCCAGGCTTTCTTGGCCTCGGCCTCAAGCTGGCTCTGGATGCCCTTGATGTCGGACGGGTCGCGCAGGAAGTCCTGCAGGAGCTTCCACTCGCCCTTGCCGTCGGTGCCGCCGAAGGCGCTGGGCGCGAGGTCGGACATGTCGTAGCGGACGGACTCACCCGCGGAGATGATCGTCTGGGCGAGCTGCTTGGTCAGCTCGCTCGGGTAGTTGTCCGGGGAGACGTTGCGGTTGGGCGACAGGTAGCCGGGGAGCTTGGCCCAGACCTCGCCGCCCTCCTTGGAGGCGAGGAACTCCAGCAGCGCCATCGCGCCGGGGGAGTCCTTCATCGCCACCGCGACGTCGCCGCCCAGCACGACCGGCTCGGTCTCACCGGCCTTGGGGAAGGCGAAGTACTTGGCCTCCTCGCCCAGCTTGGCGTCCGACTCCTCGGCCGTGGTGCCGACGAAGTCGGCCTCGATGATCATGGCCGCCTTGTCCTGGCCGTAGACCTGGGTCACGCAGGTCGGGAAGTCGGTCTGCAGGGCGCCGGAGCTGCCGCCGAGCATGAGCTCCTGCTTGCCGAAGATCTGCGCCATCTTCTCCAGCGCGGTGGTCACGCTGGGGTCGGTCCACGGGATCTCGTGCTTGGAGAGCTTGGTGTAGTTCTCCGGCCCGGCGGTGGACAGGTAGACGTTCTCGAACAGGTCGGTCAGGGTCCAGCCGGATGCCCCGCACAGGGCGAACGGCGCCGTCCCGGAGTCGGCGACGGTCTGGGCGCCCGTGATGAGCTCGTCCCAGGTGGTGGGCGGCTGCACCCCGGCGTCGGTGAAGGCCTGGTCGCGGTACCAGATGAGCGACTTGTGGGCGGCCTTCACCAGCACGCCGTAGACCTCGCCGCCGGCCGAGCCCAGCTCCTTCCAGTACGGGGTGTAGTTCTCGTCGATCTGCTTGATCACCTCGGGGGTGAGCGGCTTGAGCGCCTCCTGCTCGTCGTACTGCTGGACCAGGCCGGGCTGGGGCAGGATCGCGACGTCCGGCGGGCTGCCGCCCTGGATCCGCGGCCCGAGGTAGGCGCCGGTGTCCTCGCCGGTGGAGGAGTAGGTGACCTTGGCGCCGGTCTTGGCGGTGAAGGCGTCCAGCACCTTCTGGAAGTTCTGCTGCTCGGCCCCGGTCCACTTCGCGGCGACCTCGACGGTCTGGCCCTCCAGGGCCTTGCCCGCCGCGGGGGCGGAGGTGGTCCCGCCGGCCGCCGGAGGCGTGGGCTCGGCGGACTCGCCGCCGCACGCGGCCAGCGCGACGGCCAGGCCCGCCACCGTCGCCAGGGTGATGGTTTTGCGCATGTCGAACAGACCTCCTGTGCTTTCGTGACTCCCTGCGGTCCGGACCGGCGGTTCGGCGGTTCGCCGGGCGGCTCCGGTCAGCGAGCTCGGATGATCTCGTTGAGCTGGTTTCTCATGGACGCGACGACGTCGCCGCTGGACTCCTCGAAGGGCCGGGTGAGCGCGTTGGAGACCGCGCTGGCGATCGCCAGGCTCACCTGGTCGTAGTTGGCGGTGACCGGCCTCGGCGTGGCCGACAGGATGCTCTGCTTGAGGACCGGAAGGTAGGGGAAACGCTTGATCAGTGCGGGGTCGTCGTACAGCTCGGCCCACACGGGCGGGAACGAGCCCTGGGTGAGCACCCGCCGCTGGTTCTCCAGGCCGGTGAAGTAGCGGATGAACTCCACCGCCGACTTCTGCCGCCTGGAGTAGGCGCTGAGCGCGAGGTTGGTCCCGCCCAGCGAACCGGAGCCCGGGCCGTCCAGCCCCGGCAGCCGGGTGACCGTGAACTTGCCGGCGATCCCGGACTGGGTGGCCGGGCCGTAGGCGTGCGGCCAGTTGCGGGCGAAGGCCAGCCGGCCCTCCTGGAAGGCGAGCCTCGACTCCTCCTCCTTGTAGGAGAGCGACTCGGGCGGGATCCACCCCTCCCGGAACCCGCCCATGAGGAAGTCCAGGCCGGTCTTCGCGCCGGCCGGGTCCATGGTCACCTGCGTGCCGTCCCGGCTGAGGATCGGCCCGCCGCCCGCCGACTGCACCGCCTCGGCGAAGTTGACGGTCAGCCCCTCGTAGGCCAGGAACTGCCCGGCGTAGCCGCCGATGCCGTACTCGTCGTGCAGGGCGCGGGCCTGCTCGCGCAGCTCCGCCCAGGTCCTGGGCGGGGTGAAGCCCTCCTTGGCGAGCAGGTCCTCGCGGTAGTAGAGCAGACCGGCGTTGGCGGTGTACGGCACCGCCCAGAGCTTGTCCCGGTAGACGGCCGTGGCCACGACCGGCTGCAGGAACCGGTCGAGCGGGAACAGGCTCCGGTCCAGCGGGACGATCCAGCCGGCGTCGGCGAACTCCGCCGTCCAGACCACGTCCAGGCCGAGCACGTCGTAGCGGTCGCTTCTCGCCTGGAGGTTGGCGACCATCTGCGCGCGCTGCTCGTCGGCGGCCTCGGGGAGTTCGAGCAGGGTGACCCGCTCGGCGGGATGCTCCCGGTTCCACCGGTCGAGCAGAGGCTGCAGGTAGGACGTCGTGTCCCGCCCGATCACCAGGGTGAACGGGCCGCTCCCGTCGCGCCGCCCGGCCTCCGCCCCGCCGGTCTCCGCCTCGCCCGCCGCTCCCGCCGTGCACCCCGCCAGCGCCAGCGCGGCGAGCACGGCCAGAAGCGGACGATGCACCGGTGACCTCCGGGTTCCGAGGCGGTTACATACATGTTAGGTAGCTGCATTCATGTTATGCACAGCGCTAATGTGAACGTCAACGGATCGATCCGTAACGCTCACATAACGTGAGCTCGATGAGGAGGTGAGCGTGCGGCCGTTCCTGCTGGCGCTCCTCGCGAAGGAACCTGCCCACGGATACGAGCTCAAACAGGCGCTTGAACAGATATTTGGCAGTGCCTATCCCTCGCCGAACATCGGGCAGATCTACGTGACACTCGGGCGTCTGGAGAAGGACGGCCTGGTCCGCGCGGTGGACGTCGAGCAGCCCAACCGGCCGAACAAGAAGGTCTACCACCTGACCGCCGCGGGCCGCGAGGCGCTCGACGCCTGGGCCGACGAGCCGACGGAGGGGCCGCGGGTCCGCGACGAGTTCTTCATGAAGCTCGTGCTGGCCCCGATGACCGGCATCTCCGACCGGATGACGCTGATCAACCGCCAGCGCCGCCACTACCTCGCGCTCATGCGCGACCTCAACGAGCTCGCCGGGCGGACCGACCCGGCCGACCGCGTCGCGCTCCTGCTGATCGAGGGGGCCATGCTGCATCTGCAGGCGGACCTCGACTGGCTCGACCGCTGCCAGGAAGATCTGAGCTGAGCCGGAGCGACGACCCGAGGAGCGACCCATGAGCCGGAGCGAACCCGACCGGGCGGGCGGGGCGGCCCGCAAGGGACGAGTCGTCCGCGGGGCGGGCGGGGAACGGGAGGCGGCCCCGGACCCCGTCGTCAGCACCGTCAACCTCGTCAAGATCTACCAGAACGGCGGTGTCCCGGTGCCCGCCGTACGCGGGGTGGACCTGCGGGTGGAGCCGGGCGAGTTCGTCGCGATCATGGGCCCTTCCGGCTCCGGGAAGTCCACGCTGGTGCACATGCTCGGCGGCCTCGACGTCCGGACCAGCGGCGAGATCTGGCTGGACGGCAGGCGCGCCGACACGCTGGGCGAGAGCGCGTGGGCGCTGCTGCGCAGGCAGAAGATCGGCTTCGTCTTCCAGTTCTTCAACCTGGTCGCCAACATGACCGTCGCGGACAACGTCGAGCTGCCCGCGCTGCTGGCCGGGGCCTCCCCGCGGGTGGCCCGCGAGCGCCGCGAGCACCTGCTCGGCGCGCTCGGCCTCACCGACCGCGCCGGGGCCGCCCCCGCCCAGCTCGCCGGGGGCGAGCAGCAGCGGGTCGCACTGGCCCGGGCCCTGGCCAACCGGCCCAGCCTCCTGCTGGCCGACGAGCCCACCGGCAACCTCGACAGCCGCAACACCCGCGACGTGCTGAGGCTCCTCGGCGAGGTGCACCGCGACGGCCAGACGATCATCCTGGTCACCCACGACGCCCGCGTGGCGAGCCTCGCCGACCGCGTCGTCTCCCTCCTCGACGGCCAGATCGTCGACGACGGCGCCGTCGGAGCCGCCCGCCGCCGCCCCCGGGGCACCGCCGGCGACGTGGTCGAGCTGAGGGGCTGAGCCGGTGAGCACGGTCCGGGCCTCGGTGCGGTGGATCAGGGCGGACCTGCGGGCCCGGCGCGGGCAGGCGCTCCTGGCGGTCCTCTCGGTGGCCGGGATCGTCACCGCGCTGATCACCTCGGCCACCCTGCTGGAGGACGGGACCAACCCCTGGCGGGCGCTGTTCGCGCAGACCAGGGGCGCGCACGTGTGGATCCACACCAGGGACGCGCCCGACGTCACGGCGCTGTCGCGGCTGCCGGGGGTGGAACAGGTGGCGGGGCCGTACCGGACGGCGCCGGTGACGCTCGCGCTCGGCGGCAAGAAGTCGCCGGTCGCGCTGCGCGGGACGGCCGCCGAGCCGCCCCGGGTGGCCGCGCCGCTGGTCCGCGAGGGCCGCTGGCTCCGCCCGGACGACACCGGCGGCGTGGTCGTCGAACGCTCCTTCGCCGAGGCGCTCGGCCTGCGCGTCGGCGGGCCGTTCACCGTCACCGCGCTCAACGGCGCCACCCACCCGCTGATCGTCGTCGGCCTCGCCGAAAGCGCCGACCAGGGCTTCTATCCCGAGTGGACCCCCGGCCTGGCCTGGACCCTGCCGGCGACCCTCACCCGGATCGAGCCCGCGCCGGGCCGCAGCGAGTCGGTCACCGGCCTGCGGCTCGCCGACGGGGAGGAGACGCTCCCGGCCGTCCACGGGGCCGTCACCCTGCTCGACGAGCAGATCCAGCGCATGTCCACCTGGCGCGAGGTCCGCGCCTCCATGGAGCTGGACAACCGGCTGCTGGGCCTGCTGCTCGCGCTCTTCGGCGCCGCCGGGCTGGTCGCCGCCGCGCTGGCCATCGCCAACGCGACCGGCGGCCGGGTGCTCACCCAGACACGCGACATCGCCACCCTCAAGTCCCTCGGCTACACGCGCGGCCAGGTCTTCGCCGTCCTGGTGGCCGAGCACGGCGCGCTCGGCCTGCTCGGCATCGCCCTCGGCCTGGTCTGCGGCCGCCTCGTCACGACGCTGGCCCTGGACGGCCTGCCGATCCTGCCGCTCTCCCCGGCCCCGCTGCTCGCGATCACCGGCGGCACCGCCGCGGTGGTCCTGGCCGCGGTGGCCCTGCCCGCCTGGCGCGGCGGGCGCACCCCGCCCATCCCCGCCGCCCAGGTGGCCCCGCCCCGGGGCCGCCTGTCACGGCTGGCCAGGCTCGCCCTGCTCCTGCGGCTCCCGCCCGCCCTCGTCCTGGGCACGCGCGACGCCTTCACCCGCAGGACACCCGCCCTGCTCACCATCGTCGGCCTGGCCGTCCCGATGATGATGATCACCATCGGCCTCGGCTGCTGGGCCACCCTCGACGACTTCCTCCGCCACCCCGAACGGGTCGGCCAGGCCGCCGCCCTCACCGTGCACCCCGGCAGGCTCACCGCCGAGGACGCCGCCCGCATCGCCCGCGCCGATCCTGACGTGCTGGCCGTCCACCCCGGCAGCGAGGTCTCCGCGCTGGAACCGGAGCAGACCCGCAGCGTGCTGGCCCGCGCCCTCGGCACCTCCGCCGAGCCGTACCCCTTCGCGGTCGTGGAGGGGCGGATGTTCGCCGCGCGCGGCGAGGCCGTCGCCGGGCAGGGCCTGCTCGACCTGCTCGGCGCCGGGATCGGCGACCGGGTCCGGATGACGGTCGGCGGCACGCCGCTGATCGTGCACATCGTGGGCCGGGTGGTGGAGCCCGACCACGATGGCGAGGTGCTCTCCCTCGGCATGGACAGCCTCGCCGCCAAGGACGCGGTGCCGCCCCAGTTCCACGCCCTGGTGCTGAAGCAGGGCGCCGACCCCGCAGCCGTCCGGGCCCGGCTGCTGGCCGCCTCCGGCGAGGCGCTGGAGGTGCGGCGGACGGTCAACCCGGCCGAACGGCTCGCGGTCATCCGGGTGGTGATCGTGGCACTGACCGTCGTGCTCGCCCTGCTGGGCCTGGCCAACCTGCTCACCGCCAGTGCGCTGGGCCTGCGCGACCACGCGCTCGACCTGGCGGTGCTCAAGGCCATGGGCCTCACCCCCCGGCAGGTGGCCGCGACCCTGGTCACCGGGACCGGGCTGCCGGTCGTGCTCGGGGTGGTGGCGGGCACGGCCGCCGGGGCCTCGGCGGTCGCCGGCCTGATCGACCTGCAGGGCCGTACCAGCGGGGTCGGCGCGGGCATCGGCCGCACCCCGTCCGCGGCGGCCCTGGCGGCCGCCGCGGGAATCGCGATCGGGGCGGCCCTGCTGGTGGCGCTGATCCCCGCCCGCAGAGCCGCCCGCGCCCAGGTCCCGGTGACCGCCCGGTAGCGGTGCGGGCCGCCGGAGCCGCCCGCACCCGGGCCACCGGCGGTCCCGTCAGTGCCGCTCGGTGAGCTGGAACCAGAAGAAGCCGTGACCCGGCAGGGTCAGCAGGTACGGCAGGTCGCCGACGACCGGGAACGGCACCCCGCCGCGGGCCTCGACCGGGGTCAGGCCCTTGAACCGGCGCAGGTCGAGCTGGACCGGCTGCGGATGCTTCGACAGGTTGTTGACGCAGAGCATCACGTCGCCGGAGTCCTCGCGGACGAAGGTCAGCACCGCCGGGTTGTCCGACCAGAGCTCGATGTAGGCGCCGGTGCCGAAGACGGGATGCCGCCGCCGGATGGCCAGCATCTTCCGGGTGAAGTGCAGCAGCGACGACGGGTTCTTCTGCTGCGCCTCCACGTTGACCGCCTGGAAGCCGTAGATCGGGTCCATGACGGCCGGCAGGTAGAGCCGGCCCGGGTCGGCCGTGGAGAAACCGGCGTTGCGGTCCGGGCTCCACTGCATCGGGGTGCGGACCGCGTCGCGGTCCTCCAGCCAGATGTTGTCGCCCATGCCGATCTCGTCGCCGTAGTACATGACCGGTGAGCCGGGAAGGGAGAGCAGCAGCGCGGTGAACAGCTCGATCTGGTCCCGGTCGTTCTCCAGCAGCGGGGCCAGGCGCCGCCGGATGCCGAGGTAGGCCCGCATGCGCGGGTCCTTGGCGTACTCGGCGTGCATGTAGTCGCGCTCGTCGTCGGTGACCGTCTCCAGGGTCAGCTCGTCGTGGTTGCGCAGGAAGATCCCCCACTGGGCGCTGTCGGGGAGCTTCGGGGTCCGCGACATGATCTCGGAGATCGGCTCGCGGTCGCCCCGCCGTACCGCCATGAAGATCCGCGGCATGAGCGGGAAGTGGAAGGCCATGTGGCACTCGTCGCCCCCGGCGGCGGGGTCGCCGAAGTACTCCACCACGTCCTCGGGCCAGCCGTTGGCCTCGGCCAGCAGCACCCGGTCCGGGTAGAGGCGGTCCACCTCGGCCCGCACCCGCCTGAGGTAGGCGTGGGTCTCCGGCAGCCCGGAGCAGATCGTGCCCTCGCGCTCGAACAGGTACGGCACCGCGTCCAGCCGGAAGCCGTCGATGCCCAGGTCCAGCCAGAACCGGAGCACCTCCAGCATGGCCTCCTGGACCGCCGGGTTGTCGTAGTTCAGGTCCGGCTGGTGGTGGAAGAAGCGGTGCCAGTAGTGCTGCTTGCGGACGGGGTCGTAGGTCCAGTTGGACTCCTCCGCGCCGATGAAGATGATCGGCGCGTCGGGGTAGCGGGACGGGTCGTCGCTCCAGACGTAGAAGTCGCCGTAGGGGCCCTCGGGGTCGTGCCGGGAGGCCTGGAACCAGGGGTGGGCGTCGCTGGTGTGGTTCATCACCAGGTCGGTGATGACGCGCATGCCCCGCCTGTGGGCCTGCTCGACGAGCTCCACGAAGTCGGCGAGGTCGCCGAAGTCGGGCAGGATCTTCAGGTAGTCGGATATGTCGTAGCCGCCGTCGCGCAGCGGCGACTCGTACAGCGGGAGCAGCCACAGGCAGTCCACGCCGAGCCACTGGAGGTAGTCCAGCTTCTGGATGAGGCCGCGGAGGTCTCCGGTGCCGTCGCCGTTGGAGTCGGCGAACCCGCGGACCAGCACCTCGTAGAAGACCGCCCGCTTGTACCACTGCGGATCCGCCGAGACGAAGTCCTCGGGGACCGACTCGGGGTGGGGGGATGCGTTCATTGTTCTCGCTCAGGGGGAAGGAGGGCAGGACGAAGTCACCGGGTGTCCCGGTCGATGCTGTCTGGTGACCGCGCTGGGGGGAGCCGTCATCCCTGTGAGCTCCCTGCCCCCGGACAGGCCGAATTCGTGGTTCGGGCCCGCCGTTGTGGCGCTTTCCGGGCGAACACTACCAGCCGGGTGTGCGCCGGGAGGCCTGATCGACCAGGAAGGCAGGGGAAAACACGAGGGCCTGTGGGACTGGACTCCGCGCCGAGGAACGGGGAGGCGCGGGGAGTCAGGAAGCAGGCGCTGGGAGGAGGCCACACCCTCCGAGTACGCTCACGAGCGGGGCTGCCTCGTCGCGATCAAAGGCCGGGCTGGAGGAGCGGCCGACCACGGCCCCAGAGCCCCCGCTGCCCGTCGAGTGGGGTGGCCGCCATCCGACGACCGGCCCGCCCCCGGCGCGCTGAAGGTCTCCACGAACTGGGTCCGGGCCCACCGCGACCTCGTGGCTGCGAGGGAGCGGCTCATATCCTGACCACCAGGTTCTCACTGTCAGTCGAGGTTGTTCCGCTGGCGTACCAGGTTGGCGATCGCCAGGATCTTCGGGCGGCCCGTGGCCTTGAACGAGAGGCCGTGGCGGAAGATCTCAGGAATCCAGTACTGGTCTTCCTCCCGAAAGACGACTCCGTTACCGGCGAGAACCTCCAGTTGCTGGCTCGACAGATCGACGGTCTCGGGACTGAAGGGAATTCTCTTCTTGTCCGAGGGGAGGTCGTCGAGCCGCCTGAGAAGGTCCCCAACCTGCGGGCTTTCCTCGGTGATGGCACGTATTTTGTCCAAGCTGCACTGCACGAGCGCTTTTCTCATCGCGGCCGGTGTGAGCAGACGGGCTGGCCAGTTCCTGTCTTCCACGGACAGAGCGGCCGATTCCTTGAGGAAGGTCACGATGTCACGTGCCTGGATCTGCTCGTTGAAGTCGGACAGGGCAGCGAGGAACCATCCGTCCGAGCGGGCCTCCCGAGATTTGGGGGACCCCATCTTCTCTCCCCAGAGCGGGTGGAGCGCTGTGCTGAGATCCTGATTCCTCACCGATGCCGCCGCTTCGGAGGCGTGCTGGGGAAAGGCCCCGGAACGCTGCGCGACCCACAGGGCGAGCCGCAGTGCCTCGGAGTGGTTCCACTTGAGTTCGTAGTCGCTGTACCGGGCGAAGAACTGCCCGTAGTTCTGCCGAATGGCCGACTGCACGAGATCACGCCTGACGAAGATCACCAGCCCGAGCGGCCGGCCGCGAAGACTGCGCAGCCAGTCGAGGCAGTCGATCAGGAGGACGCGGAGCGCCTGCCGCTGGACGTCGCTGTCGAGGAGATCCTGAAGGAGATCCTCAAGCCCGTCGAACAGGAAGATCCGCATATTCGTGGAAGCGAAGTCGGCCAGTTTCCGTTCGACGTCCTCAGGAGAGGCGTCGATGCCCAGGGCCCTGGCCATGCAGGTGAGCCAGACGCGGCGCCACTGCACATTGGTCGACTGCGTCCGCAGGGCCTGGTCGATCAGGTCGCGCAGTTCGAGCTGGGTCGCGGGTGCGGCGTCCCGGAAGGCGGAGGCGTTCCGTTGGATCTCGCCGATCCGTTCCAGCGCGGATTCACTGAGATTCTTGGAGACGAGCACCGGCGCCAGAAGGGCGTCCAGGGTCACGCCGTCGACACCGACATCTCGCGCATAGTCCGGCCAGGTTCCCCGGAAGCACATCTGAAGCTGGGTGAAGGTCTTTCCCGATCCCTTGGCTCCGGTGACCACGCACAGAGGCGGTTCGGTCCTGTGGGAGACGAGCATCTTCCGGAGCGACTCCGTTGGGAGGAAGTCCGTGTCATCCGCGGTCTCGGCATACGCCAGTCGCCCGGCGAACTCGCTCAGGACTCCGCGGAGACGGGTTACGTCGTTGTCGCCCGTTATGACGTGGGATGGCTCCGTGGCGGGTCCTTGATCGGTAAGTGCCGGTTCCTTCGAGACCACGAGTCCCTCGATGAGCGGGGCGAGTGGCTCCGCGAGCTGCTGGCGCCGTACCAGATCCACCACAGCCTCCCAGGAGGCGGGCAATGCCAGAAGCCGATCCTGGAACACGCTGAAGATCGGTTCCAGCGTGACATCGCGGTCGACGGTGCGGTCCTCGCCTTCCTGGGTGTTCGGTTCGAGGGTTCCGGAGATCGCGTCGCGAAGCCGGGTCGCGGCCGAGACGGCCAGTTCCCGATGCCCGTCCTCCCGGAACTGGGTGATCACGGCAACGCTCGCCGGATCGTCGGTGCGCGTCGGTGCGCGTCGGCCGAGTTCTTGAATGGTGCGAAGAGTGCCGTACAGCGACTGATCGCTGACAGTGGTGACGAAGATCCGCTGGATGCGCGGGTCGAGCAGGATGGGAGCGGCGAGTTCGCTGCTGCCCGCCCGCAGATCGATCAAGACCGTCCGTGCGCCGAGCCGCTCGGCGAGTTCGGCGAGGGATTCGGTCAGGTAGTAGATCGACCGGTCAGGAGTCAGCAGATCAGTGGGTTCGAGTCGTGGAGGGGCGATGTCCAGCAGCGAACGCCGCGTCGGCATGACGATCACATTGTCGATTCGCTGGTTCGGCAGGTAGGCCGCGCCGAGCCGCACCGCGTCATCGGGGCGCCCATCATCGGAGGAATGGAGCAACGCGAGGAAATCCTCGTAGCCGAAGTCGACGCGCCTGCCCTGCGCGCGGAACATCCAGGTGATGCCCGGCGCCTCCAGGTCGGCGTCGACCAGCAGCACCCGCTCGCCGCGCTGGGCGATGGCGTCGGCGAGAGCCACCCCGTGGAGGGTGCGTCCCACACCACCCTTGAAGGAGTGCATCGCGGCGATCCGCACGTTGCCCGGGAACGGGATCTCTGGATGGGGAAGCGGCTCGCCGAGGCTGCGGACGATGCGGCGTTCCCTCCACCGAGGTTCACGCCGGGGCGTTTCGAGTTCCCGCCGCCGCACCGAGATCGGTAGCAACCGGGCAGAAGGATGCCCCGGAACGTCGTCCAGTTTGAGAACGGTCTCCCCTTCGTGCAGGGTGGTCGAGCTCACACCGAACACGTCACCCAACCAGGCCGTGGCCTCTTGGGGTGAAGCCTGCGGGTCGATCGTCACCTCAAGGCCGTCCCAGAAGGCATCGCACTCCTGCAGCCACTCCGGCCACCGGCCGGCGGCGGCCAGGGCCGCCAGATGGGCATCCACATCAACCCAGGTGTAGATGCGGTCGGGGACCTTGATCTCCTGATCCGGCATGATCATGCTCTCAATTCTCGCTGACACCAGTCCAGAAGCTCGCGCAACACGGCAAGAGCTTTCTCTTCGTGATCCTTCTTGAGGGCGTGGCCGTATCTCCAGGCCTGGTGGAGATCCGCGAAGGCCACTTGCTCCCGTTCCTGCTTCTGGCTCGTGCAGGGTCGCATCCGGTTGCAGAGCGGTGGAGCGAGCCGCAACTCTTTGGCCAGGCGATGCAGATCGTGGTTTCTGAACTGCTCCGGTAGCTGGGCGGTGGATTTCAACCCCTGGCGATCGAGGAGTGCCGCCTTCAGTCCGCATTCAACGCCGTAGAAGAGAAGCAACGCCGCTGGGGCGCCCTCTTTCATGGCATGGGCTGCTTCTCTATGCGACACGAAGCTGGCGCGGAGCTGGTTCCTGCCGACGTCTACGGACACGCTGCGCGATCCTACTGAATCCTTCCGCTTCCCTGACGGGAGAATGGCGATCCAACTGGCGGAACACCTCATGACTCTCGTCAGGACTGCTCGAAGAGGTCACAGGGGTCGGGCTGACCGTTCGGCCTCACCGGCGCGTACCCCGATGATCGCCGGTTGTAGGGCGAGGAATTCGATCCCGTTGGCCCCCGGGAAGTGCTCCGTGCTCCGTCGTCACCGTTTCGGTGTTTTCGCCCTGCTCGTCGTGAGTATGTACATCGCCGCGGTGGCGGTGGCCGTGGTGATCGCGGCGGTCGCCGGTGACCTCGGCGTGTTGTGGAGGCTGACGCTGTTCACAGAGGCGGGTGGAGGCGTCACGGTGACGTGGCCCGGGGTGTCCGTCCTGGTCGCGGCCGGTCTGGCATGGGCCTGGGCGTTGTGCCAGGGCCTGCGCGGGCCGCCGCCCGCGCCGCCGCAGGGCTGAAGCGGCCGAGGCGGCCGCGGCGCGATCAGTCCCAGGGCGGGGTGGGGTCGGGGAGGCGGTCGGCGTAGTCGCCGAGCCAGGCCCCGAACAGCACCAGGCTGCGCACCCAGAACCGGTCGTTCCAGCCGTTGAACCGGGCCAGCGCGTCCGGCCCCTCGGCGACCACCCCGTGCAGCTGCTCGGACAGCAGCGACGGCACCGCCTCCGCGACCCGGGACAGCATCGTGTGCCCGTAGGCGCGGGCGGGCGCGGCGGCCGAGCGGAGCGGGACCCGCCGCAGCGGCTGCTTGACCACGTTGGTGGACGGCAGCGCCGCCACCCGCGGATCGGCCGCGTGCAGGACCTCCCGGTAGAACTTCCCGCCGTCCTTGCGGGCCACCCCCACCGAGAGCGCGGCGTCGAAGAAGTCCGGGTGCATGAACGGCGCCGCGAACGACGTCTCCGGCCCGACCAGGTTGACCGCCGAGCGGGCGATGCCCCGGGCGGTGCGGGTGTGCAGCACCGACAGGGGCAGCTCGGCCCGGTGGCCGTTGAGCATGGAGGTCGCCTCGGCGAAGGCCGCGCCCACCGACGAGGTGATCCACTCGGCGGCCCGCTCCGACAGGAACGGCACCGACGGCGCACCCAGCGCGAGCGAGCCGAGCAGCGCGGCCTTCCGCTCGGCCTGCGTGGAGGCGGTCAGCGCGGCCCCGCTGACCATGAAGTTCTTCAGCAGCGGCCCGCCCGCCAGGCCGTCCACCAGGGTCCGGCCCGCCTTGTGCACCTCGCGGGCGAACGGGGCGTACCAGGCGTGGTGCGGCGTCATGAACTCCAGCCTGCGCGCGACGTCCAGGGCGTCGCCGGGGTAGGCGGCCGGGTCCTGGGCGATGACGCGGTGCCGTACCCCGAGCTCGCGGGTGATCGCCTTGGCGAAGGCGATGTCGGTGTCGGTGCCGTCGTCCGGGCTGGTCGTCCAGGACTCCACGTCGGCGCCGCGGGCCACGGCCACCGAGCAGAGCAGCCGCGAGTCGTAGCCGCCGCTGACCGGGACCAGCAGCGGGCGCCCGTCGAACTCCTTGTAGACCTCGTGCAGGATCTCCAGGATCTCCCCGGCGCTCCGCCCCGCCTCGTACGGCTCCTCGCGCAGCCAGCGGGGGAGCCTCCGGTCGGTCGAGAGCACGCCCCTGCGCTTGTCGAAGACCAGCGCGCTCGCCCCCGCCAACCGCTTGACCTGCGCGTACGGTGTGTCGTCGCGGAGCGGGAAGGTGAGCTGGACGATCGAGGCCCAGGCCTCCCAGTCGATCTCGTACGGCGTGCGCGCCAGCGCCAGCAGCGGCTCCAGCAGCGAGGAGAAGTAGACCGCGCCGTCCCGGCGCAGGTAGTAGACGTCCACCAGGCCGAGCCCGCCGGCGTGCAGCGTGACGCGCTCGCCGTCGTCGATCAGGCCGGGCGTCTCGTAGGTCTCCGCCACGCCGATCCACGCCCCCGGGTCCGGAGCCGCCGGAGCGTCCTTCCCGGCGGGCCGGCGCTCACCCCAGGCGAAGGCCCAGGTCCCGGCGTCGCGGGGCTCGGTGTCACGGGAGTCGGCGTGCCCCTGCCCGGCGCCCCCGCGCTCGGGGCCCCGGCGGTACGGCGGCAGCGGAGAGGAGCTGAACAGCGCCGCCTCGCGGGTGCGCAGCGCGGGCCGAACCCTGGGCCCGGCCGCCTGCAGGACCGACAGGGCGGCCTCGTCGAGCAGGCCGAGGCCGCCGCAGACGTAGGGCCTCACATTGAACGCCGGCCACTCCACCGTGCTGACTCCTCCGTGTCGCGATTGACCAAAGGGTATCCTTTCGTCCACTTGGAATCGGAGGACGACGTGGCAGGCGAGCAACTCGAGAGCACGCGGCAGGCACTGCGTGAGGCGGTGGCCCAGGCGGAACGGGCCGCCGAGCTGGCCCGGCTGCTCGATGCGGCGCAGGCGAAGGCCTCCGAGGCCGAGCGCGCGGCCGAGGAGCTGCGCGGCGTCCAGGACCGGCTGCGGGAGACCGAGGAGCGGCTGGCGGCCGCCCAGGCCGCCGAGGAGAAACTCCGCAGGGACCTGGCCGAGCAGCGCTACCAGGCCGACGTGGCCAAGTGGAAGCTCTCGTCGGTGCAGGTGGCGCGCTGGTCGCGGCTCGGTGACGCGATCAAGACGGGCAAGAGCAACCCGGTGCGGCTGGCGCGTGGTCTGCGCGGCGCGGCCAGGCCCGCCAAGCGCCCGGCGGCGCCCAAGCGCCAGCCGGTCCCGCAGGCGAAGGGCGAGGCCAGGCAGGTTCCCGGAGCGGCGTTCCAGGCCACCACGTCCACCAGGACGGTCGGCGGCGTCTCGGTCAAGCTCAAGCCCTTCCGGGTGCCCACCGGCCCGAACACGCGCCCGCACCTGACCGCGGCGGTCGTCGCGGAGCCGCACGCCGAGGCGCTGCTGCGCTACGAGTGGCGGCAGAGCACCGGTTTCACCCCGAAGGACTTCGCCCGCGTGCTGGCCTCCGAGGTGCCGCACCTGCTGCTGGTCGAGTCGGTCACGCAGGGGCCGTGGGCCGGGGAGCTGAAGGAGCCGGGTGAGGGGCTGCACGCGCTGCTGGCGTGGTGCGGCGAGCGGGGCATCCGCACCGTCTTCTGGCACACGAGGGGCGAGGTCGCCGACTTCGCGGCCGCGGCCGGGCTGTTCGAGCACATCGTCACCGCGCTGCCCGCCTCGGTCGGGGCGTGGGGGGCCGCCCTGGCGAGCGCGGGTCCGGAGCGCGGCCAGGGCCGCCGCGAGCCCTCGCTGGGCCTGCTGCCCTTCGCGATCCAGCCGCGTGTGCACAACCCCCTGCCGCTGGCCGGGGACCGGTTCGGCCGGGTGCTCACCCTGCAGGAGCTGCTGCCGGGGCACCTGTCCTATCCGGACGTGCTCACCTCCTACCGCTGGCCCAGGGCCGTGGACTGCCCGCCGGGCACCGAGCTCTGGCGGATGGCCGAGCTGGCCGCCTGCGGGACCCCGATCGTCACGTCGGACGAGGCCGGGGCCGAGCCGGACGCGCGCCGGGCGCACGTCGCCCTGCGCCAGGCGTACGCCTCGGGCACGATGACACAGAAGGTCGACGAGCTGCTCGACGCGATCGGCCTGCCCAGCGCCCGCGCGACGCTGGACATCTCGGTGATCATGATCGACCGGGGCGACCTCGACCGCACGCTGGCCCAGGTCGCGCCGCAGAAGGGCGTCGTCCAGCTGGTGCTGCTCACCGACGCCGACGACGCCGAGGCCAGGGCGCGCGCCGCGATGCCCGCCCGGGTGGACGTCGTGGTCCGCCGCCCGGAGTCGGAGCTCACCGTCGGGAGCCTGCTCAACCGGGCCCTCGACCTGTGCGAGGGCGACCTGGTGGCGGTCATGGACGGCCAGGACGCGTACGGCGAGCACTACCTGGCCGACCTCGCCAGGGCCTTCCTGTTCAGCACCGCCGACATCGTCGGCAAGGCCGCCTACTTCGCGCACCTGCGCGACGTGGCCGCGACGGTGCTGCGCCAGCCCGCCGCCGAGTACTCCTACCTCCCCGAGGTCGCCGGGGCCACCCTGCTGGCCCGCAGGACCGTGCTGCGCTCCATCGGCTTCGCCGACGTCTCCGAGGGCTGGGACGAGGTGCTGATGCGGCAGTGCCGTACCGACGGGATCAAGGTCTTCTCCGCCGACCGGTACGGCTACGTCCGGCTGCGCGACCGCGACCGCTGGCTGCTCGGCTCGGCCCAGCTCGTCGACTACGGCCCGGCCGAGCCGCACGCCCTCGTCTAGCCGGGTCCGGACGGCTGTGGGGGAGGGCGGCCGGGTCCGGCCGGCCATGGGCGGTGACGGGGGCGGTGACGGGGGCGGGGGCGGTCAGGCCCCGCCCGCCGGGCGCCGCGGCACCCCCGGCTGGCTCGGCACCCCCGGCCGGCTCGGCGAGGTCCTCGGGGCGCCGCCGGCGCCGCAGGGGACGTGGGAGACCGAGGCGTGCTACGTCTCCCCGGCCGCCCTGCGGCGGGGCGAGCCGCCGCAGGAGCTGGCCGGGAGGCTGCGCGCGCTGCCCGGGGTTGCGGCCGTGCGGGTGCGTGCCAACGGCTTCCTGGAGATCGTGGTCGCCGTGCCCGGGGAACTGGTGGAGGAGATCGGCCCGCACCGCGGCGCGGGCGCGGCGGCGCGGGACGGGCGGGCGCCGTGGGCGGACTCTCCCCTGACGTGGGACAACCCGGGCTTCGTGGTCGGCTACGCGCACGCGCGGGCGGTCGCCGTACAGCGCTGGGCGGCCGAGCTGGGCGTGGCCGGGGAGTTCCGGCCGGAGCTGCTGGACGGCGGCCGCGACCGGGCGGTGCTCAGGCTCCTGGCGGAGCTGGAGGGCAGGCGGGCGAGCCGGGACCCCGGGTGGGCCGCCTACGCCGAGCAGTTGGCCCTGGCCTACCACGACGCGTTCGAGCGGGCCCCGGCGCTGCCGGCGGGGGACGAGGAGCCGTCGGCGCTGCACGTGGCCCGGGTACGGCTGGCGCGGGCCGTGCGGGACGTGCTGGCCGAGGCGACGGCCGCGGTCGGCGTGGTGGTGCCGGATAGATTGTGATGACCTATCCGGAGAACAGGCGTTTGGAGACCGAGTGAGCGGTCCGCGGGACTGGTCCCCGGAAGAGGCCCCGAGGCGCGGCGTGGTCCGGCGGATCCTGCCGGTCGCCCTCGTCTTCGCCGCCGTCGTCGGCGGGGTGCTGTACCTGGGCGGCGACCTGAGGGACCTGCTCGGGACCGAGCCCGGCTCGGCCCGCTCGGCGGTGGCCGCCGCCCGCGTCTACGAGGAGAGCGGTCCGCTCGGGGGCCGCTGCGCCGGCCTCCCGGAGGACCTGGAGGCCGACGCCGCCGCGACGCTGAACGCGCTGGCGCGCTGCCTGGACCGCATGTGGGCCGCCGCGCTGGAGCCCGCCGGGGTCGACTACGAGAGCCCCGGGGAGGTGCGGCTGGTCGGCACGCCGGAGGAGGCCGCCTGCGGGACCGGGGACCTCGACTGGGCGGGGATCTACTGCGGTGAGGGCCGGGTCGTCAACGTCCTGGTCGAGGACGGTCCGGAGCGGCGCGAGGTCTTCCCGATGATGTTCACTCTCGCCCACGAGTACGCCCACCACGTCCAGACGCTCGTCGGCATCTCCGGACGGGACGGGTCGGAGGTCTTCGATGAGGCCTGGTCGCGGCGGCTGGAGCTGCAGGCCGACTGCCTGGCCGCCGCGGCGCTGCGCGACGTGCGGCCGTACCTGCTCAACGACCTGCGCCGGGCGGTGGCGGACGGGGAGGAGACGGGCGCGACGGAGGAGGCGGCCTCCGCGCTCCGCGCGTCGCACGGCTCGCCGCGCAACGGCGCCCGGTGGATGCTGCGCGGGCAGAAGACGGGCGCGGTGGGGGACTGCAACACCTGGAAGGCGCCGGAGAGGGAGGTCTCTTAGCGGTCAGACGGCTACAGAACGCTAAATTATGCGGCAAAGGTTGTCAGAAGCGTGAAAAGTTCGCGCGTTCGTGGAAGATCCCGTCTCGCCAGATGGGCATCCGTCCCATGGGGATCAGCCGGTCCTATAGCCTCCTTCGGGTGAGTCGATTCGTCCACCCCGCCGGTGACCGGCATGCCGAGGTGCTGCCCGAGGACCGTCCTCCGCACGCGCCCGCCGACCTGAACACACTCGACCCGACGATCTGGCCGCGAACGTCCGGCCGCTCCGGCGGCGCGATCACGATCGGCGGAGTGGACGTCAGGGACCTGGTGGCCGAGCACGGCACCCCCCTCTACGTGGTCGACGAGGAGGACTTCCGCTCCCGCTGCCACGACTACCGGTCCGCGTTCGCCGACGGCGAGGTCCACTACGCGGGCAAGGCCTTCCTCTGCCGCGAGGCCGCCCGCTGGATCATGCAGGAGGGCCTCGGCCTCGACGTGTGCAGCGCCGGCGAGCTCGCCGTCGCGCTGAGCGTCGGCTTCCCGCCCGAGCGCATCACCATGCACGGCAACAACAAGTCGCCCGCCGAGCTGGAGCGGGCCGTCGAGGTCGGCGTCGGGCACATCGTGGTCGACTCCTTCGAGGAGATCGCCCGCCTCGGCTTCCTGGCCGAACGGCACGGCAGGCGGCCCAAGGTCATGATCCGGGTGACCGTGGGCGTCGAGGCGCACACCCACGAGTTCATCGCCACCGCCCACGACGACCAGAAGTTCGGCCTCTCGCTGAACAGCGGCGCCGCGGCCGAGGCCGCCCGCCGCATCCTCGCCCTGCCCCAGCTGGAGCTGGTCGGCCTGCACTCCCACATCGGGTCGCAGATCACCGACACCGCCGGGTTCGAGGTGGCCGCGAGCCGCCTGGCCAAGCTGATGGTGCAGATCAAGGAGGAGCACGGCGTCGTCCTGCCCGAGCTCGACCTGGGCGGCGGGTACGGCATCGCCTACGTCGAGGGCGACGAGACGATCGACGTGAAGGTGATCGCCGACAGCCTGCGCGAGATCGTCACCCGGGTGGCCGAGACCGCCGGCCTGCCGGTGCCCAAGCTCACCGTCGAGCCCGGGAGGGCCATCGCCGGGCTCGCCGGCGTGACGCTCTACGAGGTCGGCACGATCAAGGACGTCGAGGGGCTGCGCACCTACGTCAGCGTCGACGGCGGCATGAGCGACAACGTCCGCACCGCCCTCTACGGCGCCGAGTACACCGCCCGCCTCGCCTCCCGGGAGAGCGCCGCCGGGCCGATGCTCTCCCGCCTGGTCGGCAAGCACTGCGAGAGCGGCGACATGGTCATCCGTGACCTCTGGCTCCCCGAGGACCTCGCCACCGGCGACCTGATCGCCGTCGCGGGCACCGGGGCCTACTGCCGCTCGCTCGCCAGCAACTACAACTACCTCCCCAAGCCCGCCGTGGTCGCGGTCAAGGACGGAGCGTCCCGTGTGATCGTCCGCCGGGAGACCGAGGACGACCTGTTGAGAGGGCAGCTGTGAAACAGACCTCAGGCAAACCGCTGAAAGTCGCGCTCCTCGGCTGCGGCGTGGTCGGCTCCCAGGTGATCCGGCTCATGCGCGAGCAGTCGGCCGACCTCGCCGCCCGGATCGGGGCCCCGCTCGAACTGGCGGGCGTGGCCGTACGGCGGCTGGGCCGGGCCCGCGACATCGACGTGGACCCCGCGCTGCTCACCACCGACGCCGAGGCGCTGGTGACCCGGGACGACGTCGACATCGTCGTCGAGGTGATCGGCGGCATCGAGCCCGCCCGCTCGCTCCTCCTGGCCGCGATGAACAGCGGCAAGTCGATCGTCAGCGCCAACAAGGCGCTGCTGGCCGAGGACGGCGCGACGATCCACGCCGCCGCCCGCGAGAACGCGGTGGACCTGTACTTCGAGGCCGCCGTCGCGGGCGCGATCCCGCTGATCCGGCCGCTGCGGGAGTCCCTGGCCGGTGACCACGTGCACCGCGTGCTCGGCATCGTCAACGGCACCACCAACTACATCCTCGACAAGATGGACTCCTCCGGGGCCTCGTTCTCCGACGCGCTGGAGGAGGCCCAGGCGCTGGGCTACGCCGAGGCCGACCCCACGGCCGACGTGGAGGGCTTCGACGCCGCGGCCAAGGCCGCGATCCTGGCCGGGATCGCCTTCCACAGCCGGGTGACGGCCGCCGACGTGCACCGCGAGGGCATCACCGAGATCACCGCGGCGGACGTGGCCAGCGCCAAGGCGATGGGCTACGTCATCAAGCTGCTGGCGATCTGCGCGCGCGCGGAGGACGGACGCTCCTTCGGGGTCCGGGTGCACCCGGCGATGATCCCCAGGACGCACCCGCTGGCCGGGGTCCGCGAGGCCTACAACGCGGTCTTCGTCGAGGCCGGGTCCGCCGGTCAGCTCATGTTCTACGGCGCGGGCGCGGGCGGCGCGCCGACCGCGAGCGCGGTGCTGGGCGACATCGTGGCGGTGGGCCGCAACCGGCTGGCCGGCACGCGCGGCCCCGAGGAGTCGACCTACGCCGACCTGACCGTGCACCCGATGGGCGAGACCGTCACCCGCTACCACGTCTCCCTGGACGTCGCCGACAAGCCGGGCGTGCTCGCCCGGGTCGCCGACATGTTCGCCAAGCAGGACGTCTCCATCCAGACCGTCCGCCAGGAGGGGCTCGGCGCCGACGCGCAGCTCGTCCTGGTCACCCACCGGGCCAGCGACGCGGCGCTCTCGGCGACGATCGAGAGCCTGCGCGAGCTGGACATCGTGCGCGACGTGGTGAGCGTCATGCGCGTCGAGGGCGAGGACGCCTCGTAGACCCCGGCCGAGGGCATCCCTGACGGACGGCCTCCGCGCGTGACGGCACGCGCGGAGGCCGTCCGCGTGTCCGCTCCGCCGGGCGAGTCCGGGTGTCCGCTCCGCCGGACGGGTCCGACTGTCCGCGCTTCCGGCGGCCGGTCGGCCGGAACTTCCAGACCATCTGGGTTGGTAGGGAAATCACCAGGAGTAGGTCATATGTCGGTATGGTGCTTTGCTGTACCGCCGACCCTGCCAGGCAGGCCCACCGGTTCCCGGGCCGGCCGCCTGCGCGCGGCCCAGAAGGGACGCCTCCGACGTGAAGACCCCCAGACACGCGACAGGGGCACTGACGGCGCTGATCCTGCTCCTCGTCTCCGCGGCCCCCGCTCACGCCTCGGGCGCCGGGGCACCGGAGAAGCGGGGAGTGATCGTCTCCCTCACCTTCGACGACGGGGACGCCACCCACGTGCTGGCCGCGCGCATGCTGCAGGAGCGGGGCATGCGGGGCACCTTCTACGTCAACAGCGCCACCCTGGGCGACGAGCGCAAGCTGACCCGGCGCCAGCTGGCGGCCATCGCGAAGGCCGGCCACGAGATCGGCGGGCACACGCTCGACCACACCCGCCTGACCGAGCTGACGCCCGAGCGCCAGCGCGAGCAGATCTGCGAGGACCGCAGGGCGCTGCTGGCCATGGGACACCGGGTCACCACGCTGGCCTACCCGTTCGGCGCGGTCGACACCGACGCCATGCGTACGGCCCGGCAGTGCGGCTACACCGCGGCCCGCACGGTCGGCGGCCTGCGGCTGTGGGACTGCCCCGCCTGCCCGGCCGCCGAAACCCTCCCGCCGCGCAACCCCTTCCGGGTCCGCACCCCCGGCTCGGTCCGCGACACCACCGTGCTGCGCCAGCTCAAGCAGCAGGTCTACAACGCCGAGAAGGGCGGCGGCGGGCTGCTCCCGCTGGTGCTCCACCGCGTCTGCGACGACTGCGGCGTCTACTCGACATCCCCGGAGGTCCTGGGCGACTTCCTCGACTGGCTGGCCACCCGCAAGAGCCGCGGCACGACCGTGAAACCCTTCGCCGCCGCCTTCGACCCCGCGGTCAGGCCGGTTCCCCCCGTCCCCTGACCGGGCGGTCCGGTCAGCCGGTGAGGGTGGCGGTCGGGCGGAAGCCGGGCCAGCGGCCGACGGCCTGGTCCAGGAACCACTCGACCGGTTCCCGCCAGGTGTGGCGGGCGGGATCCGCCCGGCGGATCAGGAAGCCGAGGCCGTGGGCCTGGTAGATCCGCGCGTCCGCCTGCCGTACGGCGGCCAGGAACTGCCCGTCGACCGTCCGGGAGATCGGCCGGAAACCTCCCACCGCGCCGAACACGTCGCGGGGCATGAAGATCGTGCCTCCGGAGACGAAGGGCTGCCAGGTCTCGCTGGCCCACCGGTGGCGGACGGTCGTGTCGGCCTCCTGCAGGTAGAACAGCTCGGCGGGCGTTCCGGTGACCTCGGCCCCGGTGTAGAGGCGGGCCAGGTGCAGGTCGGCCAGGTGGTGCGGGCCGTACCAGTCGTCGTCGTCCCATTTGGCGAGGTAGTCGCCGGACGCGCGGGCGGCGGCCAGGTTGAGCACCTCGCCGAACGGCGTCGCCGCGTCCGCCTCGACCACGGTCACGGGGTACGGCCCCGCGCCGGGGACCGAGGCGGGGGAGAAGCCGTGGGCGGCGATCACCACCTCGACGTCGGCCAGGCGCTGGCGGGCGATCTGGGAGAGGGCGAACTCCAGCATCTCCGGCCGCCGGGTGGTCAGCAGCACCGAGATCCTCGGGGGGCGGGCCGGGGCGCGCCGGCCGTGCGCGAGCAGCGCGGTACGGCGCAGCGCGATGCTGTGCTCCTCGCGGCGGAGGTCGTCGGCGAGCAGCTCGGGGGTGGCGGCCTCGGCCAGGCGGGCGGTCTCCCCGCCGAGCGCGGAGCGGGCCTCCTCGGGGATCCGCCGGGTGAGCAGCGGCACCCCGGCGGCGGCCAGCGCCACGGCGACGTCCGCGGGATCGGGGCCGCCGGACGCTCCCGGTTCCGTGCGCGTCCGAGCCGGGCCGGCGGTGTCCCGGGCGGGCCAGTGGACGCGTACGGCGCGCAGCGGGCGGAGTCCGGCCACGTCCACGTCGGTGACCGGCCCGGAGAACGCCGCCACCGGTTCCCCGTCGAGCACGACCTCCCAGCGGTCCGCCCGCCGTACGAGATCGGCGACGCCCAGCTCCGGCGCGGCCGAGAACCCGACGGGGTTGACCACCAGCTCGTCCACGGAGGGGGCGGGGCGGGACGGCCGCTCGCCCGCCCGCAGTACGGGGCCGCTCCTCCGCGGGGCCGGGGCGCCCGCCATCGAGGCCAGCACGCCCGCGACCGGGACGGGCACCCGGAAGTGCGCCTCGGCGATCCAGCCGGACGCGCCGTGCGCGGCCAGCCGGAGGGAGTCCAGCGCCCGGGTGGCGAAGCCGGATCCGGCCTCGGGGGAGGGCGGGCCCTGCCACGGCGGGGCCTCCACGACGTGCACCACCAGCAGCCGGGCCGAGGGCAGCCGGGGCGGGTCCGCGGCGATCCGGCGCAGGTCCGCGGGAGTCCTGACGATCACCGCCACCCCGTCCACCAGGGAGGGGACCTCCTGCGGACGGTCGAGGTCGAGCAGGAGGGCGGTGGGCGGGAGGGGGCCCACGGTCTCGGCGGGGAGGGGGAGACCCGCGCAGGCCACCAGGGCGCTCGCCAGCCGGGAGGGGACGAGCACCTCGTCGATCGCGGCCCGGACCTCAGCCCTCATCGGCGGTCCGGGACCGGCGCACGGTCCTGCCGACGGCGCGCAGGAACGGGGCGTGCTCGGTGAGCCTGCGCCGCCAGCGGTGCCGGAGCCTGCGCAGCTGGGCCAGTTCGCGCCGCCACTGCACGGCCGACCGGCGCCACTTGGCGGCCTCGGCCTTCCACTCCGCGCTCTGCCTGCGATGCTCGGCGGAGGCGGCCTTCCACCTGGCGGCCTCGGCCTTCCACCGCGCCACCTCGCCCCGGAGCCGGTCGGTCTCGGCGTTCGGGCGCGAGGTGCTGGGCTTCTCGGCGGCCGGGGCCGGGAGGATGTCCCAGGCCTCCCCGCTGGTCCAGCGGGTGCCGAACGTCGCGTGCACCACGTCGTCCGGGTCCTCCCCCTCGGCGGCGAGGAACCGGGCACGGGTCATCGCCGCCGTCCGCTCCAGCCGGGCCGTCACCAGGTCGTCGTGGCCGTCCAGGACGATGTCGAGCACGCCCGCGCAGTCGGTGTCCGCCTCCGCGGTCAGCCGCCGCAGGCTGTCTCGGCCCGGCACCCAGCCGGCCGGGATCAGGAGGCGGAACATCGCGGGCGCGGAGTCCCCGCCCGCCTCCTCGGCGAAGGAGACCCGGCCGTCGTGCTCGTAGGTGGCGCGGGCCAGCCGCAGGTCGAGCAGCGGGTCGTCGAGCGGGGAGCGGCGTTCGGCGGTGAGCGTGCCCCAGGGGCCGGTGAGCGTCACGGCGACGTCGGGCAGCGTCGAGGCCAGCACGCCGTCCACCGTCGCGCGGACGTCCTCGTAGCGGGCGCCGGCGGCGTCCACCACCACGTCCACGTACGGCACCAGCCTGCGGCGGCTGGGATGGGTCCGCAGCCAGCGCAGCTCCGGGACCCGCTCGGCGAGCAGCGGCCAGTTGTGCCGCTTGACCTCGGCCTCGCGCGTGCCGACGGTGTGCAGCCCGAGGTGCCAGCTCCGTGCCCGGGAGTCGGGGACGAACACCGCGCCCTGCTGGGAGAGCCGGTAGCCGAGCTCGGTGTCCTCGCCCAGGACCAGGGAGACGTCCATGCCTCCCGCCGCCCGCAGCAGCCGGGCGGAGACCGAGGCGGTGGCCCCGCAGTGCACGTTGTAGGCGTCGATCGGGCAGTCCCGCAGGTCGCCGGTGTTCGCGAGGAACTCCTCGACCCAGCCGTGCGGCTCGGTGGCCTGCCACGCGAAGAGCTTCTCCGCCCAGCCGCCCGCGACCGCGTCGTGCACCTCCTGCGCCGCCGGCAGGCCGGCGGCCAGGTCGACGAACCTGAGCGAGCCGAGCACCACGAGGTAGTCGGCGAGGTGGTGCCAGCGGAGCTGGGCCTCGACGTGCTCGCGGAAGGGCACCATGTCGGCGTCCAGCCAGTGGACCACCTCGCCCCCGGCCGCGTCGGCGCCGGTCTGGCAGGCCCAGGCGCGGCCCCAGCCGCCCGGGCGGCTGGGGATGATCCGGGTGTTCTCGGGGCGGATCTCACCCAGCCGCAGGGCGGGCCCGCCGCCGTCGTCCACGACGATCACCTCGGTCAGGTGCGCCGGGTAGCTCTGCCCCGCGAGCGCCGCGAGCGTCAGGTCGAGGGTCTCCTGGCAGCGGTGGGCGGGGATGACGACGCTGACCGTACGGCTCGGCGTCCAGGCCCCGAGCTCGGGCGGCGTGAGCGAGCCGTGGTCGTTGAGGCGGACGCGCGGTTGCCCGGAGGCGGCCGGGAGCCGCTCGGCCGGGAAGGGGTCCGGCGCGGAGAGGCCGGGCGCGGGGGAGCCCGGTGCGGAGGGTCCTGCCGGGGGAGGCGCCAGGAGAGGCCGTTCCGTCACAGGGGGCCGTCCAGTTCCATCAGGCGGCCGGGGTGGAAGCCCCGCCACTGCCGTACCGTCTTGTGGTCGAGGAAGTTGCCGATCGGGGCCTTCCAGGTGTGCCCGGAGGAGGGCTGGCGGCGCAGGATGTAGCCGAGCCCGTGGCCCTGGTAGATCCGTCCGCCGGCCTGCTGCACGGCCTGCAGCAGCTGCCCGTCCTCGGTGAGCCCGATGGGCCGGAAGCCCCCGACGTCCGCGAAGACGTTCCTGGGCATGAACAGGGTGCCGCCCGCGACGAAGTTCTGCCACGTCTCGGTGTTCCAGTGGCGCTGCACGGTCATGTCGATCTGCTCCAGGTAGATGAACTCGGCCGGGGTCCCGGTCAGGTCGGCGCCGGTGTAGAGCAGGGCGAGGTGCTGGTCGGCGAGGTGGTCGGGGCCGTACCAGTCGTCGTCGTCCATCTTGGTGAGGAACGCCCCCGAGGCGCGGGCGGCGGCCTCGTTGAGCACCGTGCCGAACGGCAGGCCCGCGCCGGCCTCGTACACCGTCACCGGGTGGGGGAAGGCGGCGACGGCCTCGGCGACGCCGGGGGCCGAGGCGGGGATGCCGTGCAGGGAGAGGACCACCTCCACCTCGACGCCGCGCTGCCGGGCGACCTGGGACAGGGCGAAGCCCACCATGTCCGGCCGCCGGGTGGCCAGCAGCACCGAGACCGCGGGCGGGGCAGGGCGGGGGAGGCCGGCCGCGGCGGCGAGCTGCTCCCAGCGCGCCCTGCTGCCGTGCGTGCGCAGCGCGCAGCGGCGCAGCTCGACGCTGTGCTCCTGCCGGTGGAGGTCGTCGTCCAGTTCCCCGGCGGTCGTGCTTCCGAGCAGTCCGGCGAGCCGGTCGCCGAGCAGGGGGGCGGCCCAGGCGGGGACGTCCGGGCCGGTCAGCGGGATCCCGGCGGCGGCCAGGCCGGCGACGACGCGGGCGGCGGCGACGGGGCCGGTGTGCGCGGGGCGCCAGTCGACGGAGATCCCGCGCAGCGCGCGCAGCCGGGCGACGTCGGCGTCGGTGACGCAGCCGGAGGCGGCGAACGCGGCCAGGCCGACGCCGTCGAGCATGACGTGCCAGCGGCCCGACTCCTGGGTGAGGCGCGCGATCCCGAGCTCCGGCGCGGCGGTGAACCCCACCGGGTTCACCGAGCGCTCGTCCACCGGCGGCACCGCCTGCGGTCCCGACAGGTCGAGGTCGGAGCCGAGGCCGCGGCCGCCCGGCCGGCCGAACCTGGCCCAGTCGGTCATGCCGGGGCCGGGCCGCTCGGCGGCGGGCACGTCCGGATCGGACCATGTGCCGGTCCCCTCGCCCACCGTCCGCAGCGCGAGGTCGCAGCCCGGGGCGGCGGGCCGCTCCGGGACCGGGCCGGCCGCGTCCGCCAGCGTGGCGTTGGGGTCGGCCGGGCGCCAGTGCGCGACCCCGCTCCCGGCGAGGGCGGCGACGGGCTGGGGCATCGTGTCCGGGCGTCCGGGGGTGAAGGCGCGTGCCGCGGTGAGCAGGACCTGGCCGGCCTGCATGTGGCCGGAGAAGCGGGCCTCCACCGACCAGGAGTGCTCGCCGAGGCGGGTGACCCGCCAGTCCTGGACGGTGCGCCAGTTGACGTGGGCGGAGGCCGCCGCGAGCGGCGCGTGCCGCAACTGCGGCGTGCCGGCCACCAGGACGGTGGTGCGCAGGGCCTTCGGCAGCAGGGAGTGCAGGGTCACCGCCCGGCGCAGGTCCGTGAGCGTGCGCGCCAGCACGGCGACCCGGCCGACGGGGGCTCCGGTGAGGGGCGCGCCGACTTCGGCGGTGTCGAGGTCCACGACGGTGACCTCCGGCCGGCCCGCGGCCCGGGCGCAGGGGTCCGCGTCGAAGCCCACGTGGCACAGGAGCAGTTCACCGCCGTCCCGCGAGGCGTCCTTCAGCAGGGAGGCGACCAGCCGATCGGCCGCCCCGTCGCTCACGGTGCCGTCACCCATGACGCTCCCGCAGCCCGGCGGGTTCGGGGTCCGGTCCGAGGTCGAGCTCGGAGGAGAGCTGGTAGATCGCCGGGGCGACCCGCTCGCGGATCTCGGAGCCGATCTCCAGCAGCAGGTCGGCATGGGCCGAGCTGCGGCTCATCGCCTCGATCCGGTCCTCGCCGAGCGCGGCCAGGACGCTGGTGGCGCTCGCGGCGGTGCGGCTCTCCACCTGCCGCACGGACTTCTCCAGCCGGTCGACGGCCGCGGTCAGCCGGGCCAGGTCGGAGCGGAGTCCCCTGATGTCGGCGCTCGCGGGCTCGAACCGCTCTCCCAGGGCCGCGACCTTGCGGTCCAGCCGCAGGACCTTGCCGTCGGCCCGCCGTAGGGAGAGCAGGTTCAGGGCCAGCAGGCCGAGTGCGGCGAAGGCCAGGACGAGCTGGAGCGCGGTGGCGGCGCCGAGGGCTCCGGTGACGATCAGCGCGAGGAGCACCAGGCATCCGGCGACGCCCAGGGCGGCGATCATCACGCCAAGACGACGGGGCGTCACAGAACGCATGAAAGGACCTTTCGGGACGGGGAGACGTCTGGGGGGTCCCATGCCGCCGGAGGCGGCCGTCATGGGCGATGCTGGTGCGATTTTAATCGAGTGAAGTCGCTTTAGAGGTGTTTTGTGGTTGTTCGTGGTTGAGAAAATCATGAGAAATTAGGAAAGCGGGGTTCGCCGGGCTGCGACGACCAGACCGCCGGGGAGCCCGCGGGTCACCGAGAACTCGGCCTCACCGAACTGGCCGGGGCGGAAGTCGAGATCCTTCCACGACCAGACCTCCCCCTCGTCCCACAGGACGAAGACGTCGATCGGGCCGTGCCGCAGCGCGGCCGAGCGGCGGGCGAACTCCTCCGGGACGGTGACGGCCGCCAGCCGGGCCAGCTCGGCGTACCGGTCGTTCCAGCGCGCCACGCCGCCGGCCGCGGTCCGGTCCACGGCGAGGTAGCCCCGCCAGGGCAGGAAGGCGAAGAGCCGCTCGTCGCAGGAGAGCGTCACCGGCCTGGCCTGCGCGCCCGTCGTCCCGGCGGCGGCCCTGGCGACCCGCGCGGCCGGAAAGCCGTGGAGCATGTGGCCCGGCGCGGCGAACCGGGGCAGGCGGCCGTCGGGGAACGGCTGCTGGTGGGCGACGGCGGCGCTGTTGGGGGCGGCGCGGTCGGCGTTGGGCAGCCAGCTCCGGCCGAGGGCGAGCCCGCACCAGGCCAGGAGCAGCGCCGCGGCCGCCGTGCCGAGCCCGCGCGGCGCGGGGCGCCCGAGCCTGCGGGCGAGCGCGGGGGCGGCCTGCGCGAGCGCGAGCACCCCGCAGATCGCCAGCACGGGCCCGAGCACGCGCGGGACGTAGTGGAAGAACATGGTGTGGCCGGTGAGAACGTAGCGGGCCGCCATGACGGCCCAGTACAGGTACAGGCCCGCGACCAGGCAGAGCATGGGGAGGGCCCACCAGGCGGTGCGGCGGTACCAGACGGTCCCGGCCAGGCCGGCCAGCTGGAGGGCGCTCATGACCGAGACGTCCGTCAGCGGCGGGAGGGCGGGCGCGCCGATGTCCTCGTAGAGGTCCGACACGGTCTGGCCGCCCCCGGTGAGGAGGGTGAGGACGTAGGGGACCAGGTACCAGCCGGAGACCGCGACCGCCACGAGGACGACCTTCCCCGCGTGCAGGAGGTGCGCCCGGACGTCCCCGCTCCGCCGCAGCGCCGTCGCGGCGAGCGCGAGCAGTCCGAACGCGCTCAGCATGAACGGGCCGAGGTAGGTGCACAGGACGAGGCCGCCGACGATCCCGGAGGCGGCCCAGTGCAGGCGTCCCGCCGGGGGCTCCCAGAGGGTCTGCAGGACCCAGGGCACGAAGACGGCGATCGTGAGGACGACGAACGCCTTCGCCGGCGCGTGGAACGCGAGCAGCCCGGCCGCGCTCACCGCCAGCGCGACGGGCCCGGAGACCAGCCGCCGCCACAGGAGGAAGGACAGCACGACCGCTCCGGAGAGCATCAGCATCTCGGCGGCCCCGAGCAGGCGCCAGGCGTCCCGGCCGAGCAGCGCGGCGGCCCGCCCGATCAGCAGGGGCTGGAGCGGGGGGTACTCCGACGGGACCCCGACGGCCAGGGGATCGGCGTTCTCCCAGCTCACGCTGTAGTGGACGGCCATCGCCGACATCCGGCCCATGTCGCCTTCGAGCGGGCCGAAGCCGTACGGCGTGCCGTACAGCGCCGTGCGGAGGGCAAGCAGCACCCAGGCCCCGAACAGGCCCGCCGCGACGCCGCTCAGGGTGTCGGCGGAGGGGACGAGGCGGGGCCGTACGGTCCTGCCCGCGGTGAGCGCCAGGGGGACCAGGAGCACCAGGAGCAGCGCGCCGGCCGCGACGGGCAGCAGCGCCCCCCGGACCCCGAACGGGTCGAGGTCCGTCCAGCCCGGCAGCATGACCGCGATCACGGAGGCGGGGATCCAGGTGGCGACGGCGGCCGGGCCGGCGCGCGACGGGCCGGCCGGGCGCGGGGTGCGGGCGGTCTCCGGTTTCGCGAGCGCGACGGCCATGGCGAAAGATCATATGCGTCGGATGGAGGGAAAGTGCATACGGAATGCCGAGGAGCAATTCAGACTTGGCTAAAGTTGGCGCTCGTACGGTGACGAATCCGCGCGAGACGCCGCGCAGTCAGGAACCACCTCCATGACAGCTGTCATCGGCCTCGGCTCGCCCGGGACCGGCCTGAGCCCGCAGGGCTTCGTGCGGACCCCGTCGGCCGGGATGGCCGACCTGCGCTGGGCGGACGGCCGGTGGGCGCCGCCCACCGGGGCGCCCTCGGAAGGGCCCGCCGGGGCGCCCCCGGAAGGGCCCGCCGGAGAGCCCGCGGAGGGATCCGCGGGAGGGCTGCGCGCGCTGCGCGGGTTGCGCGTGCGCTGGCCGGGCGAGGCGGGGGAACCGGTCCTCGCCGGGCTGCTCGACCTGGCAGCGGCCGGTGTGCCGCTGCACGCCGACGAGGTCCCGGCCTGGGCCGTACGGGCCGACCCCGCGTTCGCGGCGCTCCTCGCCGACGGCGGCTGGCTGGCCGAGACCCCGCGGGACGCGCCGAACTGCACGGCGGACCTGCGCCGCGAGGAGCACAGCGTACGGCTGCGCCGCCACGGGCTCGCGCGCCGGGAGCGGGCGGGCGGTCAGGCGGGCGGCGGTCAGGCGGGCGGCGGGCGCGGGACGGGCGCGCCGAAGGTCAGCGTCGTGATGTCCAGCATGCGCCCGCACCTGCTGGAGTCGGCGCTCGCCCAGATCGCCCGGCAGCGCGGGGTGGAGACCGAGGTCCTGCTGGGCCTGCACGGCGTGCCCGCCGGCCACGAGGCGGTACGGCGGGCGGTCGGGGACTGCCCGCTCCCGGTGACCGTGGCCGAGGCCGACGCCGCGACGCCGTTCGGCGAGGTGCTCAACCTGGCCGCCGCCCGCGCGTCCGGCGACTACGTCGCGAAGTGGGACGACGACGACTGGTACGGCCCCGGCCACCTGTCCGACCTGCTGCTCGCCCGGTCCTACTCCGGGGCGGACATCGTGGGGACCGCGGCCGAGTTCTTCTACCTGGAGCCGCTGGACGTCACGGTCCGGCGCACCGACTACACCAGCGAGGTCTGGTCCGACCACGTCGCCGGGGGAACGATCCTGCTGGACCGGGAGCTGTTCCGCCGGACCGGCGGGTTCCCCGCCCTGCCGGCGGGAGTGGACGCGGGCTTCCTGAAGGCCGCGCGCGCCGCCGGGGCGCGCGTCTACCGGACCCACGGCCTGGGGTACGTGCTGCGCCGCTCGGCCGCCGCCGAGCACACCTGGCGGCTCTCCCTCGCCCACTTCCTGCGCGTCGCGTCGAACCAGTGGCGGGGATTCCGCCCCAGCCTGATTCTGGAAACGTCATGACAGCACGGATCAGGGGCAACGACTACCGCGGTCTCACCCCGCCCGAACTGGGCGCCTGGACGCCCTCCCTGCGGGTCAGCGTCGTCGTCCCCGCCTACGGCGACCAGGACAAACTCGACCTGGCGCTCGCCGGGCTGGCCGGTCAGAGCTACCCGGCCGAGCTCACCGAGGTCATCGTGGTGGACAACGGCAGCGAGCCGCCGCTGCGCCTGCCCGCGCTCCGCCCGCCCGGCACCCGGATGATCACCTGTCCGACGCCGGGCCGGGCCCACGCCCGCAACGCCGGGCTCCGGGAGGCGGGCGGCGACGTGGTCCACTGGCTGGACTCCGACGTCGTCCTGGACCGCCGCTCGGTCGAGGCCCACATGCGCTGGCACCACGCGGCGCCGTACCTCGTGGTGACCGGGCGGCTGCGCTTCACCCCGGCCGCGCTGCCCGCTCCCGAGGTGGTCGCCGCCGCCGACGACCTGGGCAAGCTCTTCGAGCCCGCCGAGCCGCACGCCTGGCTGGTGGACCTGATCGAGCGGACCGACGGCCTCACCTCCGGTCAGGGCCGCGCCTTCAGCCTCCACGTGGGCGGCGCCACCTCGGTCAACGCCGCCCTGCTGGCGCAGGCGGGGCCGATGGACACCGACCTCATCCTCGGCCAGGACACCGAGATGGGCTACCGGCTGGCCCAGGCGGGCGCCGTCTTCGTGCCCGAGCCGCTGGCCCGCGCCTTCCACCTCGGCCCGACCATGCGGATGCGCGGCAAGGCCCCGATCGACCGGGTGAGCCACGCGTTCGTCGCCGACCGCATCCCCGCCTACCGCTGGCTCCGCTCCCATCCGAACCGGAACTGGAAGGTCCCCTACCTGGAGGTGGTCGTCGAGGCCGGGCGCGATCCCGGGCAGGGCTACGACGAGGTCCGGGCGACCGTGGACGCGGTGCTGGCGGGCACGGTCCCCGACGTCGCGGTGACGGTCACCGGCCCCTGGGACGACGTCCGGGCCGAGGGGCGCGCGCCGCTGCGCAACCCCGACCTGGACCTGGTGCTGATCCGGGGCCACTACGCCTGCGAGCCCCGGGTGCGGACGGCCTCCGGCCCGGTGGACGCGGCGCCGTACCGGCTCCGGCTGCCCGCGGGGTGGGCGCCGGAGGAGGACGGCCTCGCCCGCCTGCTCGACCTGGCCGCCGACGGCGGGTACGGGCTGGTCTCGGTGCTGCTGGCGGAGGGGCCCGGCCGGCGGGTCGTCGCGGCGCGGCTGGAGCGCACCGCCGCGTTCGCCCGCGCGGCGATCGTCCTGCGGGAGGGGGAGGACCCCGACGACGCGGTGGAGGACACCTTCGGCACGCTCTGGGTGGACGGCCAGGCCTACGGGTTCACGGAGGGGGCCCGGCAGATCACCGGCCGCCGCGGCGCCTACCGCGCCCGGACCGAGGCCGAGGCCGAGGTGGCCCGGCTCACCAAGGAGGTCGAACGGCTCCGCGGCCAGGTGAGCCGGTGGCGCGAGGAGTCCGGCCGCTGGCGCAGGAGCGCGGTGGAGCTCAGACGGGAGGTCGGCGCGCTGCGCAAGGAGCTCGCGGCCGCCCGGAAGGTCGTGCAGTACGGCCTGCTCTCCTCCGTGAAGCGGGCCATCACCCGTCGCCGGTGACCAGGCCGACCCCGCCGAGGAAGTAGTCGCCGACGTTCCGGTAGGGCACCGCGTCGCCGGGCGCGGGCCGCCACTCGGGGAGGTTGACCACGCCGGGGTCGACCAGGTCGAAACCGCCGAACAGCCGGATGACCTCCGCGCTCGTCCGCGGCACGAAGGGCGAGGACGCCTGGTCGTAGACCTGCGTCACCCCCTCGGCGGCCTGGGGCCGGGCGTCGATCACGACGTGGGACATGGCCAGGTGGCTGCCGGGCGCCATGGCCGCGCGGAACTCGGCGATGATGCCCGAGGGGCTGTACTCGTCCGGGACGAAATGCATGATCGCCAGCAGTAGGACCGCCACCGGCCGGGTGAAGTCGATCGCCGCGCGGACGTCCGGGTGCTCCAGGATCTCCTTGGGCCGGCGCACGTCCCCCTCGACGATGGACACGTTCTCGTTCCGGCCCAGGATGGCCCGGCCGTGGACCAGCACGGTGGGGTCGTTGTCGACGTAGACCACCCGGGCGCCGGGGGCGACCTGGTGCACGTTGCTCTGGGTGGGCAGCCCCGCGCCGATGTCGAGGAACTGGTCGATGCCCCGCTCGGCGAGGAAGGCGACGGCGCGGCCGAGGAAGGCGCGGTTGGACCGGGCGCTGTGGCGGATCTCCGGCACCACCGCGAGGGCCTTCTCGGCGGCCTCCCGGTCGGCGGGGAAGTTGTCCTTTCCGCCCAGGTAGTAGTCGTACATGCGGGCGATGTTGGGGATGTGCGTCTGGATGCCGATGGGGGCCTGGTCGGTCACGTGCCGCTCCGATGACAACATTTCAGGAATTGTCGTGATCATAGCCACTCGGGCCCTGGAGAAGTGATCTCCGAGATGACAAGATCACGCCATGGCCGCCTCCCCCTCGCGCCGCGTCCTGGGTCTCGACCTCGCCGACGGCATCGGCCGCGGCAACCTGTGGGCCTGCCTGTCCATGGCGTTCACCGCGACGGCGGTGATCTCCTTCCTGCCCGCCGCGCAGCCGTACATCCTCAGCGGCGTCCTCGGCGTCGCCAAGGGCGATCAGGGAAAGATCGTCGGTCTCCTCGGCGTCGCCGCCGAGATCGCGATGATCGTGAGCCTGGCCTGGTACGGCGCGCTGGCCGACCGGTACGGCCGGCGGCCCGTCGTGGTCGCCGGGTTCGCGCTGTGCGCGCTGGGCACCGCGCTGTTCCCCTTCGCCGGGAACACCGCCGTGCTCGTCGCGCTGCGCGTGGTCTTCGCCCTCGGCGTCGCGGCGCTGAGTGGAATGCTCTCCACCGTGGCGGTCGACTACGTCCGCGACGGCTCGCGGGGCAGATCCTACGGACTGGTCGGCCTGTTCAGCGGGCTCGGCGCGATGGTCGCGGTGCTCGCCCTGGTCCGGCTCCCCAAGCTCCTGGAGGACGGCGGGACGGCCCCGGTCGCCGCCGCCCGGATCTCGTTCCTGGTCATCGCCGCGGTGGTCCTGGCGGTCGGCGCCCTGATGTGGCGCACATTGTCGAAGACGAGGGTGAGCGCCGCCGCCGGGCGCGTCCCGCTGACCCGGCTGATCGCCGAGGGCGTCGCGCTCGCCCGCGATCCCGGGGTCGCCCTGTCGTACGCCGCGGCGTTCGTGGCCCGCGCCGACCTCGCGGTCGTCGCCGGGTTCATGTCCCTGTGGGTGACCGAGCACGCCCTCGCGGAGGGAGGACTGTCCGGCGCCGAGGCGCTGGCCCGGGCCGGAGCCGTGGTCGGGATCGCGCAGACCACGGCCATGCTCGCCGCCCCCCTCTTCGGCTGGCTCGGCGACCGGATGCGCCGCCAGGACGTGGTGGTCCTCGCCCAGGGCCTCGCGGCCGCCGCCTACCTGTCCACGCTCCTGATCTCCGACCCGCTCGGCTCCGGAATGATGGTCACGGCGGTGCTCGTGGGACTGGGCGAGATCGCGGTGATCACCACAGCCGGGCCGCTCCTGGCGCAGCAGGCCCCCGCCTCCGTCCGGGGCTCCGCCTACGGCGTGCAGACCCTCTGCGGAGCGATCGGCATCCTCGTCGTCTCCGGTCTCGGCGGCTACCTCTACGACGCCTGGCGCCCCGCCGCGCCGTTCGCGGTCGCGGGCGCCGCGGGTCTGCTCGTCGTGGCGTTCGGGCTCGCGGTACGGCGCCGCGTCACGCCCCTGCCCGAGCCGGACGCCAGGCCCGTCGACGCACCGGCCTGAGGGGAGGGCTCCCCGGCCGCCTGCGGCCCACCGGCCGGGCGTGCCTCCCGGCGGCGCCGTACGGCCGGGCGGCCCGGTCAGTCCGCGCGGACCGCGGAGCGGAGGCGGGCGAGCAGCGAGCGCGGTTCCGCGGGCACGGGGCCCGGCTTCCGGCGCGCGGGGCCGGCGGCCGGCTCCGGCTTCCTCGCCGCGGGCCTGTCGGGGGAGGGCCGCTGGGACGGCCAGAACTCCGCCCGCGTGCCGTGCCGTACGCCGTGGGTGGCCTTGATCGAGGTGACCACGTCGTCCGCGCCGAGCAGCCGGGCCCGGCCCAGCGCCTCGGTCCGCTCCAGCGTGGCCGTCCCGTCGCCGGAGAGGTCGACCACCAGGAGCCCCGACCGGTCCGCCTGGACCGCGGCGATCATCCGCTCCAGGGAGTCTCGGCCCAGCGGGGCCGAGACGGGGCCCGTGTAGCGGAACGGGATGGGCGCGGGGGTGGGGGAGACCTCGTCGGCCAGCCGTACCCGCTCGTCGTGGGCGAAGTGCTCGTGCATCAGGCGCAGTTCGAAGGCGGGGTCGCCGAGCACCGGGCGGCGGCCTTCCGGCAGCCGCGACCACGGGGCGACCAGGGTGACCACCACGTCGGTCACCGACCCCTCCAGCGCGGCACCCACCGCCCTGCGCGCCTGCTCCTCGGTCGCCTCGCCCACGTGCAGGACCACCTCGGCGTACGGCACCAGCCAGCGCCGTCCCCGGTCCTTGCGCAGGTCCCGGCGGAGCGGTACCCGGTGGGCCAGGTAGGGAGCGACCACCCGGACCGCCCGCTGCCGGTCGCGGCGCTGCGCGGGGAGCCCGAGGTGCACGGCCCCGGCCGCCATGTCGGGGATGAAGACCACGCCGTGCTGGGCCAGCCGGTAGGCGAGTTCGGTGTCCTCGCCCCGCGGCACGGCGGGGTCGAAGCCGCCCACGGCGTGGAAGGTCTCGGCGCGCATCGAGATCGTCGGCCCCGTGCACACGTGGTAGGGGTTGCGGCTGCTCCGCAGGCCGTCGGTGCGGGCGATCGTCTGCTCGGTGGAGCTGTTGATCGCCCGGGACAGGTCGAAGAGCGATCCCGGCGCGCCTTCGCGCACGGCCTCGTGGACCTCGGCGGGCGTCAGCGCGGGCTCCTCGACGAACTTCTTGGCGCCGATGGCGACCACGTGCTCGGCCAGGTGGTGCCAGCGGGCCAGCGCCTCGATGTGCTCGCGGCAGACGATCATGTCGGCGTCGAGGCGCTGCAGGACGCGGCCCCCGGCGAGGGCGGCGCCGCTGTTGAACGCGTGCGCGATGCCCCAGCCTCCGGGGGCCGCGGGGACGATCCTGGTGTCCAGCGGGGCGATCTCCGGCAGGCGCAGCGGGGGTTCGCTGCCGTCGTCGACCACGATCACTTCCATGAGGTGGTCCGGATAGGTCTGCGCGGCCAGCGCGGCGAGGGTCAGGTCGAGCCGGTGCTGCCCGCCGTGCGCGGGGATGACCACGCTCACCGGGAGCGACGGCTCCCACTCGCCCAGCCCGGGAGGGACCAGGGGGGAGTAGTCGTTGTGCCGGATCGGGGGCAGGCCGATCGCCGCTCCGCCCGTCATGATGTCATGCCCCTTGTCTGCGTCACCGCGTGTCAAGACCTGTCGACCTTACCCGCGGTTTCTTAGTGCTGTCTGAGTGCGTCTCCCAGGAGGACGCCCGAGATGTCCAGTTGGTGGACATCGGATCCCGGGAGCGAGACGGTTGCCCGTAGACTCGTTGCCCAACAACGCAGGTAGAACGCGCACCGCGGAGCCGTGCGCGGGAGGAGCAATCATGACCAGGGCGTGGCGTGGCCTCATCGAGGAGTACCGTGACCGACTTCCGGTGACCGCGGAGACTCCCGTCGTCACGCTCCTGGAGGGCGGCACGCCGCTCGTCCCGGCGCACCGGGTCTCCGCGCTGACCGGCTGCGACGTCCACCTGAAGGTCGAGGGCCTGAACCCGACCGGCAGCTTCAAGGACCGCGGCATGACGATGGCCATCAGCAAGGCCGTCGAGGAGGGCGCCAAGGCCGTCATCTGCGCCTCCACCGGCAACACCAGCGCCTCGGCCGCCGCCTACGCGGTCCGCGCGGGCCTGACCTGCGCCGTGCTCGTGCCCCGAGGAAAGATCGCGATGGGCAAGCTGGCCCAGGCGCTGGTGCACGGCGCCAAGCTGCTCCAGGTCGAGGGCTCCTTCGACGACTGCCTCGAGATGACCAGGAAGCTCTCGGAGAACTACCCGATCGCGCTGGTCAACTCGGTCAACCCGTTCCGGCTCCAGGGCCAGAAGACCGCCGCCTTCGAGATCGTGGACGCGCTCGGCGACGCTCCCGACATCCACTGCATCCCGGTCGGCAACGCCGGCAACATCTCGGCCTACTGGATGGGCTACACCGAGTACGCCGCCGACGGCGTCGCCACGAGGACGCCCCGGATGTTCGGCTTCCAGGCCAGCGGAGCCGCGCCGATCGTCAACGGCGCGCCGGTGACCCACCCGCACACGATCGCCACCGCGATCCGCATCGGCAACCCCGCCTCCTGGCAGCTCGCCGAGGCCGCGCGCGACGAGTCCGGCGGCGTCATCCAGGCCGTCACCGACCGCCAGATCGCCGCCGCCTACAAGCTGCTGGCGCAGGAGGAGGGCGTGTTCGTCGAGCTCGCCTCCGCGGCCAGCGTGGCCGGCCTGCTCCAGGCGCACGAGCAGGGCCTGGTCGAGCCCGGGCAGCGCGTCGTCTGCACGGTGACGGGCAACGGCCTCAAGGACCCCGACTGGGCCATCTCCGGCGCTCCCACGCCCCTCACGATCCCCATCGACGCCCACGCCGCGGCCACCGCGCTCGAACTCGCCTGACCCGCCCCGTCCCCGCCCGCCGGCCCGGCGGGCGGGCAACAAGGAGATGAATGATCAATATCTATGGCGGCAAGGTCGTGGTCCGGACCCCCGCGACCAGCGCGAACCTGGGGCCGGGGTTCGACTCCCTCGGGCTGGCGCTGGACCTCTGCGACGAGGTGGAGGTCGAGATCACGCAGACGCCCGGGCTGGTCGTGGAGGTGAAGGGGGAGGGCGAGGGAGAGCTCGACGCCGGTGAGGGGCATCTGGTCGTCCGGGCGCTGCGCGCCGCCTTCGACGCCTTCACGGTGCGGCAGCCGGCCGGGATCAGGATGGTCTGCCGCAACCGCATCCCGCACGGGCGCGGCCTCGGCTCCTCCTCGGCGGCGATCTGCGCCGGCATCCTCGCGGCCCGCGCGCTGGCCCACCCCGAACACGCCGGGAGCCAGGAGACGCGCCGGGACCGGGGGAGCAAGCTCTCGGACGACTTCGCCCTCGCGCTGGCCACCGAGATCGAGGGGCACCCGGACAACGTCGCCCCCTGCATCGCGGGCGGGCTGACGGTCGCGTGGATCGAGCAGCCCGGAGTTCCGCGTATGGTGAAACTGGTTCCACACGCCGACGTCCGGCCGGTGGCGCTCATCCCCCGGCACCGCCTGTCCACGGAGGTCGCCAGGGGGCTGCTCCCCGCGCAGGTCCCGCACGCGGACGCCTCCGCGAACGCCGGGCGGGCCGCGCTGCTGGTCGCGGCGCTGACCGGGCGGCCGGAGCGGGAGCTGCTCATGGCCGCGACCGAGGACCGGCTGCACCAGGGCTACCGCGCGCCCGCCATGCCGGAGACCGCCGAACTGGTCGAACGCCTGCGCGGCGCCGGGGTGCCCGCGGTCGTCTCCGGGGCGGGTCCCACGGTTCTTGCGTTTTCGACAGCGGATACGCAGGATTTGATCGCACCGGAAGTGGGTACTGACTGGCACATCCAGCCACTGGATGTCGAAACCCGCGGTGCGCGCGTTGCCTTTCCCGAGACACGCTGATGCCTCTTCGACCTTCAGGGAATAGCTGTGTGTGCTGGTGATGTTAGGCTGAGAGCCGCACCAGGTGCCCCCGTTTCGGGTGCGTGCTTGTCAGCCACACATCGTCGCACCATGCCTCGCTCCGTGAGGCGTGAGCGCCACAGTGGTTTCCCCGAATCCGTCGCCTCCGAATGGCCCACATTCGGTTGGGGCAGCGAGAGGCGGCGTTTCAGGGACATGCGCGTTCGAACCATCTCGACATCTGGTTGCCGGTAGCAATCCGGGGGGTGTCCTCCAAGCCCCACCGTCGGCGAATCTCGATGGTGACGGCGTGGATACGCCCTTCTCCGACAGTGGCGGCGGTCCTCAAGGACCGCCGAGGATCGCGACGTGCAACCCGGCCCGGTCTGTCCCGCCGGGCCGATCGCACCACCGGGACGATCGGCCGATCATGGCCACGCCCGACCCCTGGGAAGGACCCATTAGTGAGCGACACCACCGAACTCCTCTCCGATGCCAACGGCACCCAGCCGGCGGCCGGCGACACCCCCACCCGCGCCGCGACCAAGCGTCGTCGCTCCGGCACCGGCCTGTCCGCCATGGTGCTGCCCGAGCTGCAGGCCATGGCGACCGGTCTTGGTATCAGCGGGACCGGGCGGATGCGCAAGAGCCAGCTGATCGCGGCCATCCAGGAGAAGCAGGGCATCTCCCCCGAGAGCGCCCCCGCGCCCGCCGCCGTCCAGGAGGCCCCGGCCGTCTCCGAGCCGGTCGCCGAGCGCCCCGCGCGCAGCCGCAGGGAACGTTCCCGCGCCGCCGCCCCGGCCGTCCCCGCCGAGTCCGCGCCCGAGCCGGAGGCGGCTCCCGAGCCGGTCGCGGCCGCCGCGCCCGTCGTGGAGCAGGCCGAGGCCGGTCAGCCCGAGAACCGTCCCGAGCGCGGCGAGAGCCGCCGCGAGCGCGGCGAGCGCCGCGGCCGCGGCGAGCGCCGTGAGCGGGGCGAACGCGGTGAGCGGGGCGAGCGCGGCGAGCGCGGCGAGGGCCGTGCCGACCAGCGCGCCGCCGACGCGGGCCAGTCCCGCGGGGAGCGCGCGGACCGTCCCGAGCGCGGTGAGCGGGGCGAGCGCACCGACCGGGGCGAGCGCATCGACCGGGGCGAGCGCACCGACCGGGGTGACCGGGGCGAGCGCGGCGACCAGAACCGCGGCCCGCAGGGCCGGGGCGACCAGCACGGTCCCGGCGCCGAGGACGACGACCGCCGCGGCCGCCGCGGCCGGTTCCGGGAGCGCAACCGCCGCGGCCGTGACCGCTTCGACGCCAACGAGCCCGTGGTCGGCGAGGACGACGTCCTCATCCCGATCGCCGGCATCCTGGACATCCTGGACAACTACGCGTTCGTCCGGACCAGCGGCTACCTGCCCGGCTCCAACGACGTCTACGTCTCGCTCGCCCAGATCCGCCGCAACGGCCTGCGCAAGGGCGACGTCGTCACCGGCGCCGTCCGCCAGCCGCGCGACGGCGAGCGCCGCGAGAAGTTCAACGCGCTCGTCCGTCTCGACACGGTCAACGGCATGGACCCGGAGCAGGCCCGCCAGCGGCCCGACTTCAACAAGCTCACGCCGCTCTACCCGCAGGAGCGCCTGCGGCTGGAGACCGAGCCGAACGTCCTGACGACCCGGATCATCGACCTGGTCGCCCCGATCGGCAAGGGCCAGCGCGGGCTCATCGTCTCCCCGCCCAAGGCGGGCAAGACGATGGTGCTCCAGGCGATCGCCAACGCGATCACCCGGAACAACCCCGAGTGCCACCTGATGGTCGTCCTCGTCGACGAGCGTCCGGAAGAGGTCACCGACATGCAGCGGTCGGTGAAGGGCGAGGTCATCCACTCGACCTTCGACCGTCCCGCCGAGGACCACACCACGGTCGCCGAACTCGCCATCGAGCGGGCCAAGCGCCTGGTGGAGCTGGGCCACGACGTCGTCGTGCTGCTCGACTCGATCACCCGCCTGGGCCGGGCCTACAACCTGGCGGCTCCCGCCTCGGGCCGGATCCTGTCGGGCGGTGTCGACTCCACGGCCCTCTACCCGCCCAAGCGCTTCTTCGGCGCCGCCCGCAACATCGAGAACGGCGGCTCGCTGACGATCCTCGCCACGGCGCTGGTCGAGACCGGCTCCAAGATGGACGAGGTCATCTTCGAGGAGTTCAAGGGCACCGGAAACGCCGAGCTCAAGCTCAACCGCGGCCTCGCGGACAAGCGGATCTTCCCCGCGGTGGACGTCGACGCGTCCGGCACCCGCAAGGAGGAGATCCTCATGTCGAAGGACGAGCTGCAGATCGTCTGGAAGCTGCGGCGCGTGCTGCACGCCCTGGACATGCAGCAGGCTCTGGAGCTTCTCCTGGAGAAGATGAAGGAGACCAAGTCCAACGCGGAGTTCCTGCTCCAGGTGCAGAAGACGACGGTCAGCTCCGACCGCGACTGACCCGTCCCGGCGCACGGAAACGCCCGGTGGCCTCGGCCACCGGGCGTTTCCCTTGCTGCTGCGAACTCTTCTCCGAGTGTTCGGCCCCGGTCCGGCGCCTGTACGGCTTGCGCCCGGGGTTGGGGACGCGAGCCGTACAGTCCTCCGTGCCGCCGCGGAGTCCGGCTAGCGGACGTCGACGTACTCGTAGCCGGACTTGGAGCCGTAGGTCTTGCTGGTCCCGCCGACGACGGCCCGCCAGTAGGCGTCGAACCTCGGCTTGACGGTCTTGCTGTACTTGCCGCTGCTGTTCGCCTTCACGTAGTAGGCGAACTGCCAGCTGCCGTTCTTCTTCTTGTAGTAGAGCCCGACCATCTTGCCGGCGTAGCCCTTGCTGCCCCGGTAGACCTTGCCGTAGAGGCGGATGGACTTGCCCTTCTTGACCTTGTTGGCGGTCACGTCGAAGGAGACCTTGGACTTGGCCTTCTTGACGGCGCCCTTCTGGACGTAGAAGGTGTCGGCCTTCTTGACCTCCAGGGTCTGGCCGCCGCGCGCGGCCGCCAGCTCCAGGGTCCAGTAACCGGTGGAGAAGGAGTAGTCGAAGTAGGTGTCGGCGTACCAGGTGCCGGCGGAGCTGCCCTTCTCCAGGGTCACGTCGATCGAGTCGCCGCCGTCGTTGTGGTAGAGCTTGCCGGTGACGGCGGAGGCGCCGACGATGTTCGCGCGGACCTTGACCTCGGTGTCACCGCTGGAGCTGATGACGACCGGGTCGGTGACCGAGGCGGAGACGAACTTGACCTGCGGGTCGACCGTCACCTCCTTGCAGCTCTCCTTGGTGTCGCTGCCGCGGCTCACCAGGAGGCGGACGAGCCACTTGCCGTCCTTGTTGTCCTTCGTGATCTTGAAGCTGCCCTTGAGCTTGACCGCGTCGGCGGGGAGCGACGCGTCACCGGTGGCCGGGGCGGCCGGAACCGCGGGGAGGTCGCCGATCGTCGCGCTGTTCCAGGTGGTCTCGCCGACCCGCTGGAACTCGGCCTTGACTGCGGTGATGTTCCGCTCGACCTTCTTGGGCGTTCCGTCCAGCTTCCAGGCGTCCTTGAGGGTCGCCTCGAAGGTGATGGTGGCGTCTTCCTTGAGCGGGACGTAGGGGTCGTCCACGGTCAATGCGGTGACGTCGGCGGCGACGAGATCGCAGGCCGCTGCCGCGACCCTGGTCTGGGTGGCGAACGCTGTCGCCGTACCACTGGCGAAGACGGCAGCCCCCGTTGCGGCCGCCAGGAGCAGCCGCATTCCCTTCCTCATCATGGTCCCCTTACTCGGGTAAAAAAGTGGGAAAAGGTACAGTTTGGGCACCGGAGCCTAGTGGTACGCAAGTGACACGTCTACAGACGCAGGTAACGGCCGCCTGGGAATGCCCGGTGGCCTGGAATGGTTCGAGCATCTGGCACACTGGTAGCCGAACCGCAGCGGTTCCGGTTCCCGCCCGCGCGCACCTCAGTGTGCTTGCAGCGCGCACGCCGTACCGGCGAGAGATGTGGCGACCCGGCGACCGCGCATTGGAGAGGACGAAGTCATGAAGCCCGACATTCACCCGGAGTACGTCACCACTCAGGTGACCTGCACCTGCGGCAACTCCTTCACCACCCGCAGCACCGCCAAGAGCGGCGCGATCCACGCCGACGTGTGCTCCGCCTGCCACCCGTTCTACACGGGCAAGCAGAAGATCCTGGACACCGGCGGCCGGGTGGCGCGCTTCGAGAAGCGCTTCGGCAAGAAGCCCGCGGGCCAGTAGCCCTCGTCCCGACGCCGGCCCGGCACCGCCCCTCGTCCGCGAGGGGCCTGCCCGGGTCGGCGTTCGTGGTGATGAGGCGGGCTTACAAAGGGCTTTCAAGGAAGAAGGACGTGCGGTGAACCTCGACGAGCTGCTCAGTGAGTACGCCGAGCTGGAACTCAAGCTCGCCGACCCCACCGTGCACGCCAACCCGACGCAGGCGCGCACGTTCGGCCGGCGCTACGCCGAGCTGACCCCGATCATCACCACGTACCGGGAGCTCGAAGGCGTCCAGAACGACCTGGCCACGGCCAGGGAGCTGGCCTCGGAGGACGAGGCCTTCGCCGAGGAGGCCAAGGAGCTCGAGGCGCGCGTCCCCGAGCTGGAGGAGAGGCTCCGGCACCTGCTCATCCCGCGTGATCCCAACGATGACAAGGACATCATCATGGAGATCAAGGCGGGCGAGGGCGGTGAGGAGTCGGCGCTGTTCGCCGGCGACCTCCTGCGGATGTACCTCCGCTACGCCGAGCGGGTCGGCTGGAAGACCGAGATCATCGACATGACCCACTCCGACCTGGGCGGCTACAAGGACGTCACGGTCGCGGTGAAGGCCAGGGGCGACGACGGCGTCTGGTCGAGGCTGAAGTTCGAGGGCGGCGTGCACCGCGTGCAGCGCGTCCCGGTCACCGAGTCCCAGGGCCGCATCCACACCAGCGCGGCGGGTGTCCTGGTCTACCCGGAGGCCGAGGAGGTCGACGTCCAGATCGACCCGAACGACCTTCGCATCGACGTCTACCGCTCCAGCGGCCCCGGCGGGCAGAGCGTCAACACCACCGACTCGGCGGTGCGTATCACGCACCTGCCGACCGGCGTGGTCGCCTCCTGCCAGAACGAGAAGAGCCAGCTCCAGAACAAGGAGTCGGCCCTGCGCATCCTGCGGGCGCGCCTGCAGGCCATCGCGGAGGAGGAGGCCAACGCCGCGGCGATGGCCGAGCGCAAGTCCCAGATCCGCACGGTCGACCGCTCCGAGCGCATCCGGACCTACAACTTCCCCGAGAACCGCATCTCCGACCACCGCGTCGGGTTCAAGGCCTACAACCTCGACCAGGTGCTGGACGGGGACCTGACGGCCGTCATCCAGTCCCTGCTCGACGCCGAGATGGCGGAGAAGCTCGCCGCCCACTCATAGCACGCCCACTCGACAGAACGCGCCCATGACCTTTCTACTGGACGAGATCGCCCTCGCCACCGCCAGGCTCGCCGAGGCGGGTGTGCCGTCGCCGCGCACCGATGCCGAGGAGATCGCCGCCTTCGTCCACGGCGTACGGCGCAGCGAGCTGCACACCGTGACGGACGCGGACTTCGACGCCCTGTTCTGGGAGGGCGTCGCGCGGCGCGAGGCGCGCGAGCCGCTCCAGCACATCACCGGCCGGGCCTACTTCCGCTACCTGTCGCTGGAGGTCGGGCCGGGCGTGTTCGTCCCGCGCCCGGAGACCGAGGTGGTGGCGGGCTGGGCCATCGACCGGCTGCGGGAGATGGACGTGGCCGCTCCGGTGGTCGTGGACCTGGGCACCGGCTCCGGCGCGATCGCGCTCTCCATCGCGCAGGAGGTCGCGCTGGCCACGGTGCACGCGGTCGAGGTCGACCCCGACGCCTACCGGTGGGCCAAGCGCAACATCCTGGAGCAGGGGCAGGGCCGGGTGCACCTGCACCCGGAGGACCTCGCCGACGCCCTGCCCGAGCTCGACGGCCAGGTGGACCTGGTCGTCTCCAACCCGCCCTACATCCCGCCGGGTGCGATCCCGCGCGACCCCGAGGTCCGCGACTACGACCCGCACCGCGCCCTGTACGGCTCGGGCGGCGACGGCCTGGACGAGGTCAGGGCGGTGGAGCGGACCGCCAGGCGGTTGCTGCGGCCCGGCGGGTTCGTCGCGGTGGAGCACGCCGACGAGCAGGGCACTCCGGTATACCTGATCTTCTCCGAGGAGAACGGCTGGCGCGACGTGCGCAGCCGCCAGGACCTCGCCCGCAGGGATCGTTACGTCACCGCCCGTTTCGGCCAGGAATGAGCCAGGAACGAGGCCGAGGATGGGGGCTGAACGCCGTGAGTAGACGCTATGACTGCACCGACGCGGAGCAGCGGGCCGCGGGCCTGACCGACGCGGCGTCGGCCGTACGCCGGGGCGAGCTGGTGGTGCTCCCGACCGACACCGTCTACGGCATCGGCGGTGACGCGTTCACCCAGTCGGCCGTCGCCCGCCTGCTGGAGGCCAAGGGGCGCGGCCGGGACATGCCGGTGCCCGTCCTGGTCGGCACCGTGCGCGCGGCCAACGCCCTGGTGGAGAACCTGGGACCGTACGGCCAGGACCTCGTGGACGCCTTCTGGCCCGGTCCCCTCACACTGATCTGCCGGGTCAACCGCTCGCTCTCATGGGACCTGGGCGAGACCAAGGGCACCGTGGCGATCCGCATGCCGCTGCACCCGGTGGCCCTGGACCTGCTCAAGGACACGGGCCCGATGGCCGTCTCCAGCGCCAACCGCTCCGGAGCCCCCGCCGCGACCACGGCCGCCGACGCGGAGAAGCAGCTCGGCGACTCGGTCGCGGTCTACCTCGACGGAGGGGCGTGCGCGGACGACACCCCGTCCACGATCCTCGACCTCACCACCGCGGTGCCCCGGCTGCTGCGCCGGGGCGCGATCCCGGTGGAGAAGCTGCGCGGAGTGATCGGCTACGTGGCGACGGACGCCGACCCCGCCACCGAGGATTGACCCGGCCGGAGCCGTCCGGGGTCCCGGGCGGTTCCGGTGGCCAGACCGGGGCGGCGTGCCGCCGCGCATCCGGCCGTCCCCTGTCGAACCGCTGCTCGCGGCCGCCATCCATACCGGCTGGGTATCACCGTGACGTGCGGCGATCTCCCCGGTACCGTGAAATGGGCCGAGACCCGGGAGACGCCCATGGGCAAGTTCGACGGAATGGACCCCGAGCTGGTCCGCGACCTGCTGTCCGAAATCAGGCAGGCCGCCGGGCAGATGCGGACGATCGAGGGCCGGATCACCCGGCTGATGGGCGAGGCCGGACTGTCCTCCCAGTCCACTCACCGCCCCGTGCAGATCGCCGAGGCGTGCGACGTGATGGTCAAGGACGTCTCGGCGCGGGTGGCGCTGCTGGAGAAGAGGATCGAGCAGGGGACGGCCCCGGGCTCCGGGACCCCGGACGCCGCGTCCCCCGCCCCGGGAGCGGAGACTCCGGCGCGCGACACCGGGAAACCGGAGACGCCGCGGGCCGAGGACCTCAAGCCCGCCGTCCCCGGCTCCGGTGAGAGCCCCCGGGTCGAGGACCAGTCCGCGGACGATCCGCCGAAGCCGGAGAGCGGTTCCAAGCCGGAGGCCGATTCCACACCCGATCCCAAGCCGGAGGCCGACTCCAAGGGGGACGAGCGTTCGCCGCGGGACGGCGGCGGGGCGCAGGGAGACGACCGCTCCGGTGGTTCGGAGACGAAGCCCGATCCCAAGCCGGAGGCCGACTCCACACCCGATCCCAAGCCGGAGGCCGACTCCAAGGGGGACGAGCGTTCGCCGCGGGACGGCGGCGGGACGCAAGGGGACGACCCGCTGGACACGCCGGAGAAGGACCACCCCGACGACATCGACCAGACGGGCGAGCTCCGGCCGCAGATCGTCGAGGTGGACGGCGTCAAGGTTCTGCAGATCCCGCTCGACCCGCCTACCGCGGAGGAGGTCGAGGCGCTGCTGGAGGACATCGAGAACATCCCGCCGATGGACATGCCCACCATGGACGGCACCGGGACGGATGCGGGCGGACAGCCCGGCACCGGGACGGACGGGGGCGGACAGCCCGGCACCGGCGCCGGCGGGACGGCTCCCGGCGGGTCCGGAACACCCGGGGACACGGTGGCGCGGTGGGCGGACGACGGCAGCGACGTGGTCTCGGCCGAGGCCGGGCCGCTGAACCTGGACGCCCTCAGGACGCTGGTCGACAACGTGCGAGAGATCGAGCCGCTGGAGATGCCGGGTGTCCAGGTGCCGGAGGGGGAGACATGGGGCGAGGGCGCCTGGGTGCCCATGGACGTCGGGCCGGACGGCCCTGCGGGCGAGGTGGACCCGGCCGACCCGCTCCGGCCCATCCCGCCGCCCGGCGGCTCGTCGGGCGCGTCTTCAGGTCCGCAGTCGGCGTGAGGAGCCTTTCGGATGTACGCAGACCCGCCCGCCCCGCAGCCGCTCCAGCCGGGGGAGGCCCCGCCGCAGGGCAGGAGCTCCGGCCTGCCGTCTCCGGAGACGGCCACGGCCTGGCAGTTCAACCCCGACTACCAGCGGCTGGTCGTGCTCTGGCAGCAGGTGCTGCCCATGCTGGAGACGCTGACCTCCTGCCTGGACAGGGCCTACCAGATGGCCAGGAGCCGCGACGTCTGGGACGCCCCGGTGGGGGACCGCTACGTGGAGGACCTGACGGAGTGGCGGGCACGCCTGGGCCAGTACCGGCAGGCCGTCCTCACCTCGATCAGCGACCAGGCGGCCGACACGCCCCGTTGGGTGCCCGCCGACGCAGGAGCCCCACACGCTTTCTCCTGAACCCGCCCTGACATGGGATAACGAGGGCCGCCGGGCTTACAGTGGGAGGTGGGTCGTCCGCCCGAGCCGCCGAACGGAGTGAGGCAATTGAGCTCTGTGCCGTACTACGGGCCCGACTTCGGCCTCCTGCTCCGGCAGGATCCGGAGATCGCGAAGGTGCTCCTCGACGAGCTCGACCGCCTGCGCGGCGGCATCCAGCTCATCGCGAGCGAGAACCTCGCCTCGCCGGCGGTGCTGGCCGCGCTCGGTTCGACGCTCACCAACAAGTACGCCGAGGGGTATCCCGGCCGGCGCTACTACGGCGGGTGCGAGGTCGTCGACCGGGCCGAGCAGCTCGCCATCGACCGCGCCCGCCGGTTGTTCGGGGCGGACCACGTCAACGTGCAGCCGCACTCCGGGGCCTCGGCCAACCTCGCCGCCTACGCCGCGCTGCTCCAGCCGGGCGACACCGTGCTCGCCATGGCGCTGCCGCACGGCGGCCACCTCACCCACGGCTCGAAGGTCAACTTCTCCGGCCGCTGGTTCGAGATCGTGGCGTACGGCGTGCGCCGGGACACCGAGCTGATCGACTACGACGAGGTGAGGGAGCTGGCGCTGCGCCGCCGGCCCAAGATGATCATCTGCGGCGCCACGGCCTATCCCAGGGAGATCGACTTCGCGGCCTTCCGGGGGATCGCCGACGAGGTGGGCGCCTGGCTGCTCGCCGACGTCGCGCACACCGTGGGGCTGATGGCGGGAGGAGCCCTGCCGTCCGCGGTGCCGTACGCCGACGTGGTGACCTTCACCACGCACAAGGCGCTGCGCGGCCCGCGCGGCGGCGGGATCATGTGCACGGCGGAGCTGGCGGCCAAGATCGACCGGGCGGTGTTCCCGTTCGTCCAGGGCGGCCCGCTCATGCACGCGGTGGCGGCCAAGGCGGTGGCCTTCGGCGAGGCGCTCCGCCCGGAGTTCGCCGACTACGCGCGGCGGGTGGTGGACAACGCCCGGACGCTGGCCGACGCGCTGGCGGTGGAGGGCCTGCGGCCGGTCTCCGGCGGAACCGACAGCCACCTGGTCCTCGTCGACCTGCGCGACGCCGCGGTCACGGGCGCGCTGGCCGAGCAGCGGTGCGCCGCCGCCGGGATCACGCTGAACCGCAACGCGATCCCCTACGACCCCGAACCGCCCACGGTGACCTCCGGCATCCGGGTGGGAACCCCCTGCGTGACCACGCAGGGGATGGGGACCGAGGAGATGAAGGAACTGGCCTCGATGGTGGCGCGAGCCGTGCGCGACCCCGGCGCGGTGGGGGAGATCAGGGCGCGCGTGGCGGAGCTCACCGCGCTGTATCCGGCATATCCCAGCTAATTATGAGTGGTTCTGTGCTGTTTTCCGGTCACAGCTGGCCGGACTATCCGGGAAACTAGGTCCGTGCGCGAATACCTACTGATGGCGCTCGTCGCGGCGGCGGCGACCTACCTGCTGGTCCCGCTGGTCCGCGTCTTCGCCATCCGCATCGGCGCGATGCCCGAGGTCCGTGACCGGGACGTGCACACCACCCCGACACCGCGGCTCGGCGGCCTGGCCATGTACGGCGGGCTGGTGGCGGGCCTGCTGGTGGCCGCCAAGCTGCCGTACGCCGGGGGGAAACTCGCCGAGGAGGCCGCGACCGGGGGGAAGGTCGTCCTCGGGCTGATCCTCGCCGGCGGCCTGATCACGCTGACCGGCTTCCTGGACGACTGGTGGGGCATGGACGCCCTGATCAAGCTGGCCGGGCAGATCGGCGCGGCGGGCGTGCTGGTCGCCTTCGGGGTCAGCCTGCCCTGGATCCCGCTGCCCACCAGCATGGGCGGGCTCTACGTCCTGGACTCCACGCTGAGCCCGCTGATCACGATCATGGTCATCGTCGTCATGATCAACGCGGTCAACTTCGTCGACGGGCTGGACGGGCTGGCGGCCGGGATCGTCGGCATCGCGGCCATGGCCACCTGGACCTACTCCGTCGCCCTGTCCACGGACTTCGGCAACACCAGCATCAACGTCACCGCCGCGGTCACCTCGGTGCTCATCGGCGTCTGCCTGGGCTTCCTGCCGCACAACTTCCACCCGGCGAAGATCTTCATGGGCGACACCGGGGCGATGCTGATCGGCCTGGTCCTCGCCTCCACGATGATCACCGTCACCCCGCTCGACTCCAGCAGCATCAACCGCTTCCCGGTCATCCTGCCGATGCTGGTCCCGGTCGCGATCCTGGTGCTGCCGCTGCTGGACCTGATCATGGCGGTGGTCCGGCGAACGTCCAACGGGCTCTCGCCGTTCGCCCCCGACCGCGGGCACCTGCACCACCGGCTGCTGGACATCGGCCACTCGCACCGCACGAGCGTCCTGATCATGTACGCGTGGACGTTCCTGTTCGCCTTCGGGGTCGTGGCGATGTCCGTCAAGGGCGTCCCGCTGGTCCTGTTCCTCCTGGCCGTGCTGCTGGCCGTCGGCGTGCTGGTGGCGATGGGGCTGCCGCGCATGCGCCGCAACGGCGGGGGAGCGCACGCCGCCGGCCGGCACGTCCGCCCCGGCGAGGGGCCCGCCCACGGGCAGGCCGCCCACCCGCTTCCTCCCGAGGCGCCGGCCGCCCAGGACGTCCGCCCCCTCCCGGCCGACCCCCCGTTCCCGCAGGGCGCCCGCCCGCTCCCGGTGGAGGCTCCGCTCCAGCGGCCTCTGCGCCCGGCGTCCCCCGAGCCTCCGCTCCCGGGGGAGCACCCGGTGGGCGACGACAGGGCGGAGCTGTCCGCCCTGTCCGACCTGTCACTCAGCGCTTCCCGCCAGCGTTTCCCGGCCCCGGGGACAGGGCGCTGAACACCTGCCGGAAACCTCTAGATCGTTTACTTGAAACGGCAGGTAAAGGCGCTCTTCCAGGAGCTTGTGATAGCTTTCACTAGCAGGTGCTGAACAGTACGAGACCTGCTGGGTAGCAATCGCTCGCTTGATAACTGTCACTGGGAGTGCCGATGCAGGCCAACGACGTGCGCCTCCTGAAGGGAGCCGCGATCCCCACGGCTCTGGCCGGGCTGGCCGTGGTCGTGGTCGCGACCGTGCTGGCCGGAGGGAAGGGCGCGCTGGGCGCCGCGATCGGCCTGCTGGTCGTCTCGGTCTTCTTCACCGTCGGCCTGGTGGCGGTCTCCTACGCCAGCCGCGTCTCGCCCATGATGATGATGACCGCCGCGGTGGTGACCTACGCGGTCAAGATCCTGGCGGTCATGGCGATGCTGAAGGCGTTCGAGGACGCCACGGCGTTCGAGCCCAAGGCCTTCGGCTGGGCCGCCATCGTCTGCACCCTGGCGTGGACCGTCGGTGAGATGCGCGGCTTCATGAAGCTCAAGATGCTCTACGTCGATCCGGAGGGTAGGGTCCCGGGTCAAGGTGATTCCCGATGAGGACTAAGATCCCATCGGGTGCGGTGGGGCCCGATATGACTAGCCCTCATCATGCCTGCTATCGTCGTGGCCGCGATGAGCGAGAAGAAAATCCGGCCCGAGGACGACGGCCGCGACTTCGCCAACGCCGCTTGGTCGATCCCCAGCTATCTGCTCTCCGGGATGATCCTGTACGGCGGGGCGGGATGGCTGCTGTCCAAGTGGACCGGAGTGGTCGCCTTCACTCCGATCGGGCTGATTCTCGGCGTCGCTCTCGCCGTCTACCTGGTCTACCGGAAGTACGGCCGCTAGTCCTCGGCTGCGGCCGGCTCGCCGACGAAGCCATTTCGATCCACTACCACGTTGAAGGGACCGCCGCGTGAGCACGCTGACGCTCCTCACCGCTCCCGAGGACAAGTTCACGCCTCCGGGGCTGGAACTCTTCGACCTTCCGCCGATCATCGCGGGCGTCACCTGGTTCACCAAGCCGGTGCTCCTGGCGGTTCTGAGCTCGCTGATCGTCATCGCCTTCTGCTGGGCCGCCTTCGCCAAGCCGAAGCTCGTGCCCCGGGGCGTGCAGAACGTCGCCGAGATCGGCTACACGTTCGTCCGCGACCAGGTCGCCCGGCCGTTCCTCGGCAAGGACGCCGACCGGTGGATGGGCCTGCTGCTGAGCATCTTCTTCATGGTCTGGATCTGGAACCTGATGGGCGTCATCCCCGTCGTCCAGTTCCCGGTCGCCTCGCACATCGCCTTCCCGATCGTGCTGGCGCTGAGCATCTACGTCCTCAAGATCTACCTGGGCATCAAGCACCAGGGCCCGATCGGCTACTTCAAGAACATGATGTTCCCGCCGGGCCTGCCCAAGCCGATCTACGTGCTGCTCGCCCCGATCGAGTTCCTCTCGAACCTGATCATCGCGCCCTTCACGCACGCGGTGCGACTGTTCGCCAACATGTTCGCCGGCCACATCATCCTGGCGTTCTTCAGCCTGGTCGGCTTCTGGTTCCTCTTCGAGAAGCTCACCCCGCTGGGCGCCCCGCTGGGCGTGGTCGGCGTCGTCATGACGATCGCGATGACCGGCTTCGAGATGTTCATCCAGTTCCTGCAGGCGTTCCTCTTCGCGATGCTCGCCGCGATGTACATCGGCAACTCGCTCCACGCCGAGCACTAAGACCCACCTCGAATATCCAGACCGGTGGAGGGCATCCACCGGCCGACCAGTAAAGGAAGACACAATGGGCATCCTCGCTGAGGTCACCGGCTCCCTCGGTTCCATCGGCTACGGTCTCGCCGCGATCGGCCCCGGCATCGGCGTGGGCATCATCTTCGGTCAGGGCGTGCAGGCCATCGCCCGCCAGCCCGAGGCCTACGGCCTGATCCGCCAGAACATGCTGCTCGGCTTCGTTCTCACCGAGGCCCTGGCCCTCATCGGTCTCGTCGCGCCGTTCATGTTCGGCCAGTAAGACCCGAATATCTCTGACGGAAGGCTGCACCAATGATCACAGCAGCTTCGCTCCTGGCGGCGGAGGGGAACAACCCGCTCATCCCGCACGCCTACGAGCTGGTCGTCGGCATCTTCGCCTTCGCTGTCGTCCTCATCGTCGTCGGCAAGATCCTCACCCCGCGCATTCAGAAGACTCTGAACGAGCGGACCGAGGCGATCGAGGGCGGCATCCAGAAGGCGCAGGACGCCCAGGCCGAGGCCCAGGCGCTGCTCGCGCAGTACAAGGAGCAGCTCGCCGAGGCTCGTCACGAGGCGTCCCGCCTGCGTGAGGAGGCCCGCGAGCAGGGTGCGCAGATCAAGGCCGAGCTCCGCGAGGAGGCGCAGGCCGAGGCCCGCCGCCTCATCGAGGCGGCGCACGTCCAGATCGAGGCCGACCGCCAGCAGGCGTTCGCCCAGCTCCGCTCCGAGATCGGCCGGCTCTCGACCGACCTGGCGGGCCGCATCGTCGGTGAGTCCCTCGAGGACGAGGCGCGCCAGCGCCGCACCGTCGACCGGTTCCTGGAGGAGCTCGAGTCGAGCAGCGCGGCGGTCCGCTGATGATGGAGCGAACCCGACGCAGTGAGCGGAGTGGCTCGCGAGGCACGAGCGGGCCGCGTAGCGAACGAGGAAGGGTGAGCGACCGATGAGGGGTCTGAGCAGGACCTCGCTGGCCGAGGTCGAGGAGCGCTTCAACGCCGTGGCGGGAAGCGCCGACCTCGGCACGCTGGCCGACGAGCTCTTCTCGGTCGCCGACCTGTTCGACCGTGAGCACGGGCTCCGCCGGAGCATGTCCGACGCCGCCCGCCCGGCCGAGCAGAAGGCCCAGATCCTCCGGGTCCTGCTGGAGGGCAAGGTCAGCGCCGCCGCGCTGGAGACGGTCGTGGCGGCCGTCTCCGTCAAGTGGGCGCGCTCCGGCGACCTGGCCGACGCGCTGGAGCGCCTCGGCGTGGTCGCCGCGTCGGCCGAGGCCGAGGCGCAGGGCCGGCTCGACGACGTCGAGGACGAGCTGTTCCGGTTCGGGCGCATCGTCGCCTCGAACCTCACCCTGCACCGGACGCTGACCGACCCCGCCGCGCCCGCGCAGGGCAAGCGCGAGCTGCTCGACGCGCTTCTCGGCGCGAAGGTCGCCCCGACGACCCTCCGTCTGGTCACGCAGCTCGTGGTGCATCCGCGAGGACGTAGCCTGGACGGTGGACTGGCGGAGTTCGGCGGCCTGGTCGCGTCCCAGCGGCAGCGTCTCGTCGCGGTGGTGCGCAGCGCCGTCGCGCTCTCCGAGGAGCAGAAGCAGCGCCTCGCCGCGTGGCTTCGCACCTCGTACGGCCACGACGTTCACCTGAACGTCGAGGTGGATCCGCGAGTGCTCGGTGGGTTCTCCGTCCGCATCGGGGACGACCTCATCGACACCACCATCGCGGGACGAATCGAAGAAGTCCGCCGCCGGTTGGCCGGCTAGGCGAATAGGGAGACAGAAGAGAGATGGCGGAGCTTACGATCCGGCCGGACGAGATCCGGGACGCGCTTGAGCGCTTCGTCCAGGCGTACGAGCCGGAAGGCGCCGCGCGCGAGGAGATCGGGACCGTCGTCGACTGCGGCGACGGTATCGCCCATGTCTCCGGCCTTCCCTCGGCGATGGCGAACGAGCTGCTCGAGTTCGAGGACGGCACGCGTGGTCTGGCACTGAACCTGGACGTCCGGGAGATCGGTGTCGTTATCCTGGGCGACTTCAGCAAGATCGAGGAGGGCCAGTCGGTCCGCCGCACGGGAGAGGTCCTCTCCGTGCCGGTCGGCGACGACTTCCTCGGCCGCGTGGTCGACCCGCTGGGCAACCCGCTGGACGGCAAGGGCGCCATCGAGTCCGAGGGCATGCGTGCTCTCGAGCTCCAGGCCCCCTCCGTGGTCCAGCGCCAGCCGGTGAAGGAGCCGCTGGCCACCGGCATCAAGGCGATCGACGCCATGACCGCGATCGGCCGGGGTCAGCGCCAGCTGATCATCGGTGACCGCGGCACCGGCAAGACCGCCATCGCCGTGGACACCATCCTCAACCAGCGGGAGAACTGGCTCTCCGGCGACCCGGCGAAGCAGGTCCGCTGCGTCTACGTCGCCGTCGGCCAGAAGGGCTCGACGATCGCGCAGGTCAAGGGCCGCCTGGAGGCGGCGGGCGCGATGGAGTACACCACCATCGTCGCCGCCCCGGCCTCCGACGCGGCCGGCTTCAAGTACCTCGCCCCCTACACCGGTTCGGCCATCGGCCAGCACTGGATGTACCAGGGCAAGCACGTCCTCATCGTCTTCGACGACCTGACCAAGCAGGCCGACGCCTACCGCGCCGTCTCCCTGCTGCTGCGCCGCCCGCCGGGCCGCGAGGCCTACCCCGGCGACGTCTTCTACCTGCACTCCCGTCTGCTGGAGCGCTGCGCCAAGCTCTCCGACGACATGGGCGCCGGCTCGATGACCGGTCTGCCGGTCATCGAGACCAAGGGCAACGACGTCTCGGCGTTCATCCCGACCAACGTCATCTCCATCACCGACGGCCAGGTCTTCCTCGAGACCGACCTGTTCAACGCCGGTGTGCGTCCGGCCATCAACGTCGGTGTCTCCGTCTCCCGAGTCGGCGGCTCCGCGCAGACCAAGGCCATGCGGAAGGTCGCCGGCACGCTCCGCCTCGCCCTGTCCCAGTACCGCGACCTGGAGGCCTTCGCGGCCTTCGCCTCCGACCTGGACGCGGCCTCCAAGGCGCAGCTCGAGCGCGGCCAGCGCCTGGTCGAGCTGCTCAAGCAGCCGCAGTACAGCCCCTTCCCGGTGGAGAAGGAGGTCGTCTCGATCTGGGCCGGCACCACCGGCGAGCTCGACGAGGTCCCGGTCGAGGACATCCGCCGCTTCGAGGCGGAGTTCCTCGACTACATCGGCCGCGACCACAAGGGCATCTTCGATGGCATCCGCGAGACCCGGGAGCTCTCGGACGACGCGATCACGGCCCTCAAGGACGCGATCGCCCAGTTCAAGAAGGGCTTCGAGACCTCCGCGGGCGAGCTGCTGGTCAACGAGGAGCCGGTCGCGGCTCTCGGCGCCAACCGGGTCGGCCAGGAGAAGATCGTCAAGCACGTCCAGGACGAGAAGAAGTAGCCGATGGGTGCCCAGCTAAGACTGCTGCGGCGGCGGATCAAGTCGGTCAAGTCCACGGCGAAGATCACGCGTGCCCAGGAGCTCATCGCCTCGTCGCGCATCGTGAAGGCGCAGCAGCGGATGCAGGCGGCCGTGCCGTACGAGCGGGAGATCACTCGCGCGGTCACGGGCGTGGTCAGCAACAGCAGCAGCGTCGACCACCCGCTGACCGTGGCGAAGGAGAACCCCCGCAGGGCGGGCGTGCTCATCGTCACCAGCGACCGCGGGTTCTGCGGCGGCTTCAACGCCAACGTCCTGCGTGAGGCCGAGGCGCTCGGCGGGCTGCTGCGGAGCAGGGGCATCGAGCCGGTGCCCTACGTGGTGGGGCGCAAGGGCATCACCTGGCACAGCTTCCGGGGACGGGAGATGGGCGGACAGTGGGGCGGGTTCTCCGACAGCCCCGCGTACGCCAACGCCAAGGAGATCGCCGACACGCTCATCAGCGCGTTCTCGGACGAGAACGGGATCGACGAGATCCACGTCGTCTCGACCGAGTTCGTCTCGATGCTCACGCAGGAAGTCGTGGTCAAGCGCATCCTGCCGCTGGAGGTCGTGGAGACCACCGAGAAGCCGGACACGCCGCTGCCGTACTTCGAGTTCGAGCCCACCGCGGGAGACGTGCTCGACACGCTGCTCCCGCGCTACGTGGAGTCGCGGATCTTCAGCACGCTGCTCCAGTCCGCGGCGTCGGAGCACGCCGCGCGTCGCCGGGCCATGAAGTCGGCGACCGACAACGCCAACGAGCTCATCCGCGTGTTCACGCAGCAGATGAACCAGGCTCGCCAGGCCGAGATCACCCAGGAAATCAGCGAGATCGTCGGTGGCGCGAACGCGCTGGCTGACGCCGCAGCGGGGAAAGAGTGAAATGACTGCAGAGACTGTTGAGACCGGCGTGGGCCGCGTCGCCCGGGTCACCGGTCCCGTCGTCGACGTGGAGTTCCCCGTCGAGGCGATGCCCGACATCTTCAATGCCCTGAACGTGGAGATCGTCGTGGGCGGCGAGAGCAAGACCCTGACCCTGGAGGTCGCTCAGCACCTGGGCGACAACCTGGTCCGGGCCATCTCGATGCAGCCCACCGACGGCCTGACCCGCGGTGCGGCGGTCTCCGACTCCGGCCTGCCGATCTCGGTGCCGGTCGGCGACGTCGTCAAGGGCCACGTGTGGAACGCGCTCGGCGAGTCCCTGGACGTGCCGACCGCCTCCCTGAAGGTCACCGAGAAGTGGGGCATCCACCGCCCCTCCCCGGCGTTCGACACCCTCGAGTCGCGCACCGAGATGCTGCCCACCGGCATCAAGGTCATCGACCTGCTCACCCCGTACGTGAAGGGTGGCAAGATCGGCCTGTTCGGCGGCGCGGGCGTCGGCAAGACCGTTCTGATCCAGGAGATGATCCGCCGCGTCGCGCTGAAGTTCTCCGGAACCTCGTGCTTCGCCGGCGTCGGCGAGCGTACCCGTGAGGGCAACGACCTCTGGCTGGAGATGGAGGAGGCGGGCGTCCTCAAGGACACCGCGCTCGTCTTCGGCCAGATGGACGAGCCGCCGGGCACCCGTCTGCGCGTCGCGCTCTCCGCCCTGACCATGGCGGAGTACTTCCGCGACGTGCAGAAGCAGGACGTGCTCCTGTTCATCGACAACATCTTCCGGTTCACCCAGGCCGGCTCCGAGGTCTCCACCCTGCTCGGCCGCATGCCGTCCGCGGTGGGCTACCAGCCGACCCTGGCCGACGAGATGGGCGTGCTCCAGGAGCGCATCACCTCGACCCGCGGTCACTCGATCACCTCCATGCAGGCGATCTACGTCCCCGCGGACGACATCACCGACCCGGCCCCGCACAACGCGTTCGCGCACCTCGACGCGCAGACCGTTCTGTCCCGGCCGATCTCGGAGAAGGGCATCTACCCCGCGGTGGACCCGCTCGACTCCAGCTCGCGGATCCTCGACCCGCAGGTCGTCGGCGAGGAGCACTACCGCGTGGCCCAGGAGACCAAGCGGATCCTGCAGAAGTACAAGGAACTGCAGGACATCATCGCGATCCTGGGCATCGACGAGCTCTCCGAAGAGGACAGGGTCACCGTCAACCGGGCCCGCCGCATCGAGCGCTTCCTGTCGCACCCGATGTACGCCGCCGAGGCGTTCACCGGCCAGCCGGGTGAGTTCGTGCCGCTGGACGAGACCATCGCGTCCTTCAAGGGCCTGTGCGCCGGTGACTACGACCACCTGCCCGAGCAGGCGTTCTTCATGGTGGGCGGCATCGAGCAGGCCATCGCCAAGGCCAAGGAACTCGCCCGCTAGTCGCCTTCGGCGCCGGTACGGCCCAGGCCGTGCCGGCGCCCGGTTCGAAAGGAACGGATGCGAAAGTGGCGAAGCTGCGAGTAGGCGTCGTCTCCCCGGAGCGGGAGATCTGGTCCGGCGAGGCCGACATGGTGATCGCCAAGACCGTCGACGGCGAGATCGGCATCATGCCCCAGCACGCTCCCGTGCTCGGCGTCCTCGTCGAGGGCGGCGTGCTGAAGGTGAAGCGGGGCGGCGGCGAGGCCGACCTGGTCGCCGCGGTCCACGGCGGGTTCCTCTCCGTGGCCGACAACGAGGTGTCGATCCTGGCCGAAGTGGCCGAGCTCGGCTCCGAGGTGGACGTCGCCAGGGCGAAGCACGCGCTGGACCGCGCGCAGGCCTCTGTCGAGGCCAACCAGGAGAACGCGGACGCCGCCGCCGAGGCCAAGCGCGCCCGGGCCCGGCTGCGCGCGGCAGGCGAGGAAGTCGGATAGGTTCTGCTTCTGAGCGGCGTGGTTTCTGGGGGCGGCGGACATGATGGTGCTTGACGTACTCATCGTTGCGGCACTGCTCGCCGCCCTCCTGGCCTCCCGCGTGCTGATCCTCATCCGCTCCCGGGGCTCGGTGCTGTGCTGCCTGCGCCCGCTGCCCGGCAAGCGGGGATGGCGGGTGGGGGTGGCCCGCTACGCGGGGGACCGGCTCAACTGGATCCCGCTCATAGGTCTGCTACCGAGGCCGCGCCACGTGATCGTGAGGCGCGGCCTCGTGGTTTCCGGGCGCCGCCGCATCGGGACCGGCGAGTTCTTCGGCTTCCTGGAGGGCGTGACGGCCCTGGAGTGCGAGAGCGGAACGTTCCGCTTCGAGCTGGCCGCCGGCTACCGGGCGCTGACCGGCTTCGTGGCCTGGCTGGAGTCGGCCCCGCCCAGCGCCCACCTCGACGTCGCCTGACGGACGTCCCGGCCGGGGCCGGGCGCTCTCGGCGGTGCCGCCCGCTCTACCGCGTCCGGGACCCTCTCAGCGGGTGCCGCCGGGCTTCCAGAGGATCTCGTCGCCGCCCGCCGCCACGCGGCAGAGGATGAACATCAGGTCGCTGAGCCGGTTGAGATACGTCGCGGTCAGCGGGTTGACATCGTCGTGGGCCTCCAGGGCGGCCCAGACGGTCCGCTCGGCGCGGCGCACGACCGTCCTGGCCACGTGGAGCCAGGCGACGGCAGGGGTGCCCCCGGGGAGGATGAAGCTGCGCAGCGGCGCCAGGCGCTCGTTGAACTCGTCGCAGCGGGCCTCCAGCCACTCGACGTAGGACGGCTCGACGCGCAGCGGGGGGAACTCCGGGTTCTCCGTGACCGGGGTGCACAGGTCGGCGCCGACGTCGAACAGCTCGTTCTGGATCCGGAGGAGGACGGCGGAGACGTCCTCGTCGAGCGCGCCGTGGGACAGGACCACGCCGAGCGCGGCGTTGGCCTCCTCCACGTCCGCGTAGGCGGCCAGGCGGGGGTCGGTCTTGCGCGTGCGGCTCATGTCGCCGAGGGCGGTGGTGCCGTCGTCCCCGGTACGGGTGTAGATCTTGGAGAGCACCACGGGGTTGTCTCTGTCGGCTCGCGTCATGGAGTCAGGCTATCGGGCAGAAAAATGCCCTGATTAACCCCCATAGCGGGCAATATGCTTCACCAATGCTCTCTGGTTCTTACCTGCGTTTTCCGCATATCTCCGGTGACACCCTGACGTTCGTCGCCGACGATGACGTCTGGACGGCTCCCGCCGGTGGAGGGCGGGCCTGGCGCCTGACCTCCGACCGGGCCCCGGCGAGCCACCCCCGGCTGTCCCCCGACGCCACGAAGATCGCCTGGACGAGCCTGCGCGACGGCGACCCCGAGGTGTTCCTCGCGGACCTGGAGACCGGCTCCGCCGAGCGGCTGACCTACTGGGGCGACTTCCGGACCCGGACCCGGGGGTGGACCCCGGACGGGCGGGTCCTCGCGATCAGCGCCACCGGCCAGCCGTTCGCCTCCATGACCTTCGCCTACGCGCTGGACGGCGCGCACGCCGAGCGGCTGCCGTACGGTCCCGTCACCGACCTGGCGGTCACCGGAGAGCCGGACGCCCAGGAAGGCCCGGGGGGCACGGAAGGCCCGGGGGGCACGGAAGGCCCGGGGGGCACGGTGGCGCTGCTCACCGCCTCCCTCGCCCGCGATCCGGGGACCTGGAAACGCTACCGGGGCGGTACGGCGGGCCGCCTGTGGGTCGGCCGCGCGGGCGGTGACTTCACCCGGCTGGCGGCCGGGCTGAACGGCCACCTCGCCAGCCCGATGATCGTCGGCGGGCGCCTGGTCTTCCTCTCCGACCACGAGGGCGTCGGGAACCTCTACTCCACCGGGCTCGACGGGACCGGACTGCGCCGCCACACCGACCACGACGCCTTCTACGTCCGGCACGCCACCACCGACGGCACCCGGATCGTCTACCAGAGCGCCGGCGACCTCTACCTCCTCGACGGCCTGGACGCCGAAGCCCGGAAGCTCGACGTCCGGCTCGGCTCCCCGGTCCGGGGCAGGCAGCCGCGGCAGGTCAACGCCGGCCGCAACCTGCACGACCTGGCCGTGGACGCGACCGGGCGGGCCAGCGCGGTGGAGGTCAAGGGAACCGTGCACTGGCTCACCCACCGGGACGGCCCGGCGCGGCAGCTCAGCTCCGGGCTCGCCGCGGGCAAGCCCCGCATGCTCGGCGCGGACCAGGTGGTGTGGGTCGTCGACGACGGGCGGGAGGAGGGCCTGGAGATCGGCCCGGCAGGGGGCGGGGAGACCCGCAGGATCGCCGCGGGGAGACTGGGCGAGGTCGGGGACCTGGCCGTCGCGCCCGACGGGAGCACGGTCGCGGTGGCGGCCAGGGACGGCAGACTGCTCCTGGTGGACGTGGCCTCCGGCGAAGTCGTCGAACTGACCGCCGCGAACGGCCAGATCGGTGACATGGCCTGGTCCCCGGACTCCGCCTGGCTGGCCTGGTCGCATCCGGAGGCGACGCCGCTGCGCCGGATCCGGCTGGCCCGGGTGGCCGACCGGGTGGTCCACGACGTGACCGACGGCCGCTTCGTGGACGTCTCGCCCGCCTTCACCGGCGGCCACCTGGCGTTCCTGTCGCGCCGCGGGTTCGACCCGGTCTACGACGCGCACTCCTTCGACATGTCCTTCCCGTACGGCTACCGCCCCTACCTGGTCCCGCTGGCCGCGGCCACCCCCTCTCCCTTCGCCCCCAGCCCCGACGGGCGGCCCGCGGCCGAGCAGGACGGCGGCGGGGACGGGGACGGGGGGGACGGCGGGGACGGCGGCGGGAAGAAGAGCGAGCCCGCGCTCACCGTGGACGTGGAGGGGATCGCCTCCCGCGTGGTGCAGGTGCCGGTGCCCGAGGGCCGCTACTCGACGCTGCGCGCGGTCAAGGGCGGGTTCGTCTGGCTGCGCGAGCCGCTGGCCGGGGAGCTCGGCGAGGACCGGGGCGAGCTCGGCGGCGAGCCGCCCAGGCCCGCGCTGGACCGCTACGACCTGGCCAAGCGCACCTGCGAGGAACTGGTCGGCGCGCTCGACTGGTACCGGGTGAGCGGCGACGGGACCCGGCTCGTCGTCAGCGACAAGGGCGCGCTCACGGTCCGCTCCGCCACCGGCAAGAACGGCGGCGACGACGTGACCGTGGACCTGTCGCGGATCCGGATCACCGCCGATCCCGCGGCCTACCGGCGGCACGCCTACGCGCAGATGGGCCGCCGGGTGCGGGCCGACTTCTGGGTGGAGGACCTGGCGGACGTCGAGTGGGACGCCGTGCTGGCGGAGTACCGGCCGCTGGTGGACCGGGTCGCCACCGGCGACGACTTCGCGGACCTGCTCTGGGAGGTCGTCGGTGAGCTCGGCAGCTCGCACGCCTACGTCATCCCCGCGCCGTGGGGTCCCCCCGCCTCCGACGCGGTCGGGCTGCTCGGCGCGGACCTGTCCAGGAACGGCGAGGGCCGCTGGCAGGTGGACCGGGTGCTGCCCGGCGAGTCGTCGGACGTGCACGCCCGCTCCCCGCTGGCCGCGCCCGGCGCGGCGGTCCGGCCGGGGGAGGCGCTGCTGGCGGTCGACGGCCGCCCGGTCCCCCCGGAGGGGCCCGCGCGGCTGCTGGTCGGCGCCGCGGACAAGCCGGTCGAACTGACCCTTGAGGGCGGGCGCCGGGTGGTCGTCACGCCGCTCCGCGACGACCGGCGGCTGCGGTACCAGGACTGGGTGGCGGCCCGCCGGGCGCACGTCCGCGAGCTGAGCGACGGGCGCCTGGGCTACCTGCACATCCCGGACATGGTGGCCGAGGGCTGGGCGCAGTTCCACCGCGACCTGCGCCGGGAGATGACCTTCGAGGGGCTCGTCGTGGACGTGCGGGGCAACCGCGGCGGCCACACCTCCGAGCTGGTCATCGAGAAGCTGCTGCGCCGGGTCATCGGCTGGGACCTGCCCCGGGGCCTGGCTCCGATCACCTACCCCGAGGACGCCCCGCGCGGTCCGCTCGTCGCGGTCACCGACTACAACGCCGGGTCGGACGGCGACATCGTCACCGCCGCCTTCAAGATCCACAAGCTCGGCCCGGTGGTCGGCACCCGCACCTGGGGCGGGGTCATCGGCATCGAGGAGGACCACCGCCTGGCGGACGGGACGGCCGTCACCGTGCCGAGGTACTCGTTCTGGTTCGAGGGGCTCGGCTGGGGCGTGGAGAACTACGGCGTCGACCCGGACGTCGAGGTGGACATCACCCCGGACGACTGGGCCGCCGGGCGGGACCCGCAGATCGAGGAGGCGGTGCGGCTGGCGCTGGCCGCCCTGGCGGAGCGCCCCGCGGCGAGCCCGCCCGACGCCGCGGCGCGTCCCTCCCGCCGCCGCCCGGCGCTGCCTCCCCGGCCGTGATCCGGTCCTCCTCCGGCCCGGCGCGGCCGGGAGGTCCACCGGCGCCGTCCCCCGCGTGACCCCGGGGCGGCCGGGTCCGGGGCGCCGTCCCGGGCCCGGCCGTCCGGTATGACATTTGTCATTCCGATCACCTGCGAGATCCATATTTCTCCGGTGATATCGGCGACTACCTGCCGGTAGGCCGATGGATCATGATTTCTCACATGAGCACACCACAGCTTGCGGACGCGACCGGCACCGGGCTCGCCGGCCCGGAGAACGTGATCGAGGTCGGCGCGCTCCGGCAGAAGTACGGCGACTTCGAGGCCGTGCGCGGCATCTCCTTCGCCGTCCCCCGGGGAGAGGTCTTCGCCCTGCTGGGCACCAACGGGGCCGGGAAGACGACCACGATGGAGGTCCTGGAGGGCTACACGCCCGCCACCGACGGCACCGTCCGGGTCCTCGGCCTCGACCCGATCCGGCAGCACCGCGAGCTGCGCCCCCGCGTGGGCATCATGCTCCAGGAGGGCGGCTTCCTCGGCGACCTCACCGTGGCCGAGACCGTGGACCTGTGGAAGGGCCTGAGCCAGGACGCCGGCCGCCCGGTCACCCTGTCCGGCAGCACCGAGCTGCCGGGCGGGTTCACCCTCATGGGCACCCGGATCCGCCGGGTGGACCGCGTGACCATGGGCGCGCTGGAGCTGGTGGGCCTGGAGAAGAAGGCCCGCGTCAAGGTCAAGCAGCTCTCCGGCGGCCAGAAGCGCCGGCTCGACCTCGCGCTCGCGGTGCTCTCCGGCCCCGAGGTGCTCTTCCTGGACGAGCCGACCACCGGGATGGACCCCGAGGCGCGCCGTACGACGTGGAAGGTTGTGGAGGGACTGCGGGACGCGGGCACCACCGTGCTGCTCACCACGCACTACCTGGAGGAGGCCGAGCGCCTGGCCGACCGCCTGGCCATCATGCACGAGGGCCGCATCCACACCCACGGCACGGTCGACGAGGTGGTGGCCACCTCCGGCGACATGATCACCTTCCGGCTCCCCGGCACCTCCTGGACCTTCGGTGACCTGCCCGCGCTGGACGGCGTCACCCCGGTGCTGACCTACGCCGGCGGCGGCACGGAGGTCGGCTACACGCTGACCGGCTCCGACACCGGGACCCGCGCGCACGCCGCGCTCCGGCCCCTGCTGGCCTGGGCCGACGCGCACGGCGAGACCCTGGGGCGGCTCGCCGTGCGCCGGGGCACCCTGGAGGACGTCTTCATGCGGATCGTGGGAGAGGTCTGAGGCGTGAAGCGCGACGGAACCGATCCGGCGGGCGCCCTGGAAGGCGCCGGCACGGCAGACATCGGCACGGCAGACGCCGGCATGGCAGGCGGAGTGAGGCGCGCAGGCGGGCGGCCCGCCCTGCGGACGAGGAGTGGTGAGTGATGAAGACCGATGTTCTGCACGCCGTACGGCTGGCGCGGATCGACCTGACCCTGGTCGGCAGGAACACCACCGTGCTGTTCAACGTGATGCTGATGCCGATCCTGATCGCCGCGCTCTACAGCACGTTCCCGGTGGGGGAGACCGCCGGGGTGAGCGGCGAGGTGTTCGTCCTGACCGGCGTTCCCGGGCTGATGCTGGCGTTCGCGGTCTTCATCAACCTGGTCAACGCCTTCACGTCCCGCCGCGAGGAACTGGTGCTCAAGCGGCTGCGCGGGGGCCAGCCGTCGGCGGCGGCGGTCATGGCGGGAAGCGGGCTCAGCGCCCTGGTGCTCTTCCTCTTCCAGGTGGTTCTGCTGGGGATCTGGGTCTACCGCTTCGAGGGCATCCTGCCGGCCAACGTGCCGATGATGGTGCTCGCCGCCGCTCTGGGGGTCGCCGTGTTCGGCCTGATCGCGGCAGCCTTCTCCGGTATGACGCCGAACGCCGAGATGGCGCAGATCACGGTGCTGCCGGTGCTGCTGGTCATGATGGTCGCCGCGCCGGTCGCCTTCCCCGCCGACGTGCTGCCCGGCCCGCTGGCCGTGGTCACGGGCCTGCTCCCGGTCACCCCGATCGTGGAGATGATGCGCACCGGCTTCCTCGGTGCGGACCACTTCACCAGCGGCGGCGAGAAGCTGAGCATGGTCGGGCAGTGGGTGGCCGCGCTGCCCTCGATCGGGATCCTGCTCGTCTGGATCGTGATCGGCGGGCTGCTGGCCAGGTGGCTGTTCCGGTGGGAGCCCCGGCACGGCTAACGTGAACGCCGATGCCGACGAATACTGACAGAAAGGGGGCGGGGCGCATCCGGCGCCTCGTCCCTCCGTCCGTTCCCCGCCTGCCGCTGCGCCGGAGGAACCGCTCCCAGGTCGAGCGGCTGCGCCGGCTGACCTTCTGGATGCTGAGCATCGGTGCCTTCCTGCCGTGGGTCGGCTCCCTCGGCTGGCTCTCCCGGGCCACCGCGATGGACCGGCCGGTTCCCGTCATGGTCCTGGGAGTCGTGGTGCTGGTCCTGTTCAGCCTGCTCCAGGTCCGCATGGTCAGGGCCGCGATGGACGGTACCCCCGCCAACCGGGAGGTCGTCGCCTCGGGTGCGATCGCGCTGGTGGTGCTGGCGACCCAGGACGGGCACCTGTGGTCCTGGGGGATGGCCGCCACGGCCTGGGCGACGGGTGCGGCGCTGCTGCTGAGCCGGCCCGGCACCCTCCTCGCGACCTTCGGCGCGACCGCGGCCGGGCTGTACCTGCTCTGGCCGGGCGCCCCGGACTCTCCGGAGGCTCTGGCGATCTACACGGACCAGGAGGAGTTCGGCGCGGCGGTCGGCGGCTACATCGGGGTGTCCCTGGCGCTCCCGTGGGCGAACCGGTTCCAGCTCTGGTTCTGGGAGGTGGTCCGGGCGGCGGAGGCCGGCAAGGAGGCCAAGGCCAGGCTGGCGGTGACCGAGGAGCGGCTGCGCTTCGCCCGGGACCTGCACGACCTCGTCGGGCACAGCCTCTCGGCGATCGCGGTCAAGAGCGAGGTGGCCGTCAAGCTCGCCGGGGCCGACGCGGAGCGGGCCGCCGCGGAGATGGACGAGGTCCGCGGGCTGGCCAGGGAGGCGCTGAAGGAGATCCGCACGGCGGTGCGCGGCTACCGTACGGTCGATCTCGGCGCCGAGCTGCGCAGCATGGCGGCGGTGCTGGAGGCGGGCGGGATCCGCTGCGTGCTCCGGACCCCGCCGGAGGAGATCCCCGAGGAACTGGCCACGCTGCTGGCCTGGGTGGTCCGCGAGGGCACCACCAACGTGCTGCGGCACAGCGCGGCGACGCGCTGCAGGATCTCCATCGCCCTGCAGGCCGGGGCGGCGGTGCTGGAGATGGTCAACGACGGGGTGACGGGAGTGGACGGCCGGGGCGGCACCGGCCTGACCGGGCTGGCCGAGCGGGTGGCCGCCTCGGGCGGGTCGGTCACGGCCGGGGCGGACCGCTCCGGGGAGTTCAGACTGCGGGCGACGGTCCCGCTGGAGGGAGCACGATGATCCGGGCGAGGCGGGCAGCGGCGGTGCCGGAGGAGGTCCGGTGATCCGGGTGCTGCTGGCCGACGACGAGCACCTGATCCGGGAGGCGATCGCCACGCTGCTCGGGCTGGAGCCGGACATCGAGGTCGTGGCCCAGGTGGCCAGGGGGGACCTGGTGGGGCAGGCCGTACGGGACAACGCGCCCGACGTGGTCGTGCTGGACATCGAGATGCCGGGGATGGACGGACTGAGCGTCGCGGAGACCCTGCCCGGGCACGCCGTGCTGATGCTGACCAGCTTCGGCCGTCCCGGCTACCTGCGGCGGGCGCTGGCGGCCGGGGTCCGCGGCTTCGTGCCCAAGGACGCCTCCTCCGACGAGCTGGCCACGGCGATCCGCAGGGTCCACTCCGGCGGGCGCTACCTCGATCCGGAGATGGCGGCCTCGGCGATGATGGCGGGGGAGAGCCCGCTGACCGACCGGGAGCGGGACGCGCTGGCCCTGGCCGCGCGGGGCGCCCCGGTGGGAGAGATCGCGGCCTCGCTCCACCTCACCGAGGGCACCGTCCGCAACTACCTGTCCAGCGCGATCACCAAGCTGGGGGCGGGCAACCGGATCACCGCGATCCGCGTGGCGCAGGAGAAGGGGTGGATCTGACCCCCTTCCCGGCCCGGGACGCGGGTCCGGCCGGGCACCGGCCGCCGCCGGGAGGGGGCGGCTCCGTCCCGGACGCCCGGCGGGGTCCCGCCCCCCGGAGCACGCCCATCAGGCTGTCAGCGACCGCCGGTAGATGTGCACGGCGGTGCCGATCAACCGGTCGAGCGGGGGCGGGGGGTCGGCCAGCACCCACTCGATGAGCAGTTCCTGGAGCGCGCCGATCATGCCGAGCACGAGCAGGTGGGGATCGGTGTCGGCCGCCTCGGGCGTCTGCAGGAGGCCGGTCTCGATGATCTGGGTGAAGCCCGCCACGGCCTCCTGCCGCGAGGTGGTGAGGCAGTCGCCCGCCCGCCGTACCTCCAGGTGCAGGATCCGGGCCCGGCGCGGATCCTCGGTGACGAACTCGATGTAGGCGGCGACGCCGGCCTCGATCCGCCCGAGCAGCGTGTTCGGGGCCTGCTCGACGGCCCTGGAGACCGCCACGAGGTTGTCCCGGACGCAGCGGTCGTACACCACCTGCATCAGCTCCTCGCGGCCGCTGAAGCACTCGTAGAAGGCGCGGTTGGAGATGCGCGCGGCGGCGCACAGCTTCTCGATCGTGGTGTCGGGGAAGCCGTTCCTGGCATAGAGGTTGTACGCGGCCGAGATCAGCCGCTCCCGGCGCTCCTCCATCCGCTCCTCTGTTGACATTCCTCTGTACAGACGCCGACCCACGTCAAGTCCTCGCTGCGGGTGAGGGCTTGACAAATTCACGCTCTATCACATCCACCCCATGATCCTGGATACCGGAACCCACCATTATGGGTGCAAGATCCTTTTTGGGGAAGAGTCAGGGCGTCATCGCTTCCGACGGCCATGCAAGAACGTCACAAGCTTGACCACGCGGTCAAGCTCGGCTTGCCCTCGGGCGAACGAGGTGAGGTTCATTCCGGGCAGCGCGAAGCGCTGGCGGGAGACGGCCTTGGGCCGGGCGAACTCGCGCAGCCCGTCCGCGCCGTGGATCCGGCCGAACCCGGAGTCGCCGAGGCCGCCGAAGGGGAGCGCGGGGACGGAGGCGAAGGAGATGACCGAGTTGATCGCGGTCATGCCGCTGCGCATCCGGCGGGCGAGCTCCACGGCCCGCCGCCGGTTCCCCGAGAAGATCGTGCCGGCCAGGCCGTAGGCGGTGGCGTTGGCCTTCTCCAGCGCCTCCTCCGCGTCGGCGACGCGCCGGACCGTCACGGTCGGGCCGAACGTCTCCTCGCGGACCGCGGGGGAGTCCTCCGGCACGTCCTCCACGATCACCGGGTCGACGTACGGCTCGCGGACCGACTCCGGTCCGCCGAGCACCGCCTTCCCGCCCGCGACGGCCTCGCCGATGTGCCGCCGGATGACGTCGATCTGCGCGGGCATGGTGATCGGGCCGTAGTCCTCGCCCGCCCGGAGCGTGCGGGCCCGCTCGGTCAGCTCCCGCATGAACGCGTCGTAGACCGCGTCGACCACGTAGACCCGCTCCACGCCGACGCAGGTCTGCCCGGCGTTGGACATCGCGCCCCACAGCGCGGCGTCCGCCGCCGCGGCCACGTCCGCGTCGGCGTCCACGATCAGCGCGTCCTTCCCGCCGCACTCGGCGACCAGCGGCGTCAGGTTCTCCGCGCAGGCCGCCATCACCCGCTTGGCGGTGGCCGTCGAGCCGGTGAACGCGATCTTCTTGACCCCGGGGTCCCCCGCGAGCGCGGCGCCCGTCTCGCCCAGGCCGGTCACCGTACGGAAGACGGGCCGCTCGGGCACGGCCTCGGCGAACAGCTCGGCCAGCAGCACGCCCACGCCGGGGGTCAGCTCGCTCGGCTTGAACACCACGGCGTTGCCCGCCGCCAGCGCGTAGGCGATCGAGCCCATCGGGGTGAAGACCGGGTAGTTCCACGGGCCGATCACCCCGACCACGCCCAGCGGCAGGTACTCCAGCGTCGCCGCCAGGTTGGCGCCGACCATCCCGGGGGAGATCCGGCGCGGACCGAGGACCCGGCGCGCGTTGCGGGCCGCCCAGTCGATGTGGGTGATGGCCAGGATCACCTCCAGGGTGGCGTCGGCCTTCGGCTTGCCGGTCTCCTCGTGGACCACGCCGGCGACCCTGGCGATGTTCTGGGTGATCACCGCCTTGTAGTCCAGGAGCCGGCGCCTGCGCTCGCTCCAGCCCAGCCCGGCCCACCACTCCGCGGCGGATCCGGCCTCGGCCACGGCGGCGCGCACGGCCCCGGCGTCCTGGACCGGGTGGGTGCCGACGACGGCGCCGGTGGCGGGGTTGAGGGAGTCGAAGGTTCGCTGCTCGGTCGCCGTGGACATCACGGGCCTCCTGTCGTGCGTGGCGGATGCCCGGGGAGGGGCGCCTCCGCCCCGGGAGGCGCGGCGGACCGGACGGGCACGGTGCGGCCCACGATAGACCGCGCCCGTTGCGCAGTAAACCATTACTTACCCGGATGCCTCCGGCCGCCCCCGCCGTTCACCGGGTGAGGATCCCCCGGTCCAGGGCGGTGGTGACCGCGGCGGTGCGGTCGGAGACGCCGAGCTTGCCGAAGATCCGCAGCAGGTGCGTCTTGACCGTGGTCTCGCTGATGAACAACTCCCGGCCGATCTCCGCGTTGGTCAGCCCCCTCGCGACGAGGGAGAGCACCTCGGTCTCGCGCCGGGACAGCGACACGGCCGCCGGGGCCCGCATCCGGGTCACCAGCCTGGTCGCCACCGACGGCGAGAGCACCGTCTCGCCCCGCGCGGCCGAGGCGATCGCGGCCAGCAGGTCCGCCCGGGAGGTGTCCTTGAGCAGGTACCCGGCGGCCCCGGCCTCGACCGCGCGCACGATGTCCTGGTCGGTCTCGTAGGTGGTCAGCACGATCACCCGGCTCTCCGGCCGGTCCGCCAGGATGCGCGAGATCGCGCTCACCCCGTCGCCGCCGGGCATGCGCAGGTCCATCAGGATCACGTCCGGCGCCAGCTCCCGCGCGCGCACGACCGCCTCGTCGCCCGAGGCGGCGTCGCCCGCCACGGTGATCCCGGGATCGGACTCCAGCATCCCGCGCAGGCCCTCGCGGACCACCGGGTGGTCATCGACGATCATCAGACGCAGCAACGGTCATGCCCTCCGCTCGGCGGTGTCCCCGGTCCCGGCGGGGACGCCCCCGCCGGACGCCCCGCTGCCGTCCCCGTCCCGGAACCCGCCCGGCGGGGGGACGGGGGCGCCGGTTCCCTCCGCGGAGGCGGCCGGTCCGGCGGGAACGGTGATCTCGACGGCGGTGCCCTCGCCGGGAGCGCTGGTCAGGGTGAGGGACCCGCCCACCTGCTCCACGCGGGCCCGCATGCCCCGCAGGCCGTACCCGTCGCGGGAGCGGGGATCGAACCCCCTGCCGTCGTCGCGGATCCGCAGCGCCACGGAACCGGCCCCGTAGGTCGTGGAGACCTCCACCCGCCCGGCCGACGCGTGCTTGCGCACGTTGGACAGGGCCTCCTGAACCGCGCGGATGAGGACGACCTCGGTGGGCGGGGGCAGTGCCCTCGACTCCCCCCTGACGGCGGCGTCCGCCGCGATCCCGGTCTCCTCGCCCAGTCGGGCGGCGAGCCTCCTGAGCGCCTCGTCGAGGGTGGAGCCGTCCAGCGGGGCGGGGCTCAGGGCGGCGACCAGCGCGCGGGCCTCGGCCAGGTTCTCCCGCGCGGTCCGTACGGCCAGCGCCAGGTGCCGGGCCGGGTCCGGCTGCGCCTCGGCGGCCTGGATCAGCATGATGATGCTGGTGAACCCCTGGGCCAGGGTGTCGTGGATCTCCCCGGCCAGCCGCTCCCGCTCGGCCAGCGCGCCGCGCTCGGCCGAGAGCCGGGCCACCTCGGCCCGCTGGGCCTCCAGCTCCTCGATGAGCGAGGCCCGCTCCTCGCTCTGCTCCATGATCCGCTCCATCCAGACGCCGAAGACGGCGGAGAAGAAGACCGTGATCGTGGTGACGGTCAGGAAGTTGAACGTCCCCTCCCAGCCGTCGCGGGACAGCAGGAAGCGCAGGGCCGGGCCGGCGTTGAGCACGACGACCACCGCGACGGCGGGCCTGGCCGCCAGCACCATGAAGCACTGCGGGCAGAGTCCGAAGAGGGCGAACGTCGCACTCGGTGCGAGGAGCGCGGCCGGAGTGAACAGCACGACGAGCAGGACGACGTAGACGACCCCGCGCCGCCGGTCCTCGTCCAGGATCGCCGGGCGGCCGACGAGGAGGTAGACCGGGAGGATCGCGGCCATGAGCCCGGCGGCGAGAGGGTCCTCCCAGCCGGGCCGGCCTTCCAGCGCGATGAACACGGCGGGCAGGAGCGTCGAGGCGCCGAGCATCAGCTCCCAGCCGCGCAGCGACTCCCAGGCGTGGGGTCCGGCCGGGTCGGCGGGCCGGCCCGGCCGCATCAGCGGGATGGGGATCCGCGGGACCGGTCGGCGCGGGGCGGGCGGCCCGCCGGTGAGGGCTCCCACCGGCCGCGGCGTCTCCTCCCCGGCCCCGTCCCGCGGCCTCTCCCCGCCGGGGGCGTCCGGTCGGCCGCTCATCCGTCGCGGCGGCCCTTCCAGCGGAAGGTCGTCAGGCACAGCACCAGTCCTCCGATGACCCACGCGCCCAGGATGAGCGCGACCCGGTCGAGCTCATACGATCCGGCCAGCTCAAGTGTGGCACCGTCGTCGCCCAGGAAGACCGCCCGGAAGCCCTGGCACATCCACTTGAGCGGGAAGAACGACGCGATCCGGGTCAGCCACTCGGGAAGCTGGTCGATCGGGATGAACACCCCGGAGATGAACTGCAGCACCACGAACGGCATCGCGATCACCGCGCTCGCGCTCTTGCCGGACCGCGGCAGGCTGCTGACCGCGATGCCGAGCAGGGAGGAGCCGAGCACGCCGAGCACGAACACCCAGGTGAAGGTCAGCCAGCTGGAGACCGTCGAGGGCAGCTCCAGCTCGAACATGGCCACCCCGATGGCGAGCAGGACCGCCACCTGGACGGAGGATACGAGCAGGGTGTTCAGCGCCTTGCCCGCGAAGTAGGCGGTGCGCGGCATCGGCGTGCCGGCCAGCCGCTTGAGCGTGCCGTCGTCCCGGTCCATGGAGATGCCGATGCCGAGGTTCTGGAAGCCCGTCATGGTCGCCGAACCGATCAGGCCGGCCACGTAGAGCTGGGAGACGTTCAGGCCGGTCCCCTCCAGCTCGGCCGCGAAGATCGATCCGAAGATCACCAGAAGGATGATCGGAAAGGAGAATGTGAAGATCACCGCGTCCTTCTCGCGGAAGAACATGCGGGTCTCGATGGCCGCTCGGGACAGGCTCAGCCTGAACGCGGAGGGCAGCTTGGCGGGGGCCGCCGGAGCGGCGGGCGGGGCGATGGTCTGGGTCACGGGGATCATTCCTCGGTCAGGCGGGTGGATGGCGGAGGAGGCCGGGGCGCGGGAGGCCGGGGGTCAGCCCTCGATCAGGCGGAGGTAGACGTCCTCCAGGGACGGCCGGGTCACGGTCAGCTCGGGGATCTCACCGTCGAAGCGCCGGGTCAGCTCCAGCACGGTCTCCGTCGGGGTGTCGGTCTCCACCGCCCCCCCGGACCAGCGGACGGTGGCCCTGGCCGTGGCCCGCCCGCCCAGGGTCGAGGGCTCGCCCTCGGCCACGATCCGGCCCTTGGCGATGACCGCCACCCGGTCGGCCAGCGCCTCGGCCTCGTCCAGGTAGTGGGTGGTCAGCACGATCGTGGTGCCCTGATGGGCCAGCCCCTGGATCAACTCCCAGAACTGGCGGCGCGCCTCGGGGTCGAACCCGGTGGTCGGCTCGTCCAGGAAGAGCAGCTCGGGGCTGCCGATCACGCCCAGCGCCACGTCCACCCGGCGGCGCTGGCCGCCGGAGAGCTCCCGGATCCGTTTGCCGGCCTTCTCAGCCAGGCCGACCTGCTCGATCACCCGGTCCGGGTCCTGGGCGTTCGGGTAGTAGCCCGCGAAGTGCCGGACCGTCTCGCGCACCGTCGCCTCGGCCACGTCGTTGGCCGTCTGCAGCACCACGCCGACCCGGGACCGCCACTCGCGGGTCGGCCTGCCCGGGTCGGTCCCCAGGACGCTCACCTCACCGGCGTCCCGTTTCCGGTAGCCCTCCAGGATCTCCACCGTGGTGGACTTGCCGGCCCCGTTGGGCCCCAGGATTGCGAACACCTCTCCGGCCCTGATGTCGAGGTCGATGCCCCCGACCGCCTGCACGTCGCCGTAGCGCTTGGTCAGGCCGCGTACCTTCACCGCTGTCGTCATGCTCCGAGCATCGCGGGGGTACGGCTCGCGCGGTACCGACGGCCGGTGGAACCGGTTGTCCTCCGTTCGGTGGACACGGAGGACACCGGGGATACGGCAGACGCTGGGGATGTAAGGGGCGCAGGGGATACGGCGGACACTGGGGATACGGCAGGCATGGGGAATGCGGTGGATGCGGGAATGCGGTGGCCGCGGTGGATACGGCCGGAGCGCGGGACGCGGGCAGGTGGGGGCCGTGGCGGCGAGGACCGTGCCCGCTCGTGGAGCGTGCGGCGGCGGAGCCCGGCCACGTGCGGCGCGGGGGGCCGGGCGGGCGGGCCGTACGGGGTCAGAACAGGGTGGGGTTCTCCGGCTCGATGCCGCGCAGCGCGTCGTAGTCGAGGGTCACGCAGTCGATGCCGCGGTCGGTGGCGAGCACCCGGGCCTGCGGCTTGATCTCCTGGGCGGCGAACACCCCCCGGACCGGGGCGAGCAGCGGGTCGCGGTTGAGCAGCTCCAGATAGCGGGTGAGCTGCTCAACCCCGTCGATCTCGCCCCGTCGCTTGATCTCCACGGCGACGGTGGCGCCGCCCGCGTCGCGGCAGAGGATGTCCACCGGCCCGATCGCCGTCATGTACTCCCGCCGGACCAGGGTGTAGCCCGCGCCCAGCGTGGTGATGTGCTCGGCCAGCAGCTCCTGCAGGTGCGCCTCGACGCCGTCCTTGATCAGGCCCGGGTCGACGCCCAGCTCGTGGCGGGAGTCGTGGAGGATCTCCTCCATGGTGAGGACCAGCTTCTCGCCGGTCTTGCCGTGGGTCACCGTCCAGGTGCCGCCGTCCTCGCGGAGCTTGCACGGCGGGTTCATCCAGTTCAGCGGCTTGAAGGCGCGGTCGTCGGCGTGGATGGACACGCTGCTGTCCGCCTTGATCAAGATCAACCGGGGTGCCATCGGGAGATGGGCGGTGAGCTTACCCACGTAATCCACGCTGCAACGCGCGATGACCAGCCGCATGGACGACCACCCTACCGGCCGGACGGGACCGGCCGCCCGCCGAAGCGGACGGCCGGTCGTCTCGCCGGACACCGGGTGCGGCCTCACCTGGCGGGCCGTGACCGTACCCGGTGCGCGCCCGTCAGCGCACGACCTCCGAGAGCTTGACCCGCGCGCCGGTGCGCAGGACCGCGCGCTCGTAGACGCGGGCGCCCAGCGCGAGCATCGCCGCCGTCGCCACGGCCATCAGGGCCGCCGCCAGTCCGATCTCCCAGAAGGGCACCCCGCCGCCGGCCGTACGGACCGGCATGACCATCGTGGAGAACGGCGGGATGAGCGAGAGGATGCGGGCCACCCCGCTGCCGGGCTCGACGGCCGCGAAGTAGGACACGAAGTAGGTGGCCATGATCAGCAGCGTCAGCGGGCTGATGACGCTGCTGACCTCCTCCTGCCGGGAGACCAGCGAGCTGAGCGCGGCGGCCATGGTGGCGAAGAAGGCGTAGCCGAGCAGGAACCAGAACAGCGCGCTGAGCACGATGCCGGCCATGCCGGGCGGCAGGTCGGCGGAGAAGCCGGTCGCGACGGCGGCGCCCAGACCGGCCACGATGATCACGACGAGGTTGGCCAGAGCCAGGACTCCCAGCCCCAGGATCTTGCCGCCGAGCAGCTGCCAGGGGCGGATCGAGGTGAGGAGGATCTCGACGATGCGGCTGCCCTTCTCCTCGACCACGCCCATGGCGACGTACATCGACGGCTGCAGGAGGAGGAAGAACAGCACCATGACCAGGAGGAACGCGATGCCCGTCCGCACATCCTCGTAGCGGGTGTCGGCGCCGACGGAGACCTGCTCCAGCGGGGCGACCCGCATCGCCGCGGAGACCTTGGCCGGGTCCAGGCCCGCCTCGGAGAGCTGCTTCTGCGTCTGCGCCGCCTGGTGCGCGCTCTCCAGCAGCGCGCCGAGCTCCCGGTCCACCTCCCCGTCGGCCAGCGTCCTGCGGTCGCCCACCACGGCGGCGTCCACGTCGCCGTCGAGGACGGCCTTGCGCGCCGCGGCCTCGTCGGTGAACGGCTCGACGGTGACCTCGGTGCCGTCCTCGCCCTGCCGCCCGGCCCCGGCCTCGGCGAGCGCGGACTGCAGCGCCGGGGAGCCGACGACGCCCACGGTGAAGGAGTCGGGGCCGGAGAAGAGCCGGGGGAGGACGGCGAGGGCGCCGACCAGGACCGCGCTCAGCACCAGGCCGACGACGAAGCCCTTCGTACGGCCGCGCGTGGTGATCTCCCGCCGCGCGACCAGCCACAGCCCGTTCATGCCACTGCCTCCCGGAAGATCTCGGTGAGCGTGGGCCGCTCCCAGCCGAAGTGCTCCACCGTTCCCGCCGCCGTGGCGGCCCGCAGGATCTCCTGGTCGCTGCCGTTCGCGTCAGCGAAGAGCACCTCGTCACCGTTTTTCGTGATATTTCCGCTCAAGCCGGTCGTCCAGTCGGGGGTCGCCCCCCGGACCACCACCTTCAGCAGACGGCGTCCCTCCCGCGCCCGGAGCGCCTCCACCGTGTCGCTGGCCACCATGCGGCCGGCCGAGATGATGCCGACCGAGTCGCACAGCCGCTCCACGAGGTCCAGCTGGTGACTGGAGAAGAGCACCGGCACACCCGCCGCGCGGCGCTCGGCGAGCACCTCGGCCAGCGCGTCGACGGCGATGGGGTCCAGCCCGGAGAAGGGCTCGTCCAGCACGAGCACCTCGGGATCGTGCACCAGGGCGACGGCGAGCTGCACGCGCTGCTGGTTGCCCAGGGAGAGCGCGCCCACCTCGTCACCGGCGCGCTCGGTGAGCGCGAGCCGTTCGAGCAGGTCTCCGGTCGCCTTCGCCGCCCCCTTCGGGGACAGCCCGTTGAGCTGCCCGAAGTAGTGCACCTGCTCGGCGACCTTCATCTTCTGGTAGAGCCCGCGCTCCTCGGGCATGTAGCCGAACCTGCGGCGGTCCTCGAAGGCCAGCGCCCGGCCGTCCCGGCGCACCTGCCCGGAGTCGGCGAAGAGGACGCCCATCAGGATGCGCATCGTGGTCGTCTTGCCCGCGCCGTTCGCGCCGACGAAGCCGAACATCTCACCCGGTTTCACGGAGAAGGAGACTCCGTCCAGGGCGATCTTGTCGCCGTACCGTTTGTGTAGATCATCTATCTCGATCATCGGGGGGATCCCTCGGTCAGTCGTTTCAACACGGAGACATAATCCTGGAAGGCGCGCCGCCCGGCGTCGGTGAGGGAGAGCCAGGTGCGCGGGCGCTTGCCCACGAACACCTTCTCCACCTCGACGTAACCGGCCTCCTCCAGGGTGATGATGTGCTTGGAGAGCAGGGAGTCGCTCACCTCGATCGTGTCCCGCAGGAAGCGGAACTCGGCCTTGTCCGCGGCGGCCAGGGCAGCCATGATCGACAGCCGGACCGGCGCGTGGATGAGGTCGTCCAGCTGGTGGCGCAGGTGCGAGCCGTTACCGCTCACCGTTCCGCCCGGAGGATCCGCCAGGCCGCGTAGAACATCGGCAGGCTCGTGCAGACCGTCAGCGCGACGACCAGCGTGACCCAGCCGGCGCCCGGGTGCTCCGGCAGGAGGAACGTCCCCGCCACCATCACGGCGGTCATGACGAGGGTAGTGATCGTCACCGGCCCGGTGGGCCTGTTGACCCGGGTCACCTCGCGGTCCTGCGCCTGCTGGGACCAGCGGTGTCCGAGGACGACGATGAAGATCGTCATGATGAACCACGAGACCATCGCCATGTACTTGGACCAGTCGGGGCCGAGTGACATCGCCAGCCAGTAGGGGATGTTGGCGAAGCCCATGACCAGGAGGATCAGCCCTGTCGTCCGCGCGGGCCTGCGCGCGCGCCGGTCGATGTCGCCGATGTGCCGCAGGGCGTCTTCGGGTGTGAGGTTCTCTCTCATCGGTTGCCTCCAGTGTGGAGACCCCGGCCTTCAGTCCGGGGTGATTGACCGTCCCTCCTCGCTCATCCACTCAAACATTAGGTGATACTCAACTCCCATTCAAGTAGTTTCCTGAGATTGGAAGAGGAGGGCCGGATGGGCACCCGGCCTGCGAGGCGGGTAGGTCATCTCTGGGAGACTGATGGGGTGCCGGGGCGGGCAGCTCCGGCGGCAGCACGTTCTCGGTGCGATGGGGAGAGGCGATGGCGGGCACCTTTGAGACGGTCGGCGTGGTCGGCCTGGGCACGATGGGCGCGGGGATCGCCGAGGTGTTCGCCCGCGCGGGACTCGCGGTGATCGGGGTCGAGGCCGACCCCGCGGCACTGGAGCGCGGCCGCGGCCACCTGGAGGGCTCCACCGGCCGGGCTCTCGCGCGGGGCAGGCTGACCGAGGCGGAGCGGGCGGAGATCCTCGGCCGGGTGTCCTTCACCACCTCCCTGGAGGACCTCGCGGACGCCGACCTGGTCATCGAGGCCATCCCCGAGGTCATGGACTACAAGCGGGCCCTGTTCACCGACCTCGACCGGGTCTGCAAACCGTCCGCGGTGCTGGCCACCAACACCTCCTCGCTCTCTGTCACCGCGATCGCGGCCACCACCACCCGGCCCGGCCGGGTCATCGGCATGCACTTCTTCAACCCCGCGCCGGTCATGAAGCTGGTCGAGGTGGTCCGGACCGTGACCACCGACGACGGCCTCGCCGGTGAGGTGGCCGACCTCGCGCGCCGCCTCGGCAAGACCCCGGTGACCGTCGGGGACCGCGCCGGATTCGTGGTCAACAGGCTCCTGCTGCCCTACCTCAACCACGCGGCCGTCCTGCTGGAGAACGGCCTGGCCGGCCGGGACGACATCGACGCCGCGATGAAGCTGGGCGCGGGTTTCCCGATGGGCCCCTTCGCCCTGCTCGACCTGATCGGCCTGGACACCTCCCACGAGATCTGCGAGGTCCTGTTCCGGGAGACCCGCGACCCCAGGCACGCCCCCGCCCCGATCCTGCGCGAGCTCGTCACCGCGGGCCTCCTCGGGCGCAAGTCCGGGCAGGGCTTCCACTGCGCCGAGGAGCCGCAGTCCCCGTCGTCCGAGGAGAAGCCGTCGGCCGCCTCGGTCGCGGTCCTCGGCGAGGGCGCCGAGGAGTTCGCCGCCCGGCTCTCCGGCGCCGGATTCAAGATCGTGGGCACCGAGGACGCCGAGCTGGTCGTCGCGCTGTCCCGCACGCCCGTGGTCGAGCGGGCCGTAGGGCTTCCGCACCCCGACCGCCTGGTCGGCCTGCACCTGGTCGGCGACCAGGTCGCGGAGGTCGCCTCCACCGTGCTCACCTCACCGGAGACGGCGCGGATCGCCGTCGGCCTGCTGCGCATCCTCGGCCGGACCCCGGTGCCGTGCAAGGACCGGGCCGAGTTCGTGGTCGACGCCCTGCTCTACCCCTACCTGAACGACGCCGTGCGGATGTACGAGTCCGGCTACGCCTCGGTCGAGGACATCGACACGGCCATGAAGCTCGGCTGCGGCTACCCGGCGGGACCGTTCGAGACGCTCGACCGGCTGGGCCTGGAGACCGTCCGCGACGGCCTGCGCGCCCTCTACGCCGAGTACCGCGAGCCGTCCTTCGCCCCCGCGCCGCTGCTCGACCAGCTCGTCACGGCCGGGATGCGGAGCATCCGCGACCTGCCGTCGTGAGCCCGCGCAAAGCGCGCCGGATGGACCCCTTCGACCGCGGCGGCGGCCGGGGCTCCTCCCGGCCCGTCGGGGGAGCCGTGCCCGGCGTCGACCAGGTCGAGGAGTGGCCCGACGGCGACTGGCACGTGCGCCGGGTCGCCGGCGCGGGCAGCGGCAAGGTCTACCGCTGCCCCGGCTGCGACCAGGAGATCCGGGCGGGCCTGCCGCATCTGGTGAGCTGGCCGGCCTGGGCGGGCGGCGAGGACGAGCGCAGGCACTGGCACTCCGCGTGCTGGCGCAACCGGGTCAGACGCGGCCCCGGCCGGAGCCGGTACTGAAGGACCGGCTCCGGCCGCCGCGGAAGCGAACAGCCATGAAAGGGACGAGATGGAGATCCGGGCCTCAACGGTCCTGCCCGCACGGCGCGAGCCGATCGAGCTGCACACCGGTGACGGGCTGACCCTGGTGGGCGAGCTGGCGCTCCCGGCGGAGCGGCCGCCGGTCGCCACGCTGATCTGCCTGCACCCGCTGCCCACGCACGGCGGCATGATGGACAGTCACCTGTACAAGAAGGCGGCCAACCGGCTGCCCGCCCTCGCCGACCTCGCGGTGCTGCGCTTCAACACCCGCGGCACCGGCTCCGAGCGCGGCACCTCCGAGGGGGCCTTCGACGGCGGCGAGGGGGAGCGGTTCGACGTCGCCGCCGCCCTGGAGTACGCCGACTTCCACGACCTGCCGGACGCCTGGCTGGTCGGCTGGTCCTTCGGCACCGAGCTGGCCCTCAAGTGGGGCCGCGACCCGCTGGTCCGGGGGGCCGTCCTGCTCTCCCCGCCGCTGCACCGGGCCGGCGACGCCGACCTCGACGCGTGGGCGGAGTTCGGCCGCCCGCTGACCGCGCTGGTGCCCGAGTTCGACGACTACCTCCAGCCGGAGGAGGCCCGCGCCCGCTTCGCCGGGGTGCCGCAGGCCGAGGTGGTCGGAGTGGACGGCGCCAAGCACCTGTGGGTGGGCGAGCCGTACGTGCGGATCGTGCTGAACGAGATCGTCCTCCGCGTGAACCCGGCCGCCCACCCCCTCCCCACCGAGGTCGCCGACTCGTAGAATCTTGTTCGGTTCGAGCCGCGCGGTGCGGCGTCGCGAACGATGAGGAGGCGGCCGTGCAGGCTTTCGATCTTTCCGGGATGAAGGCGTTCGTGACCGGCGCGTCGCGGGGCATCGGCCGGGCGATCGCGGTTGCGTTCGCCGAGGCCGGCGCCGACGTCGCGCTCGTCTCCCGGTCGGCCGGACCGCTGGCCGAGGTCGCCAAGGAGGTCGAGGCGTGCGGGCGCCGGGCCGTGGTGATCCCGTGCGACCTCACCGACCGGGACGCCGCGGCGGACGCCGTACGGCAGGCGATCGAGGCGCTGGGCCACCTGGACGTCGTGGTCAACAACGCCGGCGGGTCCAACTTCCTCGTGCCCTTCAAGGACCTGCGCCTGTCCGGCTGGGACAAGCTCATGAGGCTCAACCTCGACTCGGCCATGGCCGTCTGCCACGCCGTCGCGCCGCATCTCCTGGAGCGCGGCGCCGGATCGGTGATCAACGTGGCCTCGGTGGCGGCCAAGGGCGCGCCGTTCCTGGCCCCCTACGCCGCGGCCAAGGCCGGCCTCGTCGCGCTCACCAAGAGCCTGGCCCTGGAGTGGGCCGGGAGCGGAGTCCGGGCCAACGCCCTGTGCCCCGGCTGGACCGCCACCGACCTCAACCGGAACCTCTGGGAGGACCCGGGCTCCAGCCAGGCCACCGTCCAGACCGTCCCCATGCGCCGCTGGGGTACCCCGGAGGAGATGGCCCACCCCGCGGTCTTCCTCGCCGGTACGGCCTCCGCCTACATGACCGGCCAGGTGCTCTTCATCGACGGAGGGGTGACCGCGACCTCATAACCGATGGACGGTCAAGGGGTGTCAGATCCGGAGTCCGCGATTACGGTGGACTGCGTGCGCCTGTACACACGATCGGCGGGCGAGGGACTTCCGGTCGTCCTTCTCCACGCGTTCCCGATGTCGTCGACCATGTGGCTGGCCCAGCGCGAGGGCCTCGCCGCCACCTGCAAGGTGATCACTCCGGATCTGCGCGGCTTCGGCGGATCCCTCCTCGGAGACGACGAACCGTCGCTCGACGTGATGGCCGACGACGTCGCCCGGCTCCTGGACGAGGAAGGCGTGGACCGCGCCGTGGTCGGCGGCCAGTCCATGGGCGGCTACGTGACGATGGCCCTGTGCCGCCGCCACCCCGACCGGGTCCTGGGCGTGGTCCTCGCCGACACCAAGGCGACCGCCGACCCCGAGGCGGCCAGGGAGAACCGTGAGCGCATCGCCGCCGCGGTCCTGGACCGGGGCTCCTCCGTCCTGGTCGAGGAGGTGCTCCCGGCGCTGGTCGGCCCGACCACCAGGCAGCGCCGCGCGATGGTGTTCGGCCGCGTCCGCGGCCTGGTCCAGTCGGCCCCGCCGGGCGCCGTCGCCTGGGCCCAGCGGGCCATGGCGGCCCGTCCGGACTCCTTCGACACGCTGCGCGCGCTGAAGGTCCCCGCCCTCGTGATCGTGGGGGAGGAGGACGAGCTCTCGCCGCTGCCCGACGCGGAGGCGATGACGGAGGCGGTCCCCGACGGCCGCCTGGCCGTGATCGAGAAGGCCGGCCACCTGAGCGCGATCGAACAGCCCGAGGCCTTCAACCGCGCCGTCGCCGGCTTCCTCAGAGACCGGATCCTCTGACCGGCCGCTCGTCGCCGCCGTGCTCCGGCCCGCCGCCGTCGTGCCCCGGCGGACAGTGGAGCCTTTCCCGCGCTCACTGAGGATCGTGCGCGGCTGCCTGCAGGCCGGTCATGCGGTCGGGAGCGGCGCGTTCGATGAGCCGCTCGTACCGTTGGCGAGCGGCCTGCGGGCTGCCCAGGCCGAGGCCGAAGGCGATCTCCTGCCAGGTCATGCCGCGCCCTCGGGCCATCTTCAGCAGAGCGGCCTCCACGTCGTCGAACTCGGCGCGGACCCGTGGGAGCAGGGTCAGCGCGGCCACCAGGTCGGCGTGGTCCACCTCCGGTTCACCGTCCTGGAGTGAGGCCGGGCCCGCGAGCAGGAAGGCGACGAGCCGCACGGCCTCGTGCGGGCCGGGAACATCCGGATGCACCTGGCGGTAACGCAGCCGCGTGTCGGACGCATGCCGGTCGGTGATCCGGAACAGGGCGGCGGCCTCGCGCTGGGCTCGGGTCTGGCCGGGGTCGGGAGCGGTGAAGGGATCATCGGAAGATCGAGGAGTGGAGACCATGTCCCGAGTCTGCCGTCAAAACTATATATTGTCAATTGAATGTGTTAAACATAATGTTCAAAACGTGGGAGCGGAGCCCGTGCCAACGAAGAAGAGCCCGGTGACCGTGAAGGTCACCGGGCTCTTCCGTAGCCGTCGTCAACGCCTCCGAGAGGCGCTTACTCCTGCCACCACTCCGCGTCGTCGTCGGCCCTGTCCGCCTTGGCGGCAGCGGGGACCGGCTTGTCGTTGGCGGCGGCGATGGCGGGCTTCGGCGGGGCCGCGGTGACCGCGGGCTCCGGCTCGGTGGCCGGGAGCGGGGCGCCGCCGAGCAGCTGGCGGAGCTGCGCCAGGTGGCTGGTGATGCTGTCGCGCTGGCGGGTCAGCTCGTCGACCTGGCGCTGGGCGACCGAGCGGCTCCGCTCGGCCTCGGCCTTGGCCTCGGAGACGATCGACTCGGCGCTCGTCTTGGCCTCGGAGACGATCTGGTCGGCGTTCTTGCGGGCGTTGGCCAGCAGCTGCTTGGCGTGGGTGTCGGCCTCGCGGCGGGTCTGCTCGGCCTGCTGGGTGGCCTTGGTGGCCCGCTGCTCGGCGGTGGCCGCCCGCTGCTCGGCCTCGGCGACCAGCTTCTGGGTGGCGGCCTGCGCGGTGGCGTGGCGCTCGGCCTCCTGGCGCTCGGCCTCCTCGCGGCGGGCGGCGAGCTGGATCTCGAACTCGGCCTCGTCCTGCGCCCGCTTGGCCTCGGACTCCTCCAGCACGCGCTGGGCCTGCGCCCGCATCTCGTCGGCCTGGCGCTTGGCCGTGGTGAGGACCTCGTCGCGCTCGCGCTTGGTCGAGGCGCGGAGCTGGGCGACCTCGCGCTCGGTGGTGGTGCGCAGCTTGGCGATCTCGCGCTCGGCGTCGGCGCGCTTCTCGGCGACCTCGTGGTCGGCGGTGGCCCGGAGCTTGGCGACCTCGCGCTCGGTGGTCGAGGTGAGCTCGTCGGCCTCGCGGCGGGCGGTCGAGCGGATCTCCTCGGCCTCGCGCTCGGCGGTGCCGCGCATGTCGTCGGCCTCGCGGGTGGCGAGGGCGCGCTTCTCCGCGGCCTCGTTCTCGGCGGCGGCGCGCAGGTCGGCCGCCTCCACCTTCGAAGCGGCCTTGATCTCGTTAGCCTCGGACCGGGCGGCCTGGACCAGCTCGGTGGCCTGCTCCTCGGCGAGACGGAGCAGCTGCTCGATCCGGGCGCCGAGACCGGAGTAGGTCGGGCGCTCCTGCTCCTGCAGCTGGCGCTGGGAGTCGGACAGGTCCCGCTGCAGGCCCTGGACCTGCTCGCGGGCCTGGCGCAGCTCCCCGTCGATCTGCTTCAGGTGGTCATGGACCTGGTGCCGGTCATAGCCACGGAGCACCACGTCGAATTCCCGAGCGGGGGCGTCTTCAAAGAAGTTGTTGAGCTGGGCGTCGATGTCGGACTGCATGGAGGCTCGATCCTGGGTTGGCGAGACGGCTACACGGGCCGGACGAGGGTTTCTGGCATCCGAGGCGGGAGCCGTGACGGGATCCACGTCCGGTGATAGGCCAGCGTACTCCGCTGTTGCCGCGTTGGCCTCCCCCTCCGACTATGTGGGTGGACTTGTTACGCATGAGCCTTTCTTGCGTTTGACATGGCTAGGCCTGCGGTTCCGCGGCCTGGACGAGCTCGGTGAGCATCCCGCCCACATCCTTGGGATGCAGGAATCCGATGGAGGATCCCATGGAGCCGTGGCGCGGTTTCTCGTCGAGGAGGCGGACCCCCCTGCCGCCGATCTCCTCCAGCGCCCGCGCGACGTCCGGGACGCCGAAGGCGACGTGGTGCACGCCCTCGCCGCGCCTGGCGAGGAACTTCCCCACGGGGGTGTCGGGACCCAGCGGTTCGAGGAGCTGGATGTAGGAGCCTCCGCCCTCGCCGTCGGCGATGTGGAGCATCGCCTCCTTGACCCCCTGCTCCTCGTTGACCTCGCGGGCCACCACCGTCAGCTCGAAGGTCCGCTCGAAGAGCGCGATCTTCTCCTCCAGGTCGTGGCAGGCGATCCCCACATGGTCGATACGCATGAACATAGGGCCAACCTCCATGGCAGCGGCTTGAGTACTCATGGGTATGGTGGCAAAGTCGCCCCACTTCCTGCCAGGGAGGCCCCTCCATGTCTGGTTCCGTCATCGTCGCCGGAGCTCGTACCCCCATCGGCCGGCTCCTCGGCTCCCTGTCGAGCCTCACCGCCGCCGAGCTCGGCGGCATCGCGATCAAGGCCGCGCTGGAGCGCGCCGGCGTCGCCCCCGAGGCCGTGCAGTATGTGATCATGGGGCAGGTGCTCCAGGCCGGATCCGGCCAGATCCCCTCCCGCCAGGCCGCGGTGAAGGCCGGGATCCCGATGACCGTGCCGTCGCTGACGATCAACAAGGTCTGCCTGTCCGGACTGGACGCGATCGCCCTCGCCGACCAGCTCATCCGGGCGGGCGAGTTCGACATCGTGGTGGCGGGCGGCATGGAGTCCATGTCCAACGCCCCGCACCTGCTGCCCGGCCTGCGCAGGGGCGTGAAGTACGGCGGTGCGGACATCGTCGACTCGATGGCCCACGACGGCCTCACCGACGCCTACGACCAGGTGTCCATGGGAGAGTCCACCGAGCGGCACAACGCCCGCCTCGGCTGGACCCGCGAGGAGCAGGACGAGTTCTCCGCCCGGTCCCACCAGCTCGCCGCCGCGGCGATCAAGAACGGCGTCCTCGACGAGATCGTCCCGGTCCCCATCCCGCAGCGCAAGGGCGACCCGGTCGTCGTCTCCGCCGACGAGGGCGTGCGCGCCGACACCACCGCCGAGGCCCTGGGCAGGCTGCGCCCCGCCTTCAGCAAGGACGGCACGATCACCGCCGGTTCCGCCTCGCAGATCTCCGACGGCGCCTGCGCCGTGGTCGTGATGTCCAAGGCGAAGGCCGAGGAGCTGGGCCTGGAGTGGCTCGCCGAGATCGGCGCCCACGGCAACGTGGCCGGTCCCGACAACTCGCTGCAGTCCCAGCCGGCCAACGCCGTCAAGCACGCCCTCGGCAAGCAGGGGCTCTCGGTGGAGGACCTCGACCTGCTGGAGATCAACGAGGCGTTCGCCCAGGTCGTCCTCCAGTCCGCCAAGGACCTCGGCGTCCCGCTCGACAAGGTCAACGTCAACGGCGGCGGCATCGCCGTCGGCCACCCGATCGGCGCCTCCGGCGCCCGCATCGTGCTCGCCCTCGCCCACGAGCTCAGGCGGCGGGGCGGCGGCCTCGGCGCGGCCGGCCTGTGCGGCGGCGGCGGCCAGGGCGACGCCCTGATCATCCGGGTCCCCTCGGCCTGACGCGCGGAGCCCGCCCGCGGGACCGTCCGCCCGTGAGCGGGCGGACGGTCCCGCGGACGCTCCGGTACGGCCTGGCGGGCCCCGGTCGCGGGCCATGATCGAGAGGGTGGCATGGATCTGGATGAGCTGATCGACGGGGCGCGCGCGGGCCGGCCCCGGGCCGTGGCCCGGCTGATCTCCCTGGTGGAGAACGGCTCGCCGCTGCTGCGGGAGATCACCGCGAGGCTCTGCGCCGACCGGCCGAACCGGGCCCGGATCATCGGGCTCACCGGCTCGCCCGGGGTGGGCAAGTCCACCTCGACCGGCATGCTGGTCCAGGCGTTCCGCAAGCGGGGCGTGAAGGTCGGCGTGCTCGCGGTGGACCCGTCCTCGCCGTTCACCGGCGGGGCGCTGCTGGGCGATCGGGTGCGGATGCAGGACCACGCCACCGACCCGGAGGTGTTCATCCGGTCGATGGCCAGCCGGGGCCACCTGGGAGGCCTGTCGTGGGCCACGCCGCAGGCGCTGCGTGTGCTGGAGGCCGCCGGCTGCGAGGTCGTCCTCGTGGAGACCGTGGGGGTCGGCCAGGCCGAGGTGGAGATCGCCTCCCTGGCCGACAGCACCATCGTGCTGCTCGCCCCGGGCATGGGCGACGGCGTGCAGGCGGCCAAGGCGGGCATCCTGGAGATCGCCGACGTGTTCGTGGTGAACAAGGCCGACCGCGACGGCGCCCAGGCGGCGATCCGCGAGCTCCGCAACATGATCGCCCTGGTCGAGCGCGACTGGAGGCCGCCGATCGTGCCGACCGTGGCCTACCGGGGCGAAGGCGCCGAGGAGGTCGTCGAGGCTCTCGACGGGCATCTGGCGCATCTGGAGTCCTCGGGCGAGCTGGAACGCCGCCGCCGGACCAGGGCGCGTGACGAGATCGAGGCCATCGCCCTGACGGCGCTCCGCTCCCGCTTCGCCGACCTGCACGGGGACCGGCGGCTCGACGCGCTCGCCGCGCGCGTCTCGGACACCGGCCTCGATCCCTACGCGGCGGCCGACGAGCTGCTGGCGTCCCTCACCTGAGCGCGGCCGGAGCGGTGCTCTCCGGGGACGCCCGCTCCCGGGCCGCGCGGGGCCGGACCGGAGGCGCGGGGACCGCCCGTCTCCGGCCGGCCGGTCGGCTCAGGGCTCGTCGGCGAACTTCACGGTGACCTTGTCGAAGCCGAGCGTGGTCAGCATGCCCTGCAGCATGGCCTTGGTGTTCTGGTCGGCGCGGTTGCGCAGGTCGCTCGCCTGGGCGGCCTCGGCGATCTTCTTCTCGGCCAGCACGTAGAGCTCCTGCTGGTCGCCGGGGGAGGACGACAGGAAGTCGGAGACCCGGTCGAAGAGGCCGCGCTGCTGGGCGTAGACGTAGGAGCGCTTGTTGTCGAGGTTGGGTTTCTCCAGCTGGGCGCGCGGAAGCCGTACGGTGACCTCGGTGCGGTCGGGGGAGACGGTCAGCGCGCCCTCGGAGAGGCCGCCGAAGTCGACGTAGGCGTCGACGCCTCCCGCACCGACGAAGAGGGTCCGGGTGCCCTTGATGGCGTCGGGCAGGAAGGCGGCGTCCTTCTCCAGGTCCACGACGACCTGGAAGTTGCCGGTGGCGGCCTCGAAGCGGCTGAGGTCGTGGATGGACTGCAGCAGGACGGGCTGGCTGCGGTCGACCGCGGTCTCGCCGAACGGGTTCAGCCACGACCAGGCGAGTCGGCCTCCCACCAGCAGGAGGACCGCGACGACGAGGAGCGCGGCGAGGAGGCGCCAGCGGCGACGGCGACGGCGGGGCGCCGAGGGGGCCTCGGCGGATGCTTCCGGGGGAGCCTTCACAGAGGTCTCCTTCCCTCGGTGCCCGCCTTCTCACCTCGAGACTATGCTGATCTTGTCACTGCCGCGGCGTTTCCCGGTCGGCTCTCTCGCCGTTCCTTCCCCGTGCTCCCCCGTGCGGCGTCGCGGGGCCGCCTGCGTCCGGCACCGTCCGCGTTCTCGCCTGCGGCGCGGCGGGGCCCTCCCCGTCCGGCGCCTGCCACGGCGCCTGCGGCGTCCCCGTCTGCGGCGCGGCGGGGATCTCCGCGCCCGGCGTCGTCCACGGCGTCGCCCGCACCTCCGCCTGCGGCGCCTGACCGGCCTCGCCGTGCGGCGCCCCGCCGTCCCGGCCCCCGCGTTCCGGGCGGTCCGCCTCCTCCGCCTCCTCCGCCCCGGCGGCCTGGGGCGCCTGAGCGCCGAAGTGGGCGGCCTGCAGCCGGCATCCGGCGAAGTCGGCGTAGTGCAGCCGGAGCCAGCCGCGGCGCTGGGTCTCGGACAGGGCGGAGAACCACGCGGCGGCGTACTGGTGCTCGGGCAGCGGCCCGCCGGGCAGCGGCTCGCCGCGCAGCCAGGCGGTCACGATGTCGCGGTAGCCGCCGGCCGGCGTGCCGTCGCATTTCTCCGCCAGGCTCTCCACGAACTCGCCGGCCGCCCGGTCCGCGAACCCGGTCGCCAGGTCGTCCACGTGCACCGGAACCGCGCCCGGCGCGAGGGAGGTGTCGTCGTGCCGGGGGCGCTGCTCCACCCGGGAGAACTCGCCGGGCGTCCCGGCCAGCCGGGAGGCGATCTTGATGAAGGCCGAGCCGAGCTCGTCCAGGCCGTTGCGCATCCCCGGGTGCACGCACACCCGGATCGGCCACTCCTGGCAGCTGTAGACGACCCGCTCCGCCGCCACGGGCCGCGGGTCGTCCAGCAGCCTGGCCACGCCGGTCCCGGCGGCCAGGACCGCGAGCAGCGCGGCGGCCAGCACGAGGGTCTGGCGGGTCACGACCGCGGCCCAGCCGAGCAGCAGCGCGGCGCTGACGCCCACCAGCCAGAGCGTCTGGTCGGTGAAGGCCGCCGAGCTCAGTCCCTGGAACAGGTCGTACGGCTCCCGCGTGGCGGGCACGAGCCGGTCGGTCCAGGCCGACCTGCCGGCCAGCCAGCTGAACAGCGCGTAGCAGCCGAGCCCGGCGAGGGCGGGGGTGATCGTCCAGGGCAGCAGCCAGCCCGTCACCCAGCCGATGGTGACGTACAGCGCCAGCCCGGCCACGCTCATGATCAGGCCGCTGGGCAGCAGCCGGCCCGCCTGCTCGGTGAGCATCGTCCTGACCGCCAGGACCAGCACGGTGGCGGTGAAGGAGCCCATGACGACCACCAGGATCGCCAGCGGCGCACGCACCGCCTGCCAGGCGGTCAGCGCCCGGCCGCCGGTCCCGCGCCGCCTGCGGACCGCCACCCAGGCGGCGAAGGCGGCGGCCACCGGCCCGGTGATCCGGAGCGAGCCGATGAGCGCGACGACGATGTTCTCCCACGCGCTGACGCCTGGGATGAGGACGCTCCACGCAGTGACCACACCGAGCACGAGCAGGACGGCGACCGCCACCAACGCGCTCTGCTGGAGTTCCTCGCGTGAAACGCCCCTGTGATCACGCACCGTGGGGCGTGGGCAGGGCCCACGCCGCGTCGACCGGGCAGAAGACCGGGTCGAGATCGGTATGGCATCCGAACGCGTCCGGATTTTCGTTCATCAAGCACCCCCCGTGCCGTGAATGTGCGGAGCCGATCCCCTGGGCATCCGGCCCGGCCCGCTTCCCCCGCAGGCCGGACTGAGTCCGCGTGGCTCTTGGCCACGGCCTCACCATTCGATGTGGGAACCATAACTGAGTGTGACGTTTGCTGCCCGGGTTCTCGCCGAAGCCGCCGTTCTGGTCGCTGTACGTATACGGATGAACCGGGACGAGGCCGCGCTACCGTAGCCCTGTGGCTACCGGTCAGCTGAACTTGCCGTTCGACCCCATCGAACGCGCCGCGGACACGTGGCGTGCTCGCTTCGGGCCGTCCTCGGCCATGGCCGCGGTCACCTCGATCATGAGAGCGCACCAGATCCTGTTGGCGCAACTGGACACGCTACTCAAACCGCATGACTTGACCTTTGCCCGGTACGAGGCGCTGGTTTTGCTCACCTTCAGCAAGACGGGGGCCTTGCCGCTGTCCAGGATCGGCGAGCGGCTGATGGTGCACCCGACGAGCGTCACGAACACCGTCGACCGCCTGGAGCGGGCCGGGCTGGTCCGCCGCAGGCGCAACCCCCGGGACGGCCGGGGGGTGCTGGCGGAGATCACCGACCGGGGCCGGGAGGTCGTGGAGCGGGCGACCGAGGCGCTGATGGGCGCCGACTTCGCCATGACGATGTACGGCGAGGCCGAGCTGGAGCAGATGTTCGAGCTGCTCAGGACCCTGCGGGTCGCCGCAGGGGACTTCGAGGGCTGAGCGGGGCAGGGACTGCTTCCCGGGAGGTCTGGCCAAGAAATACTAGGACGTCCTAGTATTTTTTCGAGGCCACAAGCCGGACGAATGGAGCAGGCGATGGACGCCGAGGAGATCGAGGCGGGACGGGCGCGCTGGCAGGCGCGGTTCGACAGGGCCGCCAAGCGCGAGTCCGAGTTCCGGACCCTCTCCGGCCTGGAGGTGGAGCCGGTCTACGGGCCCTCCGGGGACGACCCGCGGTTCGGGCGCATCGGCTGGCCGGGGGAGTATCCCTTCACCCGGGGCCTGCACCCCACCGGCTACCGGGGCAAGGCCTGGACCATCCGGCAGTTCGCCGGCTTCGGCAACGCCCGGCAGACCAACGAGCGCTACAAGATGATCCTGGGCGCCGGCGGCGGCGGACTGAGCGTGGCCTTCGACATGCCGACCCTGATGGGTCGCGACTCCGACGACCCGCGGTCCCTCGGAGAGGTCGGCCACTGCGGGGTGGCGATCGACTCCGCGCTCGACATGGACCTGCTCTTCGACGGCATCCCGCTCGGCGACACCACCACCTCGATGACGATCAGCGGCCCGGCCGTCCCGATCTTCTGCATGTACGTCGTCGCCGCCGAGCGGCAGGGCGTCCCGGCCGGAAGGCTCAACGGCACGCTCCAGACCGACATCTTCAAGGAGTACATCGCGCAGAAGGAGTGGCTGTTCGCCCCCGAGCCGCACCTGCGCCTGATCGGCGACCTGATGGAGTTCTGCGCCGCCGAGATCCCGGCCTACAAGCCGCTCAGCGTCTCCGGCTACCACATCCGCGAGGCCGGCTCCACGGCCGCGCAGGAGCTGGCCTTCACCCTGGCCGACGGGTTCGGCTACGTGGAGCTCGGCCTGTCGCGCGGGCTCGACGTCGACGTCTTCGCCCCCGGCCTGTCGTTCTTCTTCGACGCGCACATCGACTTCTTCGAGGAGATCGCCAAGTTCCGCGCCGCCCGGCGGATCTGGGCCCGGTGGCTGCGCGACGTCTACGGCGCCAGGACGGACAAGGCGCAGTGGCTGCGCTTCCACACCCAGACGGCCGGGGTCTCGCTGACCGGGCAGCAGCCGTACAACAACGTGGTCCGCACCGCGATCGAGGCGCTGGCGGCCGTGCTGGGCGGGACGAACTCGCTGCACACCAACGCGCTGGACGAGGTTCTCGCGCTGCCCACGGAGAAGGCCGCCGAGATCGCGCTGCGCACCCAGCAGGTGATCATGGAGGAGACCGAGGTCGTCAACGTCGCCGACCCGCTCGGCGGATCCTGGTACGTCGAGGCGCTGACCGACCGCATCGAGGCGGAGGCCGAGGCGATCTTCGCCAGGATCCGGGAGATGGGCTCCGACGGCTCGATGACCTCCGGCATCCTGCGCGGGATCGAGGACGGCTGGTTCATGTCCGAGATCGCCGAGGCGGCCTTCGACTACCAGCGCAAGCTGGAGAAGGGCGAGAAGCGGATCGTCGGGGTGAACTGCCACACCGCCTCCATCGACGAGCCCCTGGAGATCCTGCGGGTGAGCCACGAGGTCGAGCGCGAGCAGAACCGGGTCCTGGCCGAGCGCCGCGCGGCCCGCGACCGGGCGGCCGTGGACGCCTCCCTGGCCGAGCTGGTCCGGATCGCCCGGGGCGAGGGCAACATGATCCCGGCCATGCTCGGCGCGGTCCGCGCCGAGGCCACGCTGGGCGAGATCTGCGACGCCCTGCGCGACGTCTGGGGCGTCTACACCGAGCCCGCCCGTTTCTGACTGTGCTGACGGGCCGCGCCCCGCACGGCCGGCTCGGGGGCGGGCGGCCGGCGCCTTCCCCCCGACGCCCGCCCGCCGCCCGCCCGCCGCCTGCCCGCTCCGCTCCCCGGTCCGGTGCACCGGCGCCCCCTCGCGGGCGCCGTGGCCCGTGACGGGCCCGTGATGCGGCAGGATTGGGGACATGAGCCCAGCGGACTTCACTCGACCCGGATCGCTCTACGGTGCCGTGGACCTCGGCGCGCGCAAGCAGGCGCTGGAGGCGCAGGCACGGCGGGAGACCGCCGCGCAGCAGAGCGGAGGCGTTCCGGCGCAGGTCATCGATGTCGACGACGCCACCTTCTCGGCCGAGGTCGTCGAGCGTTCCATGAACAGCCTGGTGCTGCTCGAGCTCACCGTCACCCGTGCCGAGCAGGCCAGGCAGTACAGCCTGCTGCTGGAGAAGCTGGCCGCGGAGAACGCGGGCCGGTGGACGCTGGCCCGGGTGGACGTCGAGGTCAGCCAGCAGATCGCCCAGGCGCTCCGGGTGCAGAACGTGCCCGCCCTGTACGCCATCTTCCAGGGCCAGCCGGTGGCGGTGGTGCCCGGCATCGCCACCGAGCCGCAGTTGCGCGACTGGCTGTCCCAGCTCATGGAGGCCCTGGCCCAGTACCTGCCGCCGCCCTCCGAGGAGGACGGGGCCGAGGGCCGGCCGGAGGAGCCCCCGGTGGACCCGGACGTCCTCGCCGCCGAGCAGGCCGTCGACGCCGGTGACCTCGACGCCGCCGCGGCCGCCTACCAGCGGCTGCTGGCCCGCTCGCCGAACCACGAGGACGCGAAGCTGGGCCTGGCGGGGCTCGGTCTGATCCGGCGGACCCAGGACGTCGACCCCGCCGACGTGGAGCGCCGCCTGGGCGACCCGGCCGACATCGGGGCGCAGCTCCTGGCCGCGGACTTCGAGCTGCTCTCCGGCGAGGTGGACGCCGCCTTCGACCGCCTCGTCGGGGTCGTGCGCCGGACCGCGGGCGACGACCGCGACCGGGTGCGGGTGCACCTGCTCGGCCTGTTCGACACGCTCCCGGCGGACGACCCGTCCGTCGCCAGGGCCCGCAGGAACCTCGCCTCCGCCCTGTTCTGAGCCCGCGTAACCGCGGAACGCGTAATCGCGGGACAAAAGTGTCATACGGGTACGGTTTTACGGGCATGAACGAGGTATGCGGGTCGTCACCATCTCCGCCACGTACGGCACCGCCGGCAGCGTGATCGGCCCCGCGGTGGCCGATCGCCTCGGCGTGCCCTTCGTGGACCGGGCGATCCCCGGGGCGGTGGCCGAGGAGCTCGGCTGCACGCTGGAGGAGGCGCTCGCCCACGACGACCGCTCCGAGCACGGGCTCGGCTGGCTGCTGTCGGGAGCCGTACGGCTCCCGACGGCCACGTTCGGCGGCGTCGACGTCTACCTGCCGGGCTCCATGCCCCTGCCCCCCGAGGACTTCGTCACCCACACCGAAGGGGTGATCAGGCAGATCGCGCGGGACCGCGGCGGGGTGATCCTCGGCCGCGCGGGGGCCCTCGTCCTGGCCGGCCACCCCGGCGCCCTGCACGTCCGCCTGGACGCCCTGCAGAGCCGGCGGATCCTGCGGACGGCGGAGGCCGGCGGGATGAGCGCCCGCGAGGCGCGCAAGCTGGTGGAGGAGAACGACCGGGCGCGCACCGCCTACGTCCGCCACTTCTACCGGACCGACCCCGCCTCGCCCACGCTGTACCACCTGGTCCTCGACAGCACGACCATCCCGGTGGACGCCTGCGTGGAGCTGATCGCCACCGCGTCGGCGGCCCTCGGCTGACTCCCGGGGCGCGGACACCCGCCCGGGAGTGGCACGATGGGAGGACCCCCGAACCTGGTCGGTCGCGAAGGAGCGGATTGACGGTGGCCACAGTGCCGAGCGTGTCGTACTCCATCACCGTGCGCCTGGAGGTGCCGGCCGGCGGCAAGGCCGTCAGCCAGCTCACCCACGCCGTCGAGTCCGCCGGAGGTGTGGTCACCGCGCTCGACGTGACCACCGCCGGCCACGAGACCCTGCGCATCGACGTCACCTGCGCCGCGCGTGACACCGACCACGCCCAGGCAATCGTCGACAAGCTCGACGTCGTCGAGGGCGTCGTCATCCACAAGGTCTCCGACCGGACCTTCCTCATGCACCTCGGCGGCAAGATCGAGATGAAGTCGAAGGTGCCGCTGCGCAACCGCGACGAGCTCTCCATGGCCTACACGCCCGGCGTCGCCCGGGTCTCCATGGCGATCGCCCGCAACCCCGAGGACGCCCGCCGCCTGACGATCAAACGCAACAGCGTCGCCGTGGTCACCGACGGCTCGGCCGTGCTCGGTCTGGGCAACATCGGCCCGGCCGCCGCGCTGCCCGTCATGGAGGGCAAGGCCGCGCTGTTCAAGCGGTTCGCCGACATCGACGCCTGGCCGATCTGCCTGGACACCCAGGACGTCGACAAGATCGTTGAGATCGTCCGCTGCATCGCCCCCGGCTTCGGCGGCATCAACCTGGAGGACATCTCGGCGCCGCGCTGCTTCGAGGTGGAGCGGCGGCTGCGCGAGCTGCTGGACATCCCGGTCTTCCACGACGACCAGCACGGCACCGCGATCTGCGTGCTGGCCGCGCTGACCAACGCGCTGCGCGTGGTCGGCAAGGACCTGTCCGGGGTCCGCATCACGCTCGCCGGGGCCGGTGCGGCGGGCACGGCCGTGCTGCGCCTGCTGCTCGCGGCCGGCGCGCGCAACGTGATCGTCTGCGACTACCGGGGCGCGGTGCACCTGGGCCGCGACGACCTGGACGACTCGCTGCGGTGGATCGCCGGCCACACCAACGCCGAGGGGTACTCCGGCGACCTGCGCGGCGCGGTCAAGGGCGCCGACGTGTTCATCGGGGTCTCCGCCCCCGGCATCCTCAACGGCGACGACATCGCCACGATGGCCGAGGACGCCGTGGTCTTCGCCCTGGCCAACCCCGAGCCCGAGGTCTCGCCCGACGACGCCCGCGAGCACGCCGCCGTGGTGGCCACCGGCAGGTCCGACTACCCGAACCAGATCAACAACGTGCTGGCCTTCCCGGGTGTCTTCCGCGGCCTGCTCGACGCCCAGGCCAGCGTGGTCAGCGAGGAGATGCTGCTGGCCGCGGCCCGCGCCCTGGCCGCGGTGGTCACCGCCGAGGAGCTCGGCCCGAACTACATCATCCCCAGCGTGTTCCACCCGGACGTGGCGGGCGCCGTCGCGGCGGCCGTGCGCGAGTCGGCCGGGGGCCGGGCCCGCACCGGCATGACCGAGGCGTAGGCGGCGCGACCGGGGGCGGGCGCCGCCCCGGCGGGCGTTCCACCGCTTTTCACGGAAGGCCGCGCCGCGACCGCGCGTCCGGGAGGGCGAGATGGGGGGTGGGGCGGCGCAACCGGGCTTCCACCCATCATGATGGAGGGATGGCGGAGGCGATCTATGTTGGGGCGCTGCTGGTGGCCACACCGAAGCTCGAGGATCCCAACTTCCGGCGCTGCGTGGTCCTGATCCTCGAGCACGATCTCGAGGGGGGCACCCTCGGCGTGGTGCTCAACCGGCCGAGCGACATCGCGGTGACCCAGGTGCTGCCCACCTGGGACGCCCTGGTCACCGGCCCGTCCGTGCTCTTCCAGGGCGGTCCGGTCCAGACCGACAGCGCCCTGGCGCTGGCCGCGGTCCCGAGCGGGCAGGAGCCCCTGGGCTGGCGGCGGCTGCACACCGGCACCGCGGCGGTCTCCCGGCTGGGCACCGTCGACCTCGACGCCCCGCCGGAGATCCTCGCCGGGGAGATCGCCCAGATGCGGATCTTCGCCGGCTACGCGGGATGGACCGCCGGGCAGTTGGAGGCGGAGATCGCGGAGGGCGCGTGGTACCTGGTGGACGCCGAGCCCGGCGACACCTTCCACGACGACCCCGGCTCCCTGTGGCGGGCGGTGCTGCGCCGCCAGCGCGGCGAGCTCGCCTACGTGGCGACCTGCCCCGACGACCCCTCGATGAACTGACCGCCGCGGCGGGCGCCTCCGCACGGCCGGCGCCCGCCGCGGGGCGCCGGTGGACCGGCCGGGGGTCCGCCGCGACCGGGCGGGAGCCGGTCGTCAGCCCCCGGGCCGCGCCGCGTCGGCGCCGCTCCGGGGCCGGTCCCAGCCGGGGCGGAGGGAGCGCTCGGCCAGGGCGAGGATCTGCTCCAGGCGCTCGCCGAAGGCGGGCAGGTCCTGCGGGCTGCGGGGGTGGCAGGACTCGAAGCCGACCCGGGCCACGGCGGTGAACAGGGAGACCGCGAAGTGGGGCAGGAGGTCGTCGGGGGAGGTGCTCTCGCGCCGGGCGATCTCGGCGATCAGCCGCCGCTCGTTCTCCATCATCCGGCGGATGCTCCCGGCGAAGAGCGCGGGGGTGCTCTCGACGAGCTCGCGGGTCTTGAGGAACCTCGCGGTCTCGGTCAGGTCCCCCTCCTGCAGCGCGGTGACGACCGCGCGCATGGCGTGGCCGAGTGCGACGAAGGGCGGCTCCTCGGCGGGACGGGCGGCCAGTTCCCTCAGCATCACCTCCTGCCCGTCGACGGGAGAGGAGAGCGCGACGTCCTCCTTGGTCGCGAAGTAGCGGAAGAACGTGCGGGGCGAGACGTCCACGGCGGCCGCGATCTGGTCGACGGTGGTGGCCTCGTAGCCTTGGGCGGCGAAGAGGTCGAGGGCGGCGTCGATCAGTGCCAGCCGCGTCTTGCGCTTCTTGCGCTCCCGCAGTCCGGGCTGGTTCATGGCTGTCACCTCCTCGCAACGTAGGGTTCACAGTCTGCCATAAGTCATGTACTGCCCAATAAAAGGATTTGTCATCTGTCAGCGGCTGACATAAATTACCTGAGCTGACATCCCAAGGTGGGATCTATCGAATCGATGAGGGGGACCCTTCCATGGCCAACGCCAAGACGGCGGTGGCGTCACCGCCGCCATCCGGACCGGGCACATCGTCCAGGCAGGGTCACCCTTGGCTCACTCTGCTGGCGGTCTCGCTCGGCGTGATGATGGTGATGCTCGACGGCACGGTCGTCGCCATCGCCAACCCCGTGATCGGTGAGGAGCTCAAGGCCTCCCTCGCCGACCTGCAGTGGGTGACCAGCGGCTACCTGCTGGCGCTCGCGGTCTTCCTGATCACCGCGGGCAAGCTCGGCGACCTGTTCGGGCACAAGCGGATCTTCATGATCGGCATCGCCGGTTTCGCGCTCACCTCGCTCGCGATCGGCCTGAGCGACTCCATCGGCATGCTGATCGCCTTCCGCGTGCTCCAGGGCCTGTTCGGCGCGCTGCTCCAGCCCGCCGCCCTCGCCCTGCTCCGCGCCGCCTTCCCGGCCGAGAAGCTCAACATGGCGATCGGCATCTGGGGCGCCACGATCGGCCTGTCCAGCGCGGCCGGCCCCATCGTCGGCGGCCTGCTGGTGGAGAACGTCAACTGGCAGTCGGTCTTCTTCATCAACGTCCCGGTCGGCATCGTCGCGCTGATCGTCGGCATGCTCGTCATCAGGGAGAGCAGGGCGGAGTCCCTGTCCAAGGTCGACTGGCTCGGCGTCGTGCTGCTCTCGGGCGCCATGTTCTGCCTGATCTGGGCGATCATCAAGGCCCCCGAGTACGGCTGGGGCGACACCGCGACGCTCGCCTTCCTCGCCGGGGCCGTGGTGCTCGGAGCGGCGTTCGTCTGGTGGCAGGGCAAGGCCGCCGAGCCGCTGGTCCCGCTGAGCCTGTTCGGCAACCTGTCGGTCTCGGTCGGCACCGTGCTGATGGTGCTGATGGCGTTCTCGATGTTCGGCGCGATGTTCTTCCTCACGTTCTACTTCCAGGGCGTGCACGGCCTGGACCCGCTGGACGCAGGCATCCGCATGCTCCCGATGAGCGCGGGAATGATCGTCGCCTCGCCGCTGGCGGGTGCGGCGATCAGCAAGTTCGGCCCGAAGATCCCGATCGCGGTGGGCATGGTGATCACCGCCACGGCGATGTTCCTCCTGTCCCGCCTGGGCCTGGAGGACGGCTACATGGCCAGCGCGGTCCCGTTCGTGCTGCTGGCCTTCGGCCTCTCACCGGTCATGGTCGGCGCCACCGAGATCATCGTGGGCAACGCCCCCGAGGAGCTCAGCGGCGTCGCCGGAGGCATGCAGCAGTCGGCGATGCAGGTCGGCGGCTCGCTGGGCACCGCGGTGCTCGGCGCGATCGTCGCGGGCAGGGTGGGCGACGTGCTCCCGGGCCACTGGAGCGCGGCCGGGCTCCCGGCGCTGCCTCCGGAGCAGATGGCGGGCGTCACCCAGGCCGCGTCCTTCGCCGAGGCGCCCGTCCAGCCCGGCACGCCCGAGGCGGTGGCCCAGGCGATCACCGGGGTGGTGAACTCCTCCTTCCTGGAGGGCATGCAGCTCGGCTTCCAGGTCAGCACCGGTGTGGCGATCCTCGCCGCGCTGCTCGCGCTGGTCGTCAAGGCCGGCCGCAAGACCGAGGGCGCCCCGGTCCACATGGGCTGACCCGCGCCGCTCCCGCGACGGCTCCCGCTCCCGGTACGGCTCCCGCCGCCGCCCGGCGGGAGCCGTACCCGTTTCCGGGACCGTGCCGGTGGGCGGCCCGGGGCGGCGCGCGCATAAACTCGGGAGGGTGAGCACGAAGATCCTTCCTGAGAGCGACGTACGGCCGGACCTGTCGCACGGCGACGGCGACCACGAGCGGTTCGCCCACTACGTCGAGAAGAACAAGATCATGGAGAGTGCGCTCAGCGGCATCCCGGTGCGCGCGCTCTGCGGCAAGGTCTGGGTGCCGAACCGCGACCCGCAGAAGTTCCCGGTCTGCCCCGAGTGCAAGGAGATCTACGAGGGCCTGCCCAAGGGCGAAGACGGCAACAACGAGTGAGTGTTGCTCACGGGTGATCGCCGCCGATGAGGCTACGGTCGGGATGTCGCTGAGAAGCGACATCCGGCCAGGTCGGATGGCTTATCGGGGGAGTCATGGTTTCGCGCGCGATCGCCGTCGTCTCGGCATGCCTGCTCGCCGCGGGCACCGCGCCCCCGGGGGCGGGCACCGCCCCTGACGGACCCCCGGGGACGTCCGCGGCTCCGGCGGACGCCGTTGCTCCGGTCACCGTCGTGGCTCCGGCACGGTTCCCGGCGGCGGTCCCGGAACGGGCGGCCCTTCCGGTGCGGGCGGCCGCCCCGCCGGGCGCGGCCGTCTCCGCGGCGGGCCCGGCCGGCTGCCCGGTCGCCGCGCGGGCCGCGTCTCCGGGCCGGGGGCCCGAGCCCCGCGCGCCCGGGCCGGAGCAGGTCGCGGAGATGATCGCGGCCCTGGACGCGCGCCGACCGGTGCTCCGCCGGGCGGCCTGGACCCCGGTCACCGTCCCGACCTGGGTGCACGTGATCACCGACGGCGCCCAGGGCGCCCCGGACGGCGCGGTGCAGCGGCAGCTGGCCGTCCTCAACGACGCCTACGGCGGCCGGTTCGGCGGGGCCGACACGGGCATCCGGTTCCGGCTCGACGGCCTCACCCGGACCGAGAACCCCGCCTGGTTCCGGGACCCGATCACCCACGAGCGGGAGATGAAACGCCTGCGCAGGGGCGGCTCCGGCACGCTCAACCTCTACGTCGCGCAGCTCGGCCGGCTGGTGCTCGGCTACTCCACCTACCCGCACTGGTACGCCGCCGAGCCCCGGCTCGACGGCGTGGTCGTCGACTGGCGCAGCCTGCCCGGCGGGTCGCTGCGCGACTTCGACCTCGGCTACACCGGGGTCCACGAGATCGGCCACTGGCTGGGGCTGCTGCACACCTTCGAGAACGGCTGCCGGGCTCCCGGGGACGCGGTCGCCGACACGCCGCCGGAGGCCCACCCCACCATGGGCTGCCCGGCGGGCAAGGACACCTGCCCGGGAGACGGCCCGGACCCGGTCCACAACTTCATGGACTACTCCCACGACGCCTGCATGTCCGCGTTCACCAGAGGGCAGGCGGCCCGGATGCAGGACTCGTGGGCCGCGTACCGGCGGGACGAAGGGGACATTACCCTTGACGGGTGACAGCACCGAAGACACTTGACGCTCCATACGAACCGCCCCGGATCTTCGGTCCGCTCTACCGCACGGCCTCGCTCGGCATCCTGCTCGTCGTCACGCTGATCGCCTTCGAGGGCATGTCCATCAGCACGGTCATGCCCGCCGTCTCCGAGGCCCTCGACGCGCTCGACCTGTACGGCATCAGCATCTCGGCCTTCCTGATCGCCGGCCTGTTCGCCAACGTGGTCGCCGGACTCTGGTCCGACCGACGGGGCCACGCGGTGCCGTTCCTGCTCGGCGTGGGCCTGTTCACGGCGGGCATGGCCCTGGCCGGAGCGGCCTGGTCCAAGGAGGTCTTCATCGCCGCCCGCGTGGTCCAGGGGCTGGGCGGCGGCTCCGCCATCGTCGCGATCTACGTCATGATCGCCCGGGTCTACGCCCCCGAGGCCCGGCCCAGGATCTTCGCCGCGCTCTCGGCGGCCTGGGTGCTGCCCGCTCTGGTCGGTCCCGGCGTCAGCGGGATCATCGCCGGCACGGTCGGCTGGCGCTGGGTCTTCTACGGGATCGTCCCGCTGGTGGTCCCCGCCCTGGTGATGCTGCTTCCCGCGCTGCGCGGAGACGGGGGCGAGACTCCGGCCCCCGGCTCCGGCTCCGCCCCCGGATCGGGCCCCCGCTCCCGGCCGCTGCCGATGACCCTGGCGGCCCTGGCGACGGCCGTCGGCGCCGGGGTGCTGCTCGCCGGGGCGGACCGGCTGCACACCGACCCGGTGACCGGCGGGATCGCCACCGCGGCGGGCCTGGCCGCCCTCGCCGCGGGACTGCCCCGGCTGCTGCCGGCGGGCTCGCTCAGGTTCGGCAGGGGGCTGCCCACCACGATCATGATGCGCGGCGTCCTCGCCGCGGCGTTCTTCGGGGTCAACTCCTACATCCCGCTGGTGCTGGAGAAGGAACTCGGCTTCGGCCTGGCCCAGGCCGGGATCGCACTCACCGTCGGCGCCCTCGGCTGGAGCACCGGCTCCTACCTGCAGGCCCGCCGCGAGTGGGACCGCGCCCTGCTGGTCCGGCTGGGCGCCGCCGCCGTCACCGCGGGCATCCTGCTGACCGGGCTCGGGCTCGTCCCGGGGCTGACCGGCTGGCTCATGGCCCCCGCCTGGCTGGTCGCCGGGCTCGGCATGGGCGTCAGCATGCCCAGCGTGAACGTCACCGCCATGCGGCAGTCGCCCGACGCCGAGCAGGGCGCGAACTCCGCCGCCCTGCAGGTCGTCGACACCCTGGGCAGCGGGCTCACCATCGGCTTCGGCGGCGTGCTGGTCAACCTGATCGGCCACGACGACATCGCCACCGGCTATCTCACGATCGTCGCCCTGATGGCGGTGATCGGGCTGGCCGGCGCGGCCGCCGCGGGCCGCATGCGCGACGCCTCCTGACCTTCGCCCCATATCGGTGATCGCCTCTGGCCGGATCCCCGCGGCCGGTGCATGGTAGGACGGGAGTGCGCTGACCGCCGGGAGGAGGATCCTTGGACGAACCGCCCCGCCGGAAGCGGCCGCCGCACGCGCCCCCGAGCAGGGTACGGCCGCTGCGGGAGCCGCCGGGGGAGCCTTCCCCGGGAGAGCCCCGGCCGGGGGGCCCGCGGCCGGGGGAGCCTCCGCCGGCCTGGCCGCCGCAGGGGTCTCCGCACCGGGCGCCGCCCGGGGAGCCGGGGTGGAGCGCCGCGCTGCCCGGCCGGGCGCGTCCCTACGAGGCGTCCGGCGATGACGACCTGCCGCCCTCGGCCCGCTGGTACGGCACGCCCGCCACGCCGCCCCGGCGCCGGGTCCCGCGCCGCCTGCGCCGCCTCCTGCTCGGCGCGCTCGCCCTGGCGGCCTGCGCCGCGGTGGCCGTCGCCGCGGGCGTCCTGGCGCTGCGGACCCTGCCCTCCGCCGACCCGCCCGCGCGGGTGAGCGACCCGGCCGCGGGCGTCGGCTACCCGCTGCCCGCCGGGTGGCGGCAGGGCGCGGTGCCGCCGGTCACCGGGTTCACCTCGGCGGCCGGCGACGGCGCGGCGGTGACGGTGCTGGTCGGACCGGGGGAGCCGGCCGCCGACCCGCGCGAGGCCGCGGTCGGTCTCGCCGACCTGTACGGCAGGCTGCTGCTCCACGGCGACGAGGTGGAGGTCGACGACGACCGGCCGGTCGCCGCCGGCGGGTGGACCGGGCACAGCCGCACCCTCCGGGCGGAGTACCGCGACGTGGTCAACGGCCCGGCGTATCTGCGTGTGGTGTTCCTCACCGGGCCGGGCGGGCCCCCGGTGGTCGTGGTCGCGGTGGCCAAGCCCGACGGCCCCGGGGTGCGCGCCGGGATCGAGGCGGTGGTCGCCGGCATCCGCAGGGCGTGACGGCGGCCCGCCCCGCGCGCCCGCGGAACGCCTGGTGAGGGGGCGCGCGGGGCGGCGGGAGGGGACAGGCGGGCGCAGCCGTACCGGGTCGTGGGGCCCCTAGCACGAGGAGATGACCTTGACGAGGATCTCGGGCGACCGGCACGTCCTGTCGGCGATGGCGATTAGTCTGGGGAAATTGTGAGTGAGCGAAGCGAGCGAGCCATCAGACACAGCGGTGTTGCGAACGCCCCGACGGGCCTGCGGGTGAGGAGGGGCGCATGAGCACCTTCGCCGCCTCCCACCTCTCCCCCTCGTTCCCCGACCGGGCCGCCTGGGGGACCGCGCCGAAGCTGCGCGCATGGCAGCAGGAGGCCTTCGACCTCTACAGCAGGCGCGAGCCGCGCGACTTCCTGGCGGTCGCCACGCCGGGCGCGGGCAAGACGACATTCGCGCTGCGCATCGCGAGCGACCTGCTCTCCCGGGGGATCGTCCGGGCGATCACGATCGTCACCCCCACCGAGCACCTCAAGCAGCAGTGGGCCGACGCCGCCGGGAGGGCCGGCATCGCGATCGACCCCGAGTTCAAGAACAGCCAGGGCGCGACCTCCCGCGACTACGCCGGGGTGGCGGTCACCTACGCGCAGGTCTCGATGCACCCGGCGCTGCACCGCGCCCGGACCGAGGCCCGCAAGACACTGGTGATCTTCGACGAGATCCACCACGCGGGCGACGCCAAGTCCTGGGGCGACGGCGTGCGCGAGGCGTTCGAGCCCGCCGCGCGACGCCTGGCGCTGACCGGCACCCCGTTCCGGTCCGACGTCAACCCGATCCCGTTCGTGACCTACGCCGAGGACGGCGAGGGCGTGCGGCGCAGCGTCTCCGACTACTCCTACGGGTACGGCCCGGCGCTCGCCGACGGCGTCGTCCGGCCGGTCATCTTCCTCGCCTACTCCGGCGAGATGCGCTGGCGGACGCGGGCGGGCGACGAGATCGCCGCGACGCTCGGCACCCCGCTCACCAAGGACCAGCTCGGCCAGGCGTGGAAGGCCGCGCTCGACCCCAAGGGCGACTGGATCCGGCAGGTGCTGCACGCGGCCGACCGGCGCCTGACCGAGGTGCGCAGGGGCGTTCCCGACGCGGGCGGCCTGGTGATCGCCACCGACCACGAGACGGCCCGCGCCTACGCCCGGCACATCCGCACGATCACCGGCCAGGGCGCCACGGTCGTGCTCTCCGACGACCCCGAGGCGTCCAAGAAGATCAAGCAGTTCTCGGCGTCGCAGGAGCGCTGGCTGGTCGCGGTCCGGATGGTCTCCGAGGGCGTCGACATCCCGCGCCTGGCCGTCGGCGTCTACGCCACCAGCACCTCGACGCCGCTGTTCTTCGCCCAGGCCGTCGGCCGCTTCGTCCGGGCGCGCAAACGCGGCGAGTTCGCCTCGGTCTTCCTGCCGTCGGTGCCCAACCTGATGGGCCTGGCCGGGGAGATGGAGGCCGAGCGCGACCACGTCCTCGACCGCAAGCTCCCCGAGGAGGGGCTCGACGACTTCCTCGTCGAGGACGCCAACCGGAAGAAGGACAACCCCGATGTCGTCGGCGACGAGCTGCCGTTCGAGACGCTGGAGGCGGTCGCCACCTTCGACCGGGTGCTGTTCGACGGCGGCGAGTTCGGCGCCGCCGCCGAGCCCGGCTCCCCGGAGGAGGAGGACTTCCTCGGCCTGCCCGGACTGCTGGAGCCCGACCAGGTCCGGACCCTGCTGAGCAAACGCCAGTCCGACCAGCTCAAGGCCAAGCGGAAGGCGCCTGAGCCCAAGGAGCCCCAGCTCGCCCCGCACGAGCTGATCGCCAACCTCCGCAAGGAGCTCAACGGCCTGGTCGGCGCGTGGAACCACCGGACCGGCCAGCCCCACGGCGTCATCCACGCCGAGCTCCGCCGCGCCTGCGGGGGCCCCGCCATCGCCCAGGCCACCGCGGAGCAGGTGCAGGAGCGGATCGACAGGATCCGCCTCTGGGCCACCCAGCGCTCCCGGTAGCCGGACCCGGAGACCCCTCCGGGCCCCGGGCGCTCTGAGGGGCCTCCGGGTCCGGTGCGGGTCAGCGCAGGGCGACGGGACGGCCGGTGCGCCCGTCGACGGCCGTGAGCTCGCTCCGGCCCGGCAGCGGCGGATCGAACCGGAGCTCGGCGGAGGCCGTCCCGCCCGCCACGGTCACCGGGACCGTCCGGGCCCCGGCGGGTGCAGGGCCCGTCCCCTCGTGCAGCCACACCCTGATCCTGTGGTTCCTGCGCTGGAGGACGACGGTCGCGGTGCCGCACTCGTCCGCCGCCGCCGTCCAGGAGAGCGTCACGGCCCGGAGCCCGTGCTTCTTCCTGGTCGGCCTCACCTGCTCGGGAACGGGCGGCCGGGCCGAGCAGGCGGGCGCGGCCGGTTCTGGCGGTGCGGCGGACACGGGACGGGAGAGCGGGGCCGGTGACCCGGTCTCCGGAACGAGCCAGAACGTGGCGGCCTCCAGCCCGGCGAGCACGAGCAGGCCGCCGAGCCGGGCCGGACCGCGGCCGCGGCCGCGGACCAGCAGCCACACGCACACCGGAGCCGCGAGCAGCCACAGGACGCCGAGCAGGAGCATACGAGTCACCACCGTGAGGTTGAGGATCGCGACTCTCCGTCATACTCCTGTCCCATCCGGTGGTGGCTGCGTTTACCTCTTCATTGACACAGGGTGATCGATTGCATGCCTGCCGTAGTCGAATCCTGTAGCGTTCCCACGTCATCGGCCCCGCCCCCTCCAGGTGCCACTCGGGTACTCTCGGAAAGAGGACACATGATCGACGAGATCATCCGCGCGAAGATCAGGGAAGAAGTCGTGGAGTACATGGCTCCCGTAATCGGGCAGATCCTGGTGAAGATGGACACTCTCGCAACCAAGAAGGATCTTGAGAGGTTCGCCACCAAGGAAGACCTCAACGAGGTCAAGCGGGATGTCGCGGTCCTCAAGACGGATGTCACGGGCCTGAAGGCGGATGTCGCGGGCCTGAAGTCGGACATGGTCGAGGTCAAGCGGGATGTCGCGGGCCTGAAGTCGGACATGGTCGAGGTCAAGCAGGATGTCGCGGGCCTGAAATCGGATGTCGCGGGACTGAAGGAGGACTTCGGGACCATGGACGGGAAGCTCGACCGGATCATCCACCTCCTGGGGATGCCCCCGGCGGCCTGACGCCGCCTCAGGCGGAACGGACCACCGGGGCGCCGCTCAGGAGGACTCCGGCGGAGTCGAGCTCGGCGACGGCGGCCTCGGTGGTCTGGCGGGCGACGCCCGCGGTCAGGTCCAGCAGCACGTGGACGGCCAGGTTGTTCTCCACCGCGTCCAGGGCCGTGGCCCGCACGCAGTGGTCGGTGGCGATGCCGACCACGTCCACCGCGTGCACATGACGCTCGGCGAGCCAGTCCGCCAGGCGCACGCCGTCGGCGGAGGCGCCCTCGAAACCGCTGTAGGCGGCCGAGTGGGCGCCCTTGCTGAACACCTCCTCCACGCGCCCGGTGTCGAAGGCGGGGTGGAAGTCCGCGCCCGGGGTCCCGGCCACGCAGTGCGCGGGCCAGGAGAGCACGAAGTCGGGTTCGGCGGCGAAGTGGTCGCCCGGGTCGACGTGGTAGTCGCGGGTGGCCACGACGTGGTCGTAGGGGTGGGAGGAGGCGTGCCGGGAGATGGCGGCGGCCACCTCGGCGCCGCCGCCCACCGCGAGGCTGCCGCCCTCGCAGAAGTCGTTCTGGACGTCGACGATGATCAGCGCGGTTGCCATGGTGCTAGTCAAACACGGTCGGCAGCGCCACGTCGCCCCGGGAGAGCTGGTGGGCGACGGCGGGAAGCTCCGCGAAGGCGCGGCGGTGGCGGGCGCGGGCCTCGTCCAGGCTCTCGCGGCCCACGATCTCGCCGTCGCGGACCAGCTCGGCCTGGAGGGGGCGGGCTCCGGCCGGCCGGTCGCCGGAGGTCGTCACCAGCTCGGCGACGGCCGTACCCGACTCGTCGAGCTCGCGGAAGGCCTCCTTGCGTCCGCCCCGGCTCGGCTTGCCGACCGACTTCTTGGCCACCGGGCGCATGACGCCGGAGGCGTCCTCGCGGGCGACGAGCTTGTAGACGAGGGCGGCCGTGGGGGAGCCGGAGCCGGTGACAAGTGAGGTGCCGACGCCGTAGCCGTCCACCGGGGCGGCGGCCAGCGCCGCGATGGCGTGCTCGTCGAGGTCGCTGGTGACCAGGATGCGGGTGCGGTGCGCGCCCAGCGCGTCGAGCTGCGCGCGCACCTCGTGCGCGGCCTCGCCCAGGTCGCCGGAGTCGAGCCGGACCGCGCCCAGCTCCGGTCCGGCGAGCTCCACCGCGGTCCGTACGGCCTGCGCCACGTCGTAGGTGTCCACCAGGAGCGTGGTGCCCGTGCCGAGCGCGTCGAGCTGGGCCCGGAAGGCCTGCTCCTCCGAGTCGTGCAGCAGGGTGAACGCGTGGGCGGCGGTCCCCGCCGTCGGCACGCCGTACACGCGGCCGGCCATCAGGTTGGAGGTGGCGGCGAACCCGCACAGGTACGCGGCGCGGGCGGCGGCCACCGCGGACGCCTCGTGGGTGCGCCGGGAGCCCATCTCGATGATCGGCCGGGACCCCGCGGCGTGGACCATCCGGGAGGCGGCCGTGGCGATCGCGCAGTCGTGGTTGAGGATCGACAGGATGAGCGTCTCCAGCAGCACGGCCTCGGCGAACGTGCCCTCGACAGTGAGGATGGGGGAGCCGGGGAAGTAGCAGTCGCCCTCGCGGTAGCCGTACACCCGGCCGGAGAAGCGGTAGCCGGCGAGGAAGTCCAGGGTGGGGCCGTCCACCACGTTGCCGTCCCGCAGGAAGGCGAGCTCGTCCTCGCCGAACCGGAAGCCCTCCAGCGCGTCCAGCACCCGGCCGGTGCCGGCGACCACTCCGTAGCGCCGCGCCCCGGGCAGCCGCCGGGCGAAGACCTCGAAAACGGCGCCCCGGCAGGCGGCGCCGCTGCGCAGCGCCGCCTGCAGCATCGTCAGCTCGTAGTGATCCGTCAGCAACGCACTGCTCATGCTCATCGTCACGAGTCGAAGACTAGGCCCGGAGTAGGGCAGACTGGGGAACGTGGGTGGCACTGCTCCGATGGAGGTCGCGCGTCCGGCGATGGACGTGCGGCCCGATCTGCCGTGGCTGACCATCGTCTGGAACGACCCGGTCAACCTGATGTCGTACGTGACGTACGTCTTCCAGACCGTGTTCGGCTACTCCAAGGAGAAGGCGGAGAAGCTGATGCTCGACGTGCACCGCAAGGGCAAGGCCGTGGTCTCCAGCGGCACCCGTGAGGAGATGGAGCGCGACGTGCAGATCATGCACTCCTACGGCCTGTGGGCCACCGTGCAGAAGCAGTCGTGAGCAGCGGGTTCACGGCGGGCCCCGAGGGCTCGGTGATCGCCGACTTCGACCCGGCGGAGGTCGCGGTCCTGCGCTCGCTGATGGCGCAGATCCTCGACCTGGTCGAGCCGGGCACGACCGGTGACGACCCGCTGGAGCGGGCGCTGGGCATCGGCCCGTCCGAGCAGTCCGACGACCCGGTGCTGGCCCGGCTGTTCCCCTCCGCCTACGAGGACGACGAGCTGTCGGCCGAGTTCCGCCGCTACACCGAGGCGACCCTGCGCGACGGCAAGCGGGCCGACGCGCAGACCATGCTCGACAGCGCCGCGCCCGGCCGGGTGGAGCTCACCGGCGAGCAGGCGCAGGCGTGGGTGCGGGCGCTGAACGACGTACGGCTCGCGCTCGGCACCCGGCTGGAGGTGACCGAGGAGCTCCACGAGGAGCTCTCCGGGCTGCCGGAGGACGACCCCCGCTACCCCGCCTACCTCACCTACGACTGGCTCACCTACCTCCAGGACAGCCTCGTCCGAGCCCTTTGGTAGCTTCCAGACATGCTCACGATCTCGAAGGAACTGGTCGACAAGATCATTGAACATGCCCGGGCCGACCACCCGGACGAGGCCTGCGGGGTGATCGCGGGTCCGCTGGGCTCCGACACGCCCGTCCGGTTCGTCCCGATGGAGAACGCCGAGCGCTCGCCCACCTTCTACCGTTTCGACTCCATGGAGCAGCTGAAGGTCTGGCGCGAGATGGACGACCGCGACGAGGAGCCGGTGGTCATCTACCACTCCCACACCGCGACCGAGGCCTACCCCTCCCGCACCGACATCAGCTACGCCTCCGAGCCGAACGCCCACTACGTGCTGGTCTCCACGCGCGAGGAGCTGCGGGAGAGCGTGGAGCTGCGGTCCTACCGAATCGTCGACGGAGTGGTGACCGAGGAGGAGGTCGAGATCGTCCCGGCGTGACGTCCGCCACGTGATACGGCCGTGAGGGACGATGACCGCTTTGGGTAGACTGGCCACCATGCCGACCGCCGATCCGACCCACGAGGACGTCGTGTGCGCGCGTCCCGGCGTCCGGGTCCGCCAGGCCGGCCTCGCACCCGTGCAGAACTTCCTGTTCGGGCACACGCCGTTCTCCGTCGTCTACGACTGTCGCTGAGCCGCAGTCCTGGAATCCCCCTCCCGCCTCCGGTGTTCTGATCCGGTGGCGCCCCCGACGACACAAGGAGACTGACTCGCGATGGCCATCGAGGTTCGCATCCCCACCATCCTGCGCACGTACACCGACGGCGCCAAGGCCGTGGACGCCAAGGGCGCCACGCTCCAGGAGCTGATCGGAGACCTGGAGGCCCGCCACCCGGGCCTGCAGGACCGCCTGATCGAGCAGGGCGCGCTGCGCCGCTTCGTGAACGTCTACCTGAACGACGAGGACGTGCGCTTCCTCGGCGGCCTGGAGACCCCGGTGGCCGACGGCGACACCGTCACCGTCCTGCCGGCCGTGGCCGGCGGCGCGCGCTGACACGGAGCGGAAACCACTCCTCATGCGCTTCGAATCGCTGATCGACTCGGTCGGCCGCACCCCCCTGGTCGGACTGCCCCGCCTCTCGCCCTCGGCGGACGTGCGGATCTGGGCCAAGCTCGAGGACCGCAACCCGACCGGGTCGATCAAGGACCGGCCCGCGCTGTGGATGATCGAGCAGGCCGAAAAAGACGGGCTGCTCAGGCCCGGCTGCACGATCCTGGAGCCCACCAGCGGCAACACCGGCATCTCGCTGGCGATGTCCGCCAGGCTCAAGGGCTACAAGCTGATCTGCGTGATGCCGGAGAACACCTCCGAGGAGCGCCGCCAGCTGCTGCGCATGTGGGGAGCGGAGATCATCTCCTCCCCGGCGGCCGGCGGCTCCAACGAGGCGGTCCGGGTCGCCAAGGGCCTCGCCGCCGAGAACCCGTCGTGGGTGATGCTCTACCAGTACGGCAACCCGGCCAACTGGCGCTCCCACTACGAGACGACCGGCCCGGAGATCCTGGCGGACCTGCCGACGGTCACCCACTTCGTCGCCGGGCTCGGCACCACCGGCACCCTGATGGGCGTCGGCCGGTTCCTGCGCGAGCACGTCCCCGGCGTCAGCATCGTCGCGGCCGAGCCGCGCTACGGCGAGCTGGTGTACGGCCTGCGCAACGTGGACGAGGGCTTCATCCCCGAGCTCTACGACCCCGACGTGCTGACCACCCGCTTCTCCGTCTCCTCGGGCGACGCCCTGCGCAGGACCCGGGAGCTGCTGGCCGCGGAGGGCATCTTCGCGGGCGTCTCCACCGGTGCCGCCCTGCACGCCGCCCTGGGCATGGCCGCCAAGGCGGTCAAGGCCGGGCAGCGGGCCGACATCGCGTTCGTGGTGGCGGACGGCGGATGGAAGTACCTGTCCACCGGCGCCTACGAGGGCACCCTGGACGAGGCCGAGGAGCGCCTGGAAGGCCAGCTCTGGGCCTGACCTCCGCCGCTGTCCGGCCGCGTCGCACTCCAGCAGGGGGCGCGCAGCCGGTTCCCGGCCAGAGTGACCGACGAAGCCCCCGGCAACCGCCGGGGGCTTCGTCGGTCACAGGGGCGGCGGTGCCCGCCGACGGTTATCCGAACGGCACCGCGGGCTAGTCGAACTCGCCGGCCTTCACGCCGTTCAGGAAGGCGTCCCACTCGCTGGGAGTGAAGACGAGCTTGGGGCCGTTGGGGTTCTTGCTGTCACGGACACCTCTCCGGCCGCCGGACAGTTGGGCGACCTCGACGCAGTCGCCACCGTTGCTGGATGACCGGCTGGACTTGCGCCATGCCGCCTCTGCCAGCTCCCGGCTCAGGTCGTTCATTGAACCATCTCCTCGATCAGCTTCAGTGACGCACGCTTGGTCAGTGCCTCGGCGCGGATCACCTCGTATCGGTAGCTTAGGGTCGCTACCTCCTCCGTACGGTCGGTCACCTGTCCGTGCTGAGCCGAGTCCATGTAGGCCACATCGGCCATCCCTGGAATCTCCGCCAGGACGAATCCGCCGGACAGACCAGTCGTCGCACCGGAGTTGAGGGGGACGACCTGGACCGTGATGTTGGGCTGTTGCGCTGCCTCGGCAAGGTGTTCGATCTGCCTCGCCATCACGTCCTCGGAGCCAACGGGGTGGCGCAAGACTCTCTCGTCAAGGACCACCCACAGGATAGGCGGGTTGGCGCGGGACAATATCCCCCTGCGATCTATTCGTGCGGCTACATTCTCGTCCAACTGTGCGGGGGTGACCCCGGGTTCTCCGCTCAGCATGATGCGGGCGTACTCCTCGGTCTGGAGGAGACCGGGAACCACCAGCGGCTGCCAGGTGCGCAAGACCTTCGCTTCGCGTTCGATCTCCACCCATGGGCGGAACCATTCGGGCAAGCGGCCCCCCATGGCATCGGTCATGTCATAGAGGCCGATGAGCGCATCGTCCAGCTTCAGAGCCGAATCCACCGCTTCGACGAACTTCCGGGTCGGCTTGCGGTGCCCGTTCTCGACCATGCTGATCTGACTCTCTGACCAGCCGATCCGTTTGGAAAGTACTTTTTGGCTGGTTTCTGTGGATTCTCTAATTCGACGCAGCTCGGCGGCGAAGTAGGCGCGAGGTGATACGGAGGGATCAAAGCCATGGGGGACGCTCATGCCATTCCTCTCCAGCCAGGCCACAGGGGGTTCACTGATTCTGTGTGGTGACTGTGCCTCATATTCTTCTATCGAGCATAGCTTTCGTTTGGGAAGGTGAGAAGGCCAAGTCAGCAGCCTGCAACCAGCACGGACAGGAGGCTGATCAGCCAGCGCCCCCGTCATGCAGGCGGGCCGAAGGGTATCCCCATGAAACCGGAGAGGCTTAAAGGTGACTGTTCAGGTTCCGTCTTCGTGCATGGCCTGCGCATGACCCCGCCCGTGGGATGATCTCCGAGTGACTTCGACCGGGGGTGGGCGGCCG
>NZ_JACHJJ010000016.1 GCF_014203605.1 Thiemannella venezuelensis | reverse complement strand
GCCCAGCCGGAGCCCTTCGACGGCCCATCATGACCCGAGTCTGAATCCCCGACCCGGGTCTGAAAAGACCACCAAGATCTTCAGGACACTCCTAGCGCGTGTTTCAGGAGTGCTGTGGGCCGGTCGCCCGACGACCGTGACCCGCTGGCCCGCAGAAGCATGTGTCGGTCGTAGATGGGCGGTGAGGTCTCCGGTAGACCGTTCGACGACCGAGAGGAACGGAACCGGAGACCTCGTGGCCACCGTACCGGCGGCGAGTCGGCACGACCTGGCCGATGCGCGGTGGCCGGCGCTACACCCCCTGCCGGCGCCGGGGCCGGAAACCCCTCGTCGTGGCGGTGACCGGTGGGCAGCGCGGCGACAGCCCGCAGTTCACGAAGGTCCTGGCCTGTATCCGGGTGCCGCGCCCGGCCGGCGGCCACCAGGCGCGGTCACGTGGGATAGCGCACGTCGTCGACGTCGTACTCCCCGCCGAGAGCGCCCAGGCGGACGCCCTCGGCGCTGACCTTCACCTGGGTTTCGAACTCGCCGGACCCGTTGTCCGCGAGGCCCAGGGCGGAGACGGTCAATGCGGCCAGCAGGGCCGCCAGCGCGGCGGAGCGTCTGATCTTCGTCTTGTGCATGCGCCGACGGTAGACCGGACCTCTTGCGGATCACTTGGAGCTCCGGACCGGCCGGCGCGTCCTCGCCGCCCTCCGGTTCAGGGACCGGTCGCCGAAGGAGCGGCGCCCGGCGGGCGACCGCCGGGCGAGCCCGCTCTCACCAGCGCTCCACGAGGTGTTCGCGACCGGACGGCGGCTCGTACGGCTCCGGCCAGTAATCGGTGACCCGGCTGATCAGCCCCTGGTCGGAGAGCTCGAACCACACGCATGCGTCCTGGTGCTCGGCGCCGACCCGCGCGTCGATCCATGCCGCGGCATGGCGGCCGTCGGCGACGATCCGCCTCACCTGAAGATGCCAGTCGCCGGGATACTCCATGTTGAACCGGAGGAAGGCCGATCTCCCGCGGATCCGTTCACGGGTCTGCGGCATCTCGTACACCACGTCCTCGGCGAGCAGGGACCCGAAGCCGTCCCAGTCGCGTCGCTCGGCGTTGTCGACGTAGGCCTGTACGGCGCGCCGGCTTCTCGCTGTCTCGTCCATGCGGCGGACCCTACATCCGGGTGCCGACACCCCGGCCTCGTCCGGTCCCGGCCCTGATCGGCACCGCCCGGCCGGTCGGACGGTCCGTGCACCGGCCGATGCTCCCTGATCGCGCTGCCGTACGGTATGCCCCATGAGCGTCCCCGGAGTCCCCCGCTACCCGTGGCTGGAGCTTCTCCTCACCGTGAACCGCGCGGTCCATGAGGAGCACGCGCGGAGCGTGGCTTCCGCACCGCCGGAGTCGGCGCGGTTGATGGCCGCGGACCCTCCCCCCGAGTGGCTGGGCACGCCCGGTGCCGCCGAAGCGGAGATCGTGCGGCACGAGGAGCGCCTCGGCATGCGCTTGCCGCCGAGTTACCGGGAGTTCCTTGAGGTCAGCGACGGCTGGGACGAGACGGGTGCCGCCGCCGGCCCGTTGCTGCCGGTCGGCGGGACCGGCTGGCTCCGCGAGCTCGACCCGGATCTGGCCGACACGTGGTCGTCCTCGTACGAGGGCCTGAGGATTCCCGATGAGGACTATTTCGTCTACGGGCAAGGGCAGGACACCGCGGCCCTCAGGACCGAGTACCTGCGGGACACCCTGCGGATCGGAGAATACGACGACGGCACGTACCTCCTCAATCCGCATGTCACGACCCCGGACGGCGAGTGGGAGGCCTGGTACCTCGCGGCATGGCTGCCCGGGGCCGTACGCTTCCGCTCCTTCTGGGACCTCATGAACCGCCGGTTGCGGGAGTACGCGGAGACTCCGTAGGGGGCACGGCCCGGCCTGCCCCGCGAAGAGGCCCGGCCGGCGGAGGCCCGGCCGGGCCGGAGCGGGTCGTCAGACGCCGAGTTCGTCGCACAGGTCGGCGTAGCGGTCGAGGTGGTCGGGGTTGACCCGGAACCGGCTGAGACCGATCACGTCGAACTCGTCCTCCGATTCGGACGCCCGCACACCGAGTTCGGCGAGCGCCTCGTTGATCGACGCCTGGGCGGACGTCAGCCGCCTCTCACCGGCGAACGCCGCGGCCCACTGCCCCCCGATCCCGGCGAAGTACTCCGTCTGGATGATCGCGAACCGCGGCTCGTCCGTGCCGGTCACCTCACGGACGAGGTCGCGCAGCACCGCCTCGTCCGGGAATGTCGAGGGGAGGCCGTCGGGCAGGTCGAGTCGTGCGTCGTTGCCCCGGATCGCGGCCCAGTAGGCCGAGAAGAAGTGGTCGATCGGGAACACGCCGACGTCGCCGTGCACGAGTTCGGCGTGCAGCCCCACCGAGCGGGCCCGCTCCGCGTCGACCGCTCCGGCCACGACGAGAGCGCAGATGTGGTGACCCATGTCCGCATCGTATCGGCGGCGGATCGCGCCGGTGCCGTGAGCGGCGGCGCGGTCCACCGGCCGCTCACGGCACCGGGCCGCCCGGTCAGCCCTCCGTTCTGGAGGGCCGGAGCGGGTCGTGGCCGACCGCCATCAGCGCCCGGCGCCGCTCGTCGTCCCTGACGTTGGCGGAGGCGTGGGCCTCGGCGTCCTCGGCGACGCCGACGACGCGCCGCATCGTCTCGACGTCGTCCGGGGTGAGGTCGACCTTGCGCTTCCCGAGGATCCTCAGCACCTCCCGGCCGAGGCCGGGCATCCACTCGCCGGGGTCGGCCGAGGAGGCCTCCTCTCCCGAGCCGGAGGCCATCAGGAAGGTCCGCAGTTCCTCCGACGTCATGTTCACGAAGTCGTGGAACTCCTGCCACAGCCGGTCGAGGTCCGGATCGGAACGGTCGGTCATGGTGCTCTCCTGTCTTGTACGGCGTCCGGTACGGCCACCGCGCGGGGCCCGGCGGCGGCCCCGGGCCGTCACCGGTGCGGCCGCGTCGCCGGACACGTCACCGGCCGCGCCACCGGGTGAGGGACCGCGGGCCCGGCGGGCCCGGTCCTCTTCCCTTCACCGGACCTTCCGTTCCCCCGGCCCGCCCGACGACGCTAACGATTCCGACAAATGACAGCGTCTTTCCTGAATTTCAACGAATCATCACGAAAGGGATTCCGGTCCGGAGGCGGCGCAGCGGTCGCCCGCCGCCCGGCCGCCTTCCCCGTCTCTCACACCGCCGTCGGGAACGTCTCCAGCTCCTCCTCCTCGGGCGGCTCCCCGTGCAGCGGGTGCAGCGCCTCGCTGCGGTCGAGCCAGAGGAAGGCGTCGTAGCGGCGACCGAGCACCGTCGGCACGTAGTTCCCCCACCGCTCCCGCTCGGGACGGTAGACCACCCCGACCGCCCGGTGGCCCATCGGCCGGTCGTACCAGCCGGGCCGGTCCCCGGGGGGCGGCACGACGAACAGCGCGCGCTCCAGCTCCGCGGCGTGCATCAGGGACTCCAGCGACGCCGCCCGCGCCGGCGGCACCCGCATGACCTCGGCCGGTGCGCCCCACCGCTCCGCCGCGACCACCGTGCCCCGGTGGGTGCCGAAGCCGACGAGCACCACGTCGTCGCCGTGCCGCTCACGGGCGAGCTGGCCGAGGTTGGTCATCCCGGCGGCGGCCATGTCGGTGGCGCGGGCGTCGCCGATGTGGGTGTTGTGCGCCCAGACGACGCCCTTCGCGCCGGCCCCGTAGAAGTCCGCCAGCCGGTCGAGGGTGTCGGCCATGTGGATGTCGCGGACGTTCCACGACTGCGCGCCGCCGCGCACCATCGTCCGGTAGTACTCCTCCGCCCCGGCCACCACCTCCGCGTTCTGCCGTACGGCGAAGCCCGCCTCGTCCCCGGGCGCGGCCTCGATCACCGCCGTGAGCAGGCCGACGACCTCCTTCTCGCAGGACTCGGGCGACAGCCTCGCGATCATCCCGTACTGCTGCGGGTCGTGGCCGTAGGCGTCGAAGCAGTCGACCGCGCGGAGCACGGCGTCCACCTGCCCGGGCAGGTTCTGCGCGGCGTAGCGGCGTACGGCCCGCAGGGAGTCCCAGAGGCTGTAGACGTCCAGGCCGTGGAAGCCGCAGCGGCGGTCCTCCGGCCGGGCCTCGTTCCACCGGCGCAGCCACCGGCAGAACTTCACGACCTCCTCGTTGGCCCACATGAAGGTCGGCCAGCGGGCGAAGCCGTACAGGGCGTCGTAGGGGTCCTCGGCCTCGGGGCGGGTCACCGACCGGTGCACCCGTTCGCAGTCGGGCCAGTCCCCCTCGACGCCGACGAACCGGAAACCCTTCTCCGAGATCAGCCGGCAGGTGAGCGCGGCCCGCCAGGAGTAGAAGTTGTGCGTGCCGTGGCTCGCCTCCCCGATCAGGACGTAGCGGGCCTCGCCGATGCGCTCCATGAGCGGGTCGAGGTCGTCGGGGGCGTCCAGCGGCAGCGCCGACCGCCTGATCTCGTCGGGACCCATCTCCGCCTCCTCCGCGCGGCTCCGGTCACGTGTTCCGGGGCCGCCGCCTCCGGAGCCATCACGGATCCCTTACCCGGCGCCCGCGCGCCCATGCCGCGCGCTCAGGCCGCGCGCTCAGGCCGCGCGCCGCAGCGTCCCTCCCCTGGACGACATCCGCTTGCGCAGCTCGCTCAGGTAGTAGTCGCGCGGCAGGGTGCGCAGCCGCATGGGCAGCCGGGGGTAGACGACGGCCAGGGCCCGCATGAGCACGGTGAAGCGCGCCTGCCGGGCGGGCGACCAGTGCCAGCCGTACTGCTCACGGATCGGCGCGGGCATCAGCCCCGCGGTGATGAGCCGGATCGTCGGCAGCCCCGGCCGCATGTACCAGGGCAGGTCGGGGTTGAGCACCTGCTCGGCCACCGCCCGCGAGGCGTCGCTGATCTTCAGCGTGGCGAGCATGTCCGCGTAGTAGACGCGGAAGTCCTCGTAGGTGGCGGGGACCAGCTCGGGCGGGCAGCCGAGGATCGTGGCGAAGACCTTCGACTGCTCGTAGTAGGCGGTGAGCTCGGCGGCGTCCAGCTTCCGGAACAGGGCCTCGTAGATGTGGACCCCCGTGGCGAACAGCGTCGCGGCGACCCAGACCTGGAGCTCCGGGTCGTTCGCCCGGTAGTCCGGGCCGGTCACCTGGTCGTGCATGCGCGTCACGACGGCGCTCAGCCGCTCGGCCTCCTCCCGGGTGCCCCAGGAGACGGCGTAGACCCACTGCATGGTGCCCCGGAGCCGGCCGAGCGGGTCTTCGGCGGTGTAGCTGTGATCGTACACGCCCTGGGCCACCTTGGGGTGGGCGGTCTGCAGCAGCGACGCCGCCCCTCCGGCGGCGATCAGGATGCCCTCGCGCGCGACCACGCGGATCAGGTCGTCATCCTTGAACAAACCGTTACTCATACACGCACCATAAGTAAGTCGTTACTTTTTTACAAGGGTCCGCAGATCCATCGGCAGGCGCGGGCCCGGGTCGAGGGAAACCCCCGGAGAGATGCGGACGGTGAATTCCTCATGCCGGAGGGTCACCGTGCCGATGAAGACCGGAGACAATCTCCGGACGCCCGAGGAGGGAGCAGGATGCTAGGACTGCCGTTCCTGGTCCTGCTCTTCATGGTGGCCACGGCCGTGGGCACCGCGGTGACCGCCGTCGGCTGGCGGCGGCGGCAGGCGGCTCCCGCGGTCGGCGCGCTGGCGCTCGTCTCGGCGGCGATCGTGGTGTGGTCGGCGGTGGACACGCTCATCTTCCTGGTCCGGGACGTCCGGGTCGCGCACCTGCTGATGATCGTCAAGTTCCTCGGCGTGTCCGCGATCCCGGCGGGCTTCTTCTGCCTCTCCCTGGCCGTGATCGACCGCATGTGGCGGCTGCCGCGCCGTACCGCCCTGCTGCTGGCGGTCGAACCGGTGCTCGTCCTGACCGCGGTCACGACCGACCCCCTGCACCACCTGTTCTTCCTCTCGTCCGGCACGGTCGATCCGGTCGGCTTCGTGAGGCCCCACTTCGGCCCGCTGTTCTGGGCGCACGCCGTCTACAGCTACCTCCTGCTCTCCGTGGGCGTGGCGCGGCTGGTCCGCGCGTGGATGCGGGGGCCGCGCGCCCAGCGGAGGCTGTACGGAGCCATCCTGCTCGGCGCCGTCCTGCCGGCCATGGCCAACATCATCGCCCTCTCCCTGCAGGACGACGCCACGGACCTGACGCCCGTCGGCTTCTGCGTCACCGCCGTCGTCACCTACTGGGCGCTCGTCCACCACTCGCTGCCCGAGCTGATCCCCGTGGCGCGGGAGCACGTCTTCGACATGATCGGCGACGCGGTCGCCACCATCGACGCCTCCGGCCGGCTCCTCGACCTCAACTCCGCCGCCGAGCGCATGCTCCGCCGGCTGGCGCACGACCTCCCCGACCGGCTCACCGGGCACTCGTTCGAGAACGAGTTCGGCGGGCTGCCGCCGGACGAGGGCGGGGAGAGCGACCTGACCCTCAGGGACCGGGACGGGCGGGAGATCGAGGTGAACGTGCGCAGCGGTCCGCTGCACGACAGCCGGGGCGGGCGCGTCGGATGGATCATGGTCATCCGGGACATCAGCGCGCTCAACCGGCAGCGGCGCGAGCTCGAGCAGGCCAACACCCGGCTGCGCGAGCAGCGGTGGGAGGTGGAGCAGGCCAACACCCGGCTGCGCGAGCAGCTGAGCACCATCGAGGCACTCCGCGCCGACCTGGCCGAGCAGGCCGTCCGCGACGCCCTGACCGGGCTGTACAACCGCCGCCACCTGATGGAGGTGCTCCGGCGCGAAGTGGCGCTGGCCGCGGCCGGCGGCGGGCCGCTCAGCGTGGCCCTGCTCGACGTCGACCATTTCAAGCAGGTCAACGACGGCTACGGCCACGGGGTCGGGGACGAGGTCCTGGTCCGCTTCGCCGGGCTGCTGTCCGGGCAGGCCGGGCCGCGGGACGTCGTGGCCCGCTACGGCGGCGAGGAGTTCGTGGTCGTGTTCCCCGGGGCCACCGGCGAGCAGGCGCGGGCCCGGACGGAGGCGCTGCGCGCGCGGGTGGCGGGCGAGGCCGCCCGGATCGGCGGCCACGACCTGCACGTCACGTTCAGCGCCGGTGTCGCCATGCTCACCGGCGGGCAGGGGCCGGACGGCCTGCTGCACTCCGCCGACGAGGCGCTCTACGCCGCCAAGCGCGGCGGCCGCGACCGGGTCGAGCTGGCCGCCGCACCGGACGGCCCGTCCAGCAGCGCGGCGGCGTAGGGGCCTCGCCGCGAGGAGGCCGCCGGCCCCTCCCCCGGGGAGTCCGGGCGGCCCTCCCGGAGGTCAGGGGCGCGCCTCGATGACCAGGTTGTACTCGGTGGTGAGCGCCAGGCGGACCCGGCTGAACCCGGCCTGGACGAGCACCTCCCGCAGCCGCTCGGAACCCGCCTGGGCGCCCAGGGCGAGACCGGGCTCCTCCGACAGCGAGTGGGGCACGCACATGACGGTCGAGGCCGCGTAGTAGCTCATCGAGACCGGGTTGCCGATCCGGTCCTCCAGCCGGTCGGCCGCGGCCGGCTCGACCACGAGCAGCGTGCCGTCCTCGGCCAGGGCCTCCCGCGCCCGCCGGGCGGCCGCGACCGGGTCGCCCATGTCGTGCAGGGCGTCGAAGAAGCAGATCAGGTCCCACGGACCGGCGGCGTCCTCGGTGGCGTCGCCGACGTGGAAGTGCACGCGGCCGTCCACCCCGGCCTTGGCCGCGGCCTGGCGGGCGGCCTCGACCGAGGCCTCGTGGTAGTCGATCCCCTCGAAGCGCGAGGCGGGGAACGCCTCGGCCATGAGCAGGGTCGAGGTGCCGTGCCCGCAGCCGACGTCCAGGACGTGCGCGCCGGAGCGCAGCCGCTCGACCACCCCGTCCAGGGCGGGCAGCCACTGCTGGACGAGGGACATGCGGTAGAGGGGGGCGAAGAAGCGCGACACCCCGGTGAACAGGCGCGGGTCGTGCCGGTGCCATCCGAAGCCCTCGCCGCTGCGGAACGCCGCGGCGATGCCGTCGACCGCGAGCCACGCGGCCGCCGCGGCCTCGATCTGCCCGGCCCGCGAGGTGACGGCGTCGTCGTCGGCCAGCACGGCGGCGTGCTCGTCGGGGAGCTCGAAGGCGCCGGTCGCGGGGTCGTAGGACAGGTGCCCGGCGACGGCCTGGGTGGAGAGCCACTCCCGCAGGTACCGCTCCGACAGGCCGGTCCGGGTGGCGAGGTCCGTGCTGGTCAGGGGCCCGGCCCCGGCCATGGCCCGGTAGATTCCGAGCAGGTCCCCGAGGTGGTTGGAGAGGCTCAGGGTCGCACCGAGCGCCTCCTGGGCGATCTGGAGGTAGAACTCCTCGACTTTGGCCGCGTTCATGATGATCTTCTCCCGTTGGTTGTCGTTCGACCTCAGGGAGCATCGGATGCCGTGCCTTCACGGCCCTGTCGCACGGCTGCCGCCGGCCCTGTCACGCGGCTGTCACCGGTCCCGCCGTACGGCGCCGCCTCGCCGTACGGCCGCCGCAGCGCCGTACCTCCGGCCCCGGTCCGCCCCGGTCCGCCCCGGCCCGTACGGCCCGGCGGGACCCGTGCGGGCCGGGGCCGGTCCCCCTCCAGGGGTCAGTCCCCGTCCATCTTCCGGGTGTCGCGGGGCTCGACGTAGGGCTCCTCCTCGGGCGGGTGCCCCTCCTCGATCGCGCGGGCCCGGGCGAGTTCGGCGTCGAACTCCACCCCGAGCAGCACGGCGATGTTCGTGATCCAGAGCCAGATCAGGAAGACGACGACGCCCGCGAGGGCGGCGTAGGTCTTGGCGTAGGAGCCGAAGTTGGCCACGTAGAACCCGAACCCGAGGGACGCGACGATCCACAGCACGACGGCGAGCGTGCTGCCGGGGGTGATCCAGCGGAACCCGGGATGCTCGACGTTGGGCGCCAGCCAGTACAGCAGGGCGAGCACCAGCGTCACGGCGAGCACCAGGACCGGCCACTTGGCGATGTTCCAGACGGTCACCGCGGTCTCCCCCAGACCGAGGACGTCGCCTGCCCGCCGGGCGAGGTCGCCGGTGAAGACCACCGCAACGGCCCCGGCCGCCGTCAGGACCACCAGGACGGTGGTGATGGCCAGCCGGAGCGGGAGGGTCTTCCAGAGGGGACGGCCCTCGGGCATCTCGTACATGATGTTGGCGGCCCGCATGAACGCCGCGACGTAGCCGGAGGCCGACCAGAGCGCGACGGCGATGCCGATGACCGTGGCGATCCCGGCGCCCCGCTGGCTCTCCTGCAGGGTCAGCAGCACGGTGTGCAGAATTTCCTTGGCGGGCCCCGGTGCCAGCGCGCCCAGGTTGTCGATGAGCGGCTGGGTCGCCGACTCCCCGAACAGGCCCAGCAGCGAGACCGCGGCCAGCAGCGCCGGGAAGACCGACAGCACCGCGTAGTAGGTGAGGGCGGCGGCCCAGTCGGTCAGCTTGTCCTGCTGGAACTCCTTGGCGGTGCGTCTGAGCACGCCCCACCACGAGTGTCCGGGCAGTTCGGTCGGGCCGTCGGGGACGTCGCCCCGCCCCGGTCCGCGGCCGGGGGCGGCGGGGCTGCGGGAGTCCTCGTCGTCCGCCCGGCGGGCGGGGGCGGCGCCGGAGGGGCGCCGGGCGCCGTGGTCTGTCATGCGTCACCGTCTTCCGGGGGAACCGCTCTTGCAGGGGAACCGCTCTTCAGGGAACCACCGCGGGGACGCCACGGGGACGCCGCCGCCCCGGTCGTGCCGGGGACGGCGGCGGCGCCCTGCGGCTACCGGTGGGACCGGGCGTGGTCGGCCACCTGGTGAGCTTGCTCCTTCGCCTGCTCGCCCGTGGTCCGCGCCGCCTCGGTCGCACTCTCCTTGACGTGCTGGGCCGTCTCCTGGGCGATCTCCCTGGCCTCCTGCCCGAGGTGCTGGGCCGAGTCCTGGAGCGCCGTCTTGACCGGCGTCACCATGTCGCCCGCCTGCTCCTTGAGCTGTTCGGCGGCCCGCTGCTCGGCCTCGCTCCTGGGGATGAGGGTCGCCGCGAGCAGCCCGGTGCCGAAGGCGATCAGCCCGGCGGCCATCGGGTTGCCCTGGGTGCTCCGCATCGCCTGCTCCGGTGCCTCGCGGACCGCTCCGGCGGCCTGCTGCGCGCCGTGCTTGACGGTCTCGGCGGCGTGCTGGGCGCCGTGCTTGACGGTCTCGGCGGCGTCCGAGGCGGTGCTCCGCACGGTGCCCGCGGCTCCGGCGGCCGTGTCGTGGACGGCGTGCGCGGCGTGCCCGGCCTGCTCGCGCATCTGGTGGGCGGCGTGGGACGGGGTGCCCATCACGCGCTCCCGGACCGAGCGCATCTTCTGGCGCATCCGGTCGCGGCGGCGCTGCATGATCCGCGTCGGGTTCGTCCGCTCGGCGAGCCGGTCCACGTCGGCGGCCAGCGCCGCCCGGGTGGCGTTGATCTCAGCCCTTATTTCGTCAGGTGCCGCGCCCATTGTGCGTCCTCCTTGAGCGTTTCGATTGTCTGCTCCGGCTTGGGCGAAACCTGCTTCATCCGGGATCGCCCGTTCACGAACAGCGCCGCGCCGATCCCCGCCCACACGGCGGCCACGATGAGCGCGGCCCATCCCAGGTCCATGACGTTGCCCAGGCCGAACATGACGGCCAGCGTCACCAGCAGCGCGGTCATGGCGCCGGCGAACCCGGCACCGCCGAGCATCCCGGCGGCCTTGCCCGCCTTGACCGCCTCCTGGCGGACCTCGGCCTTGGCCAGTTCCACCTCCTGGCGGAACAGCGTGGACAGGTCGTTGCCGATCTCACCGACCAGTTGCCCCAGGGACGGCTGGGAGGACCGGAGGTCCTGGATTCTGCCGTCCCGCTGCGCGGGCGCGCTCACTCCGTCCGCGCGTGCGGGCGGGCTCACCGTCTCTCCGCGGCTGGGCCGGCTCATCGGTTGTCACCGTCCCAGGTTCTCGGCGCGGACGTGGGGACGCCCCCGCTCAGCCGCTCTCCGGAGAGGACGGACGGGGTCTGGGACTCGGCGGGCTGGGTCGTGGAGGCCTGGGGGGACGGCTGCGCCACCGGCTGCGCGGGGGCCGCCGGCGCGAAGGTCGGAGTGGTGGGCGGAGGCGTGGACGGGGTGGGCGCGGTGCCGCTCCCGGTGCCCGTCGTGGCCTTGGCGATCCGGCCCGCCAGGAAGCCCGCGGCCAGTGCGCCGGCGAGGAAGACGCCCGGGCGGCGGCGGGCGAAGCTCTGGATCTCCTCCACCACTCCGGCCAGCCCGTTCTGCTCCAGGTAGTCGGCGGCTCGCCGTCCTCCGTCGGCGACCTGGTGCATCATCCCGGAGACCGGCGAGTCGGGTTTGGCGGCGTCGCTCATCGAGGACAGGTCGTCGGCCCACTGGCGGATGCTCTCCGCGGCCCGGCGGCTCTGGTACTGCGCCTGCTCGCCCGCGCGGTCCCGCAGCCGGTCCATCGCGTGGCGCGCCTCGTCCCTGGCCTGGCCCGCCACCATGCGCGTCTGCTCCCTGGCGACCCCGGCCACCTCTCCGGCCGCCGACTTCGCCTGCTGGGTGGCCTCTCCCATGGGCGATCTGCCCTGGGCGGGCCTCTGAAGCTCCCCGTTCTGTCCCGGGCTCTCCCCCATCCCGGTCGGATACTCGTTCACCGAATGCCTCCAACGGTTGTGCGTCTTCGGTCCATGCGCCGCTACCCTCGCAGGCCTCCTGCATGCACAAACTGCTCAAACCGGTGCCAATGATCTCCTTTCGGAATCAGCACTTTGCCGCCCTGACCTCGGCGGGCGGACCGCCCCGCGGAGGCGGCCCGACCCGGCCTTTCGGCGAACGGAGCCCCACCTGCCACCCAAGCGGGCCCCAGCAGGACCCCCTCCCCGCCAAGACCTCGCCATGATCGACCCCCGCACGGCGTCCTCGTGTCGGTTTCGGGTACTCCTGTCGCTGATGACATGAATTGACCGTTTATCGGGGGGTTCGCGATGAAGACGGTTCGTTGGGCGATGGGTCCCGCCGTACTCGCGGTGGCACTCGGGATGACGGCCTGCGGGACGGCGGGACAGTCCGGGGAGCCCGCCACGCCGGCCGCCACCGGAACCGCCGCGACCGGCGCCGCCGGCGGCTTCAAGATCGGCCTCCTGCTGCCGGAGTCGAAGACCGCGCGGTACGAGAAGTTCGACCGGCCGCTCATCACCGAGGAGGTCACGGCCCTCTGCCCCACCTGCGAGGTCGTCTACACCAACGCCAACCAGGACCCGAACCAGCAGCAGCAGCAGGTCGACTCGATGCTCACCAACAACGTCAAGGTGCTCATCCTCGACGCCGTGGACGCCAAGGCGATCGCCTCGTCGGTGGTGAAGGCCAAGCAGCAGGGCGTCAAGGTGGTCGCCTACGACCGGCTGGCCTCGGGCCCGATCGACGCCTACACCTCGTTCGACAACGTCCAGGTCGGCAAGATGCAGGGAGAGGCGCTGCTCGCCGCGCTCAAGGAGGGCGGCGACCCCAAGCGCGGCCCGATCGTGATGATCAACGGCTCGCCCACCGACCCGAACGCGGGCGACTTCAAGAAGGGCGCCCACTCCGTGCTCGACGGCCAGGTGACCGTCGGCAAGGAGTACGACACCCCCGACTGGAGCCCCGACCAGGCCAACACCCAGGCGACCGGAGCGTTCACCGCCCTCGGCGCGGACAAGGTCATCGGGATCTACTCGGCCAACGACGGCATGGCCGGCGGCATCGCGCGCGCGATGCAGAACGCCGGAGTACCCAAGGGCACCCCGCTGACCGGCCAGGACGCCGAGCTCGCCGGCATCCAGCGCATCCTGCTCGGCACCCAGACGATGACCATCTACAAGCCGATCAGGCCCGAGGCGAAGAACGCCGCCCAGCTCGCCGTCGACCTCGGCTCCGGCAAGACGGTGCAGGGCACCGGGACCGTGGACAACGGGAGCGGCTCCCCGATCCCGGCGATGATCATCCAGCCGATCGTGGTCGACAAGGACAACATCAAGGACACCGTGGTCAAGGACGGCTTCTGGAAGGCCGAGGAGATCTGCACCGCGGACGTCCAGGCGGCCTGCCAGGCCGCAGGGATCTCCTGACGCCATGACCGCCGTACGGGAAGGTGCATCCGGGACGCCCGTCCTGGCGTTGGAGGGCGTCTCCAAACGCTTCGGCGCGGTCCAGGCCCTGGCGGACGTGGACCTGCAGGTGCGCGCGGGCGAGGTGGTCGCCCTGGTCGGCGACAACGGCGCCGGGAAGTCGACCCTCATCAAGGTGATCGCCGGCGTGGGCCCCGCCGACACCGGAGAGATCCGCTGGGAGGGCCGCCCGGTCGCGGTCACCAGCCCCGGCGCGGCCCAGGCGCTCGGCATCGCCACCGTCTACCAGGACCTCGCGCTCTGCGACAACCTCGACGTGGTGGGCAACCTGTTCCTCGGCCGGGAGCTGCGCCGCTTCGGGGTCCTGGACGAGGTCGCGATGGAGAAGCGCTCCCGCGACCTGCTGCACACCCTCTCCATCAGGATCCCCAGCGTCCGCATCCCGGTGGCGTCGCTCTCCGGAGGCCAGCGGCAGACCGTGGCGATCTCCCGGTCGCTGCTGGGCAGGCCGAAGGTCGTGCTCCTGGACGAGCCGACCGCCGCCCTCGGCGTCGAGCAGACCGCCCAGGTCCTCGACCTGGTGGAGCGGCTCCGCTCCCAGGGGCTCGGGGTGATCCTGATCAGCCACAACATGGTCGACGTGAAGGCCGTCGCGGACCGCGTCGCCGTACTGCGCCTGGGCCGCAACAACGGCGTCTTCGACGCGGACCGGACCTCGCAGGAGGAGATCATCGCCGCGATCACCGGGGCGAGCGACAACGCGGTCTCGCGGCGGCGGACCCGCACCGACGTACCGGAGGAGGCCTCCGATGACCGATCCCAGGAGTGAGGAGAACCCGTCGGGCGCGGCGGGCCCGGCCCGCTCCGCAGGTCCGGGCGGCACCGCCGGAGGCCCCTCGGGCCCGGGCGGCGGGGGAGGCCGCCGGGGCGGCTCGCGGCGCGCGGCGGGCCCGAAGCACCGCACGGACCCGCTGGGACCGGCCGGACCGGCCGCGCAGGCCCAGGCCGACCCGCGCCTGCTCGTCCGCGAGCGGGGGTTCGCCGGGTACGCCGGCGAGTTCAGGCGCCGGATGCACAGCGGCGAGCTCGGCCCGCTCCCCGTCGTGGTCGGCCTGGTCGCCATCTGGATCATCTTCCAGAGCCTGAACGACCAGTTCCTCTCGCCGCAGAACCTCTCCAACCTCAGCGTGGACATCGTGGCGACCGGCCTCATCTCGGTCGGCATCGTCTTCGTGCTGCTGCTCGGGGAGATCGACCTGTCGGCGGGCGCGGTCAGCGGCGCGTGCGCCGCGGTGCTGGCCGTACTCCACGTCAACGAGGGCTGGAGCGCCTGGGCGGCGATCGCCGCGGCCGTGGCGGTCGCCACGGCGCTGGGGTTCGTCCACGGGCTGTTCTTCGCGAGGATCGGCGTGCCGTCGTTCGTCGTCACCCTGGCCGGCATGCTGGCGTGGACGGGTCTCCAGCTCTGGGTGCTGGGCCCCAACGGGACCGTGAACCTCCCCTACGAAGGACTGGTCGCCGGCCTGACGAGCACCTACTTCAACCAGGTCATCGCCGCGTACGGCCTGGCGGGCCTCGCCGTGGCGGGTTTCCTCGCCGTCTCCCTGGTGGGGAACGCCCGCCGCCGGGCCGCCGGGATCCCGACCCGGACGACCGGGGACGTCCTCCTGCGCACCGCCGGCCTGGCGGTCCTGGCGTTCGGGGCGGCGTACGTCCTCAACCAGTACAAGGGCCTCCCGCTCGCCCTGCTGATCTTCCTCGTGGTCGTCGTCGCGGCCGACTTCGTGCAGCGCCGCACCCGCTACGGCAGGAGCGTCTTCGCGGTCGGCGGCAACATCGAGGCGGCCCGGCGCGCGGGCATCAACGTGGCCATGATCCGGATCTCGGTCTTCATGATCTCCGGTGCGATGGCCGCGGTCGGCGGCATCTTCGCCGCCTCCCGGATCGCCTCGGCCAGCCAGGCGACCGGGCAGAGCAACGTGCTGATGATGGCCATCGCCGCGGCCGTCATCGGCGGCACCAGCCTGTTCGGCGGGCGCGGCACGGCGTACTCGGCGCTGCTGGGCATGCTGGTCATCCAGTCGATCTCCTCCGGGATGGCGCTGGAGGGCGTGAGCAACTCGATCCAGTTCATGGTCACCGGGGCCGTCCTGCTCGCCGCCGTGGTCATCGACTCGGTCTCCCGGCGCAGCCAGAAGGCGGCCGGACGCGCCTGAGCCGGCCCGCGGCGGCCGTACGGCGGGGCCGCCGGAGAGCGCGGGACCCGAGGCGGGGGCCCGTCCCGGACGCCGCCGCCGGGGCGGTTCCGGTCAGGCGCCGGCGGGGCCGCCGACGTCGAAGTGGACCCGGATGGTGGTGCCCTGCGGGCCGGTGTGCACGCGGACCAGGTCGCCGAGGAGATGGGTGACGAGCAGCCCGCGCGAGCCGAGCTGCCGGGGATCGGCGGGGTGGCGTCCGGCGAGCCGGTCGGTGATGTGGCCGGCGTCGCTGACGGACATGACCACCTGGCCGTCCTCGGACCAGATCCGCAGGCTCCCCGAGCCGCCGCCGTGGTCGAGGCTGTTGGCGGCCAGCTCGCTGGCGACCAGCCGCAGGTCCTCCAGGCGCTCTCCGGCCAGGCCGATGCGGGCGGCGTGCTCGACGGCGAAGGCGCGGGCCCGGCCCAGCGGGTCGTCGCAGAAGCCGTCGCCGTAGCTCATCGCGGCGGCGCCGGGCGGGGCGGGCAGCGGCACGTTGCACTCCCGCAGGACGCTCTCCAGCGCGTAGCCGGGGCTGGGGCGGGTGCCGGAGCCGTCCATGAGCACGGGATGGGTCCGCTCGGCGTCCTTGATGACCGCGGGGTCCAGGCCGTCGAGGTCGTAGGGGCACAGGATCGTGACGTCCCGGCCGGCGAAGGCCGCGTTGATCAGCGCCTCGTGCTGGAGGCAGGCGGGGTACTCCGCCGCCGAGCGGCCCGGCCAGATCGGCTCGCCGATGATCCGCACGTGGACGTCCGGATGGAGGTCGGCGAAGGCCCGCAGCACGTTGGCGATGATCCGCCCGGGGTTGCGCCCGGCCTCGCCCATGTCGAGCAGGCTCACCTCCGCCGCGTCCTCGCCGAGCTCGCCGCGGATCAGCTCCAGGTTGCCCCGGGGCACGGCCACCGCGACGGGCTCTCCCGCCGCCAGGCCGTCCCGGACGAACCGGGTCGTGCCCGCCAGGTAGTCGGCGGCGCCCCGGTAGAAGAAGGCGGGATGCGTGAACGGCTCGGCGGGCGCGCTCCGAGACGGGCCGTACGGCCCCGCCTCTGGCTGAATCGTCACGCTGACCGCCTCGTGAATAGCCGAACCGATGCTTCCAAAGTACCCTCTGCCGATATTGCCGGGACGGGCATCCACCCAAATGAGATGAGCCCGGCTCAGCCGCCCAGCACGTCGATTATCCGCCGGACGGAGTCGTCCCAGGGCCGCGCGGCGACCACGGGGACGCCGGCCTCCCCGGCCCGCTCGGCGAGCCAGTCCCCGTAGCGGGCGCTCGCCACGGCCCGCCCGCGCTGCTCCCCTGCGCCGGGCTCGCGGCGGAGGTAGTTCTCCACGAGCTGCTCCGGGTCCGGCTCGTGCAGGACGATCCCCGCCACGCCCTCCCGTACGGCCAGGCGCGGCAGGAGGTAGTCCCCCTCGACGACCGCCGGGGTGCCGGTCTCCAGGTGGTTGGCCACGACCGCCTCCACCGCCGGGACGAGCGCCTCGGCGACGGCGGCCTGCAGCGCGGCGATCTCGTCCGCCGGCAGGTCCGCGTCCTCGGGACGGGTCCGCCAGTGGTGCAGCAGCGGCTGCTGCTCGGGGGTGGTCATCGCCTGGAGCGCCTCGACGATGTCGTCCACCTCGACGATCGGGACGCCGTAGTGCCGTGCCAGCGGGTAGCTCACCCGGCTCTTCCCGGTCCCCGACGCGCCCGCGATCAGGAGGACCTTCCAGTTCCTCGTCACGGGCGAGAACATAGCCGATGTAGGGAAGGATGTCCGGTATGCGTATCTTGATCATCGGCGGCACCCGGTTCGTCGGCCGGCACATCACCGAGGCCGCGCTCGCGGCCGGGCACGAGGTCTCCCTCCTCCACCGGGGGCGGACCGGCCCCGGCCTGTTCCCCGAGGCGGAGCACCTGATCGCCGACCGCGACACCGGCCTGGAGATCCTGCGCGGCGCGGAGTGGGACACGGTGATCGACGTCAGCGCCTACCTGCCGTCCCAGGTCGAGGCGCTGGCCGGCGCGGTCACCGCCGGCCAGTACGTCTTCGTCTCCACCACGGCCGTCTACGCCGTCCCCGAGGCGCCGGGCTTCACCGAGGAGTCCCCGCTCGTCGACTCCTCCGGCCCGGTCCCCGAGACGGTGACCGGCGCGACCTACGGGCCGCTGAAGGTGCTGTGCGAGCGGGCGGCGACCGGGCGGTTCGGCCCCGGCACGCTGGTCGTCCGCCCGACCTACGTGATCGGGCCCCACGACTACACCGGCCGCTTCACCTACTGGGTGAACCGGATCGCCCGCGGCGGCGAGGTCCTCGCCCCCGGCGACCCGTCGGCCCCGATCCAGGTGATCGACGGGCGCGACATGGCCTCCTGGACCGTCGCCATGGCGGAGAAGGCGAGCGGCGGCGTCTTCCACGCGGTCAGCCCGCGCCCGCCGTTCACCTTCGGGGACATGCTGGAGGCGGTCGCGGCCGAGGTCGCACCGGCCGGGACCACCCTGACCTGGGTGGACGGGGACTTCCTGCGCGCGGCGGGCCAGGACGGCCGCTCGCTGCCCCTCTGGGGCGAGGACGGCGAGAGCACCGGGATCAACACCGCCGACCCGTCCGCCGCCTACGCCGCCGGGCTGAGCCCGCGCCCGCTCGCGCAGTCGGTCCGCGAGATCCGCGCCGCCGAGGCGGACTTCTCCGTCGAGACCACGATCACCCCGGAGAGGGAGGCCGGGATCCTGGCCGCCTGGCACGCCCGCTGACCGGCCGGCCCGCGCGCCGTACGCCGTCGCCCGCCGGAACGGGCCCGCCTCCCGGCCGGTGGCGCGGCCCGGCCCCGGCCGCCCGTCTGCCAGAATCGGCGCATGCTGGAGATCAGGACGGTCGTGCTGGGCGTCGAGGACGTACGGCGCGCGGTCGGGTTCTGGACCCGGGCGCTGGGCTACGTCCCGCGCGAGAACGAGACGCGCGACGACTGGGCCGTGCTCGAACCGGCCGGCGGCGGCCCCGGGGTCGCGCTCGCGCTCGGCCTCAGCGTCTCCCCCGTCCAGGAGCACCCGCGCGTCCACCTCGACCTCTACGCCCGCGACACCGCCGACCAGGCCGCCGAGGTCGAGCGGCTGGTCTCCCTCGGCGCCGTCAGGGTCGACTGGGACCTCTACCCCGAGGACCCCGACTTCGTGGTCCTGGCCGACCCCGACGGCAACCGCTTCTGCGTCATCGACCCGACCCACTGAGCTCCGCCGTGCCGGCCAGGGCCAGGTCCACGGCGCGCTCGACGTGGATGCGGGTGGAGTCGAAGACCGGGACCGGGCTGTCCTGCGGGCCGACGAGCAGGGTGATCTCGGTGCAGCCGAGGATCACCCCCTCGGCTCCGCGGGCGGCCAGGTCCGCGATGACCCGCCGGTACGCCTGGCGGGAGGACTCCTCGATCCGGTTGCGGGTCAGCTCCCGGTAGATGACGTCGTGCACCAGGGTGCGGCCGGGCTCGTCGGGGACGACGACCTCGATCCCGTGGCGGCGCATCCGGTCGCGGTAGAAGTCCATCTCCATGGTGAAGCGGGTGCCCAGCAGGCCCGCGGTCGTGACCCCGGCGGCGGTGATCCGCTCCGCCGTCGCGTCGACGAGGTGCACGAACGGCACCGTGAGCACGGCCTCGATCTCCTCCGCGACCCGGTGCATGGTGTTGGTGCAGAGCAGGACCATCTCCGCTCCGCCGGCTTCGAGGGTCCCGGCCGCCCCGGCGAGCAGCCGCCCGGCCGCCGCCCAGTCACCCGCGCGCTGCATGGCCTCGACCTCGGCGAAGTCCACGGTCAGCATCAGGCTCCGGGCGCAGTGGTGGCCGCCCAGGCGGCGGCGGACCTCCTCGTTGAGCAGGCGGTAGTACTCCGCCGACGACTCCCAGCTCATGCCGCCGATCAGGCCGATGGTTCGTGTCATGCAGGCAGCCTGCCGCCTCCGGCGGCGCCTAGGTAGACCTGGCTTTCTTGGGCGACCCCCAAGCCATACTTATGGCATGGACCCCCACCGCCTGCTCGTCTTCCGGGAGGTCGCCCGCGCCGGGTCGATCGCGGGCGCGGCCCGCTCCCTCGGCTGGACCCAGCCCGCGGTCAGCCAGCACCTGCGCCACCTGGAGCGGCGGGCGGGGGTGGCGCTGGTGGTGCGCCGCCCGCGCGGCGTCCGGCTCACCGAGGCGGGCGAGGTCCTGCTCCGCCACGCCGACGCCGTCGCCGTCCGGCTGCACGCCGCCGACGACGACCTGGCCGCCCTGGCCCAGCTCCGGCAGGGCACCGTACGGCTGGCCGCCTTCCCCTCGGCCAGCGCTGCGGTCGTCCCGGCCGCCATGAGCCTGCTGGGCGAGCGCCATCCCGGGGTGGACGTACGGCTCCGCGAGGCCGAGCCGCCCGAGGCGCTCGCCCTGCTGGCCGCCGGGGAGGCGGACCTGGCCGTGACGTTCTCCCACCCCGGGCAGGAGCCGGACGATCATCCCGGCCTGGTCCGGGAGGCCGCGGGCGAGGACGCGGTCCTGCTGGTCCTGCCGGACTCCCACCCGCAGGCCGTGTCCACCGGTCCGCCGGTGGAGCTGCGCTCGCTGGCGGCGGAGAAGTGGATCGCGGGCTGCGAGCGGTGCGCGGCGAACCTCCGCCGGACCTGCGAGGAAGCCGGGTTCGTCCCCGACGTACGGCACGGCACCGACGACTACGTGGTCACCCAGGCGCTGATCGCCCGGGGCCTGGGGATCGGGCTGCTGCCCCGGCTCGCCCTCGACGCCTTCACCGCCCCCGGCGTCGCCGTCCGCCCGGTGCCCGGACTCCGCCCGCGGAGCCTGCACCTGGTCCATCCCCGCGAGGCCGACCAGATCCCCGCCGTCCGCGCCGCCGTACGGGCCCTGCGCGACGTCCTCGCCCCGGCGCCGGGCTGAGCGGGGCCGCCGGATCTCCGCGCCCGCGGCGCGGCGGAGCCCTGCCCGGCCGCCCGTTCACATGATCGGTAGCCTGGACGCCGACGCCCGGAGCCGATCCCAGGGGTGACCAGCCGATGCAGCCCGAACGACCGCTTCCGGCCCTGACCCGGGCCGAGCAGGACTTCCTCCACCACTACCTGAAGGTTCTCGAACTCCTGGGCCGGATCAACCCGGCCTCCGCCGAGTACACCTACGCCGGTGTCAACGCCGCGCAGGCGCTGGTGACGGAGGCGGCCGGGCTGCGCGACGCGCTCACCTCGATGTACGACCGGGCAGAGAAGGAGATCCACCGGGAGCCCCTGGTGCGGACGCTGCGGATACTGGGCGCTGAGGAACGCATCCGCCGGCTCTCCCTGGCCGGTCCGGAGCCGGACCCCGACGCCGCTCCCCCGCCCGCCCCCGAATGACCCGGCCCCGCATGACCCGGGCCGTGCCGCTCGCTCCGGTTCCGGGGAGCAGAATGGTCCGGGTGACGACATCGGACGCTTCCCACACCGTCTTCGCCCCCGGGATCAGCCTCTCGGGACCCGGTATCCGTCTTCGCGAGTGGACCGACGAGGACCTGCCCGCGATGGTCCGGCTCTTCGACGAACCCCAGGTCGACCGCTGGACCCCGCTCCGCTCCCCCTTCACGTTCGAGGCCGCGCAGGCGTACCTGGCCAGGGGACGCGAGGGGCGCGCCGCCGGTCTCCGCATCCATCTGGCGATCGCCGGGGAGGACGGGAGTCCCCGCGGGGAGGTCCTGCTCTTCCGCACCTCCGCCGCGGACCCCGACGCGGAGCTCGGCTACGTGATCGGCGCCGAGCACCGGGGACAGGGGCTGGCGGCACGGGCCGTACGGCTGATGACCGGCTACGCGTACGACACCCTGGCGATGAGCCGCGTGCTCCTGCGGATCGCCCCGGGCAACGAGGCCAGCGCCGCGGTCGCGCGGGCCGCCGGTTTCCGTCTCACCGACGACGAGCCCGTCGTCCGGGATCGCGGCGACGGCACCGTCACCCTGCTCACCTGGTGCCACCGCCGGGCCGCGGCCTGACCCTCCTCCCGGCGGCCGTCCGGGGCCTCCTCGGAGCCGAGGCCTGGGCCGGCGGCCACGAAGTACCTCATGATGGTCGCGCCGGGCGCGGTGCCGGGCTCCTTCGTTTGCCATCGGCGCCCCCGGTGATCAACAGTGGTCGCAGGACAATCTCCGGAGGCATCCATGAGAAAGATCTTCTCGTTCATGATGGTGACACTGGACGGGTACTTCGAGGGCCGAGACCATGACCTCAGCTGGCACAACACCGATGAGGAGTTCAACGAGTTCTCTCTGGGCCAGCTCGACGAGGCCGGCACGCTCATGTTCGGACGCCTTACCTACCAGATGATGGCGGAGTTCTGGCCGACCCCGGCGGGGAAGAAGGCCGACCCCGCGGTCGCGGAGCGGATGAACGGCACAGACAAGATCGTCGTCTCGCGAACGCTCGACCGGACCGAGTGGGCCAACACACGAATCATCAGCCGTGACGCCGCCCGGGAGCTTACGAGGCTCAAGCAGGAGCCCGGCAAGGACATCGCCATCCTCGGCAGTTCCAACCTGACTGCGAGCGTTCTGCAGATGGGACTCCTCGACGAACTGAGGATCATGATGAATCCAGTCATCCTCGGGGGCGGCGCCCCACTCTTCGGGGACACGACCAGCAGGATCGACCTGAAACTGCTCAAGACCAGGACCTTCGGCTCCGGCAACGTCCTGCATTCCTACCGGCCCGTCACCGTCTGAGGCATCGACCCGAACGTTCACCGGGCCCGTACCGGGCCGTCCAGATCCGTGACCGATCCCGCGGATGCCCTTTCCCCTTTCAACGGAGGCAAAGCCCCGGTCGACGTCGGCCGGTTGGAGACCAGGATGCCCAGGTGCGCGTCGGCCCCGGACGGGCCAGGTCGAGCGCCGGATCGAACACGGTGCACGATCCGGGGAAGCGTCGCCGCCGTGACGGCGCGCCGGGTGAAGCGCCGTACCAGGTCGAGGTCGACGCCGTGGAGGGTCCGGCAGTCGTGGAGGAGCCTGTCCAGGCGCAGGGAGAGGCCGCAGACCTGTCCACCCTCCTCCACCCGCATCGAGGTGAGGTGCCCGTAGTTGTACAGCCCGAGCGCGCTGAGCTCGTCAGGTGTGACCGGTCGTCCGTTCAACTCCATGTGATCATCCTCGTAGTCTTCAGCCCACGCATAGGAGGCGACCCCATTCTGCCGACGTTGAGGACGGGTGAGTTCGCCGAGCGGGCCCACGTCGGCAGGATCCACGACCACACTCACCGTACGGGTCTACTCCTCGCAGCCCGAACGCCGGAGCGACCCGGGCCCCGGGGGGAAGAAGGACACCATGAAGCACGAGTATGAGGCCACGATCCTGTTCGTCCACGGCGCGACCTCCGGGCCAGGTTGACCGCTCTGGGCACCGTCCAGGCCTTCCCCCGCATCCTCCTCACCCGCAGCATCTTCAAGAGCGACACCTTCAGCAGCGGCCGGTGTCCGCCTGCGCGACGAGGGGACTCCTCGACCCTCACGCTTAAGCAGGTCACGAACACCACCGTCATCGACGGCACCACCGAGATCGAGGCAGAGGTCAGCGACCTGCACGCCATGGCCGAGGTGCTCCACCACCTCGGCCTGCGCGAAGCTCGCTACTAGCGAACTACCGCAAGGATTGGGGTCTGGACGACATCGCCTTCGACATCGACACCTGGCCCGACCTGCCGACCTCCATCGAAATCGAAGAGCCGGACGAAGAGACGGTCCTCCGGGCCGCGTCCCTCCTCGGGTTCGACTACTCCGAAGCCCGATTCGACAACATCAACGAGATGCACATTGGAAGATCAGCCTGAGCTCAGATTGACAGGAACACGGAAATACACATAGCACTGCGCAAGGCAGAGGACTATATGTATTAAATTTTGAAGGAAAGCAAGCTTTGACGCAACCATTGACCACCACTCCTGCAACAAGTAGCCGAATGAGCCGCCAGCGCAGCCGCAACACGCAGATTGAAATATTAATCCGCAAGAAGCTTCACCACGCGGGTCTCCGCTTCCGGGTGCACCGGCGGCCCATACCCGACCTGAACCGCGAGGCCGATATCGTGTTCGGGCCTGCGCGCGTGGCTGTCTTCGTGGATGGATGCTACTGGCACGGCTGCCCCGAGCATGCAACATGGCCCAAAACAAACGCGGACTTCTGGCGCGAGAAGATCACACGCAATCGGGAACGCGATCAGGACACCGACCGCAAGTTGACCGACGCCGGCTGGATGCCTGTCCGTGTATGGGAGCACGAAGACCCGGCCGAGGCAGTTAAGACCATCGTCGCCGTTGTGCGAGAGCGACGAGAGTTGTTCAAAGCATGATGTCCTTCACTTCATGCTCATCACACTTGAGCCTGGCGTCACTGCCCTGCCGAGCCGACAGGCTCGCCACCCATATCTCATAATTGATGATTCATGCCGTTTAACGAGTATCCTGGACAAGTGATTTCCGATAGCTGTGAATCAAAGATAATTCGCTATCGACCTTGTTGAGTCAACCTGAAGTTGGCGGCAACGCGGAACGCTTCCCGTCCCTCTCTAGCTGAGTGGGCATCGGCCGGGTACTCTCACGATCGGGTTCGTCGGTCAGCAAGGAGGTAGGGCTGTCAGCCACAGAGCGCGCTGTTGGCAGGACCGGAGATGCCGGCTCTGTGCCATAGCCCTGTCCGGCGCAGGTGCGGTAGATGGCCGACTCGAGCTCAGCGTCCTTGCGCCGTCGAACAATGAAGCCGACCGGAGCCGACACAGGACAGTGTGGCACAAATCCACCGATCGATGCGCTCATCGTCAGGGACCGCTTCTTCTCCCGGCTTCTTCTCGACTAAGTTTCTCCCAAAAGACTGGAAAGGTGGTAGATCTTGAGCCTGTACACCGTCTTCGCGGACTGGGCCAGGCGAAACGGCGTCGAGGCGGCTGCGGCCAGCTTTTCGGAGTCGTTGCCGGAAGCTCTCGTCGATAAATTCCGACGTCAGTTCGAGACAGACAAGGCGAAGGTACAGGCTGGCGGCCCACCCATCATCACGGCCGGATCGGATGACTGGTACAGCGGACCAGGGGAGTCCGACCGCTACTGGTTGGCGTTGAAGGATCGCTTCAGCACTGAAGAGTGGCCGGACGAGCGGATTGCCTCCGTGGACCATTCGTCCAGCACCGTCGTCGCCCATACCCCCCGACCGGACCGTTCCAAATGGGACGCGAAGGGACTCGTCGTCGGTTACGTGCAGAGCGGGAAGACCACCAACTTCACCGCCGTCATCGCAAAGCTGGCGGATGTGCAGTATCGCCTCGTCATCGTGCTCTCCGGCATCCACAATGGACTGCGCCGCCAGACTCAGGTGCGCCTGGATCAGTACCTGAAGGACCTCAACCCCGATCGTTGGGTGACACTGACCGAGGAGTCCCGCGACTTCGTCAAACCGTCGCACGACGCCTCAGCCGCACTCAGTCCGGAAAAGACAGTCTTGGCAGTGGTCAAGAAGAACGCCGCCGTGTTGGGCAAGCTCATCAAGTGGCTGGACACACCCAACGGCCGCAAAGCGCTCGAGTCCGCGCCGGTATTGATTATCGACGACGAGGCGGATCAGGCCTCGGTAGCCACAGGTCGGATCAACCCACTCATCCGAAGGCTCTTGGGGCTGATGCCCCGGTGCACGTATGTCGGATACACCGCAACACCTTTCGCCAACGTCTTCGTGGATCCCACACAGGACGACCTGTATCCGAAGTCATTCATTCTTAATCTGCCGCGTCCCGACGGATACTTCGGCCCCGAGAAGATTTTCGGCCGTGACGCGGTCGAGTGGGAGACGGCCGATGAGCAGGGACCTCCGGACGGTTATGACATGGTCCGTCTCGTCGCAGAGGATGATGTCCCTCTACTGCGTCCTGGGAGCAAGGAATCGGCAGACGGGTTCGCCCCCACCATGATCGACGAGCTGGTGGCGGCCGTCCATTGGTTCTGGCTGGCCACAGCAGCTCGCCGGGCGCGCGGTGACATCGGCCACAGCACAATGCTCATTCACACGTCCGTCAAGATCGCGGTTCACGAGAGCTACAAAGCACCTTTGGAAGCGCTACGACGGAAGGCCATGGACGGACTTGCCTCCGGCAATTTCGAGATTCTCGACGAGTGGCGCAACCTGTGGGAGAAGGAATCTTCACGAGTGCCGGCGGAGGACTTCAAACGGGAACAGAACTCATTCGATGACGTACTGCCGCACCTGAACGAGGTTATTGCCGCCACGCGCGTCGTCCTTGACAACTACCGGAGCCAGGACCGACTCGACTACTCCGATCCCTCGGTGGTTGCCATCGCCGTAGGGGGGAACACTCTTTCTCGAGGATTGACCCTGGAGGGACTCGTCGTCAGTTTCTTCGTCAGAGGGGCGACGGCCTACGACACTCTGCTTCAGATGGGCCGCTGGTTCGGGTACAGAACCGGGTTTGAGGATCTGCCGAGGATCTGGATGACACCGAGTCTCTCCGCAGCGTTCCGGCACCTCGCTACCGTCGAACACGAGATGCGGGACGACATCGATCGTTATCAGCGGGAGAATCTGACACCGACCCAGGTAGCGGTGAGGATCCGAACGCATCCATCCCTGCGGATCACAGCCAAAATGGGGGCTGCCCAACCGGCTTTCATCTCCTACGCCGGACGTCGATTGCAGACCCGGTACTTCAGACACAGGGATTCCGAGTGGCTGGACGGCAACCGTCAGGCAGCGGAGAATCTGGTCCAGGAGGCAGTCCGGCACGGTCGACTCGAGGACGTGGGTGGGGCCCGGCTGATTCGAGATGTCCCCGTGTCGCTCGTGAAGACCTTCCTCACGCGCTACCAGATACACGAGGACTCACCGGATCTGGAGCCGGAACTTATGGTCAAGTACATCGACCGACAGCTCACCAGTGATCCGCCGAGCCTAGCGACATGGTCTGTCGCCATCGTCATCGGAGAGGGTGGAGCTGCGACTCTGGGTGGCCTAGGCATCAATTACTCGATCCGGTCTCGGCTGAACGACGGTCAAGCCGAGCGAGCCGACATCAAGACACTGATGAGCAAACAGGACCGGGCGCTCGATCTTGGTCTGACAACCGCGGAAGCGAGGGCGAAGAGTGAGGACGAACTCGTCGCACTACGCAACAACGATCCCGTTTGCCGTGACCGGGGCCTGGTCGTCCTTTACCTGATCGAGCCGACGAGTGAGCCCGTCAACCCGAAGCAGGGCACTGACACGGCACGTCAGCTGCGCACTGCGCTCGGTGCGGCGCGGGCAGTGGTCGGTATGGGCATCACCTTCCCCGGAGATGTACAGACCAAGACCGTCAAAGCCACCCATGTCGCGGTGGATCTCACCGACGTCGAGAGCGAAAACGTCGACGAGGCTCTCGACGTCGACACCGAGGAGATGGCGTGACGGAGATCGAACCGACCATGTTGGAGCGTGCGTGGGCGGTTCTGATGCCGCCGCGCGCGAAGGAGCTTGCCTCCTTCCCTTTGGAAGTCATCTGCGGTGCGCAGCCATGCCGCGTGGCGCTCGACGGCGCGGGCACTCGTCATCTCCTTGTTCCCGTCGGCGACGAGACCGTGTCCGTCGACCCCAGGCCAGCGGTGCTCGGAATGGCTATTCGCAAACTGCACTTCGGAGGTCCTGCCGCCACCTACGTCGATGTGTCGTGTGCCGAGTCGGATCTCTTCCCGGAGTTCGATGAGGTCATGATCGACGTGTTGGAGGCTGTTTCAGGATCGCAACGGCCGGCGTCGGCGGCAATCGGTGCCGTCACGCGATGGCGAAGGCTCTTCCGGAGCAGTCTGCTTCGCGGTCTATCACGTCAGGCTAAGCTGGGCCTCTTCGCGGAAATCACCGTTCTTTTATCTCTCGTCGAGGCGAACCCCACGTTTCCTGTGGATTCATGGCGAGGACCGCTTAATGAGCCGCACGACTTTGAAGCAGCCACTCGTTGTATTGAGGTAAAGGGCCTGAGTGCCATAAGCGACAGCATCATCGTCCATGGATTGGAGCAGCTGAACACTCACGACGGGCGACCGTTGGACCTCATACTTTTGAATGTGGTGGAAGACCCCGACGGGCGGACTGTGAACGACCTCGTCGACCGACTCCGCGGCAGGGTAGCATCGCGAGCGGATCTCCGTGCGCGCTTGTCGGCGGCGGGGTGGTCGGACCAACCCGACCGACCCGACCCCGACACGTTCACGATCGGCGAGGTACGTAGGCTCGTCGTCGACTTCGACACACCCCGCCTCGTCCCGTCGTCCCTCGTTGCAGGTTCGCTTTCGAATGGCATCGGAAACCTCAGTTACAAGGTTGATCTCGCCGCGTTGCTTCCGTTTAGCACCGGGGCGTCGTTGGACGAGATCGCCGAGGAGGCCGTTCGTTGAGTATTCGCTGGTGGTCGCAGCCGTTCGCACCGGAAGGTTCAGCCGCAGCGGAAGGCATCGTCAAGCAGTTGGGGCGACCTGCGCTTGATCCGCTGACTGTCCTGGTACGAGAAGCGGCGCAGAACAGTTGGGATGCACACCTATCTGACGGCGTGGTGGAGTTCCGTGTCGATATCCGTGTCCTCGGTGACGATGTCGGCGCATGGCGTGAATTGCTGCTGCCCGAACCATCGAGCGAGTCGAACGTTGACCTCGATAGGGCTCTTCATCCCGAATCCATCGTGCTGGTGGTCTCCGATCGGAACACCAGAGGGCTGGGCGGTCCGCTCCGCGCCAGTGAGCGGGCACGCGGCGAGGAGACATCGGACTTCGTGCAGTTTCTTCGGAACGTCGGAGAACCGAGCGATCATCAGTTCGGCGGGGGTACGTACGGATTCGGGAAGGGCATCTTCTATCAACTCAGTCGAGCTGGTGCGATTCTCGTAGATACTCACACGGCCGCAGATGATCCCACCGGTCGTCGATTGATGGGTGCCGCGCTCGGACACAGTTGGTATCTCGGCGACCGCCGTTTCACCGGTCGCCACTGGTGGGGGCTCGTGGCAGCAGACGATGTGCCCGACCCGGTCCTCGCCGTACAAGCGAACGAAATTTCGAAGGTCCTGAAGTTGCCAGGATTCGCGGACGGCCGCACTGGCACGGACATCGTGATCCTGGCCGCCGACCTGGGACCCACCCGGCCTGAGCCGAACGCACGTGACCGCACACCCCAGGAAGCCGCGACCTTCATCGCATCCTCAATCCTGTGGAACCTGTGGCCGAAGATGGTCCCGGACGAGCATGGGCGACACATGCGCTTCGTCGTGGGCGCCGGCGGACCCGGGGTGCCTGTTCCTGCACCTGTCGAATTCGACGAGCTGGCACCCTTCGTCGAGGCTCTTCAAGAGATCCGGGCGGGCACGGGTACCGCGTTCTCACGCACCGTCCCGCCCAAGCACGCGGGTTCCTTCGCAATGGCCCTGAGCGCCATCGACAGTGGGAGCACCCGTCTCCTGATCGGGGCGGCAAAGCCCTTCGAGGGACCTTCCCATCACGTCGCTCGCATGCGCGTCGCCGAGCTCGTGGTGGACTACCTGCCAGGTCCGCTCCATCCCGACCCGCGTCTGGCCTACGGCGGCGTGTTCAAGGCCTCTGAGGACGCCGACGCGCTGTTCGCATCCGCCGAACCGCCGACACATGACGACTGGGTCGCCAAAGGTCTAAGCGGAACCGCACGAGGGGTCGTACAGGGAGCACGAACCTTCCTGCAGAAGCGGTTGGAAGAATGGCTCGGCCTTGGCCCTCAGGCGGGCGGTCCTGGGGGCCAAGGTCTGGGGCAGCTGTCGGCACTGCTTGCTGGCGTCGTCCCCGCACGGTTGAACGGTGAGCGGATCAGCAAGCCAGATCACGGCGGCGAGGTCACCGGCAGAGGGGGAATCGGCATCGATGGCGGTGGCGGCTCAGACGGCGGTACGACATTGCGGCACGGAGGGAAGCCTCGGTTGGTCGGAGCACCGATGTTGCAGGTTCATCAGGGGCGCCCATACCTGGTCGCCACCGTCAAGGTCCCTGCAGCGGGCGTCGTGAGAGTCCTGTCCGCAGACGTCGAGGTCGTCGTGGAAGGAGGTGGCCGCGAAAGTGAGCCTCCGCTGGGTGCCGCCGTACCGCAGATCATGCAATGGCAGTCGGCCGCTGGAGACGTCGTAATGCGAGGAAAGAACGTCCAAGTGCCCGCCGGAGAGGAATCGGACTGGTACGTCTACGCCACACACGTACCGGACGCCGTCGTGCGCTTCCGCGTAAGCCAGGGGACGTCCGATGCCGGCTGACGTCCTCCCCTACCTGGTACCCCGTACGGGCACCGTCTCGTGGGACCCATGGATGCTGCTCGACGCGGAAGAATGGAGACCGATGCCGGACGCGGTCGACGGTTGGGATCCGGGCACGGACCTGCGGGCCGCACGACGTGTACAGGTCCATGTCACGCGTTTCATCCAGGAGACGGGGCTCGATCTCGCAGACGTCGCCCTGACCGTCTCCTGGACCAGTTCGACCACCGATATGACGGAGGCCGCGCCTCCGGTGAGGTTCGATCCGAACGGCGCGGCCGTCGTCAACGCGACTCTCGTCGGTGAACGCCTGTCCGGCGTTTTGACGCTCCGGAGCACCATCAGTCTGGTTCACCCTTCTGGTGGACGGGGACTGGGCGTGGCTGCGGTCCCCGGGTCAGTACTCGCGGAACACGTTCAGCGGGTGGTGCTGGAGAACGTATCCACTATGTTCCCAGTGCATGAGATCGACTTCTCGCACACACGGCTCTCGCCCACTGCCAGCTGGCATTTGGAGACAAGCACGGACCTGATCGCACCCTTCTACGGAACCTTCCGCGTGCTCATCAATAAACGCGATCGCGAATTGAGCGCAGCAGTCGCCCGGGGAGTCAAGGACAAGCGGCAGCAGGTTCTGCTCGATGAACTGCAGGCAGGCATCGCCACGTTGCTGCTGGAGCTCGCCCTGCACCTCCGCTCCGAACTCTCCGAGCGCGAGGAATGGCCACCGGACAGCGTCGGCGACGTCCTGGCGAGAACTATCGCCGCGTCGCCGTTGTCGATCACCACGCCTCCATCGCCAGCGGAGCTTGCGGAGTTCAGGACCCAGGTCTCAGGTGCGGTCAGGAATCTCGGCAGAGGACGGATCTTCGAGTGAGCGAACTGTGGCCGCACCTTCCCGCAGTTGTGGGCGCAGTCATGTACGCCGAGCTCGCCGCAGGGCGACCTCCTGCCCCACGGGAGAGCCACCCGGACCAGACCTGGGCTCCTGTGGGGGGGCGTGTGTCGGAAAAGCGAGTACGGGAGTTGAGTAACGTAATTTCGACTCTGGCCGGGGAACACGGCTTTCCGAAGCCAGCCGGCCCCGATGCGCGTGTCGCCTTCGACCGAGAGGCGGCCAAGGTGATTCGTGATCAGCTGGATCTGTCATGGGCGGAAGCCGGTAACCGAGATCTCTGGTCCTTCCTCTCGCTCGTGATCCTTCCTCACGTGACCATGTGGCGCTTCGGGCCGGACAACAAGGAACGATGGATCGCAACTGACCTCACTCGGCACACATGGGCCCGGCTCTGGTGGCAGGCTGTGGTGTTCACTGGCCACGAGCACATCCTGGCCGTGCTGAGTGAGAGCGATCTCAACCAGCTTCTGGAACGCCGCAGCATCGGCGGTGATCCCCGTCTTGTACGAGAGATCGCTCGGGCTATCACCGGACTCAACGCAGACATTCCTCGCAGGTTGGTGATCCGCGATGTCACACTCCGGTTGCGTCGATACCTAGCGTTTCTGGACATACGAGCCCTCTCCGACCAGCAGGTCCGAGACCTATGTCATGCACTGACGAACGAGACGGTCACACGTCTGAGAGCCGGCGTACCGGCGCCCCCGAGAGAAGCCCAAGGCTGATCTGGGGCGATGTGGAACAACAGTCGACGCTCATGGATCAAGATCTTCCTGGCTGAAGACCACCTCAGGCTCGACGTTCGTCAGGCTACGATGATCCAGTCGGCTCCAGACAGCTGGATCACCTATGGCAGCAAGGCCCGTGCCTACCGCCGATAGGTCATGCAACACAGGCATCGTTTGCGACTGCAGCCGACCGTAGCGTCGCAACCGCCCTTCGCGGCTAAAATCACCCCATGCACAGTACTGGAACCCCTGTTCCCATCACAGTCGTCGACCTCTTCGCTGGCTGCGGCGGCTTCACCCAGGGATTCCATGAGTTTCGTCCTGATGGTACGGAAAGTCTCGGTCCAGTTTTCCGAAGCATTACGGCGGTGGAGAACAACCCCGCCGCAGCAGCCACATATGCTGCCAACTTCGGCAGCCTTCGCACCAATCCGGTTGGGCCCGACACACGAATCCACGTCGGGGATATCGAGAAGTGGGAACCCACCGAGGAAGATCTTCGTGCAGAAGTGATCATCGGGGGGCCTCCCTGTCAAGGATTTTCTGCGCTGAACCGAAAAAAATTCGGCCTAGAGCGCAATCGGCTATGGGAAGAATTCGTTCGGATTGTTGCCGAAATTAGACCGAAGATTTTCGTTATCGAGAACGTCGATCGGTTCTTGAAGTCGGAAGAATTCCAAAATCTACTCAAGATAGTCCAGCCGGGGGGACTTCTTCAAAATTACCGCCTGGCAACCCCTCCAAAGGGAGAGCCGAACGACTCGCCGGCAAAATCAAGTAATCGATATTTGTTGAATTCCGCCGACTACGGCGCAATTCAAGCACGGCGACGCGCCATGGTCATCGGCGTACGCATGGATGTCTGCGACGAAAAGGAATTTCACTATCCGGCCGCATCCCACGCACCGCGCCCCAAGCCTAAGGCAAAGAGAGGACATCCTGGCGATCAGCACCTTTTTAATGATTCCTCGCAACCGAATCACTGGCTTCCCGTTGACAGTGTTTTCATCGAATCGAAATCCATGCATGTTCAAGGAACCGAACTCCCGTCTCGTCGCGTACGCTTCTCCGAGATCGACGATTACGTTCCAGGCATATTCGCAACTCGAGAACTTCATATCGGCCGCAATCCTGAACTTCTTTCCCAGGCCCGTTATCGGGCGATCCCCGGTGGCGGGAATCGGAACGATCTACGCGGCAAGTGGTACACATCTGATGGAGACGGCAGCATCCGGATTTTTGAAAAACCCGATCCTGAAGGGGTGAGTACGCCCATCGAATACCTGTCTACTGTGAGCTGGGATAATCACAAGACAGGTGCAGGTGATGTCATGGGGCGACTCCGCCTCGGCGAACCGTCGGTCACCATCAGAACCGAATTCTTTAAGCCTGAAAAAGGACGATATTTGCACCCCACTGATCATCGCCCAATTACTCACTACGAAGCTGCGCGCATCCAGGGATTTCCCGTTGAGTTCAGGTGGTGTGGATCGAAAGTCGAGATCGCAAAGCAAATCGGAAATGCTGTCCCGATTCCGCTCGGCCGCGCCATTGCCGAGGCAATCTATAATTTTCTACGAGGATGATCTCGACGAATAATTTATGATTACTCTGCGGAAATGTCGTCCAGATCGCCGAGCTTAATACCAGAGGTGAAGGCTCGCCACTGTTCCGGCGTGAAAATCAGAATCGGACTATGAGGATCCTTGCTGTCACGGAGGGCCACAACGCCGGGAAAGTTGTCAGCCACCTCGACACAGTTGCCGCCGTCGGTGCTGTAACTGCTCTTGCGCCACTCGGCACGGGACCAGTCTGCGTTCGAGGCCATCCCGCGACTCCCTTCTCGACGAGCCCGAGGCTATGAGCTGATCATGGAGGAGATGAGGGTAACCGACTCCTCTGCGGTAAGTGCCCGATTGGTCAGGTTCTCGAACATCTGCGCGTACTTCGCGAGCTCGTCGAGGTCTTCGAGGATCAGGCCGCTGGTGGCCTGTTCGAGGTAGACGAGGTCGGGATCCGCCGGATCGGGAAACTCCAGGAGGACGAACGGGCCATCCATCGCCGGATGGGCCCCGCTCCGGAAGGGCAGCACCTGGATTGTGACGTTCGGCAGTTCGCTCCATCGGAGCAGAGAGGCGAGCTGGCCGTTCATCGTTTCTGGGCCTCCCACCTCGCGCACCAGAGCCGCCTCATCGAGCACCACGTGCAGGCGGATCGGGTCATCCCGAGCGAGCAACTGCTGGCGAGCGAGGCGCACACCGATTTTCTTCTCCATGTGGCCCGCACTGGGACGCATGGCCGTCGCCTCGATCACCGCCCGCGCGTACGCCTCGGTCTGCAGCAGGCCGGGAACGACCTGGACCTCGTACGTCCGGACTACCGCCGCGTCGGCTTCGAATCCGATGTAGGAGTCGAAGCCGGCCTTCATGGTGTCCCGGTGACGGTGCCACCAGCCCTTCTGCCGGGACTCCCTCGCCAGTGCGACCAGCTCCCGCCGGAGCGCGTCGTCGGTGACCTTGTAGTGGTCGAGCAGGTCGCTGACATCCCCGTGGTGGACGCTCACCCGCCCGGTCTCTATGCGGGAGACTTTGGTCGCGGACCATCCCAGAGTGGCGGCCACCTCCGTCCCATTGAGACCGGAAGCTTCCCGCAGGCGTCGCAGTTCGATCCCGAGCCGACGCCGTCGAGCCGTAGGACTGATGGGCATCCTCACCCTCCTGTTGGCCCCCAGCTTGGCAAAGCCCTTCAGCCTGCGCAAACGCAATCGGTCTGAAGTTTTCGCGTGAACGCAATTGCGTGAACGCGATTGCTCATGCATGCTCCAAGCGTACGGCTCGTCACCCTGCGTCAGGATCAGACCTTGAGAACTGCAGGAGGAGCCTCATCCGTCACGAAGGGCCAGACGATGAAGCCACACAATCCGCAGGCGCAGTTCATCCACCTGCTGCGACTGGGGTGGGATCTGCGCAACCTCGGGGTCTGCACCTCGCTCGTCCTCCCCGTCACCGGTCCGCCGGTGCTGGAAGTCATGCAGGCGGGCCGGACGCGGCTGCGTGTCATGGCCGTACGGCGGAGCCGCGAGTGGGTGTTCACCTGGCGGCCGTGGTGGGCGGGGATCCGGTGGCGGGGCGAGTGGGTCTGCGCCGAGGCGGACAACGCGGCCGACATCATCGTCGCGGAGGCGATCGCGTGAGCGCGCCGCAGCGAACCCACCGGGACGGGCCCCGGCAGGCGCGCTACGCCGTACTCGACCAGCTCCGGAACCGCGAGTTCCCCGGCGTCCCCGCCTCCGTGTCGGAGGCCCGCGCGTGGGCGCGGGAGCAACTGGCCGGACGGGTGTCCGGTGACACCCTCGACGTCGCGCTGCTCCTGCTCAGCGAGGTCTTCACCAACTCCGTGGTGCACTCCGACTCCGGTCGCCTCCCGGGCGGGTCGGTGACCGTCTACCTGGGCGCGCTCGACGGTCTGGCCCACGTCGAGGTGATCGACGACGGCTCGGCGACCACCATGCCCTTCCTCCGCGCCGCCGCGCCCGACGGCGAGAGCGGGCGCGGCCTGGCCCTGGTGGACCTGCTGGCCGCGAGGTGGAGCGTCCACCACGACGAGGAGACCGGCACCGCCGTCTGGTTCCAGGTCGAGGACGGCTGAGCCCTGGACATCGGATGCGCTCCCGGCCGCGGCGGAGTCCGCAGTGTGCGACCGGCTCCCGCCGGGCCGGACGGGAGGAGCGTCCCAGCCGGAGGCAAGTGATCTACAAGCGATCCGCACCAGGCTGGGGCCCTGCCGGGACGCCCACCGCCCCGGGTCAGGACACCGGAGGAGGAGCCATGACCGTGTCCCCGAGCGGGACGGAGGACGAGCCCTTCGTTCCCAGGAGGCTCCGCAACCCCGCCGACGACCCGCCGCCGCCACCGGGCCCGCCGATGAACCGCTGGGTCCGCCGCCTCCTGCTGCTGCTCCTGTTCGTCGTCATGGCCGCCGTGCTGGGAACCTCCCTGCGGGGGGTGCGCCTGCCCTCTCCGTCCTCCGACGAGGGGAGCTCCCGGTGTGTGGACACGAGTTCACGGCAGGCCGACGGCACGCACCCGGTCGTCGACGACCGCAACTGCGGGGACGGGGCCGACCGCCGCTACCGCTGGGAGGAGCCCGATCTCCCGGACGGCCGCGACCGCGGGGTCCTGGAGCTGATCAAGGAGCTGCTGGACGGGCGCCGCTAGATCCCGGCCCGGTGCGGTGACCGGAGCGCCCGGGAGACGGAGGCCCCGCGGTCTCCGGGTGCGGCCGTCGCCTCGGGCCTGCGGCTCTCCTCCCGGTACGTCCCGGGCCCCGGCGGCTCCTCCCGGTACGGCCCGGCGGTCGCGACCTCCTTGCGGTACGCGCTGGGGCTCGTTCCCCGGACCCGCTTGAAGGCCGTGCTGAAGCCGAACGCGTCGGCGTACCCGACCCGGCGGGCCACCGAGGTGACCGTCGTGGCCGGTTCGGCGAGCAGGTCGGCGGCGAGCGCCATCCGCCACTCCGTCAGGTAGGCCAGCGGCGGCTCGCCCACCAGCTCGGTGAAGCGCTTGGCCAGCGTGGTCCGGGAGACACCGGCCTCCGCGGCCAGGGAGGTGAGGGTCCACGGCCGGTCCGGGGCCTCGTGCATGGCGCGCAGCACCGGTCCCGCCACGTCGTCGCCGAGCGCCCGGTACCAGGCGGGCGGGACGGACTCGGGCCGGTCGAACCACTCCCGCAGCGTGCAGACCAGCAGCCAGTCCAGCAGGCGGTCCAGCACGATCTGCCGGCCCGGCCGCTCCCCGGCGAGCTGCGTCTCGAAGTAGTCGCGCAGCGGAGCGCAGTCGTGGTGGTCCGCCACGACGAGCACCGGCGGCAGCACGCGCAGCAGCCGCCTCGGCGCCTCGCCCCGGACGTGGTACGCCCCGGCCATCAGCACCGTGCGGCCGTCCAGCTCGCCGGGGCCGCCCGGCTCTCCCCGTCCGTCCCGCCCCCGGCGCCCGTCCGGGCCGCCCGCGTCCCCGGTGTGCGATCCGGCCCTCGCCGCGCCGCAGCGGACGTCGAGCGGCGGGTGCGGCCGCGCGGCCGCACCGGGCTCGTCGGCGAACACGAACGGCTCCGGTCCGCGCACGATCGCCACCTCGCCCAGCCGTACGGCGTGCGCCCTGCCGTTCTCTCCCGGGTGGGTGATCCATCCCTCCCCCCGGAGCGGCACGCACAGCGTCATGGACGGGCCGTCGGTGAAGCGCAGTGCCCACGGCGGCGAGAGCACCGACCGGCCGAAGACGGCGCCGTCGGCGCGCACTCCCCGGAGCAGATCGTCGAACGGGTCCATGGCGCCACGATATGTCCGCGTGCCGCGGTACGGCGCGCCCGCGGCACGGGCCGGACGATCGCGCATGCACGCCGTACGGACGGCCATGTCCCGCCCCCGGCGCCGGCCGGTTGACTGCGGGACATGACGACACATGCGGATCAGATCCTCGTCCTGGGCGCCACCGGCAAGACCGGGCGCCGGCTGGTGCGGCGGCTGCGCGCGGCGGGCGAGGCGGTGCGGGCCGCCTCCCGCTCGGCCGAGGTGGGTTTCGACTGGTTCCGGCCGGACACCTGGGGCCCCGCGCTGGAGGGCGCCTCGGCGGTGTACCTCGTCGCGCCGGACGACCCCGCCCCCGTCCACGACTTCGTCAAGCAGGCGGTCGCCTCGGGGGTGGGCCGGTTCGTGGCGCTGTCCGGGCGGGGCATCGAGCACGTGACCGACGACTTCGGCCAGGGCATGGTCGCCGCGGAGCGGGCCGTACGCGAGTCCGGCGTGGAGTGGACGATCATCCAGCCGAACAACTTCGACCAGAACTTCGACGAGGACCTGTGGCGGGAGCCGCTGCGGGCCGGCCGGCTGGCCCTGCCGATCGGGGACGTGCCCGAGCCGTTCGTCGACGCCGAGGACGTGGCCGAGGTGGCCGCGGCCCTGCTGACACGGGACGGCCACGCCGGGCGGGTGTACGAGCTGTCCGGGCCGCGCGGGCTGACCTTCGCGGAGGCGGCCGGGACGATCGCCCGGGCGGCGGGCCGGAGGATCGAGTACGTGGAGCTGACCCCGGAGGAGTACCGCGGGGAGCTGCTCGCCGCGGGTTACCCGGAGGACGCCGTCCGGATGCTCGGGGCGCTGTTCGCGGTGCACCGCGCCGGGCACACCGCCGAGGTCGCCGACGGGGTGCGGCAGGTGCTCGGCCGGGAACCGGCCGCCTTCGAGGCCTACGCCGCCCGGGCCGCGGCCGGGGGCGCGTGGTCCTGACGGCCGGTCCCCCCGGACCGGCCCCGGCGGGGGCCGTCGGCCCTCAGCCGGAGAAGCCGATCTCCACCCGGCGGTTCCTGGCCCGGCCCTCGGGGTTGTCCTCGCCGTCGGGGGCGGTGTTGGGCGCGACGGCGTCGGCCGCGCCGCGACCCCCGACTGCGACGGCGGGCGCGGGCTGGCCCTGGTCGACGGCAGGTGCCTGGCGGCAGGCGGGGGCGCTGTCATTTCTCACCGGGGTTCCGGGCCCTCACCTAGCCTGAGTGCTGTCCGAACTGACCGACGAACGCGCTGCTACTCGTCACCTCCGGTAATCAGTCAGCCGTCCTGTGCCGCCGGAGCCTTCAGCTGAGCTGTTGGGCCAGTCCGACGATGATGCCTTCGGGGCCGCGGACGTAGCAGAGCCGGTAGACGTCCTCGTACTGCGCCAGCTCACCGACGAGTTCGGCGCCGTGGGTGCGCAGGCGGGCGACGACGTCCTCGATGTCGTCGACGGCGAACATGATGCGGCGAATGCCCAGCGTGTTCGCCGGTGCGTCCTTCGGCTCGGCGCTGATCGCCTTCGGCGTATGGAACATCGCCAGCTCGATCCGGCCGTGACCGTCCGGGGTGCGCAGCATCGCGATGTCCTGCCGGACGTCGTCGATCCCGATGACCCGCTCCACCCAGCGCCCCTCGATCGGCATCTTGCCCTCCAGCTCCATGCCGAGTTCGACGAAGAACGAGATGACTGCGTCAAGGTCGTCGACGACGATGAGGACGTTGTCCATGCGCTGGATCGTCATGCCGGTCTCCTTCGTGTGATACGGCCGCGGCCGCCCCTGAGGCGGAGTTGCCGGGCTGTTCTCACCATCCTCCCTGGCTCAAGGCTCCGCCGTACTGGAACCGGTGGATCCGCCTGGCAGGACCGAGCGCACCTCCCATGGTCGTTTGGCCAGAAGTGCACGTCGGAGAGCGCTCGAGAGCGTGCACTTCTGGCCAAACGACCATGGCTTTTCCGGTTTCCGCCTGCGTGCCGGAGCGAGATGGGAGGCTACGGCTCGTGCTCCCCGAAGCGTTGCGCCAGGGCCCCTTCCGCACCGAGGATGCCAGGGCCGCGGGCCTGACCCGGCGCCAGCTGCAGAGCTCCCGATTCCGGCGGATATATCGGAATGTGTACGCATCAGCTGAGCTTCCCGACTCCATCCCCCTCCGGTGCCGGGCGGCCAAGCTGCTCCTGCCCCGCAGCGCGGTCTTCTGCGGCCCGACCGCCGCGGCACTGTACGGCGTGCCGCTCCCCGAGCACGACACCCTCCATGTGGCCCTGCCATCGGCGATCGGCGAGCACCCCCGCATCCGAGGTGTCCGGCTGCACCGCTACGGCCACTGGCGGCCGGCCGACCTCAGACAGGTCAAGGGCCTGCGCGTCCCCCGCCCCGAACCCCTGTTCGCGGAGCTGGCGGGCCTGCTGTCCCGCATCGAGCTCATCATCGCCGGCGACCACCTCACCCGCTCATGGACCACGCCGGACAAGATCGGCACCCACCTCGCCGAGGCCTGCGGGCACCGAGGCCTGCCCGCCGCCCGCGCCGCCCTCCCCCACCTGGAGCCGGAGACCTACTCCCCGATGGAGACCCGCCTGCGCATGCTCCTCGTCGACGGCGGCCTGCCCCGCCCCCTGGCCAACACCCACGTCCTCGACGAGACCGGCCAGCGCATCGCCCAGCCCGACCTCTACTATCCGCAGGCCCGGCTGACCATCGACTACGACGGCGCCCACCACGACCGCGACCCCCGCCAGGTCCGCCAGGACCGCGACACCATGCGCCTGCTCGCCCTGGGCGGCTACCTCGCCCTCCGGTACGATGCCCCCACCGTCTTCGGCTTCCCCCGCGAGATCGTCGCCGAGGTCCGCAACATCCTGGCCGAACGCTGGCGCTGATCGCGGAAAGCGCGCCACCCGGCCGGTCCGCGCTCGGGTCTCAGCCGGGGAAGCCGATCTCCACGCGGCGGTTCTTCGCGCGGCCCTTGGGGTTGTCCTGGCCCTCGGGGGTGGTGTTGGGGGCGACAGGGTCGGCCGCGCCGTGGCCCTCGACGGTGAAGGTGATCCCCTTGCCGCGCAGCGACCGCTCCAGGAACCGCTGTACGGCCTGCGCCCGCCGCCGCGACAGGTCCAGGTTGTAGGCGTCGCCGCCCTTGGCGTCGGTGTGGCCGTCGACGCGCACCTGCTTGCCGGCCGCCTCGGCGGCGAGGCGCTCGGCGACCTGGGCCAGGCGGCTCCTGGCCTTGGCGGTGAGCGTCGCCCTGTCGAAGGCGAACAGCACGTCGGCCGCCACGATGATCTTCCGTTCCGTGCCGCTGGTCTCGTTCGTGACCGACCCGTCCAGGTTGGCGATGCGCTCGCTGATGTCCAGGACCCGGCCCTGGGCGTCGCGCACCGGGCCGGTCAGGTCGAGAACGGGCGCGGTGACCGGTGGACCCGCCTCCACCGGGAGCACCGCAGGCGGTGACGGCGTGGGGGAGAGCAGCGCCGCGGCCAACGCCAGCGCGCTAACCGAGCGGTACATCGGCCAGCGTCCCGACGTTGGGGATGTGCACGTCCATCGAGGTCACGTCGGCGGGCGGGGCGGCGAAGGTGGCCGAGAAGGCCGCGCTCTCGCCCTCCTTGAGGAACAGCGACCCGATCCTGCTGCAGACGCACGCGCCCTCGCTGTCCAGCGCGACCAGGTGCTTCTTGGCGTTCCTGGTGTCGACCAGGAAGACCCCGTCGACGGTGGGGTGCTGCTGCGGGACGGCCGAGAAGGCGTTGTGCACCCCCCAGCCCAGCCCTCCGTTCCCCTTCGTCACGGTGGCCGTGAAGGTGAGATTGACGAACCGGTCGCGGCGGATGAACTGCACGACCTCGACCCGGAAACGGTGGTTGTCGAGGGCGCCTTCCCGGCCTGCCACGACCTTGTCCGGTGGCGCGGTCGCCTTCGCCGCCGGAGCCTCCGAGGCGGAGGAGGTGAGCTCCACCCGCTCCTTCGGGACCTCCTCGGCGGCCGAGCCGAACTGGCAGCCCGCGACCGCCAGGGCCAGCGCCGCCACGGTGACGATTCTTGTCATCCTCATGAAAGGGGGATCTTAATGATCAGCATTTACCGATTTCTAGTGGAAATCCCATGACTTCGAGCTGATTAACACGAACATCGATAATGCCGATTTCCACCCGCGGAGCCGTACGGCTGCGGCCGGAAGTCTGGACAGGCGGGGACAAAAGCACCACTACGCTCAGGGGCATGTCCGACCAGCTTGCCCACCCCCGCCCTCTCCGCGAGGAGCCCGGCGTGCAGCCGGAAACCGAACTCGCACGGCCCGCTCCCGGCGGGGACCGCGACCGGAGCAAGGGTCGCGACCGGAGCGGGGGCGGCCCGGACGGGGACGGCCCGGACGGGGACGGCGACCGGGGTGACGCCGTCGAACTGCTGCAGCGGATCGGCTCCGTGGTCCTCCCGGTCGGCGTCGCGCTCTACGCCCTGCTCTACCTCGGCGTCCAGCAGGTCTACGGCGTCTTCAACGTCACCCCCGAGCAGGCCGGCATCGACCAGGCCACCATGTTCGGCCGCCTGGTCGGGGCGCTGGTCCTGCTCGTCATCGGCGGCGCGCTGGTGCTGGGCGTCCTGGTCGCGGCCGGCTGGCTGCTGGACCGGCTGGTCTTCGGGCGGTTGTCCATGCTCGCCCGTGCCGTACGGCGCAGGCCCTGGATCGCCGCCGCGCTCGGCGCGCTGTGGTGCGGCGCGAGCTACTGGGGCTTCCTGGGCTACCTCGGCCTGGGCGAGGGGGCCGGACTCGCCTCGATCGTGACGGTCTCGGCCGTCATCGGGGCCCTCGCCTTCCTCGTCCCGTTCCGGCTGCTGCGTTCCCGCCCGGTGGGCCGGGCGGGGATGCGGATCGCGGTCGCCATGTTCACCGGCATCGGGCTCGGCTTCGCGCTCATCGGACGGCTGGAGTCGGACGCCGCCGAACTGGCCGCCACCGGCCGGGGCAGCGTCCTGCTGAGCCTGGCGGGCTTCCAGGACCAGTGGGTGGTCGTCGCCGACGCCGCCGGCAAGCCCCGGCGCGGCGGGGTGCCCGTGCTCCTGCTCGGCGAGCGGGAAGGCGCCTACGCGTTCTACGACTGCGCCCGCCGGGAGACCTTCCGGCTCCCGATGGGATCGACCACGCTGCACCGCTTCGAGCTCGAACCCGACCGCCCCGACGGCTTCACCTGCGGCGACCTGGAAGCAACGCCTTAGCGCCGGATCCCGGGAAAAGGGGTGAAACACCTGCCCCCGCCCGAACAGGTACAGGGTGACGGAGTCCCCGGCGGAAGGAACCAGCGTGGGTCCCCCTGATCCCGAACGGCGCTTCGAGGAGATCTACACCGCGCACTACCCCGACCTCCTCGCCTATGTGCGGCGGCGCACCGTCTCCCCCGACGACGCCGCCGCCCTCGCCCTGCGGTCCCTGCTGCCGGGACCGCCCCGGGCGTGACCGCGGCCGGGCGGACCGGCCCCGGGGACCCCGGGGCCGCGCAGGGGTCAGGCGGTCGCGGTGATCATCCAGGCCAGGGCGATCAGCACGACGACGGGGATCAGCCACATGACGGCCTCGATCGCGAAGTCCTTGTACACGGCGCACTTCTTTCTCTGCGGCGAACTGGGTCGACAAAAGTATCGGCCCGTAGCATAAGGGGTTAAGGGAATTGCCCGCTCGCAAGGTGTGCGCGATCCGGCAGGCCGCGCGGCCCGAGGGGTCCTCCTCCCCGGACGGACGGGGCACGGCTCCCCGGGAGCGCCGGGGGCTCAGGCGCGGCGGGCGGCGAAGGCCCGGGCGCCCTCGGCCCAGGTCCGGTCGAGGTCGGAGCCCTCGGGATAGCGCCCGTCGAGCTCCAGGACCACCATGCCGTGCGCGAAGGACCACAGGGCCTGCGCGAGGTACGGCTCGCCCGCGGCGAGGAAGAGCGGGGTGCCCGACCACTCCTCCAGCCCCGGGGCGAGGCGCTCGCGGGCCAGCGGGCCCGAGGTCGTCAGGCGGTAGAGGGCGGGCCGGGCGAGCGCGGCGGACCGGTAGGCCCGCAGCACGGCCCCGATCACCCCGCCCGCCTCGGCACCGCCCGCCTCGGCACCGCCTGCCTCGGCACCGGCGCCCCCGGCACCGGCCGCCCGGGGTCCGGCCGCCCGGGGTCCGGCCGCCCGGGGTCCGGCGGCCGCGCCCTCCAGGGCGGCGTAGAGGGCGGCCCCCATCTCGGCGAGGCCCTGCTCGACGAGCGCGGCCTCGACGGCGGCCTTGTCGGGGAAGTGCTTGTACAGCGAGGGCGCCCGGATGCCGAGCCGGTCGGCCAGCGCCCGCATGGTGAGGGCGTCGCGCCCCTCCTCCTCCAGCAGCGCCCGCGCCGCCGAGACGATCTGCGCCGCGCGGGGGGTGAGGGGGCTCAGTTCCGGCTGACCGCTCATCGGGCCATCCTCTCAGCGCGGGCCTTGAGGGCGGCGTTCATCCGCGCGAAGTCGCCCGCCACGTCCAGGAGCCTCCCGGCGAACGGGACGAGCGCGCCGGTGAAGGTCTCGCCCTGGACGAACCGGCTCCGGCCGCCGCCGAGGTCCTCGATCAGGAAGTAGTGCTCGCCGTCCACGATCCCCGGCATCACGAACCGGCCGATCCAGCGCAGCTCCCGCCCCGGGACGGCGGCCAGGACCGTCGGGGAGAAGGTCATGTCGTTCCCGCCGCCGGAGAGCCTGTTGGTGAGCCGGGCGCCGGCGCGGGGCTCGCCCTCCGCGCTCACGATGAACGGGTTCCACTCCGGGTAGGCGGCGAAGTCGGCCAGCACCCGCCACACCTCCTCGGGCGAGGCCCCGATCTCGATCTCGGTGCGGATCCGGTGCGGGCGCACCAGGGTCCAGGCGTAGACGGCGGCGGGGACGACGAGCAGGACGGCGAGCAGGACGGCGACGGCGATCAGGATCCAGGCGGGCACGGTTTCCTCCATACGGCTAACGCTGTTAGTCAGAATGTTAGGCTAACAGCGTTAGCTACGCAAGGGGTCCCGCCGGAGAACGGTCAGGAGCCCTTGGCCGAGGCGTCCTCCGGGAGCTGGTCCGGCTCGGCGACCCGGAACCAGCGGCAGCCGTACGGGCCGATGGTGAAGCGCACCTGCCCGTCCGGCGGCACGTCCTGCGTCCCGTCGACCAGCAGGTCGACCAGGACCTTCGAGTCGTCGACGCCGCACAGGTAGAGCTCCACCTGCGCCTCGCGGTCGGCGAAGTTGTGCACGGCCAGCACGGTCCCGCCCTCGGCGTCGGCCCGGTGGGCCAGCACCGCCTCGTCACCGGCGTCCAGGACCTCGTACGCGCCCCAGGCCAGCTCCGGCGACTCCCGGTAGCGCTCGATCAGCAGCGTCACCCACCGCAGCAGCGAGTCGTTGTCCCGGCGCTGGGAGTCGACGTTGACGTTGCGCGGGCCGAACCGGCCGGTGGGGCTGGGGACGGAGACCTTCGGGTCGTCGGAGAAGCCGCCGCCCGGGGCCCACTGCATGGGGATCCGCACCGCCATCCGGCCCTCGGCCTCCAGGTTCTCGCCGAGGCCGATCTCCTCGCCGTAGAAGAGCACGGGCGTGCCCGGCAGGGAGAACATCACGCTGTAGGCCAGCTTGAGCCTGCTCAGATCGCCGCCGAGCATCGGCGGCAGGCGACGGCGCAGGCCGCGCCCGAACAGCTGCATGTCCTTGTCGGGGCCGAAGGCGTCGAAGACCTCCTGGCGCTCGGAGTCGGTCAGCTTGTCCAGGGTCAGCTCGTCGTGGTTGCGGACGAAGCTGGCCCACTGCGAGTCCTTGGGCGGCCGGGGCCGCTCGCGCAGGGCTTCGGCGAGCACCTGCGGGTTCTTGCGGGCCATCGACAGGTGGAAGCGCTGCATGCCGATGAAGTCGAAGCACATGGTGATCTGGTCGCCGTTGCCGTTGCCGAAGTACTTCATCAGGTCCGGGTAGGGCAGGTTGACCTCGCCCAGCAGGATCGCGCTCCCGTCCCGCCTGTTCAGGAAGGCCCGCAGGTCGGCGAGGAACTCGTGCGGGTCGCCGTCGACGCCCTCCAGCAGGAACGGCACCGCGTCCACCCGGAAGCCGGACAGGCCCAGCTCCATCCAGAAGCCGAGGATGCGCGCGATCTCGTCGCGGACCTCGGGGTTGCCCGTGTTCAGGTCCGGCTGGAACCGGTAGAACCTGTGCAGGTAGTACTGGCCGGTCCCCTCGTCGAGCTCCCAGAAACTGTCCTCCTTGTCGGGGAAGACGAGGTCCTTGGGGTCGACGGGGTCGGGTTCGTCCTTCCAGACGTACCAGTCGCGCTTGGGCGAGTCCCGGCTGGAGCGGGACTCCTTGAACCAGGGGTGCTCGTCGGAGGTGTGGTTGACCACCAGGTCGGCGATGACCCGGATGCCCCGGTCCCTGGCGGTCCGCATGAACTCCACGAAGTCGCCGAGGGTGCCCAGGCGGGGGTCGACCGAGTAGAAGTCGGTGATGTCGTAGCCGTCGTCGCGGTCGGGGCTGGGGAAGAACGGCATCAGCCAGATGCAGGTCACCCCGAGCCGGTCCAGGTGGTCGACCTGCTGGGTCAGGCCCCGGAAGTCGCCGATGCCGTCCCCGTTGCCGTCCTTGTACGTCTCGACGTCCAGGCAGTAGATCACGGCGTTCTTCCACCACAGGTCGGCGGTGTTGGTCAGTCGCATTCGGGCGCACTACCCGCTCCCGGGACGTTTATGAGGCCGCGGCGCGGGGATGGCGCATGCCTCCGCGGGAGGAGCACTAGGGTGAGGGGAATCATCCCGGGGTGACCGGCGATCCACCGGAGGGCACCATGCGGCAGCCGAGGCGCGGCGCGTCCTTCGGCTGGCTGCTCGCCCTGCTGTTCCCGCTGCTCGTCTCCGGCGGGCTCGGGCCGGGCGCCGCCGCCCTGCTGCACGCCCCTGCGGTCGCCAAGGCCTCCGGCGAGCACCACCCGCTCTCCCGCCAGGCCCACGCCGGAGACCGCTTCCACGTCGTCGCCCCCGGGCTCGCCGGGACCGGCGGCTCCGGAGGATGGCACCCCGCCGCGGCCGTCCCGCCGGACGCCCGGCGCCTCTCCCTCGCGCGTGGCTCCGGCACGGCGCCCGCGCGCGACGACGACCCCCGCCCGCTCGCGGCCCTGCTGGTCAGGTCCGGCCGGGCTCCTCCCTCCACGGGCGTCTGAGGCACCCGGAACCGCTTCCGGGCGCCTCGCCGTACCCGCGAACATCCCTTCAAGCCCGTGGAGGCTTTCATGACGCGTGCCCCTGTGGTGCGTGCGCTGGCGGCGTTCGCCGTCATCGCGACCTCGCTCTACATAGCGCTGACCATGACCCCGCGCCTCGGCCTCGACCTGCGCGGCGGCACCCAGATCGTGCTGGAGACCAAGGACTCCCCGACCGTCCGGGCCGACGCCGAGACCACCGACCGCACCCTGGAGGTGCTCCGCCGCCGGGCCGACGGGCTGGGCGTGGCGGACGCGCCGCTGTCCCGCTCGGGCGAGCGGCGGATCATCGTCGAGCTGCCCGGCGTGCTGGACGCGACCAAGGCCGCCGAGGTCATCGGCAAGACCGCCCAGCTCACCTTCCACCCGGTCGTAGCGCTGGCCGACCAGGGCACCACGCCCGGCAAGGGCGAGCGGGTCATCACCGACGAGGACGGCGGCCGCCTCCTCATCGGCCCGGCCCGGCTGACCGGCGACGGGGTCAGCGGCGCCGAGGCGGGGCTCGACTCCCAGTCGGGCACCGGCTGGTTCGTCACCGTCGACTTCCGCGACCAGGGCCGCGAGGCGTGGGCGAAGCTGACCGGCGAGGCGGCCTGCAATCCGACGGGCGACCCCAAGCGCCGGGTCGCCATCGTGCTCGACGACAAGGTCATCATCTCCCCGCAGGTCAACGAGGGCGTCGCCTGCAACGTGGGCCTGTCCGGCGGTTCCACCCAGATCACCGGCTCCTTCACCGCCGAGGAGGCGCAGGACCTGGCCGTGCTGATCGAGGGCGGCTCGCTCCCGGTGCCCGTCGAGATCATCGAGCAGCGGACCGTCGGCCCGACCCTGGGCGCCGCCGCGATCGCCGCCAGCGCCCAGGCCGGCGTCATCGGCGTCGTGCTCACCGCGCTGTTCATCGTCGTCATCTACCGGCTGGTGGGCCTCATCGCCGCCTTCGCCCTGGCCTGCTACGCGCTCGTCTCCTACGCGGCGCTGGTGGCGCTGGGCGCCACGCTCACGCTGCCCGGCCTGGCGGGCTTCGTGCTCGCGATCGGCATGGCGGTCGACGCCAACGTGCTGGTCTTCGAGCGGGCGCGCGAGGAGTACGCCGCGGACCGGACCGGCGCGGCGGGCGGTTCCGGTACGGCGGGCGCGGCCGGGGGCTCCCGGGCGGACGGCCCGAAGGCCTCCCGGGAGGCCGCCGCGGCCGGCGGCGGGACGAAGCTCCGCCAGGCGCTGGAGAAGGGCTTCCGCAACGCCTGGAGCGCGGTGGCCGACTCCAACATCACCACGCTGCTCGCCGCCGGGCTGCTGTTCTTCCTGGCCTCGGGGCCGGTCCGCGGCTTCGGCGTGACCCTCTCCATCGGTGTGATCGCCTCCCTGGTCACCGCCATGGTCATCACCCGCGTGCTGGCCCAGTGGGCGGTGAACCGGCGGGCGGTGTCGGCCCGGCCCCGGATCACCGGCCTGTCCGACATCGGGCGGGTCCGCAGGTGGCTCAACGAGCGCGACCCCGACGTCATGCGCCGCCGTACGGCCTACCTCGTGGCCACCGGCGTGCTGGTGGCCGTCTCCCTGGCCGGGATCGCGCTGCGCGGGCTGAACTACGGCGTGGAGTTCACCGGCGGCCGGATCGTCGAGTACGCGACGAGCAGGCCGATCACCGCCGACGCCGCCCGGGAGCTGGTCGGCGACGCCGGGTTCCCCAGCGCCGTGGTGCAGACCTCGGGTTCGGACATCTCCGTGCGGACCGGCCAGATCAGCAACACCGAGGTGAACCGGATCGAGGCGGCGCTGGAGCGCGGGGCCGGGCAGGTCTCCAAGGTCCGCGACGAGCTCATCGGCCCGAGCCTCGGCGACGAGCTGCGCCGCAACGCGCTGATCGCGCTGGCCGTCGCGCTCGCCGCCCAGTTGCTCTACCTGGCCTTCCGCTTCCGCTGGACCTTCGGCCTGGCGGCCGTGCTGACCCTGGCCGCCGACGCCTCGATCGTGATCGGCGCGTTCGCGTGGCTGGGCAAGCCGATCGACGGGGTGTTCCTCGCCTCGATGCTCACCGTGATCGGCTACTCGGTCAACGACAAGGTGGTGGTCTTCGACCGGGTCCGCGAGCTGTGGGGGGCCCGGCCGAAGGAGAGCTTCGCGAAGGTGGCCGGCGCCGCGGTCCTGCAGACCGTGCCGCGCACCGTGAACACCGGCCTGGGGGCGCTGTTCATCCTGGCCGCGCTGGCCGTGCTCGGCGGCGCCTCGCTCACCGACTTCGCGGTGGCGCTGCTGATCGGCATCGTCGTCGGCACGCTCTCCTCGGCGTTCGTCGCGACGCCGCTGGCGATCGTGTTCGAGCAGCGCCACCCCGGCGCGCCGCCGCAGCCCAAGCAGCGGGTGAAGCCCAGGCGGGAGGGCTCGGGGGCGGTGGTCTGACGGTGAACCGACGGCGGTGATCGGTCGGCAGGTGCGGGGCTCCGCGCCGGTCCGGATATGCAGCAACTACATATCCGGAAATATGGCCATATGCCGGAGCCCCACATCCTGTCGTCGTCCGGCTAATGTTCTGCTCGTCTCTTTTCTCCGTACCGGAAGGCGAGTGCATCCGTGCCGAACGACTACGCGACGACCTTCAGGATCGTCGACGCCGACGACGACGGCCTCATCTCGGCCACCGAGATGAGCCGTCTCATGGAGGTGCTCGGCCAGCCCATCACCGCGGAGGCCGCCGCCGCGGCGATCGCCCGGATGGACCGGGACGGCGACGGCCTCATCTCCCTGGAGGAGTTCGCCGCGTATCTCGGATAGGTCTCAATCCCTCCCGCCGGACACGCCAGGTGTTGCCTTTGGGACAAGAACAAGCGTTTGCTACTAGCTCAAAGTGTTAACACGTCAGAACATGAGGCGCGCTCCGACAGGAGGGTCTATGCGGACGAAGGAACACACCCGGGTCGCGACCACCGGCTTCGGCGCCCGTAAGGGAAGATCCCAGGATCTCTCCGACCAGCGGCTGTGGAGGTCCACCCCCTCCGACGTGGCCAAACTGCTCCGGCCCGGCCTCTCCGAGGTCGCCGACCAGGTGATCGACGAGATCACGATCCGCATCCCGGAGTACTCCCGCCCGTCCGACGAGATCTACGTCAAGGCCGTGCGGCTGGCCGTGGACGAGGCGCTCCGCCAGTTCGTGGACCGGATCGAGAACCCCACCCGGCCCCTCGAACCGGAGGTGTTCCGCACGATCGGCCGCGGCGAGGCCAACGAGGGCCGCAACCTCGACCCGCTGCAGACCGCGATGCGGCTCGGCGCCCGGGTGGCCTGGCGGCGCCTGACCGAGCAGTCCGAGCGGATCGGCCTCACCCCGCAGCACCTGTACGACCTGGGTGAGGCCATCTTCGTCTACCTCGACCAGCTCGCCGACGCCGCCGCCGAGGGCTTCGACGAGGCCAGGGCCCGCGCGGCCGGGGAGATCGAGCGCCGCCGCCACCGCCTGATGGACCTGCTGCTCAGCCAGCCCCCCGCCTCCCCCGACGCCATCGCGGACCTGGCCAAGGCGGCCGGGTGGCGGCTGCCCAAGACCGTCGCCGGGGTCGCGCTGGACGAGCAGACCGGCGGCTACCGCCCCCCGTCGCTCCCGCCGGACGTGCTCCTCGGCCTCGACCGGCCCAGCCCCTGCCTGATCGTCCCCGACCCCAGCGGCCCCGGCCAGGCGCAGACGCTGGAGAACGGGCTGCGCGGCTGGAAGGCCGCGGTCGGCCCCGCCGTGCCGCTCTCCGCCGCCGCGACCTCGCTGCGCTGGGCCCGCGAGGCGCTGGACCTCAACCGGCGCGGCGTGCTCACCGAGCGGCGGGGCCTGGTGCGCTGCTCCGACCACATGGCCACGCTGATCGTGTTCAAGGACGAGGACCTGGTCAACGCCCTGGCCGAGGTACGGCTCGCCCCCCTGGCCCACCTGCGCCCCAGCCAGCAGGACCGGCTGGCCGAGACGCTGCTGGCCTGGCTGCGGCACGGCCGGGGGGCCGGGGAGGTCGCCGCCCGGTTGCACGTGCACCCGCAGACCGTGCGCTACCGGCTCCGCCAGCTGGAGGAGCTCTACGGCGACCAGCTGGCGGACCCCGACATCCGGTTCGAACTGGAGATCGTGCTGCGGGCCCGGCGGACCGGCTCCGTCAGCTCCGGAACAGCCTGATCCGGTCCTCGCCGATGCGCTCGCGCAGCGCGTGGTCCTCGATCCCGAGGTCCTCGGCGGGGGCCAGACCCAGCACGCCCACCTTTCCGACGTGCTCGTTGCGCTGCACGGCGCGGGCCGCCTCGCCGGTCCGCGCCAGCGGGTAGACCGTCGAGAGGGTGGGCTGCAGCATGCCCAGCGAGAGCAGCCGGTTGACCTCGTGGCACTCCTGGTAGTTCGCGCCGTGCGAGCCGATGATGCTCTTGAGCTTCATCCACAGGTGCCGGTTGTCGTAGGCGTGCGCGTACCCGCTGGAGGAGCCGCAGGTGACGACCGAGCCGCCGCGCCGGGCGACGTAGACGGAGGCGCCGAAGGTGTCCTTGCCGGTGTGCTCGAAGACGATGTGCGGGTCCTCGCCCACCTGGCGGCGGACCTCGGCGCCGAAGGCGCGCCAGGCCTTCTCGTCGTCGAGGTGCTCGAACTGCGAGCGGTCGACGATGTGCTCGCAGCCCATCCGGCGCAGCAGGTCCGCCTTCGCCCCGGAGCTGACCACGCCGACCGGGATGCCGCCGCCGTTCTTCACGAGCTGCACGCCGTACGCGCCGAGACCGCCGGTGGCTCCCCAGAGCAGCACCACGTCGCCCTGCTTCATCCGGGAGCCGCGCTCGCCGACCAGCATCCGGTAGGCGGTGGAGGCGCACAGCATGTTGCAGGCCGCCTCCTCCCAGCTCAGGTGCCTGGGCTTGGGCAGCAGCTGGGTGGCCTTGACCACGGCGAACTCGGCCAGCCCGCCGTAGTTGGTCTCGAACCCCCAGGCGCGCAGGTCCGCGCCGAGCATGGAGTCGGAATGGGTGATCGGGTCCTGCTCGTCGACGTAGGCGGGCGAGGTGACGACCCGGTCGCCGATCTTCCAGTGCCTCACCGCCGCGCCCATGCGGACGACCACCCCGGAGGCGTCCGAGCCGAGGACGTGGAAGTCCCGGTCGTGGCGGGGGTCGGTACGGCCGAAGCGCTCCAGGAAGGCGAAGGTGGGGATCGGCTCGAACATGGCCGTCCACACGGTGTTGAAGTTGATGGCGCTGGCCATGACGGCGATCAGCACCTCGTCGGGCGCGAGCTCCGGCATCGGCACCTCGCCGACGTGGACGGAGCGGGTGATGTCCTTGTCGACGCCGTCGACGCCGTGCGGGACGCGGCCGAACATGCCGACCTCGTCCTTGCGGGTGTGGGCCGCCAGGAAGGTGGTGGGGACCTCCAGGCGGGCGAGCTCTTCGGGATCGGCACCGTCGACGACGGCCTGGGCGAGGGTCACAGCTGGCCTCCAAGGTGAGCGGCGATGACTTCGACGTGGGGCGGGTCGAGCAGGTTGAGGTGGTGCGAGCCGGGGACCGTGACGATCTCCAGCCCCGGGATGTACGGGCCGAACCCCCTGGCGGGGTCGCCGTCGTGGGCGTACCTGGCGTCCTCGACCGCCCACGGGGTCGGGTCCGTGGACCGGTAGAGCACCGTCCGGCCCCCGTAGGCCCCCGCCCGGTACCCCTCCAGGGCCCGGGTGTCGGCGTGCGAGGTGATCTGGTGGCGCAGGATCGCCTCGCCCAGCAGGTCCAGCACTCCCGACGCGGCGACGCGCTCCCCGGCGAGCGCGAGCTGCCCCGCCTCGTCCAGGGCCGCCAACTCCCCGTAGCCGAGATCGACCTCCACCCCGTAGGTCTCGTGCAGGTAGGCGGCGAAGTCCGCGTACCTGCGGGCGGTGATCTCCGCCCGCTCCGCCGGGTCCCGCTCGTCCGGCAGCCCCGAGTCGATCATCGCGACCAGCTCGACGTGCTCCGCCCCGAGCTGCCGCGCGATCTCGAAGGCCAGGATCCCGCCGAACGACCATCCCCCCAGCCGGTACGGCCCCGCCGGCTGCACCTTCCTGATCTCCGCCGCGTACCGGGCGGCGCGCTCCACCACTCCCAGCTCCGCCCCGAGCTCCCCGGCGTCCTCCAGCCGTTCCAGTCCGAACACCGCCCGCTCCGCGCCGAGCAGCCCGGCCAGCGGCGCGTACACCCCCGTCGTCCCCCCGGCCGGATGCCCCAGGAACAGCGGCGTCCGCCCGCCCTCCCCGGCCAGGTAGGCGCGGGCCGCCTCGGTCAGCGGGCGGACGATCCCCCGGGCCGCCTCCTCCTCGTCGGCCGCGCGGACCAGATCGGCGACCTGCGCCCCGGTCAGCGCGCCCGCGGCCGACAGCCCGCGGCCGGTCTCCCGGCCGAGCACGCCGAGCACGATCGGCAGCACGTCCGCCGGGACCTCCTCGTTCACGCCGGGTTCGCGGCCCAGCACCTGCCGCAGCGCGGCCACGACCTGGCGCTCCGCCGCGTCCCGCGGCCCCACCGGCCGGACCGCGGCGTCCCGGGCGCCCCGGATGCCCAGTTCGGCGGCGACGGCCGCGGCCACGTCGCCGAGGGTCGCCCCCTGCAGCAGGAGCGCGGCCGGCAGACCCACTCCGAAGTCGTGCTCGATCGTCCCGCGCACCCGGGTGGCCGCCAGCGAGTCGAGCCCCGCGCCGGTCAGCACCGTGTCCTCCTGGAGCCAGGCCTCCTCGAAGCCCAGCACCACGGCCGTCCGCTCCCTGATCTTGGCGGTGATCGCCGCCAGCGCCTCGTCCGGGTCCATCCCCGTCAGCGCCCCGGCCCCGGCCCACTCGGCCGCGCCGGTCCCGGCGCCCGCGAGCTCCGCGAAGTACGGCATGCGCGCGATCCCGGGGAAGGCGGCCACCGCCGCGGCCGCGTCCAGCCGGACCACGCCCGCCGCCGCCGCGCCCCCGCCCAGCAGGGCCTCCAGCGCCTCCACACCCTCGCCCGGAGTGATCGGCGTGACCGCGGGCAGCGCCGCCTGGCTCGCACCGCCGACCTCGGCCCAGGTCCCCCAGTTGATCGTCGTCGCGGGCAGCCCCTCGGCCCGGCGCAGGTCGCACAGCGCGTCCAGCCAGGCGTTGGCCGCCGCGTAGGCCGCCTGCCCCGGCGAGCCGAGCAGCGCCGCGGCGGACGAGAACGCCACCCACCAGTCCGGATCGGCCTCCCGGGTCGCCTCGTGCAGCGCCAGGCCGCCGCGGACCTTGGCCGCCCAGACCCGGCGCAGGTCCTCGGCGCCGACCTCGGTGACCAGCCGGTCGTCCAGCGCGCCCGCCGCGTGCACGACCCCGCGCAGCCGCAGCCCGTCCTCCGTGACCGCCGCCACCAGCCGCGCGGCGGTCCCCGGCGCGGCCAGGTCGCCGGCCACCACCCGGATCTCCGTGCCGAGCGCCCGCAACCGCTCGATGGTCTCGGCGCCCTCGGGGGACGGCCCGGAGCGCCCGCCGAGCACGATCCGCCCGGCCCCCCGCTCGGCCAGCCAGCGGGCGACCACCAGGCCCAGCCCGCCGTACCCGCCGGTGATCAGGTATCCCCCGCCGCGCCGTACGACCGGCCTGCCCGGCCGGCGCGCGGGCGGGGCCGGGGCGGCGAGGCGGGCGGTGTACCGGACGCCGCCGCGCCAGGCGACCTCGTCCTCCGGGCCGTCGTCGGCGAGCTCGGCCGGCAGCGCCTCCGGGCCGTCGACGTCGGCCAGGCGGGCCCGCAGGCCGGGGTGCTCGAAGGCCAGCACCCTGACCAGCCCGCGCAGGGCGGCGGCCCCGGGGTCGCCGCCCTCCCCCTCCCGTACGGCCTGCGCCCGCTCGGTGACCAGGCGCAGGCGCGCCCCCGCCCCCGCCCCGGCTCCGGCTCCGGCTCCGGCGAGGTCGCGGACGATCCGGGTGACGGCCAGGACGGTCTCCTCGGCCCCGGCCGGAGTGAGACCGGACGGGACCAGGACGACGACCTCGCCGATCTCTGTGAGATCGGCGGTTCCTGTGAGACCGCCGGCGGCCTGCGGGATCCGGTCGGGGGCGGGTGCCCGGCGCTGGGCCGGGACCAGGGAGGGTTCGGCGCGGAGCGCGGGCGGCCGGGGCAGTGCGGCGCGCCGGACGGCGTGCCCGGCGGCGGCCAGGGCGGAGAGGAGAAGCTCGGCTCGCGGATCCCCCTCACCAGCCACGAACAGCCGGCCGCGAGCCGAGCGCTGACCTGGTCCATTCCCTGCTGAAACGAGATCGACACCCACGACACGCGACGATTCGGCATCGACTCCGGCGATCGGCGCATCCGCGGTCCACACGCGCTCCACGAGCTTGCCCGCGAGCGGGACCGGCACCTCCGCGGCGGGGATCCGCCGGGTCAGCACCCCGGTGGGGGTGCCGTCCGCGGCCAGGTGCTCGATCTCGACCGGGGTCTCCGCCCGGCTCTCCGGGGCGAGCGCGGCCAGCCGGGCCGCCAGCTCCGCCGGGGCCGGGACCGGACCGGACGGGGGCGAGTCGACGGCGACGGTCGCGGTGCCGTACCGGACCCAGATCCCCGCGGCGTTCCTGGCGTCGATCTCGATCCCGCCGGACGAGGTCAGGGTGGTGGTGACCGTGGCGGGCAGCGGCAGCAGCGCGTCCAGGGCGACGTCGGTGAGCTCCGCCCCGCCGTACACCTCGGCGGCCGCGGCCTGGGCGAGCGCGGCCACCGCGGCGAGCGGCAGCACCGGCAGGCCGTGCAGCCGCCAGACCGCGGGGTCCAGCCGCCAGGGGGCGTCCGAGAGGTCGCCGACGGTCGTGCTCCACACGTGCCCGGCGGGGCTCTCGACGTGCGCGCCGAGCAGGGGGTGGGCGCCGGGCGGGAGCGCGGAGCGCCGGACGGCGGAGGCCCAGTGGCGCTCGTGCCGCCACGGGGACGGCGGCACGTCGGCGACCGCGCCCGGCGCGGCCAGGTCCGCGGACGGCAGGGCCACCGCGACGGCGGCGAGCTGGACCGCGAACTCCTCGTCGTGGCCTCGGCGCAGGGAGTGGGTGACGACCGTGCCGCGCGGGAGGGTGTCGCGGAGCGGGGCGGCCAGCACCGGGTGCGGGCTGATCTCGGTGAAGACGCCGTACCCGTCCTCGGCGGCGGCCTGGAGGGCGGCCATCAGCCGGACCGGGCGGCGCACCCCGGCGGCCCAGTAGGCGGGCTCGAAGGTGGGGACCTCCCGGGGGTCGTCGAACACGGTCGAGTAGAACGGGAGCTCGGGCTTGCCGCCCGCGATCTCGGCGAGCGCCTCGCGCAGCTTCGGCAGCAACGGCTTGACCTGCGGCGAGTGCCCGGCGCCCTCGGCGGTCAGCAGCCGCGAGAGCAGGCCCCGCGCCCGGACCTCCGCGGCGAACTCCGCGACCCGGCCGGGGTCCCCGGTGACGACGCACTGCCGCGGCGAGGCGTGCACGGCGACGTGCAGGTCGTCCGGGACCTCTCCGGCGGCCACCTCCAGCACGGCCATGGCCCCGCCGCCGCCCAGGGTGCCGAGCAGCCGGGCCCGGCGGCAGATCACCCGGACCGCGTCGGGCAGGCCGATCCCGCCCGCGACCACGGCCGCCGCGACCTCGCCCATCGAGTGCCCGATCACCGCCGCGGGCCGTACGCCGCGGGCCGTCCAGAGCCGGGCGAGCGCCACCTGCAGCGCGAAGATCACCGGCTGGGCCGTGACCACGCCCCCGGCCTCGCGCCCCCCGGCGACGATCTCCCGCAGCGGGATCTCCGCCTCGGCCAGGAGGAGCGGGTCGAGCTCGTCGATCGCGGCGGCGAAGACCGGCTCCTCCGCGTAGAGCCGCGCGCCCATGCCCGCCCACTGCGAGCCGTATCCGGAGAACACCCAGACCGGTCCCGCCCCGCCCGCGACGGCCAGGCCGGTCTCGGCCCTGCCCTCGTGCACGGCGCGCAGCCCGGCGACCAGCTCACCCGCGTCCCGCGCCACCACGGCGGCCCCGACGCGTCCCCGCCCGGCCCGGCGCGCGAGCGTGTGCGCGACGTCCTCCAGCGCCGTCCCGTCCGGCACCGTCCCGTCCGGTGCGGGCCCGTCCGGTGCAGGCCGGTCCCGCCCTCCGGCCCAGGCCGCCAGCACCCCGGCGTGCGCCCGCACCCGCTCCGCCGACACGTCCGTCAGCAGGAACACCCGGGCGCCGTCCCGCTCCCGCCGCCCGGTCTCCCGCCGCCCGGTCTCCCGCCGCGAGGTCTCCGCTCCGTCGCCGGACGGCTCCGCCGGCGCCTGCGGAACGGCCGCGTCCAGCACGACGTGCGCGTTGGTGCCGCCGAAGCCGAAGGAGGAGACGCCCGCCCGCGGCCTCTCGCCCGGCCAGGGGGTGGGCGCCGTCACGACCTCCAGGCGCTCCCAGGGGATGTGCGGGTTGGGCTCGCGGAAGTGCACGCTCGGCGGGATCACCCCGTGGTGGAGCGCGAGGACGGTCTTGATCAGGCCGGTGATCCCGGCGGCGGCCTCCAGGTGGCCCAGGTTGCTCTTGGCCGAGCCGAGCAGCACGCGGTGCCCGGGCGGCAGGGCGGCGTCGATCGCGCGGGCCTCGATGGGGTCGCCGAGGAAGGTGCCGGTGCCGTGGGCCTCGATGTAGTCCGGCGGCTCCAGGCCGGCGTAGGCCGTGCGGAGCAGTTCCTCCTGCGCCTCCGGGTTGGGCGCGACCAGGCCGTTGGAGCGGCCGTCCTGGTTGACCGCGGTGGCCCGGACCACGGCGAGCACCCGGTCCCCGTCGCGCCGCGCGTCCGCCAGCCGCTTGAGCACCACGACGCCGCAGCCCTCGGCCCGGACCATCCCGTCGGCCGAGGCGTCGAACGCCTTGCACCGCCCGTCGGGCGCGGTCCCGCCGCCCCGGTCGAACGCGATCGTCACCACCGGCGAGAGCAGCAGGTTGACCCCCGCCGCCAGCGCCAGGTCGCTCTCCCCCGACCGCAGGCTCCGCACCGCCAGGTCCGTGGCGACCAGCGACGACGAGCAGGCGGTGTCCACCGCCAGGCTCGGCCCCCGCAGGTCGAGCACGTACGAGAGCCGGTTCGCCGCGATGCTGAACGCCGCCCCGGTCGCCGTCCAGGCGTCCACCCCGGTCACGTCCGCGGTGGTCAGGTAGGCGTACTCGTTGCCGGAGATGCCGACGAACGCCCCGGTACGGCTCCCGCGCAGCGAGCGGGGCGCGACCCCGGCGTGCTCCAGCGCCTCCCAGGCCGTCTCCAGCAGCAGCCGCTGCTGCGGGTCCATGGTCTCGGCCTCCCCCGGGACGATCCCGAAGAAGTCGGCGTCGAACCCGGCCACGTCCCCCAGGAAGCCGCCGTGCCTGGTGGTCCCGGCCAGCGCCTCGGCCGTGTGCGGGGAGCCGTCGTCGAACGCCTCCCACCGACCCTCGGGCACCTGCCCGACCGCGTCGCCGCCCGCCATGAGCAGCCGCCAGAACTCCCCGGGGCCGTGGATCCCGCCGGGCAGGCGGCAGCCGACCCCGATCACCGCGACCGGCTCGTCCGGGGCGGCCCGCCGTACGGCCTGCGCGGCGGGGTCGGCGACGGCGGAGGACGGATCGGCGGCGGACGCGGCGAGCCCGCGGGCGAGGCGGTTGACCGTGGGGTACTCCCAGACCAGCGTGGGCCCCAGTTCCCTGCCCAGCAGGGTCTCCAGCTCTCCGGCGACGGCGACCGCGTCCCGCGAGGAGAGCCCGAACTCCTCCAGCGGGCGGTCGGGGTCGACTCCGGTGAGGGGCAGGCGGCAGCGGGTGGCGATCCGTTCCGTGAGGAAGCGGCGGATCTCGTCTTCGCCGAGCAGGTCCACGGGGCGACTCCCAAGAACAGCCGAAGTGACCGGTTAACTTACCGATCAGGACCGGTGTTAAGGAGTCCTGGCAGACCACAATCCACCAGGGCGTTTTGTCATAGTTGTGATAACGGCCACAGGCGGGAGGGGATTTGTCCGCGGGGCGCAAGCGGCGCCCGCCGTTTCGTTGTGAACGCGTATAGCTACCGCTCGGTCACCGCGCCTAGGGTCGCCTGCCACGGCCCCTGTCGTCAGGCCGGGTGGAGGGAAACGACCATGCGACCTGTCCGACGCGGACTCCTGGCGCTCGCGACCGCTGCGGCCGTCGGTCTGCCCGCCGTGACGGCCGTCGGCCTCCCGGCGGCGCACGCGGCCCCCGCCGGGACAGCGGCCTCGGCGGACCGGGGCGGGCAGGTCCTGACCGCCCCGAAGAGCCCGTCGGGGCCCTGGCCGGCCGCGCGGCCCGGCGGCGCGCAGGTGGTGCAGGAGAAGTGGCTCGGCGAGCGCGCGGTCGACGTCATGGTCTCCTCCCCCTCGGTCGACGCGATCCTGCCGGTCCGGCTGCTGCTGCCCAAGGGCTGGTCGAAGCGTGCCAAGCGCACCTGGCCGGTGCTCTACCTGCTCCACGGCGGGGTGGACGACTACACCTCGTGGACCAGGATGACCGGGATCGAGGAGCTGACCGAGAACCTCGACATGATCGTCGTGATGCCCGAGGCCGGCCGGGCCGGGAACTACAGCAACTGGTTCAACAAGGGCAGGGGCGGCCCGCCCGCGTGGGAGACCTTCCACACCTACGAGGTGCGCCGCCTGCTGGAGATCGGCTACCGGGCCGGGACCCGCCGGGCCGTCTCCGGCCTGTCCATGGGCGCCTACGGGGCGATGAAGTACGCCGCGCGCCACCGCGGCATGTTCCGCTTCGCCGGCGCCCACAGCGGCGTCATGTCCACCCGCCTGCCCGGCATCCCCGATCTGATCATGAACGCCCAGGCCGCCGAGAAGCAGGACCCCAAGGCCCTGTGGGGCGACCCGATCAAGAACGCGAACGTCTGGAAGGCCAACGACCCCTCCGCCTACGCCAGGAACCTGCGCGGCGTGAGCATCTACATCTCCAGCGGCACGACCAGCCTCAACGGCGAGCTCGACCCGCCCGGCACCCCCTGGCACCCGGCCCACCTGGGCGAGCCGGTCTCGGCCTACACGACCAGGCACCTGGTCGCCAAGCTCCGCCTGTACGGGGTCAGGCCGGTGGTGAACCTCTACAAGAACGGCACCCACAGCTGGCCGTACTGGGAGCGCGAGTTCAGACGCTCCTTCCCGATGATCCTCAAGGCGCTCGGCGTGCGGGCCGCCGCCCCCGGGGCCGAGCAGGACCCGGAGGCTCCCCCGCCGGCCGAGGACGACGGCGACTGGGGCCTGCTGGACTAGCCGGCGAGCGCGCGGTCGATCGCCGCCGCGGCCGGGCCGAGACTGCTCGGCACCCTGCCGGGCGGGCGATCAGGCGGTGGTGAGGTAGACCTGGCCGAAGACCTCGCTGATCTTCTTCAGGTCGGCGGCCGGGTCCGTCGCCGGGGCGGCCGGGTTGTAGACGGCGGCCAGGCGGCGCTGGATCGGGCCGAGCTTCGCCAGTTCGGCCCAGGCGGTCAGGTGCTTCACGCCGCCCTGGGCGTCCTGGACACGGGTCCAGAGGTTGATCTGCTGGGCGCCGCCGTCCATGACCGGGGTGGAGACGCGGGTGGCGACCTCCTCGGCGGTGACGTCCCCGACGAGACCGGTCTCCTCGGCGGCGACCTGGGCCAGCACGTCCCACGCCCGGGCGCGGACCTGGATCCACTGGTTGCGCTGGGCCGTCGCGGCGTCGATGTTCCAGGCCGTGTAGCCGCCGTACAGCAGGCCGGTGTCGAGGGTGACCTGGTCGACCTGGCCGGCGACCAGGCTGGACTCGATCTTCTCCGGGGCGAGCAGCGGGTGGCGCTCGGCCATCTCGGCCTTGCAGGCCTCGTCCGCGCCGCAGGCGAACGCGGGCACGACCGTGTGCACGCCCAGCCGCTTGCCGGGGGCCGCCCGGCGGAGCGCGGCGGCGGCGCCGGCGACGAAGGCGGTGATCTCCTCGTGCTTCGTGAACGTCGTGTTGTAGCCGAGCTGCGCGGTGAACCGGATCCCGGCGACCTCGGGCCGCGCGGCCAGCGCGCCGACGCGCTTGACGGCCGCGGCGAACGCCTCGGGGCCGGCCTTCCAGTCGTCGGCCAGCTCGGTGTCGAGCCAGACCCGCAGCCCGGTGGCCCTGGCCGAGGTGACGGCCCGGCCGGCGGGGGTCTGCGCCGCCGCCGCGATCTCCGCCGCGGTGGGCGGGACCGCGGCGGCCTGCGCGGTCTGCGTGGTCTGCGTGGTCGCCGTCCCCGCGGTGCCCGATCCCGGGTCGGCGGGGCTGCCCGGCTCGGCCTCGCTCACCGTGCCGTCGCCGCCCTCCGCGTGGCCGTCGACCGAGCACTCCTGGCCGGCCTCGCACTCGGGCGTGCCGCCGTCCTCCGCGCCCTCCGGCAGCGGGGAGTTCTCGTCGCGGACGGTCCCGTCGCCCTCCGCCACCGGGCAGACGCTCCCCGGGGCCGAGCAGTCGATGAAGTGCCCGCCGTACGGGGTGGCCTCCTTGAGGTTGGCGTTGTCGTTGTCCGCCCAGAACTTCACGACGTCGAAGGCCTCGTCGGGCTTGGCCAGCCACCGGCACTGGATGAACGCCGGGGCGTCCGCCCCCATCAGGTCCCGGCAGCTCCGCGGGTCGTCCTCGGAGTGGGCCGCCGCCGCGGGGGCCACGACACCGATCAGCGTGAGCATCGAGCCGACGGCGACAGCCCGCCGCAGAGTGAGTCGCATGTCCTGGAACTTCCCGGTAAAGGCGGCCGAAACAACCGTCTTGACCTTACCTAGATCGCAACCCTCCGAACAGGCCCGGTCAGGAAAATCATCAGACTCCCGGAACCCCGGCCCCGGCCTCCGGAGAGCGGTCCGCGCGGACCCCGCCGGGCTCCCCGGCCCGCGTCCGGGATCCGGCCCGGCGCTCAGACTCCCAGTACCTCGCAGGCCCGTGCCACGCCGTCCTCGGCCCGGAGCCGCTCGCCCAGCCGCGCCGCCGCCGCCCGCATCCCGGAGTCCCGTACGGCCTGCGCCACCCGCCCGGCCAGGTCCTCCGCCGTGAGCCGCCGCACCGGCAGCGGCGCGGGCCCGGCGCCCAGCGCGGCCACCCGGGCGCCCCAGAACGGCTGGTCGGAGAAGAACGGGCAGACCACCCCCGGCACCCCGGCCCGCAGGGCGGTCCCCGTCGTCCCCGCGCCCCCGTGGTGCACCACGGCCGCGGTCCGGGGGAACAGCCACGCGTGGTCCGCGTCGCCGATCACGAACATGTCGTCCGCCCCGCCGCTCCCGGGCGGGCCGTCCGTCCCGCCGTACGGCAGGCCCTGGAGCACGCCGCGCACCCCCGCCGCGCGCAGCGCCGCCACCACCGTCCTGGCGGTCGCGGCCGGGTCGGCGGGGACCATGCTGCCGAAGCCCACGTACACCGGGGGCGGCCCGGCCTCCAGGAACGCCTCCAGCTCCGTCGGCGGGCTCCACCGGCGGTCCAGTCCCCAGTAGCCGGTCAGGTGCACGTGGCCCGGCCAGTCCGCCGGGCGGGTCACGACCGAGGGGCTCACCCCGCACAGCACCGGCACCCGGTCGGCCCGCGCCCGCCGGAACATCCCGCCCCGCATGGGGCCGAGTTCGAGCACCCGCCCGCGCAGGCGGTCGACCATCCGGCCGAGCAGCAGCCCGCTCACCCCCTCGACGAGCGCGTAGCTGGCCCGGTTGCCCCAGGGGCCCAGCGTGCGGAGGGGGACCAGCGGGTTGGGGAAGGCCCGGGTGGGCTCGCTCGGCTGGAAGTGCAGGAGCGCGTACGGCATGCCGTACCGCTCGGAGAGGTGGTGCCCGAACCCGCCCAGCGCCGGGGAGAGCACCAGGTCGGCGTCCGCGCAGGCCGCGTCCACCTCGGTGACGAGCCGTTCGGCGAGGGGCTCCACGATCCGGCGGAAGCCCCGGACGAACCCGGCGGGCCCGCTGCGCAGCCACGCCTGGCCCTCCTCGGACTCCACGATCCGCAGCGGGTCCACGCCGATCGGGCTGAACTCCAGCGTGCCCCGCGTGGCCGGGCGGCCGGTCCCCCCCGCCGCCGCGCCGTACCGGCCGGCCTCCTCGACCAGCCCGCCGTACCGCCCCGCCGCGACGACCGCCACCCGGTGGCCGCGCGCCACGAGCCCGGCGCCGAGCGCCACGCAGGGCTGGGTGTCCCCCCGCGAGCCGAACGCCAGGATCGCGACCCTCACCGGAGGGTCACCAGGCTGACCGCGGCGCCCGCGGCGACGAGCCCGGCGGCGGTGAGCAGGCCGGTGGAGTACCCGGCGGTGAAGCTCGCCGAACCGTTGACGATCACTCCGATGACCGCGATGCCGAACAGCCCGGACACCTCGCGCGCGACGCTGAACACGCCGCCCGCCACGCCCGCCCGCGCCTCCGGGACCGCGCCCAGCACCGCCGAGCCCAGCGGCATGGTCAGCGCCGAGCCGATCCCGATCACGCACACCGCGGGCAGCAGCTCGGCCCAGCCGTCCCCCGGCCGCAGGAACGCCACCGCGACCATGCCCGCCGCGACCAGCACCAGCCCGGCCGCGACCGTACGGCCCGCGCCCAGCCGGCCCTCCACGGCCGGGACCAGCGGTGTGACCACGACCACGAGCAGGGCCAGCGGCACGAAGGCCAGACCCGAGGCCGTCGGGCTGAAGCCGAGGACGCCCTGGAGGAACAGCGCCGTGAAGAAGAACACCCCGTTGACGCCGAGCCCCCAGAGCACCTGGGCGATCACTCCTCCGGTGAACGCCCGCGCCCGGAACAGCGCCAGATCGACCATCGGGTCCCGGCCCAGTCGCTCCACGGCGACGAAGACGGCCGCCGCGACCGCGGCCACCGCCAGCGCGGTCGCGATCACCGGCGAGGACCAGCCCAGCTCGGCTCCGAAGGTCAGCCCGAACGTGCCCGCCGAGAGCACGACGACCGAGGCGGCCACGCCCGGGACGTCCACCCGCGCGGCGGCCTCGTCACGGGACTCGGGCACGGCGGCGGCCGCCAGGGCGATCACCAGGACGCCGAGGGGGACGTTGATCAGGAAGACCCAGCTCCAGTGGGCGTGCTGGGTGAGGTAGCCGCCGACGACCGGGCCGAGCGCGAGCGCGCCCGCGCCGGAGGCCATCCAGACGGCGACGCCGACCGAGCGGCGGCGGTCGTCACCGCCGACGGAGACCACGGCCAGCATCGCCGGCAGGATCAGCGCGGCGCCGGCCCCCTGGACCAGGCGGGCCGCGACCAGCGTCCCGGCCGAGGCCGCCAGCCCGGCGGCGAGGGAGGCGGCGGTGAAGACCGCGAGCCCGGCGACGAGGACCCGGCGGCGGCCGTAGACGTCGGCCAGGCGGCCCCCGGCGAGCATCAGCCCGGCGAAGGTGAGGACGTATCCGGTGACGACCCATTCGAGCGCGGCCAGCGAGGCGCGCAGCTCCGCCTGGATCGTGGGCAGCGCGACCGTGACGACCGTGTTGTCGAGGGTCGTCACGAACCCGGCCAGCCCGACGACCACCAGCAGCAGACCCCGCCGCTCGGGCCTGACCCGGTCCGCGGCCGCGGACCCGGCGGCCCGGAGCGTGCCGGCGTCCCGTGTCTCGCCGGGGACCCCGGCACCCGCCCGGTCCTCGGCCGGCCCGGCACCGGCCTTCCCGGCAGGCCGCGCGGCGAGCTCGCTCATTCCTCCACCTCCACCCACATCCACCCGGCCCCGTCCGGCCTGGGCCGTACGACACGGGTGGTCCGCCGTTCGACGGCCACCCAGCCCCCGGCCCGCTCCGGTTCCGGCCGCGGCGCGGCGGGTGCCGGAACCGGCTCGGGCTCGGGCGGGCGTACGGGTTCCGGCCGCGGTACGGCCTGCGCCTGCGTCACGGGTGCCGGTACGGCCTGCACGGGTTCCCGGTGCGGGGCCGATCCGGCCGGCGGCGGGACGGGCGGTGGCGGGACGGGCGGGGACGCGACGATCGGCGGCATCGCGATCGGCGGCACGATGACCTGGGGCGCGATGACCTGGGGCGCGATGACCTGGGGCGCGATGACCTGGGGCGCGATGACCTGGGGCGCGATGACCTGGGGCGCGTCCGCCACCGCCTCGATCGGCTCCGTGGCGGGGTCCGGGTGTTCCCCGATCGGCACGATCGGCCGGCTGTCCTGACGCCGTACCGGCGGCTCCAGCTGGTCGATGAGGTGGCTGCTGACCACCGGGGCCCGCCGCGCGTGACGCGTCTCCTCGGTGTCCGGCCCGGGGTCACGGGGGGACGTCTGCGACGGGGCCGGACGCCGGGACGGTTGCGGAGCGGGCGGCACGGGAGGCAGTGGGACAGGAGACGGCGGCACGGGAGACGGCGGCACGGGAGACGGCGGCACGGGGCGGCCCGCGGCCGGTTGGAGAGGAGGAAGGGCGGGCCGACCGGCGTCCGGCCGAGCGGAGGGAGCCGGATCCTGCAGTGAAGGTGCGGACACCGGATCCGGGTGGACCGTCTGCGCGGGAGGAACCGGGGGCGCCGCGGGCATGGGATCCGGCCCCGCCGGGGGCACCGGCCGCGCCGGCGGCGTGGAAGGGGACTGCGGTACCGGTTCGGCGAGGTGGGCGGGAGCCGGGGGCGGCTGGGGAGACGGCGGGAGCGGGGGCGGGAGGGGCCCGGGAGCCGGGGTCCGGGGAGCCTGCGGGGCAGGCCGTACAGGGTTCTGCCCCGCCGGGAGGGGCGGCGGCGGGAGGGGGTCCTCGTCCTCCTCGGCCCAGTGCCAGCCGGGACCGTTCAGATTCGGCTTGATCACCTTCTTGCGCTTGCGCGGCGGACCCTGGCGGTCCGCCGGTGCGGCGGGCTCCTGCCGTGGCCCGGGTGCGGGTTCCGGTGAGGGCGGGGGACCCGAGGCGGGAGGGGCCGGGTGCGAGAAGTCCAGCGGGGGGCGGGGGTAGGGGTTCGACCGGTGCTGGCGTGAGGACTGCGCCGGGGACGGGTCCCCGTCCCCGGGGGGCGGTGTGAGACCGCCGCCCGCCGCAGGAGGAGCGGCGGCGCCGTTCGCGGGAGAAGGCCCGGCGGCCGGAGGGGCGGACACGCCGTCGGGCGTGAAGGGGCGGAGAGCGGAGGGAGCGGGCACGCCGCCGGCCGCGAAGGGGCCGGCGGCCGGAGCGCCGACGCCGTTCGCGGGAGAAGGCCCGGCGGCCGGAGCGCCGACGCCGTTCGCGGGAGAAGGCCCGGCGGCCGGAGGAACGCCCGTGCCGTTCGCGGCGGGTCCGGCGGCCGTGCCGTCCGCGGCGGGAGCACCGGTGACCGGCGGGGCGGCCGTGCCGTTCGCGGCGGCCGGCGGGAAGGGCGCACCGTTCACGGCCGGGGGGCCGGCGGGCGGAGGAACGGCGGGCGCGCCGCCGGCCGGGGCCGGTCCCTCGGTCCACGGTCCCTCGATCCACTGCCGGCCGGTGCCGTCCGGGGTGGTCCGGATCACGCGGACCGGCGCTCCTGTGGCCGGACGGGGCGGTTCCGCGGCGGGAGCCTGCGGGGTCTCCGGATGCCGGGGGCGGTCCGGAATCTCCGGATGCCCGGCGGGGGCCGGCGGGGCGGAGCGGGCCGGAGCCGGAACCTGCGGAGCGGGCGGGATGGGACGGGCCGGAGCCGGGGAGAGCTGCGGGGTTCCGGCCGGGAGCTGCGGGGTGGGCGCCGATCTCCCCAGCCGGCGGGAGGCGCGGTGCGCGCCGGGGGCGGGGGCGCTCTCGCGCTCCACCGTCACGTGGGTGCCGCCGGCGGGCAGTTCCCCGATGGGGATCAGCTCGCGCTCGCGGATCTCGATCCGCCGGTGGAAGCCCTTCAGCGCGTCCGGGAGCCACCAGTTGGCGTTGCCCATCAGCCGCATCGTCGCGGGCACCAGCAGCGCCCTGACCAGGGTCGCGTCGACCACGATGGCCACGAACATGCCGACGCCGAGCATCTTCACGACCGTGATACCGGCGGTGGAGAAGGCACCGATGACCACCAGCAGCAGCAGGGCGGCACTGGTGATCACCCCGCCGGTCTTCTCCAGGCCGACCGCGACCGCGACGGTGTTGTCCCCGCTGCGCAGCCACTCCGCCCGGACCCTGCTGAGCAGGAACAGCTCGTAGTCCATCGAGAGGCCGAACACCACCGCCAGGATCAGCACGGTGACGGTCGCCTCGATGCTCCCGGTCGGGGTGAATCCGAGGAAGTCCGCCAGGTGCCCGTCCTGGAACGCCCAGACGATCACGCCGAAGGAGGCGCCCAGCGAGAGCACGTTCATCAGGATCGCCTTGACCGGCAGCAGGATCGAGCCGAACGCGGCGAACAGCAGCAGGCCGATCACCAGGCAGACGACGAGCGCGGTCCACGGGAGGGTGGCGGTGAGGCTGGCCTCCAGGTCGAGCTGGGCGGCGGTGGGGCCGCCGACGACGACGTCCCGGAAGTTCGGCTCGCGGGTGAGGTCGCGGATCTCCTGGACCAGCGCGCGGGCCTCGTCCGACATCGGGTCCTTGTCGTAGCGGACCGCCAGCCGTACCGCGCCGTTGTTCTGCGAGACGCCCGTGACGTCGACCCCGGTGACGTGGTCGAGCCGCTCCAGCCGGTCCGCGAAGGGCTTGACGTCCAGCGGGCCGACCTCGGTGACCGGGGTGATCCCGGAGTTGCCCGCCCCGATCGGGCCGATGCGCCCGCCGACCTCCGAGGTGAGCGCCCCCGGCGCCGCGGAGGTCATCGGCCCGACCAGGTCGCGCTCGACGAGCACGATGACGTCGATGGGAGCCATCGCGTTCCTGGCGAAGTCCCGGTCGATGCGCTCGGCGACCTGGCGGCTCTCGAACCCCTCGGGCAGCACCCGGTGGTCCACGCTGCCGAACCGCACGCCCGTGAACGGCGCGGCCAGGGCGAGCAGCAGCACGCTGACGCCGACCAGGTAGAGCACCGGGCGCCGCATCACGCTGGAGGCGATGGCGTGCCAGGTCCCGCCGCCCCGGTGTGCGCCGAAGTCCGGCGCGATCCTGATCGCGTCCACCTTCGGGCCGAGCACGGCCAGCAGCGCGGGGAGCACGACCAGCGCCGCCGCCATCGCGACCAGCACCACCGCCGCCGCGCCCAGCCCGATCGAGCGCAGGAACATCTGCGGGAACAGCAGCAGCCCGCAGAGCGAGGTCGCCACGGTCAGCCCGGAGAAGGCCACCGTGCGCCCGGCCGTCGCCATGGTCCGCACGACCGCCGTCTCCACCGGCGATCCCCGGCGCATCTCCTCGCGGAAGGCGTTCAGCACGAAGAGGGAGTAGTCGATGGCCAGGCCGAGGCCGAGCATCGTGACGACGTTCAGGGAGAAGACCGAGACGTCGGTGACCTCGGTGAGCAGCCGGAGCAGCGCGAGCGCGCCGATCACCGCGAGCAGGCCGACGACGAGCGGGAGCCCGGCAGCGACCAGGCTCCCGAAGACCAGGACGAGCAGGACGAGCAGGACCGGCATCGAGATCGCCTCGGCCTGCTGCAGGTCGAGGCCGGTCTGCGTGTTGAGGTCCTGCAGCAGCGGGATGCGCCCGCCGACCTGGACCGTGTATCCGGCGGGGGCCTGCCGGAGCCGGTCCTCGATCGCCTCGTAGCCGTGTCGTTTGGTGATCTCCCCGCCGCGCAGGCTGACCAGCGCGTAGGTGGAGTGCCGGTCGGTGGAGACGAGCTCGGAGGCGTTGGTCGTCCAGTAGGTGGAGAGCTTGCCGACGTGCTCGGACGGCAGCGCCTTCAGCGCCGCGTGCACGGTGTCCCTGAACCGGTCGTCGTCGGCGTCGATCGCCGGGTTGCTGTAGAGCACGACCACGTCCGGCGAACTGCCGCCGAACCATTCGCGGCCCCACTCCGCCGCCGAGGTCGACTCCGCCCCCGGGTCCTCGAACCCGCCGTCCGACATCCGGCCGAACAGGCCCAGCCCGAAGTAGCCGGCCAGGACCGCGAAGACCGTCCCGAGCACGAGCAGGGACCATCGTCCCCGGTAGACGGCCCGCCCAAGCGACTCGAACATCAGGCTCCGGCACCCTCTGCGGACCCCGCCGAGAAGACCCCGTCCAGGTACGCCTGCGCGCACGCGCGCCGGGCGATCTTCCCGCTCGACGTCCGCGGTACGGCGCCCGCCTCGACCAGCAGGAACGCGTGCAGGCGCAGGTCGTGGTTCTTCGCGACGGCGGCCCTGACCCTGGCCTCGACCTCGGCCGGGTCGCGCCCCTCGGCCCTGCGGGAGCGCTCGGCCACCACGACCAGCCGCTCGGTCTCCTCCCCCGGCTCCGCGAACGCCGCCACGTGGTCCCGGCGGACGGCGTCGTCGGCCTCCTGCACGGTCACCTCCACATCCTGTGGATAGTGGTTGCGCCCGTCGACGATGATCAGATCTTTGATCCGCCCGGTGATGTAGAGCTCGCCGCCGTGGATCACGCCCAGATCCCCGGTGCGCAGCCAGGACCCCTGCGCGCCTTCGAGCACGTTGCCGAAGGTCTCGGCGGTGCGTTCCGCGTCGCGCCAGTAGGCCCGGGCCACGTTCGGCCCGCGCACCCAGATCTCGCCGACCTCCCCGTCGGGCCTGGCCGTGCCGTCCTCCCCCGCGACGACCACGTCCTGGCCGGTCGGCACGCCGCAGGAGACCAGCTCGCTGACCCGCCCGCCGTACGGCTCCGCCACCGGTACGGCCCGCCCGGCGGTGAGCTCGTCCCGGTCGAACACGGTCACCCGCGCGGGCAGGTCCCGGTCCATCGCGGTGACGAAGACGGTCGCCTCGGCCAGGCCGTACCCGGGGGTGTGCGCCTCGGGGCGGAGCCCGCACGCGGCGAACGCCTCGGAGAACCGGTTGATCGTGCTGCCCCGCAGCGGCTCGGCGCCGTTGAGCATGACCGCGACCCCCGACAGGTCGAGCGTGGCCTTCTCCGCCTCGGTGACCCGGCTCGCCGTGTACTCGTAGGCGAAGTTGGGGCCGCCGGTGAACACGTCGTCGTACTCGCTGAGCATGCGCAGCCAGCGGACCGGGTGCATGACGAACGCCACCGGGTCCATGAACACCGCGTGGTTGCCGCCGACGATCGGCGCGGCGATCGTCGCGATCAGGCCCATGTCGTGGAAGAGCGGCAGCCAGAGCGCCGCCGTGGACGTGCGGGGCGTGGCGCGGAAGGCGGTCCAGAGCTGCTCGGCGTTGGCGGTGACGTTGCCGTGGCCGATCTCGACCCCGGCGGGGGCGCGGGTGGAGCCGGAGGTGTACTGCAGGTAGGCCAGGTCGCCCAGGCCGATCGGTTCCGGCTCCCACTCGTCGGCCAGCAGGTCGGAGACCGTGTCGAGGGTGACGATCGCCTTGGGCCTGGGCGCGGGCCGCCCGTCGATGAACGTCTCGACGCTCGCCAGCGCGGACGTCGTGGTGAGCACGCAGACCGGGTCGGCGTCGGCGTAGGCCCGGACCAGCCGGTCGGCGTGGCCGGGCAGGTCGGGGGCGAACAGCGGCACCGCGATCACCCGCGCGTACATCGCGCCGAGCATGGCGACCACGTACTCCAGCCCCTGCGGCGCCAGGATCGCCGCCCGCTCCCCGGGCCGCGCCACCTCGCGCAGCCGTACGGCCAGCGCCCGCGCCCGCAGGTCGGCCCCGGCCCAGGAGAGGGTGCGCCGGGTCCCGCCGGGGGAGTCCGCGTAGTCCAGGAAGGTGTAGGCCGGGGCGTCCGGGATCTCCCTCGCCCACCGTGCGACTCGGAGGATCAGCGGCTCGCTCATGCTCGGGTCCCCTCGCCGGTGTACAGGGACCTAGCAACTTACGGCAGGCATTCCGCGCAGTTCTTGCCAAACGCCTGCACATTCCTCGTCTCCGGTTGTTACCGGCATGACAAGCGACAACCGGCCGGTCAGACCTCCGCCTCCCGCCATCCCCGATAATCGGGGACATGCGCCAGACCCCGGAGACGTCCTGATGGCGGCCGAGTCCTCGCAGACCCTGGAGCGCGGCCTGCGCCTGCTCCGCCTGCTCGCCGACGACCACCGGGGGCGCACCCCCACCGAGCTCGCGGCCGAGCTGGGGCTGAGCCGTCCGGCGGTCTACCGGCTGCTCACGACCCTGCAGGACGGAGGGTTCGTCCGCCGGGACGGCGAGGGGCGGGCGCATCTCGGCTTCGGCGTGCTCGTCCTGGCGCGCGCCGTGCAGCCCCTGCTCCGCGAGGGGGCGCTGCCCACCCTGCGCCGGCTCGCCGAGGAGGTCGGCGCGACCGCGCACCTCACCATCGCCGAGGGCGACGACGGCCTCGCGGTGGCGGTGGTCGAGCCGTCCTGGACGGACATGCACGTCGCCTACCGCGAGGGCTCCCGGCACCCGCTGGGCAGGGGCGCGGCGGGTCTGGCCATCCTCGCCCTGCGCGGGGGCCGCACCGGCTACGTCGCCACCGAGGGCCAGCTCCAGGAGGGCGCCCACGGCATCGCCGCCCCCGTCCCGGGCCTGCCGTGGCTGGAGGCCTCCGTCGGCGTGATCTCCTTCGCCCCCCTCGACCCCGCCGTCACCGGCCCCCTCCTCACCACCGCCGCCGAGGCCCTCTCCCGCTCCCTGTCCTGACCGTCCTTCCCCCCCTCCGCGAAGTCGGTAGATCATCGGCGGATCCCCCGGCAGCACAGGCATGGATCTTCGGCAGACTGCCCACGTATCCCTCGGCAGAACGACCACACACCCATCGGCAAACTGCGCACCGATAGGTCGGCAATCTGCGCATCAGGGTATCGGCAAATCGCTCGTCACCTCATCGGCAATCTGCGCACAGACCCAGCGACAAATTGCCGATCCAGCTAGGGTGGGAGGATGCGGAGAGCCACTGACTACCGCCCTCGTCGAGCTTCCGATCTTGTAGCGGAAGCGCTCCTCGACACGCGCGTCGTCGTCATCAACGGCGCCCGCCAAGTGGGAAAGAGCACACTCGCCGAACTCGTCGTCCGCCAGCATCCCAACGGAACAACCAGGTTCCTGGACCATCCTCTGACGCGCAGCGCGGCGGTAGAAGACCCGATCCGATTCATCGACCACGACGGACTGATGCTCATCGACGAGGTTCAACGTGTTCCCGATCTCTGGCTTGCCATCAAGTACCTGGTCGACCGAGACCCACGACCGGGGCGGTTCCTCCTGACGGGGTCCGCGCGGCTGCTCAGCCTGAGCAGCCTGCCCGACAGTCTGCCGGGGAGATCCGAGACGATCGAGCTCTGGCCGCTCTCCCAAGGAGAGATCGACGACGAACCGGACGGCTTCGTCGACGCGGCGTTCACGCACGGCGCCGACCTCCGGGCAGAGTCGCGAGACCTACGCCGGAAGGACTACCTGACGAGAGTGGAACGAGGGGGATTCCCCGAAGCGGTCCAGCGGGAAACACCACGGCGGCGTCAGCGTTTCTTCCAGAGCTACATCGATGATCTCATCTCGCGTGACATCAAGCAGGTGGCGGACATCCAGCGCGCCGGAGACATGCGACGGCTGATCTCGCTGCTCGCGGCTCAGACCGGAGGACTGCTGAGTGCCAATCGGCTCGCAGGCGAGCTGGGCATCGTCCGCTCGACCGTCCAGAGATATTTGGAGATCCTGGAAACGATCTACTTGATCCGTCTCATCCCTGGATGGTCGACCAACGCGACCACCCGTGCGCTGGCGACCCCCAAAGTCACTTTCGTTGATACCGGCCTCGCCGCCCACCTCACTGCAGGACCACTGGCAGATCTCTCCGTCGGCGGATTGATGGAGAACTTCGTGCTCGGCGAGATCGCCCGGCAGCTCTCATGGTCCGACATCGGAGCAAGCATCTATCACTATCGTGATCGCGATAAACACGAGGTCGACGGCATCATCGAGGACAACTCCGGCCGGGTCATCGGCATCGAGGTGAAAGCGGCGGAGACCGTGCGATCCGAAGACTTCAAGGGGCTGCGCCTGCTCCGGAACCGCCTTGGAACACGGTTCCTCGCGGGGTTCGTCCTGTACTGCGGGTCGCAGTCCCTGAGCTTCGGAGACGGCCTCACCTGCCTTCCCATCTCCGCCCTCTGGACCACGCCGCGCCCGTAGCCCGAGCGGCATGGGCCGAAGGACCCGCCTCCGGTGGGTGTAGCGTCTGACAGCCGAAGCCGATCATGAAGGGTGCCTGCCGTTGGAACCGCGAGACGCACGGTTGGACATGTCCCAGGGTGGGCGTGTCAGCAGGTACGGCGATGTGGCGAGCGCGCTGGCGTTGCGCAGCGACCGGCAGCTCGCCGGGCTGCTGGATCGGGCGCGGGTCCTGGGCTCGGGGGTAGGCGGCACCTCGGTGCTGCTGGACGTCGCCGGCGTGCCGGTCTTCGCCAAGCGGCTACCGCTGACCGACCTGGAGCGGCGTGCGGACAACGTGATGTCCACGGCGAACCTGTTCGGGGTGCCCGCGTTCTGCCAGTACGGAATCACCGCTCTCCCCGGGCCGGGCTTCGGCGCGTGGCGTGAGCTCGCGGCCGGAGTCATGACGACCAACTGGGTCCTGGCCGGGCGCAGTGCGGCCTTTCCGCTGCTGTACCACTGGCGGGTGCTGCCGGGAGCGCCACCACCCGGCGACGAGCACGCCGACGTCGAGGCCGTCGTGCGGTACTGGGACGGGTCAACGGGCGGTACGGGACCGCCTCCATGCCCTTGCCCGGGCCTCGGCGAGCGTCGTGCTGTTCCAGGAGTTCATCCCCCACAACCTCGGCGACTGGCTCGCCGCTCAGCTCACCGCCGGCCGGGACGCCGCGATCGCGGCGAGCGCCATGGTCGAGTCGTGCCTGCTCACCGATGTGGCCTTCATGAACGGCCAGGGGCTGATGCACTTCGACGGCCACTTCGGCAACATCCTCACCGACGGTGAACGCCTGTACATCGCCGACCTCGGACTGGCGACCTCCCGCCGGTTCGACCTGTCCGCACAGGAGATCGGGTTCCTGGAGCGCAACCGGACCCACGATCTCGGGTACGCGCTGATGCGGCTGGTCAACTGGCTCGTCACCAACCTCTGCGCGGTGAAGACACCGCAGAACGACGTACGGGAACGCAACGAGTACATCCGCGTGTGTGCGGACGGCGCGGACCCCGTCGGTGCTCCCCCGGCCGTCGCCGCGGTGATCCGCCGGTACGCACCCGTGGCGGCGGCCATGAACGACTTCTACTGGGACATCTTCGGCGTCGATCGGGCGACGCCGTACCCGGGAGAGGAGATCGAGCGTGCCCTGAGCGCGGCCCCGTATCGATCATGACCAGATCGGGCGGAAAACACCGCCGAAACCACCATGACGTCAAGATCGATAAGCCTCCCGCCGCACCCGGCGTGATCGAGCGTCACGAGAGGGGTTCGAGGAACTCCAGGCGGTTGCCGTGGCAGTCCTCGCTGTGGAAGCGGCGCATGCCGGGGATGTCGTCGGCGAAGGCGACCGGGTAGCCGGCCTCGGCCAGGCGGTGGGCCCAGGCGTCGAGGTCGTGGACCAGGAGGGCGGGGTGGGCCTTGCGGGCGGGGCGAAAGTCGTCCTCGACGCCGAGGTGCAGTTCGACGCCGTGGCCCCGGAACCAGCAGCCGCCGCGCGCGGCGAGCAGCGGCGGTTTGGGGACCTCGGCCAGGCCGAGCACGCCCTCGTAGAAGTCCCGCAGCGCGGCCTCACTCCCCGGCGGGCAGGCCAGTTGCACGTGGTGCAGCATCGCAGCTCCTCACTATTAACTTGATATCAAGATACTTGATACCGTGATACCAGGGAAGCGGGTACGGCCGGGGGCCGCGAGGTGCGGTCCCCGGCCGGGTGGTCAACCGGTGGGGTGGAGGCGGTCGAAGAGGGTCCGCCAGCGGTCGGGGTGGACGTGCGCGACGACCGCGCCGGGGTCGATCCCGGCCTCGGCGAAGGCGGCGTCCACCTGCGGCGCCGGATAGCGCAGCCGCAGGGTCGCGTGCAGCGAGCCGCCCAGCCCGGTGAAGCCGTACGCCACGAAGTCCCGGTAGCCGGGCAGCTCGGGCGCGTGCGGGCGGCGGTCGATCCGCAGGACGGCCGAGTCGACCGCCGGCACGGGCCGGAACGCCTCGCGGCCGATGCCGCCGAGCAGGCGCCAGCCGTACCAGGGCCAGGTCTGCACGGTCAGCATGCTCCAGCGGCCGAAGTCACCGGTGCGTTTGCGGGCGTACTCCAGCTGGGTGACCAGGGTGGCCGAGGTGAGCCCCGGCGCCCGCAGGCACCAGTCGACGATCTTCGAGGTGACCGCGTAGGGGATGTTCCCGGCGACCGCGAACGGCTCGCGCGGCGCGCGGGCGGCCAGGAAATCCCCCCGGACGACGCGGATGCGGGTGTCGCCGCGGGTCCGGGCGGCCAGTCTCCCGGCCAGCAGCGGATCGATCTCGTAGCCGACGACCTGGCCGCAGGTTCCGGCGAGCGCCCGGGTCAGGACGCCCTCACCCGCGCCGGGTTCCAGGACCAGGTCGTGCGGGCCTGCGGCCTCCACGATCCTGGCGACGGCGTCCGGATCGACGACGAAGTTCTGCGACAGGACGCGTCTGGCCTGGTCGCGGGCGGTTCTTCCGCCGGTGCGGGCTTTCTTCTGGGTGTGGGAGTAGTTTCCGTGAGCAAAGGACTGCGCCACAGGTGTCGCCCTTTCGGGTCCGAGAGGAATCGGTCTCGGAAGGCCCGGGGCACGCGCAGAGACGGGGTGGAACCCCGCGGGACAGGTCCCCTCCGGGGTTCCCGGATGGGGTGGACGCCCTCTCTACCGGCCCGGGACCGGGCCGCGGCGGATGCGGACGAAGAACAGGGGCGCGTGGCACGTCGGTGACATGCGGATCAGGCTAGGCACCGCCGTACCCGCGCACAAACGGTTTTCCCGCGGGGCCGCCCGCCCCGCCGGCCGGCGGGACCTCCGTCGCGGTGACCTGGAATATCTGTTTCCTCCCGAAAACGGATTGCTTGCCTCTCCCGTGGGCAGACCGAACTCGTCAGGGCGAGCTCAGGGGGGAGACGGGGGCCGTGACGGCGTTGGATCCTGCTCGTGTTTCGCAGCGGCTGCGGGCGTTGCGGACCATGGGCCTGTTCGACGCGTCCCCGGCGCCCTCGCTGGACCGGCTGGCCCGGCTGGCGGCCCGGCTGCTGGACGTGCCCGCCGCGACGGTGTCCCTGATCGACCACGACCGCCAGACGGTCCTGGGCTCGGCGGGCCCCCCGGGAACGCCGCCGAGCGCGGGGGCGCCCCCGCGGGGACCGGCCGGAACGGCGGAGCCCCCGGAGGAGGGGCGGGACGGCACGCCCTGCCCCTTCTGCGAGGACGTCACCGCCTCCGGCACGCCGCTGGCCCTGGACGACATCCGCGACTCCCCGCGGCGCGGCGGCGCCGGGGCGGTCCACGGGCTCGAGGTCGCGACCCACGCGGCCTTCCCGCTCCGCACGGCCGACGGCGAGGTGCTCGGCTCGCTCTCCCTGGTCGGCACGCGCCCCCGGCAGTGGAGCCCGGAGCACCTGCGGACCGCCGCCGACCTCGCCGCGGCGGCGGAGTCGGAGATCGCGCTGCTCCTGTCCCGCAGCGAGGCCCTGCTCTCGGCGGCCCGCCTGGGAACGATCCTCGACCGCACTCCCGACGCGTTCGTCTCGATCGACGCCGACGGGGTGGTGACGGCGTGGAACGCCGCCGCGGAGCGGCTGTTCGGCTGGACGCCGGAGGAGGCCCGGGGACGGGACGTCGCCGACCTGATCATCCCCGAACGGTTCCGGCGGGCGCACTACCGCGGCCTGCGCCGGGTACGGGAGAGCGGCAGGTCGGCCATGGCGGGCCGGCGCATGGAGCTGGTCGCCATGGACCGGGACGGCCGGGAGTTCCCCATCGAGATGACCCTGCAGGTCGACGCGGAGTGCGGCGAGACGGTCTTCCACGCCTTCCTGCACGACACCAGCGCGCGGCACCGGGCCGAGATGCTGCGCGAGACGCAGTACGCCGTGGCGCGGGCGCTGGCCGACGCCGTCTCCACCGAGCAGGCCGCCGCCGACACGGTGGCCGCCACCACCGAGGCGCTGGGCTGGGCCTGCGGCGAATACTGGAGGGTCGGCCCCGGCGAGACCGGCATCACCCGCGTCTGCTCCTGGAGCAGGCCCGGCCTGGACCTGTCGGCCTTCACCGACGACCGGCCGATCACGCTCCGGCGGGGGCAGGGACTGCCCGGCCTGGTCTGGGACACCGGCAAAGACGTCTGGATCCGGGACATGCCGACCGACCCGCACGACTTCGTCCGGCGGGAGGCCGCGCGCGAGTGCGGCCTGCACACCGGCGCCGGGCTCCCCGTGACCAGCGGCCGGCGGGTGTTCGGCGTGCTGACGTTCTTCGCCCGGACGGTCGAGGAGCCCGACGAGGACCTCATCTCCGTGCTCGACGGCATCTGCGCCCATCTCGGCCGCTACAAGGAGCGCCGCCGCGCGGAGAAGCTCACCGAGGCCCTGGACGCCAGCCGGCGCCATCTCGACCGGATCATCGCCCAGCTCAGCGACTTCGTCTGGACCCTGGAGGTCACCGCCGGCCACCGGATCGTGCCGGTCTACACCAGCCCGGACAGCACCGGGATATACGGCGGCCCGCTCCCCCCCGGCGTGGACATCCTCACCCTCATCAGGAAGCACATCCACCCCGACGACCTGGCCGCCTTCGAAACCTACCGGGCCGCGCTGGCGTCGGGGGAACCGGCGGAGGTCGAGTACCGCGCCACCGGCTCCGACGGGGTCGTGCGCTGGCTCTGGACCCGGGCGATACCCCGCTTCGAGGGCGGGCGCCTGTTCATCGACGGCATCACCACCAACGTCACCGAGCGCCACCAGCTCGACGAGGAGCGCGAGCGCCTGCTCGTCCAGGAGCAGGAGCAGGTGCGCCGGCTGCGCGACCTCGACCGGATGAAGGACGAGCTCGTCGCCGTGGTCAGCCACGAACTCCGCACCCCCATCGGAGCCATCCGCGGCTACATCGAGATGCTCAAGGACAGCTCCGGCCTCGACGACGAGCAGCTCATGTTCGCCGACGTCATCGACCGCAAGAGCGCGCACCTGCAGCGCCTCGTCGACGACCTGCTGGACCTGGCGCGGCTCGACGCCGGTCACATCAGCCTCGACGCCCGGCCGCTCTCCCTGACCGAGCTGGCGCAGCAGGCCGTCGACGACCACCGGCCCGCCGCCGACGCCAAGAAGCTCACTCTCGACGCCGACCTGACCTGGCGGGTCCCGGTGCACGCCGACCCCGTACGGCTCCGCCAGGTGCTCGACAACCTGCTGTCCAACGCGATCAGGTACACCCCGGCCGGCGGCACCGTCACCCTCACCGCGGAGCGCGAAGGCGGCAGCGCCGTGATCTCCGTCTCCGACACGGGCATCGGCGTCCCCGCCGAGCAGTACCCGCAGCTGTTCGACCGGTTCTTCCGCGCCTCCACCGCCCTGGAGTCCGGGGTCAAGGGCACCGGGCTCGGCCTGGCGATCACCCGTGCGATCGTCGAGGCCCACGGCGGCACGATCGACGCGTCCCCCCGGCCCGGCGGCGGCACGGTCTTCACGGTGCGCCTGCCCGTGGAGTCCCCGCCGAAGACGTGAGCCGCCCCGCCGAGGCCCCGCCCGGGAGTCCGGTCCGGGAGGGCGCCGGCCGGCGCCCTCCCCTGGACGCGGGCGGCTCAGGCCGCCGCCGTGGCACCGGGCGGACCGGGTACGGCCCGCTCGACCCGGTCCCGGCCCAGCCGCTTCGCCTCGTACAGCGCCTCGTCGGCCGCCCGCAGCAGGTCCGACGGTTCCTGTCCCGGGACCAGCGCGGCGACACCTCCGCTGAAGGTGACCGAGAGCGGCCGCCCGGCGACGCCGATCCCGGCCCGGCCCATCCGGCGGCGCAGCTCGTCGACCCGCTCCCAGGCGGACTCGGCCGTGGCTCCGGGCAGCAGGATCACGAACTCCTCGCCGCCGTACCGGGCGACCACGTCGTCGTGGCGGACCTCCCCGGCGAGCAGCCTGGCGAGGTGCACCAGCACGGTGTCGCCGCCGCCGTGCCCGTAGGTGTCGTTGATCTGCTTGAAGTGGTCGACGTCGATGAGCGCCAGGCTGAGGGGGGTGCCCTCCCCGACGGCGCGGGAGACCTCCCGGGCGAGGGTCTCCATGAGGTGGCGGCGGTTGTACAGCCCGGTCAGCGGGTCCCGGACCGCCTGCTCGGCCAGGTCGGCCCGGAGCGCCTCGATGGTCTCCAGTTGCCCGCGGAGCCGCGTGTTGGCCTCCTCGGCCTCGCGGCGCCGCCGGTTGAGCTCGGTGACGTCCCGTGCGGCGAGCACCCAGCCGACGCAGTGTCCGCGGCGGTCCCGCACCACGCTGGTCCGCACGTGCAGGTCGACGCCGCGGCCCAGCGCGTTCACCATGGTCTGCTCGGTGTCGCCGCCCTCCGACAGGGCGAGGCCCAGCCCCAGCGTCTCGCCGAGCGGCACCCCGATCACCTGCTCCGGGAGCCCGGCCCTGCGCAGCAGCCTGCGGGCGGAGGCGTTGACGTTGAGGACCAGACCGGAGCTGTCGAGCACGGCGACCGCGTCGGTGATCGTGTCGAACACCTGCCCGTGCGCCACCTGGATCTGCTGCTGCGGCAGCGACCTGACCATCGCCCCGTAGGCGATGACCATCGTGACGGCGAGCCCGATCGCGGTCAGGTCCGGCAGGAGCACCGGCGACGACATGACCGCGATGTTGGCCACCACGGGCGGGACGAAGGCGGCGACCGTCCAGGCGTGCACCTGCCGCCCGCCCCGAGGCGCGTGCCGCCGGGCGCGGACCACCAGCGCCAGGCTGGCCGAGAGCAGGACGTAGACGTAGGCCGTGTGCAGCCAGGCGGCCGGACCCGGGGCGGAGACGAACATCCCCGCCGGACCGGCGGGCTCGAAGCCGGCGAAGAACAGGTGGTGCAGGGGATCCGTCAGCGCCATGACCGCCACCGCCACGGGATCGGCCGCCAGCAGCAGGACGGTCCGGCGGGAGACCCGCCAGGCGCGGTTCGACACGATCATGGACAGGCAGAGGACGCTCGCCACGACGGCGGCCGACACGACGAACGAGACGGCCGCGGCCGGCCACGCGCCGGTGGGGCCGGGTGCGAGGACCTGGACCAGCCCGAGGACGGACATCACGGCGACCCCCGCCCCCATGAAGGCGTTCACGCCGGAGAGCGGGGACTGCCAGCGCCGGAGCCGGTTGACGACCGTCGCCGCACCCGCCACGGCGGCCGAGACCGCGAACGCGGCGACGAGGAGCACCTCCATGGACCGCCCTCCTTCCGTGACCGGGCGCACACGTATCGTGGTTCCTATCGACGCGGATGCCGCCGGGTTGAGCACAACCGGGAGGGCGGCCTCCCGGGCGGCGTCCGCGCCCCGGCCGCCACCCGGTCCGCCGCCGGGCCGCGGGCCGATCGCCGGGCACCCTCCGGCCGGGTCCGTCCGCGCTCCGCCCCGGCGCCGCGGACCCCGCCCCTGTTTGACATCCCCCGCCTGGTGGCGGATGGTTGTTCGTATAGAGGACGCTAATGTCCGATAATCGGACATAGGTGGGAGAGGCCAGATGCCGTACTACCGCATGGTGGGTGAGGTACCCCGCAAGCGACATGTCCAGTTCCGCCGACCCGACGGCGGGCTGTACGCCGAGGAGCTGATGGGCGAGGAGGGGTTCTCCAGCGACTCGTCGCTCCTCTACCACCGCCACCTCCCCACGGCGATCATCAAGGCCGAGGCGGTCGAGCCCACGGCGGCCTCGGTCCTGACCCCGAACCTGCCGCTCTCCCCCCGCCACTTCCGCACCCAGGACCTCCCCGCGGGCGGCGACCTGGTCACCGGGCGCGGCCTGCTCGCGGGCAACGCCGACGTCCGCATGTCGTACGCGGCGGCCGAGACCCCCAGCGAGCTCTACCGCAACTCCATGGGCGACGAGTGCGTCTACATCGCGAGCGGCCGGGTCACCTTCGAGTCCACCTACGGCGTCATCGAGGCCGGCGAGGGCGACTACGTCGTCGTCCCGACCGGGACCATCCACCGCTGGGTGCCGCAGGGCCGGGTGAGCGCCTTCACCGTCGAGGCCGCCGGGCACATCCGCCCGCCCAAGCGCTATCTGTCGAAGTACGGCCAGTTCCTGGAGCACGCCCCCTACTGCGAGCGCGACCTGCGCACCCCGCAGGAGACCCTGACCGTCGAGGGCGAGGAGGTGCCGGTGCTGGTCCGCACCCGCGGCGGGCTGACCCGGCTGGTCTACCGGAACCACCCGTTCGACGTGGTCGGCTGGGACGGCTGCCTGTACCCCTACGCCTTCAACATCAACGACTTCGAGCCGATCGTGAAGGGCATCCACGCCCCGCCCCCGGTCCACCAGACCTTCGAGGGCCCGAACTTCGTGATCTGCTCCTTCTGCCCCCGGCCGCTGGACTTCCACCCCGACGCCGTGCCGATCCCGTACAACCACCACAACGTCGACTCCGACGAGCTGATGTTCTACGCGGGCGGCGACTACACCGCGCGCAAGGGCTCCGGCATCGACGTCGGCTCGATCTCGCTGCACCCGGCCGGGTTCACGCACGGCCCGCAGCCCGGCGCCGTCGAGGCGGCCGTCGAGGCGGTGCGGCAGGGGCACACCCGCACCAACGAGCTGGCCGTGATGGTCGACACCTTCCGCCCGCTGGACCTGGGCCCGGCCGCCCTGTCGGTGGAGGACCCCGCCTACGCCTGGACGTGGGCGCGATGACCGTGACGACACCGCTCTTCCACGACCTCGTCGACGACGCGGGGCTCTTCCCGCCCACCGCCCTGCCGATGGCCGAGGCGCTGGCCCGGCACCGCAGCGACCTGGAGAGGGCGCACCCGGTCCTCACCCACCGCTTTCTCTGCCCGGCGAGCCGCCTGCCCGCGCTCCGCGCCGGGCTCGCGGAGCACGGCTCCCCGATCAGGCTCGGCCTGATCGCCGACACCCCGGACCTGCCCTCCGCCGAGGACCTCGACGGCCTGGAGGTCGAGCTGGTCGAGATCCCGGGCGCCCGGTTCGCGACGCCGGCCGGGCGCGTCGAAGTGCCCGCCGCGCCGCCCGGCCTGAAGGCCCGCCGGTTCGTCGAGGTCACCGCGGGGCAGCTCCCCGTCCACCTGCCCGAGGGGACCGGGCTGAAGGTCAGGTGCGGCGGCCTCACCGCCGAGTCCTTCCCCGGCGCCCACGACCTGGGCGCCTTCATCGCGTACTGCGCGGCCGAGGGCGTGCCGTTCAAGGCCACCGCCGGGCTGCACCACGCCGTCCGGCACTTCGATCCGGCGCTCGGCGCCGACCGGCACGGCTTCCTCAACCTGGTCCTCGCGGTCTGCGAGGCGGTCGGGGGCCGCGATCCGGTGCCGGTGCTGAAGCTCACCGACGTGGGCGAGCTGGTACGGCTGGCGCGGGCCGTACCCGAGGAGACCGCGCGGCGGGCCAGGGAGCTGCTGGTCTCCTACGGCTCGTGCAGCACGAGCGCCCCGGTCGAGGACCTGCGCGCCCTCGGCCTGACCGAAGAACCGCTCGAAGAGGAGAACGTGTGATGGCGGCGAGCCCCTGGGGCATCGACAACCTCCCCTACGGGGTCTTCTCCCGGTCCGCCGGCGAGACCCCGCGCGTCGGCGTCCGGTACGGCGACCACGTGCTCGACCTGGCCGGGGCGCTGCACGACGAGGTCTTCGCCACCGGCTCGCTCAACGCCTTCATGGCGCGGGGCGCGGCGGCGTGGCGGGACACCCGCGCGCTGATCCGCAACAAGCTGGGCACCGACCCGTCCGCCGTCGAGCCGCACCTGGTCCCGCTCGGCCGGGTCACGATGCACCTGCCGATCGAGGTGGGCGACTACGTCGACTTCTACTGCTCGCTGGAGCACGCCTCCAACCTCGGCCGGATCCTCCGCCCCGGCGACGAGCCGCTGAAGCCGAACTGGCGGCACCTGCCGGTGGGCTACCACGGCAGGGCCGGGACGGTCGTCGCCTCCGGCACCCCGATCGTGCGCCCGTGCGGGCAGCGCGGCGCCGGGGTCTTCGGCCCCTCCGCCAAGCTGGACATCGAGGCGGAGCTCGGCTTCGTGGTCGGCGCCCCGACCGAGCTGGGCTCGCGCGCCGGCCGGTTCGCCGACCACGTGTTCGGCGTGACGCTGGTCAACGACTGGAGCGCGCGGGACATCCAGGGGTGGGAGTACGTCCCGCTCGGGCCTTTTCTCGGTAAATCATTCGCGACCTCGATCTCGCCGTGGATCACCCCGCTGGAGGCGCTCGGCGCCGCCCGCGTGCCGGGCCGGGCGCAGGACCCCGAGCCCCTGGAGTACCTGCGGCGCGACGAGCCGTGGGGGCTCGACCTGACCCTGGAGGTCGCGCTGAACGGCGAGGTCGTCTCGCGCCCGCCGTACCGGGAGATGTACTGGACGCCCGACCAGATGCTCGCCCACATGACCGTCAACGGCGCGTCCCTGCGGACCGGCGACCTGTTCGCCAGCGGTACGGTCTCCGGCTCCGAGGCGGACCGGCGGGGCTCCCTCATGGAGCTGACCTGGAACGGGGCCGAGCCGGTCAAGCTCTCCGACGGGTCGGTGCGGGGCTTCCTGGAGGACGGCGACACCGTCACGATCACCGCGACCGCGCCGGGTCCCGGCGGGGGCGTGATCGCCCTCGGAGAGGTGTCCGGAACCGTCCAGCCCGCCCGTTAGGTCCGTGATGCGGCTCAGCGTGCTTTGGTGACTACACAGCGCTACCATTTGCAGCCGACCGTTCGCGAACCTCACGAAGGCGGGAACCGATGCGGCGCGCCGCGGGCCCTCTCACGATCCTTCTCCTCCTGCTCGCCCTCGCGGGCTGCTCCCCGGCCGGTGACGACCGGGGGGCGGGGACGGCCGCGCCCGTGCTCCGGATCGAGCCGCGACCCGGGACGGAGCAGGCCCCGACCGGCCAGGGGCTGACCGTGCGGGCCGGGTCGGGCGTGCTGACCGGGGTGGTCGCCTACGCGGGCGACGCCCCGGTGCCGGGCCGCTTCGACGCCACCCGGACCGTATGGCGCTCCGACCGGCCGCTGGCCCCCGGGCGGGACTACTCCGTGAGCGCCACCGCCACCAACGCGGACGGCGTCCGGGCGAGCACCACCGGCCGGTTCCGCACCTTCACCCCCGAGCAGACCTTCCGGATCGTGTCCGTCACCCCGGAGCCCGGCGAGACCGTGGGCGTCGGCATGCCGATCATCGTCGACTTCGACGTGCCGGTGCGCGACCGGGCCGCCGTCGAGAAGGCCCTGGAGGTCCGCTCCTCCAGCGCGGTCGAGGGCGCCTGGCGCTGGGTGGGCGAGACCCGGGCGATCTACCGCCCCCGCCACCACTGGCCGGCCGGGGAGAAGGTCGGCTTCACCGCGTACCTGTCCGGCGTCCGCGCCGCCAAGGACGTGTACGGCACCGCCGACCACGCCGTGCGCTTCACCGTCGGGCGCGCGCAGATCAGCACCATCGACACCCGGACCCACCGGATGACGGTCAGCCGGGACGGCAAGGTCGTCCAGCGCATGGCCATCAGCGCGGGCATGGCCACCACCAGGGAGTACACGACCACGAGCGGCGCCCACCTGACCATGGACAAGGCCAACCCGGTCCGCATGGTCTCCCCGAACCGCCGCGAGGGCGACCCCGGCTACTACGACGTGATGATCGACCACGCCGTGCGGATCTCCGACAGCGGCGAGTACATCCACGCCAAGGACAACGTCTGGGCGCAGGGCCGCACCAACGTCAGCCACGGCTGCATCAACGCCCGCCCCGACCAGGCCGCCTGGTTCTACACGAACGCGCTGCGCGGCGACCCGGTGATCATCCGGGGCACCGACCGCCAGCTGGAGTGGGACAACGGCTGGGGCTACTGGCAGCTGTCCTGGGCCGACTGGCTCAAGGGCAGCGCCCTGCACTCCGGGTCCGCCGACTCCTGACCCGCGGGCCCGCGCCCCCTCCGGAAGGCGCCCCAGGCCCGCGTCCGGCCCCTGACAGGTACGGCGACGGCGACATACCGTGGAGATGGGAACCTTCGCGGACGCCGGGCCCGTTACACGGATAGGAGGGCCGGAGCATGGATGATTGGGTCATCTGGCTGATTCTCGCCGTGGCACTGGGAGTCGCCGAGCTCTTCACGCTGACCACCGCCCTCGGCCTGCTCGGCGGTGCGGCGCTGTTCGCCTCCCTCGCCGCCCTGGTCGGCCTGCCCGTCCCGCTCCAGCTCATCGTCTTCGCCGGCTCGCTCGCCGCCGGGATCGTCGTGGTCAGGCCCATCGCCAGGCGGCACCTCCGGCCGCCCCCGCCGGGCCAGCGCTTCGGCGTGCAGGCCCTCGTCGGGAAGACCGCCTACGTGACGAGCGAGGTCACCGGGCGGGACGGCCGGATCAAGCTCGGCGGCGAGGAGTGGTCGGCCAGGGCCTACGACGAGACGCTGGTCATCCCGGCCGGGGCGGCCGTCGACGTCATCGAGATCGAGGGCGCGACCGCCCTCGTCTATCCCAGGGAGTAGCCCATGGACCCGCTGTTGATCGTCGGGGTGCTCATCGTCCTGTTCGCCGTGTTCACGGTCATGAAATCGGTGCGGATCGTGCCCCAGGCGCGGGCCAGGAACGTCGAGCGGCTCGGCCGGTACCACACCACGCTCAAACCCGGCCTCAACTTCGTGATCCCCTACATCGACCGGGTCTACCCCATGATCGACCTGCGCGAGCAGGTCGTCTCCTTCCGCCCCCAGCCGGTGATCACCGAGGACAACCTCGTCGTCGAGATCGACACCGTGCTCTACTTCCAGGTCACCGACCCGCGCGCGGCGGCCTACGAGATCGCCAACTACATCCAGGCGATCGAGCAGCTCACGGTCACCACCCTGCGCAACGTCATCGGCTCCATGGACCTGGAGATGACGCTCACCTCGCGTGACACGATCAACAGCCAGCTCCGGGGCGTGCTCGACGAGGCGACCGGCAAGTGGGGCATCCGGGTCAACCGGGTCGAGATCAAGGCCATCGACCCGCCGAAGAGCATCAAGGACGCGATGGAGAAGCAGATGCGCGCCGAGCGGGACAAGCGCGCCTCGATCCTCAACGCCGAGGGTCAGCGCCAGTCGCAGATCCTCACCGCCGAGGGCGACAAGCAGAGCGCCATCCTGCGCGCCGAGGGAGAGCGCAGCGCCGCCATCCTCAAGGCCCAGGGCCAGTCCCAGGCCATCGACGAGGTCTTCCAGGCCGTGCACCGCAACGACCCCGACCCCAAGCTCCTGGCCTACCAGTACCTCCAGGTCCTTCCCGAACTCGCCAAGGGCCAGGGCAACACCTTCTGGGTCATCCCCAGCGAGGTCACCTCCGCCCTCCAGGGCGTCTCCAAGGCCTTCACCGAGTCCCTGCCCCAGTCCCCGGCCACCCGCGAACTCTCCCGGGAGGAGCACTCCTCCGCCGCCAAGGAGGCCGCCGAGGCCCAGCAGGCCGCCGCCGAGGCGGTCGCCGAGGCCGCCGAAGCCGACCCCACCACCGGCCCTCGCCAGCTCGGCCCCGGCGCCGTGACCCCCGACGCCCTCGCCCACCTCCAGGAAGAGCACCTCCGGCAGGAGCAGCGGAACCCCGCCCCCTGACCGCCCGCCGGTCCGCCTTCCCGCCCCGCCGTCCACCGTACGGCGGGGCGGTTCTCTTCCCCGGTCCCGTACCGCCCCGCCCGGCCGCGCCCGCGATGAAACTTTCATCCGCGCCGGCGGCGGCCCGCCGTACCGGGAGACCGCGCGTGAGCAGGGACAAGAGCGGGCTCGGCGGATCCTCCGCCGCCGGATCGGCAATCGGCCATATCCATTCAAATGCTGCTCGTGGCTATCGAACTGGTAGAAACCCCTCCGAACTTTGCAGCGCTCGGGGGCCTCCCACGGCCCCTGCCCATACGGTCCGCGAGGGGCGGTGCGCCCGGGAAACCATGGCGCGGTCCCTCCTCGCCGGGGCCGGACCAGAACACGAAAGGCCACCGTCGTGAAACCTCTCGCGCGTCCGCGCCGCGGACTGCTGGGGATCGGCACCACCGTCGCGCTCGCCCTGGGCTCGCTGGCGGCCATGCCGGCCGGGAACGCCATGGCCACCGCCGCCGGCTGCGCGGTCACCTACACCACCAGCAGCTGGCAGGGCGGCTTCAGCGCCAACATCGCCATCAAGAACCTCGGCGCCCCCGTCAACGGCTGGAAGCTCGGCTTCTCCTTCCCGAGCTCCGGCCAGAAGGTCGGGAACGGCTGGTCGGCGGTCTACGAGCAGAACGGCACCGCCGTCACCGCCGCCAACGTCGGCTACAACAAGTCGCTGGCCACCGGGGAGTCGGCGCACATCGGGTTCATCGGAAGCACGACCGGCGGCAACCCGATCCCGGCGACGTTCACCCTCAACGGCGTCACCTGCAGCGACACGGCCACCAGGCCGCCCGCGCCGCCCACCCCCACGCCCACCCCCACCCGGACGGCCACGCCGACGCCCAGCCCCACCGCGACCCGGACGGCCACGCCCACCCCCACGCCCACCCGGACGGCCACCCCGACACCGACGCCGACCGCCACGAAGCCCCCCGCCACCGGTACCCCCGTCGGGATCAACGGCAAGCTGCACGTCTGCGGCGTCCACCTGTGCAACCGGTACAACCGCCCGATCCAGCTGCGCGGCATGAGCACCCACGGCATCCAGTGGTTCGCCAAGTGCTACAACGACGCCTCGCTGGACGCGCTGGCCGGCGACTGGAAGGCCGACCTCTTCCGGATCTCGATGTACGTGCAGGAGGGCGGGTACGAGACCAACCCGGCCGCCTTCACCGAGCAGGTGAACAAGTACGTCGACATGGCCACCGCGCGCGGCCTGTACTCGATCATCGACTTCCACACGCTGACGCCGGGCGACCCCAACCACAACCTGGCCCGCGCGAAGACCTTCTTCGCCTCGGTCGCCGCCCGCAACGCGGGTAAGGACAACGTCATCTACGAGATCGCCAACGAGCCCAACGGGGTGAGCTGGGCGTCGATCAAGAGCTACGCCGAGCAGGTCATCCCGGTGATCCGGGCGGCGGACCCGGACGCCGTGATCATCGTCGGCACCCGGGCCTGGTCGTCGCTGGGCGTCTCGGAGGGCTCCAACGAGACCGAGATCGTCAACAACCCGGTCAAGGCCGAGAACATCATGTACGCCTTCCACTTCTACGCCGCCTCGCACAAGGACAACTACCGGCACGTGGTGAGCCGGGCGGCCGAGAAGCTGCCGCTGTTCGTCTCCGAGTTCGGCACGGTGACCGCCAGCGGGAACGGCGAGGTCGACCTCGCCGGCACCGCCGCCTGGCTCGACATGCTGGACCAGCTGAAGATCGGTTACGCCAACTGGACCTACTCCGACGCCGGTGAGAGCAGCGCCGCCTTCAAGCCCGGCACCTGCTCGGGCGGCACCTACGCCGGCACCGGGGTGCTCAACCAGTCCGGCGTCTACATCCGCGACCGCATCCGCACCGCGGACGTCTTCCCCACGAGCTGACCCTCCCCCACCGGCCCACCCCCTCTTCCCCCCACCGGCCGGTCCGGCCCTCCGGGCCGCTTCACAGAGAAGGCCCCTCCCCCGGGAGGGGCCTTCGTGCTTCCCGTCGATCCCCCGCAGACCGCGGGCGGCCGGAGCCCGTCCTACGCGCGCCGGCTCGATCTCGCCGCGAGCATGGTGGCCGCCCCCCGGATCCTCTTCCTCGCCGACCGCATCGCGGTGATCCACGGCGGCCGGGTCGTCGCCGACGACACCCCGGCCGCGCTCAAGCGCCAGGTGGGCGCCGACCGGCTGGAGCTGCGCCTGGCCCGGTCCGAGGACGTGCCCCGCGCCGGCGCCGCCCTGTCCGCGAGCGCGGAGGGCGGGAGCGGGATCCGCCACGAGGTACGCACCCCCGACGCCCTCATCGTGAACATCGCCCTGCCAATGATCATCATCATCCTGTTCCTCTACGTCTTCGGCGGTGCGATCACCATCGGGTCCAGCGGACTGGACTACATCGACTTCGTCGTCCCGGCCGTGCTGCTCATGGCCGTACGGCACGGCCGCCGCCCCGGCGTGAAGCCAGGCTGTCGCCCGGGTTAAGAAAACCGCGATGGACACCTTCGGAGATGACCGGGCACAGTGCGTAAGGTCGTATCCGAGGGGGGATTTCCGATGAAGGCGCTGGTCAAGGAGAGGGCCGAACCCGGCCTGTGGCTGACGGACGTGCCGGAGCCGCGGCCGGAGCCGGGCGAGGTGCTGATCAGGGTGCTGCGCACCGGGATCTGCGGCACCGACCTGCACATCCGGAACTTCGACGCGTGGGCCCGGCAGACCCTGGAGCTCCCGCTCATCGTGGGGCACGAGTTCTGCGGCGAGGTCGTGGAGGTGCCCCCGGGGGTCGAGGACATCGCGGTCGGCGACCTGGTCAGCGGGGAGGGGCACATCGTCTGCGGCAAGTGCCGCAACTGCATGGCCGGGCGGCGGCACCTGTGCCGCAACACGATCGGTCTCGGCGTGAACCGCGACGGCGCCTTCGCCGAGTACGTGACGCTGCCCGCCTCCAACGTCTGGGTGCACCGGGCGCCGGTGGACCCGGACATCGCGGCGGTCTTCGACCCGTTCGGCAACGCCGTGCACACCGCCCTGTCGTTCCCGATGGTCGGCGAGGACGTCCTGATCACCGGCGCCGGGCCGATCGGGCTGATGGCCGCGGCCGTCGCCGCCCACGTCGGCGCGCGCAACGTGGTCGTAACCGACCTCAGCCCCGAGCGCCTGGCCATCGCCGGCAAGCTCGGGGTCAGCCTGGCGCTGAACGTGGCGGAGACCACCATCGCCGACGGCATGGCGCGGCTCGGCATGCGCGAGGGCTTCGACGTGGGCCTGGAGATGTCCGGGCACCCGCAGGCGCTCCGCGACATGATCGCGAGCATGACGCACGGCGGGAAGATCGCCATGCTGGGACTGCCCGCCGAGGAGTTCGCGGTCGACTTCGCGACGATCGTGACCTCGATGATCACCATCAAGGGGATCTACGGGCGGGAGATGTTCGAGACGTGGTACGCCATGTCGGTCCTGCTGGAGAAGGGTCTCGACCTCTCCCCCGTCATCACCGACCGCTTCTCCTACCGTGACTTCGACGCGGCCTTCGACACCGCGGCGAGCGGCAGGACCGGAAAGATCATTATGGATTGGACCGCCTGATGTTCGACAACGTCCGCGACGACCTGCGCGCCGCCCTCGGTGAGATCGCCTCGGCCGGCCTGCTCAAGCCCGAGCGGGTCATCACCACCCCGCAGCGCGCCGGCATCGCCGTCTCCGCCGCGGGCGGGCCCCGCGAGGTGCTGAACTTCTGCGCCAACAACTACCTGGGCCTGGCCGACCACCCCGAGGTGCTGGCCGCCGCCCGGGAGGCGCTGGACCGCTGGGGCTACGGCATGGCCTCGGTCCGGTTCATCTGCGGCACCCAGGAGGTGCACAAGGAGCTGGAGGCGCGGCTGTCGGCCTTCCTCGGCCAGGAGGACACCGTCCTGTACAGCTCCTGCTTCGACGCCAACGGCGGGGTGTTCGAGACGCTGCTCGACGACCGCGACGCGGTGATCTCCGACGCGCTCAACCACGCGAGCATCATCGACGGCATCCGGCTGTGCAAGGCCCGCCGCCTGCGCTACGCCAACCGCGACATGGCCGAACTGGAGGCCCGGCTCAAGGAGGCCGACGGCGCCCGGCGCAAGCTGGTCGTCACCGACGGCGTGTTCTCCATGGACGGCCACCTCGCCCCGCTGGACGAGATCTGCGACCTGGCCGAGCGCTACGGCGCCATGGTCATGGTCGACGACTCGCACGCGGTCGGCTTCGTCGGCGAGGGCGGCGCGGGCACCCCCGAGCTGTACGGCGTGCGCGACCGGGTGGACATCATCACCGGCACGCTCGGCAAGGCGCTCGGCGGGGCGAGCGGCGGCTACACCGCGGCCCGCAGGGAGATCTGCGAGCTGCTCCGCCAGCGCTCGCGCCCCTACCTGTTCTCCAACTCGCTCGCCCCGGTGATCGCCGCCGCCTCGCTGCGCGTCCTGGACCTGGTCAGCGGGTCCGGCGAGGCCCGCGAACGGCTGCGCGCCAACACCGCGCGGTTCCGCACGAGGATGACCGAGGCGGGCTTCGACATCCTGCCCGGCGACCACCCCATCGTCCCGGTGATGATCGGCGACGCGGCGGAGGCGGGCGCGATGGCCGAGCGCCTGCTCGAACAGGGCATCTACGTGATCGGCTTCTCCTACCCGGTGGTCCCGCACGGCCAGGCCCGCATCCGCGTGCAGCTCTCGGCCGCGCACTCCACCGAGGACGTCGACCGCGCGGTGGAGGCCTTCGTCTCCGCCCGGGGCTGAGCCGCCGGCCCGTGGAGCCGCGCGGGGGCGGCCCGGGCCCCGGAAGGACGAGGCGCGCAGGGCGGCCCTGCACGGCTCGGCAGGGCCGCCCTGCGCGGATCAGGACAGGAGCCCGGCGAGGGCGCGGGAGCGGGAGGGGTGCCGGAGCTTGCGCATGCCCGCGGACTCGATCTGGCGGATGCGCTCGCGGGTCACGCCGAACCTCCTGCCGATCTCGTCGAGGGTCTTGGTCTCGCCGTCCTCCAGGCCGAACCTGAGTGAGATCACACCCGCCTCCCGCTCCGTCAGGGTCCGCAGCACCGCGTCCAGCTGACCGCCGAGCAGCGAGGCGGCGACCGCGTCGGCCGGGTCCGGCGCGTCGTCCTCGATGAGGTCGCCCAGCTCGGTGCCGCCGTCGTCCCCGATCCCGACGTGCAGCGAGACCGGCTCGCGGGCGTGGCTCAGCACCTGCTCCACCTTCTCGGGGGTCAGACCGAGCTCGGCGGCCAGTTCCTCCGGGGTGGCGTCCCGGCCCAGCGTCTGCAGCATCGCCCGCTGGGCGCGGGTCACCCGGTTGAGGACCTCGACCACGTGCGAGGGGAGGCGGACCGTCCGGCTCTGGTCGGCCAGCGCGCGGCCGACCGCCTGCTTGATCCACCAGGTGGCGTAGGTGGAGAACTTCAGCCCGCGCCGGTGGTCGAACTTCTCCACCGCGCGCATCATGCCGATGGTGCCCTCCTGGACGAGGTCCAGCAGCGGCATCCCGCCGGAGGCGGCGTATCTCCTGGCGATCGAGACGACCAGCCGCAGGTTGGCCTCGACCATGTGCTCCCTGGCCCGGCGGCCGTCGGCGGCCAGCCGCTCCAGCTCGCGCCGCTCCGCCGGGGTGAGCGGGCCGCCCCCGGCGTCGAGGCGCTCCCGGGCGAGTCTCCCGGCCTCGATGCGCTCCCCCAGCTCCACTTCCTGCTCGGCGGTCAGCAGCGGGGTGCGCCCGATCTGCCTGAGGTAGTCCTTCACCTGGTCGGCGTCGACGGCTCCGTTCACGTGGCGGGAGGGGCGGGAGACGAGGGCGGTGGCGCTCAAAGGCAGGTCCTTTCACCGGATACGGGTTGGCGGGAACGCCGGGAGGCGGAGTTCGATTCCCGGCGCCGGGGACGGTCAGCCGCGGCCGGGCACGCGGCGGGGGCGGTGCGCCGGGACGGGGTTCCCCCGCCGCGTGCCCGTGAGGCGGTGGTCGCGCCCGCCCGCCGCACGGGCGGAGCGGTTTCCGGGCTGCGGCGCGGCGGCGGGCACCCGCGCGGACGGGAGCGCGGCGGGCCTGGCCTCGGGTCGCAGGGCGTCCGGTCCGAGGCCGACGGCCCGGCGGATCTGCTCCGCGACGCGGGCGGTGCTGGTGGTGCTGGTGGTGCGCTCGGCCATGTCGGCGGTCCCTTCGGTCACTGCTCGTTTGTCTGACCTAAATTTAGGTCAAACCTAGAATCATGTCAACACTAAATTTAGGTCGATTCGATGTAAGGTGGGGCCATGAGCACGCAGACGACGGGTCTCAGAGAGCTGAAGAAGCAGCAGACCAGGGAGAACATCTCCCACCAGGCCACCCGGCTGTTCCTTGAGCGCGGATTCGACAGGGTGACGATCGCCGACGTGGCGGCGGCCGCGCAGGTGGCCAAGATGACGGTCACCAACTACTTCCCCCGCAAGGAGGACCTCGCCCTCGACCTGAGCGAGGTGTTCGTGCGGTCCCTGGCCGGGACCGTCCGCGCAAGAGGGGCCGGCGAGTCGGCGCTGGCCGCGCTGCGCCGCGCCTACCTCGCCGCGGTCGCCGAGCACAGCCCGGTCATCGGCTTCTCCGGCCCCGAGTTCGCCCGCATGATCGTCGGCAGTCCCGCGCTGACCGCCCGGCTGCGGGAGTTCCACGACGAGCGCGAGAAGGCGCTGGCCGACGTGCTCGCCGAGGAGACGGCGGCCGGACCCGGCGACATCCTGCCCAGGGTGGCCGCCGCCCAGCTGGGCGGCGTCCACCGGCTGCTGTTCGACGAGACGCTCCGGCGCACCGTCGGAGGGCAGCGCAACGAGGAGATAGCGGCGGCTCTCACCGGCTACATCGGCACCGCCTTCGACGCCCTGGAGCCCTCGCTCGGGGACTACGCCGTCCGCCCGGCCGGATGACGCCCGGCGGGGACGGTCCGTACGCCCCGCCGGGCGGCGCGGGGCCGGTGGGGGAGCGCGTCCCGGCGGCCCCTCCTACGTGCCGAGGTAGGCCAGGACCGCCGCCACGCGCCGGTGGGTGTCGGGGCTGTTCTCCAGCTCCAGCTTCATGAAGATCGAGTTGACGTTCTTCTCCACGGCCGAGACCGACAGGTGGAGCGCCCGCGCGATGCCGCCGTTGGACCTGCCGCGGGCCATCTCCCGCAGCACGTCGCGCTCCCGCGGGGTCAGCTCCTCTCCCCGGCCGCCCCGTACGGCGCGGCGGGCCAGCAGGCCCTCCACGACCTTGGGGTCGATGACCGAGCCGCCCCCGGCCACCGCCCGCACGGCGCCGAGCAGCTCCTCCAGATCGCCGACGCGGTCCTTCAGCAGGTAGGCGAAGCCCTCGGTGCCGTGTTTGAACACCTCGAAGGCGTAGAGCGCGTCGGAGAACTGGGAGAGCACCACGACGCCGACCGCCGGGTGCTCGGCGCGGATCCGGTGGGCCGCGTCGATGCCCTCGAAGCCCGGCCGGAAGGAGCCCCCCGGCATGCGGATATCGGTGATGACCACCTCCGGCCGGAGCCTGCGCACGGCGTCCAGCAGCTCGTCGCCGGTGCCCACCGCTCCGGCGACGACGGCCTGCCCGGACGTCTCCAGCAACCGCCGGACGCCCTCGCGGACGAGGTAGTGGTCGTCCGCGACGACCACGCGCGGAAACCTCTGCGGCTGCTCCGGTGACGGCCGCGCCTCCGGCGGCGTGCCCGGCTCAGTCATGGACCGGCACCCAGGCTCGCACCCGCGTCCCCTTCCCCTCGCCGCTCACCACGTCCAGCCCGCCGCCGAGGGCGGCCATCCGGTCGGCGAGGGCCACGAGCCCCCGCCGGACGGCCGTCGCCGGGTCGAACCCCGCCCCGTCGTCGGCGACCTCGACCTGCAGCCGCCCGCCGGCGAGCGCGAGCCGTACGTCCAGGGCGGAGGCCCGGGCGTGCTTGAGCGCGTTGGCGACCGCCTCGCTCACCGTGAAGTACACCGCCCCTTCGACCTCGTCGGGAAAGCGTCTCACACGCACCTCCGGATCGACGTGCACCGTCGAGGCCACCGGCAGGCGCGAGCAGCGCTCCTCCAGCGCCTCGGCCAGCCCGCCCTGGCTGAGCACCGACGGATGGATGCCCGCCGCCAGCTCCCTCAGGTCGTCCAGGGTCTGCCGGGCCTGGTCCCGCAGGAGCGCCAGCATCGCGGAGTCCCCGCCGGTGGCCCGGGCCAGCTCCAGGCCCGCGATGAGCGCGACGATCTCCTGCTGCACCCCGTCGTGGATGTTGCGCTCGATCCGCCGTCGCTCGGCCTCCTGCGCGTTGACCAGCCGCGCGGCCAGGCCCGCGCTCTGGATCGCCAGCCCGACCGGTACGGCCAGCGCGCGCAGCAGCCGCCGGTCGTCGCCGGTGAACCGTCCGGCTCCCTTCGGACCGCACGCGATGCGCCCCTGCCCGGCGGGGACGGTCAGCTCCGCCGCGCCCTCCTCCGATCCGGCCACGACCCGGGTGCCGTCCGCCAGCGTGACGGCCGCCCACCTGGCGTCCAGGGCCGTCCGCACGGCTCCCGCCAGCCGCCCGAGCTGCTCGCCGGGCTCCGCCTCCTCCAGGCCCGGCGCCAGCTCCGACAGCAGCTCGTCGACCGTGGGCCGCAGGTCGAAGACGAGGAAGAACCGCGAGCCCCGGATGCCCACCCGGATGTCGAGCAGGTTGTGCCGGAACACGGCCGCCGCGATCGCGGCGGGCATCGCGCCGAGCAGCGTCACGAGGCCGAGCCAGAGCGCCGCCGAGTCCACGATGAGGAAGACCGAGGTGAGCAGGAACCCGCCGAGGGTGCCGGCGAGCCCGGCGGTCATCCAGCGGAGCTGGCGGCGCTCGGCCCCGGTGCTCCGCCGGGTGCGCGCGACGAGGGAGCCCAGCACCACCAGCGCCACGGCGAAGGTGGCGAGCTGGCCCAGCCCGCCCAGCCCGGCCACGACCAGCTCGCCCGGACCGGTGATCCCGAGGGGGCCGCCGATCGGCGAGATGACGTAGACCTCGTCCGAGGCCAGCAGCACCCCCAGCCAGTGCATGGTGATCGCCACCCCCGCGGTCCACGCCGCCACGCGCCAGCGGCGTGAGGGAAGCCGCCCGTCCGGGAAGAACAGCGGGACGAACACCCAGGAGAGCCCGTAGAAGGGGACGAAAAGAGAGGCGAGCAGGACACCGAGAACGGTCACCGGGACGGGCCGTCCGGAATCCGACACGATCAGGAGGCCGACGCCGAGGGCGCCCAGGCCCAGGCAGTCCGCGGTCGCCAGGAGCAGCCAGCCGTACAGGTTGCCGGGCCGCCGGTCGGCGACGAGCCAGCCCAGCGCGGGCAGGAGCAGGGCCAGGGCGGTGAACGCCCACTGACCGGGCGGCATCGGGAACCCGGTCTCCATCGCCGCCCCGGCGGCGGCCCCGAGGACCGCCACCGCCGCCATGGACGCGGCGAGGAAGCGGGCCGAGGTGGGGGAGATCACGGAAGGCAGTGTGTCCCCCTCGGTGGCCGGCGTCTATGAGGTTGACCGCACATCCGGGGAGGACGGCCGCACCCGGGAACGCGGCGGCCCTCCGCATACCCCGTCACCGGCGCCCTCCCTAGCGTGGAGATCGAGGCCGCCGCCGTGCAGGTGGCGGCGTACCGCAGCTCGCAGAGGAGATTCTCGTGCACCTTCGGCCCCGGATGACACGCGCTCTGGCACTGGCGACCCTCGCCGTGACCGCCCCCCTGGCGGTGGGCGCGGGCGGCGCGCTCCCGGCCGCCGCCCAGACCGCCCAGACCACTCAGGCCGCCCTGGGGGCCTCCGCCGCTCCCGAGATCCCCGACAGCCCGGCCGGGCGGCAGCTCCGCTGGTTCCTGGAGGCCTCCGGACGGGCGCCGCTCGCCGCGAGCGAGATCGAGGAGCACCTGAGCGCGGAGTTCCTCAAGCACGTGACCGTCGACGGCTTCAACGGCTTCCTCAAGCAGACGGCCGGGCTCAAGCTCGACACGCTGACCCAGGTCACCCCCACCTCCCTGACCGGCACGGCGACCCTCGCCGGGCAGAAGTTCGACCTCCAGCTCGCCGTGGACGCCGACGGGAGGATCGCAGGGGTGGGGGTGGCACCGGCGATCCCGTCCGCGCCCACCAGCTGGGCCAAGCTCGACGCCCGGCTCGGCAAGGTCGCCCGCACGACCGGTTTCCTCGCCGCCGAGATCGACGCGCGGGGCCGCTGCGAGACCGTCCACGCGGTCAAGGCGGACACCCCCCGGCCGCTGGGCTCGATCTTCAAGCTCTACGTGCTGGGCGCGGTGGCCGAGAAGGTCCGCGCGGGCAAGCTGAGCTGGGGCACCAAGCTCACCGTCACGCCCGAGGTGAAGCTGCCCGCCCAGGACGGCCTGGGCGTCCGCCCGGACAACAGCACCGTCACGGTCCACGAGGCGGCCAAGCTGATGATCTCCATCAGCGACAACACCGCCACCGACCTCCTCATCCAGACGGTCGGGCGCAAGGCCGTGGAGAAGAAGGTCCGCCAGTGGTCGGACCACGCCGAGCGGAACATCCCCTTCCTCACCACCCGTGAGTGGTTCCTGCTGAAGACCGTCGACTACCCCCGGCACGCCCGCGCCTACCTGGCGCGCGGCACCGAGGGCCGCCGCGCCTACCTCAAGGGCACCGTCGCCGGGCTCCCGCTCTCGGAGGCCGACTACTCGACGTGGAAGGGCCCCCGGAAGATCGACAGCATCGAGTGGTTCGGCTCCCCGCGCGACGTCTGCCGCGCCTACGCCGGCCTGCTCAAGCTGAACAGCGACAAGCTCCACGACGTGATGTCGGCCAACGACGCCGGGCTCCGCCTCGACCCCGGCGCCTGGCCGTCCGTCTGGTACAAGGGCGGCTCCGAGGCGGGCGTGCTCGCCATGGCCTTCCTGGGGCGCACCGCCAAGGGGCGGACGTACGTCGTCACCACGCTGGCGAGCGACAGCCGCGCCCCCCTCGACGAGACCGCCGCCGCCGCCGAGATGATCTCCCTCAGCAGGGGCGGGTTCGGCCTGGTCCGCTGACCGGCCCGCCGTCCGGGCGGCACGGCCTCCGCGGTCCGGGCGCCGGAAGACGGTGAACGGGAAGACGGTGAACTGGAAGACAATGAAGAGGTGATTGACACGCGGCGGCTGAGGACACTGCGCGCGGTGGCCGACCACCGGACGGTCACCGCCGCGGCCGCCGCGCTGCACCTCACCCCCTCCGCCGTCTCCCAGCAGCTCCTCGCCCTGGAGCACGAGGTCGGCCACAAGCTGCTGGAGCGCGACGCCCGGGGCGTCCGGCTCACCGCCGTGGGCCGCATCCTGCTCGGCCACGCCAACGAGGTCCTGGCCCAGCTCGAACGGGCCGGGGCCGACATCGCCGCCTACACGACCGGTACGGCGGGCGAGGTGAAGGCCGCCTCGTTCGCCACCGCGATCGGCCTGGTGGTGGCCCCGGCGGTGGCAGGGCTCCGGGAGAAGGAGCCGGGCATCCAGGTGCGGGTGCTGGACGCCGAGGGCGACCAGAGCCTCACCATGGTGCTGGACGGCGAGGTGGACGTCGCCGTCGCCGTCGAATACCGCGGCGCCCCGGCCGAGGACGACCGCCGCCTGTCCCGCATCCCGCTCTACGCCGAGCCGTTCGACGTCGTCCTCCCTCGCGGGCACCGCCTGGTGGACGGCGAGATCGCCGTCGCGGACCTGGCGGGCGAGACGTGGATCGGCCCCTACCCCGGCAACCCCTGCCATGACGTGATCGCCCTGGCCTGCGAGCACGCGGGGTTCACCCCGGAGTTCGCGCACTCCTCCGACGACTTCAGCGCGGTGGTCGCGCTGGCCGCGGCGGGAGCGGGCGTGGCCATGGTGCCGCGCCTGGCGCTGCGCGGGACGGACCTGTCCGGCGTGGTGGTCTGCCCGGTCGCGGGCCCCCAGCGCCGGGTCTTCGCCGCGGTACGGCGCGGCGCCGAGCGCCACCCCCTGCTCGTCCCCCTGCTGGACGCCCTCCGCGCGGCCGCCGCGGAGCTGCGCCGGCCCCCGCCGCCGTGACGGGAGCCGCCGTCCCGTCCCGCGGGGCGCCCGGCGATGCGGCGCGTCGCGGCGGCCCCGGGGAAGGTCACCGCGCCGCGCTGGGGGTGAGCTCGTCGGCCACCCGCCTGGTGGCCATCCGGCCGATCAGCGCGACGAGCTTGCGCGGCCGCCTCGGCATCAGGTGGGCCACCGCGAAGTTGCTCCGGCCGGGCACCACGTAGCCGCGGTCGCGGTCGAGCGCGCGCAGCGCCGAGGTGACGACCTTCTCGGGCGTGTTCATCTTCGCCCCGATCGCCGCCTTCCGCGTGCCGATCCTGTCGAAGAACGCCGTCTCGACCGGGCCGGGCGCGACGGCCAGCACCTTCACCCCGGTGCCGCGCAACTCGCTCCACAGGGCCAGGCTGAAGTTCAGGACGAAGGCCTTGGAGGCTCCGTACGTCGCGAAGTAGGGCGCGATGTTGAAGCCCGCGGTGGAGCCCACGTTCACCACCGCGCCGGAACCGCGTGCGAGCATGCCGGGCACGAACGCGTGGGTCAGCCCCACCAGGGCCACGACGTTGACCATGAGCTCCTCGTGCTCGCGCTCCGGCGCGATGCTCTCGAACCGCCCCGCCGTGCCGAACCCCGCGTTGTTGACCAGCAGGTCGACGGTGATCCCCCGCGCGGCGAGCGTCTCGGCGACCCGTGCGGCGGCGTCGGGCGCGGACAGGTCCTGGACCACGACCTCGGCCCGCACCCCGTGGGCGCTCCGCACCTCTGCGGCCAGCGCTTCCAGGGCGGCCGACGAGCGGGCGACCAGCACGAGGTGGCATCCGCGGGCGGCCAGCCGGCGGGCGAACTCGGCGCCGATGCCGGAGGAGGCACCGGTCACCAGGGCTGTGGTGTTCTGCAGCTTCATGAGACTGACAGTATCAAATCAATCGATATATGCAACATAAAGTCTCAATTATTCGCGAAGCCGCACCACCGTGTAACGTTCCCGTATGGGCACCCCGACCGGCAGACCACTGCGGGCAGACGCGGAACGCAGCATCAAGGCGATCATGAAAGCGGCCGAGGACCTGCTCGGCGCCAACCCGGCGGCCACCATGGAGCAGATCGCCGAGGCGGCCGGCGTGGCGCGGGCCACCGTCCACCGCAGGTTCGCCAGCCGCGAAGCACTGATCGAGGCGATGGAGGTCGCCGCCTGGCGTGAGCTCGAGCAGGCCGTCGAGGCCGCCCGCCCGCACACCGCGCCCCCTCTGGTCGCCCTCCACCAGGCCACCGCGAACATCCTGCAGATCAAGCCGGGATGGCGCTTCACCCTGGCCCGCCCGGTCCCGCTCAGCCCGCAGGCGCAGGCCGTCCACGCCGGGGTGATGGCCGCCTGCGAGACGGTCTTCGCCCGGGCCAAGGAGTCCGGGCTGCTCGGTCCGGACGCCGACACGACCTGGGCCAGGCAGGCGTACCTCGCCCTGCTGTCCGAGGCCGCGCACGGCGCCGCCCGGGACTCCGGTCCCGGCCCCGACGCGCTGGCCACCCGCGTGATCGACACGCTGATGCACGGCATAGCCGCACCGCCCGCGGACCGGGACCGCCGCAGGGCGTAGGACGAGGCGGCGGGAGGAGCGGGCCCGGCGCAAGAAGTGACACGGGTGGACCACCGGATTCAACACTTCCGCCCCTGAACCCGTCTGGGAGGTGACGGAACTCAGGAAGGCGGAGGTAGTGGACGACGACTCCCGCTTCGCGGACTTCGTCGCCGAGCGGGCCGACGCGCTGCTGCGCTACGGCTACGTGCTCAGCGGCAACCCGCACGACGCGGCGGACCTCACCCAGGAGACGCTGATCCGGCTGCACCGCGCCTGGCCGCGGGTGCACCGCAAGCACGATCCGGAGAGCTACGCCCGGACGACGATGGCCCGGCTGCACGTCAGCGCCTGGCGGCTGCGCCGCCGTGAGCGGCTCGTCTGGGACCTGCCGGAGGGCTCCCACCTGGACACGCTCCCCTCCGGCGTCGAACAGGAGCTCTGGCAGGCCCTCGGGGCCCTGCCCCGCAAGCAGCGGGCCGTGCTCGTCCTGCGCTACTACGAGCAGCTCACCGACGAGGAGATCGCCGGGGTGCTCGGCGTCTCCCGGGGCACCGTCCGCAGCCACGCGTCCCTCGGACTGGGCAGGCTCCGCTCGGCCGTACCGGACCCGGCCGGGACCGGCACGGCGGGCCCTGCCGGTCCCGGCCCGGCGGGCTCGACCGGCCCCGGCGCACCGAATCCGACAACCACCGGCGGGAGGACCCGATGAACGACCACCTGGAAGACCACCTCCGCACGGCCCTCGGCCACGCCGCCGAACACGCTCCGCGGGCCCCGGGCACTCTGTCGGCGCGCGTCGTGACCCGCTCCCGGCGACGCAGGGTGCACGCGCAGGCCCTGGTCGCCGCCGCCGTCGTCGTGCTGGTGGCGGGCGGGGCCGGGATCGCCGTGCGCGGCACCGGCACCGTGGATCCCGCGGCGAACCCGCCCCCGGCGCCGAGCGCCGAGAGCACCCCCGGGACGCCGTCCCCCTCCGACGAACCGGTGGCCGAGGTGCCCGATCCGGTGGAGAAGGTCTGGCCGGAGGCGCTCTGGAAAATCCCGGCCGAGCTGCCCGGCGGGCGGAAGTTCCAGCCGCAGGCGTTCATCGACGACCACACGCTGCTCCTGGAGGCCTGGAAGAGCTTCGAGAAGGCCAACGCGATCTACTCCTACGACCTGGAGAGCCACCGGGTCCGCAAGCTCGCCGACATCCGCACGCCGAAGGGGGTGTTCGCCTCCAAGTACACGGTGGGTGACGGGCTGATCGTCTGGCAGACGATCGACGAGGCCGACGGCGACGAGAACACGGCGCCCAGGACCACGAAGTTCTGGTCGATCCCGGTCGGAGGCGGCGAGCCCACGGCCATCCGCATGGACCGCACCCTGAAGGGAGGCGCCGACCGGCTCGTCGTGACCGGCGGCAAGCTGGCCTTCTCCCTTGAGCGGGGCGGCGTCTTCACGGTTCCTCTCGGGGGCGGGACCATGGAGCCGGTGCAGGGGGCCGACCGCCACCACATCGTGCGCTGGCCCTGGGTGGGCACGCCGGGCAGGTACGCGCCGGACGGCGCGGCCGTGTTCAGGGAGTTGTTCAACGCCGAGAACGGCGACATGGACGAGGCGGTCGTCCGGCCCGGCGAGCGCAACGTGAGATGCGGCGTGACGACGTGCATCGGCACGAGGCCCGACGGCAGGTCCACCTTCTTCCGGCTGCGCGACGGCTCCCGGGAACGCGAGATCCCCGGTCAGCCGTTCCTCGAAGGACTGGCCGCCGACCGCTTCCACGCCGTGCACCTCCCCCGGCCGCCCGGCGGCCAGTACCTCCTCGACCTGGCCACCGGCAGGTCCGGCGACCTGGGACTGCGGCCCGACGCCGACGGCGGGATGATCAGCGTGATCCCCGGTGCGACCGACGGCCGCCTGGTGGCCTACCCGGTCGAGGACGAGTACGTGATCATCGACCTCGCGAGGATCGATGAGTGACGTTCCCCGGAGGACCGCTTTACGTACGGCGAACGCCATGAGATATCGGGAGGTACGCCCATAGGAACTCCGACACTCCATGAGGCGGACCGCTCCGCAGGCTCGGAAGCGGTGCGGGGCCGGGCCCCTGACGAGGCCCCGGCCCCGCCGTCCGGCGGGGCGCACAAGGAGGAGGCACCGACATGCGGATCGATCTGCTGGAGGACACCTGGGCCCGGGAGGTCCCGCACGACCAGTTCGCGTATCTGCGCCGCGAGGCGCCGGTCCACTGGCACGACGTGCCCGACGACACGGGCTTCTGGGCCGTCACGCGCTACCACGACGTCCGCGCGGTCAGCCGCGACCAGCACACCTGGTCGACCGAGGCGGGGAGCACCTTCATCCGCACGCCGGCGCCGGAGGAACTGGCGGTCGCGCGGCTGATGCTGCTCAACATGGACCCGCCCCGGCAGACCCGCTACCGCAGGCTGGTCAGCTCCGGGTTCACCCCCCGCATGATCGGGAAGCTCGGGGAGGGCATCCGGGCCCGCGCCGCGCGGATCGCCGACGCCGTGGCGGACAAGGGCGGGGAGGTCGAGTTCGTCACCGACGTGGCCCAGCACCTCCCGCTCCAGACGATCTGCGAGATGGTCGGCGTGCCCGAGTCCGACCGGCAGCAGGTCTTCGACTGGTCCAACCAGATGATCGGCTTCCAGGACCCCGACTTCCCCGCCGCCCCCGGCGACGGCGACATCGCCGGAGGGGAGATGTTCCTCTACTGCGACAAGCTGGTCGAGCAGCGGCGCGCGCACCCCCGCGACGACATCCTCACCCTGCTGGTCCAGGCCGAGATCGACGGCGACCGGCTCACCCGGGAGGAGATCGACGCCTTCTTCGTCATGCTGACCGTGGCCGGGAACGAGACCACCCGCAACCTGATCGCGCACGCCGTACTGGCGCTGATCGAACGCCCGGACGTCTACCGCGAGCTGGCCGCGAACCCCGGCGACGACGACCTGTGGCGCTCGGCCACCGAGGAGTTCCTGCGCTGGGGCTCCTCGATCCAGAACTTCCGCCGTACGGCGCTGCGCGACACCGAGCTGCACGGCCAGAGGATCGCCGAGGGCGAGAAGGTCGTCACCTACTACGCCTCGGCCAACTACGACGAGGAGGTCTTCACCGACCCGCTGACCCTCGACATCCGCCGCACCCCCAACGAGCACGTGACCTTCGGCGGCGGGGGCGCCCACTTCTGCCTGGGCGCCGGGCTGGCCCGCGCCCAGATCACCGCGATGCTCCGCGAGCTGCTCCGCCGGTTCCCCTCCGCCGAGCTCACCGCCCCGCCCCGGCGCATGCGCTCGGACTTCATCAACGGCATCAAGCACATGCCGGTCCGCTTCCACCCGCGGCGGTGACGGGCGCCGGCCAGGACGGCCGGACCGGCCTCCCTGCGACAGCGCCCTTGAGAGCCCTACGCGACCTTGGCGGAGGAGGCCGTCCAGGTGTTGCACGCGCCGGGCCCGCCCGCCTTGTAGCCCCGGGTGAACCAGGCGACCTCGCTCGCGGTGACCTTGTGGGTGAAGTGCTTGCTGAAGCCCTTGTCCTTGGTCTCGGGGTCCTCGGCGTGCAGCAGGGGCTTCCAGTTCCTGGCCGTACGACCCAGGCTCTTCACCGCCGCGCCCGACAGGCAGTACCCCTGCAGGGTGAAGCGGCGGTACTGCTCCTCGTACTCCTTCTCGTCGGGCGTGCTCAGCGCCCACCACGCCTTGCCGATGCCGGTCTGCCCCTGGACGACCCCGCCGAACGCCTCGGTGACCTGGAGGAAGATGGGGAGGTCGTCCTTGGCCTTGATCCAGTCATCGCCGAGCTGCACCGTGATGGAGGTCAGGCAGGCGATGGCGTAGGAGTTGACCATCTCCGTGCCGCTGGTGCACATGGGGTCCTGCTTGCGCTTGATGTCCACGGAGACCGGTCGGTAGTCGTCGACGATCGGCTTCCAGGCGTCGTTCAGGCACCCGACCAGCTTCGTCAGGTACTTGCGGGTGGAGGCCTCGGTCGTGCCCTTGCTCAACTTGCAGGAGATCTTGGGGAGCTTGCCCTTCTTGTACAGCGGGTTGTGGGTGAGCTCGGGGGCGCCCTGGATCGGATAGGCGGCGGCCGGAGCGGCGAAAAGCGCGATTCCCACCGTTGCCACAGCAAATGCTCTAATGATCACATGAACGGATGTTAGGGGAGTGACGGAAGAAACCATAGGGGTATGGTCTCCACCGGCCCAGGTGCCCGCCTCGACCCACGTCACCGGCGCCTGCCTGTTCTTCACCGCGGTCGTGGTGGGGGAGGTCACCGGTCTCCGGAGGGAGCCCGCCGTCATCCGCGACCCGGACGGACCTCGTCCCGAGCCTCCGATACCGCCTCGGTGAAGCGGCGGTGGCGGGACAGCTCCTCGGTCACCGGCTCCAGCACGAGCGCGCGGGCCACCTGCTCCACGCTCGCGCGCAGCGCTCTGGCCGCCTTCCGCGCCCTGCGGCGGCCGCCGAGCCAGGCCACGGCCCGCGACAGCAGCGCGAGCACGATGCCGGTCAGGACGCCGCCGAGCAGCAGCACCGTGGGCCAGGGCGCCTCGCCCGCGGTCGGCACCGGCGGCTCGGGCAGGCGCAGGTAGTCCATGGCGAACAGGCCGAGCAGCCAGAGCGCGCCCGCCGCCGTCGCCGCGAGCACCAGCCACTGCGCCGCCCCGGCCACCCGCCACCACACGGGCCTGCGCGAGGCCCCGAGCGAGGTGGTGGCCACGGCCCGGTCGAGCCCGTCCTCCAGCTCGTCCGCGCGTGAGCGGGCCGCGTGCCGTACGGCCGCCGCCCACGGTTCGGGGAGTCCCGCGGAGGCCGCGGCGGCCGCGTCCCGGACCGCGGTGTCCGTCTGGGAGCGCTGCACCGTGGTCGCGGCCGGGATCGAGGTCCGCCCCACCGCGTCCCCCTCTGGCGCGGAGGCCGCGCCCAGGCGGAGGCGGCGGAGCGGGTCGGGGCGGAACCGGCGGATCCACCGGGTGACCGGCCAGCCCGTGGCGGCGACCGAGCGGTGCCGGTGCGCCTTCGCGACGGCGGCGACGACGAGCGGGACCCCGGCCGCCTGGGAGAGCGCCGAGGTCAGCGGCCCGGCCAAGGCGTCCGCAGAGGTCTCCGGGGCCTTCACGGGTTCAGCGGCCCGCGGTGCTCCGGCCCGGTCGCCGGAGTCCCCGGCCCCCGCTCCGGCCGAGGCGCGGGCCAGGAGGTCGGCGGCGGCGCCCGCGTCGGCGGCCAGCCGGTCGGCCCAGGAGCGCCGGTCGGCGACCCGGGACTCCAGCAGGGCGCGCAGCTCCGCGACGCCCGCCCCGGTCCGGGCCGAGACGCCGAGCACCGGCACCCCCGTCAGCCCGTCGGCGTCGAGCAGCCGCCGCAGGTCCGCCAGGCACCGCTCGGCGGCTTCCGGGGAGAGCCGGTCGATCTGGTTGAGGACGACCACCGTCACGTCCCTGTGCCGGGCCAGGGGTGCGAGGTAGCGGTCGTGGACGGCCGCGTCGGCGTACTTCTGCGGGTCGAGGACCCACACCAGCAGATCGACCAGGCGGGCCAGCCGGTCCACCTCCAGCCGGTGCGCGAGCTCGATCGAGTCGTGGTCGGGCAGGTCGAGCAGGACCAGCCCGGCCATGCCCTCCGCCCCCTCCGGCCCGCCGCCCGCCGTACCGTCCACCTCGTGGCGGTTCGGGATCTCCAGCCAGTCGAGCAGCGGCCCCGACCCGGCTCCCTCCCACAGGGCGGCCTGGGCGGTGGAGGTGGTCGGCCGGGTCACCCCGACCGTGGCGAGCGCGGTGCCGGAGAGCAGGTTGAACAGCGACGACTTGCCGCTCCCGGTCGCCCCGGCCAGAGCCGCCACCGTGTGGTCCACCGAGAGGCTCCGCCGCGCCCCCGCCCGGGAGACCACGGCGCGCGCCCCGGCGACCGCGGCGGCCTCCAGCCGTCCGTCGGCCAGGTCCGCCGCCTCCTCCAGGGCCGCCAGCCGGTCGTCCAGCGAGACCGCGCCCCTGCGCCGCAGCAGCTTCACCGCCCGTCCCCGCTCCCCGGCGGGAGTCCGCCGCCCGGATCGCGGAGCGGGCCGCTCCCGTCCGGGAGCTCGCTCCGGTGCTCCCGTACGGCCTGCGCCGCGGCGCGCAGGGCATGGGCGGTCTCCTCCGGAGGCCGGACCGCGTCGAGCAGGCCGGTGAAGCGGGCGGCCTCGTCCTTCAGGACGCCCTCGACCCGGGCGCGCAGGTCCTCGCGGGCCCGGGCGGTCAGGGTGCGGACCGCCTGGTCGCCGAAGACGGCCTCCAGCAGCTTCTGGCTGAGCACGCTGGTGCCCCCGGCGATGCCGACCTCGATCCCGGTCAGTCCCCCGGTGGAGGCGAACACCGCGATCATGAGCAGCAGCCCGGCGCCGTTGACGCCGAACGAGGCGATCCTGGCCGTGGTCCGCTTCTCCGCGCCCTCCTGGCGGACCAGGTCGAGCACGTACCCCTGCCAGCCGCGCACCGCCGCCTCCGCGGCCGGGCGCAGTCCCGGCGAGGCCCGGCCGAGGCGCCCGGCCTCGACGGCCCCGGCCTCCTCCAGCAGGGCCCGCCCGGCGGGCAGGGCCGACCACGACTCCAGCGCGCGCTCGGCCGAGCCGTCGGCCGCCGCCCTGACCAGGGCCTCCACCCCGTGCTCCAGCGCCACCCGGAGCTCGCTGTCGGGCGCGGGCCGGCCGGTGAACAGCGAGACGACGCGGTCCCGCAGCCATCCCACCCGGCTCTCCAGGGAGCGCATCAGATCACCGGTGCCGATGAAGTCCTGCCAGCGGGCCAGCACCTCGCCGCGGAGCAGCGAGCCGTCCAGCATGCCCTCGTCGAAGGAGGCCAGCCCGGCGGCGTAGGCGGCGGCGACCGCCGCGCGGAGCTCCTCGGCCCCGGCACGCTGGCGGTCCACCGCGTCGGCGAGCGCGGGCACGCGCGTGGCGAGGCTCTCCAGCGCCCCCGACAAGGTCTGGCGGACCACGTCGTCCCTGGCCTGGACGTCGGCCGCGATGCCGGCCAGCCAGTCGGCGACGGGCCCGACGGCGGCGCGGGGCAGCCGGGCGTTCTCCTCCGGCAGGGGCAGCTCCGCCACCTCGAACAGGCGCGTCCCGCCCAGGCCGTTGGCCTCCAGCAGGCGGGCGAGGTCCCCGGCGACCACCCCCATGGCCTCCGGCGGGACGCGGGACAGGATCACGGCCAGCGCCGTGCTCCGCTCCCGGGCCGCGCGCAGGAAACTCCAGGGCACCTCGTCGGCGTAGCGGGAGGCCGTGGTGGTGAACAGCCACAGGTCGGCGGCGGCCAGGAGCTGGGCGGCCAGCTCGCGGTTGGCCGCGACGACCGAGTCGATGTCCGGCGCGTCGAGCAGGGCCAGGCCCGGCGGGAGCGTCCCGGCGACGACCACCCGGAGCGTGCCCGGCTCGCCCGCCCCTCCGGAACCCCCGGGGCCTCCCGTGACGCGGGGCAGGCCCGGCAGGACGTGCTGGGCGGTGAACCAGGTCCGGTCGGCGGGACTGGTCACCAGCGTGGGGGCCAGGGTCGTGGGGCGCAGCACGCCGGGCTCGGTGACGTCGGCGCCGACCAGCGAGTTCACCAGGGTCGACTTGCCCGCGCCGGTCGAGCCGCCGACGACGGCCAGGAGCGGGGCGTCGATCGCGCTCAGCCGGGGGATCAGGTAGTCGTCGAGCTGGCCGGTCAGCTCCCGCAGCGCCCGGCGGTCGGCTCCGGCATCCCCGACCGCGAACGGGAAGAGGTCGCGGTCGAGGTGGCGCCGCAGCCTCCGCAGCGCCTCCAGCAGACCGCCGTTCCCGTCCACAGGACCGGTCATTCCCCGCAGAACGGGCCCTAGACGTCATCGTGCCCCACCGCTCGACCGGGTCACGGGGGCGAACCCGGTAGAGCGGTGGGGCCCGTACCCCGGATTCTCGGAAGGTCCGTGGCGGACCCGTCTCCCCCGCAGCTGGAGACGGGCCCCGGGCCTTCCTCGTCTTCCGGGGCGATCTGGGGTCGTACTCCCCTCATTGGACCGCACCAAGCTCAGGGGCAGGTCCGGCCAACCTGAAGATAAGCTGAAAATTCAATCACTTTGCGGCGGCCGGAGGACGTACCCCACGCCGCGCAGGGTGTGGATGAGCCGGGGCTCGGCCGTGTCGATCTTCCGCCTGAGGTAGGAGACGTAGGACTCGACGACCCCGGCGTCGCCGCCGAAGTCGTAGTTCCACACGTGGTCGAGGATCTGCGCCTTGGACAGCACCCTGCCAGTGTTGATCATGAAGTAGTGCAGGAGCTTGAACTCCGTCGGCGAGAGCCGCACCATCGCACCGCCCTTCCACACCTGGTGGGCCTCCTCGTCCAGCTCCAGGTCGCCGACGCGCAGCCGCACGGGCAGGTCGAGGTCCCCCCGGGTACGGCGCAGCACGGCCCGGATCCTGGCCAGGACCTCCTCCAGGCTGAACGGCTTGGTGACGTAGTCGTCGGCCACCTTCAGCCCGGTCACCTTGTCGTCGGTGCCGTCCCGCGCGGTCAGGAAGAGCACGGGCATCTGCCCGCCCATCTCCCGCAGCCTCCCGGCCACCGCGAACCCGTCCATGTCGGGCAGCATCACGTCGAGAACGACGAGGTCGGGGCGGATCCGCTCGGCGAACTGCACGGCCTCCCTGCCGTCGGCCGCGGTCATGACCTCGAACCCCGACAGGCGCAGGCTGGCCGAGAGCAGCTCCCGGATGTTCGGTTCGTCGTCCACCACCAGCAGGCGGGCCTCAACTCTGTCCAGCACATCCATGAGGCTTGCTCACCTCCCTGGGGAAGGGCTCAGCATCGGCTGAACGTTTCCTGAGAGCCAGGTCACCGGCCACGGGCGGCCCCCTCGCTGATCGACGTGGCGGTCACCGACCCGTCCTCGCCCCTGGCCCCCTGGACGACGACCGTCTTCCCGGCGCCGAGGTCGGCGACCTTCCCCTCCCGGCTGATCCGCACGGCCGTCTCACCGGTGGTGGTCACGGTGACGACGGAACCGTCCGCGGCCTGGACGTAGACCTTGTCCCCCTCCACCTTCTGCACCGTGCCGACGGTCATGCCGCCCGGACCGCCCTGCCGGCCGTTCTGGCCGCCCTGCTGCCCGCTCTGCTGGCCGCCCTGCTGTCCGCTCTGTCCGCCGCGGAAACCACCGGACCCGCCGTATCCCTGCGGGACGCCCTGCCCGCCCGGGCCCTGCGGCGCCGCGGCGTTCCCCGAGGCGCCGCCCACGGCCTTCTCCAACTGGATGCCCGCGACCACGCCCGCGACCAGCGTCACCCCGGCGGCGAGCGCCACGGTCAGCGCGGAGAAGCTCCGCCCGGGCCGTACGGCCAGCTCCCGGTCCAGGTCCCCGGCGAACGGAGAGGTCTCCAGCAGCTCCGCGTCGTTCTTCTTCTCGACCATGTCTCTCCTACTCGTGGCGCAGGGCCTGGATGGGACGGAGCTTGGCCGCCCGGTTCGCCGGGTAGCTCCCGAAGAACAGGCCGATGCCGACCGAGACGCCGAGTGCCAGCACGATCGAGGAGGGCACGAGCACGGGTTCGATCCCGGCGATCGTGAACCGGGTGCCGGCGAAGGCGACGGCGAGCCCCGACAGGCCGCCCACCAGGCTCAGCACCGTCGACTCCACCAGGAACTGGCCGAGGATCGCGCCCCGGGGCGCCCCGATGGCCTTCCTGATGCCGATCTCCCGGGTCCGCTCGGTGACGGTGACCAGCATGATGTTGGTGATTCCGATCCCGCCGACCAGCAGGGAGATCGCCGCGACCGCGCCGAGCAGCGTGGTGAAGACCCCGATCGTCGAGCTGACGGTCTCCTGCAGGGCGGCCTGGTTGAGGATGCGGTAGTCGGCGGTGCCGGTGGGGGTGATCCCGTGCCGCTGGTCGAGGATGGCCGTCACCTCGGCCTGCGCCGAGTCGGCGGTCTCGGCGCCGGTGGCCTGCACGATGATCGAGCCGAGCGGGCCGAACCCGGTCAGGCTCTGCTGTACGGCGGGCAGCGGCACGACGGCCACGTCGTCGGCGTCCTGCATCCCGGAGGATCCCGACTCCTTGAGCACACCGACCACGGTGAACGGGACCCCGGAGACGCTGACCTGCCTGCCGACCGGGCTCACCGCGCCGAACAGCGCCTCGGCCACGGTCTTGCCGATCACCATGACCTTGCGGGCGGCGAGCACGTCGTCGTTGACGAAGTAGGTCCCGGTCTCGACCGGCTTGTTCGTCGCCTCGAAGTAGCTCGGGTAGGTCCCGACGAGCTGGGAGATCGTGTGGCTCGCGCCCTCGTGGACGGCGGCGGAGGAGTTCGCGGTCACCACCGGGGAGACGCTCTTGACCGACGGGGCCTGCTCGGGGTCCGCCAGCGCCCTGGCGTCCTCCAGGGTGAGCTGCCTGGCCTGGGTGCGCGGCCCGGACTGCCTGACCCCGCCGCCCCCTCCGAAGCCCCCGCCGCCCCCGGCGAAGGAGGCCGAGACGGTGAGGGTGTTGGCGCCGAGCCGCTGGATGCTCTGCTGGATGCTCTGCGAGGCGCCCTCGCCGAAGGCCACCAGGAGGATCACCGCCGCCACCCCGATGAGGATGCCGAGGGTGGTCAGGAAGCTGCGCAGCTTGTTGGCCGCCAGGCCGCGCAGCGCGAAACGGAGGATCTCCAGCGGGCTCATCCGGCCGCCTCCGCGCCCGCCGCCGTATCCGCCGCCGTGCCCGTCATCGTGCCCGTCATCGTGCCCGTCATCGTGCCCGTCATCGTGCTCTTCCGGACGGCCATGCGGGGCGGGAGCCCCTCGGCCGGGGCCTGCCGGCGGTCCTCGACGATCCGCCCGTCCACCAGGCGGACGACCCGCTTGGCGTGGGCGGCCACGTCGTCCTCGTGGGTGATGATCACGATCGTCCTGCCGGAGGCGCTCAGCCCGTCGAGGATCTCCAGCACGTCCTCGGTCGACCGGGAGTCGAGGTTGCCGGTCGGCTCGTCGGCGAGCAGCAGGGCCGGCGAGGTGACCAGCGCCCTGGCCACCGCCACCCGCTGCTGCTGCCCGCCGGAGAGCTCGTTCGGCTCGTGGTGGATCCGGTCGGAGAGCCCGACCTGCTCCAGCGCGGCCAGCGCCCGCGCCCTGCGCTCGGCGGCGCCGACCCCGCCGTAGGCCATGGGCAGTTCCACGTTGGCCAGCGCGCTCATCCTCGGGATCAGGTTGAACGACTGGAACACGAACCCGATCTTCCGGTTCCGCAGGATGGCGAGCTGCTTCTCGTTCAGGGCTCCGACGTCGGTGCCGTCGACGAGGTAGGCGCCGGACGTGGGAACGTCCAGGCAGCCGAGGATGTTCATGAGCGTCGACTTGCCGGAGCCCGACGCGCCCATGATGGCCACGTAGTCGCCCTTCTCGACGGTGAGGGAGACCCCGCGCAGGGCGCGCACCCGGGCGTCGCCCTCGCCGTAGACCATGACCAGGTCGCGGACCTCCAGGACCGGGGCGGTCACCGGCCGACCCCGCTCATGCCTGGCCCGCCGAAGCCGCCGCGGTTGCCGCCGGTGCCGCCGAGGCCGGGGAGGCCGCCGCCCTGCTGGGTGGTACCGGTGGCGGCGGCCGGCCGTACCACCCGGTCGCCTTCGGCGAGCCCCGAGACGATCTCCGTGAGCTGGTCGCCCTTCACGCCGAGCTCGACCGGGGCGGAGACCTGCCGGCCGTCGCGCAGGACGGTCACGGTGCTCTGCCCGCCCGCGGTGGAGATCACGGTGGAGGAGAGTGCGAGCACGTTCCCGGCCTCCTCGACGACGACCTTCACGGTCGCGGTCTGGCCGAGCCTGACCTCGTCCGGCACCTCGGTGAAGGAGATCGTCACCGGGTACTGGACCACGTTGTCGCTGGTGGCCGCGGTCGGCTGGATCTGAGTGATCTTCCCGGTCGCGGTGACGCCGGTCAGCGCGTCGAAGGTGATCGAGGCGGTCTGGCCGACCTTCATCCTGATCACGTCCGACTCGGTGAAGGAGCCGGTGACCTGGAGCTTCCCGGTGTCGGCGAGCTCGATGAAGCCGCCGGCCGTACCGGTGGAGCCGCTCGATCCGCCCGAGCCGCCGGACGCCCCCGTCGAGCCCGACGAGCCGGAGGGCCCCGAAGAGCCGCCGACGGTGCCATTGACCGCGATGACCGTGCCCGCGAAGGGAGCCTTGATCACCGTTCCGGCCACGGCGCGCTTCGCCTCCCGGTAGGCGTTCCTCGCCTCGATGTACTGGGCGTACCCGGCGGCGGTGGAGGTGTCGTCGTCCGCGGTGCCGAGGGCGGCGGCGGCCGCGTCCAGGCTCTCCTGCGCCGCGGCGTCGTCCAGCCGGGCGAGGATCTGCCCCTTGCCGACCTTCTCCCCCGCCCTGACGTAGACCTTCTCGACCGTGCCGCTCGATCCGAAGGCCAGCGCCCGCGCCCGGCCGCTCTCCACGGTTCCGGAGGCGGTCACCGAGGCGGTCACCGTGCCCCGGCCCACCGTCACGGTCCGCACCGCGGCGCCGGACTCGGCCCCGGCCGGCGAGGCCGGGGCGCCGAGGGACGAGTAGGCGACCCCGGCCCCGCCCAGCAGCAGGACCCCCAGGGCCCCGTTCACGATCAGCGCTCTGCGCTTGGTCGACACCTTCACAGGGGCAGACCCTCGCGCACGATGCTTGGGCCAAGCCCGAGTGAAGCTGAAGGTTCACTCCAGACGCCGGAAGGGGGAGAGGGCACTCAGGCAACCTTCAGGCGCCCCTGAGGGGGAAATGAATCACGCGGGCCAGGATGGTCCGCCATGAGACCGAGCAATCTCCCGAAGACCCTGCGGACGGGCGGACCGGTCCTGGCCGCCCTCGTCCTGGCGGGAGCGGGCGCGATCTACGCGACGGGCGGCGACACGTCCGAGGCGCCCCGGGTCGAACTCGCCGCGGCCAGGCGGGGAACGGTCACGGCCGCGGTGTCCGCGGCGGGCGGCACCGTCGATGACGACACCCGCGAACTGGCCTTCGGCTCTTCGGGGAAGGTCACCCGGGTCTACGTGAAGGCCGGGGACGAGGTCGGCGAGGGCGACGTGCTCGCCAGGATCGACTCCACCGCCGCCCGGGAGCGCCTCGCCGCCGCCCGGGCCCGGCTCGCCGCCGCCCGGGAGTCCCTGCAGGAGGCGGAGAGCGGCGGTTCCTCCAGCGGTTCCGGCGGTACGGCCACCGCCCGGACGCAGACCGGGTCCGGGCCGTCCCCTCAGGCGAGCTGCCCGCCCACGGGCGGGGCGGCCGCCACGAGGACCCCCGCAGCCACGAGGACCCCCGCCGCCACGGGTGGCCCGGCCCCGTCGGGCCGTCCCGCCGCCACCGCGGCCCCCGGCCCGACCGGGTCCGGGTCCGGGTCGGCGGCGCCGTCCGGGCCGGCCGCGGCGGAGCAGCCGGGGCGGATCCCTCCCGCAGGCGGCGCCGTACCCGCCGCCTACACCCACGCTCCGGCCACGACGCCCGGCCCGGCGTCGCCGTCCCCCTCCGCCTCCGTTCCCCCCGAGCCCCGGCCCGTGCCGACGGTCACGGTCACGGCGACCCCCACCGTGACCGTCACGGTCACCGCCACCGCCACCGCCACCGCCACCGCCACCGTCACGGCCACTGCCACCGTCACGGCCACTGCCACCGTCACGGCCACTGCCACTGCCACGGCCACGCCGCCCGCGCCCCCGTCGGCGGCGCCGGGCGGGGGCCCGTCCGCGAGCCGGGAGCCGGCCTCCCCCGCGGCCTCCTCGCGGCCCACGGCGCAGACCGGCGCGGGCGCCACGCCGAGCGCGACGCCCACGGCCGGCGCGGGTTCCCGGCCGACCGCAGGGGGCACCCCCGCGCCGGACGCCTCCACCGCCTGCGCGGGGCAGGGCAGCGGCACCGGCACGACCCCCCGGACGAGCGGGACGGGCACCGCCGGAACGGCCTCGCCGACCGGCACGGGCGGCACGGCGGCAGGCCGCGACGGCACCGGGACCACCGCCGCCGGCGGGACCGGCGGCGCGCGGCGCGAGCCCGGCGTGGAGCAGGCCGAGGCCGAGGTGAAGCGGGCGGAGGCCGAGCTGACCGACGCCGAGGAGGAGTTCGCGGGCGTGCGGATCGTCGCCCCGAAGGCGGGGACGGTCCTGTCCGTGGCCGGAGCCGTCGGCGACAGCGCGGGCACCGGCGCGTTCGTCACCCTGGGCGACCTCGACGAGCTCCAGGTGTCGGCGCTGTTCACCGAGTCCGACATCGGGAAGCTGAGACTCGGCCAGCGGGCGACGATCACCCTGGCCGCCCTCCGCGGCGAGAAGCACCCCGGCACGGTCACCCGCATCGATCCCGCCGCGACCGCCACGGACCGGCTCGTCCGGTACGCGGTCACCGTCGCCTTCGACGACCCGCCGAAGGACCTCCTGGTCGGCCAGAGCGCCACGGTCACGGTGACGGTCGAGGAGTCGGAGGAGACGGTCTACGTCCCGGCGCAGGCCGTGAGGACCGGTTCGGACGGCTCGCCGGTGGTCACGATCCGGGACGGCGAGCACCGGGCGGTGAAGACCGGCGTCCGCGGCGACCAGTACGTCGAGATCGTCGAAGGGCTCTCCGAGAACGACCAGGTCATCATGGCGAACACGACCGGCAGTGCGTTCCCCGACGGGAGCTGGCCGCAGAGCTCCCCGTGATCCGGGGTCCCGCCTCCGTCCCGCCTCTCCGCGCGGGGCGGGACCCGACGGGGAAGCCCCTCGTCAGTCGGGGCCGGGGGCGAAGTCGACGTCGGGGGCGAGGGGGAGGGCGACCCGGAAGACGGCGCCCCCGCCGGGGGCGGACTCGACGCCCACCGTGCCCCCGTGGGCCTCGACCATGGCCGCGACGATGGCGAGGCCGAGACCGCTGCCGCCGCCGCCCGGATCGCGGCGGCCCCGGGCGGAGTCCACCCGGTAGAACCGTTCGAAGACCCGTTCGCGCTGCTCGGCGGTGAGGCCGGGCCCCTCGTCGGCCACCTCGACGACGGCCGTCTCGCCCCGCGCGCGGAGCACCATCCGCACGGGCGTGCCCTCCGGGGTGTGGGTGAGGGCGTTGGTCATCAGGTTGCCCACGACCTGGCGGAGCCGTACCTCGTCGCCGGAGACGATCAGCGCGGCGCCGTCGACCGAGAGCGTGATCCCACGGTCCGGGGCCAGGATCCGGGCGTCGTGCACGGCGTCCGCGGCGATGGCGAGCAGGTCCACCGGCCGCATGGCCATCGGGCGCTGCTGGTCCAGCCGGGCCAGCATGAGCAGGTCGTCCACGAGCGTGCCCATCCGGACCGCCTCCGACTCGACCCGGGCCATCAGCGGCCCGGGGTCGGTGCCGGGCGCCTGGCGGTAGAACTCGGCGAACCCGCGGATCGACGTCAGCGGCGTGCGGAGCTCGTGCGAGGCGTCGGCGACGAACCGGCGCATCCGCTCCTCGGAGCCGCGGGCCGCGCGTTCCGACTCCGACCGCGCCCGGAACGCCGTCTCGATCTGGGCGAGCATGCCGTTCAGCGACCGGCCGAGGCGGCCGACCTCGGTGGTCGGGTCCGTGTCGGGGACGCGGCGGCTCAGGTCTCCGGCGGCGATGGCCTCGGCGGTGCGCTCGATCTCCTCCAGCGGGCGCAGGCTCCGCCGGATGACCGCCACGCCCACCGCCGCGAGCACCAGCATCAGCCCGCCGCCGCCGAGGACCACCACCAGGGCGAGCTGCCCGACGATCTGCCGGACCTCCGCCATGTCGACGGCCACCACGAGGCTCCCGCCGCCCTCCAGCGGCTGGACGCGGACCCGCCATCCCCTGACCTCGACGGGCTCCGTCCCCATGCCGGGGGGCAGCGGCGGCAGCGGCTTGCCCTCCACGTCCACCCCGCTGAGCGGGACGATCACCCGGCCCTGCGGGCCGCGGAGCTCCGCCCTCATGTCGGGCGGCATGATCTTGTTGGCCAGGTCGAAGGGAGCGGGGCGGTTCAGGCGGCGGAGCAGGTTCTCGGTGGTGATGTCGATCTGGTTGTCCACCCGGTCGATCAGGTAGCCCCGCATGATCGAGACGCTGCCGATGCCGATCAGGGTCAGCGCGACGGCCAGCAGCAGCAGGACGACCAGGATGAGTTTGACCCGCAGGGGCGGACGGCCGAACATCAGGGGCCCGGGGGGAGGCGGAGCACGTAGCCGACCCCGCGCAGGGTCTGGATCATCCGGGGGTCGGCGTTGTCGATCTTCCGGCGGAGCACGGAGACGTAGGACTCCACGATCCCGACGTCGCCGCGGAAGTCGTAGTCCCACACGTGGTCGAGGATCTGCGCCTTGGAGAGCACCCGCCCCGCGTTCGCCATGAAGTAGCGCAGCAGCTTGAACTCGGTCGGGGAGAGCGGCACGGCCCTGCCCTTGCGCCAGACCTCGTGGCTCTCCTCGTCGAGCTCGATGTCGGCGAAGGTGAGCCGGGGCGGCCGGGTGTACTGCTCCCTCCCGCCGGTACGGCGCAGCACGGCGCGGATCCGGGCGACGACCTCCTCCAGGCTGAACGGCTTGGTCACGTAGTCGTCGCCGCCCGCGGTGAGCCCGCGGATCTTGTCCTCGACGGCGTCGCGGGCGGTGAGGAACAGCACGGGCGTGTCGGTGCCGCCGCCGCGCAGCCGCCGGACGACGTCGAAGCCGTCCATGTCGGGGAGCATCACGTCGAGCACGATGAGGTCCGGGCGGTGCCGCTGGACGGCGGCGACCGCGTCGGTGCCGGTGCCGGCGGTGTTCACGCCGAACCCGGCGAAACGCAGGCTCGCGGCCAGCAGTTCGAGGATGTTGGGCTCGTCCTCGACGATCAGCAGGCGGGCCTCGGATGATTCGCTCACGAGAATTATCTTCACCCGCCCACATGAGAAAGCCGTTAAGAAGTCAGATCAGAGGTTATCCCTACCAAGTGCCTGGCTATGGCCAAGCTTGACGTCGCGGCAGGGGACGGGGCGTTGCGGATCAAAGTGACCCGGCCGGAGGTGTCGATGACGAAGTCGTCCTTCATGCTCCCGTCGCGGGCCACGGCCTGCGCCCGCACGCCGCCGTCGGTCCTGACCAGGTCTGCCGCGGTGAGCGCGGGGACGTAGCGGCGCGCCGCCCTCAGGAAGGCGCCTCTGGACAGGGAGCCGAGCACCTCCCTGATCCCGGTCCGCCAGTGCTGTGCGGCCATCCGCCGGGTGCCCGCCCAGGCCGCGATCCGGCGCAGGTCGGCGAGGTCGACGTCGCGCCAGGAGTAGCCCTCCAGGGCGAGCGCCATCACCGCGTTGGGGCCGACGAGCACCTCGCCGTCGATCCTGCGGGTCAGGTGCACGCCGAGGAACGGGTAGCGGGGATCGGGCACCGGGTAGACCAGCCCTCGGACCAGGTCCTTCGCCTGGCCCGCCAGCGCGTAGTACTCCCCCCGGAAGGGGATGATCCGCACGTCTCCGGCGGCCCCCGCCATCCGGGCGACGGCGTCGGTGCCGAGCCCCGCGCAGACGATCAGCCGGTCGAAGCCCATCCTGCGCCGCCCGGCCGGGCCGTCCACCAGCGCCTCGACCCCGTCCGCGGTCTGCCGCAGCGCGCGGACCGGGTGCGAGAGCCGTACGGAGCCGCCGTTCTCCTCGACGTCGCGGGCCAGGCGGCGGGCGACCGCCGGGAAGTCGGCGATCGCGGTGTGCGGGGAGTGCACGGCGGCCACCCCGACGGCGTGCGGCTCGACCTCGCGCAGGGCCAGCGCGTCCAGCTCGGCGATGCCGGGCACGCCGTTCTCCCGGGCGCGCGCGGCGATGGCCCGCAGGCCGGGCCGCTCGGCGGGGGTGGAGGCGACGACGAGCTTGCCGACCTCGTCGTAGCCGATGGCGTGCTCGGCGCAGTACTCGCGCAGCAGGGCCATCCCCTCCCGGCAGAGCGTCGCCTTGAGCGAGCCGGGCCGGTAGTAGATCCCGGCGTGCACGACCCCGCTGTTGTGCCCGGTCTGGTGGGCGCCGACGCGGTCCTCCTTGTCGAGGACGGTCACCTCGGCGCCGCGCGCCAGCGCGAGCTCCCTGGCCACGGCCAGGCCGACGATGCCCGCGCCCACGATCCCGACTTTCATCGCGTGTCCTTCCGAGAGTTCATGACGCGGCCCGGTGCGTTCACGGCGCGGCCCCGATCACGGCGCGGCCCCGATCACGGCGCGGCCCCGATCACGGCGCGGCCCCGCCCGCGAGCCGGCCGGCCTTCGCCGGGGCGAGGTGGCCCTCCGCGGCGAGCCAGCGGATCGCGTCGGCGACGCTCTCCCGGACCGGCCGGAGATCCACCTTCAGCTCGGTCAGGGTGGGCCCGTCGTCGGCGCGCACCATCGTGGTCATCATTTCCGCCGCGTCCCTGGTCAGCGGGTAGGCGAAGGGCCTGACCCGCTTGAGGAGGTCCAGCACCGCCGCCGCGCCCAGCAGCAGCCGGCCGGGCACGCCGAACCTGCGGCACCGGCCGCCGGTCACCTCGTCGCAGACGTCGGCGAGCTGCGCCCAGGTCAGGAAGTGCCCGCCCAGCATGAACCGGCGCGGCCCCCGGCCCGCTTCCAGGGTGCGGGTCAGGACCACCGCCAGGTCGCGGACGTCGACCACGCCGACCCCGCCCGAGGTGATCGGCCAGCCCTGGCCTAGCCCGGCGCGCAGCCCCTCCATCAGCGCGTCCGGCGAGGGCTGGTGCGGCCCGACGACCCCGCCCGGGTAGACGATCACGACGGGCACCCCGCGCCCGGCCAGCTCGCGCGCGTACAGCTCGCCGGAGACCTTCGACCTGCCGTAGGCGTTGCGCGGCGAGGAGAGCGGGCTCCCGGTCGTGATCACCTGCCCGGACGGCGGGACGAACACCGCGACGGTCGAGACGTGCACGATCGGGTCGAGACCGAGCTCCGCGGCCTGCCCCAGGACGTTCCTGAGCCCGGTCACGTTGGTCCCCGCCAGGTCGTCCGCCCGGCCGACGACGCCGATCTCGGCGGCGGCGTGGACGACCGCGTCGCACTCTCCGAGCCCGGCCCGTACGGCCGCCGCGTCGCGGATGTCGGCCGGGTGCAGCGGGACCGGCCCGGTGACCCCGACCGCGGCCAGGACCCTGCGTGCCTTGTCCGGGTCGCGCACCAGCAGGAGCGGCTCGTGCCCGGCGGCGAGCAGCGCCGCCACCGTGTGTGAGCCGACGAAGCCGGACGCTCCGGTCACCAGAACGCGCATCCCCGAAAGCTAGCGGCAACCCGCCCGCGGGAGAAGAGGAACCGGGGCGGATCACCGCGCCCGGCACCCGGCCCGTCGCGCCCGACGGCCGCCGCGCCCCGCGCCCGCGTCACCGCATCCGCCCCACGGCCGCCCGCAACCGCCGCACCTCCCGCAGGCGGGCCTCGTAGGTCGCCCCGACCACCACCAGGAGCAGCCCGCCCAGCGCCATCGGCACCCAGCGCGGCACCGCCAGGACCGCCTGGGCGATCCAGGGCGCCAGCTCGTGCAGGGCGACGGCGGCCAGCGTCAGACCGCCCAGCACCGCCGGCGCCTGGAGCCGGAAGCGGGTCCCGGCCAGGAGCACCGCGAGCGCGAGCGCGCCGAGCAGCAGCGGCCGGGTCCAGCCGCCGCCGGGCAGCGCGACCACGCTGGGCAGCAGGCCGGAGACGAGCCCTGAGCCGTAGGCGGCCCAGGAGGAGGACGCCCCGCCCCGCGCCCTCCACCAGCCGAAGGCCAGCAGGACCAGCGCGAACGGCGCCGTGTACGCCTCGACCACCGTGATGTCGGAGGCGAGCAGCCGCAGCCAGGTGGCCGCCAGCAGGAACCCGGTCCCCGCGTACGCCGCCTGCCGCCGGTCGGGCCGCAGCGCCGTACCCGCCAGCAGCACGCCGACGACGGCGCAGGCCAGGCTGATCATCGGCAGGTCCCGGACACCGGGGAGCAGCGAACCGTGGACGGCCAGCGCCAGCCCGCAGGCCGCCAGCAGGTAGCCGGCCGCCTCCAGTCCGGTCGCGGCGTCCGCCGCCCGGAGCCGCCACCCGGTCCCCGCGCCGGTGCCCGCTCCCTCCTCCCGCGCCGCCGGCAGGCCGTACGGCCCGCGCCGCCATCCCGCCACCGCCGCCGCCAGGCAGGCCGCGGCGAGCAGGCCGAACGCCGCGTACCGGGGCTGCAGGCCGAGCTCCGCCTCGACCGCCAGGACCTCCCCGCCCGCGAGCAGCGCCGCGATCCCGGCACCCGCGGCGCGCACGGTCCGCGTCCGGCCCCCGCAGGCGGCCGCGGTCCAGGCGAGCGCCAGGATCGTGAGCGCGACGTGGGTGGCGGTCCGCTCCGCCAGGGCCGTGACGGCGGCCTGCAGGGTGACCGCCCCCGCCGTGACCGCGAGACCTCCGGCCGTGAACCCCCCGGCCGTGAACCCCCCGGCCGTGAACCCCCCGGACGAGGAGGTTCCGGCCGTGCGGTTCCCCGCCCGCCCCAGCCCGCCGGTCCCGGCCGCTCCGGTGAGCGCCGCCCCGGCCACGAGCGCCACCGCCGGCACGAGGAGGGCGGCGAGCCCGCCCGGGAGGCCCCAGCCGAGGGCCGCCGGCGCGAGCGCCACGCCGAGCGTGCCGAGCACCAGCGCGGCGGCTCCGGACAGCGTCCGCCCGCTCACCCCGGCCGCCGGCTCATGACCGTCCGCCGCGGATCCCGCGGGCTCGGGCACCGGTCCCCCGCCCTCGTGCGCCGCCCCGGGAGCGGCCCTCCTCCAGGCCGCCGCCGAGGCGGCCGCGAGGAGCCCGAGGACGACCACCGGCGCGGGGGACGCGGCGGACCACTCCTCGCCGTACCCGTGCGCCCCCGACCAGATCCCGTCCAGGCGGGCGAACGGCCCGGACAGCGTGCGGGTGATGTCGTCCCAGGACGGGAGCAGGGTCAGCGCGGCCACCGCGGCACCGGCGAACGCGCCGGCGGACCGGACCGAGGGCTCTGCCCGGCCGGGCAGGTACAGCGCCGCGGCGGCGACCGCCAGCCCCGCGACCGTGTACGGGAGCACCTGCCACGCCGGGCGGACGAGCGGGAGGACGGCCGCCGCGGCCCCGGCGGCCAGCGCGGACGCCGACACCGCCGTGAGGATCTCGCGCACTCCCGCGGCCGCCCGGAGCGCCACGGCGACCCCGGTCACCGCCAGTACGGCGAGCAGCGCGCCCCCGGCCAGGGAGGACGGCCACGCACCGGAGGAGAAGTCCGGCACCAGACCGGAGTCCAGGAGACCGACCAGCACCCCCGCCGTCCACACGGTCCCGAACGACACCGCCGCCGTCCCCCGGACCCCCGGCAGGCGCCTCTCCCGCCGAGCGGTGGACACCAGCAGAGCGGCGTCGGCCGCGGCCGTCGCCGCGAGCGCGGCGGTGACCCAGGCCGCCGTCCGGTCCACCGCCAGCAGCGGGAGCGGGAACTGGGCCAGGGCGATCGCGACCGGCAGCGGCAGCTTCAGCGGGACCAGCCGGGAGTATCCCGCCAGGGCGAGCGCCACCGCGGCCAGCGACCCGGCCGCGTAGTCGTTCCCGGCGAGGTCGCCGAGCCCGGCGGGTCCGGCCTGCCGGGCCGCGTAGCAGTCCAGGAGGAGCAGGGCGGCGCCGAGCACCGCGACCGTCTCCGCGGTGGCGGCCAGGCCGCGCCGCACCAGGAGCTTCGGCACGGCCAGCGTCACCGCGGTGAACCCGGCCAGGACCGCGGCCCGCCCGCCGATGCCGAGCCGGCCCCAGCTCACGACCGTGAACACGACCGCCGCGACGACGAGCAGCAGCCCGCTTGCGGTGAACTACTCAGTTCGACCTGAGTATCCGCTTCCCCCGGCGGCTCAGGTACCGGATCCCGCTGCCGATGGGCAGTCGCAGCCCCTCTGTCCTGCGCTGCTCTCCGACTCACCGAACTCACATTAAGGACCCGACCGTGAACGACTCCGCCGCCCGCGCCGCCGAACCCGTGGCGACCGTACGCCGCAATCCGGTGCTGGGCTGGTTCGCCGACCGCCGCATCAGTACCAAGATCCTTGTCACCGTGCTGATCATGGCGGCCATGGGCGCAGGCGTCGGCGTCGTCGCGCTCACCCGGATGAGCGGGCTGAACGACGATCTGAACACCCTCAAGCAGGGCAACGTCGAGCGTCTCATCCACCTCAGCGACATGCGCGGCAACATGGCCGACATGATCGACGCCACCCTCGGCTACAGCACCATCCCCGACCCGCAGATCAAGGCGGAGGCCAAGAAGAACGTGGAGGACTACACCTCGGCGGTGACCTCCGAGTTCGAGGCGTACCGGGCCGCCGCTCCCTCCGACCCCGCGTGGCAGAAGGCCGTGGCGGACTTCGACGAGGCGTGGACGCGTTTCCGGTCCATGCGCGACGCGGTCATGTTCGGTGAGAACCCGGCGGAGGGGATCGGCACCCCCGCCGAGATCCGGACGCTGCTCGCCGAGTTCGGCACCGTCACCGCCGAGTTCAAGGACGCCCTCAAGCGGCTGGCGGAGTACGAGCAGAAGGGCGCCGAGGCGACGACCGCCGCGGCCGCGGAGGAGTACGGAAGCGCCCGCGACCTGATCCTGGTGCTGCTCGGTGTCGGCCTGCTGCTCGCCCTGGGACTGGCGCGGATCGTCTCCCGCCAGATGACGCGTTCGGTGGACACGCTCTCCCGGAGCCTGGAGGCCGCCGCCCGGGGCGACCTGACCCTGGAGGCCGAGGTGACCTCCCACGACGAGATCGGCCAGATGGCGGTGGCGGTCAACCAGGCCCACGCCGCCATCCGCCAGGCGATCGCGGCACTGGCCTCCAGCGCCGACACCCTGACCGCCAGCTCCGGTGAGCTCTCGGACGTCAGCACCCGCATCGCCGCCTCCGCCGACGAGGCCTCCACCCAGGCCAACAACGTCGCCGCGGCCGCCGGGCAGGTCTCGCAGAACGTGCAGACCGTCGCCGCGGGCAGCGAGGAGATGGGCGCCTCCATCCGGGAGATCGCGCACAACGCCAACGAGGGCGCCAAGGTCGCCTCCCAGGCGGTGTCGGTGGCCACCTCCACCAACGAGACCGTCGCCAAGCTGGGCGCCTCCAGCGCCGAGATCGGCTCGGTCATCAAGACGATCACGAGCATCGCCGAGCAGACCAACCTGCTGGCGCTCAACGCCACCATCGAGGCCGCCCGCGCCGGCGACGCCGGCAAGGGCTTCGCGGTCGTCGCCGGGGAGGTCAAGGACCTGGCCCAGGAGACCGCCAAGGCCACCGAGGACATCGCCAGGCGGGTCGAGGCCATCCAGGCCGACACCGAGAGCGCCGTCGCCGCGATCGCCGAGATCAGCGACATCATCGCGCGGATCAGCGACTACCAGCTCACCATCGCCTCGGCGGTGGAGGAGCAGAGCGCCACCACCAACGAGATGAACCGCAGCGTCGCCGAGGCCGCCCAGGGCAGCGCCGGCATCGCCACCAACATCTCGGTGCTGGCCGACGCCGCCCAGGTGACCGCCGAAGGCGTGTCGGAGAGCCGGAAGGCCGCGGCCAACCTGGCCGAGCTGTCCACCCGCCTGCACGACCTGGTCTCCCGCTTCCGCTACTGAGACGCCGCCCGGTGACGGGGCCGCCGCCGTACGGATCACGAGGCGCGGCCCCGCCCCGGAGGCCGGACGGGTGGCGGCCGGCGCCGGGAGCGCGGTGCGTCCGCCGGTCCCGGGGGCGTCAGCGGGTCCGGCGCGCGATGAGCGCGATGACGCCGGTGGCCCCGGCCGCCACGGCCAGCCAGAGAGCCACGGCCCCGGTCGGCACCCCGGCGTCGCCCCGGTCGTCCGCGGCGGCCGTACCGCCCCCCGCCGCCTCCGTACCGGTGCTCGGCTCCGGGGCGGTGCTCGGCTCCGGGGCGGTGCTCGGCTCCGGGGTGGGCGTGGGCGCCGCCGCCCGCAGGACCTCCTCGGGCAGCGGAATCCGGTGGACCGGGCTGCCGGCCCCCTCGGTGCCGGTCAGCAGCGCCGTGCCGTCGGCCGTGTACGCGATCGACTCGGCCTGCTCCAGCTGCGGCATCGCCACCTTGGCGAGCTGCTCGCCGGGGGCGCTGTAGACCGTGGCGGAGAAGTAGGTGCGGATCACGAAGCTCGACCCGTCGGGGGCGTAGGCCGCGTCGGTCGCCATGATCGGCGCGGGGCCGACCCGGCGCAGGATGTTGGCCCTGCCGGTGCGCAGGCGCTTCGGGGCCTCGTAGACCGAGCCGGAGAACTCCTTGCTCACGATGTAGAGCCGCCCGGTACGGGGGTGGACCATGATCCCCTCGGCGTTGTGCCCGCCGTCCTCGTAGCGGAAGCGGTACCGCACGGCCGGGAGGGCGGCGTCCCGCAGCGAGGCGGGCTCGGCCACCCTGTAGACCGAGATGTCGGGCCACGCCCCCTCGAAGTTGTCGCCGATGTCGGCGAACCAGAGCACCCCCCGCCCGGTCTCCGGGTCCGTGGACGCCGCCATCCCCTCCCAGTCCCGGGCGGCCGCGCCCCGCAGGGTGAACGTCGCCCGGGTCCGCCCGTCGCCCCCGACGGCGAAGAAGACCGGCCCCGCCTCGCTGTCGTTGTGGGTGTAGTAGACGTCCTCGTGCGCCGGCGAGACCGCCAGTCCGCTCGACTCGGTGATCCGCTCGTCCTCGAACCGGAAGAGGACCCGCTCCTCCTCCCCCTCGACCGGTACGGCCCCCACCCGGACCCCGGCCGCGCCGGCCGTCCGGGTCCCGGCCTCGATGCCCGCCCGCGCCGCGGATCCCGTCTCCGCCCACGCGCCCGCCCCGGCGAACACGGCCGCCGTGACCATCCCGGCCGCGACACCCCCTCGAATCAGGACATCCCTCGCTCTGCTGCGCACTCAGCCATCATGCCTCGACTGTGCCGCGCACACGTGCAACGACAAGCGGCGAGACCTCTGACCAGGCGTCCCCATTCAGCGATCATGCCCTGACAGCAGCTCGCGCAGGCGCCGCAGGAGGCGCTCGTCCGCGTCGAGGATCGCCGCGGCGTTGTCGAACAGGGCGGCCGCCATCGGGGAGATGCCCGCTTTCAGTTCCCGGCCCCGCTCGTTGTGTCGCCTGACCCGGCCAGTTCCTCCTCCGCCTTCCCCAGCTGCGCGAGGGCCTCGTCACGGGGGAGCAGGTGGATCCAGGACGCGGCCTACATCGCCACCGAAGGCTTCACGCAGATCATGGGCACACCGCGGACGCGCGATGAGCTGATCGCGAGCTTCCGGGACCGCCCCGCGCTCTTCGCCCCCGGCGAGCGGATGAGCTACAGCAACTCCGGCTGGGTGCTGCTCGGCGCCGTGGTCGAGAGGCTCACCGGCCAGTCCTACGACGGCTACGTCCGGCGGGAGACCCTCACCCCGCTCGGCATGGACGGGAGCGGGCTGGGGCGCCAGGGCGACGTGCTCACCGGCCACGCCGAGGGCTACATGGCCCAGGGCGGACGGGTCGTCCGCATGCCAGAGGTATATCTCTTAGGGTTATAGTTCTAAGAGGTATACCTCAAGAATGTGCCCGATGATCCACAAACCGACCATGTCTTCGCGCGGGACGCCGAGTGGGCCGCGCTGAGCCGGTTCGCGCTGAGCCGGGCACCCAGCACCCGGCTGGGCGTGGTCAGCGGCCGGCACAGGCAGGGCAAGACCTTCCTCCTCAACGCCCTCGCCGAGCAGGTGGGCGGTTTCTACTTCGTGGCCACCGACGACACCGAGACCGAGGGCCTGCGCCGGTTCGGCGAGGCACTGGCCCTCCACGCCAGCGGCGGGGGCCAGTACCACTTCGACAACTGGGATCAGGCCGTTGACCGGCTCTACGCCACGGTCCCCGAGGGCATCATCGTCATAGACGAGTTCCCCTACCTGGCCAAGGCCAGCCCCGTCCTGCCCTCACTGCTCCAGCGAGCCCTGGATCCGGGCGGTACGGCACGGCGGTCGGAGGCCAGACTGCTGCTCTGCGGATCCGCAATGTCGGTGATGGGCGGTCTCCTGGCGGGCAACGCCCCGCTCCGCGGCCGGGCGAGCCTCGAACTCGTCGTGAATCCCATGGACTACCTCACCGCCGCCCGGTTCTGGGGCTGCGACCACGACCCCGAACTGGCGGTCCTCCTCCACGCCGTCGTCGGCGGCACCCCGGCCTACCGGCACGAGCTCGTCTACTCCGACGCCCCCGCCTCACGCGACGAGTTCGACGACTGGGTGGTCAGAACCGTGCTCAACCCGATGGTCCCGCTCTTCCGCGAGGCCCGCTACCTCCTCGCCGAAGAGGCCGACATCCGCGACCCCGCCCTCTACCACGCCGTGCTCGGGGCCATCGCCACCGGGCACAACACGCGCGGCGGCGTCGCGAGCCACCTCGGGCGCCCTTCGACCCACATCAGCCACCCGCTGACGGTGCTGGAGGACAGCCGCCTGATCATCCGCGAGCAGGACGCGTTCGCCTCCGGCAAGTCCGTCTACCGGATCGCCGAACCGCTCATCACCTTCTACGAGAGCGTCATGCGCCGCACGTGGAGCTTCCTCGAACGCGGACTCGCCGAGCAGGCCTGGGCCGTCTCCGGCAGCGGCTTCCGCTCCCAGGTCGTCGGCCCCCACTTCGAGGAGCTGTGCCGCGAGTTCACCATCCGCAACAGTCTGGAGCTGTTCGGCGAGCTCCCGGCGCAGGTGGCCTCCGGCATCGTGCCGAACCCCGCGACGAGGAAGCAGATCCAGGTCGACGTCGCCGCACTGGCCCCGGGCGAGCCCGGCAGGCCTTCCCGCCTGCTCGCCCTGGGCGAGGCGAAGTGGGGCAAGACCATGGGCCTGCGCCACCTCGAACGGCTCCGCACGGCCAGGGACCTGCTGGCGGTCAGGAAGTACGACACGGAGGGCACCCGGCTGATCTGCTACAGCGGCGCCGGTTTCGACGCCGACCTCCGCGCCGCGGCGGCGGGCGACGACAGGATCGTCCTCGTCGACCTCCCCCGCCTGTACGGCCGGACGGCCTGAGCGTGCCCTGTCCCGACGCCGGTGAGCCCGCCGTCGGTGGATCGGTGACGGACGCGCCCGGAACGGAACTCGCCTGGAGTGCACTCCAGGTACCTAGGGTGGGTCCCATGGATTACACGCAGCTTGGCCGTACCGGCCTGAAGGTCAGCCGCCTCTGCCTGGGCACCATGAACTTCGGCCCCGCGACCACGGAGGAAGACTCCTTCGCGATCATGGACCGGGCCCACGAGCTGGGGATCAACTTCTTCGACACCGCCAACGTGTACGGGTGGAAGAAGGGCGAGGGCATCACCGAGAACATCATCGGCCGCTGGTTCGCCCAGGGCGGCGGCCGCCGGGAGAAGACGGTCATCGCCACCAAGCTCTACGGCGGGATGGGCGACTGGCCCAACGAGGACCGGCTCTCGGCGCTCAACATCCGCCGGGCCTGCGACGCCTCGCTCAAGCGCATGCAGACCGACTACATCGACCTGTACCAGGCCCACCACGTCGACCGGAACACTCCGTTCGAGGAGTTCTGGGAGGCCATGGACATCCTGAAGCAGCAGGGCAAGATCCTGTACGTCGGCTCGTCCAACTTCGCGGGCTGGCACATCGCCAAGGCCGAGGAGGCCGCCCGCCGCCGCAACAGCGTCGGCCTGGTCTCCGAGCAGTCCCACTACAACCTGATCGTCCGGGCCGCCGAACTGGAGGTCGTCCCGGCCTGCGAGGACTACGGGCTCGGCCTGATCCCGTGGAGCCCGCTCGCGGGCGGCCTGCTCGGCGGCATCCTGCGGAAGATCGACAAGGGTCGCTCGGCCTCGGAGACCATGGTCAAGGAGCTGGACAAGCACCGCGACAAGATCGAGCGCTACGAGGCGTTCTGCGACGAGCTCGGCGAGGACCCGGCCAACGTCGGCCTGGCCTGGCTGCTGCACCAGCGGGCCGTCACCGCGCCGATCATCGGCCCGAGGACGCTGGAGCAGCTCGACGGCACCCTCAGGGCGCTGGAGATCGAGCTCGACGAGAAGGCACTGGCCCGCCTCGACGAGATCTTCCCCGGCTTCAAGACGGCCCCCGAGGAGTACGCCTGGTAGCAGGCGCTCAGGAGAGCAGGGAGCCGACCACCACGAAGAGCACGAGCAGTGCGAGCACCATGGGCAGCAGCCAGCGACGGGGACGATCCACGTCCTGGAGCCTAGCCCCGACCACCGGGTGCCCGTGCCGCAAGGGGCCATTCCGCCACGGTCTCGTACCGGATCTCGGCCCCGAGGCGGCTCCGCACCAGGTGGACGGCTCCCGCCTCCCAGGGGGTCCCGGCGAACGGGCCGAGGGCCCCGACCAGGGGGCTCACGTCGGCGTCGAACCGCGACCTGGCCAGGGTCAGGTGCGGGCGGAACCGCTTGCTCTCGTCCACCTGTACGGCTCCCGCCCGCCGGGCCCCCGCCCTGACGGACTCGGCCAGGCGGACGATCCGGGGACGTCCCCGCCGCGGGTCCGCGCCGTCCCGCGGGCGGCCGCCCCACCGGCCCGGCTCGCTGTGCGGACCCGTCTCGCCGGGCGGGTCCGCGCAGTCGCGCAGCCCCGCCCAGAGGACCCGCGCCCGGCGGGCCGAGGGGAACGCCCCGGCACCGGTGAACGCCAGCGTCATCGGCGCGTGGCGGGAGGCGGCGCGCGCGAGCCGGACCTCCAGCTCGGGCAGGACCTCCTCGGCCACCTCCCCCAGGAACGCCAGCGTCAGATGCCAGTTCCCCGGATCGGCCCAGCGCAGGCGCGGCCAGGCGGCGCGGTGGGGTTCCAGCGCGCGCGCGAGCTCATCGCGCGCCCGCTGCGGCGGCAGCAACGCCGCGAACAGTCGCATGCGACCTCCTGCCGATCACCTTCGCCAGCATTATCGCCGCACCGACCCCGGCCAGCGTGAGCGCCCCGCCGATCACCACGCCTGCGCGCGGACCGCCCAGATCGGAGATCCAGCCGATCAGCGGCGCGCCGATCGGGGCGCCGCCGGTGAAGACCAGCACGTAGATGCCCATCACCCGGCCGCGCATCTCCGGCGAGACGGCGAGCTGGACGCTGGAGTTCGCGGAGGTGTTGACGGAGATCAGCGCGACGCCGGCGGGGACGAGCAGGAGCAGGTAGAGCGGGTACCACGGGGCCAGGCCGGTGAGGATCTGGAGCAGGCCGAACGAGACCGCGCCGCCGATCAGCAGCCTCCTGCTGGGCCTGACCCGCCGGGCCGCCATGAGCGCGCCGCCCAGCGCGCCCACCGCGAACATGCTGGAGGCCAGCCCGAAGGAGGCCGCGCCCGAACCGAAGACCTCCCCGGCCATCAGCGCTATCGACATCGAGAACGACTGCGTGACCAGCGACACGAAGCCGATCAGCAGGATCGGCATGAGCAGCTCCTGCCGCTCCAGGACGTAGCGCAGGCCCTCGCGGAGCTGGCCCTTCTCCCGGGGCACCGGCTCGGGGGTGGTGAGCTCCGAGGCGCGCATCATCGCCAGGCCGCCGAGCACGGCCAGGAACGAGACCGAGTTGATCAGGAAGATCGGCCCGGTCCCGCCGAGCACGGCGATCAGCACACCCGCGACGGCGGGGCCGACCACGCGGGCCAGGTTGAAGCTGGAGGCGTTCAGCGCGATCGCGTTGGACAGGTCCTTGCGGCCGACCATCTCGACCACGAACGACTGCCGGGTCGGCACCTCGACGCAGGCGATGAGGCCGAGCGCGAAGGCCATCACCCAGACGTGCCAGACCTGCGCGACGCCGGTCACGGTGAGCACGCCCATGGTCAGCGCGAGCAGGCCCAGGAGCGACTGGGCGACGAAGAGCAGCTTCCGCTTGGGGTAGCGGTCGGCGAGCATGCCGCCCCAGAGCCCGAACACCACCATCGGCAGGAACTGCAGCGCGGTGGTCACGCCCAGGGCGACGGCGGCGGAGCTCCCGTCCGCGAGGTCCAGGACCAGCAGGTCCTGCGCGGTGCGCTGCATCCACCCGCCGACGTTGGAGACCACGCCGCCGATCGCGAAGAGCCGGTAGTTGCGGTTGCCCAGTGACCGGAACATCCCGCCCCGCGCCTCCGGCACGGCCTGGACGCTCCCGGTCTCGACGGCCTGCACCTCGCGCGCGGCCGCCTGCCTCGCGGCCCGCCGCCGGCGCAGCCGCGCCCGTATCCCGAGCCTCTTGCCGGGTACGGCGTCCGCGTGCGCCCCGGGTACGGCACGCGGCCCGGTGACTCGCGCCTCTGCGGCTTGCGCCTCTGTGACTTGCGCCTCGGCCCCTGCGGGGACGGCCGAGGCGCCGGGTTCCTCGGGGTCGGCTAGATCCGGCTGAGCTTCTCCAGAATCGGAGCCGCCTGCCGGAGCACCGCCCGCTCCTCGGGAGTCAGCTCCTTCAGCCGCTGCGTCAGCCACGCCTCCCTGCGGCGGCGCTCCTCCTTCAGCAGCGCCGAACCCTCGGCGGTCACGCTCACCGTCACCTGCCGCCGGTCGGTCGGGTGCGGTGTACGCGACACCAGCCCCCGCTCTTCCAGCGCGGCGATCACGCGGGTCATCGAGGGCGGCTGCACCTTCTCGTGCTCGGCCAATTCGCCGGGGGTTATCCCGGAATGCAGTTCCACGGCGACGAGCGTCGCGACCTGGGTGGGGGTCAGCGAGTGGCCCGTGCCCTGCCTGCGCAGGCGCCTGGTCAGGCGTGCCAGTGACACGCGCAGCGCCGATGCCAGACCGGCGTCGCTGCGCAGGTTCGCGACGGGGTCCTTCCTGGGTGTGTTCATTCGCAAGACTCATTACTCTTGCTAACGATATCCGACCGCGTCACATTCCCTCCAGCTCAGGTTTCATTCCCGCGAGCCGTACAGCGTGCCAGACAGAGTTCACATACCCAACAGGAAGGGTGCCGCTCCGGGCGTGAGATCGGTCTCAGGGACCGGCCGGCGCCGGAGCGCTGCCGCCGTCACGGCGCGGCCGGGATCAGGGCGCGGCCGGCACCGCGACGGCGGCGTGCATCAGGGGTGCCGGGTGTCAGGGCGGCGGGTAGAGGCCGATCAGCTTGCTGATCAGCCTGCCGAGCGTGGAGTCGCGCATCGGCCTGTGGTGGAGCTTGAACGCCCACCCCTTCTCGGGGTCGCGCTCCAGCTTGAACTCGGTCCTGACCGCGATCAGCACCAGCGCGCCGACCCCGATGAGCGCCGGATCGAACCGCTCGGCCCGGCCGGTCGCAGCGATCTCGGCGGCCCGGGCGACCGTGCCGGGGTCGCTCTCGGCCAGGTACAGGAGCGCGGCCCTGGCCGCGTCCCCCGGCGTGGCCTTCTCGTCCGGCCCGATCTCCGCCCGGATGTCCTCCCTGCCCGCCGCCTCCGCGACCCTGGCCTCGTCGGCCCGGAGCCGCGCCGCGTCGAGCGGCGATCCCTGCTGCTCCAGGACCAGCCAGAGAGCTGAGACGGCCTCGCCGTCCGACAGCGCCATGACCCGGTTCCCGACCATGTGTCCCTCCAGGGGTTGGGGTTCTACGGGAAGAACGGACGGAAGACGGCGGACGTTTCAGCCCACCCCACCTCCCGTCAGTCCGGGGAGCCGGCGGCGGTCGTGACCGCTTCGATGATCTGGTCGTAGGTGTGCCGGAGGGTGCCGGGATCGGTGAGGACGGCGAGCAGCTCGGCCAGGCTGACGCCGGGGACCTCCTTCACCAGGCGGCACAGCGCCGCGCCCGCCCGCGCCATCACCCCGACCCCCCGACGAACCGCTCCGGCTCGTCCGGGAAGCCGTCCATCCGGAGGGTCTCACCGCCGAAGACCGGCTCCCCGCCGCCGCGCACCCCGAGCCGCAGGTCTCCGGCCGCCGCGCCGAACAGCGCCGGAGTCCCCGCCGAGAGCGCCGGGCATTCAGGACTCGGCCCTTCCACCAGCGTCTCGCGGATCGCGGTGGCCAGCGCGGCGGGCAGCGTCTGCCCGTGCCTGACCATGCCCTCGTACAGGCCCCGGCTCAGCGCCACCGCGAAGTCGTCCACGACCGGGAACCGCATCGCGACCACCGCGCAGCCGAGCCGATCCACCAGCTCCACCGCCAGCGCGGGGACCTCTCCGGCCTCCTCCGCGTCCACGGAACCGACCCGGTCCGCCCGGTCCGCCGCGTCCACGGCGTCCACCCGGCCCGCCGGATCGGCCCGGTCGTCCCGTACGGCGGGCCCGAGGCCGAGCAGGCGCAGGTGCTCCGCCGCGGTCAGCGCCGCCGACGAGCAGGCCGAGGCCGTCACCAGCTTCACCCGCCCGGCCAGCGGCTCCAGCCACTCGGCGAGCAGACTCCCGGTGATCTCGCGGGACGAGCCGTCCTCCCGCTCCAGCAGGAACGTCCCCCCGCTCCCATGCCCGGAGACGTGGACGACGTCCCAGCCCTCGTCCTCCTTGACGACATCGCGCAACCGCTCCTCGGTCACGCCGTACTGCAGCACCCGCAACTCGATCTGCGCTCCGCGCGTCGCGGCGATCCATCCCATCACGCCGGAAAACCGTGTTCCGAAAAATCGGCATTCAGCAGAGCCGTACCGGACCGTCACCCCACGTCATGGCGGCGGGTTCCCAGCGTCCCGCCCGCACCCGGCCGTCAAGCACCGGATCCACCAGCGCCTTCGCGATCCCGAGCGCCTCGTCCAGATCCTTCGGCACGTCGGCGTCGCGTGCGACGCTCGCATACCCGGCGCGCCAGAGCTTCTCATCCGGAACGTCGAGCGCGACGACCTCGGGCAGCGCGCGGCGCAGCCGTTCCGAGGCGAACGCCGCACGGAGATCCCGCGCCTGGAGCGGGCAGTTCCGTGCGACCAGCACGATGTCCACCAGATCACGAAATCGGGTGCTGGGCCGGTCCTGCTTGCGCTCGCTCATCGCCGCGACCTTGTCGGCGACAGTGTCCACCAGGGGATAGAGCAGGTAGTCAGGCTGGACGACCCCGGGGACCGCCATCGGCACGAGCGGTGCGGCCGTCTCCGGGATTCCGGTGATGAAGACGCCGGTCACCAGGTCGACACCGAACCGCTCGAACATCCGCGGCCCCAGCCGTGCCTCCACCGCGACCCGGACGCCTTCCACTCCCTGGACCAGCCGCCGGGGCCGGCCGATCACGAAGGTGAAGAAGTCACCGAGATCGGCGGCGGCGTGTTCGCGCAGAACCTCCAGCCCGGCCTGCGGAGAGTCCGCTCGGGCGACCAGATCGACGTCGGCGGAGTGCCGGGCCACGCTCAGCCGGGCGAGCATGGCGACGCCGCCTTTGAGAATCCAGCCGCCCTCCGGGTCGGAGAACAGACGGGCGAGCAGCCGGTCGTAGGCGAGCTGTTTGCGGAGCTGGCTCATGGTGTACGGCGACGCGGCGGCCATCGTCTTGAGCCGGTCGGTGATGGCGGCGCCGAACGCCTGCGCGCTCCGGTAGGGGAACGCCTCCTGTGGTTCCGGCACCTCGAGTTCTCCTGTTCAGCCGCTCAGAAACGTGAGGAACTCCCTTCCGGTGGCGAATCCGTACGCCTCCGCGTGCCGCTCCAGCGCGGCGGCCAGCTCCGCCTCGTCGACCAGTCGTCTGGTCAGCGCGTCGGCCACCACGCCCGACAGATGCTCTCCGTCGATACGGATTCCACACAGATCGGTCACGGTCCGGATTGGAGTCGTGACCAGGAGTTCATCGGCCCATTCCACCTCATCCGGGGAGAGTCCCGCCCGGTGAATGACCACATCCGTCCGACGGCTCCGCACCCGGCGCGGAGGCGGAACGGTGAACTCGTGGGTGAGTGGTTCGAGCAGCCCGAGCTGATGGACGAGGGCGGCGCTCTGATGGGAGACCACGCCGTGGTCCACGTTCCGTTCGTCTACGGGAAGGGCGGGGGCGAGCTGGAGCCAGGCCGCGCGGAGCTCCTCCCAGCGGGGCCGTGGCGCTCCGGCGATCCGGTAGACGCCGTAGGCGAGCCGTTCCAGAGCACTGGCCGCGACCAGTCGGCCGAGATCGCGACGGGGCACACCCAGCTGCTCCGCCTGGGCGGTCGTCATCATCCCCTGCTGCGCCTCGGCAACAGAAGAAAGGCGCCCAAGACTACCCCCCATCGCCATGGCACAACTGTCTCATTATTGAGACAGTTGTGCCATCCGGCGGCCTGTCGGCCCTACTCTCCCCTTACACACCCGTCCCCTTGGTCTTGCTGCGATGACGCCGGTACGACGAGACATGACATGGGCGTTAACCCCCTAACCGCTTCCGCCATACGTGCGCATCCTTTGACGACGCCGGTACGGCGGGACGTGGGGCGGTCGTTTGCGGCGCCGCCGTACGGCGGGCGGCCCGGGGAACGGCTACGGACGCAACGATCGCATCAGCCCGGGGAGCCGGCGGCGGTCGTGACCGCTTCGATGATCTGGTCGTAGGTGTGCCGGAGGGTGCCGGGATCGGCGAGGGCGGCCAGCAGGTCGGCCAGGCGAACGCCGGGAACTTCCTCCACCAGGCGGCACAGCGCCGCCACATCGGCGGGGACCTGGGCGGGATCGGGCAACTGCCGGAGGTCGTGCTCGGCCGCCCACAGCGAGTCCTCCAGTCCCTCCCCTCCGATCACCGCACACACCAGAGCGGCCGCCAGATGATGCGCCAGCCCCGCCGCCACCTGCCCGGCCTGCCAAGTCAGGTAGTTCCCCAGGTTGTGGTGGCTGACCGCCAGTGCGGCCACATCCCGTGCGGCGTACTTGTAGCGCAGCGCATCGCGCTCCAGGCCGATCGCCCGATCCCCGTGCCCGCGCGCATCCTCCACATCGGCCAGCGCCGACAGCACCTTGCCCAGCCCCTGCCCATCCTGGTGGCGTTCGAAGACCTCCCGGCAGCCGGCCAGCAGCTGCCAGGCCTGCTCGATGCGGTCCAGCCGCAGCAACGGGAAGTAGTCGTTGAACCGGGAGCGCGCCATCTCCGTCCCGGCCGCCCCGCGCGCCCGCATCGAGGCCAGCATCTCGTCGCTGAACGCCAGCGCCCGCTCCCAGGCCCCCAGCCGCGCCGCCGCATCCCGGCCGACACTCAGTAGCAACTCGCGCACATTCCACGCCTCCACCACCTCATCCGCCCCGGCGCGCGCCGGTAGTGCCGCCATCTGCTCCCACAGCCGCTCGACCTCGGCCAGCGCCTGCTCGGACTTCCCCATCGCGGCCAGCACCTGCACCCGCCTCCCCTCATCGGCCAGCAGCGTCCACGGCCCCCACCCGGCCCGCCGGGACGCCGCGATCTTCTGCTCGGCCAGCTCCAGCGCCTCACCCAGCCGCCCCGACCCCAGGCACAGCTTCACCAGCTCGCCCAGCGCCACCGACACGGTCCGATCGTCTTCTGCGGCGCGGGCCCGCTCAGCCAGCTCGCGCAGCTGCGCCTCGGCCGCCGACGCATCCACCACCTGCAGCGCCCAGGCCAGGGTGAACACCGTCCCCGCCTCTCCCGGCCCGCCGCGCACCGCTGCGGCGATGCGCCGCAACGCCGGCAGCGCCACCACGGCCACCGCCCGCGAGTCATCCCGATACAGCACCCGCCCCAGCAGCCAGCCCGCCTGCGCCCACGCGTGCCGCCGCAGCAGGTACGGCACCGCCCCCAGCCCCGCCCGCACCACCCACTCTCCCAGCTCCTGCCCGCCCTGGCCCTCCACCGCCTGATCGAAGATCGCTTGCCAGAAGGCCGCCAGCTCGGCATCCACCGCCGCCCGAAAAACCTGCCCGGCCGCCGCCCGGCCCGCCGTGGCCACCCCCGGATGCACCCCCAGCCGCCCGCCGGCCTCCGGCGAGGCCAGCCCTCGCCGGACCAGCACCCCCAGCACGGCCTCCGGCTCCGGCACCGCTCCCTCGCGACCCAGCCGCCGCCACAGCACCGGCCAGACCGCCTCCAACACGAAGCCCAGCCGGTCGTCCTCTTCCAGGCAGCACACGAACCCGAACAGATCCCGCTCCGCCGCCGACAAACCCCCGGCCACCACCTGCGTCCACCGCTCCAGCACCCGCAGGTAGTCCTCCCCGCTCACCCCCGCCGCCCGGTCGACGACCGTGAAGAAGTCCTCCGGCAGTCCACCCGCCGTCTCCCGCCAGGCCGCACCCCCGGCCTCCAACAGCCCCCGCAACCGCCCCGAATCCGCCGCCTGACCGTCGGCCAGCTCCAGCAACTTCGGATGCCCGTGTGCCATCTTCACCGCCCGTACGGCCAGCTCGCGGGCGTCCGACGGCTCCACCCCACGGGTCCGGCCGTCCATCAGCGCCCGCAGCCCCGGCAGTTCCCGGGCCAGCAGCAGTGCCTCGGCCGCCGGGAGCGCGTCGATCGCGATCTGCTCCACCCGGCCTTCCAGCGCGGCGGGCCGGACCCGGCTCGTCACGACCAGCCGCGAGAAGCCGCCGTGCCCGGTCAGCGCGTCGACCACCGGCCCCCACCGCCGGTCCCGCCACCCGCCGTCCGAGGTCAGCAGCGACTCGGCGTTGTCCAGCACCACCAGCACCCGATTCCGCTCGAAGAACTCGGTCAGCAGCGGCAGGAAGGCGCGCAGCGCCTCCTCGTTCTCGGCCAGGTGCACCAGCTCCAGCCCGGAGATCTTCCGCTCGAGGTCCGTGAGGAACGCGGTGAACGCACCGGTGGTGTCCGTGCCCTCGTCCGGGGCCTTGTGCCAGGCCACGATCCGGAACGACTCGGCGTGGGTGTAGGCCAGCTCCAGCGCGCAGGCGGTCTTGCCCGCGCCCGGCATGCCGTACAGCAGCACCCCCGCAGCCCCGCTCCGGGGCGCCAGGGCCGCGCTCGCGTCCGTTATCGCCTTCGTCCGGCCGACGAACCGGGGCGGCTGCGGCGGCAGGCCCGCCAGCTTCAGCGACCCGGGCCGGAACGTCACCGGCTCGCCTTCCGGGGCCGTCAGTTTCAGCTCCAGCGCGCGGGCGCCGAACAGCGCCGGGGTGGTCACCGACAGGGCCGGGCAGTCCAGGGTGGGCGGGGCGGCGACCACCGCGCGCAGGGCCATGCCGAGCGCGCGGGGCAGCGGGCGGCCCTTCTCGACGAGCAGGCCGTACAGCTCGGCGGCCAGGTCGATGGCGAAGGAGTCGACGACCGGGTAGCGCATGGCCAGCACCGCGCAGTCGAGGCGGTCGGCGAGGTCGGTGGCGAGGGTGCTCAGCGCGTGCTCTGCGCTTACGGACTCAGGACTCACCGGCCCGGGACTCGCGGACCCGGACCAGCCGGCGGGCGGGGTGACGCCCAGGGCGCGGAGCTGGTCGGCGGCCTTCAGCGCGGCGGAGGAGCAGGCGGAGACGGTGACGAGCTTGAGCCGTTCGGCGGTCGGCTCCAGCAGGTCGACGAAGTCCGCGGCCGGGACCGGGTCCGGCGAGCCGTCCGGGTGTTCCAGCAGCAGCTCCCCCGGGTTGCCGTGCCCGGAGACGTGGACGACGTCCCAGCCCTCGCCGTCCTTCAGGATCTCGGCCAGCCTCTCGCGGGTCACCCCGTACTGCAGCACCCGCATCTCCACGGCCCGGCCGCGCACCGCGCCGAGCTCGGAGAACAGCGTGGACATCGCGTGCCGTTCACGCCGCAGGTTGAGCACGCCCCCGCCGGTCGGCAGGCTGAACAGCCCCAGCACCCGCAGCCGCTCCCCGACCGGTTCCTTGGCTCCCGGTTCCGCGGCGCCGTCGCACATCACCAGCGGGATGTTGCGCAGCGCCAGCGGCGTGCCGTCCACTCTCGCCAGCTCCAGCGGGCGGAAGGCGAGCACCCGGGCCTCGGGCGGCAGGACCACCCGGACCGCTGAGGGGCGGGCCTTGATGAGCGCCGGGCCGACCGGGCCGAACACCTCGGCGCCGATCCAGTCGCCGACCTGCGCGACCAGCTCCGCCTCGGCCTCGATCCGCCGGTCGGGCGCGGCGTTCCAGCGTAGGTACCTGCCCAGATCGGAGAAGGCCGTGAAGCGCCAGTCACCGGCGTCGAGCCGTACCTCGTGGTCGGCCAGGAACGCTCCCCCCGCATCTCGGAGCGTCCACCGCCACCGCTCCGGGCTCCGGAAGTCATGGACCTCGAGACGCAGTTCTCCGGCCACGGCATCACCTCAGGGGGGAGGGCTTTCCCGTGATGTTAAGTCTCCGCCACTCAGTGTGCGCCGGACATCGGCGATGTGTGATGGAACGCCCACCGGCCGGCGATGCGGGGCACCCGGGATCTCCCTGTGACGGTCCCGCTATGACGGAGCGTCGTACCGCTTCGTCTCTTTACCGATCCAGGCCAGATACTCGGCGCTTCCGGCGGCGATCGGTGTCGCGATGATCTCTGGGGTGTCGTACGGGTGATTCGCCTTGATGTGCTCTTCCAGAGCGGGGAAGGCCTCGGCGGTCGTCTTGATGAGAAGCTGCCACTCCTCCACCTGCTTGACCCGCCCCTCCCACCGGTACACCGACTGGATCGGGCCTACGACCTGCACGCAGGCGGCAAGCCGCGCCCCTGTGATGCTCCACGCCAGCTTCGTCCCCTTCCGGTAGCCCTTCACCGTCGTCAGAACCTGCAGATATGTCGCCATGGCTTGATTCTTCACGGCATTGAAAAGGCTGAGGCCCCCGTGCCGGAGATCAGCTCACCGAACCGGGCCGGGCGACCCATTCCATCTCGACGCCCGCCGCCTTCGCGATTGTCTCGTAGTCCCGGTCATAGTGGAGCACCTTGAGCCCGTGAGCCTGGGCCGTGACCGCCACCAGCAGGTCCACCGCGCTTGGCCCTTGGTGTGCGGAGGACGACGCCAGCTGATCCTGAAGTTCGTGCGCGAGACGGAAGACGTCCTCGGGCATGGGAACCCATCCGAATGTCGACCCGAGCACTTTCGCCGCACGATCACGAGCCGCCCTGCCCCCGGCGGCCCGCAGCATCTCCAGCTCCACAACAGGGCAGACTCCAATGAGCCCGGCGGCTATGTGCTGCGCCCAGCGTCGGCGGACCTCGGCGTCCCGGTAAATTCGCATCAGCGCCGAGGTGTCGGCGAGATGGGTGCCGAAGGCGCTCACGCGATCTGACGCCCCTCGACCCCCTTCCGGGGAATCGGATCATGACCCTCCGGGACGGAACGGTAGTTGCGCTTGTCCATCAGGGAGTCGAAGTCCTCGCCGGAGAAGAGTCTCACCCCTTCTTCCAGGGCCTTTAGCCTGGTCACCCGGGTGACGGCTTCCGTCAGCGCCAGGTTGATGGTGTCCTTCTTCGTCTTGGTCCCGAAGATCCGCTGGGCGGCTTCCAGCGCTTCGTCGTCGACATCAACCAAGATCTTTGTCATCGGACACCTCCATATATAAAGACACCGCATGCGGTATATCCATCGTACCCAGCCGGTGCCTCACTCCGGCAGAACTTCCGGAACGAGAAGCCGAGCGACCTCATGCGTGCGGCACGCCCGGAGAACGTGCGGTCGCCCCCTTGCAGAGCCCGCTCTCCTCCAACCTCGGCTCCGGCATCCGGTGGAGCCGCTTTGAGCAATCCGCAGCGGGCAGACGATCCCTTATCTGGGAGCTAAAAAGCTAACATGAGCAACATCTATTTTGTATGCTTGGAAGCATACAAAATAGGAGGCATCCATGCACCCGCCTACACATGTCCTCTCGCGTGACTCCGAGTGGTCGACCCTCACGGAGTTCGTGACCCACCCCGATCCGCACCTTCGGCTGGGAGTCCTCTCCGGGCGGCGGCGTGTCGGCAAGAGTTACCTTCTGCGGGCGCTGGCCGATGCGATGGACGGGCTCTACGTCTCCGCCGTGGCCGAAGAGGGACCGGTGACCGCGCGGCGGCGATTCGCCGGTGACATCGCGCGGTACGCAGGCGTGAACTCCAACCTTTTGCGGGATGATGCCGACTGGGAGTCCCTGTTCGACACGGCGATCAGTCTGACCGTCCAGCGCCGTGGCGCCCCCGGACTGCTGATCATTGACGAGCTGCCCTACTGGATGGCTCACTCTCCGGAGGTGCCGGGCCTGCTCCAGCTGCTCTACGACCGTTCCCAGACAGGTCACGGCCACAACGGCGGCCGGGTGATCCTCTGTGGATCGGCGATGTCCGTGATGAACGACCTTCTGTCAGGCACGAAGGCGCTGCGCGGCCGGGCCGTCGTGGACATGCGCCTGCAACCGTTCGATCCGGCCACCACGGCACGGCACTGGGAGATCGACGATCCCGCGACCGCCCTGCGGCTGCACGCCGTACTCGGCGGATCTCCCGGATACCGCAACCTGACTTCGCAGCCCGCGCCCCGGAACCTCCAGGAGTTCGACACCTGGGTATCGGACACGGTCCTCAATCCCGGCCAGGCGCTCTTCTCCCGCAGCGAGGCGGAGTATCTCCTCCGGGAGGACCCGCAGTTCACCGGGAGCTCACTCCATTATGCGATCATCAACGCGGTCGCGGCGGGAGCCACCAGCCCGGCGAAGATCGGTGGCCTCCTGGAGCGGGACCGCACGTCCCTGAGCCGCCCGATCGAGATGCTGACGAGCTCCGGCTACCTCGACCAGACGATGGATCCTCTCTGGAAGCGGCGCCCGGTGATCACGGTCGCGGATCCCATCATCCGATTCCACAACCTGATCACCGTCCCCAATCGGGACCGTGTCGAGACGGGCGCGTCTCCGCAGGCATGGCGCGAATCCCAGCCCACCTTCGTCTCCCGCGTCCTCGGCCCCCATTTCGAGGAGTGCTCACGTGAGTGGCTCCGCCGCCACGTCGGCTCCGCCATCTCCGGGGAGGCGAGGATGGTCGCTTCGACGGTGGTCAACGACCGCGGCGGGCGGGCCAAACACGAGATCGACGTCATCGCCTTGGCCCCGGGGTCCGACCGCGCCACGGTGGGACTCATCGGAGAGGCGAAAGCCACTCTCGTACGGCGCGGCCCCGCGGACCTGGATCGGCTCGAACGGCTGAAGGCGGCTCTCCACGGCCAAGGCCATGACGTCACCTCCACCCGGCTGGCGATCTTCTCTCTTGAGGGTTTTCATCCTGACCTCATGACGACCGCACGCCGCCGGGGAGACGTCCTCCTGGTGGACCTGCCCGCCCTCTTCGGACGGACGGAACCGCCCGTCCTACCGAAATGACCCGGGGCCGCCACCTCGGCGGCCCCGGCCTCCCGTCATCGACGGCATCGTCGAGCTCACCGTCCGTCCTTCCCGCGCAGGACGGTCCGCACCCGACCGTGGTCGCGTGCCTCACCTACCAGAGTCGCTCCCGGCAGTCGGCTGTTCGCCGGCCCCCAGATCCCCATTCGGCCCCTTTCCAATCGATGTTCCCGGTGACGTTGCCGCCCGGGCCTGCGACCTGCCGCCGGAAGCGCTCCGGGTACGGAAGGCCGTCACGGTGACTCGACTCGGCCACCGTGACGGCCCGCTGAACCGGTCCTCAGGCGAGGCCGAGCAGGACCTTGATGGGACCGAGGGCGAAGTAGACGACGAACAGCGCCGCGACCACCCACATCAGCGCGTGCACCTCACGGGCCTTGCCCTTCACCAGCTTGATCAGCACGAAGGTGATGAACCCGGCGCCGATGCCGTTGGCGATCGAGTAGCTGAACGGCATGACCACGATGGTGAGGAACGCCGGGATGGCGATCTCGTAGTCGGTGAAGTCGATGTCGCGGATCGCGGTCATCATCAGGAAGCCGACGACGACCAGGGCCGGGGCGGCGGCCTCGTAGGGGACGACCGCGACCAGCGGCGAGAGGAAGATCGCCAGCAGGAACAGCACGCCGGTGACCACGCTGGCCAGGCCGGTGCGCGCGCCCTCGCCCACGCCTGCGGCCGACTCGATGTAGGTCGTGTTGGAGGAGACGGAGCCTGCACCGCCGGCCGCCGCGCCGATCGAGTCGACGAGCAGGATCTCGCGCGTCCTGGGCAGCGTGCCGTCCTCCCTGATCAGCCCGGCCTGGCCGCCGACGCCGACGATCGTGCCCATGGTGTCGAAGAAGTCGGTGATGAGCAGGGTGAAGACGAGCAGCAGGACCATGATGACCGAGACGGAGCTGAACGCGCCCACGGGATCGAACTCCCTGAACAGCACCAGCGGGTTGGTGAACCCGAAGATGTTGTCGGGCAGCTCGGGGACGACGAGCCGGAAGCCGAACGGGTTGGGGTTGTCGGGCGTTCCCGGGCCGCCGACCTTGGCCACCGCCTCGACGACGATCGCCAGGACCGTGGTGGCGACGATGCCGATGAGGATCGCGCCCTTCACCTTGCGGGCCACCAGCAGGGCGATCAGCAGCAGACCGACCACGAACACGAGGATCGGCCAGCTGGTGAGGTTGCCGCCGATGCCCAGCTCCAGCGGCGTGGCGGGGGCCTTGCGGACGAAACCGGCGTCCACGAAGCCGATCAGCGCGATGAACAGGCCGATGCCGACGCTGATCGCGGTCTTGAGCTGGGCCGGGATGGCGTTGAACACCGCCGTGCGGAAGCCGGTCAGCACCAGGAGGGCGATGATCACGCCCTCCAGGAAGACCAGGCCCATGGCCGACTCCCACGACATCTGCGTGGCGATGCCGAAGGTGACGAAGGCGTTCAGGCCCAGGCCCGCCGCCATCGCGAACGGCACCTTGCCGATGACGCCCATCAGGATGCTGAGCATCCCGGCGACGAAGGCGGTGCCCGCGGCCACCAGGGGGATGGGCGCCGAGGTCGCGTCGGCGATGTACTGACCCTCGACGTCCTTGGCCGTGGCGATGATCAGGGGGTTGAGCACCACGATGTAGGCCATCGTGAAGAAGGTCGCGAAGCCGCCGCGGACCTCCCGGCCCACCGACGAGCCGCGCTCGGAGATGTGGAAGAAACGGTCAAGGGCGTTTATTGGGGGTGTTTTAGCATCATGAACTGTCTTAGCGTCACTCACGGACGCAGGGTGGCAGTAAGCACTCCTGTCCGGAAGACCCGGTTCACGATGGTGATGGGATCGCAACCGATCCGCGCCCTCACGCGGCCCGTTTTGCGGGTAGTGGGATTTCGTCGCCTACGCTGGATCGTGTGAACCAGCCTCACCGTCAGGATCTCCAGCCGCTGAAGACCAACGACACGGCGACGATCCTCGCGGGCATGGGCCTGTGGGTGATCGCCCTGATCGTGCTCCTGGTGCTCCGGCCGGGGCCGGAGCACCAGTGGTGGATCTGGACGTGCGTGTCGGGCCTGTGCGGCGGCCTCTTCGGCCTCTGGTACGTCCGGCGGCGCGACCGCCACGGCCCGCCGCCCGCCTCGGAGGCGCCGGTCGAGCCCGCGACGGCGGTCCCGCCCGCCCCGCCCGCCCCGGAGGCCGGCGCCCCCGGTGCACTCGACGACCGCGGGCGGCCGGTCACCTGACGGCCCCGCCGGTACGGCCCCGCCCGGGCGTCAGCCGGTCGAGGCGGTCCAGCTGTCCAGGTCGGCCTCGGCGAGCAGCAGCGGCACCGCGGCGGGGTCGCGCAGCAGCGCGGCGACCGCGAGCCGGTCTCCCCACTGACCCGACGCCCACGCCAGCCCCCGCGCCAGTCCCTCCACCCCGCAGGCGTGCACGACGCCCTCGTCGAACCGCCAGGTGACCGGGACGCCGTCCACGAGGAGCTTCTCGTGCTCCAGGTAGGTCGCCGGAGCGGTCGGCAGCAGGGACCGCACGGCGGGCGGGACCTGCCGCACCTCGCCCAGGGAGGTCACCTCGCCGGCCGCCTCCTCCCCCGCGAGCGGCAGGTCGAGCAGCTCCGACAGGGCCTCGGCCAGGTCGAACGGGGCCAGGACCAGCGGCCGGTCCGCCACCAGCGGGAGCAGGTCCGGCGCCTCCACCACGACCGGCTCGCCCGACCCGGAACCCGGGCCGGAGCCGTGGCCGTGGCCACCGGAGAGCAGGTGCCCGTCCTCGACGTCCGCGACGACGATCTCGCCGTCGCGGACGGCGCGGACCGCGCGCGGCGGCGCGACGCGGGCCGGATCGACCGCGGCGAGGGCCACCCACAGGGCCCGCAACTGGGCCCGGTCGACCTCGATCGAGGGGTCGGCGAGCAGGTCGAGGAGCTCGTCCGGGCCGCCGTGCGAGGCGAGCAGGTCGGGCAGGGTGGTCCGTACGCCGATCATCGCCAGGGCCGCCTCGTCGGCGGCGGCCGGGGCCTCGCCGTACAGGCCGAACAGCAGCGGGTCGCCGGTGGCCAGGCGCAGCTCCGTGGGGCGCTTCCCGCCGAGCACCGGGTGGGTGGAGAGCCACCACGCGGTGTAGGAGGGCACCTCCACGACCTCTCCCGCCGCCAGGACGCGCAGCGGGTGCAGGACCGAGCGGAGCGGCGGCCGGGAGAGCAGGGCGAGGGCGGCGGGCCAGTCGGCGACGTACTCCAGGTCCCGGACGGCGGAGAACTCGCGCGCCACCGGGGGCACGTCCAGCTCGGGCAGGAGGTCGAGCACGTGCTCCAGCCACTCGTCCTCGCGGTCCAGGTCGTGGTCGCACTCGTCCGGGTCGATCATGACGTCGGCGTCGTTCACCACGGCGAAGCCGTCGAGCACCCCGGTCGCGGCCAGCACCCGCGAGCCGTACCGCTCCACCAGCTCGGGGGCCGCGGTGCCGAAGTGGGTCTCCGAGTCCAGCAGTCCGGCCAGCGCGCCCTCGGCCAGCAGCAGCTCGCCCGCCGGGTAGAGCCCGCCGTCGGCGCCGCGCAGCGCCAGGTCGGCCAGCCAGGGGGCCTCGCCCGCGGTCAGCCCGGCCGCGTCGACCAGGGCGAGCACCGCCTGGGCCACCGGCTCGGGGTCGGCACTCTCCAGGGACTCGGAGACCGCCGCGCGGGTCAGCGGGTCCTCCAGGACCGTCCGGGGCGTCGCCTCACCGGCGCCGAGGCGGAGCAGGAGCGGGTGGGCGGCGGCGGGATGGACCACGCGGAGGCCGAGCGGGGCGAGCACGGCCAGGTCCAGGGAGCCGCGCTCGGTCAGCACGAGCGTGCCGCGCGGCCCGCGGACCAGGCGGCCGTCGGCCAGCGGGACCGGCAGCGCGCCGAGTGCCTCGGGGTCGTCGGCGGGCAGCACCTCGTACAGCGAGCGCCACCAGGCCGGATCCCGGTCCTCGGCCGCACCGCCGGAGAGGTCGCCGGCGAGCAGGTCCACGACGTCGGCCAGCTCCACCCGCCTCACGCCGAGCGCGGCGATCGCGGGGTGCCGGGACGGCCATCCGGCGGGCAGCAGGCCGGGCACCACGGCGGCGACCTTCTCCAGCAGCGCGCCGGGGGCCGCCACCACCGAGGCCCGCCTGCCGGGCACGACCAGGTCCCCGCCCTCGGCCGCCGGGGGGTCGGCGGGCGGGGAGAGCGCGGGCAGGAGCGGGGCGTCCGGGAGCACCCGCAGGATCGCCCTGCGGATGCGGGCGTCGAGCTCGCCCTTGCCCATCAGGCCGGGCACGAGGTCGAGCAGCTTCGGAGTGCGGGGCAGTCCGGAGAGCAGCTCCAGGTAGGCCTCCGCGGCGCGCTCGACCAGGAAGTCGGTGAGCGGGCCCATCGCGACGTGCCGCCGGTCGGTGGCCAGCGGGAAGGAGGCGATCAGCAGCGCGGGCAGGTCGAGCGGCTCGTCGCTGGGGGTCGGCGCGTGCACCACGGCCGGCACCCTCGCGGGCAGCGGCAGCGGCTCGCCGCCCACCGGCCCGTCCCCGGCCCCGGAACCGCTCCGGGCGCCCCCGCCGGATCCCGCCGCCCCCTGCGGGGTGACGGGCACGGCCCAGCGGACCTGCCAGTACGGCCGGGCGCGCTCCTCGGTCGGCCGGTCGGCGAACAGCTCGGCCGCCTGGTCCGGGGAGAACCGCCCGGAGGCCGAGACGACCCGCCAGCCGTCCGGGACGACGGTCCGGGTCTCGCCGTCCACGTCGATCTCGATCGACTCCAGGACGGGCATGCCGAGCAGCAGCGCGGGCCCTGCCTCCCGGAGCATCCCCCGGACGGCCTCCACCGCCGCGCCGTCGCGCAGCGGGAGCCGTACCAGCGTGTCGAACCCCTGCGGGATCTCCACCGGCCCGCCGGGGAACGGCAGGCGGAGCAGGGGCACGTGCCCGCCGCGCTCGGCGAGCTCCCGGGCCAGCGCGGGCTCGGCGGCCACCAGCGCGGCGGTCTGCTCGCGGGACCAGCGGACCACCCCGGAACCGAGTGAGCCGATCACCGGCTCGTCGCAGACCGAGACCACGGCCGCGAACCCGACCCCGAACCGGCCCGTCGCCCCGGCCTCGTCGCGCTTGGCGGAGGCCCTGAGGGTGGACAGGCTCTCGATCCCGGCGGCGTCGATCGGGGCGCCGGTGTTGGCGGCCGAGAGCACGCCCTCGCGCAGCGAGAGCCGCAGGCGGCCGGGGACCCCGGCCCGCAGGGCGGCGTCGGCGGCGTTCTGCGCGAGCTCGACGATCAGCCGGTCGCGGTAGCCGCCGAGCGCGAAGTCCTCCTCCGCGTTGGCGTCCTCGCGGAAGCGCGCGGGTGAGGCGGTCCACGCCGCGAGCACGGCGGAGCGCAGCCGGTCGGTGCCGAAGGTGTCAGTCACAGCGATGATTCCAAACGTCGGGGCCCGCGGACGGCGTCACCCCGCCTCCGGACCGGGACCGAAGGCGATCCGGACGACGGCGGAATGACGGCCCCGGAGCATACCGAGCCGGGAGGACAATCCCGGCCCGGCCGGTCAGGAGTGGCCCAGCGGCTCGTCGGAGGAGGCGTCGTCCACGGAGCCGGCCAGATCCGCCTCGGAGGGCTCCTCCTCCAGGTCGTAGAGGTGGTCGTCGAGGATCGGGACGGCCGGCTCCACCTGGTGCGGCACCACGGTCGCCTCGGAGTGCGCGCCGCAGCCGTGGTCGGCGGCGACCACCTTGCCGTCGTCGGGGGCGTACTCGTTGGCGCAGACGCCGAAGCCGGTGCGGAGCGCGCCCGCGAGCGGCCAGTAGAAGCCGCAGGTGGAGCACTGCGCCGGAGCGGCGTGCGCGATCGGGGTGTGCGGGCCGGACTCGCCGGCGTGCCAGCGCCGCACGGCGAGGTCGCGGCCGATCGGGGAGAGCACCCGGGCCCGGCCGAGGCCGTACTCGAAGATCATCTGCCGGTCGGTCTCGTCGTCGGTCTCGGTGAAACCGGGCGCGAGCCGGTCGTCGTCGTCGGTGGTCGGCAGCAGGTCGCCCACGCCCAGGTCACCCGGGCGCAGCCGCTCGCTCCACGGCACCCACGGGGGCGGCAGGATCGCGCCGGCGCCGGGCAGCAGCACGACCTCGCTCACCGTGACGTTGCGCGCGCGGGAGGCCCGCGTGACGGTGACCGCCCATCGCCACCCGCGGTAGGCGCGGTCCAGGCAGGCGAAGTAGTGGGTGACGATCCGGTCGCCCTCGCTCTCGACCCCGAGGTGATCGCCGATCTCGTCCGGCCTGACGTCCTCCTCGACCGCGGAACGGGCCAGGTCGACCGCGGCGGCGCACGCCTGGTCGGGGGCTGCGGCACGGGCTCGGGTACGGGTCACGAGTCCTCCTTCGTCGTCCTCGCAACCCGAGGGGCGCCGTGTCCACTCGCGGCCCGGGGGGCGCCGTGTCCATTGGCTCGTTCACTCACGGTTTCATTCTCGCCCATGCCCGGAGCGGACCGCACCGGATACCGCCCATCGTCCGGCAAGCGACCGGTCAGGCCGGGCAAGACATCTGTCCGTCAGGTAAGACTGGATGTGTGGCAGGTGGCTGGGAGAGAACGTGGCGGACGGCGGTGGACGCCTCCCGCCGGTTCGGCCGTGCGGCCGCCGAGGCGGGGCGGGCGACCGTGCGGGCCGGCAGGAGCACGGGAAGGGCCGCGGCGCAGGCGGGCAAGAGCACCGGGCGGGCGGCGGCGCGGGCCGGGCGCGGCGTCGCCGGCGCCACCCGGGGGGCCGGCCGGGCCACGCGGCGGCTGACCCACGCCCAGGGGGCGGGCCGTACGGGGCTGGGCCAGCTGATCGAGCTGACCGCCGCGCACAGCGCGGGCGACGCGCTGGTCACCGCGGCGCTGGCCGGGACGCTGTTCAAGCTGCCGGTCAACGAGGCCCGGGGGCAGGTCGCGCTCTACCTGCTGATCACGATGATCCCGTTCGTGGTCGTCGCGCCGTTCGTCGGGCCGGTCCTCGACCGGTTCCGCTCGGGCCGCCGTTTCGTCATGGCCGGCACCCTGTTCGGCCGCGGGCTGCTCTGCTTCGCGATGGCGGCGGCGGTCGTCTCCGAGGACGCGTTCACCATCTTCCCGGCGGCGCTGGCCGTGCTGGTGCTGTCCAAGGCCTACAACGTCTCCCGGGCCGCGATCATGCCCAGCGTGCTGCCCGCGGACATCGCGCTGGTCACCGCCAACGCCAGGGTCGCGCTGTTCGCGCTGGTCTCGGCCGGGATCGCGGTGCCGGCCGGGGCGGGCGCCAGCGCCTGGCTCGGCGCCGAGTGGGTGCTGCGCGCGGCGATGCTGCTCTTCCTGCTCCAGGGGGTGCTGGCCGTACGGCTCCCGCGCCACGTCGACTCCCCGGACCTGGAGGAGCTCCAGGAGGACGACGAGCGCCCGCCCCGCTGGCGCACCATGCTCAACGTGGGCCCGGTGGTCGCCGAGTCGATGCTGGCCAACGTCGCCATCCGCCTCTACTCCGGGTTCCTCCTGTTCTACCTGCTCTTCCTGGTGCAGGAGAAGAAGGTGCCGGGCCTGCCGACGGCGGTCACGATCGGCGTGCTGGCGCTGGCCGCCGGGGCGGGCGGCCTGGCCGGGGCGGGCGTGGCCTCATGGGTGCGCAACCACTCGCCGCAGGTGATCGTGCTGGCCACGCTCGCGCTGTCGGGGGCGGCCACGGCCGTGGCGGCCGCGGTGTTCTCCCTGTGGACGGCGGTGGCCGTCGCCCTGGTGGCCGCGTTCGCGCAGGGGCTGGGCAAGCTGGCGCTGGACGCGATCGTGCAGCGCGAGATCGGCGAGGAGGTGCGCTCGTCCACCTTCGGCGTGGTCGAGGCGTTCCTGCAGATCGCCTGGGTGGGCGGAGGGCTGGTCGGGCTGCTGCTCTCGCTGTTCGCCGCCGGACCCGGCGGGCTCGCGGCGATGGCCGCGGTGCTGGCGGTCTCGCTCGGCTGGCTGCTGCTCCGGCGGCGTGCGCGGATCCGGGAGCGGGACGCCCGCGTCGCGGCCGCCCGGGCCGCCGCCCCGAGGAGGGCGCCCGCCGCCCCGGGGGCGGAGTCCGGCGCGGCGCGCCCGGAGAGCCGGAACGGGGGGACCACCACCACCGTCGTGCGGCGTGGTGATCCCCCCGCGGAGAAGCGGACCAAGCCGCTGACCAACCCGCACGGCTGAGGGCCCGCGCGGTGCGCGCGGTCAGGCGTCCAGGTCGTCGGCGACCGCGCGGAGCACGGTGGCGATCTTCTTGGCGTGCGCGGCCTCCGGGTGCTTGCCCTTCTGGTAGGACGTGGAGACCGCGTCGAGGAGCTTGATCAGGTCCTCGACGATGACGACCATCTCGTCGGGCTTCTTGCGTTTGCCCTTCGGCTTGGCCGCCTTGGCGAGGGTGGGGGGCTGGTCGATCACGCGGACCGAGAGCGCCTGCTGGCCGCGGCGCCCTTCGGCCACGCCGAACTCGACCTTCTGGCCCGGCTTGAGGGAGTCCACGCCGCCGGGCAGCGCGGACGAATGCACGAAGACCTCACCGCCGTCGTCGCGGGTGAGGAAGCCGAAACCCTTGTCGGCGTCGTACCACTTGACCTTGCCACTCGGCACAGGGGTGACCTCGTTCAGACTCTCGTTGAAGGAATGGAAACAGGTTATGCCCACGGGGGTCCGAGGGCGACCGGGTAAACCGGGCGAAGCGTCGCCGGTTGGAGGAGTGCCCTGCGGACGCCCTAGACGAGCGCGGCCGGGGTGCGCCACCCGTCGAACCACCCGGCGAACTCGGTCAGGTCTCCCAGCACGACATCGGCTCCGTGATCACGCAGCTCTCCTACCGGATAGAGGCCGGTCGCCACCGCCACGCTGACGGCGTCTCCCGCCCGCGCCGCCTCGATGTCGGCGACGTGATCTCCAACATAGGCCGCCGCGCCGAAAGTCGCGAGAGCCGGACCCTTGTCGGCGCCGAAAACCGATCCGGCGACCTCGTCCACCCCCAGGCCGAGGAACTCCACCGTGCTCCGCGCGTCGCGGAGGTTCTTGCCGGTGACCACGATGACCCTGCCTCCGGCCCGCCGTACGGCCTCGACGGCCTCCCGCGCGCCGGGCATGAGGGTGGTGGCGGGTACGGCGAGCGAGGGGTAGAGCGACCGGAAGACCGCGGCGGCTCCGGGGACCTCCTCGGCCGGGAGCCAGTTGGCCAGTTCCCATTCCAGCGGCGGGCCCAGCCGGGCCACCACGGAGGCGCTGTCGATGGCCACCCCGAGGCGCAGGGACAGCTCGTCGTAGACGGCGGCGATGCCCGCGCGGGTGTCCGCGAGTGTCATGTCGAGGTCGAACCCCACCGAATGCATACCTCGAAGCATGCCAAAGCACCGCATAACTGGGTAATCCCAGTTTTCTTCCGTTGATTCGCGACACAGCGTCCGGGGAGTGCTGTACGCGGCGGCGAAACCTGTGGAACCCTTTGGAAAGGAATCACTTACCGGGCGGCGGAGTGGTCGTCCCCACAGGTCCCGGCAGGGGGATCCGTGCTCCGGCGGATTCCCCAGTGGATAGGGTCATGGCGGAGGTATCGGCAGAGAAATGACCAGATCGACGCGCGAGCGGATCATCGACGAGGCCCTGCGGCTCTTCGCCGAGCGGGGGTACTCGGCGACCTCGGTGGCCGAGATCGAGGCCGCCTCCGGGCTCTCCCCCGGCGCGGGCGGGCTCTACCGGCACTTCAAGTCCAAGTACGAGGTGCTGGCCGCCGCGATGAACGAGCACGCCTCCCGCACCCGGGCCCAGATCGCCGAGGCACTGGCCGAGCTGGACGTCGTCGACGCCTCCCTCGGCGTCGAGGCCCGCCTGTCCCGCCTGTGCCGGGCCGGACTGGCCAAGGTCCGCGAGGAGAGCGAGCTGACGCGCGTCTTCTTCCGCGACCTGAGCCAGTTCCCCGAACTGGTGGCGGTCGTGCGCGAAGGACTGCTCCAGCCCATGTTCGACGCGATCACCACGTGGTTCCGCGCCCAGCCCGAGTACGCCGAGGCCGACCTCGACTGGGCCGCGCTCGGCGCCGTGCTCGGCGGCGCGGTGGTCCACTACCGGCTGTTCCAGGAGACGGTGGGCGAGCCTCCCGGCCACGCGGAGCGCGACCGCTTCGTGGCCGCCTGGGTGCAGCTCGCGCTCGGCCTCCTGCCCCGCCCCGCGGCGCTGAGCCCCGCGGCGGGAAGCGCGGGCTGAGCCCCCGCGGCGGGAAGCGCGGGCCGAGCCCCGCGGCGGGCGGCTACCGCGTCCTCCCCGTGAGCGGGGCGGGCGGGCTGACCAGCCGGTGGACCAGCCAGAGCACGCCCAGCGCCGTGCCGATCACGAACATGACCCCGCTCACCTCGAAGAAGTCCGCGACCATCAGGTCGAACCTCCCCCCGGTACGGACGAACGCCGCCACCACGCCGCCGACGGAGTAGGCGAACACCGGCACGGCCGCGCCGAGCACCTTGTCGCCGACCTCCCAGCCCGCGCAGGACAGCACGATCACCGCCCCGACCGCCCAGACCACGGCCGGGACCGGGAAGACCGCGATCGGCGCCAGCGGGAGCGGGACGAGGAGCGCGGCGAGGGCGAGCACGACCAGTCCCGCCACCTCGCGCGGATGACCGGCCAGGACCGCGACCGCGCCGGAGGCGTCCCACCCGTCTCCGGCCCGGCGGTCCCGCCCGGTCCGCCACCCGCCGCGCGCCCTCCCCGCGCGCGCCCTCCCGCCGCGCGGTCTTCTTCCGCGCGCCCTCCCGGCGCCCTCCGGCCCGCCCGGCTCCTCCCCGTCGCCGCCGTCCCGTCCGGACCGCCTCCGGCGCCGGGCGAACCGGGTTCCGGACCGCTCTCCGGCCAGCATCCTCCTGGCCTCCTCCATCGACCTGGCCATGCCGGGCGGTACCGCCCGGAGCCCGCCGCCGGGCGGCGCGCCCGCCGGGAGCGGCGCCCGCGCGGCCGGCGCCGTGCCCGGCGGCCGCGCCTCCACCGCGGGGAGCTCCTGGGTGACGGGTTCCACGGAGGCGACGAGCGTCGGGGGGTCGGCCGGGACCGGCCGGGGCGCGGGCCCCGCCGTACGGCCGGGCGTCTCCCCCGCCAGGCGCCTGACCTCCCGCTCCACCAGGACCGCCGGGTCACCGAAGATCGCGAGAACCTTCTCCGCGACGGCGGCGCTCTCCGACCCCCTCCGCTCGGCGTCGATCCGCGCGCGCAGGCGGTGGACGAAGTCGATCCTCTGCTCCGGGCGGAGCACGCCGTGCGCGGCGTCGGCCGCCCGGCTGACGTACTCCAGGACGAGCTGGTCGGCATGCTCGATCACTCTCGCCATCCTCCCTCAGCGGTGTCCTCCGGGCGACCCCTTCCCCGATTCGGCGCCGATCAGATGGTCATGGACATTTCCCCCTACGGCACATTGTCGGCGGAGCGGCTTACCATTGTCGGAATGAGCACGGAGTTCGCGGAGTGGCTGCGCGGCCGGAGTGACGAGCAGTTGAGGGAGCTCGTCACCCTGCGTCCGGAGCTCATCACCCCGGTCCCCGCCCACGTCGAGGGACTGGCCGGCCGGGCCAGCAGCCCGTCGGCGATCGGCCGGGTGCTCGACCGCCTCGACCGGTTCACCTCCGCGGTCCTGGAGACGCTCGCCGTGCTCGCCCCGCCCGTCGCCTACCGGCCGCTCCGCGCCCAGGTGGCCCGCGGGCTGAGCGGTCCCGCGGACTCGGTGTTCGAGGCCCGCTTCCGGGAGACGGTCGACCGGCTCCGCTCGCTGGCCCTCGTCCACGGGCCCGACCGGGCCCTGGTCCCCGCCCCGGGCGTGCGGGAGGTGCTGGACGGCCCGGCGGGACTGGGCCCGCCCGCGGCGGAGACGTTCCGCCACTACCACGCGGAGCGGCTGGCCGAGCTGGTCGAGGATCTCGGCGGGGGCGGCGGCGGGACCAAGGAGGGGCTCGCCGCGCTGCTGGCCGACCGGGAGACCGTCGCACGGCTGGTCGGGGAGGTCTCGCCGCAGGCCCGCGCGGCCCTCGACGAGCTGGCCTGGGGGCCGGCCGGGGGGCGGGTGCCCAACGCGCGCCGGGAGGTGCGGGTGGCCACCGCCCGCTCCCCCATCGAGCAGCTCCTCGCCCGCGCGCTGCTGGCCGCGACCGGCGAGGAGTCCGTCGTGCTGCCCCGCGAGGTCGGGCTGTTCCTCCGCGACGGCCGGATCCACCGGGACCTGTCGCCCGTCCCTCCCCCGCTCGGCGGCACCGCCCGCGACCGCGCGCTGGCCGACCGGACCGCCGCCGGGCAGGCGTTCACGTTCACCCGCGCGGTGGAGGAGCTGTGCGAGCGGTGGAGCGCCGACCCGCCCGGCGTGCTCCGCGGCGGCGGCCTGGCCGTGCGCGACCTGAAGCGCACCGCGGCCCTGCTCGACCTGCCCGAGTGGGCGGCCGCCCTCATCATCGAGGTGGCGCACGCGGCGGGGCTGGTGGCCGCGAGCGGCTCGGTCGACGGCGACTGGATGCCCACCCCCGGCTACGACGCCTGGAAGGTCCGCCCCGCCGAGGAGCGCTGGACGGCGCTGGCCACGACCTGGCTCGCCATGGACCGGGTGCCGGGCATGATCGGCGAGCGGGACGAGCGCGACCGGCTGCGCAGCGCCCTCCACCCCGACCTGCGCCGCGCGGCCGCACCGGAGGTCCGCGCCACCACGCTGGCCATGCTCGCGGCGGCGGGCGGGCCCGACGCCCCGCTGGCCCCGACCCTGGAGGCGGTCCGCGAGCGCCTCGCCTGGGAGCAGCCGCGCCGCCGGGTCGCCGACCGCGACCGGCTGGTGGAGTTCGCCCTGCGGGAGGCCGAGCAGATCGGGGTCACCGGCCTGGGCGCGCTCTCCGGCCACGGGCGGGCCCTGATCCGCCCGGTCCCGGGGTCCGGAGCCGAGGGCGGGAGCCGTACGGCCCCCGGATCCGGGGCCGCTGAGCTGCTGGCCCCGCTGCTGCCCGAGCCCCTCGACCACGTGCTGCTCCAGGCCGACCTGACCGCCGTGGCGCCGGGCCCGCTCACCGGTGAGCTGGGCCGCTGGCTGGCGCTGGCCGCCGACGTGGAGTCCACCGGCGGCGCGACGGTCTACCGGTTCTCCGAGGGCTCGATCCGGCGGGCGCTGGACGCCGGGCAGGGCGCCGACGAGATGCTGGCGATGCTGGCGCGGCACTCGACGACCCCGGTCCCGCAGCCGCTCGCCTACCTGGTCTCCGACGTGGCCCGGCGCCACGGCCGCATGCGGATCGGCACCGCCAGCGCCTACGTGCGCTGCGACGACCCCACGGTGCTCGACGAGGTGATGGCCGACCGCCGGGCGACCCCCCTGCGGCTGCGCCGCCTGGCCCCCACCGTGATCGCCTCCAAGACCTCCCGGGCGACCCTGGTCGACTCGCTGCGCGCGATGGGCTACGCGCCGGTGGCCGAGTCCCTGGACGGCGACGTGATCGTCACCCAGCTCGACGTGCGCAGGACCGAGGGCCCGCCGCAGCAGCGCGTCCCGGCCGCGTTCACCGGGCTGGACGCCGAGGTGATCACGGCGGCCGTGCGCGCCGTGCGCGCCGGGGACGCCGCCCACCGGGCCCGGCGCAGGCCGGTGGACGCGCCCGAGGGCCAGGTGCCCCGGTCCCCGGCGACCGCCACGATCGGCGCGCTGCGCGAGGCCATCCGGCAGGGCTCCCAGGTCTGGATCGGCTACCTCGACTCCCAGGGCAACGCCACCAGCCGCATCCTGGAACCGGCCCGGATGGAGGGCGGCTACCTCACCGCCTACGACGAGACGCGGGCCGCGGTGCACCGCTTCGCCCTGCACCGCATCACGGGGGTGGCCGAGGTCCAGGGTTGACGGCGCGGCCGTACCGGATCACGTTGGCGTCATGAGCGCTGAGCACACCCTGGGCCGGCTGGCGGAGGAGTCGTGGACCCGGTTCGGAGACGTCGACTCGCTGTACTACGAGGGCACCTGGCACCGCGCCGAGGCGCTCGCCGGGCGCGCCAGACGTGCCGCGGGCGGCTTCGGGGCGTTCGGGATCGGGCCCGGCGACCGGGTGGTGGTCATGATGGCCACCTGCCCGGAGGTGCCGATCGTCTACCAGGCGCTCTGGTCCGCGGGGGCGGTGGTCACGCCCGTGGTCTTCCTCGTCGGCGTCGAGGAGCTGCGGCACATCGTCTCCGACAGCGGGGCCGCGGCGGTGGTGACCTCCCCCGAGCTGCTGGGGACCGTGCGGGCCGCCGCCGGGGAGACCCCGGTGGTCGTGGTGGGCGACGCCCCCGCGGGCACGACGCCGTTCTCCGAGATCGAGGCGGCGCGGGAGCGGGGCGCGGTCGCGCGCGACCCGGCCGACCTCGCCGCGCTGATGTACACCGGCGGCACGACCGGCCGGGCCAAGGGCGTCATGCTCACCCACGGCGGGCTCTGGCACGTCGCGCGGGCCGCCCAGGAGATGTCCCACCTGCCCGGCGTGAACCGGGCGATCGTGCCGGTTCCGCTCTCGCACGCCTACGGGCTGATCGTCACCATCGCGGGCATGCACGCCGTCGAGCCGCAGCAGGCCGTGCTCATGCGCTGGTTCGACCCCAAGGCGTTCCTGGACCTGGCCGCCGGGCAGCTCGTCCAGTACGGCGCGGTGGTCCCGTCGATGCTGCAGATGCTGCTGGCCGAGCCGCTGGAGGAGACCGAGCTGCCCGAGCTGCGCTACCTGACCTGCGGGGCGGCGCCGCTGGGCCGGGAGGTGCTGGAGGAGTTCGAGCGGCGGGTGCCGGGCGTGCAGATCCTGGAGGGGTACGGCCTCACCGAGACCAGCGCGGTCACCACCTTCAACCCGCCCGGCAGGCGGAAGGTCGGCAGCGTCGGCCTGCCGCTCCCCGGATACACGATCACCGTCAGGGACGACGACGGCGAGGAGCTGGAGATCGGGGACGTGGGCGAGGTCTGCGTCCGCGGCGAGGCGCTGATGCGGGGGTACTGGACCGGCGACCCGGAGGAGGCCGCACCCGACACCGCGCCCGTCCCGTCCTCGACGGCGCTGGTCGGCGACGAGCTCTACACCGGCGACATCGGCTGCCTGGACGACGACGGCTACCTGCACATCGTGGACCGGAAGAAGGACCTGATCATCCGGGGCGGGTTCAACGTCTTCCCCCGCGACGTCGAGGACGCCCTGAACGAGCACCGCGACGTGCTGATGTCCGGCGTGGTCGGCCGCCCCGACCCGGTCCACGGGGAGGAGGTGGTGGCCTTCGTCCAGCTCCGCCCGGGGGCCACGGCCACGGCCGAGGAGCTCATCGACTGGGCCCGGGTCCGGGTCGGCCGGGTGAAGTACCCGCGCGAACTGCACTTCACCGACTCGATACCGGTCACCAGCATCCTCAAGCTCGACCGCAAGGCGCTCCGCGCCCGTCTCGGCATCCCCGGGTCCGGCCCGCCCCCGCCGTGATATCTGTTGAGCTGCACGGTTCCGCAGAAGTGAGACGGATTCTCCAGTGAGCAGTGGCACCCCCGAAGGCCCCGGCACGCACCCGGGGGGCGGGAAGAGCCCCTACGGCGCCTACGACCCCTACGATTCCGGCCCCTACCCCTACGGCTCCCACGGGCAGGCGTACGGCTACGCAGCCGGGCCCCACCTCGACGTCGAGGGGGTCAGGACGCACGCGATCGTCGCCCTGGTGGTCAGCATCACGCTGGCGCTGAGCTGCTTCGTCAGCCTCGGCGGCATCGCCGGAGCGGTCCTGTCGGGGATCGCGCTCGGCAAGGTCGAGACCGAGACCCCGCGGGCCAGGGGCCTGATCAGGTGGGCCTGGATCGGCATCGGCGTCAACCTGGGGCTGATCGCCCTGGCCACCGTCGTCTTCCTCGTCGCGGGCCTCAGCAACGCCTTCGGCTCCTGAGCCGGCCCGGGACTTCCGGGGCGTGTTCTCTTGTTGGATATGCGGTAGCCGTACATGAGGGAGAGATTCTGTGGCCGACGGCCCGCTGATCGTACAGTCTGACAAGACCCTTCTACTGGAAGTTCAGCATGAAGAGGCCGACGAGTGCCGCAAGGCGATCGCGCCCTTCGCCGAGCTGGAGCGTGCGCCCGAGCACGTGCACACCTACCGGGTGACCCCGCTGGCGCTGTGGAACGCGCGTGCCGCGGGGCACGACGCCGAGCAGGTGATCGACGCGCTGATCGGCTACAGCCGCTACCCGGTGCCGCACGCGCTGCTGGTGGACATCGCCGAGACCATGGCGCGGTACGGCAGGCTCCGGCTGGAGAAGCACCCCATCCACGGGCTGGTGCTGACCAGCACCGACCGGGCCGTGCTGGAGGAGGTGCTGCGCTCGAAGAAGATCCAGCCGCTGCTGGGCGAGCGGCTGGACGGCGACGCGGTGGTGGTGCACCCGAGCGAGCGCGGCAACATCAAGCAGCTCCTGCTCAAGCTGGGCTGGCCCGCCGAGGACCTGGCCGGTTACGTCGACGGCGAGGCCCACCCGATCGTGCTGGCCGAGGACGGCTGGGAGCTCCGCTCCTACCAGCGCGAGGCGGCCGAGGCGTTCTGGCACGGCGGTTCCGGCGTGGTCGTGCTCCCCTGCGGGGCGGGCAAGACGATCGTGGGCGCGGCGGCGATGGCGCACGCCAGGGCCACCACGCTGATCCTGGTGACGAACACGGTCTCGGCCCACCAGTGGAAGCAGGAGCTGCTGCGCCGCACGTCCCTGACCGAGGACGAGATCGGCGAGTACACCGGGACGAAGAAGGAGATCCGGCCGGTCACCATCGCCACCTACCAGGTGATGACGACCCGGCGGCAGGGCGTCTACAAGCACCTCGAACTGTTCGACGCGCGCGACTGGGGTCTGATCATCTACGACGAGGTGCACCTGCTGCCCGCGCCGATCTTCCGGATGACCGCTCACCTGCAGGCCAGGCGGCGGGTCGGGCTGACCGCGACGCTGGTGCGCGAGGACGGCCGGGAGGGCGACGTGTTCTCCCTGATCGGGCCCAAGCGCTACGACGCGCCGTGGAAGGAGATGGAGAACCAGGGCTGGATCGCGCCGGCCGACTGCGTCGAGGTGCGGGTGACGCTCAGCGACTCCGAGCGGCTCGCCTACGCGATGGCCGACGCCGAGGAGCGCTACCGCTTCTGCGCGACCACGTCGTCCAAGACCAGGGTCGCCGAGGCGCTGGTCAGGCGGCACCCGGACGAGCAGGTGCTGATCATCGGCCAGTACATCGACCAGCTCGACGAGCTCGGCGAGCATCTGGGCGCGCCGGTGATCAAGGGGGAGACGAGGGTCAAGGAGCGCGAGCGGCTCTTCCAGGCCTTCCGCGACAGGGAGATCCGGGTCCTGGTCGTCTCCAAGGTGGCCAACTTCTCCATCGACCTGCCGGAGGCGTCGGTGGCCGTGCAGGTGTCGGGCACCTTCGGGTCCCGGCAGGAGGAGGCCCAGCGGCTCGGCCGGGTGCTGCGCCCCAAGGCCGGCGGAGGCGGGGCCCGGTTCTACTCAGTGGTGAGCAGGGACACCGTCGACCAGGAGTTCGCCGCCCACCGGCAGCGGTTCCTGGCCGAGCAGGGCTACGCATATCAGATCATCGATGCTGACGACGTGCTCGCCGGCGACTAGGCGCGCCGGGCCGCGGAACGAGCACGCCGACCGTCCGAGTCAGATCCACGAGATACCGCGGGTCTTCGACAAACAAACCACCCCCTCGCTGAGGTCGCGACGACCAGTGGCGGCATACCCTATGATCTGCGCAATTCACCGGATATGCCCGCCTTTTTCGCCGTTTCACAAAGAATGACCGAGAGTTACAGATCGACTACCTGACGATCATTCCGCCCGCGAACACCGTGCCCACGGCCGCCGTCCAGGCGGCCGCCGCGGCCCCCGTCAGCGCCATGAGGCGCCTGTCGTCGCGGCGGGCCGCCGGAGGCAGCCAGGCGGCGGCCGTACAGCAGACCGCGACGGCGGCGAACAGCCCCGAGACCAGCGCGACCTCGTTCATCCGGGCGGCGCAGCCCGCGTCGGAGCAGAAGGCCTTCGTTCCCCACCCCGCGAAGACCGACATGACCCAGAGTGCGGCGAGCAGCGCGTTGGCCACGGTCGGTATCACGATGGAGATCCGCACGGCCTCGGAGATACCCACCGGCCCCGCCGCCCACTCCGGGGTTAATGCTTTTGAGACCGCTGACGGCCCTGGGTAAGCTGGTCAATTCGCTGCCTGATGACCACCACCTCCGTTTGCCGAATGAGAGGCGCTTTTCGCATGCCCACCGACCGGTTGGCCCCCGACATAGACCCAACCTCCTCCACGGCCCCGGCGCCCGCCGCCACGCCGGAGGCCGGCCCCGATCCCGCCGCGGCCCTCGCCGCCGAACGCGAGCACCTGGCCGTCTCCCGCGCCGCCCTGCGCGCGATGCGCGAGCACGCCCAGTCCCTCTCCTCCGACGCCGCCGGCGACTGGGTCTCCCAGCAGATCCTGCAGGCCCTGCTGGACCAGCGGGTGGCGGCGCTCGCCGACCACGCGGGCACGCCGCTCTTCTTCGGCCGCCTCGACCGCTCGGCCGACGACGACCTGCCCGCCACGATCCACGTCGGGCGCAGGCACGTCCACGACGACCGGAGCCGCCCCCTGGTCATCGACTGGCGCGCCCCGGTCTCCCGGGCCTTCTACCAGGCCAGCCCGGCCGACCCGATGGGCGTCTCGCGCCGCCGCCGGTTCGGCTACCACGGCGGCGAGCTGACCGCCTTCGAGGACGAGCACCTCGGTCAGGGCCAGGCGCTCCAGCAGTCGAGGATCCTGACCGAGGAGATCGAGCGCCCGCGCTCGGGGCCGATGCGCGACATCGTCGCGACCATCCAGCCCGACCAGGACGAGATCGTCCGCGCCGACCTGGCGCAGACCGTGTGCGTGCAGGGCGCGCCCGGGACCGGCAAGACCGCCGTCGGCCTGCACCGGGCCGCCTACCTGCTCTTCACCCACCGGGAGAAGCTCGCCCGCTCCGGCGTGATGATCGTCGGCCCCAACCGCGCGTTCCTGTCCTACATCTCCTCGGTGCTCCCCGCACTGGGCGAGGTCAAGGTCGACCAGACCACGGTCGCGGGCATCCTCGGCGAGCACTCCGCGCCGGAGGAGCCCGCGGTCTCCACGATCAAGGGCGACGCGCGGATCGTCCCGGTGCTGGAGCGCGCGCTCTGGATGCACATCGTCAAGCCGGTCGAGGGGGTGCTGTTCACGAAGGGGGTCAACCGCTACCGGGTCGCCGACCACGAGGTCCGCGAGATCGTCGCCTCGCTGCGCGGCACCACCCGGTACGGCCCCGGCCGCGCGGCCCTCGCCCAGCGCCTGGCCCACCAGATCCTCGTCCGGATGGAGCAGCGCGGCGAGTCCCCCGACGACCGGGTCCAGGACGCGGTCGCCCGGTCCAAGCCGGTCAGGCAGCTCGTCGACCGGGTCTGGCCCAAGCTCACCCCCGCCCAGGTGCTGTACCGGCTCCTCAGCGACGCGGAGTTCCTCGCCGCGGCGGCGAAGGACGACCTCACCGCCGACGAGCGGGCCGCCCTGCTCTGGGCCAGGCCCGCCAAGTCGTTCCGCTCCGCGAAGTGGTCGGCGGCCGACGGCGCGCTGATGGACGAGCTCGCCGACATGATCGAGCGGACCCCGGTCCTCGGCCACCTGGTCGTGGACGAGGCCCAGGACCTGTCGGCGATGCAGTTGCGCGCGCTCGGGCGGCGGTGCCGTACCGGCTCGGCGACCGTGCTGGGCGACATCGCCCAGGGCACCACCCCCTGGTCGGCCCGCTCCTGGACCGAGGTCCTCGCCCACCTGGGCCTCGCCGACGGCGCGGTCACCGAGCTGACCCTCGGCTTCCGCGTGCCCCGGGAGGTCCTCGACTACGCCGCCCGGCTGCTCCCCTCCGTCGCCCCGGACCTGGCCGCGCCCCGCTCCCTGCGCCCCGGCGCGGGCTCGCTGTCCGTACGGCCCGCGCCCGACCTGGCCGCGTCCCTGGCCGAGGCCGCCGCGGAGGCCCTGTCCAGGGAGGGCTCGATCGGCGTCATCGTCCCCGACGCCTCGGTGGCCGCCGTCTCCGGGATGCTCTCCCACCTCGACCACCGGGTGCTCTCCCCCGACTCGGTCGAGGAGCACCGGCTCCTGGTCGTGCCCGCCGGCCTGGCCAAGGGCCTGGAGTACGACCACGTCATCGTGGCCGAACCGGCCGACATCGTGGCGGCCGAACCCCGCGGCCTGGCCCGGCTCTACGTGGTGCTCACCCGCGCGGTCACCTCGTTGACCGTCCTGCACACCAAGGACCTCCCCGCCCAGCTGGCCGGATGACGCTGGTAGTTTCCCCGGACATGGAGATGATCATCCGATATGGGCGGATTGAGGATGTCGAGGCGCTGCTGGCCTTCTGGCTGGCGGCGGCGGAGGGGACCGACCGGCACGACGACCCGGCCAAGGTGAAGGCGCTCATCGAGCGTGATCCCGAGGCCGTGCTCATCGCCGAGATCGACGGGGCGATGGCCGGGACGCTGATCGCGGGGTGGGACGGCTGGCGGGCCCACCTCTACCGGCTGGCCGTGGACCCGGCACGGCGGCGGCAGGGGATCGGGAGCGCGCTGATCCGGGCGGCCGAGGAGCGCTTCGCGGCGTTCGGCGCGTTCCGGGCCGACGCGATGGTGCTGCACGGCAACGAGCTCGCCCATCACGCCTGGGCCGCCGCCGGTTACGCTCCCCAGCCCCAATGGTCCCGCTGGGTCAAGCCGCTCGGCTAGAAGCAGATCGTTTTCCAATCGAACACGAGGATCGGGAGGCCGTTCGGAGGCCCGCTGTAGAGCCAGATGTGAGGAATCCTGATGCACGTCCCGGCCTGGGCCGTCCCGGCGTGAGCGGCGGGAGCGACGGCGAGCAGGGCCGTGGCCGCCAGGGCCACGCTCGCGATCCGACGTTTCATGGAACCGCCTTCCGTGGAGGTTGAATCTCCTCGGTTCTACCGAGCGGTCCGGAGAGGGGATACCTCGGCGGCCAACAAATCCCGGGGGGGCGGCTGTGCGATCCGCCAAACGGCGACCGGGAGCCGCCTGGCCGTACCGGGAGGTGCCGGACCCCGAGGAGCCGGGCCGTACGGCGTGCCGGAGGCGGAGAAAGAAAGGGCCGGTCCCGTGGCGGGACCGGCCTCTTCTGTGTTCAGGCGACGGACTCAGAAGTCCATGTCGCCGCCGCCCGGCATGCCGCCGGGAGCGGCCGCGGCCTTCTCGGGCTTCTCGGCGATGACGGCCTCGGTGGTGAGGAACAGCGCCGCGATGGACGCCGCGTTCTGCAGAGCGGAACGCGTCACCTTGGCCGGGTCGATGATGCCCGACTCGAACATGTTGACGTACTCGCCGGAGGCGGCGTTGAGGCCCTCACCCGGGGTGAGGTTGCGCACCTTCTCCACCACGACGCCGCCCTCGAGGCCGGCGTTGACGGCGATCTGCTTCAGCGGCTCCTCGAGCGCCTTGCGGACGATCGCGGCACCGGTGGCCTCGTCGCCGGCCAGCTCCAGCTTGTCGAAGGCCTTGGCGCCGGCCTGCAGCAGCGCGACACCGCCGCCGGGGACGATGCCCTCCTCGACGGCCGCCTTGGCGTTGCGGACGGCGTCCTCGATGCGGTGCTTGCGCTCCTTGAGCTCGACCTCGGTCGCCGCGCCGGCCTTGATGACGGCGACGCCGCCGGCCAGCTTGGCGAGGCGCTCCTGGAGCTTCTCGCGGTCGTAGTCGGAGTCGGTGTTCTCGATCTCGGCGCGGATCTGGTTGACCCGGCCGGCGATCTGCTCGGCGTCACCGGCGCCGTCGACGATCGTGGTCTCGTCCTTGGTGACGATGACCTGGCGGGCGCGGCCGAGCTGGTCCAGCGTGGTGGACTCGAGCTTGAGGCCGAGGTCCTCGCTGATGACCTGGGCGCCGGTCAGGATGCCGATGTCGCCCAGCATGGCCTTGCGGCGGTCGCCGAAGCCCGGGGCCTTGACGGCGACGGACTTGAACAGGCCGCGGATCTTGTTGACGACCAGGGTGGCCAGGGCCTCGCCCTCGACGTCCTCGGCGATGATCAGCAGCGGCTTGCCGGCCTGCACGACCTTGTCGAGGACCGGGAGCAGGTCCTTGTTGGCGGAGACCTTGGAGTTGACGACCAGGATGTACGGGTCGTCGAGGACGGCCTCCATGCGCTCGGGGTCGGTCACGAAGTACATCGAGATCAGACCCTTGTCGAAGCGCATGCCCTCGGTGAGCTCGAGCTCCAGGCCGAAGGTGTTGCTCTCCTCGACGGTGATGACGCCTTCCTTGCCGACCTTGTCCATCGCCTCGGCGATCATCTCGCCGATCTGCGCGTCGCCCGCGGAGATGGAGGCGGTGGAGGCGATCTGCGCCTTCGTCTCCACGTCCTTGGCCAGCTTGGAGAGCTCCTCGGAGACGCGCTCGACGGCGGCCTCGATGCCCTTCTTCAGGGACATCGGGTTGGCGCCGGCGGCGACGTTGCGAAGGCCCTCGCGGACCAGAGCCTGAGCGAGCACGGTGGCGGTGGTGGTGCCGTCGCCCGCGACGTCGTCGGTCTTCTTGGCGACTTCCTTGACGAGCTCGGCCCCGATCTTCTCCCACGGGTCCTCGAGCTCGATCTCCTTGGCGATGGAGACACCGTCGTTGGTGATCGTGGGGGCGCCCCACTTCTTCTCCAGCACGACGTTGCGGCCCTTGGGGCCGAGGGTCACCTTGACGGCGTCCGCGAGCTGGTTCATACCGCGCTCGAGACCGCGCCGGGCGTCCTCGTCAAACGCGATCATCTTGGCTGCCATACGGCTAGACCTCCCAAACACGGGGTGGCGTGCACCGGATCGAGCCGACGCCCGCGACGGCATGCGGGCCCGCGACTCCGTTCGGCGGGCCCCATCGCCTCGATCCAGGGTTGGCACTCTCAAACAGAGAGTGCCAACGAATTGTTTAGCACTCTACCCTGCCGAGTGCAAGCCTCGGCCATCCTGACCTGGGATCAGCTCAGGGCGAAGACGGGAAGGCCCCTCCGGCCGGGACAGGAGGCGACAGAGGGGGCGAAGCAGAGGAGACGGGGACGGAGGAGCGGAAGAAGGCTCCGGAGACGCGAGGGCCCGGCCCACCGGATGAGGCGGGCCGGGCCGACAGGTGCGGGGACCCACGCGGACTGCGCTGCCCCGGGGTCCGCCGGCAGCTCTCCCCGACGCGACGGAGGGCCTCAGACGGTCCGGACGGACTCCGCCTGGGGACCCTTCTGACCCTGGGTGATCTCGAACTCGACCCGCTGGCCCTGCTCGAGCGCACGGTAGCCATCCATCATGATCGCGGAGTAATGGACGAAAACATCCTTACCACCGTCTACCGCGATGAAGCCGTAGCCCTTGTCCGCGTTGAACCATTTGACGGTGCCCTGCGCCACTTCCGACTCCTCTTACCGGACTTTGAGAGCCGCGCCCATTCCACTCGCGCGGTCCTCGATCTCCGGGGCGGAGCACCGCCCGCGTCGATCGTTCTCGACCATACCTGTGGGACACCGTGGGGCAACAGAGTCAATCACCGATCAATGCTTTAGGAACCCTTTTAATACGTAGCAGAAGTTTGCTATCACGATTAGTTAGTTCAAGTTTGCATTATTTCATTGCGTCCCAGAAGCGGACTCCCGCCGCAGAGCACGACACCCGCACGCGGCCGGAGCCGGTGCGGGTGTCGGGGAACGCTGCGGGAGGCCCCTCGAAGGCCCCGCAGGGGCACGGAGAGGGCCAGAGGGGCGCGGCTTCAGCCTCCGGCGACCGCCGGGATGATGGAGACCTGGACGCCGTCCGGCGTGGCGGTGTCGAGGTTGTCCGCGAAACGGACGTCCTCTTCTCCGACGTAGACGTTGACGAAACGACGGATCCTGCCCGTTTCATCAAGAATGCGGGCACCGATGCCGGGGAAGTCCGCGTCGAGCTTCTGGAGAACCTCGCGGAGGGTCGCGCCCTGCCCGCTCACTTCTGCCGAGCCGTTGGTATACGTGCGCAGGATCGTCGGAATCCGCACAGAAACAGACATGTCTAAGACCTTTCAGGAGTTCTTACGCGAAAGCCGTACGGAACGCGTCGAGGGAAGGGCGAATGACCGCGGCGGGACGCGCCTGGTCGGCGACCGCGTCGAGGGTCTTCAGACCGTCGCCGGTGTTGAGGACCACCGTCTCGGCGTCGGGGTCGATCCTGCCCTCGGCGGCCAGCTTGCGCAGCACGCCGACGGTGACGCCGCCCGCGGTCTCCGCGAAGACGCCCTCGGTCCTGGCCAGCAGCCGGATCGCCTCGACGATCTCGGCGTCCGTGACGTCCTCCACCGCGCCGCCGGTACGCCGGGCGATGTCCAGGACGTACGGGCCGTCCGCCGGGTTGCCGATCGCCAGCGACTTGGCGATCGTGTCGGGCTTCACCGGCCGGATCACGTCGTGGCCCGCCTTGTACGCGGACGAGACCGGGGAGCAGCCCTCGGCCTGGGCGGCGAAGATCTTGTACGGCTTCTCCTCGACGAGACCGAGGGCGATCAGCTCCTTGAACCCCTTGTCGATCTTCGTGAGCTGGGAGCCGGAGGCCACCGGGATGACGATCTGGTCCGGGAGCCGCCACCCGAGCTGCTCGGCGATCTCGTAGGCCAGCGTCTTGGAGCCCTCGGCGTAGTACGGGCGGAGGTTGACGTTGACGAAGCCCCACTTGTCGCCCAGCTCGTCGCCGATGAGCTCGGAGCAGAAGCGGTTCACGTCGTCGTAGGTGCCGTCGATGCCGACGAGGCGCCCGCCGTACACCGAGGCCATGACGATCTTGGCCTGCTCCAGGTCGGCGGGGATGAACACGCAGGCGTCCAGCCCGGCGCGGGCGGCGGCCGCGGTGACCGCGCCCGCGAGGTTGCCGGTGGAGGAGCAGGACAGGGTGTGGAAGCCGAAGTTGCGCGCCGCCTCGACGGCGATGGCCACCACGCGGTCCTTGAAGGAGTGCGTGGGGTTGCCGGAGTCGTCCTTCACGTGCAGGGAGCGCAGGCCCAGCTCCCGGGCGAGGTTGTCGGCCTTGACCAGCTTGGTCCAGCCGGGGGCCATGTTGGGCTTGTCCGTCACGTCCGCCGGGACCGGGAGCAGCGAGCGGTAGCGCCAGATGTTGGCCGGCCCCGCGGCGATCTGCTCGCGGGTGACCTTCGGGAACTCGTAGGCGATTTCGAGGGGACCGAAACACTCGGTACAGGCGAAGCTGGGACCGAGGTCGTAGCGGGCTCCGCACTCCCGGCAGGACAGCGCGACGGCGGGGCCGAAGTCCAGGTCGCGGACGAGAGCGGGGGTGGTTTCAGCGGTCGTGAGCGCCATGAAGCGAGGCCTTTCCCTCATCTTCGTCTGCGGCCACCTTGGTCGCAGACCGGAATTGGCACCTGTCCCGGCCGACCTCGTCAGATCACGAGTCTTGAACCGGGAGGGTTGCCGGGGCTTCGCAGGGCCGGTCCCTCCACCCCTCTGGATGAGCACATATGAAGTTGTCGCGACCTGGCTGGCAGGTCACCTGCACTCTACCTTGCCCGTCGCCGTGCTCCACCACTCATCTCACTTCGCGAGACGCCGTGTGTTATCTGGTGGACGGCCGGCTCCGCTCAGGACCGGAGGCCGTAGGCGTCGCCCAGCGCTCCCTGCACGTACTTGCGGGCCTGGTGGATGCGGGACTTGGCGGTGCCGAGCGGGATGCCGAGCTGCTCGGCCACCTCGTTGTAGTCGAGCTGGCAGATGTCGCGCAGCACCAGCGCCTGCGCCAGCTCCGGCTTGGACGCCTCCAGCGCCTCCATCGCGTCGAGCAGGTCCAGCCGGGACCCCGCGATCACGCTCACCCGGGCGACGTCGGGTTTCTGCAGCGGCAGCTCGTCGGAGCTCTGCTCGGCGGCCCGGCGCTTCAGCGAGCGGTAGGTGGTCCGGGCGCAGTTGGCGGTCACGATGTGCAGCCAGGTGCTGAACCTGGCCCGGCCCTCGAAGCGGCCGATGTTGCGGGCCACCGCCAGCAGGGTGTCCTGGCTCGCCTCCTCGGCGTCCTGCCGGTAGGGCAGGATCCGCCCGCAGTGCCGCAGCACGTCGGGCTCGATCCGCTTGAGCAGCTCGCCCAGGGCGCGGTGGTCGCCGCGGGCGGCCGCGCGGGCCAGTTCCTCGGTCGTCTCGTCCAGCGCCATCACGAGCCCCCATCAGCGGTCACAGTCGCTGCATATCCTACGGGCGAAGGTCATGGAAGGTTAACCTTCGTGGCAAGCACGTCCGCCGGCGAGGGATGCCCATGAACGCGATCCTGGTGGCCTCCAACCGTGGCCCCTTCTCATTCACCACCTCCGAGGACGGCTCGCTGTCCATGCGCAGGGGCGGCGGCGGCCTGGTCTCCGGCCTGTCGGAGGTGGCCAGGGACCTGAAGGTGCTCTGGGTCTGCGCCGCGCTCTCCGACGGCGACCGCGCCGCCGTACGGCAGGCGCCCGGCGGCCGCCTCGACCAGGCGGGCTACGACACCGGCGCCCTGCGGATGCTCGACATCCCCCCGGCCACCTTCCACCGCGCCTACAACGCGGTGGCCAACTCCACCCTCTGGTTCGTCAACCACCTGCTCTACGACACGCCCAACACGCCGCACTTCGACGCCCGCTTCCGCCGGGAGTGGGAGTCCTACCAGTCCTACAACGCGGCGTTCGCGCTGGCCCTGGCCGAGGAGGCCGGGCACGGGGCGCGGGTGATGGTGCAGGACTACCACCTGACCCTCACCCCGGCCATGCTCCGGGTCGAACGGCCCGACCTGCGGATCGCGCACTTCTCGCACACCCCGTGGGCGCCCCCGGAGTACTTCGCCCTGCTCCCCGACGACGTCGCCGCCGAGGTCCTGGAAGGCATCCTGGGCGCCGACCACGCGGGGTTCCTGACCGCGCGCTGGGCCGGGGCCTTCATGGACTGCTGCGAGCGGCTGCTCGGCGCCGGAGTCGACCGCGTGAGCCGTACCGTCTCCCACGCCGGGCGGACCACCCGGATCGGCGTGCACGGGCTGGGCGTGGACGGCGAGGCGCTCTGGGCCCGGGCGAGCGAGCCCGACGTCGAGTCGAACATGGCGGCCCTGCGCGACCAGGTCGGCGACCGGAAGCTGATCGTCAGGATCGACCGGACCGAGCTGTCCAAGAACATCGTCCGGGGGCTGAGCGCCTACCGGGAGTTCCTCGGCGCGCACCCGGAGTGGCACGGCCGCGTCGTGCACCTGGCCTTCGCCTACCCGTCCCGGCACGACCTGCCCGAGTACCGCGAGTACACCGCCGCGGTGCAGCGCTGCGCCAAGGAGATCGAGGACGAGTACGCCACCGAGGACTGGGACCCCCTGATCCTCAACGTCAACGACGACTACCCGCGCTCGCTGGCCGCCTACCGCCTGGCCGACGTGCTGCTGGTCAACCCGATCCGCGACGGCATGAACCTGGTGGCCAAGGAGGGGCCCGTGCTCTCCCCGGACAGCGCGCTGGTCCTGTCCCGCGAGGCGGGGGCGGCCGCGGAGCTGGGCGAGCACGCGCTGGTGGTCAACCCCTACGACGTCACGGCCACGGCCGCGGCGCTGCACCGGGGGCTGGTCATGCCCGAGGAGGAGCGCGTGCGGCGCGGCGCCCGGCTGGCCGCCGCCGCCACCGCGCTCCCTCCGCACCGCTGGTTCGCCGAGCAGCTCACCGCCCTGCAGTGAACCCCCGCCCCGGCGGTCCCCGTGGACCGGTCCCGCGGGCGTTCCCGACCGGGTGAGATAGTTTTCGTGGACATTTCAACTTTCGTCCGCTCGGGGGAGACGCAGTGACCACGATCGCGCCCGTCAGACTGGTCCGTGATCGCGCCACCTGGCTCATCTACCTGCAGCTCGCCGCGTTCGCCACCTACCTGTACGGCCTCAGCGCGGTCCTGCCGCTGCTCCGCATCGACCAGGGCGTCACCCAGGCGGTCGCCGGCCTGCACGGCACCGCGATGGCCGTCGGCGCCGTCCTCACCGGCCTGGCCCTCCCCTGGCTGACCCGCAGGTTCGGCCGCCGGGCCGTCACCTGGACCGGCCTGGCGGGGATGAACGCCGGCGTGCTGCTGGTGGCCGTCGGCGACGCCCTCCCGATCACCCTCCTCGGGTACGGCGTCGCCAGCGGGATGGCCTCGCTCACCCTCTACTCGGGCATGGCCGTGCTCAGCGACCACCACGGCCCGGCGGGCGCCGCGGCGATCAGCGAGGCCAACGCCGTCGGCGTGACCGTCGGCGTCGCGGTGCCGTTCGCGGTGAGCTTCGCCGCGCAGAGCGCGCTGGGCTGGCGGGTGGCGCTGGTCATGACCCCGGTCGTGACCGTCCTGCTCGCCCTCGTCATGGGCCGCGTCTGGATCCCCGGGGAGAAGGCCGCCGGAGCCGCGGCCGGGGGCACCGGCGGGACCGCGGCCCGGACCCCGGCCGGAGCCGCCGCCGGGACCCCGGCCGGAGCCGGGGCCCCCGCCGGGGTCGCCGCTCCGGTGGGCGCGGGGCGGTTCGGGCGGCGGTTCTACCTGGCCGGCGCGGTGCTGTTCTGCTGCGTCGCGCTGGAGTTCTCCTTCAACCTGTGGGCGGCCGAACTGGTCTCCGCCCAGACCGGGCTCTCGGCCGCCGAGGCGGCGACCGCGCTGACCGCGTTCACCGCGGGCATCGCGGCCGGGCGGTGGGGCGGGGCCCGGCTGGCCCTGCGGGTCCCGCCCGCCACCCTGCTGGTGGGCGCGCTCGCCCTCACCTGCGCGGGCTGGGCGATCCTGTGGACGAGCGGGGACCCGGTCCTGTCCTACCTGGGCGTGGCGCTGTCCGGCCTCGGAGTCTCGCTGCACTTCCCGCTGGCGCTGGCCCGCGTGCTCGACGCCTCGGCCGGCCGACCGGACCGGGCCTCGGCCGTGGCCTCGGTCTTCTCCGGTCTCGCGGTCGGGGCCGGGCCGTTCCTGCTGGGCGCGCTGGCCGACGGGTTCGGCACCCGGCAGGCGTTCCTCCTGGTCCCCGCCCTCATCGGCCTGGCCGCCGGCGGGGTGCTCTCAGCCGGCCGCTGAGAGCCCCCGGCGGGCAGTCCGCGAAGCCATCGCCCGCCGGGGAGATCATGGTCACCTCCAGGTGGCGTTCTTCAGGATGTTCGGCAGCCCCGGCGTCCTCCACACGTCCACCACGAGGATCTTCGACGCGGGCAGGAACCACTCGCGCTGGTCGAAGGTGGCCGTCTGCTCGCCGTTGCCGTCCTTCACGCACCGGCCGAACCAGGACACGTATTTCGCCTTGTGCCCGCGGCCGACCTGGCGCAGGCCGAGCGCGGTGGGCTTGCCGAGGACCTGGCCGTACCTGCCGTTGAAGGGGCACCGCTGCACGTCGCTCGCGGGGTAGAACGGCTGCTCGCCGGTGTAGGGGTCGAACCCTTCGTCACCGTACTTGATCGCCTTCGGGCCGAGGACCCAGAAGCCCTGGCACTTCGGGGCGAAGTAGGCGGGCGTCTCGCACTTTCCGGTCTGCACGAGCATCCAGTCGCCATCCCGGTGCACCTGCCAGCCGGAGGGCACCTTCAGGTTCATCCCGCGGAAGGACACGGTCTTCGTCCCGGCGGCGGAGGCCTCGGCGGCCGGGGAGGCGGAGGCGACCGCGGGCGCCGCGAGGAGGGCGGAGCCGGCCAGCGCGGCGATGACGATGGAGCGCTTTCTCATGCCGTGCACGCTAGCGACGCCCGCTTGCCGTTCGCTTAACGGGCGGTTGTACGCGCCCGCACGCCCCGGGACCGTCCGCCCGGAGCGGGGGCCCCGGGAGCGCCGGTCCGCGCTACACCGGGCGCCGCGCCGAGAGCGCGTCGGCGATGGAGCCGAGGAGGCCGACCACCCCGGAGGGGCCGTCCACCACGAGGTCGGCCTCCACGCTGAGCTCGGCGGATCCGCTGAACACCGTCACCCCCGGCAGCCCGGACGCCCGCACGGCCGCGAACGCCGCCAGGTCCCCCAGGTCGTCCCCGGCGAACAGCACCGAACGCGCCGAGCGCTCCTCCAGGAAGGCCCCGAGCGCCACGCCCTTGTCCATCCCGGGCGGGCGGAGCTCCAGCACGAACTTGCCCGGCTCGACCGCCAGGCCGGTCGCGGCGGCCAGCGCGCCGACCGGCTCGCGCAGCGCGTCGAGCGCGGCCTGCGGAGCGGAGGCCCGGCGCGTGTGCACGGCGACGGAGCGGCCCTTGTCCTCGATCCTGGCCCCGGCGAGCCCGGCGACGAGCCGGGGCAGCTCGGCCCTGACCAGGTCCAGGCCGGGGTGGGGGGGCGGGGCGGTGAGCCGGCCCGCCTCCCAGCGTTCGAGGCCGTAGTGGCCGAGCACGACCAGTCCCGGCACCCGGGCCAGGGAGCCGTACTCGACGGCCGTGCCGGCGGGGCGGCCGGTGACGACCACCAGGGAGCCGACCAGGTCACCGAGCCTGGCCAGCACCCCGGGACCGGCCGGGTGGATCCTGGCCGCCTCCGGATCGGGCACGATCGGGGCGAGCGTGCCGTCGAAGTCGAGGCCGATCACCGCTCCGGCGGGATCGTCCAGGATCGCTTCCAGTCCTTCGGTCATCGATCGTCTCCAGCGGGGAGACCCCGGCGTCCGGGGCCGGGGTGTCCTTGACGCATCACGGTCCTGCCTTCCGGGACGTCCTCCTGTCCGGGCGGCCGCCCGGATCGCGCCTCCTGTCACAGCAGTGCACAGGAGGCACTTTCCGGCCGTACCCGGATATCAGGGACGTAGGCCCAGTCTTCGGGCGGCGCGGTCGCGCCTGCGGGCGTCCCGGAGCCGGCGCAGGCGCTTGACCAGCATCGGATCGTGGGCGAGCGCCTCGGGTCTGTCGATGAGCTCGCCGAGCAACTGGTAGTAACGGGTGGCGGAGATGTCGAACGCCTCGCGGACGGCCTGCTCCTTGGCGCCCGCGTAACGCCACCATTGGCGCTCGAAGGCGAGCAGGTTCTTCTCCCTCTCCGTGAGAGCCCGCAAGGCTGGTTTCCGGGCAGCACTGTCACCGGGAATCGGCGCAGTGTCCATTGGCGGTCCTCCTCGGTCGGGCACGCGGTGATCCCACCGCGCGCACGCGGCCCGAAGCCAGGATAGTCGGGAACTTCCGGCTGTTCATGGCGGATATGGAGACGTACAGTCACCAGATGTGACCTCTGTCATCACCCTCCTCACTGACTACGGCCTGGAAGACGGCTACGTCGCCGCGTGCCACGGCGTGATCGCCCGGATCGCGCCGCAGACGCGGATCATCGACGTCTGCCATCTGGTCCCCTCCGGCGACGTACGGCGTGGCGCGGCGATCCTGGCGCAGACGATCCCCTACCTCCCCGCGGGCGTGCACGTCGCCGTGATCGACCCCGACGGCGGCCGCTCGCGCCGGGCCGTGGCGGTCACGGCCGGCGACCACGTCCTCCTCGGCCCGGACAACGGAGTGCTGTCGTGGGCGGCCCAGGCCGTCGGCGGGGCCGGGGCGGCCTACGAGATCACCGACGAGGAGCTGTTCCTGCGGCCGGTCTCCCCGACCTTCCTGGGACGCGACGTCTTCGCGCCGGTCGCCGCCCACCTGGCGGCCGGGCGGGACCCGGCCGGCCTGGGGCCGCAGGTCCCGCTGGACCGGCTGGCCAGCTTCCCGACGCCGACCTCCCTGGTGCGGGAGGGCGTGGTGGAGGGCGAGGTGCTCTCGGTGGACCACTACGGCAACGTGCAGCTCTCGATCGGCGCGGGCGACCTGGCCGGGCTGGGGGCCCGGCCGGGGGGCACCCTGGCGGTACGGCTGGGCCGGCGGCAGATCTCCGTCCCGTTCCGGGAGACGTTCGCCGCGGTGCCTCCGGGCGAGGTGGTCGCCTTCACCGACTCGGCCGGGCTCATCGCGCTGGCGATCAACTCCGGTGACGCCTCGCAGCGTCTCGGCCTGCCCCCGGGCGCTCACGTACGGCTCTCCCCGGCCCCCTGAGGGCCCGGAGCCGCACGAGCCCATCCCTCACATATGGGACTGTTGTTACCAAAGAGACTAACAGTACGTATCGCTCCGTTTACCGAAAGCGCCGGTTTCATCGCGGGACCACATGCCAGAATCCCCCCACCCGCACCTGCCGTCTCCCCTCCGACGAGGTCGCCGTGTCCCGCATGCACGCGCTCGGCGCGATCCTGATCACGATCTCCCTGGTCGCCTTCGCCTGGCCCTCGGTCCGCGGTCCCGACGACCCCCCGGTCCCCGTGCACCAGCGGGCCCGGCAGTGGGCGCTGGCCCCGCTGGACGCGCCGGAAGCCTGGCGGACGACCCGCGGCGAGGGCGTGGTCGTCGCGGTGCTGGACACGGGGGTCGATCCCGCCCACCCCGATCTGGCGGGCGCGGTCGTCGAGGGTCCCGACCTGACGGGGACCGCGCGCCGGGAGTCCCTGTGGGGCCGCCACGGCACGGCCATGGCCAGTCTCATCGCCGGGCGCGGGCACGGCGGCGGCCGTACCGCCGGGGTGCTGGGGGTCGCCCCCGGCTCGACGATCCTCTCGGTCCGGGTGGCGCTGGAGAACGACGACCCCCGGCGCGGCCGGGCCAGGCAGCGGGGCGGGAACGCGCTCGCCCGGGGCATCCGCTACGCCGTGGACCACGGCGCCCAGGTGATCAACATGTCCCTGGGATGCGGCAGCGGGTCGTGGGAGGGCTCGGCGGCCGAGCAGCGCGCGGTGCGGTACGCGCTCGGCCGGGGCGTGGTGCTGGTGGCCTCCTCCGGCAACGACGGCGCGGGCCCCGGCCGGAAGAACTTCCCCGCCGCCTACCCGGGCGTCATCTCGGTGGGCGCGGTGGACGAGAACATGCGGGTGGCGCCCTTCTCCAACCGCCAGGACGACCTCTCGGTGGTCGCGCCGGGCACCGGGATCGTCACCGCCGACAGGACCGGATCCTACGTCGTCACGGACGGCACGAGCTCGGCCGCCGCCCTGGTCGCCGGGGTCGCGGCGCTGGTCAGGGCGGAGTTCCCCGAGCTGAGTCCGGCGCAGGTCCGCCGGGCCGTCGAGCGCGGCGCCACCCGTCCACCCGCCGAGGGCCACGATCCCGCCTACGGCCACGGCGTGGTCAACGCCGCCCGCGCGCTGGAGCAGGCGGCCGGGGCACGGCAGCGGCCGCTCCGGGCGCGCGTCCCCCCGCGGGGCGCCTCCGGCGAGGGCACGGCCGCGGTCTCCGGCGAGGACGCGGGCGCCGCCGTGCCGACCGCGGCCACCGTCACCGGGCGGGACGCGATGGCGGACTCGCGCCAGGCCGTCTGCGCCGCGCTGGTCCTGTTCGTCCTCGTCCTCGCGCTCCACCGGCTGGCCGGACGCCGCCGCCGGGGACGCCCGCCGCTCCCGGCCGCCCGGCCCCGCCCCTCCGGCCCTCCTCCCGGAGGGGATGTCACCTAACAAGCGCTTGTGTAATATCGGTCCATGGCCGCACCCGCGATCGACGGCTGGTTCGTCACCGACGACGGCGCCGTGTACCTGCTCGGCACCCGCTGCGCCGACTGCCGGACCGTCTACTTCCCTCCCCAGACGGGGTTCTGCCGCAACCCGCACTGCGCGGGGGAGGACCTGGCCCCCGCGCGCCTCTCCCGGCGCGGCACCGTCTGGTCCTACACCAACGCCTGCTACCCGCCCCCCGCCCCGTTCGTGGCGGCGGAGCCGTACACGCCGGTGACCCTGGCGGCGGTGGAGCTGTCCGAGGAGGGGATCGTCGTGCTGGGACAGGTGAAGGACCTGGCCGTGGAGGACCTGCGCGTCGGAATGGAACTGGAGCTGACCTCGGGCGCGCTCGCGGACGGCCCGGAGGTCTGGATGTGGGGCCGGCCGTGAGCGCGCGGCCCGGCACCGGCACGAGGATGGGATAACGCGTGGACGTCGTCATCGCGGGCACCGGAATGCACCCCTGGGGCAAGTGGGGGCGGCCCTTCACCGAGTACGGCGTGGCCGCCGCCCGGGCCGCGCTGCGCGACGCGGGCCTGGACTGGACCGAGGTCCAGTACGTGGTGGGCGCCGACACGATCAGGAACGGATACCCCGGTTTCGTCGCCGGAGCCACCTTCGCCCAGGCGCTCGGCTGGACGGGTGCGCGGATCGCCTCCTGCTACGCGGCGTGCGCCTCGGGCGCGCAGGCGATCGACATCGCCCGCACCCGCATCCTGGCGGGCCTGTGCGACGTGGCGCTGGTCGTCGGGGCCGACTCCACGCCCAAGGGCTTCTTCAGACCGGTGGGCGGCGACCGCCCGGACGACCCCGACTGGCTCAGGTTCCGACTGCTCGGCGCCACCAACCCGGCGTACTTCGCGCTCTACGCGCGCAGGCGGATGGCCCTGTACGGCGACACCCCGCAGGACTTCGCCGCGGTCAAGGTCAAGAACGCGCTGGCCGGCTCGCTGAACGAGAACGCCCGCTACCGCAGGACCGCGACCGCCGAGGAGGTCCTCGCCTCCCCGATGGTGGCCGACCCGCTCCGGCTCATGGACATCTGCGCCACCTCCGACGGCGGCGCCGCGGTGGTCCTCGCCTCGGCGGACTACGCCCGCCGCCGCGGCCTGAGCACGGCGGTGCGCCTCGCCGCCGTCTCCACGGTCACCCCCGCCTTCCCCAACACCGTTCTCGAACTGCCGTGCTTCGCCACCGACTCGACCGCGGCCGTGCCGCCCCCCGAGCGGACCTTCCGCGCCTCCATCGCCCACGCCGCCTACGAGGAGGCCGGGATCGGCCCGCAGGACCTGTCGTTCGCCGAGGTCTACGACCTGTCCACCGCGCTGGAGCTCGACTGGGCCGAGGACGTCGGGCTGGCCCCGCCGGGCGAGGCGGGCAAGCTCCTGCGCGCCGGGGACACCGCGCTCGGCGGCCGGATCCCGGTGAACCCCTCGGGGGGGCTCGCCTCCTTCGGCGAGGCCATCCCGGCGCAGGCGATCGCTCAGGTGTGCGAACTCGCCCGGCAGCTGCGCGGTACGGCGGGAGCCCGCCAGGTGGTCAACGCCAGGGCAGGTCTGGCCGCCAACCAGGGCCTGTTCGGTCATGGATCGGCCATCATCGCCGTTAGTTGACGTGCCTTCATGCGCCGCGGCGGACGGAGGCCCATACTGCTAGGCGCCAACGCGTAGTCATGTGGGCACGGAACGCGGCCGGATATTCGCGTGTCCTGCCCGGGATTCCTTCGGGGGAAACATCATGGTCCGTCGCATCATCGCCGCCTCCGCCATCGCCTGCCTCGCCGTCGTCGGCACGGCCGCCGTCGCGTCCGCCGACCCCTGGCCCCAGCCGCAGGAGAACGGCATGCAGGAGCAGTGGCACGGTCCGGAGCAGGAGCAGTGGCACGGCCCGGAGCAGGGCCAGGGCCCTGAGCAGTGGCACGGCCCCGAGCAGGGACACGGGCCGGAGCAGGGGCACGGCCCCGAGCAGGCCGGCGGCGGGAGCCCGGTGGGCGGCCAGCTCGGCAGCCTGCTCGGCGGTGGCGGCGGCAACCCGCTCACCAGCCTCGCCGGCGGCCTCCTCGGCAAGCTGTTCAACGGCCTGCAGGGCTGACCCGCGTGCGGCCACCGCGCCGGCCGCCGCCCCGTGCACGGGAGAGGGTCCTTCCCCCGGTGGGGAAACCCCTCTCCCGTGCGCCTCAGAAGGCGCGGATCACGTCGTGGATCTGCGGGAAGTGGCAGGCGCTCTCGTGCCAGGTGCCCGGCCGCAGCTGCAGCGGCGGCTCCTGCTGGGCGCAGACCTCCTGCGCCTTCCAGCACCTGGTGCGGAACCGGCAGCCCGAGGGCGGGTTCGCCGGGGAGGGCGGGTCCCCCCGCAGCACGATCCGCTCGCGGCGCTCGCGCCCCTCGGGGTCGGGGACCGGCACGGCCGAGAGCAGCGCCTGGGTGTAGGGGTGCGCCGGCTGGCCGTAGACCTCGGCGTCCCTGCCGAGCTCGACCATCTTGCCCAGGTACATCACGCCGACCCGGTCGGCGATGTGCCGGACCACCGACAGGTCGTGGGCGATGAAGACGTAGGACAGGCCGAGATCCCGCTGCAGCCGCGCCAGCAGGTTGACCACCTGGGCCTGGATCGAGACGTCGAGCGCGGAGACCGGCTCGTCGCAGACGATGACCTCCGGCTGGAGCGCCAGCCCTCTGGCGATGCCGATGCGCTGGCGCTGCCCGCCGGAGAACTGGTGCGGGTACCGGTTGACGTGGTCGGGGTCGAGGCCCACGAGCTCCAGGAGCGCCTGGACCCTGCGGCGCCGGTCGCCCTTGGGCGCCGCCTCCGGATGGATCTCGTACGGCTCGCCGACGATGTCGCCGACCGTCATCCGCGGGTTCAGCGAGGTGTACGGGTCCTGCATCACCAGCTGGATGTTGCGGCGGATCCGCTTGAGCTCGCCGCCCTTGGCCCCGGCGATCTCCCGGCCCTTGATCCGGACCGATCCGCGGGTCGGCCGCTCCAGACCCATCAGCAGCTTGGCCAGCGTGGACTTGCCGCAGCCCGACTCCCCCACGATGCCGAGGGTCTCGCCGCGGCGCAGGTCGAAGGAGATCCCGTCCACGGCCCTGACCGCGCCGATCTGCTTGCGCACGACCACGCCCTGGGTGAGCGGGAAGTGCTTGACCAGGTCGCGGACCTCGAGGATCGCATCACCCGTGGCTGCCATCGAGGACCTCCCTCCAGTAGTGGCAGGCGCTGCCGCGCGTCGAGCCGATCCGGTGCAGCGGCGGCGCCGCGGTGACGCAGTCGTCCTGGCGGTAGGGGCAGCGGGGGGCGAAGGCGCAGCCCGGCGGCATGTCGAGCAGGTTCGGCGGCATGCCCGCGATGGCGTGCAGCTCCCGCCCCTTCCGGTCGATCCTGGGGATCGAGTCCAGCAGGCCCCTGGTGTAGGGGTGGGCGGGGGCCCGGTAGAGGTCGTGCACGGGGGCGTTCTCCACGACGCGCCCGCCGTACATGACCACGATCTTGTCCGCGACGTCGGCCACCACGCCGAGATCGTGGGTGATCAGGATCAGGCCCATGTCGCTCTCGCGCTTGAGCTCGGCGAGCAGCTCCATGATCTGCGCCTGCACCGTCACGTCGAGCGCGGTGGTCGGCTCGTCGGCGATCAGCACCTCCGGGTCGAGCGCGATCGCCATCGCGATCATGATGCGCTGGCGCATGCCGCCGGAGAACTGGTGGGGGTAGTCGTGCAGCCGCTGCCGGGCGCCCGGGATGCGGACCCGGTCCATGAGCTCGACCGCCCTGCGCTCGGCGTCCCGCCGGGACATGCCCCGGTGCACCCGGAACATCTCGGCGATCTGCGAGCCCACGGTGAACACCGGGTTCAGCGCGGAGAGCGCGTCCTGGAAGATCATCGCGATCCGGCTCCCGCGCACCTGGGAGCGCGCGTCCTCGGAGAGCCCGAGCAGGTCGGTGCCGCGGAAGCGGATCCGCCCCTTCGGGACGCGGGCCGGCGGCGTGTCGAGGATGCCCATGATCGCCTGCGCGGTCACCGACTTGCCCGAGCCCGACTCGCCGAGCACGGCGAGCGTCTCGCCGGGGTGCAGCGCGTAGCCGACCCCGTTGACCGCCTTCACCGTCCCCTGCCGGGTGACGAACTCCACGTGCAGGTCCTCGACGGCGAGCAGCGGCTCGCTCTCCGGGGCTCCCCAGGCCGGCAGCGGCGGCATTGAGGTCATGCTCACGAAAAACTCCCCCTACCGCAGCTTCGGATCGAGGGCGTCGCGCACCGCGTCGCCCAGCATGATGAAGGCCAGCACGGTCAGGCTCAGGAACGCCGCCGGGAACAGCAGCGGGCTCGCCGCCTCCAGGAAGCGCGGCCGAGCATCGGCGATCATGAGACCCCAGGAGATCTCGGGCGACTGGATGCCGACGCCCAGGAACGACAGACCCGCCTCGGCGGCGATGAACACGCCGAGGTTGACCGTGGCGACCACGATCACCGAGGTGACCGCGTTGGGCAGGATGTGCCGGAACATGATCCGCCTGCCGGAGGCCCCGAGCGCCCGGGCCGCGACCACGTAGTCCTGGCCCCTGGCGGCGATCACCGCCGCCCGCATGATGCGGAAGGTCATCGGCCAGGCCAGGACGGCCAGCGCGAGCATGACCGTCCACACCGTGCCGGTGCGGAAGACCGCCAGGATCAGCAGCGCGCCGAGGACCGACGGGATCGCGAAGAAGACCTCGCTCACCCGGGAGAGCAGCGCGTCCGGCAGCCCGCCGCGGAACCCGGCCACCAGGCCGAGGAGTCCCCCGACCAGGACGGTGACGGCGGTGGTGCTCAGGCCCACCAGCAGGGAGTTGCGCGTCCCGTAGACCGTGCGGGCGAGGGTGTCGCATCCCTGGTTGTCGGTGCCGAACCAGTGCGCGGCGCTCGGCGCCTGGCGGGCGTCGCCCAGCCGGCAGCTCGCGGCGTCGTACGGGTCCACCGACGTGAAGAGCTGGGGCACCGCGGCCATGAGCAGGATCACGCCGATCAGCACGGCCGCGGCGACGAAGAGCGGACGGCGGCGCAGCTCGTGCCAGGCGTCGCTCCAGAGGCTGGCGGGCCTGCCCGCCGGCGCGCCCCGGGAGGGCCGGGCGGGGGATCCGCCGGGGGACTTGGCGCGCCTGGCGTGCCTGGCCCTGGGGGCCGCGGCGCCGCGCGGGGCGGTGCCGCTCCCGCCGTCACCTCCGCCGACGCGCACGGCGGGGCCACTCACAGCGGGGTCACTCATAGCGGATCCTCGGGTCGAGCACGGCGTAGAGCAGGTCCACGATCAGGTTGGCCAGGATGTAGACGAGGACCAGGAGTGTCACGATGCCCACGACCACGGGTTGCTGGCGCTCGTAGACCGAGCGGAACAGCTCCTGCCCGATGCCGGGCAGATTGAAGATCGTCTCGGTGATGACGGCCCCGCCCATCAGCGTGCCGAGGTCGGCGCCGAGGTAGGTGACCAGCGGGATGAGCGCGTTGCGCAGGGCGTGCCGCCCGACGACCCGGCGCCGCGGCATGCCCTTGGCCACCGCGGTGCGGATGTAGTCGGCGCGCAGGGTCTCGGCGAGGCTGGTCCTGGTGAGCCGGGTGAGGTACGCGATCGAGGTCCCGGCCAGCACGAAGGCGGGCAGCAGGTAGCTGCGCCACCCGTCCGAGACGCCCGAGATCGGGAAGATCTCGATCCCGGTGCCCTGCCTGAGCCTGACCCCCAGCAGGAGCTGCAGCACGAAGCCGGTGACCAGGGTGGGGATCGAGATGAGCAGCAGCGTGGCGGCGAGCACCATCGTGTCCTGGGCCCGGCCGCGGCGCAGCGCCGCGTAGAACCCGAGCCCCACGCCGATGACGGCCTCCATGAGCAGCGCGGTGAGGCCGAGGTTCAGCGTGACCTGAAACTTGCCCGCGATGATCTCGGAGACCGGGACCTTGGCGAACGTGGTGCCGAGGTCTCCCTGGAACACCCCGGAGATGTAGTGCCAGTACTGGACGATGAAGGGGTCGTTCAGGTGGTACTGCTCACGGACGATCCTGATGATGTCGGGATCCATCCGCTTCTCGCCGTACATCGACGCGATCGGGTCACCGGGCAGCGCGAAGACGACGGCGTAGATGAGCAGCGTGGCGCCCAGCAGCACGGGGATGGCCTGGAGCAGGCGCCTGATGATGTAGCGGCCCAAGACAAGCCTCTCGTACAGCTCCGCCGGCGTCTCCCGGATCGCGGGAGGGCCGCGGCGGAGCGGGACCTGGTGGGGCCGGGCGGTCACCCGCCCGGCCCGGGGGGAACCGTCAGACCACCTTCTCGACCGAGACCCACTCGACCTGGTTGAGCAGGTTGATCTTGACGCCCTTGACGTGCTCGGAGAACGCCGCGTTCATCCGGTAGTAGAAGATCGGGATCATCGGCAGGTCCCGCAGGAGGATGTCGTCGGCCTTCTGGTAGAACTTCAGGCTCTGCTCCGGCGTGGTCGCGGAGTCGCCCTTGGTGACGAGCTCGTCGAACTCGGGGTTGGAGTAGCCCGCGTAGTTCGAGCCGTTCTTGATGGCGCCGGTGGAGAAGATCGGCGTGAGGTAGTTCTCCGGCGACGGGTAGTCGATGATCCAGCCGCTGCGGAACATGCCGGTGTACTTCTTGGCGTCCAGCTCGTCGAGGAGCTGCCCGAACTTCTCGTACGGCGAGACCTTGACCTCGACGCCCAGGTTGGAGCGGAGGTTGTTGGCGACGGCCTCGATCCACTCCTTGTGGCCGTTGTCCATGTTGGAGCCGATCTCCAGCTGCTTGGGGCCGTTCGCCTCGGTGTAGAGCTTCCTGGCCGCGGCGGGGTCGTAGACGCAGGCCGTGCAGGCGCCGGCGCGGTAGCCATCGAGCAGCGGGTTGATGAAGTCGTCGGCCGGGGCGCGCGTGCCGGAGAAGACCGCCTCGGAGATCGTCTTGCGGTCGATGGCCATCGAGACGGCCCTGCGGACCTGCACGTCGTCGTACTGGTCGCCGGCGACGAGGGGGAAGCCGATGTAGCCGATGCCGGCGTCCTCCTGGTCGATGTAGCGGTCGCCCAGCTCGGCCTTCGCGGTCGAGATCGCCGACGGGGGAAGCTGCTCCTGGACGTCGATCTCGCCCGCCTGCAGGTCGTTCCAGGCGGTCTCGGCGCTGTTGTAGATCTTGAACTGCAGCTTGTCGAACTTCGGCTTGTCGCCGGGGAAGGCGTCGTAGCGCGTGAGGGTGATCGCCTGGTCGCTGCCCTTGTTGTAGGGGTTGTCGATCTTGAAGAGGCCCTGGCCGATCGGCTTCTTGGCGTACTCCTCGGTGACCTTCCCGTCGTCGCCGAAGGCGACCTCGGGCAGCGGGTAGAACGCGGTATATCCCAGCATGGTGCCGAACTGCGAGAACGGCCGGGTGAGGGTGACCTGGAAGGTCGTGTCGTCGACGACCTTCAGGCCGCTCATCCCCTCGGCCGAGGGGGTCTTGCCCTCTCCGGGGTTGAGGGCGTCGTAGCCCTGGACCCGCGCGAAGAAGTAGTTGGCGCTCTGCGCGTTCTCCTGATTGGCCGTGTAGTTCCACGCGTCCACGTAGTTCTGCGCGGTCAGCGGGTCACCGTTGTGCCATGTGAAGCCGGACTTCAGCTTGATCGTCCAGACCCTGTTGTCGGAGGTCTTGACCGAGTCGGCGACGTGCTCGACGAGCTCCTTGTTCTCGTCGTACTTCACCAGCGGGGCGAAGATCGCGGCCAGGACCTCCGCGCCCTCGGACTCCACGGTGTCGCCGGGATAGAACAGCTTCTGCGGCTCGCCGATCCTCATTCGCACGGCCCCGGCGGCGGACGCCTCGTCGGTGGAGGTCGCGCTGCCACAGGCGGCGAGCCCCAGAGCGAGCAGCGCTGTGCTGGCGATGATCTTCGCGCCCTTAGTGACACGCATTTGTGGTAAATCCTCCCTATACAGGTGAGCGCCGACACTGATCTCCCGCCGTCCGAGGCAGTCCCTCGGAGGATCCAGCGCCCCCCGGTTCCCACTGACCCGGCCGGCACGCTGACGCCGCACCGGTCGGACGCGACTATCCCGTACAGCCCCATACCGGGTCGTCTCCGGGATGTTGCAGTTCGGTCACGCGGCACCGGTTCGGCGTCACACGGCGACCAGCCCACCCGCTGCAAGCTTCCCAAAACTCCGCAAAGCGGATATTGGTGCACATGTAGCACAGGAATGGTCACGCCAACATACCTCCCCGGTCAGAGTGGCCGCGCCATTGCTCCCATACGACCCCCGCCTGGGCTACCGTTGACGCGGCACGGGGACGGGGGACGGGGGGAGGCGACCAACGCAATTGCCGTGGAACCACCCATCCCGCGATCCCGTCCAATGTGCGGCGGAGCCCCGCCGCAGGCATGTCATCCACCCACATCCAATAGAGTCCTAGCCATGAGCCAGCCGGAATCCGCCACCGCGGACGCCCAGGCGGGCGGCCCGAGTGACGGCACCCCCACTACGGGGCAGGAGCCGCTGGCCAAGCTCGCCGAGCGTTACGGACTTCGGCGTGCCATCGCACGCCCGAGTCTCCCCGTCTACCTGCGCCAGTTGTGGGAGCGACGGCACTTCGTCATGACGTACGCGACCTCGCGCAACGTCTCGAAGTACAGCAACTCAGCCCTGGGCCAGCTCTGGCAGGTCCTCACGCCCCTGCTCAACGCCGCCATCTACTGGCTGATGTTCGGCCTGATCCTCGGCGCGAGCAAGGACATCGAGAACTACCCCGCGTTCCTCATCACCGGGATGTTCGTCTTCACCTACACCCAGCGCGCGGTGAGCGGCGGCGCCAAGTCGATCTCCGGCAACCTGTCGATGATCCGCGCCCTGCACTTCCCTCGCGCGGCGCTCCCGCTCGCCTACACCATCCAGGAGTTCCAGCAGCTCCTGATCTCCATGGGCGTGCTGTTCGCGCTGGTCCTGGTCACCGGAGAGCCCCTCACCTGGTTCTGGCTGCTCGTCCCGGTCGCCCTGGTGCTGCAGACCATGTTCAACGTGGGCGCCAGCCTGGTCCTGGCCCGCGTCGGCGCCACCGCCCGCGACCTGAACCAGCTCCTGCCCTTCATCATGCGCACCTGGCTCTACGCCTCCGGCGTGTTCTTCGCGATCGGCGACAAGGTCGTGAACTCCGCCGGCCTCCCGCAGTGGGTCGCCGACGTCATGTACTTCAACCCCGCCGCCGCCTACATCGAGCTCATGCGCAACCTGCTCATCGAGTCGCATTCGACGCGACCGTACATCTGGTCGGTCTGCGTATTCTGGGCAGTGTTCGCCCTGATCGGTGGCTTCTGGTACTTCTGGCGAGCCGAGGAGAAGTACGGCCGTGGCTGAGTTGACCGAGGAGCTGTCCCGAGTGAAGGCCGAGGAGCCCGCCGTCCCGAGTGCGGACGTGCGGGTGTACCCCAACCCGGAGCCCCCGCACGATCCGCGCGAGGGCACCCCGACAGTGATCGTCGACGACCTGCACATCATCTACCGGGTGTACGGCGCCGCCACCGACGCGGAGAAGGGCAACGCCGCCAACGCCCTGATGCGCCTGCTCAAGCGACAGGGGCGGCCCCAGATGAAGGAGATCCACGCCGTCCGGGGCGTCTCCTTCGTGGCCCGCCACGGCGACGCCATCGGCATCGTCGGCCGCAACGGCTCGGGCAAGTCCACCCTGCTGCGCGCCATCGCGGGCCTGCTGCCCCCGCACTCCGGCGCGGTCTACACCGACGGCCAGCCCTCCCTGCTCGGCGTCAACGCCGCCCTGATGCGCGAGCTCACCGGCGAGCGCAACATCGTGCTCGGCTGCTACGCCATGGGCATGAACCCCACCCAGGTCCAGGAGAAGTTCGACGACATCGTCGACTTCTCCGGCATCGGGGAGTTCGTGCAGTTCCCCATGTCGACCTACTCCTCCGGCATGGGCGCCCGGCTCCGCTTCGCCATCGCCTCGGCCAAGAAGCACGACGTGCTGATCATCGACGAGGCCCTGGCCACCGGCGACCGCGAGTTCAAGCGCAAGAGCCAGGAGCGCATCAAGCAGATGCGCGAGGAGGCCGGCACGGTCTTCCTCGTCGCGCACAACCTCGACGTGATCGAGGAGACCTGCAACCGGGTCATCTGGCTGCACAAGGGGAAGATCAAAATGGACGGCGACCCCAAGACCGTGATCGCCGCCTACAACAAGGCCTGACCCGCCGGGGTCCGGCGCGAGGTCTGACGGCGGAGCCGGACCGCGGGGCAAGATGGGAGCGACCGAGAACGCCGCTTCCCACCGGAGGTTGACCGTGCCGCCACGCCCACCGCTCCCGTACGACTTCCTGCCCGAGGTCCCCGCGCTGACCGTCGAGAGCGACGACGTCCGCGACGGGCAGACCCTGGCCGAGACCCACGTCTTCGACGGCTGGGGCATGACCGGCCGGAACGTCTCCCCGCACCTGCGCTGGTCCGGCGCGCCGGAGGAGACCAGGAGCTACGCGGTGACCTGCTTCGACCCCGACGCGCCCACCGGCAGCGGGTTCTGGCACTGGCTCCTGTACGACATCCCCGCCGGCGTCACCGAGCTCCCCTCGGGCGCGGGCACCGCCGACACCGCGTTCGGCGTGCACGGCCGCAACGACTACAGCTCCAGGGAGTACGGCGGCGCCGCCCCGCCGCCCGGCGCCCCGCACCGCTACGTCTTCGCCGTCCACGCCCTGGGCGTGGAGAAGCTCGGCCTGGACGCCGACACCCCGCCCGCCGTGGTGGGTTTCAACATCACCGCCAACACGCTGGCCCGCGGCTACGTCGTCCCCGAGTACGGCGTCTCCGGCTGAGCCCGCGCCCTCCTGCGGCGCCGGGCGGCCCGCGCGAGCCCGCCCGGCGCGCCGTACGGCGAGTCGTGGGGCAATCGACTGACACCGGGACCAGCGTTCGGCTATGATTCGAACGTTGTTTCGAGCAGGGGGTTCGACCCTAGGAAGCGTCATGGAGTGGGGGCGCGCGATGCGAGAGCTGTCGACCGCGATCGACCACCTGGCCGCAGAGGATCCAGCCGAGATTTCCCGTCTCCAGCTCGCCGAGCAGCTCATCGAGCTGCACTGGCAGATGGCCCGGCTCCAGGCCCAGATCGCCCGCCGCACCTCCGTGCGGATCCACGGGCTCTGAGCCGGGCGGGCCCGGACAGCCGACCCCGGACGCGACGTCCGGGCCGCGACACGAAGAGACCGGCCGGTGCGCACCGGCCGGTCTCTTCACGTCCCCGGGCCATGCCGCGGGAGCGGCGGCTACCTGGTGGTGGCCCGCTTGGCCGCCCCGCCGACGAGCCCGGTCATGGAGCCGACGAGCCCGGTCGCGGCCTGGGTGGCCTGCCCGGTCGCGGCCTGGCCGCCCTGGGCCGGCGCCGGAGCGCCCTGCCCGGTCGAGACCTGCACGCCCTGGCCGCCGCCGGTGGCGCCGCTCAGCAGCGGAGCGAGCTGGTCGATGGAGGCGGAGCGGGTCACCGGCCCGACGACCTGCCTGAGCGGGGCACCCTGCTCGGGGGCGACGGCGTCGACGAGCGGCGAGAGGTTGCCCGCCTGCTCGGGACCCTGCGGCACCGCCTCGTTCAGCCCGTACACCAGACCGTCGACCGCGCCTCCCTGGTTGCCGACCCCCTCGACGGCCTCGCCGGTGCCCTGCAGGTCCTCCGTCAGGCGCCCGACGGAGGCGGCCGCGTCGGAGGTGTTGCCGAGGAGCCCCCCGGTGGTGTCGACGGTCTGCCCCACCGGGCCCATCCCGTCGGCGACGCCCCGGATCGGGCTGCCCCAGGTGATCTGGTCCGCGGAGATGCCCAGGATCCGCCGGACGCTCTCCGAGCCCGTCCCGAACACGCCGTCTCCGGCCATGGCTCCCTGACCGTTGCCCAGCCCGCTCAGCGCGGCACCGCCGTCGAAGAGCCCACCGGAGAGCCCCTGGAGCGCCATGGAGACGGTGCCGGCCGCAGCCTGCTCGTTGAAGGGGTCCGCCGCCGCCGCCTCCGCCTGTGCGGGCGAGCAGATCGCCGCCGCGAGGCCGAACGCGGCCGCGGCTACGGCCGCTTTGATGACTCGCTTCATGATTGCCTTCCCAGCTCGTAATCGTTCTGCTTCTCCGGAAAATGCCGAGAAAAGCAGACCATAAGACTCACTTCACCGGCGGGCACGGTTTGGAAGATTGCACAGAACGCCCCCGGCCGGAAGCTGCTCCGGCAGTTGTATCACCGGGGCGAGCGCGTCCCCGGTCTGTTTACGATGCCTAGACCACCCGCCGACACACCAGGACAGGCGGTTGCGCACGCGCGCCGGGCGACTCCGGGGAGCCGCCCGGCGCGGGCGGTGAAACCGGAAATAACAGTGCGAAGGATTACGGTCCGGCAATCCTTATGCCGGAAATGGCACAGAGGTCCGGGGCTCCTCTCCGGCATCGGTACGGCAATGCCGGATAAAAGAAACGGGAAAGCGCGGGCCGCCGGACGCGATACCGGATTTTCCCGTCGCCGGACGCCCGCTTGACCCGGGCATCAGGCCGACAGCAGCGCCCCGGCCGTCTCGGCCTCGAACGGGAAGCGGTCGGCGAAGGCCGGCCTGAGATCGGTGAGCCAGACGGCCTCGGGGTCGTACCTGGCGAAGAAGGGGCGGCCGACCAGTTCGGGATCGCGCGCCTGGATGAGGTGGAGGACGAAGACCTTCTGACCGGCGATCTCCGCGACGCCGTCCACGCACACCTTGCCCGGCGTGGCCGACATGGAGGGGCCGCGCACCGTGCGGCACAGCCCCGAGACGCTCGCGTAGGCGTCCCTGAAGATCTCGTACGCCCGGGCGAGCGGTACCGCGAAGTAGTCCTGGGGTCCGGTGTCCCGCTCGACGAACATGTAGTAGGGCACCATGCCCATGGTGAGGTGGCGGCGCCACATCGCCGCCCAGATCCCCGGCTCGTCGTTGATCGACCTGATCAGCGGCGCCTGGGTGCGGATGACCGCCCCCGTGCTGAGGATCCCGGCCACGGCCGCCTCCACGACCGGTGGCTCCATCTCCCTCGGATGGGAGAAGTGCGCCATGAACGCGAGGGTCTTGCCCGCCTCCGCCACCGAGGAGAACAGGCGGAGCGTCTCCCCCGCGTCCGGGTCCGAGACGAACCGCTGCGGCCAGTAGGCCAGCGACTTGCTCCCGATACGGATGGACTCCAGCTGCTCCACCTCCAGCAGCGGCTCCAGGTAGCGGCGGAGCACCGGCTCACCCATGATCATGGGATCGCCTCCGGTGAGGAGCACACTCGTCACCTCGGGGTGCTCCTTGAGATAGCCGACGAGGTCCCCGATCTCGTCGGAGGCGAACTTCAGGTCGGGTTCGCCGATGAACTGCGCCCACCGGAAGCAGTAGGTGCAGTAGGCATGACACGTCTGCCCCTGCTTGGGGAAGAAGAGAACGGTCTCGGGGTATTTGTGCTGCGTGCCGGGGAGCGGCTCGGTGCCGACGCGCGGGACGTTCAGGTCGAGCTGTCCGGCGGGATGCGGGTTGAGCCGCGCCCTGACCCGGTTCGCGGCCACCTGAATCTCCGCATTCGGTGCATTCGATCGCAGCAGACCTGCGAGTCTGGTGACGTCGGCCTCGGGCAGCATGTCCTCCTGGGGGAAGACCAGCCGGAAGATCGGGTCGTCGGGTACGGCGGACCAGTCGATGAGCTGGTCCACCACGTAGGCATTGGTCCGGAACGGCAGCACGGCCGCCACCGCCCGGATCCGGAGCCGCTCCTCCTCGGAGAAACCGCCCCGTCGCAGAAGGTCGTCGAGATGCTTCACGGTGTAGGCACGGAAGCCGCGTACTGAGCCTTCTTTCAAGATCACTAGGCTTTTCCCTTCGTTTTTTGTCGCGGTTCGCGTAAACCTCTTCGGATGGTCACGCGTCTAGGGGGCCTGTATACCGGACGCATCCATCCCCGCGACGGGTTCCACCCGGACCGAAACCGGCGTGTTATGGACGCCGCCTACCAGGCGACGACCGTGGGCGATCTCGCCCCCCTCACCCGCGACCTGCCCGGCGCCGTCCCGCCGGGCCGGGAGATCGCACCGAGCGCCCGCTGATCCGCCCCGCCTGTTTAACCCATCGGTAACCGCGCCTACGATGCGGGGACACACCCTTCCGCACGAGGTGACCGATTGCCTGACACCGCCGCTCCCGGCGCCGCACCGATCGCGCTGGACGCCATGGGCGGCGATCACGCCCCGGGCGAGATCGTGGCGGGAGCCGTACAGGCGGTGCGGGAGCACGGGGTCCCCGTCGTGCTCGTCGGCGCGCCCCGCCCGCTCTACGAGGCACTGGCCCGGCACGACGCGACCGCCGAGATCCCGATCGTCCGCGCCGAAGAGGTCCTGTCCATGGACGAGGGCGCCCTGGCCAGCCTGCGCCGCCCGCGCTCCAGCATCGCCGTCGCCTGCCACCTCGTACGGCGCGGCGACGCCGCCGCCGTGGTCTCGGCCGGATCCACCGCCGGAGTCGTGGCCACCGGGAAGCTCCGGCTCAAGGGCCAGCCCGGTGTCCTCAGGCCCGCGATCGCCGTCGCCCTCCCGACCCGCCCGGAGCCCTCGGTGCTGCTGGACGCCGGCGCCAACGCCGAGGTCAAGCCCGAGATGCTGGTCCAGTTCGCGCACCTCGGCGCGGCCTACGCGGAGACCGCCTTCCAGATCCGCAGGCCCCGCGTCGGCCTGCTGACCATCGGCAGCGAGCCGGGCAAGGGCAACAAGCTCGTCAAACGGGCGCACGAGCTGCTCTCGGCCTCCCCCGGCCTCGACTTCGCCGGCAACATCGAGGGCCACGACCTGCTCACCCGCTCCGTCGACGTCGTCGTCACCGACGGCTTCACCGGCAACGTGGCGCTCAAGACCATCGAGGGGAGCGTCCGCTACGCCTTCGCCGAGCTCCGCGAGGCGATCGGCGAGAGCCGTACGGCCAGGCTCGGCGGGCTGCTGCAGAAGCGGCGCATCAGGGAACTCCACCGGCGGCTGGACCCCGAGCAGTACGGCGGCGCCGTCCTCCTCGGGCTGAACGGCACCGTGGTCATCGCGCACGGCGACTCCCGGGCCCGCGGCGTGAGCGCCGCCTGCGTGCTCGCCGCGAAACTGGCCGGGCAGGGCGTGGTCGCCAGGATCGGCGAGCGCCTCGCCGCCGCCCACCGGCCGCACCGCCTCTGGCGGCCCTCCGGAGGCCCCCACTCCTCTCCCGCGCGGCCGGAGGAGCGGCCGAAGGACGAGCGGCCGCAACCATGATCGAACGGACGTGCGGACGGCGGTACATCCCCGGGAACCACGGCGGCGCTACCGATACGCTTGGTCCATGACCGACCCGCAGCTCTTCCTCGCCGAGCGCGTCCAGCAGGCGCTGGCCGCCGCCTTCGGCGCGGAGTTCTCCGACGCAGACCCGCTGATCCGTCCCTCGCAGTTCGCCGACTTCCAGGCGAACGTCGCGATGAGCCTGGGCAAGCGGCTGCGACGAGCCCCGCGGGAGGTCGCCCAGGAGCTCGCCGACCGGCTCACGGAGGCGGGCTTCCCGGGCACGGTCGAGGTCAGCGGCCCCGGCTTCCTCAACATCACCCTCGACGACGCCTGGATCGCCGGGCAGACGGCCGGCATCCTGGCCGACCCGCGCGCCGGAGTGCCCACGGCCACGCCGCCGCAGACCATCGTGATCGACTACTCCGCGCCCAACGCGGCCAAGGAGATGCACGTCGGCCACCTGCGCACGACGATCGTCGGCGACTGCCTGGCGCGCACGCTGGAGCACCTCGGCAACCGCGTCGTCCGGCAGAACCACGTGGGCGACTGGGGCACCCCGTTCGGCATGCTCATCGAGCACCTGCTGGACATCGGCGAGGAGGCCGCGATCGCCCGGCTGGAGGCCGGCGAGGGCAGCGAGTACTACCAGGAGGCCCGCGTCAAGTTCGACTCCGACGAGGAGTTCAAGCAGCGCTCCCGGCGGCGCGTGTCGACCCTGCAGTCCGAGGACCCGGAGACCATGCGGCTCTGGCACCTGTTCATGGGCGCCACGATCCGCTACTTCGACAAGGTCTACTCCATGCTCGGCGTCACGCTCACCGACGACGACATCGCCGGCGAGAGCATGTACAACCCGATGCTCGCCAAGACCTGCGACGACCTGGAGGCCGAGGGCATCGCGGTGGTCAGCGAGGGCGCCCTCTGCGTCTTCCCGCCCGGCTTCACCGGCGCCGAGGACAAGCCGCTCCCCCTCATGATCCGCAAGAGCGACGGCGGGTACGGCTACGCCACCACCGACATGGCCGCCGTCCGCTACCGGGTGGACGACCTCAAGGTCGACCGCATCCTCTACGTGGTCGGCGCCGACCAGGCCCTGCACTTCCGGATGGTCTTCGCCGCCGCCCGGATGGCCGGCTGGCTGCCCGACACGGTCTCCGCCGAGCACGTCCAGATCGGCATGATGCTCGGCACCGACGGCCGCCGGTTCCGCACCCGCAGCGGCGAGACCGTCAAGCTGACGGACCTGCTCGACGAGGCCGTCGACCGGGCCAGGGCGGCGATCGCCGACCGCGGCTACGACGAGGCGACCCAGCGCGAGATCGCCCACACCGTCGGCATGGGCGCGGTGAAGTACGCCGACCTGTCGGTCAGCCACGACAGCGAGTACATCTTCGACTTCGACCGCATGCTCGCCTTCACCGGCAACACCGGCCCCTACATGCAGTACGCCACGGCCCGGATCCGCTCCATCTTCCGCAAGGGCGGAGTCGATCCGGAGTCGGCCACCGGCCCGATCGCGCTGGGCGACCCTGCCGAGCGCGCGCTGGCGCTGCAGCTGCTGGGCTTCGGCCCGGTCGTCGAGCTGGCCGGCACCGCGGCCGAGCCGCACCGGCTGTGCGCCTACCTCTACGAGACCGCCAGCGCCTTCACCACCTTCTACGAGAACTGCCCCGTCCTGCGGGAGGACGTCGACGAGGCCACCCGCGCCTCCCGGCTCGCGCTGTGCGCGCTCACCATGCGCGTACTGGAGACCGGCCTGGACCTGCTCGGCGTCCGGGTGCCCGAGCGCATGTGACCCGCACCGGTACGGCCCGCGCGCCGTACCGGCCGACCCGCCGGGTGGTCGGCCCGTATTCCCAAAATCGGGTCGATCATCCGGCAAAGCCCGGTCCGGCGCGCCTCCCGGCGGTGACCGCCGGTCCCGACTACGCTGGCGCGGTCAACGGCCACGATGTCGAGAGAGTTCTCTGCCCTTGAGCATGGACCTGAGCGCGAATCCTCACGCCGGGACGGAGCTGCACCGACACGCCGAGGCGCTCCTGGCGGACCTCGCCGCCGACGGCGTCCTCACCGGCACGCCGCCGGATCTGCCGGACGTGCCGGACTACTGGCTGGCACCGGCCGTCAAGGCCCTGACGGCGCTCATCCGCGGCGAGGACGCGCTGGAGCCCCTCGGCCTCGCCGCCCAGCGCGACCCGCAGAAGACCGCGCTCTTCCTCTGCCTCGCCCTCGCCGTCGCCGGGCAGGGCGACCGCATCCACGCCTCCTGGTTCGGCACCGCCTTCGGCGAGCTCAGCACGGACCGGCCCGTCACCCACGGCCAGCGGGCGCTCTGGCTCGCCGCCGCCAGGGGCGCGTACGGCCCGGCGGGAAAGATCTTCATACTCCGCAGGCTCGACGCGGTCTCCTCGGAGCCGGACGATCCTTCTCCCTGGCTGCGGGCGCTGACCCCGGACGAGCCGTCGATCGTGGTCCCCCCCTCCCTGGCCGACTTCCCGGAGCTGGCCGAGTTCCCGGACCTGGCCCGGCCGGTCCACGCCGCAGCCCAGCTCGCCCGGCTCCGCGGCCGCTGCGTGGAGATCACCTCCGCCGGGGAGAGCCGGGCCCGCGACGGCGACGGGAAACTGGCGAACCGCTCGCGCACCCCGGCCACCGCGTGGGCCGAGGAGGAGCCGCTGGCCGTCCTCCGCCGGCTGATCGGCTCCGGCGGCCCGGAGGGGCCGATGAGCTCGCTCACCGGCCATCTCCTCGCCGACCTGCGGCCCGGCTCCGACCCCCGCCTGGCGGCGATCGCGCTGCACGTGGCCGCTCCCGCCGTGCGGAACGCCGCGGAGGGCCTCGCCAGGGCGACCCAGACCACCCCGCCCGACTCCGTCACCTTCTCGCTCCTCGGGCACCAGGTCGTGCTCCGGCCGGAGGGTCCGGACCCCGCCTCCTTCGCCGCCGCCGAGGAACGGGTCGTCGCCGAGGGCGTGCCCGCCCGCGGCAGGCTCTGGTACGCCTACGCGCTGCTCGCCGTGGGGGCGGTCTTCGTGGTCGTGGCCGCCCTGGCCTCGGCCTTCCTCGCCTCCGCGACGGTCCCGGCCGCGGTGCTCGCCGCGGTCCTGGCCGGTGCGGGCGGCCACCTGCTCAGGAAGCGGCGCCGTCAGGAGCAGGCGGACGCCGACTACGTCGCCGCGCAGCTCATGGAACTGCGCGAACTGGCCGAGGGCGCGGTGTGGGCGCTGCATGAGTACGCCAGGGAGGCGGACAAGCGCGCCCAGGCCGCGACCGCGGACCTGACCGAGTTGACCCGCCTGCTCCGCCGGGGCCCCCGCGCCGGTTAGGCCGCCCCGCCGGCGCCGCCAGCCTGCTCCGCGATCCGCTCGCCGCGGCACACCGATGCGCCCCGGGGTGCCCGTCGCGGCGGCGGGCGGGACCGGCCGCGGAGCCGGCCCGCCGCCGGTTCACCCGGTGGTGACCTCCACCTCGGAGGGAGCCAGCAGGAAGACCTTCTCCGCGATCCGCTCGATGCGCCCGTCGCAGCCGTAGGCCAGCCCGGCGGCGAAGTCGACCAGCCGCGTCGCCTCGGCCATGCTCATGCCGCTGACGTCCATGATGACGGCCTGTCCCTCCCGGAAGTGCCGGCCGATGGTGGGAGCGTCGTTGTACTTCTTCGGAGTCAGCATCACGATCCGCGAGGGCTCGTTCACCGAGTGCCAGCGCTTGGCCGCGCGCTCGGCGGCGGACTGCCAGTCCTCGCCCTCCTCCGTCTCGACGTCCTCCTCGTAGTCGTAGGAGTCGTCGTAGTGCTCTGCCCCCAGACCAAGGTAGGTGGCCACCTTGCGCACTGCCCCCATCGGCTCGTCCTTTCCTTCAGGACCCGGCCGTATCGGCTTTCAGTCCCTGCATATTGGACGCTAACCGACGACAAGAAGTTCACGGTGCGACACGCCCATCATGTATTTCCATTTGGCACGACCAACGTCCCCCGTTGCCTGCCCCTGGGCACGGTCTCCAATCTTCACGGGCGGCACGGCTACCATCACGTCATGCAGATCTTCACGGTAGATGCCTTCACCGACAGTTCTTTCCGGGGCAACCCCGCCGGAGTGTGCCTGCTGGACGCTCCGGTGCCGGATTCCTGGATGCGGTCGCTCGCCGCGGAGATGAGGCATTCGGAGACGGCCTTCCTGCTCAGGGAGGAGAACGGCGGCCCGCATTCACTGCGCTGGTTCACCCCTGTGGTCGAGGTGGCCCTGTGCGGACATGCGACGCTGTCGACGGCGCATGTGCTCTACTCCACCGGAGCCGCCTCCGGGGTCATCGAATTCTCGACCAGGAGCGGCATCCTGTCGGTGGTGCGGGACGACACGACCGGACTCATCTCCATGGACTTCCCGGCGAAGGTCCTGGAGAAGACGGACCCCCCGCAGGGCCTGATCGAGGCGCTCGGAGTCGAGCCCGTCTGGGTCGGCAGGAACGAGTGGGACTACCTCGTCGAGGTCGGGCACGAGGACGCGGTGCGTGCCGTCTCCCCCGACTTCGCGGCCCTGGAGTCCGTGGACGCCCGTGGAGTCATCGTGACCGCCGGCTCCGCGGCGGAGGGCGCGGACTACGTGTCCCGGTTCTTCGCACCCCGGGTCGGCGTCCCCGAGGACCCGGTGACCGGGTCCGCCCACTGCGCCCTCGGCCCCTACTGGACGGCCAGGCTGGGCGGGGAGACGCTCACCGGTTACCAGTGCTCGGAACGCGGGGGCACGGTCCGCACCACCGTACGCGGCGACCGGGTCGAGCTGGCCGGGCACGCGGTGACCGTGCTCTCCGGTGAGTTGCACGTCTGAGAACGAAGGGAAGGGGGCCGTCGGGCGAGAGCGCCCGGCCCCCTTCCCCACAAAACAGAAAGGGCCACCCCGAAGGATGGCCCTCACTGAAAAGATTGTCCGGCGGCGACCTACTCTCCCACACCCTCCCGAGTGCAGTACCATCGGCGCTGAAGAGCTTAACTTCCGGGTTCGGAATGTAACCGGGTGTTTCCCCTTCGCCATAACCGCCGTAACCCTATGAAACAATCAACCCGCACACAGCGGCGTTTGTTGTCTCAGAATTGCCTAGTGGACGCGAGCAACAGAACCCACACGCTTTCGCGCTGCCCCACACCCCCTGAAGAGACGCAGAGCGCTGCAGAAAACCCATGGACGCTTGCTTCATGGTCAAGTCCTCGGCCTATTAGTACCGGTCAGCTCCACACATTACTGCGCTTCCACCTCCGGCCTATCAACCCGGTCGTCTACCGGGAGCCTT
>NZ_JACHJJ010000015.1 GCF_014203605.1 Thiemannella venezuelensis | reverse complement strand
GCCCCGCCCGCGGCGGCCCCCGGCCGCGGGGCCCCGGCCCCCCCGGGCCGGGGGGGGGGGGGGGGGGGGCCCCCCCCCCCCCCCCGCGGGGGGGGGGGGGGGGGGCCCCCCCCCCCGCGACAGGTGGTCCTGGTCCTCGCGCAGCACGTTGACCGCGAACCGCCCGGCCGCCAGGAAGAGCGGCGCGCTGGGGGCCCGCCGGGACAGGCACCACAGGACCAGCGGCGGGTCGAGCGAGACCGAGGTGAACGAGTTGACGGTGACCCCGGCCCGCTCCCCGGCCGGGGTCACGGTGGTGACCACCGCGACCCCGGTGGCGAACTGCCCGAGGGCGTCGCGCAGCGGTCTCACGACGGCTCCCCCGCCCCCGCGGCCGCGGTGGCCCGCGCCAGGTAGTCGCGGGCCCCGGCCGGGTCCAGGAACCACTCCGCGAAGTCCGAGGGGTCGTCGAAGCCGTTGACGAAGCGGGAGGCCACCTCGGGCAGCCCGCCCGCGGCGCCCAGGAGCTCCAGCACGTGCGGGGGCGGGGGCGCCAGCAGCGCGTTGGTCCACGCGGTGACGTGCCGGGCCTGCGCCCAGTAGCCCTCGAAGGTCCGCTCCATCCAGCCCGCGTCGAACGGCCTCTCCCCGTGCTCCAGGATGGCGGCGAGGTAGGCGGCGGCGCACTTGGCAGCGTTGCCCGCGCCCTGCCCGGTGATCGGGTCGTTGAGCACGACCACGTCGGCGACCCCGAGGACCGCCGCGCCGGAGGGCAGCGTCGCGACCGGCCGGCGGACGACCGGGGCGAACCGGCCGGACAGCACGCCGCCCGCGTCGGTGAGCTCGACGCCGGCGCAGCGCTCGGCCTCCCACGGCAGGAAGGTCTCCAGCACCCGGCGGCTCCTGGCCAGGTGCTCGGCGGGGGTGCGCACGTCGGCCCAGCAGTCCATCGGCCCGCCGGGCACGCCCTCGAACACCATGATCTCGCAGGGGCCGCCGGCGGTGAGCGCCGGGAAGACGAAGTACTCGCCGACCCCGGGGACCACGTTGAAGCAGACCGCGGAGTGGCCGGGCCGCGGGGTGAGGCCGGTGACGTAGGTGAGGGCCAGCGCCCGCTGCGGGGCGTCGTACGGCGAGCGGGAGGCGTCCCGCTCGAACAGCGAGGCGATCTCGCCCTTGCCCGCGGCGACCATGACCAGGTCGTACTGGGCGGCGTAGGCCTCCAGGTCCGCGGCCGTCGCGTCATGGACGACGATCTTCCCGCCGAGCCGCTCCACCTCGTCCATCCACGCGGGCATCTTCAGCCGCTGGTCGACCGAGCGGGCGGGGGTGTCGAGCCGGGCCGCCCAGTCGATCGCCCGGCCGCCGTCCGGCCCGGCCACGGTGAACTGGATCCCGTCGATCGGCGGGCAGCCGTCCCCCCACAGGTCCAGGCCGACGGCGCGCTCGCAGGCGAGGGCGGTGCCGAACATGGCCTGGCTCGACATGACCCGGCCGCCGCGGATCTCGTCCGGTGTCCGGTTGGAGACGACGGTGACGTCGTAGCCGTTGCGCAGCAGCCCGGCCGCGAGGTGGAGCCCCGCCTGCCCGGCGCCGACGATGAGGATTCTGCGCATGGTGGTGTCCTGCTCTCCAGATGGTGGGGATGGTCGATCGGCGCCTGGAGAGAACGGTACGGCGGGCGCCGCCGCGGCGGCCATCCGCTCAGCGCGGGTTCCGTCCGCCTGGCGCGGGATCGTCTCCGCCTCCCCGCCCGATGTCAGCGCCCGATGTCAGCGCCCGCGCAGCGTCAGCGACGGCGGCTGCCCGTACCTCGCGCGGTAGAGCGCCGCGAACCGCCCCTGGTGCAGGAAGCCCCAGCGCGCGGCCACTCCGGTCACGGTGCACCGGGCGGGGTCGCCGGCCGCCAGTTCCTCGTGGACCCGTGCCAGCCGCACGTCCCGGAGATAGGCCATCGGGGTCAGGTCGAGGTGGCGGCGGAACCCCTCCTGCAGGGAGCGGCCGCTGACCGCCACGGCGCGCGCGACGTCGTCGGTCGTCAGCGGCTCGTGGGCGCGGGCCTCGATGAACTCCATCGCCCGGCGCACCACCTTGGGCACCGCGGGCGGCCGGGGCGCGGCCAGCCTCCCCGAGTAGTTGGAGGGCTGCATGGTCAGCAGCGAGCTGAGCATGGCGTTCTCCAGGTGGGCGACGGCCAGCGGCTGCGCGGCGAGCCCGTCGTCGTGCTCGGCCTCCCTGACCACCAGGTCGGCCATCGCCCGCCAGGCCCGCGCCCAGCCGGCGGTCATGTCCATCCCCAGGTCGAAGACGACCGGCCGGTCGAGCCGCTCGCCGAGCATCTGCTCCAGGGCGCCCTCGACCGCCCGCCGGTCGAACTTGACGATCAGCTGGGGGCAGCCCGCCTCCCAGCGCATGTCGAGGTACTCCGTCGGCGACGGCAGGGAGGCCAGCCGGGGCGTCGAGACGATCTCCTGGCCGCCGCACCGGATCAGGCTCCGCCCGGCCAGCGGGATCTGCACGAGGAAGAACGACTCCAGCTCGCCGGGCTCGATGCGGACCCCGGACCCGTAGTCCAGGTAGCTCAGCCGTACGGCGCCGAGCTGCGCGGAGTTGAACCGCACGGCCGGCCGCACGAGGTCCCCGGCCGGCCGCAGCAGATGCGGGCAGAACACCCGCGCCACCTGCTCCCGGGCCTCCTCCAGGTCCCCGGTGGCGAACAGCGGCCTGTTGCCGAGCGGGACCCGCTCTGCCGTCTCACCCATCGACGTTCCCGCCCTCGGACGCCCGTCACGTGTGCGCGGCGGCGCGGGATCGCGCGGCCGATCCCCTCATGGTCGCCGCCCCTGGCGCGCACGACCATGCACAAATGCATACTGGCCGCAGGCGGCCATCCGCACCGCGGTTCCGGCGGCGCGACCGACGTCCTCGGCCGAGCCGCGGGCGGTCTCCCGCCGCCCGGTTAGGGTGCGGACATGTTCGACGAGATCGGCGCCCTGCTCGCCCGCCACCTGCCCGGCCACGAGATCCGCTCCGTCGTCCTGCTGGGCGAGGGGTGGGACAACGTCGTCTACGAGGTCGACGGGGAACTGCTCGTCCGGCGCAGCAAGGAGGCCGACCCCGTCCTGCGGGGCGAGACGGTCCTGCGCGAGGCGGAGTTGCTGGCCGCGGTGGCCCGGCTGTCCACCCTGCCGGTCCCGGAGCCGGTCTTCGCCGACGCCGGCGCGGGCGTCCTCGCCTACGCGAAGCTGCCCGGCGTGCCCCTGATCGAGCACCGGGTGGCCGAGCCGGCCCGGCTCGCGCCCGTTCTGGGCGCGTTCGTCAGCGGCCTGCACCGGGCTCCGGTGGCGGAGATGGAGGAGCTGGCCGGCCGGGACGTCCGGCCGGGGGCCGAGTGGCTGCACGAGGCCGGGCAGGACTACCGGGAGATCGCCGCTCTGGTGCCCGCGGCGGCCCGCCGTACGGTCGAGGAATTCCTCGGGCGCACACCGCCCGGGGAGCCCCGCACGCTGGTGTTCTGCCACAACGACCTGGGTGACGAGCACGTGCTGGTGGATCCCGCCACGGACGCCGTCACCGGGATCATCGACTGGACCGACGCGGCCGTCGCCGACCCCGCCCACGACCTGGCGCTGATCTACCGGGATCTCGGCCCGGAGGTCTTCGACCTGACCCTGGCCTGCTACGAGGGGGCCTGGGAGGAGGCCGACCGCGAGCGGGCCGTCTTCTACGCCCGCTGCACGCTCCTGGGGGACATCGCGTACGGCGTGCGCACCGGCGCCCGCCTCTACACGGAGACCGGCCTGGCCCAGCTCGGCCGGACCTTCGCCTGACGCGTCCCGCCGCCGGCTCCCGGCGGCCCCGACGTGCCAAGGCCGGTTTTCGGGGCAGATGGCGGAAATCCATTGAGCGGCGTATTTCTGAGGTGATGGGGATGACGCGGTACACAGAGCCGATCACGGTCGGCGTCGAGGAGGAGTTCCACATCGTCGACGCCGAGACCCGGCACCTCGTGCCGCGCTCCGGCGCGCTGCTGCGGCGGTTGCCGGAGGACCGCTTCGTCCCCGAGCTGCAGCGTTCGGTGGTGGAGGCCAACAGCAGGCCCTTCACCCGCCTGGAGGACCTGGCGGAGGAACTGGTCGGCCTGCGCCGCACGATGATCCGGGCCGCGGACGGGCTCGGCCTGGGGATCGCGGCGGCCGGAAGCGTGCCGCTGGCGAGCGAGGAGGCGCTGAAGATCTCCCGGGACCCCCGCTACGAGCAGATGCTCGACGAGTACCAGGTGCTCACCCGCGAGCAGCTCATCTGCGGGACCCAGGTGCACGCCGAGATCGACGACCGCGATCTCGCGGTCGCCGTCGCCCACCGCCTGTCCCCCTGGGCGCCCGTGCTGCTCGCGCTGAGCGCCAGCTCGCCGTACTGGCTCGGGCGCGACACCGGATACGCCGCCTACCGCCCGCTCGTCTGGCAGCGGTGGCCCACCGCCGGCCCCATGCCCGAGTTCGGGTCGGCGGCGGAGTACGCCGAGACGATCGACGAGCTCGTGCGATCGGGTGTGATCACCGACCCGGGAATGATCTACTTCGACATCCGGCCCTCCGACCACGTCCCCACCATCGAGCTGCGGATATGCGACTCGTGCCCCCGCGTGGGCGACATCGTGCTGATCACCGGCCTGTTCCGCGCGCTGGTGGCCCGGGAGCTGGAGGCGGCCCGGGAGGAGGACCCCCGGCAGATCCGGCCCGAGCTGGTGCGCGCCGCGACGTGGCGGGCGGCGCGCTCCGGCCTGGAGGACGATCTCGTCGACCCCGAGGACGGCACCCCCCGGCCGGCCGGCGACGTGATCCGGCGGCTGGTGGACGACCTGCGGCCGGAGCTGGAGGACGCCGGCGACTGGGAGCTCGTCGCAGCGCTGGCCCGGGAGGCGCTGGCGCGGGGAAGCTCCTCGGCCCGCCAGCGGGAGGCGTTCGCCCGCGACGGCCGGCTGACCGACGTCGTCGACCTCCTCCTGGCCGAGACGCGGTCCGAGGAGTGGCGGCCCGAGACCGCCGGTCCCCGCGACGGCAGCAAGGCGGCGTAACCCCTTCCCGCGGACGGGGGGAGGGCTGCGCGTCGCCCCTCCCCCGCCCCGGCACGGCGGTGCCCGTCGTCCGCGGCTCCACCCGATCCGCCGGAACCCGATGAGGAATCGGCTATGTACAACGTTGAATACAACGTTGTACAAAGATCTGGGAAAAGGATCGCCCGGTCGGGGCCAGGGTGGGCGGGAGCGGAAGAGGTCTTCATGGGCACGAGAGTCGTCCAACGCGCGATCATGGCACTGGCGGGAGCGGCCTGCCTCCTGGCGGCCGCCCCGGCCACCGCGGCCCCGGGGCCGCCGGACGCCCCGGCCGCGGCCCCCGGCGGGAAGCCGGGCACCTACACCAACCCGGTCAGCCGCGCCTTCGCCGACACCTTCGCCGACCCCGCGGTCATCCGCGGCGAGGACGGCTGGTGGTACGCCTTCGGGACCAGCGACCCCCTGCGGGAGGGCGAGGGGATCCGGCACCACCTGCCGATCTCCCGGTCGCGGAACCTGACCGACTGGAGCTACGTCGGCGACGCCTTCACCGCCGAGACCCTCCCCGGCTGGGCCGACACCGCGGCGGGCGCCGCCCTGTGGGCGCCGGACATCCGGCGGGTGGACGGCGAGTACCGCCTGTACTACGTGGTCACCCAGACCACCGTCACGCCGGAGCAGAACGACAACGCGATCGGGATGGCCACCGCGCCCACGCCGGCCGGCCCGTGGACCGACTCGGGCGCCCCGGTCGTGGACCCGCGCCGGGGCGGCGGCGGGCCCGGCGACTTCAAGTGGACCTTCGACCCGAGCCACGCCGTCGACGCCGACGGGACCGAGTACCTCGTCTACGGCTCCTACTACGGCGGGATCTTCATCACCCGCCTCGACCCCACCGGCAGGAAGGCCGTGGGCGAGCCCACGATGATCGCCATCGACAACAAGTTCGAGGGCGGCTACCTGCTGCGCCGCGGCGGCTACTGGTACCTGTTCGCCTCCTCCGCCGACTGCTGCGCGGGCCCGACCACCGGGTACAGCGTCTACGCCGGGCGCTCCCGCTCCATCACCGGGCCCTACGCCGACCGGGAGGGCGTCCCGCTGGTCGCCTCACGGGCCGGCGGCACGATCGTCATCGCGCCGAACGGCAACCGCTGGGTGGGCACCGGGCACAACGCCGTCGTGACCGACCCCGCCGGGCAGGACTGGCTGGTCTACCACGCCATCGACCGCGCCGACCCGTACCTCGACGAGCCGTTCGGGATCAACGAGCGGCCCATGCTGATCGACCGGCTCGACTGGATCGGCGGCTGGCCGACCGTCCGGGGCGGCGCGTGGGCCTCGGAGGACCCCCAGCGGGCGCCCGGCCGCGCCGGGCCCGTGAAGGTCGCGCCCACCCCCCGGCCCGGCCCGGTCGACCGCGCTCGCAGCGACGAGTTCGACGGCCCGGCGCTCCGCCCCGGCTGGAGCTGGGTGCGCGCGCCGCAGGGAGAGCTCACCGGCGGGGCACTGCGCTGGCCGACGCAGGACGCCGAGCTCAACAGGGACACCAACACCGCCTCGGTGCTCCTGCGCGAGGCGCCCGAGGGCGACTGGACCGCCGAGACCAGGCTCCGCATCGACCTGGGCACCGACACCGTCCGCAACTACCAGCAGGCCGGCCTGATCGCGTACGCCGGGGACGACCTCTACACCAAGCTCGTCCACGTCGCGATCTGGAACACCCGCCAGACCGAGTTCGGCAAGGAGATGCCCTACGCCGGCCGGATCGCCTACGGCGGCACGATCGTCGGGCCGCCCGCCGAGGAGACCCGCCTCCGGCTGGTCCACCGCGTCGACCGGCGCAACGGGGAGCACGAGCTCCGCGCGGCCACCAGCCGGGACGGCCGCACGTGGATCTTCGGCGGCGTGTGGACGCTGCCCGCCGAGGCCGACCTGCGCGTCGGGCTCATCTCCCTGGGCGGCGCCGGCGCCACGGCCGAGTTCGACTACTTCCGTCTCCACCGGCGCTGACGGACCGTCCGCCTCCGAGGCGGGGCGGGGCCGGGAGGACCCGGCTACCGTCCCGCCTCGTGCGCGTCGACGAGCTGCTTGGGCGCCGTCAGGCACCACGCCTCGGTCACCAGCTCGAACAGCTCGTCCGCCTCGATCTTCGCCAGGTGCACCACGACCCAGCCGAACTGGCCCGCGGTGAACTGGATCTCGAAGACCTCCGGCCGCTCCGCCACCAGGGCGAGCTGCTCGGCGATCGTCGACTTGAGGCCGACGGTCTCGGTCCGCTCCCACAGGTAGCCGAACCCCTTGCCCCGCACCTTCAGCGAGATCCAGTCGCCGCCCTCGCCCTGCCGGACCTCGGGCAGCCTGTCCAGCATCTCCAGGAACTCGTCCACGCTCACAGCCATGGCCCACACCTACCAGAGCGTCCCGACATTTTCCCGCGCGGCTACTTCGTGCGCGACCATTACGTGGACACCGGCGGCGCCGCGGCCTCCCCGCGGAGCACGCGCCCGCGCGTTCCGGCCCCGCGCCCGCCGCCCGGTGACCCGCCCCTCACCCCGGGAGGTTCGTGTTGATCGCAGAACAGTACGGCTACACCGTGCTGCCGGGCCAGGCCGTCGCCACGCCCGGGGTGGACGCCGTCCTGCGCCGCCGCGAGCGCGCGGGCGCCGTGTGGAGCGCGGCCGGGCTGCTCCCCCAGGGCGGGCTCGCGGTCGTCCTCCTCTCCCAGGGAGGTCCGGCGGCGGCGATCGGCGCGATGCTCGCGGTCGCGTTCTCGGTGACGGCGGGCCTGGCGGTGTTGTGGCGCCGCGCGCGGCGCAGGGAGCGGCGGATCCTGGAGACCTACGGCTGGCAGGTGTGGCCGTGCCGCGGCCAGTCGGTGAAGGTCGTCTCCGGCAGCGGCGAGCGCTCCCGGGGGCGCCGGTGGAGCACCGAGGGCAGGGTGGTGCTGCTGCAGCCGGACGGCCAGAGCCACTGCTCGTTCCCGCCTCCGGGGGACGGCTGGGACGGGCCCCGGCCCGGGGGCCCGGTGGCGGGCGACGAGGTGTGGTTCGCCGGCGACACCCGCTTCGGCGGCGTCCTGGCGGTTCCCGGAGGCATGCCGTTCCGCTACGTCACCCGCGGTAAGCCGGGCACGAGGCGGGGCACTCCCGGCGAGGACGAGCTGGCCCGCCGCTCGGGACTCATGAAGGGCTGAGGGCTCGGGACTCATGAAGGGCTGAGGAAGGCGTCGGCGACCAGCGCGGGATCGTTGCGGAACACCGCGCAGCCCCACGCGCCGAGCACCGGCCGGCGGTCCGCCGCGGGTCGCGGTTCTGTCGCCCGGCACTGTTATAGATGTCGCCATCACACTCTGTATGAGCAAATAAGGTGATTCGGTGACTTCGGTAACGTTCCGCGATGAGACGGCGACGGGCCGGGCCCTGGCGGAGTTCTCCCTGCCCGGTCTGCCCGAGCGGATCTCGGCCCGGGAGCTGGTACGGCTGCGCGTGCGCGAGGAGGTGGCCCGCCACAACGCCGCGCCCTCCCACCACTTCCACGGCCTGGTCAAGCCCACCGACGCCGAGGCCGAGCTGAACGGCTACCGGATGCGCGCCGCCCGGAGGCTCGACTGGGAGCGGCAGGCCGACGCGGCCGAGGCCGCCTTCGCCCGCAACGGCTTCCTGCTGCTCGTCGGCGACCGCCAGATCGAGGACCTGGACACCGAGATCGACCTGATCGCCGACCCGGTGGTGTCGTTCGTCAGGCTCGTGCCCCTGGTCGGCGGCTGACATGGACGCACGGGGTCACCGATTCGGCTGATAACAGCAGAGCCGCCCTGTCCGTATGGTGGTGCGCAGTTCCTCGCCGATGATCGGGTCGGCGGCCGCGATGCGGGCGACGGCGCGCCGGATGGCCTTGCCGACCGAGACGCGGGCGCGCTCCTCGTTGTCGGTGAAGTTCCGGGCACGCCCGGCCAGACCCGTCGCGGACGCCAGTTCGTCGATCAGCCAGTCGCGCTCGGCCCGCACCTGCTCGGCCCGGGCGATGTCGTTGGCCGCCTCGTGCTCGTCGAGCTCCTCCTGCAGCAGCGACAACCGCCTGCGGTAGGCCCGCACGGCCTCCTCGTCCAGCGCCCGCTGGGCGGTTCCGGCGCCGGCGGCCACGACCGCCTCGTTGTGCGGCACCGGGCCCGCGGCCAGCTCGACGGCCGGAATCTCGTACCGCGGATTGGCCAGCAGGGTCGCCAGGTAGGCCATTCCGAGGCTGTGTTCGACCTGGACGCTCCGGCGGCCCAGCCCGACCGTCCACCGGCGGCCTTCGCGCCGGCAGCCGACGAGCGGCCGGCGGCCGCCGGACCCGGCGGCCGTGACCGCGACGTGCACCTCTCTCCCGGCGGGCAGGACCATGCCCAGCTCGGCGGCCTCGCGCATGGCCGCCTCCAGTTGCCGGCCCGCCTCGGCGGCGTCTCCGTCCCCCGCCCTGAGCACCAGCGCCTGAGCCCACCGCATGCGCGACAGGGCCGCCGCCGGCCAGTGCCCCATGGCCAGGTTGTCGCGTACGGCCGCCTGCAGATGCCCGACCGCCCGCTGGGCGTCGCCCATGGTCAGCGCGGCCACACCCAGGGAGTGCCGGGCGGAGCCGAAACACGCGACGCCGAGGCTGACCACCATCGGAAGCCGGGCGAACGGGCCGAGCAGCTCGTAGGCCGCGGCCGAGGTCTCGGCGTCCCCCAGCAGGTGCGCGGTCTCCACGATCCCGAACATGGCCGCCAGCCAGGTGCTGGACCGGGGCAGCAGCGCCAGGTCGCGCCCCCGCAGCCGCGCCAGCGCGCCGGCCGCCTGCCGGCGGTCTCCGGCGGTGGCCGCGGCCACCGCCAGCGCGGCCAGATAGGCGTTGTCCACGGCGCTGAGCTCCGGCGAGTTCACCGCCTCGGCCAGCATGGGGGCCAGCTCGGCGATGCGGCCCTGGTACCAGCGGATGGCCACCAGCTGCGCGCCGTACCAGTTGGCGGCGTCCGGGTCGCCGGCCCGGACGCCCTGCTCGGCGCAGGCGGCCGCCTCGGCCTCGGCCTGCGCCAACCGGCCCGCGCGGATGCCGAGCATCACCTCGATCGCCCGTACCACGAACCCGACCGCCAGATGGTCCTGCCGGGCCAGCAGGCCGCGCAGCTCCGCCAGGTGGCGCTCCGCGTGCGGGTCCGCGTCGAGGACGTGGTCGAGGGTGCGCCACAACAGCCCCATCAGCAGATCGCCGCGGCACGAGGTCCGGAAGCTCGCGGCGATCAGCTCCCGGGCGAGCTCGTGCCGCGTCTCGCTCTGGCCGGGACCCAGCAGGCACTGGTGGGCCAGGCTGGCCGCCTCGGCCCGTGCCGTCGGGTCACCCGCCCGCCTGGCCTCCTCCAGCATGGCGACGACGGCCGCGTGCCCGCCCGACCGGTAGTCGGCCTCGGCCGCCAGCCGTACCCTGAGCCGGAGGGCCAGCGGCGACCGCGGGTCCACCATCGTCAGCGCGTGCCGCAGCCGTGCCTCGATCGAGGCGCCGGCCGTCATGCCGCGGTGTTCGTGCACCCACAGACCGGACAGTCCCAGCACCGCGGAGGCCGCCGCCGGGCCGTCGTCCCCGTTCTCGGCCGCGCGGTAGGCCGCCTCGAAGTGCTCCCGGCTGGACCTCAGGTCGCCGTCGGCGCACCGGGCACGCACCCCGTCGAGGAGCAGCGGCCCGATGCCGTCCCCCGGCGCCGTCGAGGCCGCCTCCCGGTGCGGCAGGAAGCCGTCGGCGCATGACCGGCAGATCCTGGGGCTCTCGCGTCCGTCGTCCGTCCTGCCGCGGACCAGGACCAGGGACCGGCGGTCCACGGCAGCGGTCATGTCGGTGGCTCCTCGGATCGGTCTGCGATCAGGTTGCCACCGGGCGGTTGCATTTTTCTTGAACATCCTTGCATGGCGAACCGCCATATCCGTCGCATAACCTCGCCAGGGTGCGAACATCCGTAGCACTGGCGGTCCGGCCCGGTCTCACGGTCTCGGCGGTGACCTGCCGCGACGACCACACGGGATGGTCCGGCGCCGAGACGCACGACGACTACCGGCTGGTGCTCGTCAGCCGCGGCAGGTTCCGCAGGATGGCCGACGGGCTGGCCGAGACCGTCGATCCGACCATCGCCTACCTCGGCGTCCCGGGCGAGGAGGAGCGCTTCTCCCACCCTGCGGGCGGCGACGTGTGCACCTCGGTGAGGATCACCCCGGAGTTGTGGCGGACCCTGGCCGGAGACGGCGGGCGCCCGGCCCGCCCCGCGGTCTACACGGACGCCCGGCTCGACCTCGTCCACCGCCGCTTCCTCGCGGCCACGGGGTACGGCCCCGCCCGCCCCGGGAGCGGAGACCACGACTACGCCCTCGCGGAAGAGCTGCTGTGCCTGGTCGCGGCCGCGCTGGACCAGGTCCTGCCGGGCAGGACCCCGGCGGACGACCGCCCCTCCCGCAACGATCGCGCCCTGGTCGTCCGGGCCCGTGAGGCCATCGCCGACGATCACCCCGCCGCCGGGGGCCTGTTCCCGCTCGCCGAGTTGCTGGGCGTCTCGCCGTACAGGCTGAGCCGGGCCTTCTCCCGGGAGCTGGGCGTCTCCCTGACCCGCTACCGCAACCGCGTCCGCGTGGGCCGGGTGCTCGACCGCCTGGAGGCCGGGGAGACCCGCCTCGGACCTCTGGCCGCCGACCTCGGCTTCGCCGACCAGGCCCACCTCACCCGGACCGTCCGCGACTTCCTGGGCCACACCCCCGCGGTCCTGCGCCGGCTGCTCACCGGGGGGTGACCGCTCCGGCCGCCCGCGCGTCCCGGCGGAGCGGGGCGGCGGGAGGCCCGCCGCCCCGCTCCGCGGGAGGCCCGGGGTCGCGCTTCCCCGGGCCGCCCGGCCTCACGACTCGAAACTGGTCTGCACCACGTTCGTGTTCTTCGTCATGCGGGAGTAGCCGGGCGCCTCGAAGACGACCTTGACGTAGATCTCGTCCTCGTCGCCCTCGTACACGTCGTCCTCGTCGAGGTACTTCTTACAGTCGAGCGTCGGGTGGGAGAGGATGATGAGCCCGCCCCCGTTCCGGTCCGACCCCGCGCTCAGGGTCGCGTTGGGCGCCTTGTACAGCCGGTTGTCGTAGATGGGGTCGTCGCCCCAGACCTCGATCCGGGCCGTCGCGCCGCTGCCGACCAGATACTGCGCCTGGGCGTTCGTCATCCCGACCTTGGCGAGGGTGACGAGCTTGCACTGCGAAAGGCCGGGGCCCGTCCTGGTGATGTGCAGGTGGGCGGTCAGCTTGCCGGGTATGTCGTCGGCCTGGGCAGGGGGGGTGAGCACGGCGGCCGCCGCGGCGGCGGCGCCGAGCACGGCGACCAGGCGGGTGATTCTCTTGATCGTGGACATCGTTCCTCCGGTGTTCATCGAGGCTGGTTGCGACGCAGCTGCTTGCGCGTCCTGACATAGCGGTTGGTCGGGGGGAGCCAGCACGTCACGACGGCCAGCAGGGCACCCAGGGCGGCCAGGGCCGCCAGGACTCCGGTGATCGGGGACACCATGTCCGTGAGGTCCCGCAGCCCGAGGAGCACGGCGACGGGGGCGACGACGCTCAGCACGACCCGGGCCCACGTCCTGCCGTCGCGGACGGCCGCCAGGAGCAGGCCGAACACCACCGCGAAGAAGAGCCAGGCGTACGCCCGCGCCTGGAGGGAGCCGAACGCCGTCTCCACGACGGGGTCCAGAGCCGCCGAGCCGGCCTCGACGCCGAGTTCCTCCTGCAGGTAGCCCCGGAGCAGGCTCCGGCCCGCCACCAGGGAGACCGCCGCCGACGCCAGCATGGCCGCGGCGGCCGCGGCGACGGCCAGGGTGGCGGTCGCCAGCGTCCTGGGCTTGTACGCGTTGCCGCCCACCACCTGGTGGGCGGTGGGGATGTAGTCGTTCACTCGCATTCCTTTCGACGTCCCGTACGGCTCGCACGCCGTACGGACAGCGGTGGCGGAGACCTTCAGCCGAGCCGGCCGGCGAGCCACTCGACGGCGTCCGGGGCTCCGGCGAACGCGCCCGCGAGGTGCTCCTCGGCCTGCACCCCGGCCCACGTCACATCGGCGCCCCGGGCGGCGTAGTCCGCGAACAGCCGCCGCCCGAGCTCGGTGGGGACCAGCAGGTCACCGAGGACGTGGTAGAGGTAGACCGGCGCGTCCGGCCGGTGGCGGCCGTTCCTCTCCCGGTCGAGAAGATCCCGCCAGACGGGCTCGTCCCAGGGCTCCTCGCGGACCGTGTGGTGGTGCATGGGCTCGGGGAAGTCGACGATCAGGCCGGCGGCGTCCAGGGTCGCGGCCCGGGCGGCGGCCGCCCTCCCGCTCTCGCTGAGGATCGCCTCCAGGGCGGAGTCCCGGTGGGCGCGGGCCAGGCCGACGAGGACCGCGAGCCCGAGCCCGGAGAACGGTCCGCCGTCGATCGCCTTCGCCACCGCCCGCAGGTCGGAGGGGACGCCGCCCGCGGCCACGCCCCGCAGGTCCAGGTCCGGCGCGTAGGAGGGCTGGAGTTCCGCCGCCCAGGCGGCGTAGCGCCCGCCTTCGGAGTAGCCCCAGACCAGCACGGGCCCGCCCGCGGGCGGGCACCCGTCGAGCCCGGTGGCCGCCCGGACGGCGTCCAGCATCGCGTGGGCGCCCGACCGGCCCGCGCCGTAGGTGTGGGGGCCCGGCATCCCGAGGCCCTCGCCGTCGGTGACGGCGACGGCCCAGCCGCGGGCCAGCGCGAGCTCGATCAGCGCGGTCTCCATCTCGTTGCCCGACCGCATCAGGTGGCTCGGCGCGGCGTCACGGCCCAGGCCGTGCACGCCCACCCCGTAGCTGAGGATCGGCCGCGGGCCGGCACCCGCCCAGGGCGCGGAGGGGACGAGGACCGTTCCCGAGACCGCGACCGGCCGATCGCGCGAATCGGTCGAGGCGTAGACCACCTGCCAGGCGGCGGCCTCCGCATCGATCTTGATCTCGACCTTGCGGGAGCGCAGAAGCCCGCCCGGAGGGCCGACGCGGTCGTCCCAGGCGTAGAACGGATCGGCGCTGGGAGGAGGAACAGACATGGCATGGCCTTTCGAGGAGGTTCTCCGGCTGGTTTTCCTGCTGGTTTTCCGAGGGATGGCGCGGGTCAGCGCTTGGGGGCCGTCCACACGGCGACGACGAGCGCGAGTACGGCCAGCCCGCCCGCGACGGCGAAGCCCTGGCCGAATCCCGCGACGAGCGCCTCCCGCGCCGCGTCCGGCGAGGGCGCGGCGGAGGCGGCCCGCTCGGCCAGGTCCGCCCTGGTCGCCGAGGCCGCCAGGGCGGCCAGCACGGCGACGCCGATCGTGCCGCCCACCGCCTGGAAGGTGCTGAGCAGCCCGGACGCGATCCCGGCGTCCGCCTCGGCGACATCGGTCATGGCCGAGGCGGCGTTGGCCACGAACGTCGTGCCCACCCCGGCGCCGAGGCCGATGAGGGCGGGCAGCAGCAGGGCGGGATAGGAACTGCCGGCGTCGACCATCACCAGGGACAGCGCCGCGACCGCGGTCGCCGCGGTGCCGCCGAGCACCAGCGTCCGTGCCCCGGTGACGTGCACGAGCCGCCGGGTGACGATCGCGAAGACGAGCACGCCGAGCCCGATCGGCAGGAACCTGAGGCCCGCCTCGATCGGCTCCTGGCCGAGCACGTCCTGCAGCGCCCGGCTGAGGAAGAAGAAGGACGGGTAGAGGCAGGCGAACAGCAGTCCGGCGATGAGGCAGGCGCCCAGCCGGGTGCGATGGGCCAGGAGCCTCAGCGGCAGCATCGGCTCGGCCGCCCCCCGCTCCACCAGGGCGAAGACCGCCAGCAGCAGTACGGCCGAGGCGAGGGCGACGGTGGAGACCAGGTCCCCCCAGCCGTCGATGCCGGCCCTGATCACGCCGTACACCAGGGTGGTCAGCGCGGCGGTGCCCACCGCGGCGCCCAGCACGTCGAGACGGCGGCGCGCTCCGGTCGACTCGGGCAGCACACGTGGCGCGGCGGCCAGCAGCACGACCCCTATCGGCACGTTCACCAGGAACACCCAGCGCCAGGAGGCCAGCTCGGTCAGGACTCCGCCCAGGACGAGCCCGATGGTGATGCCGAGGCCCGCCATGGCCCCGTAGGCGACCATGGCCTTCGTGCGGCCCGGCCCCGGAGGGAAGAGCGTCGTGATCAGAGAGAGGGTCGTCGGGGTGGCGAGCGCCGCGCCGACCCCCTGCCCGGCCCGCGCGGCGAGCAGCAGCCCGGGATCGTACGCGAACCCGCCGAGCAGGGAGGAGGCCGCGAACACGGAGATCCCGATCATGAGCGTACGGCGGTGCCCCACCAGGTCGCCGGCCCGTCCGCCCAGGAGCAGCAGGCCGGCGTAGGCCAGGGTGTAGGCGTCGATCACCCAGGCCAGCCCGGCGTCGGACAGGGCGAACTCCCGCTGCATCGCGGGCAGGGCGAGATTGACGATCGTCACGTCCAGCGTCGCCATCAGCTGCGCCGTGCAGATCAGCGGTATCGCGAACGCGCTCAGCCGCCTCCCGGACCTCCCGGGAACATTGACCGCAGTCATCTCCGTCTCTCCTTCACCGTGGGCCGCCTTGACGTCGCGGGATCCGCTCGCCGTCCGCTCGCCGTGGAAGACCACCGGGTGTGGAACGCGCCAATCCGTCCTTCAGGAGAAGCGCTGACAAGCGGGACATCCGCCAAGGTGTTCCATCCCGTTCCGCCCCCGTTCCATCCCGGGGCCACCGCCGGGTCCACCGCCGGGTCCACCGCCGGGTCCACCGCCGGGTCCACCGCCGGGTCCACCGCCGGGTCCACCGCCGGGTCCACCGGCACGGTCCCGCCGTACCGGCGCCGTGAAGACCGGTGACCGGCCCCTGGCCGTCCGACGGCAGGACGGCGGCGACATCCGCGCCCCCGAGGTGAGCGGCTCTACCGATCCGCTATGCCTTGTGCACCCAGCACACATGTGAGGCGTCTTCCTCCCGTCCGGCCCCCTAGTCTCGGGAGACACTCCATGCGCATCCATCGCGTGCTCACCGGCCTGGTCCTGCTCACGTCCACGCTCCTCACCGCCCCGCCGGCGGCGGCCGCGCCGTCCAGGACCGCGACCGTCCACGAGGGGTCGGGTGACGACGTGTTCCGCGTCAAGACGACCAAGGACCGCGGCATCATGAAGATCACCCATACCGGCGAGCAGAACTTCGCCGTCTGGTCGCTCAAGCCCGGCGGCGACAAGAACGACCTGCACGTCAACCGGATCGGCGACTACTCCGGCACCGTCGTCTACAACCTGTACGGATGGCACAAGACCTCAGCGTTCGAGGTCAACGCGGACGGAGACTGGAAGATCGAAATCAAGCCGATCACGTCCGCGCCGCTGTGGAAGACCGCAACCGTCCGCCTGTCCGGGGACCGGGTCTTGAAGCTGCCCGCGCCGACGAAGGGCCTCCGGACGATGCGGTACCGGCACGCCGGCGACGCCAACTTCGTGGTGTACGCGTTCCCGGGCACGGGCAACCCGAGTCTGCTCGTCAACAAGATCGGCAAGGTGAGCGGGAAGGTCGCCATCCCCGCCGGCACCCGATATGTGAGCGTGTCCGCCAACGGCGCCTGGTACCTGGTGCGCAAGTAGCCTGCGCACCACCGAAAACCCCTCTTCGCACGACGAGAACGCTCGACGCCTCCGAAAGCACGGAGCCCCTGGCCTGCCGATGCAGGTCAGGGGCGTGATTGCGGGAACCAGCGGGTTCGGATGGGGAAGCTCGACCAGTACAGGAGCAGCAGCCCGAGGACCGCCAGGGAGCCGGCCGGCTGGCCGGCGGGTTCACGGGAAGACCGGTCCTCCGGCGGGCCGATGGCACGACGCCCCGTTTCCTTGGTCGGAAACGGGGTGTTTTCGCTGGTGGGGCTACCGGGTTCGAACCAGTGGCATCTCGCTTGCAGGGCGATCCGAGCAGGTCCCCGACGATGATCTTCGACTGCGCTCCCTGTCCGTCCACCGGCGTCCGGCCCCGCCTGTGGTCGTTGCCGCTCGTTCGTCACCCGGTCCGGGCCGGTCCGCATCAGTCGCGCTCAGCGGGCGGGCGAGAGGTGCTCACCGGTTCCACCGGACCTGTCCGAGCGGACGAGGCCCCGGTCGCCGGACCGCCAGGCAGCCGGAAGACGCGCCGGGCGGTTCCTCCCAGGAATTCGGCCCGGGCGCCGTCCGTCAGACCGAGCCGCTCGATCTGCGCGAGGGCGCGGTCGTGCGGAAGCTGCGGCCAGTTGGTGCCGAACATGACCTTCCCGCGGCCGTAGGTGTTCATGAAGTGCACCAGCTGCGGCGGGTAGTAGCGGGGCAGGTACGCGGAGGTGTCGATGTAGACGTTGTCGTGCTTCCACGCGACGCCGATCATCTCGTCCGTCCACGGATGCCCGATGTGGCCACCGACGATCACCAGCTCGGGGAGGTCCAGCGCCACCCTGTCCAGGTAGGGCACGGGCCGCCCGGTCTCCGAAGGCTTCAGGGGGCCGGTGTGGCCGACCTGGGTGCAGAACGGGACGCCGAGCTCGACACAGGTGGTGTAGAGCGGATAGTAGAGCCGGTGGTCGGGGGGCAGCTCCCACAGCCAGGGGACCACCCGCAGCCCGACGAAGCCGAGCTCCTCCACCGCGCGGCGCAACTCCCGGACGGCCCCGACCGGGTCGGCCAGGTCCACCGAGGCCACTCCCGCGAACCGGTCAGGATGGGCCCGGACGAAGACCGCCACGTCGTCGTTGCTGATCACCCATCCGCCCGGCCGGTGCCACGCCGACAGCAGCAGCACGTCCACCGCGGCCCGGTCCATCAGCTCGACGAGCTCGTCGGGATCGACAGGCCTGTCGATCAGCTCGGCGCTCCCCGACTTCTCGAACAGCCGGGTGATCTCAGGCACGGGCAGGCGGCCGGGGCGCCTTCCGAGGGTGGGCTGGGCCCAGACGTCGACTATCACGGATCCACCGTGCACCGCCCCCTCCCAGCGATCAACGCCGGAAACGACGGCTATCGTGCACTGAGGCTCATCGATCGGAGACGTCATGGAGCTGGGCGAGATCGAGGCGTTCCTCACCCTGGCCGAAGAGCTGCACTTCGGACGTACCGCGACGCGGTTGCATGTGTCGCAGTCACGGGTCAGCCAGCTCATCAGGTCCCTGGAACGGCGGGCCGGCGGACCGCTCTTCGAACGCACCAGCAGGCGGGTCGCGCTCACCGCACTGGGAGAGCGGTTGCGCGAGGACGCCGCGCCCGCCTACGACGGCCTGCACGACGCGCTGGCCAGAGCACGAGCGACCTCCAGGACCATGGGCGGTGAACTGCGCGTCGGATATCTGCCGAGCCTCGGCGGCGCCCCGCTCACCGACGTCGCCGACGCCTTCCGCCGCGCCCACCCCGGCTGCTCCGTCATCCTGCGGCAGGTCACGATGACGGAGCTGACCAGGGCGTGGAGCGGCGAGGTGGACATCCAGGCCACCCTGCTCCCCGTCGACGAGCCCGGTCTCACCGTCGGTCCCGCCATCGGAACCTACGAGCGGCTGCTCGCCGTGGCCGACGACCACCCGCTCGCCGCCGCCGGACGGGCGAGGCTGGAGGACCTGGCCGACTACCACCTGCCCGCCATGCCCCCCGGCATCCCCTCGGCGCTCCACGACTCCTACTGGCCCGCCCGCACGCCGAGCGGCCGGCCCATCATCCGGATCACGGTGGACGGCACCTACCGCGAGGCCCTCCACCTCATCGCCCGCGGCCGGATCGTGCTCCCCACCGACAGCGGTACCGCCCGCTTCCGCCGGTACCCGGGGGTGACCTGGCTGCCCATCATCGACATGCCCGCGGCCCGCGCCGTGCTGACCTGGCGCACCGCGGCCGAGAACGCGAGGGTCCACGCCTTCGCCGGGCTCGCGGCCAGAATGATCCAACAGTGACGCCGGTCGGGGTGGCTGCATACCGGTGAAGGAAACCAGCGGCCGGGGCGCCCGAGGGGTTCCGTTGGCCCTCCGGCGGCGAGGACCTGAACGAGATCTGCTGCGTGCCATCGACCATTCCACCATTACGGTAGCGACCATTTCACCATCAGAGCAGCGACGATCTCACCGTGATCATGGCGTCTATCTCACCGTCTCTGACATGATGGGCGGATGGTCACCACACCTCTGGGGCATCTGGTCCGACGTCGCGCGGAGCAGGCTGTCGCGGACGCTCTGACCGATACCCGCGTCGTCCTGGTCAACGGCGCCCGGTAGTCAGGGAAAAGCACTCTGGTCCGGCAACTCGCCAAGACCGGAGGCACCGAGTGGCGCGATCTCGATGACCCGGCAGGCGGCGCTGAGCGACCCCAGCGGATTCGTCGACTTTCCAGAGCGGATGGTCATCGACGGGAGCCAGCGGGCCCCCGAACTGCTGCTCCCCATCAAATCGCAGGTGGACGCCGACCCGAGGCCCGGCATATATCTGCTCACCGGCTCCTCCCGGCAGACCCGAGCGGACTACGCCGAGCGCCTGGTGCGCGGCGGTTACCCCGAAGCGGTCGCCCGCACCAATGCCCGTCGCAGGCAACGATTCTTCGACTCCTACGTCGGCGACCTGATCAACCGCGACGTGATGCGGCTGTCGGAGATCGAGCGCACCGCGGAGCTACGCGCGTTGATCAAACTGCTGGCGGCCAGGTCCGGCCAGTTGTTCGTCGTCCAGGCACTGAGCCGTGATCTCGGGCTGCCCGGCACCACGACCGCGAGGTTCCTGGCGCTGCTGGAAGAGGTCTTCCTGGTGAAGCGTGTTCCCGCCTGGTCGAAGAACATCGGCAACCGGGCCGTCCGCACCCCCAAGACCGCCTTCGTCGACTCGGGTGTGGCCGCGAACCTGCTCGGTGCCGACGCCCGAGGCCTGCTCCGGCCGGGCTCCGCGTTCGGCCCGCTGCTGGAAGGGTTCGTCCTCATGGAACTGTCCAGGCAGACGACCTGGTCGGACACCCTGGTCGAGCTCTACCACTACCGGACCAAGGACAAGGTGGAGGTCGACGCCATCCTGGAGACCCGCCGGGGCCAAGTGGTAGGTGTCGAGGTCAAGGCCGCGTCCACCGTACGGCCGGAGGACTTCAGAGGGCTCCGTCACCTCGCCGAACGTGTCGGCCCCGACTTCGTCGCCGGACTGGTCCTGCACACCGGCACCCACACCTTCTCCTTCGGAGACCGCATGCTGGCCGTCCCGGTGAGCGCGCTCTGGGAGACACACCCGTAGCCGGTGCGACCGTGCAGGCGCGGACCTCCGTGGTCTGGAGCTCATCGGCGCCGACCCGCGCAGGCAAGCCTGGTTCACCGGCCCCGGCACGTGTGCGCCCAGGCGATGCGGTCCCAGGCCGGCACACCGGATCAGGCGAGCTCCAGCAACGCCCGCCGCGCCGTGTCCGGGTCGAAACGCGCCGCGTCGAACTCGTCGGCGCTCGCCAGCCCGGCCCAGCCCACCAGGTGCTCATGATCCTCATGGGCGGGGTCGGCCAGAGCCGCACGGAACTCCCGGTAGCCCCACGTCCCACCGCAGTCCTCCGGCGGGCACGCCCCCTCCCCCGCCATGACATCGGGATATCGCGCGCTCTCGCCAGCCGCCAGGATCTGCTCGACGACGATCTCGTGCTCCCAGCTGTCGCCCAGGTCGTACTCCCAGCCGATCCGGGCGCCCGCCCCGCTCACCACGTCGGCCAGCCTGACCGCCGTCTCGTCGCCCAGGTCGAGGTCCCACTCTCCCGAGGGGTGGCCGTAGCGTTTCTCGCCCACGGTGAAGATGTGCAGATGGTAGCCCTCCCAGCCCATCACGGCCACCAGGATCCGGTGCAACCGGGCCAGTGTGATCCCCGCCGACACCCGCGCCCGCCGCCACACCACCGGATCCCCGGTGCCCAGCAGCGTCACCTTCAGCTCGTACACCGGCTCTCCCGGACCGGCCTCCCCCAGACTCCGCCGCAGCGCCCCGAGGCCGAGTGCCGTCAACTCGGCCACCCCGCCGGCGACCTTGATCGCCCCCAGGTGGTCCAGCACCGCCAGCACCCGATCGGTGTCCCGGTCGTTGATCCCCCGCACCCCCACCCGCTCCGGCTCTTCGATGATGAAGGGCGCCGACGCCCGGTCCCATGACAGCTCGCGCAGCTCCGCCACCGGTACGGCTCCGCCGTACAGCCGGGCCAGCAGCAGGCGGACCACCGGCGCGAACTCCTCATGGAGCAGCGAGGACCGCCAGTACCCTACTGGGCACACCGCATCCGCCAGGGTCGGGAACGCCTCGAACGCCGCCTCCCACAACGCGTGCGGCCGCGTCAGCAGCCCGGCGGCCTTCTTCACCGGGACCACCCGCCCCTTGACCGTCCGTACCAGACCAGCCGCCCTGGCCCACAGGAACACCCGCGTCAACCCGGGCAACTCCGCGCTGGACTTGGTCCGGAACACCCGGTCGCCGATCCTCGGGTCGAGCTCATCACCGGTCTCCAGCAGAGAGACCAGCGCCCTCGCGTCCGCCAAGGTGATCTGGCCGGTCGCGGTCAGCTTCCGGCCCGCGCCCACCCACTCGACGAACGCCCGCAACTCCCGCACGACCGGAGACTCTTCCGCCGCATCCACCGTGCCAGTAAAACGGATTCGGCGCCCTGCGCGCCGACGGAACATCCAAGTCTCAAAGAAATCGACTCTTTGTTCGCATGTTTCGGATTTGTCGGCTACTGCTGCGATCATGCCACTCACCTGATCAGAGGAGTGGCGATGACAGAGATCCTTCAAGAATTCCCCTGGCTCTCCGAGCACGAAGGGCTGGGTGAGATCTACTGCGTTTCCTTCGTCCGGGATCTGTCCCCGGAGGAGGTCCTCCGCCGGTTCGGCGTGGACGAGAGCACCGTGGAGGAGGTGGCGTTCGACGAGCTGGATGAGCGCTCGGTGGAGAGCATGCGGGACGACGCGGCCGGTTACATCGGCGCCGTGAAGGTCGGGGCCTGGACCCTGGTCATCGAGCCGGGGGGATGGCAGATCGCCGTCGACCGGGAGATCAGGGCGCGGGTCTCGCGGGGAACCGAAGTCGTGTCGGTCTGCCGCCATGACTACGCCTCGGACAGCTTCGTCTACGTCGTCGACGGCGAGCCGGTCGTCTGGTTCGACCCGATGCTCCCGGACGCGCGGTCGGGCAGCGATCCGGACCGCTTCGTCGAGGAGATGCGCGAGGTCGGGCTGGACCCCGACCACGACATCGGCGACTCGCACATCGACTTCTGGCTGGAGCGTTCGTTCGCCCTGGCGGGCAGGATCACCGGTCTTCCCCTCTCCCCGGAGATGCTGGAGCTGCCCTTCCTCGGCGCGGAACCGCTTGAGGATTGATCGACGGGCCGCCCGGAGACCGGTCTGCCGACGAGCTCAGACGCTCATGATATAGCGAGTCAGTATTCTCAACGGGCGGCGCTGACGGACCGGTCCCGTCCTTGGCATTGGACTGACGTTGCAACCATGAAGCGCGCACAGCAGTATCAGGCCGCCTCCATCGCGGTGCTCGCGGGCTGGCTGGCCGATCATCCCGATGAGGAGACACGCTGGCGCCTGCTCGCCGAGTTCCTGGAAGAGTACCGCCACGAGCCGGCTTCTTCCCGGGTGAGGTTGTTGTCCATGGAACCCCCCGGCATCGGTGACTCTCGATGGGACGTCTTTCTCGCCGCACTGGCCGAGCACCTCGCGGCCAGGGACGGTACGGGAGCCCCCCGTGGGCCGAGACCCGGAGGCTCCGGCGCTTCTGGTTCCCCTTCAACACCCCCGCCGCCCGCGTGGACGCCTTCGTCCACGCCCCCGCGTCCTTCCGCCGCCGCGGTGTTTTCATCCACCCCCAGGAGCTGGAGGTCGCGTGAGCGACGCCCCTCCCGGGCTGCGGTCGAGGACGCTTTCCGGCGCCTCGGTGACCGTCTCGCCCGGCGCGGAGTCATCGCCGATCTTTACGTGTTCGGCGGGGCAGCCCTGGTGCTCGCCTACGACCCCCGGCGCTCCACCCGGGACATCGGCGCCGTCTTCGAACCCCATGGAGTCGTCCTGGACGAGGCGCGAGCAGTCGCATCCGAACTCGGACTACCGTCATGGTGACTCAACGAGCAGGCCAGCGCCTATGTCGCCCCTGGCACGGACGATTCGGCCCGCCGGCTCTTCGACCATCCGGGACTGCGTGTGTCCGCGGCCTCACCAGAACACCTGCTCGCGATGAAAGTCCTGGCCGCTCGGCGACGGGACACCGGCGACATTCGCACCCTCGTCGAGCGGCTCACGCTCGGCTCCGTAGACACGGTCCTCGCCCTGTGCACGGAGATCTTCCCCGACGAGCCCGTTCCCGACCGTGCCCGCCCCATGCTGGAATATCTGTTCGACGAGAGCTGACGGCAACGTCTGCCAGTGGGCGAATGGCACGACGCCTCGTTTCCATGATCGGAAACGAGGCATTTTGGCTGGTGGGCGCTACCGGGTTCGAACCAGTGACATCTCGCTTGTAAGGCAATCTCAACGACTCCCCGACCAGGACCGATACCGGGTCTGGGCTGGGACTACGCTCTCTGGCCGTCCACCAGTGTCCAGCCGTGTCCCCGGTCGCTGTCACCCAGAAGACATCCTTAAGACCGCATCAGGAGAACGACGCTCCTTTGGGAGGGGCGGCTCTGGCTTTGTGCTGTACGTGCAGCAGCTATTCGAAAGGGATACCTTCTGCACAATGAGTGCCCAGTACGCATGGCCTGAACGCTTCCCTGCAAGGCGTCCGGTGATCGAGGGTTCTGATCACCCGGCGGTCAGTCCACTCGGTGAACTGCATCCCCCAGCTGCCGAAGCAGAGGTCCACCGGTTTGAAGAGCGGCTGGGCATGGAGTTGCCGCCGAGTTACCGGCGGTTCCTCCTGTTCGCCAACGGGTGGGGCAACGACGATGACTGCTGCCTGCTACGCGTCGAAGCAGCCGGTTGGCTCCGCGATGTCGATCCCTCGATCGCCGAGAGCTGGTCAGCGCCCAAGCAGGAGAACTCATGGAGCGTGCCCGACGAGCTCTACTTCGTCTACGGGCCGGAGCAGGACTCCATCCGTTACCGAGGGGAGTATGTGCCCGACACCCTCCTGATCGGATATTGGGATGACGGGGTGGCTCTCCTCAATCCCCGCGTCAGCACCGCTGAAGGTGAGTGGGAAGCCTGGTATCTCGCGCCGTGGCTGCCCGGGGCTAACCGCTACAGGTCCTTCTGGGACCTCGCAATGGACGAGCTGCGAATGCGCTACGCACGCTGATGTCCCATCCGTCGTTGAGCTTCGCCCGCTCGGACGCACCGAACCTCGTGAGGATTGATCGGCATCCGTGGGAAGACCAGAGGAACTCCGTCCAGGCTCCCGGGGGCGATCAGAGATTAGAATCGTCTTCATCTTCGACCCCGACAGAGAAGCGATCTTCCTCGTGGCCGGGGACAAGGCAGGCAAGTGGTCGCGCTGGTATGACGAGGCGATCCCGCTGGCCAAGTCCCGCTACGCGGAGTACCGCGCGGAGAAGAAGGCCCAGAAGACCAAGGAGGACAGGCGATGAGTCCTGCACGCCGCTGGCAGGAGGTCAAGGCCGAGGCCCACCGGCTCCATCCCGAGTTGGCTGCCCCGGAGCGACAGGCCGCCGCCGAAGCCAAGCTGGATGCCTACGTGGCCGGTTACCACTTGAAGGAACTGCGCAAGTCTCTCGGCAAAACCCAGGCCGACGTCGCCGCAGCGCTCGGCATCTCCCAGTCTCGGGTCTCCCAGATCGAAAACGGTGATCCCGACGCCATGGAGCTGGAGACTCTCCGTGCTTACGCGGCCGCGCTAGGTGGACACGTCGATGTGACGATCAGTGTCGGCCCGCACTCCGTCAAGGTCGCCTGAGGCAGGCGACCTGTCCGTGAGCGGCACAGTCAACAGCCGACTGATCGAAAAACAAGGCCCTGGACCTGTTTCTTCAGGCCCAGGGCTCTTCTGTGGGCGCTACCGGGTTCGAACCAGTGACATCTCGCTTGTAAGGCGAGCGCTCTACCGCTGAGCTAAGCGCCCGGGAGTCCCGGCGGAACAGACGGGACACAACTTTACGACACCACCGGGGTTCTCGGCACATCGGGCGACCATGACGCGCCCGCGTCCGGGACTCCGGCCGCGCGCCAGCCCAGCAGCGCGGCGCCGAGCATGCCCGCGCCCACCCCGAGGACGGCCCGGCGCAGCGGGGGCGCCTCGCGGAAGGCCAGGCGCTTGGCGAGGCGTACGGCCAGCGGGTCGGACAGGAGGGGGCCGGCCTCGGCCAGGCCGCCGCCCAGGACGATCGCGGAGGGGTCCAGCAGGAGCGTGTAGGTGGCCAGCGCCAGGGAGAGCGCCTCGACGGCCTCCTCCCACACCTCCGCCGCCACCGGGTCTCCGTCGGCGGTCAGCGCGGCGACCTGCTCGGCCGTGGCGGAGGCGCCGGCGCGGGCGGAGTAGCGGCGGCCGACGGCCGAGGCGGAGGCGTAGGTCTCCAGGCAGCCGATCTGGCCGCAGGCGCACGCCTCGCCGTCGGGGAAGACCGGGATGTGGCCGATCTCGCCGCCCCAGCCGGAGGTCCCGCCGTACGGCGCGCCGCCGATGATCATCGCGCCCGCGATGCCGGTGCCGATGGGCAGGAACAGGAAGTCGGAGAGCTCCCGCCCGGCGCCGAGCACGCTCTCGGCCAGGCCGCCGGTCCGCACGTCGTGGCCGAGCAGGACGGGGACGTCCAGCGGGACGAGATCGGTCGCGGGGACGTCGCGCCAGCCGAGGTTGGCGGCGTACAGGGCGGTGGCGGTCGCGTCGTCGACGAGGCCCGGTACGGCGATGCCCACGGCGGCGGGCCCGGTGCCGAGGGCCGCGGCGCCACGGTCGGCCAGGTCGCCGACGAAGGAGCGGATGGCGGCGACCACGCCCGCCGGGCCGCCCTCGGCGCCGGTGGGGCGGCGGCCGGTCGCGGCGATCTCACCGGACCCGGTGACGATTCCGCCCTTCATCGAGGTGCCCCCGACGTCGACGGCCACCACGTAGTCGCTCATCCAGCCCCTCATCACGGTCGCGGCGCGGGAACGCCCGGTCCGGGGAGGGCGGCGCGAGATCCCGGCCGCCCGCCCTTTTTGTGCCGACTTACCCTAACCCAGCGGGAGGGCGACGGTCATCGGCCCGCCGCGCCGTACCGGGGTCTCAGGCGTGCGAGGTCAGGCGGCCGAGCACGCGGTCCAGTGCCGCCGCGACCTCGTCGGCCAGCCCGTCGGGCCGCTGGGGGCTCTCCGGGCGCCGCCCGGCGAGCCGTACGGCACCGCAGGACCGGCACTCCACCTCGCCGAGCCGGCAGATGAGCGCGCTCGAGCCGCACGAGCCGCAGGCGTCGAGGTCCAGGTCGTGCGTGCGCTGGCAGTCCGGGCAGATGAGCACCTGGATCTCCCGGCGCACCCCGCGCTTCCACGGGCTCGCGCCACGGACCGGGTCGGTCTGCCGGGCCCCGCACGAGAAGCAGGGCATGATCGCCTCCGAGGATCGAGACCGGTGGACGCCGGATGCGCGTCCGCCGGATCACTGCTTAGGACACTTGGGGCACCGGGAAGAGGCCGGCGAGCGCCTGGCGGTACTCGGCGACGTCGCGTGCCTGCGCGGCCGGGTTCACGACGCGCCAGCGGACCATGCCCTCGCCGTCGATGATGAAAGTGCCCCGCCGCGCGACGCCCTTTTCGTCATCGAATACACCGTACGCCCGGGCCACCTGTCCGTGCGGCCAGAAGTCGGAGAGCATGGAGAACCCGTACCCCTCCCGGTCGGCCCAGGCGCGCTGGGCGAACACCGAGTCGACGGAGACGGCGAGCAGGCGCACGTCCCGCGGCAGGCCGGGGACGAACTCGTCGCGGAGTGCGGAGAGCTCGCCGTGGCAGACGCCGCTGAAGGCGAGTGGGTAGAAGACCAGCACGACCGCGCCGCCCCGGTGGTCCGAGAGCCGGACCGGGGTGCCGTGCTGGTCCCTCAGCTCGAAGTCCGGAGCCGGGGATCCCACCTCGACCATGTTCGCCGGTCCTTTCACGCCGATGACGGGCGGACGCCATCATCCTGCCGTACGGCTCGCGCGAGCCGTACGGCAGGGCGGGCGCGCCGGTCCCCTACCGGCGCGCCTTGGGCGTGGCCAGCCGCGTTCCCGACCAGTCGGGGGCGGCGCCGATGCTGCTGGTCTGGGAGAGACCCGCGGTCGTGGCGTCCTCGCCGATGTCGCTGGGCTCGACGTGTCCTTCCCTGCCGGCCTTGGGCGTGAGCAGCCAGATCTGGCCGCCGTCGGCCAGGTTGGGCACCGCGCTGCTCAGCGCGTCGAACAGATCGCCGTCCCCGTCGCGCCACCACAGCAGCACGACGTCGACGACGTCTTCGAAGTCCTCGTCGACCAGCTCGTTACCGGTCAGCTCCTCGATGGAGTCGCGCAGATCGTCGTCGGCGTCCTCATCCCAGCCGATCTCCTGCACCACCTGACCCGGCTTGAGGCCGAGTCGTTCGGCCAGGCTGCGTTCGCCCTGCGCCTGACCCGCGGTCGCGCTCACGTTTATCCCTCCTGCTTCGACGGCCCCGTCATCACACGGTGCTCACAGTGCTTCGGCACAGTCCACACGCTGTGACCCTCAGTCGTCAACGGTCGCCACGGCAACGACTGGGCTACGCATGAATTAGTCCGACAAAAATGACAGACGGACCTGGCGTTCCCTGTTGTCCACGTTGAGGTCCACCACGGCGATGGCCTGCCAGGTGCCGAGTGCGAGCCGCCCGGACAGGACCGGGACGGTGGCGTACGGAGGGATGAGGGCCGGCATGACGTGCGAGCGCCCGTGCCCCCGGGATCCGTGCGCGTGCTTCCACCGGTCGTCGGCGGGGAGCAGGTCCGACAGGGCCGCGAGGAGGTCGTCGTCGCTGCCCGAGCCGAGCTCGATCAGCGCGATCCCCGCGGTCGCGTGCGGCACGAAGACGTGCAGCAGGCCGTCGCCCCCGCAGAGGCGGGCGAAGCTCTCGCACTCGGAGGTGATGTCGTGCACCCGCTCGCGGGAGCCCGTCACCACCTCGATCGTCTGAGATCTCACATCCCGAATCCTACGATCCGCGCTGCGCCGGGACGACGACCGCGTCCGGGCCGGGGAAGAGCAGGCCGGTGTGGCCGTCCTCGAAGCGCACCAGGTAGGGGGGCTCACCCCCGTCCCCGCGCACCTCGACGATCTCTCCTCTCTGGTCGCCCTGACCGGTCGTACGGCTGTGGACCAGGATCCGGTCGCCTACCGTCGCGTTCATTCCTGTACCTCCCTCCGAACAGGACGAGTCCTGCTCCTTCCAGGTTCGTACCCAGGCGCCCTCCAGAAAAGAGCGGCCCCGGTGTTACCTTGGATGGTGATTCGTCCTACCATCGGTGGTCTAGGCCACTTCTCTCCCCCTGCCAGCAGGGACATCATGGTTACCGGTCAGTAGAGATGCACTTTCCGGGGTAAGAGACCAGGATGGAAGACGACCTACACCAGACAAAAGTCCATTCTCGGAAGGCGAGACCCAGTGGCTTCCGGACGCCAGCGTTTCTCGGTCATCAGCGACGGCCTACCCAGTCAGCTCCCTGATGTCGACCCCAGCGAGACCCAGGAGTGGCTCGAGTCGCTCGACAACGTCATCAAGACGGAGGGTCGCACTCGGGCGCGTTACCTGATGCTCAGACTGTTGGAGCGGGCCCGCGAGCGCCAGGTCGGCGTGCCCGGCCTGCGCAGCACCGACTACATCAACACCATCCCCCCGGAGCGCGAGCCCTGGTTCCCCGGCGATGAGCACATCGAGCGGCGGATCCGCGCCTACATCCGGTGGAACGCCGCGGTCATGGTGACCCGGGCCAACGCCCGCACCAACGTCGGCGGCCACATCGCCACCTACGCCTCGGCCGCGTCGCTCTACGAGGTGGGCTTCAACCACTTCTTCCGCGGCAAGGACCACGGCGAGTCCGGCGACCAGGTCTTCTTCCAGGGCCACGCCGCACCGGGCATCTACGCCCGCGCGTTCCTGGAGGGCCGCCTCAACGAAGGCCAGCTCGACGCCTTCCGCCAGGAGCTGTCGCACGGGTTCAAGGGCCTGCCCTCCTACCCGCACCCGCGCCTCATGCCGGACTTCTGGGAGTTCCCCACGGTCTCCATGGGCCTCGGCCCGATCGGCGCGATCTACCAGGCCCGGTTCAACCGCTACCTGCTGAACCGGCAGATGAAGGACACCAGCCGCAGCCACGTCTGGTGCTTCCTCGGCGACGGCGAGATGGACGAGCCGGAGTCGCTCGGCGCGATCGGCCTGGCCGCCCGCGAGGAGCTCGACAACCTCACGTTCGTCATCAACTGCAACCTGCAGCGCCTCGACGGCCCGGTACGCGGCAACGGAAAGATCATCCAGGAGCTGGAGTCCTACTTCCGCGGCGCCGGCTGGAACGTCATCAAGGTCGTCTGGGGCCGCGACTGGGACCCGCTGCTCGCCGCCGACGTCGACGGCGTGCTCGTCAACCAGATGAACACCACCCCCGACGGCCAGTTCCAGACCTACTCCGTCGAGACCGGCGGGTACATCCGCGAGAACTTCTTCGGCGGCGACCCGCGCCTGCGCAAGATGGTCGAGCACCTGTCCGACGACGACATCCGCAAGCTCTCGCGGGGCGGCCACGACTACCGCAAGGTCTACGCGGCCTTCAAGGCGGCCCGCGAGCACGTCGGCCAGCCGACGGTCATCCTCGCCCAGACCATCAAGGGCTGGACGCTCGGCAAGGACTTCGAGGCGCGCAACGCGACGCACCAGATGAAGAAGATGTCCAAGGCCGAGCTGAAGGAGTTCCGCGACCGGCTCTACCTGCCGATCCCGGACTCGGCGCTCGACGCCGACCTGCCGCCGTACTTCCACCCGGGCGAGAACGACCCCGAGATCGCCTACATGAAGGAGCGCCGCGCGGCCCTGGGCGGCGTCCTGCCCAAGCGCGTGGTCCGCGCCAAGCCGATCACGCTCCCGGGCGACGCGGCCTACGCGCAGCTCAAGAAGGGCTCCGGCAAGCAGAACGTCGCCACCACCATGGCCTTCGTCCGCCTGCTCAAGGACCTCATCCGCGACAAGGAGATCGGCCACCGGTTCGTGCCGATCATCCCGGACGAGGCCCGCACCTTCGGCCTCGACGCGATCTTCCCGACCGCGAAGATCTACTCGCCGCACGGCCAGACCTACGAGGCCGTGGACCGGGAGCTGCTGCTGTCCTACAAGGAGTCGACCGAGGGTCAGATCCTGCACGAGGGCATCAGCGAGGCCGGATCGATGGCCTCCCTCGTCGCCGCCGGCACGGCCTACGCCACGCACGGCGAGCACATGATCCCGATCTACATCTTCTACTCGATGTTCGGCTGGCAGCGCACCGGCGACCAGATGTGGCAGCTCGGCGACCAGATGGGCCGGGGCTTCCTGCTCGGCGCCACCGCGGGCCGCACGACCCTGAACGGCGAGGGCCTGCAGCACGAGGACGGCCACACCCCGCTGATCGCCTCGACCAACCCGGCGGCGGTCTCCTACGACCCGTCCTGGGCGTTCGAGATCGGCCACATCGTCCGCGACGGCCTGCGCCGGATGTACGGCGAGCGGCCGGAGGACGTCTTCTACTACCTGACCGTCTACAACGAGCCCTACCTCCAGCCCGCAGAGCCGGAGAACCTCGACGTGGACGGCCTGCTGAAGGGCCTCTACCGGTTCGCCCCCGCACCCGCCGGGGTCTCCGGCCCGAAGGCCAACATCCTGGTCTCCGGCGTGGCCGGACCGTGGGCGATGGAGGCCCAGCGCATGCTCGCCGAGGACTGGGGCGTGGCGGCCGAGGTCTGGTCGGCCACCTCCTGGTCGGAGCTGCGCCGCGAGGCGCTGGCCGCCGAGGAGCACAACCTGCTCAACCCCGACGCCGAGCAGCGCGTGCCGTACGTGACCCGGGCGCTCTCGCAGGCCCAGGGCCCGTTCGTGGGCGTCAGCGACTACATGCGCGCGGTGCAGGACCAGATCGCCCAGTGGGTCCCGGGCGACTGGACCTCGCTCGGCACCGACGGCTTCGGCCTGTCGGACACCCGCTCGGCGCTGCGCCGCCACTTCCACGTGGACGCGGCCTCGATCACCCTGGCCGTGCTCACCCAGCTCGCCCGGCGCGGCGAGGTGGACGCGGAGGTGCTGCGCGAGGCCATCTCCAGGTACCACCTGAAGAACGGCGTGACCGAGGCCGGCGGCGCCGAGAGCAACGACACCCAGTCCATGGGCCTCTGAGACGTCCATGGGCTTCCGAGACGCCCGCGGAGACTGAAAAGTCCGCGGCTTTCGGAGAACCGGCCGGGCGGGGCCTTCGATTCGAAGGCCCCGCCCGGTTAGGGTTGAATCACTTCCCCTGCGAGCGATTGCGCACGTTCCCAAACGACTCAGAGGGGGCACACCACCGTGCGAAGGATTCCGGCGGCCGCCGCGGCGGCGCTCCTGACCGCCGCGCTGGCCGCGTGCAGCGGCTCGGGCGACCCCGGCGGCAACGGCGGCGCCGCACCGGCCACCACGGCGCCGGGCGGGCCCGAGCGGGGTGCGATCTCCTGGGAGACCTGCACCGACATCAAGCGCCCCGACGGGCAGGGGCCCGCGACGCCGGACCCGAACCTGCAGTGCGGAACGCTGGCCGTCCCCCTCGACTACGCGAAACCCGGCGGCGAGACGATCGACATCGCCCTCGTCCGGGTCAAGGCCACCGGCCCCGGGGCGCGCATCGGCTCCCTGCTCTTCAACTTCGGCGGCCCCGGCGGCTCCGGCGTCGACACTCTGGCCCAGGCCGCCAAGTCGTTCGGCAGCCTCGGCGGCCGGTACGACCTGGTCAGCTTCGACCCGCGCGGGGTGGAGCGCAGCTCCGGCGTCCGGTGCGGCGGCAGCGAGCTGATGGACCGCTACACCTCCCTGGACAGCGTGCCCGGCGACGCGGCCGAGCGCACGGAGACCGAGCGGACCATCAAGGAGTTCGCCGACGCCTGCCAGAAGACCTCCGGCGAGGTCCTGCCGCACGTCGGCACCGTGAACGCCGCCCAGGACATGGACCGGATCCGCGAGGCGCTGGGCGACACGAAGCTCAACTACTTCGGCATGTCGTACGGCACGCAGCTCGGCGCCGTCTACGCCACGAAGTTCCCCGACCGGGTGGGCCGCTTCCTGCTGGACGCCCCGCTGGACCCGAGCGTCTCCATGGAGGAGCGCGCCCTGGTCCAGACGGCCGGCTTCCAGCGGGCCTACGAGTCCTTCCTGGCGGACTGCGTGAAGGACGGCCAGTGCGAGACCGGCGCCGACACGACCGTCGCGAACAAGAACGTCGACAAGCTCCTCGGCGACCTGGACGGCACTCCCCTCGCGGTCGGGGACCGGCGGCTCACCCAGGGGCTCGCGGTCACCGGCATCGCCGCCGCCCTCTACTCGGAGCTGAGCTGGCCCTTCCTCGACCAGGCGCTGGGCATGGCGATGAAGGGCGACGGCCGGGGGCTGCTGGCCCTGGCCGACAGCTACAACGGCCGCGACGCCGGCGGCTCCTACTCGACCATCATGAGCAGCTTCCCCGCGGTCAGCTGCCTGGACACCGCCGAGCGGCCGGACGCCGCGACGCTGGCCAGGACGGAGGCGGAGGCGCTGAAGATCTCTCCGCTGTTCGGCGGCGGCGGCATGGGGGTCATCTGCTCGGCCTGGCCGGTCCCGGGCGACGACGAGGCCATGAAGGTCGACGCCACCGGCTCGGCGCCGATCGTGGTCGTCGCCACGACCGGCGACCCCGCCACGCCGTACGAGTGGGGGCCGAAACTGACCGAGCAGCTCAAGACGGCCGTGCTGGTGACCCACAAGGGCGAGGGCCACGGCGCCTACCTGTCCGGCGAGGCCTGCGTGAAGAAGACAGTGGACACCTACCTGCTGGACGGGAAGGTCCCCGCGGAGGGGACCACCTGCCCCGGTTCCTGATTCCGGTCCCCGCGCGGCCCTCCGGCACGGTGCCCGCCGTCCGGGCGCCGATGTGCACGGGCGGCGGAGCGGGGCCGGCGGGCGCCTCCGGTCGCCGGACTAGCGGCAGGACTCCTGCCGGGGCCGCTTCGTCTCGTAGCGGAAGTCCACGGCGCCGAAGTGGCGGGCGAGCCGCGCCCTGACCGTCCCGTCGTCGTACATGGCGGTGATGATGTCGTTGATCCTCCGGCAGGCCACCGGGTCGCCCTGCCGGAGCGCCACGCCGTACCGCTCGTCGGTGAGCCTGGCGCCGACGATCCTGAGATCGCGCTGGCGGGCGCCGAACCCGGCGATCACCAGGTCGTCCCCGACCATGGCATCGGCGCTGCCGTCGGCCACCTTGGCCGCGCACTGGGACGAGTCGAACCTGTTGCCCGCCGCGTCCTCGTCGACGGTCCGGAAGTCGATGCCGTCGTCTCTGAGCGCCACGGCGGCCGAAGACCCCGCCGGAACGCAGACCTTCCTGCCGCGCAGGTGCCCGGCCCTGGTGATCCCCGAACCGGCGCGGACCAGGATGTCCCGGTGCGCCAGGTAGTACGGCCCGGCGAAGGAGACCTGGGCGGCGCTGGCCCTGTTGATGGAGAAGGTGGCGATGACGAGGTCGACCCTGCCGTTCTCCAGCTTCGACTCGCGATCGCCGTAGCCGACGGGTACGAACGTCAGGCCGCCCTCGGGCACGTCCAGCTCCTCGGCGACGCGCCTGGCCACGTCGATCTCGAACCCCTCGGGGGGATCACCGAGGGCGATCTTGGGCAGGCCCGAGCGGTAGCCGACGCGCAGCTTCCCGGTCTCCCTGATCCGGTCGAGCAGGTCCGAGCCGGTGGGGACCGCCGGCGTCGGGCTCGGGCTCGTGGACGGGGCGGGCGTGGGCGAGGCCGTGGCGCCGTCGCCGAAGGTGGGGCCGAGCTGGACGAGGGCGAAGGCCGCGGCCAGGCCGGCGGCCGCGATCCCGCCCGCCAGCGCGGGCCGGCGCCGCCGGGCGGGCGGGCCGGGCCGGGTCAGGTCGGCCGTGGCCGCCTGGACGCCCTCGGCCAGCACCTCGTCGGAGACCTCGGCGTCCTGCGCGGGGTGGCCGAGCAGGCGCCGGAGCACCTCGCCGGCGGTGGGCCTGCGGGCCTGGTCCTTGTGCAGGCAGGCGGCGACGACGGGGCGCAGGCCCTCCGGGAGGGCGTCCAGGTCGGGCCGGTGGTTGACGACGCGGTTGAGCGTCGCCACGATCGTCTCCATCGCGAAGGGGGCCTTGCCGGTGGCGGTGAAGACCATGGTCGAGCCCCAGGCGAACACGTCCGCCGGGCAGCCGACCTCCTCCCCGGCGATCTGCTCGGGCGCCATGTAGGCGGGGGTTCCGACCGCGCGGGTGGTGATGGTCCCGCTCTCATCGATGATCTTCGCGATGCCGAAGTCGACGACCCGGGGGCCGTCGGCGGTCAGCAGCACGTTGTCCGGCTTGAAGTCGCGGTGCGCGATCCCGGCGTGGTGGATGGTGGTGAGCGCGGTGGCCGTGCCGATGGCGAGCCGCTCCAGCTCCTTGCCGGACAGCGGCCCGTCGCGCTCGACGACCTCGCGCAGCGACGGCCCGTCGATCAGCTCGCTGGCGATGTACGGCGTCTCGCCGTCGAGGTCGGCGTCGAGCACCCGGGCCGTGCAGAAGGCCTCCACGCGCCGGGCGGCGGCCAGCTCCCGCGCGAAGCGGGAACGGGCGTGGGCCATCCCGGTGAAGCGCACGTGCAGGAGCTTGACGGCGGCGCGCTCACCCTTCTCCGACTCCCCCAGGTAGACGACTCCCTGGCCGCCCTCCCCCAGCCTGCCCTTCAGCTCGTAGTCCCCCAGCCGCGGCGGGTCCCCCGGCCGCAGCGGTTCGATCTCTGGCATCGCCGGCCCCTCGTACTACGGCGTTTTGCCAGAACATTACACAGTGCGGAGGCGGGGCGGAGGCGGAGCGGGGCGCCGTCCTCACCGCGCCCCGGCCGCGCCCACTCCGGCGGCCGCGGCGACGCGGGCGGCGGAGCGGGAGGCGAGGGTGAGCGCCCGGGCCATGTCCGCGCGGAGCAGGCGCCCCCCGCGCTTGACGATCTCGCCGGCGACCAGCACGGTGTCCACGTTGGCCGGTCCGGCAGCGGTGACCACCGCGCCGATCGGGTCGTGGACGGGGGCGAGGTTGAGGGCGCCGGCGTTCAGCAGCACGACGTCGGCCTGCTTGCCGGGCCGCAGCGACCCGACCCGGTCCTGGAGGCCGAGCACGGCCGCGCCTTCCAGCGTGGCCATCCGCAGCACGTCAGAGCAGGTCAGAACGCCTCCTCCCATCCGCTCGGCGGCGAAGGCGGCGCGCATGGCGGAGAACAGGTCGCCCGGCGCGTTCGGCACCGTGTCGACGCCCAGGCCCGTCGGGATCCCCGCCGTGCGGAACCGGCCGGTCTCCGGGGCGCCGAAGCCCATCTGCATCTCCACGACCGGCGTCACCGAGGCCGTTCCGCCGCTGTCCGCGATGAACGTGACCGCCTGGTCGGTGAAGCCGTTGCCGTGCACGAACATGACGTCGGGGCCGAGCAGCCCGGCGCCGTGCAGCCATTCGACCGCCCCCTCCCCGGTCGCGTGCAGGCTGACGGGGAGGTCGAGCTCGCGCGCCAGCCGCCAGTCGGCCGCCGCCCCCGCCTCCGTCCCGTAGACCGGTCCCAGCGAGGCCAGGCCGGGGGTGACGAGGCCGTCCCTCCCGAGGAGCGAGGCGACCCGCCGTACCTCGTCGTCCCTGCGGGCGTCGGCGTCCGTACCGGGAGCGCCGTAGGCGAAGACCGCCCGGATGCCTGATTCGCGTAGAGCCTGGACCGCGGCGTCGGTGTGCTCGGGGGTGAGCTGGATGTGCGACCAGTCGTGGACCGTGGTGATCCCGCCGTCGAGCGCCTCCAGCGCGCCCCACAGGTTCCCCGCGTAGACGTCCTCGGCACGGTAGGCGGGGGCCAGCCGGCCCAGGACGAGACCGAGGTAGTCGTTCAGCGTCGCGTCGGCGGCGAGGGAGCGCAGGACGCTCTGCCAGACGTGCCGGTGGGTGTCGACGAGGCCCGGCATCACGATCATGCCCGAGGCGTCGAGCACCTCGGCGCCCGGCGCGTCGATCCCGGGCGCCACGGCGGCGATGAGGCCGTCCCGGACGAGCACGTCGGTCCCGGGCATGACGTGCGGCTCCGGCTCGGTGTCGATCACGGTTCCGCCGGTGATGAGGATGCTCACGGCATTCTCCTTTTGTGATAGCAATCGGAAAAGCTTTTACGAAAGCTAACAGATGGGAGAGCTATCCTCAATCCATGCCGAGCGGGAAGATGGACCACGTCGACGAGCTGGTCGCGGCCTGGCGCGCCGAGCTGCCGCAGGCGGCGACCGTCGAGCTGGAGATCGTCAAGCGCGTCGCGTGGCTGAAGGGCCGCCTCGGCGAGGTCACCCAGTCGGTGCTCGGCGAGCACGGCCTGACGTACGCCGACTTCGACGTCCTGGCGACGCTGCTGCGGTCGGGGACCCCCTACCGCCTCAAGCCCAGCCGCCTCGCCTCGAACTCGGCGCTCACCACCGGGGGCACGAGCAACATCCTGCAGCGGCTCACGGCGGCCGGGCTCGTCGAACGCGAGCCCGACCCCGCCGACGGCCGGAGCTCCTGGGTCCGGCTGACCCAGGAGGGCGTCCGGCTGACCGGGGAGCTCGTCGCGGCGACCACGGAGGCCAACGGCGTCCTGTTCGGGAACGTCCCCGCGGCGACCGCGCGAGCCCTGGCCGACCTCCTGCGCGAGGTGGTGCTGGCCCTGGGAGACGGGCCGGGGGCGGCCCCGCCCGCTACGCCCCGGCGGCGTTCGGCGGGGTGAAGACGCCGAACAGGTTGCCCGAGGCGTCGCGGATGTAGGCGAAGTCGGGGCCGTTCGGGTTGTCGAGCAGCTTGAAGACGACCTCGCCGCCCAGGCCCTCGGCCCGGGCGCAGGTGGCCGCGGTGTCGGCGACGACGACGGAGAAGACGCCGTGGCCGGGGAACTTCCCGCCGGTGCCGTACACGCCGCCCCGGGGGCCGTCGGCGCCCGGGTAGGAGATGAGGCGGTAGTCCATGCCGCCCTTGGCCGACTCCTCGTCGGCGGCGAAGGACCAGCCGAACAGCTCGCCGTAGAACTTCTCCGCGCCCTGCGGGTCGTCGGTGGCGATCTCGAACCAGGCGACAGTGTTGATCATCAGGTGTCCCTCCGGGGGTGATTTCCTCGAACACCTCTACGATGAACCGGCTCAGCGACAACCCTATGTCGGTGTTTTCACTCTATTTTCGGATTCTCGAAGGCGAGTCCGGGGAGCTTGGGCGAGAAGCTCTCCGGCGGGTGCTCGGGCGAGACCTCGTCGGTCTCCTCCGCCCGGGAGATCCGGTCGAGCCGGAAGACCCGCACGTCGCTGCGGTTGCGGCACCAGCCCACGAGATACCAGTGGCCGCCGCGGCCGCCGACGAAGACGCCGGGCTCCACCTCGCGCTCGGTGACCTGGCCCTTGGCGTCGGTGTAGCCGATCCGCAGGACGCGGCGGTGCAGCAGCGCCTGCTCGATCACCCGCGACACCCGGGGGTACGGCTCCGGCTCGACGAGCAGGTGCACCCGCGAGGCCAGGTCCCTGGCCCGGTCGCCCTCGGGCGGGGGCATCGCGGCGACCAGCTTGCGCAGGGCGCTGCGGGCGTGGAAGGCGAAGGGGTTGCCGGCGTTCTGACCGAGCGCCACCGCGACCGCGACCGCCTCGGCCGGGGTGAAGTTCAGCGGCGGCAGGGAGACCCTCTTGTCCAGGACGTAGCCGCCGCGCCGGCCCGGCTCGGCGTAGATGGGCACGCCCGACTGCTGGAGCGCGGAGATGTCGCGCTCGACCGTGCGGACGCTCACCTCGAACTTCTCGGCGAGCTCGCGCGCGGAGCGGCACCGGGGCGAGACGGCGCGCAGCTCCTCGACGAGTGCGTAGAGCCGGTCGGTACGGTTCACACCCTCGACGTTACGTCTCCCCACCGACAACCCCGGCGGCCCCGCTCCCGTCCGGGGCGGCCGGGAACCTCACAACATGGTCACGTAGTTGAACAGGGAAAACGGTATCGATACCCTGTCCTGACACTTCGCATAGGAGCCCGATGGCGCAGAAACACCCGATGGCGCAGCCCCCTCGCAAGCCCGACCCGCAGAAGAAGTCCGGCTCGAAGGCGTCCACGGTCATCACGCTCTCCACGATCGGGATCGTCGCCGTGGCGGTCATCGCCTCGTGCGCGGCCGACGACGACGACTACGCGGAGATCAGCGCCGACTGCGTCAACCTCGACAGCCGGCTGTCCGACGGCTCCTACGAGGTCGTCGACGAGGAATACTGCGACGACGACCGCTACCACGGGTCCCACGGCGCCTACGGCTGGTACTACGGCGGTTCCCGCAGCGGCACGCGCGTGCTGAAGGGCAGCACCGTCAGGCCCTCCGACGTCGGCATCGTCAGCCGCAAGGGCACCGTGATCCAGAGCGGCGGCTTCGGCGGCCGCGGCGGATCCGGCGGCTGACCCGCCGCCCGATGAGACGCGAGTCCTCGCTCCCCCGCGACGGCTGGGAGCACATCATCGAGAGCCAGGGCCTGGCCTACCACCGCTCGGCGCACCCCGGCGGTCTCGACCGCCCCTACTGGGACGAGAGCGCGCACTACGTCTTCTCCATGGACGAGGTCCTGGCCCTGGAGGAGCAGGTCGAGGAGCTGCACCGGATGTGCCTGCACGCGGTGGAGCACGTCGTCGAGACCGGCCGCTACGCCGACTTCGCCGTCCCCGGGTGGGTCGGGCCGGAGATCGCCCGCTCCTGGGAGCGGCGCGACCCGCACCTGTTCGGCCGGTTCGACCTGCGCTACGACGGGACCGGCCCGGCCAAGCTGCTGGAGTACAACGCCGACACCCCGACCAGCCTGCTGGAGAGCTCGGTCGTGCAGTGGTTCTGGCTCAAGGACCGCTACCCGGACGACGACCAGTGGAACTCCATCCACGAGCGGCTGGTCGAGCGCTGGCGGCGGATCGCGGAGAACCTCCCCACCGGTCCCGCCCACTTCGCCTGGACCGCCATGGACGCCAGCGGCGAGGAGGCGATGACGGTCGCCTACCTCCAGGAGACCGCCGGCCTCGCCGGGCTCACGACGGTGGCGGTCGCCATGGAGGACATCGGCTGGGACAGCCTCAACCTCCGGTTCGTGGACGAGGAGCGCCGCGTGATCCGCACGCTCTGCAAGCTCTACCCGTGGGAGTGGGTGGTCGCCGACCCGTTCGGGGACCGGGCCGTGCGCCAGCAGGTCTCGATGACCTGGATCGAGCCGCTGTGGAAGATGCTCCTGTCGAACAAGGCGCTGCTCGCCGTCCTGTGGGAGCTGTACCCGGACCACCCGAACCTGCTGCCCGCCTACCTCGACGGCCCCCGCGACCTGCCGGCGCACATCGCCAAGCCCCTGCTGGGCAGGGAGGGCGCGAGCATGCGGATCACCGGCCCGGACGGCGAGATCGCCACCGGCGGAGACTACGGCGCCGAGGGCTACGTCCACCAGGCGTTCGAGGCGCTGCCCGCCTTCGACGGCAGGCGGCCGGTGCTCGGCGCCTGGGTGGTCTGCGACGAGTCCGCCGGGCTCGGCATCCGCGAGACCTCGGGTCTGATCACCGACGACACGTCGTCCTTCGTCCCGCACCGCATCGAGCTGTGAGGGCCGTATCGTGACGCCCGCACCCGTTCCCCGGCCACCGGACCCCGGCAGCCGGCCGCTGGACCCGCAGAACACCGACCCTCAGAGCCCGGAGAGAGCCATATGAGTCCCAGCCCGCAGCCCGCGCCGGTCGACGTCGAGACCGTCACCGTCTCGCTCGCCGAGACCCTCGGCCGAGGCTCACTCGCCATCGCCTGCTACGCCGTACTCGGCCTGGTCCTGCTGATCGTCGGCTTCTACGTGCTCGACCTGGCCATCCCCGGGAAGCTCAGCCAGCTGATCAAGACCGACCGCAACCCCAACGCCACCCTGCTCACCTCCTCCGGGCTGGCCGCCGTCGGCCTGATCATCGCGGCCTCCATCTGGTCCTCGGGCGGCGCGCTGCACGAGGGGCTGCTGGCCACCCTGGTGTTCGGCCTGGTCGGCATCGCCGTGCAGACGGTGGCGATGGTCGCCTTCGACAAGGTCGTCGGGATCTCCGTCCGCGAGCTGGTCGCCGAGCGCGAGCTGCAGCCCGGCGCCCGCCTGCTCGCCGTCACCCACCTGGCCATCGGCCTGATCACCGCCGTCGCCGTGATCTAGGAACCGGGCGCGGGCCGTGCATCTCCGGCGACCTGGCACTCTTATTGCGTGAACGATCGGATCCGCGAGGACACCACGCGCAGGCTTGAGCGGGCCATGGGCTCCCTGGGGACGGCCGCCATGGCCCGGATGGACGACCGGCTGCCGTGGTTCCGCGCCCTGTCCGCCGAGGACAGGTCCTGGGTCGGGCTGGTCGCCCAGGCCGGGATCGCCGCGTTCGTGGAGTGGTTCCAGCACGCCGGAGAAGGACGGCCCACGCCGAGCATCGAGTTCTTCGGCACCGCGCCCCGCGAGCTGAAGCGGTCCATCTCCCTGCAGCAGACCGTGGACATCGTCCGGATCGTGGTCGAGGTGGTCGAGGCGCAGACCGGGGACCTGGCCGCGCCGGGCGGGGAGGACCAGCTCCAGCAGGCGATGCTCCGCTACACGCGGGACGTCGCCTTCGCCGCCGCGCACGTCTACGCCCGCGAGGCCGAGGCGCGCGGGGCGTGGGACGCGCGCCTGGAGGCGCTGATCGTGGACGCCCTGGTCCGCGGCGAGGTGGACGACGGGCTGCACTCCTGGGCCGCCGCACTGGGCTGGACGTCCTCGCCGGTGGTCGTGCTCGCCGGGCGGGCGCCCGACGACGACCCGCAGGCGGTGATCGACGGGCTGCGCGACCGGGGCCGCCGGGCCGGCATGGACATGCTGGCCGGGGTCCAGGGCGACCAGCTGATCGTGATCGTGGGCGGGGCCGACAGCGTCAGCGCGGCGGCCAGGCACGTGGTGCCGCGCTTCGGGCCCGGCCCGATCGTGATCGGCCCGGAGGTCGGCGACCTGCACACGGCGGCGAGCTCGGCGCGGGCCGCGATCGCCGGGCTGCGCGCCGCCGCCGGCTGGCCGGACGCGCCCCGGCCGGTCCACGCCGAGGACCTGCTCGCCGAGCGGGCCATCGACGGCGACGAGGACGCCAGGGCCCAGCTGGTCGAGAACGTCTACCTGCCCCTGGTGGGCACCCCGCTCCTCGACACGCTCGCGACCTACCTGGAGCAGGGCACGTCCCTGGAGGCGACCGCCCGGCTGCTCTTCGTGCACCCGAACACGGTGCGCTACCGTCTGCGTAAGATCACCGAGCTGACCGGCTACCAGCCGACGGAGGGCCGCTCGGCCTTCACCCTGCAGGTGGGCCTCATCCTCGGGCGCCTGGCGGAGACGGTCGCGACCTGATCTCCCATACTTAACGTCTGCGAAACCTTCCCTGTAGGTTCCCTACAAAAGATTCCGGACAATGTTCATCCGGATCTCTATCCGTGTGGCGGACCTCTACAGGGCAGGCTGGTTTTCGTGCTCGTCATCGTCGCTCCGGGCCAAGGCGCCCAGACCCCAGGTTTCCTCACTCCGTGGCTCGAGATACCGGGCCTGGCGGACCGGCTGTCCGCGTGGTCCGAGGTGACCGGGCTCGACCTGATCGCCTACGGGACCACCGCGGACGCGGACGAGATCCGCGACACCGCCGTGGCCCAGCCGCTGCTCGTGGCCGCCGGACTGGCCGCCGCCGAGGCGCTCGGGGTGCTGCCCGCCCCGGACCGTGACTCCGGTGCGGACGGTGGCTCCGGTACGGTCGCAGGCCGAGGTGCCGGGCTGGTGGCGGGCCACAGCGTCGGCGAGCTGACCGCCGCCGTGCTCGCCGGGGTCCTCACCCCCGAGCAGGCGCTCACCCTCGTCCGCGAGCGGGGCCGGGCCATGGCCGAGGCCGCCGCGGTCACCGAGACCGGCATGGTCGCGGTGCTCGGCGGGGTCGAGGACGACGTGCTCGCCGCGATCGACAAGCACGGGCTCACCCCGGCCAACATCAACGGCGCCGGCCAGATCGTGGCCGGCGGCACCACGGAGCGGCTCGCGGACTTCACCGCCGAGCCTCCGGCCCGGGCCCGGCTGATCCCGCTCTCGGTCGCCGGAGCGTTCCACACCGCGCACATGGCCCCGGCCGTCGAGCGCCTGCGCGCGGCCGCCGCCTCGGTCACCCCCCGGGACCCGTCCGTCACGCTGCTGTCCAACGCGGACGGCGCGGCGGTCGGCGGCGGGGCCGACTTCATGGAGCGGATGATCGACCAGGTCGCCAACCCCGTGCGCTGGGACGCCTGCATGGCCGCGATGGCCGAGCGGGGCGCCACCGCGATGATCGAGCTGCTGCCCGGCGGGACCCTCACCGGCCTGGCCAAGCGGGCACTGCGCGGGGTCACGGCGGTCGCGCTGAAGACGCCCGCCGACCTGGACGCGGCCCGGGACCTCCTCCCGTGACCCGGCGCGCACCGGCAGACGGCGGCCCGGCGGGGGCCGGGCACCACCACGCAGCGAACGAGGAGCGGTGAGCGACCGATGAAGATCTCCCAGGGCGCCCCCGGCGCGAAGGTCCTGGCCTTCGGCCACTACCAGCCGTCCAACGTGGTGACCAACGACGACCTGGCCGAGACGATGGAGACCAGCGACGAGTGGATCCGGAGCCGGGTCGGCATCAGGGAGCGCCGGATCGCCCCGCCGTCCGAGTCCGAGATCGACCTGGCCGTGCAGGCGGGCGGCAAGGCGCTCGCCGCCAGCGGCCTGTCCGCCGCCGACATCGACCTGGTGATCGTCGCCACCTGCACGCTGGAGACCCAGATCCCCAACGCCGCGGGCCGGGTGGCCGCCCGGCTGGGCATCGAGGCCCCCGGCGCGTTCGACGTCAACACCGCCTGCTCCGGCTTCTGCTACGCGCTGGCGGTGGCCAACGACGCGATCCGCGCGGGCTCGGCCACCCATGTGCTGGTCGTCGGCACCGAGAAGTTCTCCCCGTGGCTCGACTGGACCGACCGCACCACCGCGGTGATCTTCGCGGACGGCGCGGGCGCCGCGGTCGTCGGCCCGTCCGACACCCCCGGCATCGGCCCGGTGGTCTGGGGAAGCGACGGAGACAAGGCCGACGCGATCCAGGTCAAGGACCGCAACTCCTTCCTCCACCAGGAAGGCCAGACCGTGTTCCGCTGGGCCACCACGGCGCTTCACCCCGTGGCCAGGCAGGCGTGCGAGCGTGCCGGAGTGGACCCCGCCGACCTCGCGGCCTTCGTGCCCCACCAGGCCAACCTGCGCATCATCGAGGCCATCGCCCGCAAGATCGGCGCGGACAACGCCGTCATCGCCAGGGACATCGTGCTGTCGGGCAACACCTCCGCGGCCTCGATCCCGATGGCCCTGTCCCGGATGATCGAGCGCGGCGAGGTCGCGTCGGGCGGGCTGGCCCTGCTGTTCGGCTTCGGCGCCGGCCTGACCTACGCCGGACAGGTCATCGAGATCCCCTGACCTCTGTCCCCCAGTACCTGCGCGGACCCGCCGCGCAGCCCGATAAGAGAACCGATCCAAGGAGAACACGCGACATGGCCATGACCGAGCAGGAGATCCTCGCTGGTATCGGCAAGATCATCAACGAGATCACCGGCATCCCGGCCGCCGAGGTCACCCCGGAGAAGAACTTCGTGGACGACCTCGACATCGACTCGCTGTCCATGGTCGAGATCGCCGTCGCCGCCCAGGACGAGTTCGGCGTCGAGATCCCCGACGACCAGCTCAAGAACCTCAAGACCGTCAAGGACGTCATCGGCTTCATCCAGGGCTGAAGACGCCCGGACCCCTTACCGACCCGCGATACACAAGGAGCGCAGAACGTGAGTACAGACCAGGTACGTGTCGTCGTCACCGGGTTCGGCGCGACGACGCCCCTCGGTGGGGACGTCGCCTCGACCTGGTCGGCGCTCCTCGCCGGTCAGTCCGGAGTCCGCACCCTCACCGAGGACTGGGTCGACTCGGTCCCGGTGAAGTTCGCCGCCGTGGCCGCCGTGGACCCGGCCGAGGTGCTCCCCCGGCCGGAGGCACGGCGGCTGGACCGGGCCGAGCAGCTCGCGCTGGTCGCGGCCCGCGAGGCCTGGGCCCACGCCGGGATCGAGAAGGTCGACCCCGAGCGGCTCGGCGTCGTCGTGGGCAGCGGGATCGGCGGCATCACCACGATCCTGTCGGCCTACGACACCTTCAAGGAGAAGGGCTGGCAGCGGCTCTCGCCGTACACCGTCCCGATGCTGATGCCGAACGGCCCCGCGGGCTGGATCGGCATCGAGGTCGGGGCGCGGGCCGGCGTGCACGCCACCGTCAGCGCCTGCGCCACCGGCGCGGAGTCGATCGGCTACGCCATCGAGATGATCCGCTCGGGCCGGGCCGACGTGGTCGTGGCCGGCGGCACCGAGGCGGCCATCCACCCGCTCAACATCGGCTCCTTCGCCGCGATGCGGGCCATGTCCACCCGGAACGACGACCCGCAGGGCGCCTCCCGGCCGTGGGACCGGGGCCGCGACGGGTTCGTGCTCGGCGAGGGCGCGGGCATCGTCGTGCTGGAGTCGGAGGAGCACGCCCGGGCGCGGGGCGCCACGGTCTACGCGGTGGCGGCCGGCGTCGGCTACTCCGCCGACGCCCACCACATCGCCCAGCCCGAGCCGACCGGCGCCGGGGTCATGCTGGCCATGCGCCGCGCGCTGGAGAACGCCGGCCTCACCGGCCAGGACATCCGGCACGTGAACGCGCACGCCACCTCCACCCCCGCGGGCGACGTGGTGGAGACCATCGCGATCAAGGAGGTCATCGGCGGCCACCCGCTGGTGACCGCCACCAAGTCGATGACCGGCCACCTGCTCGGCGGGGCGGGCGGCATCGAGTCGGTCTTCACGATCCTGGCCCTGCACGAGCGGATCGTCCCCGGAACGATCAACGTGGAGGACCTCGACGACGGCATCGAGGTGGACCTCGTCCTCGGCGCGCCGCGCGCGCTGCCGGACGGCCGGATCGCAGCGATCAACAACTCCTTCGGGTTCGGCGGACACGACGTCGCCGTGGCCTTCACCAGCGTCTGACAGGAGCCCGTTATGACTGTGCTCGACAACAGGGTGGTGACCGAGGCCTCCGACCAGGAGGCCGCTGATCCCAGGGATCCCCAGGTGCGTCTGGCGGCCCTCCTCGACGAGGGGTCGGTCCGGCTGATCACGCCGGTGGACCGCAGCGGCGTGCTGGCCGCCATGGGCCGTGTGGAGGGCGTGCCGGTCGTCGTGTTCTGCAGCGACGCCCGCGTCCAGGGCGGCGCGATGGGCGGCGAGGGCTGCGAGCACATCGTGCACGCCTACGACGTCGCGGTCCGCGAGCGGGTCCCGATCATCGGCGTGTGGCACTCCGGAGGCGCCCGCCTGGCCGAGGGCGTCGAGTCCCTGCACGCGGTCGGCCGGGTCTTCGCCGCGATGACCCGCGCCTCCGGCGTGGTCCCGCAGCTCTCGGTGGTCGTCGGCCCCGCGGCCGGCGGCGCCGCGTACGGCCCGGCGCTGACCGACATCGTGATCCTGGCCGACGAGGGCCGCATCTTCGTCACCGGCCCCGACGTGGTCCGCAGCGTCACCGGCGAGCAGATCGACATGGCCGCGCTCGGCGGCCCGGAGCCGCACAGCAAGCGCAGCGGCGTGGTGCACGTGACCGCCAAGGACGAGACCGACGCCTACGTCCAGGCGCGCCGTCTGGCGGTGCTCCTGGGCCACCAGGGCCGGATCCGCACCGAGGTCGACGAGGTCGACTTCTCCGGCCTGCTCCCGGACAACGTGCGCCGCGCCTACGACGTCAAGCCCCTGGTCAAGGGCCTCCTCGACGAGCCGGGCGTGGAGCTGCACCCCAAGTGGGCGCCGAACATCGTCACCACGCTGGGCCGCCTCGGGGGCCGGACCGTCGGAGTGATCGCCAACAACCCGATGCGCCTGGGCGGTTGCCTGGACGCGACCTCTGCCGAGAAGGCCGCCCGGTTCGTCCGGATGTGCGACGCCTTCGGGGTGCCGCTGGTCGTCCTGGTGGACGTGCCCGGCTACCTGCCCGGCGTCGGCCAGGAGCACGACGGCGTGGTCCGCCGCGGCGCCAAGCTGCTGCACGCCTTCGCGGAGGCCTCGGTGCCGCGGATCACCCTGGTGACCCGCAAGGCGTACGGCGGCGCCTATATCGCGATGAACTCCCGCTCCCTGGGCGCGACCAAGGTCTTCGCCTGGCCGACCACCCAGGTGGCGGTCATGGGCGCGGTCGCCGCGGTCCGCATCCTCAAGCGCCGCGAGCTCGCGGCGGTCCCGGAGGAGGAGCGCGCCGCCCTGGAGACCAGGCTGGCGGAGGAGCACGAGGTCCTCGCCGGCGGACTGGACCGGGCCATCGAGCTCGGCGTGGTGGACGAGGTGATCAAGCCCGAGGAGACCCGCGGCGCCATCGCCAGGGTCCTCGCGCAGGCCACCCCGGCCCGCGGCGCGCACGGCAACATCCCCCTGTAGGCGCCCTTCCGGGATCCCCTGCAGGCCCTTCCGGCCCGGACACGACGGACCGCCCCGCACGGAGACCTCCGTGCGGGGCGGTCGGCGTTCGCGCGCGGATCGCCGCGGAGGCGACGGCGCCGCGCCCGGAGGTCGTGGAGGCGCGGGCCGGGCCGCCGGAACGTGCGGGGCGGGCGGGCCGTACGGCGCGACCGGACGGCGCACGGGGTCCGGTCGGACGGCGCGGTACGAGGCCCGGTCAGACGGCGGCGTGCAGCCAGCGGACCGGGGCGCCCTCCCCCGCGTAGCGGAACGACTCGAGCTCCTCGTCCCACTGCCTGCCCAGCAACCGGTCCAGCTCCTCCTCCAGCACCACCCGGCCCTGACGGGCCAGCAGCATGGCGGAGCGCAGCCGGTCCTCGGGCACCATGATGTCGCCGCTGGCCCCGATCACCGCCGTGAAGACCCCGAGGGCCGGGGTGTAGGCGTGCCGGGATCCGTCGGCCTCGGCGGAGGCGTCCTCGGTCACCTCGAATCGGATCCGCTGCCAGTTCATCAACGACGAGGTGATGGCCCCGGCAGTCCCCTGCCGCCCCTGCCATTCGGCCTGTGCGCGCACATGACCGGGCGCGGCGGGCTGGGGCGTCCACGTCAGGTCTACGGGCACGCCAAGGACGCCCGCGACCGCCCATTCGATATGAGGGCACAGCGCGGGCTGAGCCGAGTGGACGTAAAGCACGCCACGAGCAGACACCGGACCTCCCGTTTCGTACGAGGTGCGCCTTCCCCAACGGCCTCGCCCACGGATGATCACAAGTGACTGAAGGAGAGACTACCGTCGGTTGCGACATCACACCAGAGGGAGGTCATACCGAGATGGCACAGCGCGGAGGTCCCGCCCTCCACAAGAAGCAAAAATTGACACCCCGTCAAGCATCCGACCTGCCGCTTTAAGATATGTTCGCCAGATTTATCGAACACCGGGCAAAGTTGGCGCCGATGCCGTCCGGGCGCCCCGCACAGGGGGCGACGCGGTGTCCCGAGGCGGACAGGGCGGAAAACCGGGTTCACCGCCTCAGCCCGCCCGCATGCGCCATCGTTCGGATGGAAGATTTCCAGCAGTCCGCCTACCGACCCCGGAGGAGCGATGAACGCCGGCATCGAGCGAGTCGAGCCCGTCCCAGGATCACCCGCCCTGATCAGGCCGGGGCAGTTTCTGACCGACGCCTCCGGGGCGGAGGCCGCCTCCCGCTGGGCCGCCGCGGTGGCCGAGGCCGACGGGGTCTTCCGGGTACGGCTCGTGCCGGGCGTGGACGTCTGCGACCTCGTGACCACCGTCCGGGACCGCGGGCACCGCGCCTCCCCCAACCACGTCCTGACGGGTCAGCCCCTCTTCTTCGGCGGCCCCGCCTCCCGGCCCTTCCCGGCCGAGCCCGTCCCCGCACCGCCCGCCGGCGAGAACCCCGTGACCGTGGCGGTGCTCGACACCAGGCTGACCGCGCACCCGTGGTGGCGGGAGAGCCCCTGGTTCCTGGACCGGCGCGACCCCGTGGAACCGCCCGACTCCGACGGTGACGGCACCCCGGACGCCCAGGCCGGGCACGGCACGTTCATCGCCGGGCTGATCCTGCGCTCCGCCCCCGGCGTACGGCTGCGCCACATCCGGGTCCTGGACGGGCACGGCGTCGGGGACGAGGCCGGACTGCTGCGGGCCCTGGCCCGGCTGCGGAACGATCCACCGCAGGTGCTCAACCTCTCCTTCGGCGCGCACACCTTCGACGACCGCCCCTCCCCCCTCGTGGAGAGCGCGCTGGGCGAGCTGGCCGGCACGGCGGTGGTCGCCTGCGCGGGCAACACCGCGTCGGACCGGCCCTTCTGGCCCGCGGCACTGCCGGAGGTGGTCGCGGTCGCCGCGCTGGACACCGCCCAGGAGGCACCGGCCCCGTTCTCCGCGCACGGCCCGTGGGTGGACGCCTGCGCGCGGGGCGAGTGGCTGACCAGCGCATTCCTCGAACACGGCCCGTTCGCGGGATACGCCCGCTGGAGCGGGACCTCCTTCTCCGCGGCCGTGGTCAGCGGGGCGGTCGCGGCCGCCGCCGCGGGCAGGACGCCGGAGGAGGCGGTGGCCCACGTGCTGGACCCCCGGCACGGGCGGAGGATCGCGGGCCTGGGGACCGTCGTGCCGCTCCCCGGGTAAAGCTTCACCCAAAGTCAGTGTATTGTCACTGACCGTGTCCGACATGACTCCGGAGGCGCAGGTGCTCGACCAGCGCACGATCGACGCCGTCCTGGTCGGCGACCAGGCGGCCTGGGACGTGCTGGTCAGGCGGTTCGAGCCCCTCATCTGGGCGGCGGTCCGCGCCTACGGGCTGGGTCCCGCGGACACGGCCGACGCCGTGCAGGGGGCGTGGCTGCGGCTGGTGGAGAACCTGCACACCATCCGCGACCCCGGCCGGATCCGCGCCTGGCTGTTCACCACGGCCAGGCGCGAGGCGTCCCTGCTGTGCAGGCGCAACCGGGGCGAGCGGCTGGTCGCCGACCCGGTCGAACCGGCCGGCGCCGGTGAGCACACCCCGGCGGACCCCGCGCTGGCCGTGCTGACCGCCGACGAGGGCCACCGGCTCTGGCAGGCCGTCGAGACCATGCACGAACCCTGCCGGTCGCTGCTGCGCCTGATGGCGGCGGCACCCGACGCGGGCGTCCACCAGCTGGCCGGCCGCCTGGGCATGCCCACCGGCAGCTACGGTCCCACCCGGGGCCGCTGCCTCGACCGGCTCCGCTCCATGATCACCGTTCAGGAGACCGCACCGTGATGCGACCTTCCCCCGCCCTCGACGACGAGTCCCTGATCGCCGCCCTCCGCCTGGCGTCGGGCCGGGACCCCGTGCCCGGACACGTCTCGGCCGCCGCGCGGGCGGCCTTCGCCCTGCGGCTGCCCGGCGCCGTCACGGCGCGGCCGGTGCCCGCGGCCGCGCCCGCCGGCGTGCGCGCCGCCGAGCCGGACCGCCTGCTCCGGTTCGGCGCGGGCACACTCACCGTCGACCTGGAGGTCGGCTCCTCGGACGGCCTGGTCGACCTCGCCGGCCAGGTCTCCCCCTGGCCCGGGGCCGGCTCGTGGATCGAGGTCCGCACCCCCTGCCTGACGGAGTCGCGGGAGCTCTCCCCGGCGGGCCAGTTCGCCGTCACCGGCCTGCCGCCCGGCTGGTTCAGCGTGGTCTGCCACCATCGGGGCCACCCGCCCGTCGCGACGAGCTGGACCCGGATCCGGCCGTAAGTGGTCACCGCCTCCCCTGACGCCTCCCCCGGTGACCTGCTCTCCTCGGCCGAACACGCCGTCCGCCTCGCCGCGGGCGACCCCGCGACCGCCCGTGCCCTGGCGCACGCCGTACTGAACGCCCCGGCACTCCCCGGCCGGGCGGAGGCGGGCGCCGCACCGGTGAGCGGGGGCGCCGGCGTCCGGGCCGCCGAGACCGCCGCGGTCGCGTACCGGGCGCTGGCCCTGGCCGCGCGCGAGCTGGGCGACCTGCCGCTGGCCGAGGAGCAGCTGCGGCGGTCCGTGGAGATCGCGTCCGCGGGCGGGCTGGCCCGCCGTGCGGCCCAGGCGCGGCTCTCGCTCGTCCCGCTCCGGACCGAGCTCGGCCACCCCCGCCAGGCGCTGGACATCGCCGCGGAGGCGGAGCCGTACCTCACCCCGCTCGAATCGGCGATGCTCGGCGTGAACCGGGCGGGGGCGCTGATCCGGCTCGGCCGGCACGGCGAGGCCCTCCGCCGCTGCGACCACGCCGCCCGGGTCCTCGGCGAGGCCGTCCGCCGCCATGAGAGCCGCCGCGACGACCGCGGCGACCGGCGTGGCGGGCATCCGGGCGGAGCCCCGGACCCGCGCACCGGCCGGCCCCCCGACCGTGCCTCCGGCGTCCCCCGCGAGGAGGTCGTCTTCCTCACCGGAGCACTGCTGAACCGGGGGATCGCCCGCGTGTACCTCCGGGAGTTCGCCGCCGCCGAGGCCGACCTCTCCCGGAGCGCGGAACTGGCCAGGGCCGCGGGTCTGAAGCACACGCTCGCGCTGGCGGAGGGCAACCTGCCGTTCCTGGCCGCACGCCGCGGTGACCTGCCCGCGGCGTTCGCCGCCTACCGCCGTGCGGAGCAGAGCCTGTTCGGCTGCCCGGAACGGCTCGCCACCGTCCGGTGCGACCTGGCCGAGGCGCTGATCGCCGCACATCTGCCCGGCGAGGCCAGGGTGCTGCTGGACCGCGCGGTCCCGGAGCTGGAGGCGGCGGGGGCGGGGACGGCCCTGGCCGATGCCCGGCTGGCGCTGGCCGAGGTCGAGCTGCGCACCGGCGACCCCCACCGCGCCCGCCAGAGCGCGGAGCTGGCCCGGTGCGAGCTGCTCGGCCAGGGGCGGGAGCCCGACGTCCCGCGCGCCACCGAGATCATCCTGCGCGCCCGGCTCGCGCTCGAACGGCCCGGCGCGCCCCCTCCTCCCCGCACCCGACCGGCGGGCGCCCCGGAGGGTTCCGCGTTCCCGGGCGACACCGCACCCCCGGAGGGCACCGCGACCCCGCGGAACACCGCGCCCCCGGGGAACACCGGGCAGGGCGGGGCCGCACCGGAGGGCGGGCGGCTGCTCGCCGAGATGCTGGCGTGCGCGGCCGATCTCGACCGCACCGGCCATCCGTCGGAACCGCTGCGGCTCACCGCCGCGGAGCTCGCGCTCCGGCTGGGCGACCGCCGCGCCGCCGGGGAGCAGCTCGCCCTGCTGGCCTCGGCCGGACAGGGCGTGGTGAGCCGCCACGCGGTGGCGCTGCGGCGGGCCCTGGCCGGTGACCGGCGCGGGGCGTTCGCCGCGGTCCGCGCGGGGCTGGTCCGGGTCGGCGCCGGGACGACCCTCCTGGAGGACCCCATGGTGCGGGCGCACGCCGTACGGGCGGGCGAACCGCTGGCCGCGCTCGGCCTGGCCCTCGCCCTGGAGACCGGCCGGCCCCAGACGGTGCTGGCCTGGGCGGAGCGGTGGCGGGCGGTCGCCCGGGGCGCCGGCAGGCCCGCCGCCCCCGCGCTCCCGGAGTTGCGCGCGGCGCTGGGCGAGCACGCGCTGGTGGAGTTCGTCCGGCACGGGGACGAGCTGGTCGCCGTCACGGTCACGCCCGGGCGGGTCGCGCTGTGCCGGCTGGGGGCCTTCGCTCCCGTCGCCGAGGCCACGGTCCGGCTCCGGTACGGCCTGCGCCGGACGCACCTGCGGGACGGGCGGGAGCCCGGCACGGCGGCGGAGGCCGCCACGGTGGAGCGGCTGGTCCTCGGCCCGCTGCTCCACCGGCTGGGCGACCGGCCGGTGGTGGTCGTGCCGTGCGGTGCGCTGCACACCCTGCCCTGGCCGGTGCTGCCGTCGAACACGGACCGGCCGGTGACCGTCGCGGCGAGCGCGGCCGCCTGGCTGGCCGCGCACCGCGCGGGAGCCGTACCGGGCGCGGGGATCCCGCCCGCGGCCGAGCGCGGTCCGGACGCGGGGCCCCCGCCTCCGGCCGGGACCATGGTGGTGGCCGGGCCGGGGCTGCGGTACGCCGAGGCCGAGGCGGACATGGTCGCCGCGTGCCGGCCGGGGGGCGAGCGGGTCCCGGCGACGAGGTCCGCGGTCATGGCGGCGCTGGAGCGGACGAGGATCGCCCATCTGGCCGCACACGGCACGTTCTGCGCGCAAAGCCCGCTGCTGTCCGGGATCGACCTCGACGACGGCAGGCTCATGGCCTACGACCTGCTCCGGCTCCGCACTCCGCCGGACCTGGTGGTGCTCTCGGCGTGCGACGCGGGGATGGCCCGCGCACCGGCCGACGGGGCGCCGCTGGGGCTGGCCGGGACGTTCCTGTCGCGGGGGACGCGGTGCGTGGTGGCCGGGCTGGTCCCGGTGCGCGACGAGGAGACCCTGGCCCTGATGACGGCCTTCCACGACCTGCTGGCCGCCGGCCACCCGCCCGCCCCGGCCCTGACCCTGGCGAGCGGGAAGACCGGGGTCGCCGGGTTCGCCTGCTTCGGGTACGGCGATCAGCCGGTGGCGACCGGCCGGGAGGGGTCGGCCACCCAGTTGGACCACGACCCCACGTAGAGGGCGGCGGGGATGCCCGCCACCTCCAGGGCCAGCACCTGGTGGGCGGCGGTCACCCCGGAACCGCAGTAGGCCCCGACCTCCAGGCCCGGCACCGCCCCGAGGGTGTTGAACCGCTCGCGCAGGAACTCCGGCAGGTGGAACCGGCCGGCGGGGTCGACGTTCTCCCCGGTGGGGGCGCTGACCGCGCCGGGCACGTGCCCGGCGACGGGGTCGATCGGCTCGGCCTCGCCCCGGTAGCGCTCCGCGGCGCGCGCGTCCAGCAGGACCCCGTCGGCGGCCAGCGCCGCTGCTCCGTCGGCGTCGAGCACGGGCATGCCTCCCGGGCGCGCGGTGAAGTCACCGGGCGGCGGCTGCGGCGCGTCCGCCGTGACGGGGCGGCCCTCGCCGGTCCAGGCGCGCAGGCCCCCGTCGAGGACCCGGACGTCGGGGTGGCCGAAGTAGCGCAGCGTCCACCAGGCCCGGGCGGACGCCGTGGAGTCGGCTCCGTCGTAGACGACCACCGGCCGGGAGCCCGAGACGCCCAGACGGCGCATCGCGGCCTGGAAGTCCCCGGCCTCCGGCAGCGGGTGACGGCCCCCGGGGCCCGCCGGGGCGGCGAGGTCGGCGTTCAGGTCGCAGAAGACCGAGCCCGGGATGTGCCCCTGGCGGTACTCCTCGATCCCGGGCGGCCCGCCGAGCTTCCAGCGCACGTCGAGGATGGCCGCCCCGTCCAGTCCGGCCAGGTCTGCGGGCGTGATCAGCGGGCTCATCGTGACTCCTCAGCGTGTGACCGCCCCGGGCGGTCTCCATGACGGGCAGGACGGACCGGGTGCTCGGCCCCCGGCGCCCCCATCGTAGAAGCCGCCGCCGATCATCCGGCCCGGCCCTCGGACGCCGCGCCGCCGCCCACCGCGCGGGAGCGGAGGCGGGGACGGGGTCAGCGGGTGCTCACCTCCAGCAGGGGGACGTACTGCTCGGCGGGGGTCAGCGAGCCGTGGTAGCCGACGAACGACGATTCCTTCGGCTCGGCCTCCGAAGCGATGATGACGGCGTCGGTGTACGGCACGGCGACCACGTCGCCGATCCTCGGCAGCCACGTATCGCGCACCCGCGGCCCGAACCAGCCGGAGTCGACGGCCTCCTCGCGGGAGACCGCCCACGCCTTCCCGTCCAGCAGGCCGCGCCAGGTCTCCAGCACGGCCCCGGCGGCCCCGGGCGCGGCGTAGACGTGCCGGGCCCTGGCCTCGCCGCCGAGCAGCGCGACGCCTTCGCGCAGCTCGGGGACGGCGTCGGCGTCGACGCGTTCGGCAGCGTTGATCATGCCGTGGTCGGCGGTGACGTACATCGCCGAGCCGGGCGGGAGGACGCCGGCCAGCCGCTCGGCCATCCGGTCCACCCGGGCGAGCTGGTCGAGCCAGGCCGGGCCGCCCCAACCGCTCTGGTGCCCGGCGGAGTCGAGGTCGCCGTAGTAGACCGTCACGTGGGCGCGGGGCTCGGCGAGGGCTCGGCGGACCCCCTCGATCCGGTCGTCGACCTCGTCGGCGCCGACGAACCGCACGCCCCGGTAGACGGCCTGGTTGAACCCGGTGCCCTCGAAGTAGGCGGGGCCGACGTAGCCGACGGCGATCCCGGCCGCCGCCGCCCGCTCGAAGACGGTCGGGGCGGGCTGCCAGTCCTCGGGCTCGATCGGCTCTCCGGGGGTGGTCCAGCGCAGGCAGTTGAACAGGTGGCCGGTGCCGGGCGCGGCGACCTGGTAGCCCAGCATGCCGTGCTCGCCCGGGGTGAGCGCGGTGCCGAGCGTGCCCAGGCTGGTCGCGGTGGTGGCGGGGAAGCCCGCGGTGAGCGTCCGGCCGAGCCGGGAGGACAGGAACGGGGCCCGCTCCGGATGGGCGCGCAGCAGTTCCGCGCCGAGGCCGTCGACCAGGAAGAGCAGGACCCGCTCGACGGGGGCGAGCCCGAGCGGGTTGGGGGAGTCCATCCCCAGCACGGCCAGGAGCGAGGCGGACAGGTCGGCGAGCGAGGCCTCGCCGTACGCCGGGACGAGGGGGGTCATGCGCCCTCCTTCGTCGGCCGCCTGACCAAGCTGCTGTGTCTATTGACGACCTCGACAAGCTCGGTCATGAGGCGGCGCGGGCGGTGGCCTCCGACAGTGCCTTGGCGAAGGCCAGCACGTGGGAGACGGCCTCGGGTCCGTCGGCCGCCTCGCTCACCCGCAGGGAGAGGTCGTCGGCCGTGATGGCGCCGGTGTATCCGTGGTCGGCGTCGCAGTTCTCGTCGCCGCAGGTGGCGGGCTCCAGGTCGACGTGGGAGATCGCGCCCCAGCCGATGGTGAGCGTGACCTCCGTGGGCGGCACGCCCGGCACGTAGGAGGCGGGGTCGGGGACGACCCGGGTGACCGCCACGGACTGGATCCGGCTCAACCGCACGGCCTCGGTGGTCGTGGAGGCGTGCGAGGCCGAGACCCCCTCCACCGCCGGGTGCTCGTCGGTGTGGCAGACCAGCAGCCGGGTGGGCGAGAGCACCAGCACGGTGACGTGCCTGCGCACCTCCATGGCCGGGTCGAAGGTGGCCTCGTGGTGCACCACGTAGGCGCCCACCTGCTCCTTGCCCAGGGCGGATTCGACCGCGTCGGCGACCAGGTCGGGGTAGTAGCCACTGCGGTCGATCGCGTCGCGCAGGCCGGCGGCCGAGAGTCGGGTTTCCCTCATGGGTCCATCCTGCCCTGTCCGGGGGGCCTGTTTCACCATGGCGCCGCGAGGTCCGCCGTCGGCTGATCCGCCCGGAGGGGCCGGGCGGACCGCCGGCGCCGCCGGGCGGACCGTCAGCTGAGCCGGCGGGGGCCGTCGTCGGGCCGCGGCCCGGCGGGGCTGCTCAGTACGGCGCGCGCCCCGAGCACGATGACCCCGGACTCCCCCACCAGCACCGGGTCGAGGTCGAGGCGGGCCACCTCGGGGAGGTCGTCGGCCAGCCTCCCCACCCGCACCAGCAGGTCCTCCAGCGCCTCGACCGCGACCGGCGGGTAGCCGTACTCGCCGAAGAGCAGGGGCGCGGCGCGCGGCGACTCCACGAGCGCCGCCGCGTCCTCCCGTGTGAGCGGGGCCAGCCGGTAGGCCACGTCCCGCAGCAGCCGGGCCGTGACCTCGCCCAGCCCGAAGGAGACGACGGCGCCGACCGCCGGGTCCTCCACGACGCTCACCACGGTCGGCACCGCGGGCTGCGGGACCATCCGCTGCACCGAGAGCACGGCCTCGGGGCCGAGCTGGCGGGTCAGGTCGGCGAAGGCGTCGCGCACCCCGTCGGGTCCCGCCAGGCCCAGCCGCACCGTGCCCGCCCGCTTGGCCGCCTCCGGGTCGGCGGCCTTCAGCACCACCGGCCAGCCCAGCCGCTCGGCCGCCGCCACGGCCTCCTCGGCCGAGGCCGCCACCTCGGCGGGCCAGACGGTCAGCCCGTAGCAGGCCAGCAGCTCCGACGCCTCGATCTCCACCGGGAGCCGCTCGCCGGCGGCGTCCCGCAGCGGGCCGTGGTACGGCGGGTGCTCGAGCATCCGCTCGACGAGCTCCCGCGCCGCGGTGGCGTCGGCGTCCGGGAGCTCCGCCGGCGTCCCCGCGGGCTGCTCTCGCCAGCGCGCGTGCCGTACGACGTGGGCCAGGGCGCGCACCGCCTCCTCGGGCGCCGCGTACGACGGGATCGACCCCTGCCCGGGTACGGCCCCGCCCCGCAGCTCGGGCGGCATGCCGAGCTCCCCCTCGAAGGTGGCCAGCACCGGCTTGCCGCCCTCCCGGGAGACGCGCAGCAGCTCGGCGGCGACCTCGTCGGCGCGGCCCGGGATCGGCGGCATGTAGATCACGACCGCGGCGTCGACCTCCGGCAGCAGCGAGGCCAGGGCCGTGCCGAACTCGGCGGCGCCGGCACGCGCGCCCAGGTTGACCGGGGGCCGGGGTTCGAGGCCCGCGCTCACGCAGGCGTCCACGGCCAGCAGCGCCAGCGCGTCGGAGTTGCTCACCAGCCCGACCCGGGGCCCGGCGGGCAGCGGCTGGTAGGCCAGCAGCTGCGCCACGTCGAACTGCTGGATCAGGTCGTCCACCCGGATCACCCCGGCCTGCTCGAACAGCGCGCTGAGCGCGGTGTCGGGCAGGCCCAGCACCGGGGCGGCGTGGCCGGTCGGCACGTTCTGGGTGGTGCCTCCGCTCTTGACCACCACGACCGGCTTGCGCCGGGAGATCCGCCGGGCCAGCCGGGCGAACTTGCGCGGGTTCCCCAGCGACTCCAGGTAGAGCAGGATCACGTCGGTGGCCGGGTCCTCCTCCCAGTACTGGAGCAGGTCGTTGCCGGAGACGTCGGCGCGGTTGCCCGCGGAGACGAACGAGGAGATGCCCATGCCGCGCTGGGCCACCCGCTGCAGCAGCGCCGTGCCCAGGGCGCCCGACTGGCTGAAGAAGCCGACCCGTCCCCTGCCGGGGATCGTCGCGGCGAGGGTGGCGTTCAGCCGGACCGCGGGGTCGGTGTTGGCGATGCCGAGGCAGTTGGGGCCGACGACGCGCAGGCCGTACGCGCGGGCGATGCGGACCAGCTCGTCCTGGCGTGCCCGCCCCTCCGGCCCGGTCTCGCCGAACCCGGAGGAGACCACGACCAGCCCGCGCACGCCCTTCTCCGCGCACTCCTTGACGACGTCGATCACCCCGTCGGCCGGTACGGCCAGCACGGCGAGGTCCACCTCCCCGTCGATGGCCGTCACGCTCGGGTAGGCCCGGACCCCCGCGACGGCCCGCGCCTCGCGGTGGACCGGGTACACCGGGCCGGTGAAGTCGGCGCCCAGCAGGTTGCGCAGCACGGTCTGGCCGACGCCTCCCGGCTCCCGGCCCGCGCCGACCACGGCCACCGAGCCGGGGGTGAGCAGCCGCTCGATCGAGCGGGACTCGGCCCGGTGCTCGCGGGAGGCCGTCACCTCCTGGGAGGTCTCCGTCGGGGTGAGGTCGAGGGTCATCCGGACGACGCCGTCGGCGAAGCGGCTCTGCGCGGTGTAGCCGGCCTGCTTGAGCACGGCCATCATCTTCTGGTTGGCGGGCAGCACGTCGGCGACGAACCTGGCGATGCCGTGCTCCCTGGCGGTCTCGGCCAGGTGCTCCAGCAGCACCGAGGCGACGCCCCGGCCCTGGTGGGCGTCCTCGACGAGGAAGGCGACCTCCGCCTCCCCCGGCCCGGTCCGGTCGTAGCGGATCACGGCGACCATCTCCGTGCCGATCGTGGCGATCAGCGCGACCCGGTCCACGTAGTCGACGGTGGTGAACCAGGTCACCTCCCGGTCCGACAGGCGCGGCCTGGGGCCGAAGAAGCGGAAGTAGATGGACTCCTCGGAGAGCCGGGAGTAGAAGGCCCGCAGCCGGTCCGCGTCGGCGGGCCGGATCGGGCGCACGTGCGCGGTGCCGCCGTCGGACAGGACGACGTCCGCCTCCCAGTGGGCGGGATACTGAGCCTCCACAGTCCCGAGAGTAGACGTGAATCCCACATGCGGGACCAACCGGATGGGTTCACACAACGCTTGTGCATCGACTATGCCCCGGTCTCGGATCCGGGCCCCCTAGCCTGGCCGGAAACTGTTAGGTTTTTGGCGGCTCCATAAGCACGTCGGCATCGAAGGCAGCAAGGTGGTGGCATCATGACGCGGGTGGTCGTGGTGGGCGATCTCATGACCGACGCGGTCGCGCGGGCTCGCTACCCGCTGGCCAGGGCCAGCGACACACCGGCCGTCGTCACCATGCACGGCGGCGGGTCGGGGGCCAACATCGCCTCCTGGCTCGCCGTGGAGGGCGCGGAGGTGGCCTTCATCGGCCGCCGGGGCGCCGACATCACCGGCCGCAACCGCGACATGGAGCTCATGGGCTACGGCGTTGACGCCCGTCTCGTCATGGACCCCGAGCGTCCCACCGGCACCTGCGTCGTGCTCGTCACCCACAAGGGTGAGCGCACCATGCTCTCCGACCCCGGCGCCAACGCGGCGCTGTCGCCCGAGGACCTGCCCCGCGACCTGTTCTCCCAGGGCGGCCACCTGCACGTCTCGGGTTACACCCTGATCAACGAGGGCTCCCGCGAGGCCGGTCTCGCCGCCCTGGAGACGGCCCGCCGGGCGGGGATGTCCATCTCGGTCGACTGCTCCTCCTCGGCCCCGCTGGAGCGCACCGGCGCCGAGCCGTTCCTGGAGTGGACCCAGAACGCCAAGCTGCTGTTCGCCAACGCCGACCAGGCCAAGGTCCTGACCGGCCGAGACGACCCCGCCGCCGCCGCCAAGGTGCTCACCGCCTGGTTCCCGCAGGTCGTGATCAAGCTCAACGACGAGGGCGCGCTGTGGTACACCAACAGCCGCAGCGAGCCGGTCAAGGCCCCGGCCGAGCCGGTGGAGCGCGTGGTCGACGGCACCGGCGCCGGTGACGCCTTCACCGCGGGCTTCCTTCCGGCCTGGCTGGAGGGCAAGCCCCCGGCCGAGTCGCTGGCCGCCGGCAACCGCCTGGCCGCCAAGGCCATCGCCCACCTCGGCGCCCGCCCCCGCCTCTGACACCCTCCGGCAGGTCACTGCCTGGTTCTGCGCGGACGGCGAGCACGCCGTCCGCGCCTGTGGCCGTTCTGCGGTCCGCGCCTCCGCGAGCCCGGTGACGTTCCGGCTCGTACCGGTGGCCGGATGCTCCGCCCTCGGCATGTGCGACGGGTGATCGCGCCGGAACCCCATCCCGTTCGGGGCAGGACTCCTCATTGACTAATGACCTCAGGTCAATATTATTGACCTGAGGTCATTAGTGGCCGGTCCACACAAGGAAAGGATCTTCACATGTCCATGTTCTCCGGAGTGCGCCACCTTCACCTGCGGGTGAGCGACGCCGAGCGGGCCGCGGCTTTCTATGGCCAGGCGCTGGAGATGCGCCGGGTGGTCGACAAGTTCGACGGCAAGATGATCATCATGGTCACGCCGGGAGGCGGGGACATGTTCACGGTGAGCGAGGAGTCCGTTCCCGTCGAGTTCGAGGCCGACCGGGAGCGGGTCGGGAAGATCGGCGGCATCGACCACTTCGGCTTCGAGGTCGCCGACATCGGGCGGTTCGACACTGCCCTGGAGCAGGTGCTCGACGCCGGCGCCGAGCTGGTCAACCGTGAGACGATCCCGCCCGGCATCCCCTCGGCGTTCGTCCGGGACCCCGACGGCTACGTGTTCCAGATCTACGGCCTTCCGGAGGGGGTGAAGCAGGCGATGCTCTAATCTCGGCCGATGTGAGCGAACCCCGTACCCGCCGCAGGCTCTCGCCGGACGAGCGGCGCACCGAGTTGATCGACGCCGCGATCCGCGTGCTGCGGGAGCACGGCGAACCCGTCAACCGCGCCGCGGCGGTCACGGCCGCGGCGGGTACGGCCAAGGGCACGTTCTACGTCTACTTCCCATCCTGGGAGGACATGCTGGCCGCGGTGCGCGACCGGCTGATGGACGACTACGGCGCCCCACTGCGGGACCGGCTGAGCGCCGGAACCCCCCAGGACTGGTGGGCGGTCCTGGAGGCGGAGATCGACCGCTTCGTCAGCTTCACGGTCGACTGCGGCAAGCTCCACCAGGCGGTCTTCCACTCCTCCGCAGCCCTGAGCCCCGTCGACGACAAGCGCTCGGCCACCACGCTGCTCGCCCGCATCATCCGCCGCGGCGCCGAGGAAGGCGCGCTGCGACCGGTGGACCCGGACGTCGCGGCCGAGCTGCTGTTCGCGGCGCTGCACGCCGCGGCCGACGCGGTCGCCGCCGGGCAGGAACGCACCCGCTGGTGCGAGGGCCTGCGCGAGCTGACCGCGAGCTGGCTGGCTCCGGGGAAGGACGAGCACGCGCAGACCCGTAGCTGACGGACCGGCGCCGGCGGCCTCCCCGCCCCCGACGCGGCGACCCGGTCCAACCGCTTGCGCAGGAGATCGAGTTCGCTCTCACGTCCGACGAAACCACGCGCCATTTCGATTCCCATCTATGTAGATTGAATCTGCATAGAAGCGTCCGGGTAGGACGTCTCCAGCGGCGAGCCCGCGCTGCCGACGGTGTCCTCCATCCGCTGGTCGGCGGGGGCATCGGGGTCCGGCACCCAGCTGTCGTCACGTTCGGTGTCGCTCATACCGCCCGCCTACCCCGCCGGTCACGCTCCTATCAGCGGCTCGGCCTGGGGGTGGTCAGCTCGTCACCGCCAGGGCCAGGGGGAGCACGGCGGGCGCCCCGGCGTGGCGGAGCATGGCGGCGCCCAGGGTCATCGTCCAGCCGGTGTCGACCCGGTCGTCGACGAGCAGGACCGGGCCGCCCGCCGCGGCGACCGCCGGGCCCAGGGCCGACGGCAGCGCGAGGGTGGCCCGGACGGCCTGGACCCGCTGGGCGCTGTTGAACTGCCGGCCGGGCGGTCCCGCACGGTAGCCCAGATCACCCAGGTAGGACAGACGGCCGATCTGGGCCAGCCGCTCGGCCAGGCTCCGGACGAGCTGCGGCCGGGTGGCCGAGGGCGCCGCGACCACGGCGACCGGGCGCTCGGCCCACTCCCACGACGACAGCACCGCGACCACGGCGGCGAACACGTCGTCGGGGACCGGCCCGTCGGGGGCGCCCTCGGCGAGCAGGCCGCGCAGGCGGTTGCCCCAGCCGATGTCGGTGAGGCGGCCCAGCGCCCGGCCGGACTCGGCGCCCAGCTCGGGCTTGATCCGGCCCTTGAGGTCGCTCAGCCCGGTCGGCCACTGCCGCCGCGGCTCGATCTCCACACCCGGCCGCTGCAGGCTCGCGGCCGCGCGCTGCACGGCCTCCGCCCCGACCTCGGGCGAGCGGTGCACGCCGGTGCAGTTGTCGCAGCGCCCGCAGGGCGCGGCGGAGTCGTCGTCCAGACGGCGGCGGAGGAACTCCTCGCGGCAGCCGGGGGTGTCGAGGTAGTCGAGCATGGCCTTCTGCTCGGCCTCCCGCTCGGCGGCGACCCGGGCGTAGCGGTCGGCGTCGTAGGCCCACTCCTCGCCGGTGGCCTCCCACCCGCCCCTGACCCGGCGGACCGCGCCGTCCACGTCGAGGACCTTGAGCATGGTCTCCAGACGGGTGCGGCTGAGGTCGACGCGGTTCTCCAGGGCCGCGGTGGACATCACCCCGCCCTCGGTGAGCGCGGCCAGCACGGTGCGGACGACCGGCTCGGGCGGGAAGGCCAGCGAGGCGAAGTAGGCCCAGATCTCGCGGTCCTCGGCGCCGGGCAGCAGGATCACCTCGGCCCGTTCCACCCCGCGCCCGGCCCGGCCGACCTGCTGGTAGTAGGCGACCGGCGACTGCGGGGCGCCGACGTGCACGACGAAGCCGAGGTCGGGCTTGTCGAAGCCCATGCCCAGCGCGGAGGTGGCGACCAGCGCCTTGATCTTGTTGTCGAGCAGGGCCTGCTCGGCGGCCAGCCGCTCGGCCTGCTCGGTCTGGCCGGAGTAGGCGGCCACCTCGTGCTCCTGCTCGCGCAGGTAGGCGGCGATCTCCTGGGCGGCGGCCACGGTGAGGGTGTAGACGATTCCGGAGCCGGGCAGCTCGTGCAGGGTCTGGGCGAGCCAGGCCAGGCGTTGTTCGGCGCCGCGCAGCCGTACCACGCTCAGGTGGAGGCTCTCGCGCTCCAGGGCCCCGCGCAGGACGAGCGTCTCCTCGCCGAGTTGCTCGGCGACGTCGCGGGTGACGCGGGCGTTGGCGGTCGCGGTGGCGGCCAGGACCGGCACGCCCTCCGGGAGGTCCTCGAACAGCGTGCGCAGCCGCCGGTAGTCGGGGCGGAAGTCGTGGCCCCAGTCGGAGATGCAGTGCGCCTCGTCCACCACGACCAGGCCCGCGCTCTCGGCCAGCGCGGGCAGGACCTGGTCGCGGAAGTCGGGGTTGTTGAGCCGCTCGGGGCTGACCAGCAGCACGTCGACCAGGCCGTCGGCGACCTGCCCGTAGATCTGCTCCCACTCCTCGGGGTTGGCCGAGTTGACGGTGACCGCGTGGATGCCGGCCCGCTCGGCGGCGGCGATCTGGTTGCGCATCAGGGCGAGCAGCGGCGAGACGATGACGGTCGGCCCCTCGCCCAGCTCGCGCAGGAGCGCGGTGGCGATGAAGTAGACCGCCGACTTCCCCCACCCGGTGCGTTGCACGACGAGGACCCGGCGCCGGTCCATGACCAGCGCCTTGATCGCCGACCACTGGTCGTCGCGCAGCCGGGCGTGCTCGCCGGCGAGCGCGCGCAGCCGCTCCTCGGCCTCTTCCCGCAGCATCAGCTCTTCGTCCACCGGTCATTGCTATCAGGTCCCGGTGACCGTTTCGCCCGGCCGCCGGATTTCAGCTGCTCCGGTACTCGGGGTCCAGGTGCTCGGGGAAGGCGTTGATGGTGACCCGGTGCATGCGGCGGCGCTCGGTGTAGTCGGCCACGGCGTAGTGCTGGGTGCTGCGGTTGTCCCAGAAGGCCAGGGTGCCGGGGCGCCAGTTGAGCCGGACCTGGTACTCGGGGGAGCGGATGTGGTCGATCAGGTACGGCAGCAGCGCCTCGTTCTCCCGGTCGGACAGCTGCACGAGCCGGGTGGTGGAGGCCCGGTTGACGAACAGCGCCTTGCGGCCGGTCTCGGCGTGCACGCGCACGACGGGCCGCTCGATCGGCGGCCACTTGGCCTGGATCTCGGCCAGGTCGAAGTCGTGGCCCTTGGAGATGGCCTTCTTCATCGAGGCCGTGATGTCGTGGACGGCGGTGAGCTCCTCGCAGAGCCGCTGGATGGCCGGGGAGAGCGTCTCGTAGGCCATGCAGGCGTTGGCCCAGAGGGTGTCGCCGCCGACGCTGGGGAGCTGGACGCAGCGCAGCAGCGAGCCCATGGGCGGGATCGGCTCGAAGGTGTTGTCGCTGTGCCACTCGTCGCCGCCCTCGCCCTTGGGGTCGGTCTGGTCGAGGACGTGGATGGGGGTGCCGCTGTCCTTCTTGAAGGCCGGGTGGTTGATCGTGCCGAAGTTCTCGGCGAAGCGGATGTGCTCCTCGTCGGTGATGTGCTGGTCGCGGAAGAAGAGCACCTTGTGCTCCAGCCAGCCCCGCCGGATCTCCTCGGCCTCGCCTTCCGAGAGCGGCTTGCGCAGGTCGACGCCGCTCACCTCGGCGCCGATGTGCCTGGTCACCTGCTTGAACTCGATCATCTTGACGCTCCTGTGTCGGTGTCCGCACGCCGGTCCCGGGGGCGGGGGCCCGCCCCGGCCCGTTCAGCCGCAGCGGTGCCCGACCGCGCCAATCAAGCAACCGCTTGGTCAAGCATATGCCCGAACCGCCTTACGGAAGAGAGTGACGTAGGTCACTCCAGGACCCGGTTCGGATGCGGAGACCCGGCGGGCGGGGGCCGCGGGCACCGGGTCTCCCGCCGGGAACCTCCGCATCCCACCGGAAGCGGGGCGGGAGCCGTACGCCCGGAGTGCGGAGGCTCCCGTCAGATCTCCTCGACCGACCCGCACTCCCCCTCCTTCACCGGGGCGGACTTGCCGCCGTAGGCGTCGTCCACCGGGCCGGATCCGCCCCCTTCTCCGGCGAAGTCGGGCCTCAGGAAGGCGTCGGGAGAGTTGCACAGTGTTCCCGCGTTCCACGAATCGACCGAATCGCCCTCCCAGTTGCGGAGCCTGCCCTTGGGCTCGTCCCGCCAGAACAGGTGGCGCCCCTTGCCGTAGGCCATCACCCGGACGATGGGCGCCGCCTTGCCCGCGGGGCGGACCGCGTAGACGAAGCGCGCCTCGTAGTCGACCCGCAGCTCCGGGTCGCCGTTCTCATCCTTGCCCGCCCCGGGGCTCAGCTTCGCCTGCACCTTGACGACATCGCCGACCAGCTCGGTCGTGCCCGGCGCGAAGCTGACGACCCAGGCCCGGGTGTTCTTCTCCAGGCTCTTGTGGTCGAGGTCCTCCAGGAAGGACTTACGCTGCTCGGGGTCGAGCACCTTCGCGTAGGCGTCCGGCTCCCCGCCGAGCAGCGTCTTCCTGTCGAGATAGGCGGCCTGCAGCATGCGGCTGCTGATCTCGAGGGCGGAGCGGACGTCCTCGGCGGAGAAGCCCGCCACGGCCCCGGCCTCGGGGATCACGATGCCCGCGGCGCCGTCGGCGAACTTCTCCGAGGGCGACCCCCTGAACGGCGCGTCCTCCGTGATCACCGCCGGATCCGCGAACAGCTCTGCGACCGCGTCGCCCGCGCCGCAGCCCGTCAGTGTCCCCGCCAGGCACAGCGCCGCGGCCAACGTCTTCATTCGATGAATAGACATGGCGGGATATTAGTGATTGATCACCTGCGGCTGCGGCGGGCCGTCCCGAGCATGGTTACATGAGCCTCACTATGGACGTCACCACCTGGTATCTCGAACAGACCTCGCCCTCCGACCTGCTTGCGGCCAAGCCTCCCGCGATCGAGCTGGACATCGTCCGCTCCGAGGTCCGCTCCCCCGAGTTCAACCGCTTCCTCTACACCGCCGTCGGCGGAGACTGGCAGTGGACCGGCCGGCTGCCGTGGACCTGGCGGCAGTGGGACGAGTGGCTGGGCCGGGGGGTGGAGACCTGGGTCGCCTACCACCGCGGCACCCCGGCCGGATACACCGAGCTGGTCCCGCAGGACGGCGGGACGGTCGAGGTGGCCTCCTTCGGGCTCGTGCACTGGGCCATCGGCAAGGGCGCGGGCGGGCGCCTGCTGGAGTTCTGCACGGCCCGCGCCTGGGATCTGGCCGAGCGCCACCCCGACCGCGAGCCGACCCGCCGGGTGTGGCTGCACACCTGCTCCCTCGACGGCCCGGTGGCGCTGGCCGCCTACCAGGCGCGGGGATTCCGGATCTACGACACGAGGCTCAACGAGCCCGGCGACGAGGACGAGGGCGCCACCCCCGGCCCCTGGCCCGGGGCCGGCCCCCGCGACCGACCGTGACAGGCGCCCACGTGACAGCGGACTCCGTACCCGTCCGCGCCGCGAGGACCCGTACCCGCCTGCGACGACGAGGCCGCCGGGCAGGGGCCCACGCGGGCCCCGTCCGCACGGCGGCCTCCCGCACGGCGCCTCATATCCCTCCATAACGCCCCGTCCGCCGCGTTGACGTCGCGGGCACCCCCCGCCCTTCGGCAGAATGTTCGACATGGCCCGACGGACGACCACACCCCCGCCTGACGAAGACTTCGAGGAGCGGATCGTCGACATCGACGTCTCCGCGGAGATGCGAACCAGCTTCCTCGAGTACGCATACTCGGTGATCTACCAGCGGGCGCTGCCCGACGCCCGCGACGGCCTCAAGCCCGTCCAGCGCCGCATCCTCTACTCGATGAGCGAGATGGGCCTGCGGCCCGACCGCGGGCACGTCAAGTCGTCACGGGTCGTCGGCGACGTCATGGGCAAGCTCCACCCGCACGGCGACACCGCCATCTACGACGCGCTGGTCCGCATGGCGCAGCCGTTCTCGATGCGGCTGCCGGTGGTCGACGGGCACGGCAACTTCGGCTCCCCCGACGACCTGCCCGCCGCGATGCGCTACACCGAGGCCCGCCTGGCCGCCTCGGCCATGGCGATGGTGCAGTCGATCGACGAGGACACCGTCGACTTCAAGCCCAACTACGACGGCCAGGAGAGCGAGCCCACGGTCATGCCGTCGGCCATCCCGAACCTGCTGGTCAACGGGGCCACCGGCATCGCGGTCGGCATGGCGACGAACATGGCGCCGCACAACCTCGTCGAGGTGGTCGCCGCCGCCCGGCACCTGATCAAGAAGCCCGACGCCACGCTCGAGGACCTGATGCGGTTCGTCCCGGGTCCCGACCTGCCCACCGGCGGCACGATCACCGGGCTGGACGGCGTCCGCGACGCCTACGCACGCGGCCGGGGCACCTTCCGGATGCGCGCCAGGTGCACGATCGAGCAGGTCAGCCCCAGGCGCAAGGGCATCATCGTCACCGAGCTGCCGTTCAACGTCGGCCCCGAGCGGGTGGTCACCAAGATCCGTGAGCTGGTCACCGCCAAGAAGCTGCAGGGCATCTCCGACCTGAAGGACCTCAGCGACCGGCACCGGGGCCTGCGGCTGGTCATCGAGATCAAGAACGGTTTCATCCCCGAGGCCGTGCTGGAGGAGCTCTACCGGCTGACGCCGATGGAGGAGAGCTTCGGCATCAACAACGTGGCGCTGGTCGACGGCGAGCCGCGCACGCTCGGCCTGCGCGAGCTGCTCCAGGTCTACGTGGACCACCGTCTCGACGTGGTCCGCCGCCGCTCGGCGCACCGCCGCCGCAAGCGCGAGGAGCGCCTCCACCTCGTCGACGGCCTCGTCATCGCCCTGCTCAACATCGACGAGGTCATCCAGGTCATCCGCTCCTCGGACGACTCGGGCCAGGCCCGCGAGCGCCTGACCGAGGTCTTCGAGCTCTCCCAGATCCAGGCCACCTACATCCTCGACACCCCGCTGCGCCGCCTGACCCGGTACGACAAGCTCGAACTCGACCGGGAGAAGCAGACCCTGCAGGACGAGATCGCCGAGCTGAGCGAGATCCTGTCCTCGGAGACCCGGCTGCGCAAGGTCGTCTCCGACGAGCTGGCCCAGGTCGCCAAGACCTACGGCACCCCGCGCCGCACGGTCCTGCTGGAGTCCTCCGGCGCCGCAAGGAAGGCGGCGGCGCCGGAAGAACTGGTGGTCGCCGACGACCCGTGCCTGGTCCTGTTCTCCTCCACCGGCCTGCTGGCCCGTACGGCCGACGCCTCCCCGCTGGCGGGCGAGGGCGACCGATCGGCCCACGACGTGCTGGTCTCGGTCGTCAACAGCACGGTGCGGGGCGAGGTCGGCGTGGTCACCAGCCAGGGCCGGATGATCCGGGTCCAGGTGGTCGACCTGCCGACGCTGCCGCCGTCGGCCAACCCGCCGTCGCTGTCGGGCGGTCATCCCGTCTCCGAATACGTCACCCTGAACCCGGGTGAGACGGTCGTGGGCATCGGCTCCCTCGACCCGGACGGGCCCGGCCTGGCACTGGGCACCGCGCAGGGCGTGGTCAAGCGGGTCGTGCCCGACTACCCGGCCAACCGCGACGACTTCGAGGTGATCGGGCTCAAGGACGGCGACACCGTGGTGGGCGCCGCGGAGCTGGCCTCCGAGGACCATGACCTGGTCTTCATCACCTCCGACGCGCAGCTCCTGCGCTATCCCGCCTCCGCCGTCCGGCCCCAGGGCCGCCCGGCGGGCGGCATGGCGGGCATCCGGCTGGACGGCACGGCGAGCGTCATCTGGTTCGGCGCCCTGGACCCCGCGCTGGAGTCCAGGGTCGTGACCATCGCCGGATCCTCCACCGCCCTGCCCGGCACCCAGGTCGGCGGGGCGAAGATCTCCGACTTCGCCGAGTATCCCGCCAAGGGCCGCGCCACCGGCGGCGTCCGCGCCCAGCGGTTCCTCAAGGGCGAGGACGTGCTGCTCCTCGCCTGGGCGGGCCCCGGCCCGGCCCGCGCCGTCTCCGCCACCGGCAAGCCCGTCCCGCTCCCCGAGGAGCTCGGCCGCCGGGACGGCTCCGGTGTCCGCCTCACCCACACGGTGGCGGCGGTGGGCGGCGCCCTGGGCACGACCGTTCACGCTCCCGGCGCCGGAGGGGCTCCGCGGGCCGAGAGCGCCGAAGACTGACGCGCTCCCCGGCCCGGGGGCCCTGCGCTGCCGGCGGTCCCGTCCCGGAAGGCCCGCTGCGGGCCTTCCGGGACGGGAGGCCCGCCACCGGGACGAAGCCGGGCCCGCCGTCTTCTGCGTGCCCGGCGACGCCTCTCAGGGCACGCAGAGACAGAACGGGTGTCCGGCGGGGTCGAGGAAGACCCGGAAGGAGTCGTCCTCGCTCGGCTGGTGGGCGTGCTTGACCGCGCCGATCGCGAGCACCTCCGCCTCGGCCTTGTCCATGTCGTCCACGGTCACGTCGAGGTGGAACTGCTGGGGACGGTCGGGGTCGGGCCAGTCCGGCGGCCGGTGGTCGGCGGCCTTCTGGAAGCAGAGCCGTCCCGGCCTGCCGTCGGTGACCACCACCCAGTCGTCCTCGACGCTGGTGACCTCCCACCCGAGCAGAGCGCTGTAGAAGTCGGCCAGACGCCTGGGATCGGGACAGTCGATGACGACGGATCGCATCCGGGCGATTCCCATGGTTCCTCCCATCTAAGACACCACTGAAGACCATACGATGGTGTATCTGCCGGTTCGACGGAAGACTTCTGACCGGATGGCGCCGGAGCATGCACGGGCACGGCACCGACCCGGGCGGGCGGATCCGGGAAGCCACCGGCCCGCACCGTCGCGATGACCGCCGGCCCGATCCCGGCCGGAGGGGACCGCCGGACCGGTCAGACGGGCGAACCCTGCAGGGCGGACGTGATCTCGGCGAGCAACCGCCCGGGCTCGCCGGACTCCCAGAAGCGGATGATCCTGGCGATCTCCTCCCCGGGCCGGAACTCACCGAACCCCTGGGGGCCGAAGCAGCCGGCCTCCCCGAGGATCTCCAGGAACGGGTCGTCCTCGGCCAACGACTCGACGTAGACCGTCGCATCCAGCAGAGCGAGCGCCGAGCGGGCGTTGCGTCCCCTGTCCCGGATCTCCACCCGGTCCAGCTTCCTTCTGGCCTGGTCACGCAGATAGCCGGCCAGCGATTCGGTCCTGCTCATCTACTTCTCTCCAAAAAAGCGATTCACCTTGCGTTACGGCATCATTACCTATAGTCAATGATGATCGCGCGATCTTCCGGAAGTTGGCCCCCTGTGGCCCCCCGGAAATATTCACGAAACGGGCATGGGGGATCATTGATCCGATGATTTCGCTGACCGAGGGGTGGATTACGTGAGTGCCTTCGACGACCTGCTGGCCGCCAACGAGGAGTTCTCCGCCGCGTTCGCCGGCTCGGAGCTGACCGGCAAGGCCGCACGCGGGCTTGCCGTGGTCACGTGCATGGACTCCCGGATCGACCCGCTGGGGGTGTTCGGCCTGAAGCCCGGGGACGCCAAGATCCTGCGCAACGCCGGCGCCCGGGTGACCGACGACGTGCTGCGCACGCTCGTCCTGGCGGTCTACCTGCTGGGGGTGAACCGGGTGCTGGTCATGCCGCACACCGACTGCGGCATGGCGAAGGCCACCGACGAGGACGTGCACCAGCTCGCCGCCGGGCACGGGGTGGACACCCGGAGCCTGGAGTTCCACACCGTCCCCGACCAGGACGCCGCGCTCCGCCACGACCTGATCCGGATCAAGAGCAGCCCGTTCCTCCCGCAGGACCTGGCCATCGGCGGCGCCATCTACGACGTGCGGACCGGAAAGCTCATGCCCGTCGACCTGTGACCCTCGACCGGACGCGCCCGGTGCGCTCCCGCCGCCGGGGGCGCACCGGGCGCGTCTCGGGTCCCGAAGCGGTCAGGCCGGCTCAGGCGTCGATGTGGTCGCGGTCGACCTCGGCCGCGCTGCCCACGATGAACTCGCGGCGCGGGGCCACGTCGCTGCCCATGAGGAGGTCGAAGATCCGCTCGGCCTGCTCGACGTCCTCGATCCGGACCCGGCGCAGAGTCCGGTGGCGCGGCTCCATGGTCGTCTCGGCCAGCTGGTCGGCGTCCATCTCGCCCAGGCCCTTGTAGCGCTGGACCGGGTCCTTCCACCGCTTGCCGCGCCGCTCCAAGTCGGCCAGGACGCGGTGGAGCTCGGCGTCGGAGTAGCAGTAGACGTACTTCTCCTTGCCCCGGCCCGGGTTGGTGATCTCGATCCGGTGCAGCGGCGGGACCGCGGCGAAGACCCGTCCGGCCTCGACCAGCGGCCGCATGTAGCGGTGGAACAGGGTGAGCAGCAGGCACCGGATGTGCGCGCCGTCGACGTCCGCGTCGGCCATCAGGATGATCTTGCCGTAGCGGGCGGCCTCGATGTCGAACGTGCGGCCCGAACCCGCCCCGATGACCTGGATGATCGCGGCGCACTCGGCGTTCTTCAGCATGTCGGCGACGGAGGCCTTCTGCACGTTCAGGATCTTGCCCCGGATCGGGAGCAGCGCCTGGAACTCCGAGTCGCGGGCCGCGCGTGCGGTGCCCAGGGCCGAGTCGCCCTCGACGATGAACAGTTCGCTGCGGTCGACGTCGTCGCTGCGGCAGTCGACCAGCTTGGCGGGGAGCGCGGAGTTCTCCAGCGCGGTCTTGCGCCGCTGGTTGTCGCGGTGCTCGCGGGCGGCGATGCGGGCCCGCGCCGCTGTGACGATCTTCTCCAGGGCCGCGCGCAGCTGCGGCTTGAGCGTGCGCGACGGGTTGGTGAACAGCTCCTTGAGCTCGCGGGAGACGACGTGGGAGACGATCCTGCTGGCGGCCGAGGTGCCGAGGACCTCCTTGGTCTGGCCCTCGAACTGCGGTTCTGGCACCCGGACGGTCACCACGGCGGTGAGGCCCTCGAAGATGTCCTCGCGGGTGACCGGGGCGTCACCGCTCTTGAGCAGGCGGATCTCGCGCAACTGCTCGTTGACCGTGCGGACCAGGGCCCGCTCGAAGCCGTTGACGTGGGTGCCGCCCTTGGGAGTGGCGATCACGTTGACGAAGGAGCGCACGGTGGCGTCGTAGCCCTTGCCCCACCGCATGGCGACGTCCACGGTGAGCTCGCGCTGGACCTCGGTGGGGTGCATGTGACCCAGGTCGTCCAGGATCGGCACGGTCTCGTGGAAGTGGCCGACGCCCTGCAGGCGCAGCACCTCGCAGACGGCCTCGTCGCGGGCGAGGAAGTCGGTGAACTCGGAGATGCCGCCGTCGAAGCGGAACTCCTCCTCGGTGGGCTCCTCGCCCCGGCTGTCGCGCACGGTCAGGGTGAGGCCGGGGACCAGGAACGCGGTCTGGCGGAGGCGGACGTGGATCTCGTCCAGGGAGACCTCGGCCTCGGGCAGGAAGATCTGGCGGTCGGCCCAGAAGCGCACGCGGGTGCCGGTGCCCTTGCCCTTGCCGGCGAGCGGGCCGCCGTCGCGCAGCCCGGACTTCTTCTTGAACTTGGCGGTGGGCCCGTCGCCGTCGAAGACGCCCGGGACGCCCCTGCGGAAGCTGATCTCGTGGATCCGGCCGTCGCGGTCGACCTCGACGTCCAGCCGGGAGGAGAGCGCGTTGACCACGGAGGCGCCGACGCCGTGCAGGCCGCCGGAGGCGGCGTAGGAGCCGCCGCCGAACTTCCCGCCCGCGTGGAGCTTGGTGTAGACGAGCTCGACCCCGGCCAGGCCGGTCTTCGGCTCGATGTCGACGGGGATGCCGCGGCCGTTGTCGCGAACCTCGACCGAGCCGTCGGCGTGCAGCTCGACCTCGATGCGGTCGCAGTGGCCCGCCAGGGCCTCGTCGACGCCGTTGTCCACGATCTCCCACAGGCAGTGCATGAGACCGCGGCTGTCGGTGGACCCGATGTACATGCCCGGGCGCTTGCGGACGGCCTCCAGGCCTTCCAGCACCGACAGATGACGGGCCGTATAACCCGTCTCCGTGCTAACTGCGGTCACGCCCACTCCCTCTGCGCTCGAACACGTGTGCGCAGCCTACCGTCCTTCCCGCTGCGGCGCGTCCTAGCTTGCCATCCGGTCGCCGACCGTGTTACTTCAAGCGTGATCCCCATCACTCTCGGATATATTCCGCTCTCGGCGTAGCCGCAGGTCGGTTGGGAACGTCCGCATCGGGTTAGATGTTGTCTCAAGTGACTGACGCCAGATCCCCCCAACCCCGGGGATGACCCGAAAGGCGATACGTGACTGGAGCTCTCGCCCCCGCCAAGCCGCTGACCGCCACGGACCGCTGTGACCGGTGTGGCGCCCAGGCCTATATCCGCGCGACCCTTCCCGTCGGTGGGGAGCTGCTGTTCTGCGCCCACCACGGGCGGCAGCACGTGGCAGTGCTCCGCGACAAGGGCGCCGACATCCAGGACGAGTCGGCGCGCCTCAGCGCCACTCCCTCGATCGCGCCCAACGACGAACGGTAGAGGGCTCAGCGGGCCCGATAGTGATATCGGCCCGCCACCGTGAAACCCAGCCGCTCGTAGAGCGACCGGGCTCCGGTGTTGGCCTCCACCACGAGCAGATACGCCTGCTCCGCGCCCTGTTCTCGTCCGTGTGAGAGCAGGGCGTTCAGCAGGCGTCCCGCGTGACCGCGCCGCCGGGCGTGCGGCAGCGTGGCCATGCAGTAGACCCCGAACCACTCCCCCTGCACGACGCCCCGACCCACCGCCTCCTCTCCCCCCGCTCCTGTGAGCGAGGCGTAGACGGCAGGCACTCCGGTGAGGATCCGGCCGGCCGTCTCCACGTCTCCCCCCGGCCTTCCGTCCACGCTCCACCAGACGTCCAGCCAGTCACACGCGGGCGCCTGCGCGAGCCGGACCTCCGGCCCCGGCGGCCGGCCCCCTCCGTGCCCTCCGGCGCCGCCCGCGCCCTCTCCGGTGCACGGGTACGGGCCCCCCGGTACGGCCTGCGCCAGCGGCATGGTCATCACCAGCGTCGGATCCACCACCCGGTAGCCGCGGGCCTCCAGCAGCGCGTCCAGACCGGGGCTCGCACCGCCGCCCACGGAGAACACGCACGGCAGCCCCCTCCCGGCGTAGAACCGTTCCGCCCCGGCCACGGCCGCCTCCAGGTCCGCCCGCTCTCCCAGCGGCAGCACGGAGTTGGCCCGTTTGCTCACCCCGCCCGCCGTACGGAACGTCCACCCGCCGGACTCGACCCGGTCGAGCGCGGGCCAGGCCTGATCGACGAGCCTGTCGAACACCTCAGTGATCATGGCAGGAGATTCTAGGGGGCGTCCGGCGCTCCGCCGGCGGCCGGGGCTCCCGGGCGGAGAGCCCGGCGAACAGCGCCTATGCTCGGAGACCGTGCTGATCCTGCTGCCTCCGTCCGAGGGCAAGGCCGGAGCGGGCGACGGCCCCGCTCTCGACCTGTCCGCCCTGAGTTTCCCCTCCCTGCCCCGGCAGGCCGTCCTGGACGCGTTGATCGCGCTGTGCGCGGGCCCGCGGGCCCGCGACGTGCTCGGACTCTCGGACGGCCTGCTCGGCGAGATCGGCAAGAACCGGGAGCTGCGGACCGCACCCACGCTGACGGCCGCCGAGCTCTACACCGGGGTGCTCTACGACAACCTCGGCCTGGGTTCCCTCCCGCCGGAGGCCTCCGCCCGGGCGGAGCGGAGCCTGCTGATCTTCTCCGGACTCTGGGGGCTGATCAGGACCACCGACAGGATCCCGCCGTACCGGCTGTCCATGGGCGTCAACCTGCCGCCGCTCGGCGGGCTGGGCGCCTTCTGGCGCCGCTCGATCACCCCGCTCCTCGACGCGGAGCCGGGCCTGGTCGTGGACCTGCGCTCCAGCACCTACGCGACGGCCTGGCGTCCGGGCGGGCGGGCGGTCACGGTGCGGGTCCTCAAGGACGGCAAGGTCGTCAGCCACATGGCCAAGGCGACGCGGGGCGTGATCGCCCGCTCCCTGCTGACGGGCGACGCCGATCCGCAGTCCCCGGACGAGCTGGTCAAGGTGCTCGACGAACTGGGCCACACCGTCGTCCTCGGCCCGGCCCCGGCCGGCAGCCGGTCCTGGACCCTCGACGTCCTGATCTGACCGGCCGCCCTCGCGGGCTCCGGGCACCGCGGGGCGGGCTCCGGGCCCGCCTCTCACGCCGCGGGCGAAGGACGACGCGAGCGGCCCGCGCCGGGTGGGCGCGGGCCGCTCGTCGGCCGAATCCTACCGGCGGAGTCCGACCGGCAGGGGCCCTGCCGCTCGGAGTCCGCCGATGCGGTCCTAGTCCAGGTAGTCGCGCAGGACCTGGGACCGGGACGGGTGGCGGAGCTTGGACATGGTCTTCGACTCGATCTGGCGGATGCGCTCGCGCGTCACCCCGTAGACCTTGCCGATCTCGTCCAGGGTCTTCGGCTGGCCGTCGGTGAGGCCGAACCGCATGGAGACCACGCCCGCCTCGCGCTCGGACAGCGTGTCCAGCACGGAGTGCAGCTGCTCCTGCAGGAGCGTGAAGCTGACCGCGTCCGCGGGGACGATCGCCTCGGAGTCCTCGATGAGGTCGCCGAACTCGCTGTCGCCCTCCTCGCCCAGCGGGGTGTGCAGGGAGATCGGCTCGCGGCCGTACTTCTGGACCTCGATGACCTTCTCGGGGGTCATGTCGAGCTCGCGGGCCAGCTCCTCGGGAGTGGGCTCGCGACCGAGGTCCTGCAGCATCTGCCGCTGGACACGGGCCAGCTTGTTGATCACTTCGACCATGTGGACCGGGATGCGGATGGTCCGCGCCTGGTCGGCCATGGCCCGGGTGATCGCCTGCCGGATCCACCAGGTGGCGTAGGTGGAGAACTTGTAGCCCTTGGTGTAGTCGAACTTCTCGACCGCGCGGATCAGGCCCAGGTTGCCCTCCTGGATCAGGTCCAGGAAGAGCATGCCGCGGCCGGTGTAGCGCTTGGCCAGCGAGACCACCAGGCGGAGGTTGGCCTCCAGCAGGTGGTTCTTGGCACGGCGGCCGTCCTCGGCGATCCACTCCAGCTCGGCGCGGACGTCCACCGGCAGCTTCTCGCCGTCGGTGCCGAGCTGCTCCTCGGCGAACAGGCCGGCCTCGATGCGCTTGGCGAGCTCGACCTCCTGCTCGGCGTTGAGCAGGGGGACCTTGCCGATCTGCTTGAGGTAGTCCTTGACCGGGTCGGCGGTGGCACCGGCGGCGGCGACCTGCGCCACGGGGGCGTCGTCGTCGTCGTCGGAGAGGATCAGGACCTCGTCGTCGCTCTGCGCGACGACGGCCTCGGCCTCGGCCTTGGGCTCCTCCTCGGCCTCGGTCTCCGCCTCCGCCTCGACCTCGACTTCGACCTCCTCGGTCTCCGCCTCCAGGTCGAAGTCCTCGAGCTCGACGTCGTCGAGGTCGATCTCCTCCTCGTCCTCGGCGTCGACCGCCTTCGGCTTCGGGTCGGCCTTGGGCGCGGGCGCCTGGGGGCCCGTGCCCTTGACGGGGCCGGGGGCCGGCTTCTTGGCCGCCGGAGCGGCCTTCTTCGCCGGGGCGGCCGGCTTCTTGGCCGCGGGCGCGGGCTCGGAGCCGCCGACGACCGCGGTGACGGTCTCCGGCTGCTCCTTGGCCGCCGCGGCGGCGGTCTTGGTCTTCCTGACCGGAGCGGCGGGAACCGCGGGGGTCCGGCGCTTGGCCTGGGGCTTGGACTTCTTGGGAGCCGCGGAGTCCTCAGCGGTCAGCCGCACCGTGATGCCCTCTTTGCTGAGGGTGCGCAGGATCCCGGCGGCCTGCGCCATCGGAATGTCCGCTTCCTCGACGGCCTTGCGGACATCCTCCGGATCGAGGAACCCCTGCGAGCGCCCCCGCTCCATCAGCTGCTGAATGACGGGCTCGTTCAGCTCGGATGGCTTCGAGCGAGTCGAACTTGCAGGCGACACGAACACCTCTCGAAGGGAAGCGAGACGAGAATGGACTCAGATGCCCGCTAGGGGCGGATGCCTCTAGTTGTGGTCAGCGAGGCCGCGGAACCGCGACGCACCTGCACAACATTCTGGCACGGCACCGAGATTCATACGGCCGCCTCCTGGCGGTTGCCCTCCACCCTAGGCCGACGAAGACAGTAGTGCGTACGGAAGCAGGGCACCGATACCCGAAAGCAACCCTTATGACTGTTTCATTCAGTCACTCTTCGTCGCCGGAGGAACATGAATTGCAAGCACCGTGACGTCATCATCCTGCTCATACCCTGCCAGCATCCGATCCACCAGGAAATCCAGCAGCATATGCGGACTTCCCACGACCTCCGGGGGCGCCTCCGTCACAACAGAACAAAGTTCGGCAAGTCCGGCGTCCAGTCCGCGCTTGCGGTTCTCCACGAGGCCGTCGGAGTACAGGACGGCGGTGTGACCGGGCGGGACGCAGAACCGGAACTGCCGCCGGCTCGCCGGCCAGCCGAGCGGGGTACCGGGCTCCCCCTCGCACAGCACCGGCACGCCCTGCGGCGTGACCAGCAGGGGCGGCGGGTGACCGGCCAGCGCCAGCGTGCCCTCTCCGGTCCCCGGCTCGACCACCATGTAGGCGAGAGTGGTGACCTGCTCCTCCTCCTCGGTCGCCTCGAAGACCCGGTCCAGGCCGGTGAGGACGGCCGCGGGCGGCGGGTTGGTCAGGGCCAGCGCCCGCATCGCGTTGCGGATGCGGCCCATCCCGGCCGCGGCTTTGACGCCCTTGCCCATGACGTCGCCGACCACCGCCGCCACCCGGCCGTCCTGCAGGACGAACGCGTCGTACCAGTCGCCGCCCACCTGGACGTGGCGGCTTCCGGAGCGGAAGCGCTGGGCGAGCGTCAGGCCGCGCACCACCGGCAGGCGGTCCGGCAGCAGGCTGCGCTGGAGCGTCTCGGCGGTGCGGTGCTCCCGCTCGAACAGGGTCGCCCGCTCGACGGCGAGCGCGCACTGCCCGGCGAGGGCCTCCAGGAAGACGCCGTCCTCCTGGGAGATCTTCTGGGGGCGGGTGAAGGAGAACCGCAGCGCGCCCAGGGCGCGGCCCGCGGCCAGCAGCGGCAGGCCCACCCACGCCCGCTCGTCGCTGTGGGCGAGGAATCCGTTGATGACCTCCTCGTCGCCCCCCGCGTCCACGAGCTGGGAGCGCAGGCTCTCGGGCGACTCGGCGAAGACCGGGCGGCGGCTGTTGACCGCCATGGTCATGACGCTGGAGTGCGAGAGCGGGATCTCCTCCCCCGGCGCGCCGGGGACGTCCGGGATGCCGCCGCCGTTGACCAGCTTCAGGGCGGCCCGGTCCGCGTCGAGCAGCGCCACCGCCGAGCGGTCGGCGGCCAGCGCCGTACGGCCCACGTCGATGATGACCTGGACGACCTGCTCCACCGTGAGCGCCTCGGCGAGGATCGCCGTGGCCCCCTGCAGCCGCGCCGTGCGCAGGGCCGCGGCGCCGAGCTGGTCGGTCAGCCGGCCGCGCATCTCCTCCGCCTCGCGCTGCGGGGTGACGTCGGTGTTCGCGCCGACCCACTCGACCACCTTGCCGTGCCGGATGATCGGCACGGCCCGCACCTCGAAGTGGCGGTAGCCGCTGGCCCGGGTGCGGACGCGGTAGTTCCACTCGAACATGGTCTGCCCGCGCAGCGCCTCCCGCCACGCCTCCTCGGTGTAGGCGCGGTCCTCGGGGTGGACGGCCTCCAGCCAGCCGTAGGCGAGGTAGTCTTCCAGCCCCTGGCCGGTGATGGCCCGCCACTGCGGCGCGTCCTCCAGGATCCCCCCGTTGGGGGCGGTGATCCACACGAGCTGCGACTGCGCCTCCACGAGTGAGCGGTAGCGCTCCTCGCTGCGCCGCAGGTCCTCCTCGATCTGCCTGCTCTCGGTGACGTCGACGCCCACCAGGCAGACCGCGCGGAGCACGCCCTTGTCGTCGTGGACCGGGGAGAAGGTCAGGGACCAGTGGCGGGTCTCCCCGCCGGCCGTACGGACCCGGACGCGCTGACCGGCCTCGACCTCGGCGCCCTCCGCGACGCCGCGGACCGAGCCCTCGATCAGCGCGGTCAGGTCGGCGGAGAGCAGCTCGCCCGGAGCGCGGCCGATCAGCCGCTCGGCGGGCAGGCCCACCACACCCGCGAAGACCTCGTCCACCCGCTGGAAGCGACCGGCGGGGTCGAAGAACGCGAAGGCGAACGGCGACTGGGACAGCAGGCCCTGCAGCAGGCCGGCGTCTGAGATGTCCACATCCGACTCCCGGGGACGGGGCACGGAGGTTTCGGCGCTCATGGTCGGCACCTCCGTCGCGTGCCAGGGTCTCCCACGAGGCACATCTCCAAACTTGCGAATCGGCGTAGCGCGGATCCGTGGGACCGGATCCCGCACTACATCATCGGCGATGGGCACCTACGGACGGAAGTCCCGCCCACGATGCGATGGACCCCCTGGCCGAGGGCCGGGATGCCCACGGTAACGCGCCGGACCGCGGCATGAGAGCGGATGCGTCACCAGCGCCCTCGAGCGCTCGCGGCCAGGACACTAGCAGGATCGCGCGGGACCGTCCCGACAACCGTTCACCTCACCTCGATCAACGCCCCGAGTAAGATCAGACTACTGACTCCGGTCAGGTTTGGCTTCCCCTTCGAGGACACCCGTTTACCTTCTCTGGGCCGTGGGCCGTCAAGGCAGGGGTCCGCTTTCCCTCTCACCCACCGGAGGCTTGACACGGGCGCGATACGTTATGGAATGAAAACGCACGTCCCCGCCGCCCATCCGGGGGATGTCCCCGGTAACCCGGAGGAATGTGACATCCATGCCCGCTCTCGCCACCCGTTCCACCACCGGCACGACGACGCTCCCCGAGCCCGTGAGCACCCGCCTGGCCGCGGAGTTCCTCACCGTCCCCCTCGACACCGTGGACAGGTGCGTGGCCGACGTCCGCGCCTGCACCGAGCACCTCGGCGTCGAGGCCACGCCCGAAGTGATCGAACGCGTCGCCCGTGAGCACCTCCTCGCCATCGTCAACTCCGCCCCGCCGCCCCGGGGCCTCCGGTAACGCGGGGCGTCCGCGGAAATCCCGTCCCGCCGGGAGCCGGAATCCCCGGATTCATCCGTGGGGACGGGCTCTCGGGCTAGGATTGCCTCCGATCGCGTGTGACGGCGAGGGCCGGGCCGGAGCGGGCGATCACCCCGATGTGGCGTCGCAGGGCGGTCCCCGCCCCGGGAAGCACGGAGAACACCCGCGGAGACCGGCTAAGATCCGCGGGTGACAGTCACGCGGCCGGTGGAGGAAACCGCTTGAGCCGCCGACACCGCAGGGACCCCCGGGAGAGCCAGGCACCCGACGAGGTGTTCTCCGAGATGCTGCTGGCCGCCCGCGAGCTGCTTGCCGTCCGCAGCCCTCTGGACGCCGAGCTCATGGTCTCCGACATGGTCGGCGCCTGGTGGGGGCGGCGGCTCCGGCGCGGGGACGCCGAACAGGTCCTCGGCGAGGGGCTGGTCGACTACGCGGCCAAGGCGGGTTCCCCCGCGGCGCTGACCCTGCTGATCGCGCTGGCCTACCTCGGCACCGCCCGGCAGGCGGCCAAGGCCGAGGGCGCGGCGCTGGCGCTCATCGAGCGCGGAGTGGCCCGGCCCCGCTGGGCCGACCGGCTGGGCGTGGTCAAACCGACCGGCTGCTACGTCTCCAGAGACGCCTACGGCGACCAGGACACCGTGGTGTGCACCTTCGGCTACCGGGGCGCCGACAGCGGCGAGGACCGGCACGCGCTGGTCGTGGTCGTCGACTACAACATGCGCGGCATCGCCCGCGACGCGTGGGTCTCCTCGCACGTGGACAGGCTGCTGGACCGGGCGCGGGCGGAGGCCGAGGCCAACGCGATGCTCCGGTTCGAGGAGATCGAGCCGCAGCAGGCCAGGGCTCTGCTCGAGTCGGCCATGAAGGCCACGGCGGAGTACGGCGACCGCAAGACGACCGCCCCGGTCAGCGAGAGCTACAGCACCTACCACGCCTTCGCCCGCTCCCGGCTCAAGGCGCTGCCGCCCGGCCGCAAGCGCCCGGCCCCCCTGCACAGCGAGGCCCCCTACAGCCGCGACCGCCGGGCGATGCTGGGCGCGGAGTTCCTCTCCTCGGAGGCGGCCGAGCAGTTGTCGGACCCGTCGGCGGCCTCCCGGTGCGCCGACCACATCATCGACTACGGCTGCGACCAGGACTTCGGCCGGCCCCTGCGGGTCAGCCCGACCAAGTGCGAGACGTTCCTGCTCGACTGGCTGCCGCGCAAGGTGATGCTGAGCCCGGCCGAGCAGGAGGCGATGCCGTACGCCCTGTCCGCCTGGGCCCGCTTCGCCGCGCGCCGCACCGGGCTGGCGGACGAGGGCCTGCGGGCCACGCTCGACGGGATCTGGGAGGCGACCGCCAAGTTCGCCGAGAACTACCGCGACCCGACGACCTTCGGCCTCGACCGCGACCTCGTGGAGCGGCTGCTGCCGGACGGCGACCTGTCGGCGCTGGCCCGGCGGGTCTTCGCCTTCCCCTTCCTGCAGGGCGTGCACGGCGAGATCAAGCTGGACCTGCTCAACCCGGCCGACGAGACCGACCGCCGGACCCTGCTCGAGATCGACCACGGCGACGACCGCGACCGGTTCGACTACGACGAGCACCTGGCCTGGCACGAGGAGATCGCCACCCGCCTGTGGGAGGGCGACCCGCCGCAGCTGTGGGAGGCCGCGCAGCGGCTGCTGGACCTCGGCCACGACCGGCACGAGGTGCTGCACGTGCTGATCGAGATCGCCGAGCGGATCGGCGACGATCCGGAGGAGCTCGCCACCGCCCTCGACGACATCGCCGACATCCCCGACGAACCTCCGCTGTAGGTGAGGCCCCGATGACCGACAGGGAGATCGACCTCAACGCCGACCTCGGGGAGGGTTTCGGCATCTGGCGGCTGGGTGACGACGAGGCCCTGCTCGACGTGGTGACCAGCGCCAACGTCGCCTGCGGCTTCCACGCGGGCGACCCCGCCACGATCCGCCGGACCTGCGCGGCCGCGGTCGACCGGGGCGTGCGCATCGGCGCCCAGGTCTCCTACCGGGACCTGGCCGGGTTCGGCCGCCGCGAGATGGAGGTGGACCCCGAGGAGCTGTGCGCCGAGGTGCTCTACCAGCTGGCGGCGGTGGACGGCATCGCCAGGGCGATGGGCGGGCGGGTCTCCTACGTCAAGCCGCACGGCGCCCTCTACAACCGGATCTGCCGCGACCCCGGGCAGGCCGAGGCGGTCGTGGCCGCCGTGGCCGGCTACGACCGGAGCCTGCCGGTGCTCACCCTGCCGGGCTCGGCCGTCCACGGGGTCGCCGCCCGCCACGGGGTCGCCACCGTCACCGAGGCCTTCGCCGACCGCGCCTACACCCCCGCCGGGACGCTGGTCCCCCGGCGCGAGGCCGGCGCGGTGATCCACGACCCGGACGCCGTCGCGACCCGGGCCGTGCGCATGGCGACCGCCCGGGTCGTGACCGCCGCCGACGGCTCCCAGGTCCCGCTGGAGGCCCGCTCGATCTGCGTGCACGGCGACACCCCGGGGGCCGTACGGCTGGCGCGGGCCGTCCGGGACGGTCTCGCCGCGGCCGGGGTGACCGTCAGGGCCTTCGCGTGACCCCGGGGGGTGTCGGCGGCGGTCCGGCCGGAGAGACGGCCGTGATCCGGCGGGCCGGGGAGCACGGGCTCCTGGTGGAGACCGGGACGCTGGAGGTCTCGCACCGGCTGGACGCGCTGCTGCGGGCCGACCGGCCCGCCGGGGTGACGGAGATCGTTCCCGGTCCGGCCACCGTGCTGGTCGTCGCGCCGGGCGCGGATCCGGCCGGGATCCGCGCCCGGCTGTCCGCCCTGGCCGCTGCGGCGCGCGCCCCCGGCGCGGAGGCCGCCGCGCCGGAGCGGACCGTGACGGTCCCGGTGGTCTACGACGGCGCCGACCTCGCCGAGGTGGCCGCGCTGACCGGGCTGACCGCGCAGGAGGTCGTCGACCGGCACACCGGCCGCGAGCTGGTGGCGGGCTGGCTGGGGTTCGCCCCGGGCTTCGCCTACCTCACCGGGCTGGACCCGGTGCTGCACGTGCCGCGGCTGGCCACCCCCCGGACCTCGGTGCCCGCCGGGGCGGTGGCGATCGCCGGGCCGTACTCCGCGGTCTACCCCTCGGCCTCACCGGGCGGCTGGCGGCTGCTGGGCCGCTCGCCGCTGCCGGTGTGGGACGCGGCGGCCGATCCGCCGGCCGTGCTGGCCCCGGGCACGCGGGTGCGCTTCCGGGCGGTCGCCGGATGATCGCCCGCCCCGCCGCGGGCCCCCGTGCCCGCCCGGTTCCCGCCGGGTGTCCCGCGGTCCGCCGGGCGGCCGCTCCCCCGTGCGCGGCGGCCGCATGATCGAGGTGCTCGCGCCGGGGCCGTACGCCACCGTGCAGGATCTGGGCCGCCCCGGGTACGGCCATCTCGGTGTGCCCCGCTCGGGCGCCGCCGACGCGCCGAGCCTGCGGCTGGCCAACCGCCTGGTGGGCAACCCGGAGGGCGCGGCGGGGATCGAGCTGACGTTCGGCGGGTGCGGTCTGCGGTTCTCCGCCGGGGCGTGGGTCGCGCTCGCGGGCGCTCCGTGCCCCGTCGAACTGCTCGTCCCCGCTCCCGCGCCGGGCGACGGCCGGGATCCCCGGGCGGGGATGTGCGCGCCGTTCTGGGTCCCGGCCGGCGGCCGGATGCGGGTGGGGACGCCGGCGACCGGGCTGCGGACCTATCTGGCGGTCCGGGGCGGCGTGGACGTCCCACCGGTCCTGGGCAGCCGCTCGGCGGACTCGCTCTCGGGCCTCGGACCCGCCCCGCTCGCCCCCGGCGACGTCCTGCCCGTGGGCCGGACCCGCGCCCTGCCGCCGATCACCGTGGACGCCGCCCCGCCCCGCCCCGCCGGCCCCCCCGTGCTGCGGATCCTTCCCGGTCCCCGGGACGACTGGTTCGCCCCGGGGGCTCTGGAGGCCCTGTGCGCCGGGCCGTACGAGGTGAGCCAGGACAGCAACCGGGTCGGCGTGCGGCTGCGCGGGCCGGCGCTGGAGCGGGCCAGGAACGGGGAGCTGCCGAGCGAGGGCATGGTCGCCGGGGCCCTGCAGGTGCCGCCGGACGGGCAGCCGATCGTGTTCCTCGCCGACCACCCTCCGACCGGCGGCTATCCGGTGGTCGCCGTCCTCGCCGCCGCCGACCTCGCGGCGGTCGCCCAGCTCCGCCCCGGCGACCTGGTCCGCTTCCGCCGCTGACGGCGCCGGAGCCCCGGGTACCGATCGCGCCGCGGCCCTGCCGGCCCGCCTCCCGTCCGCCGGATGCCGTCGATGCCGGTTCCGTTCTGCCCGGAAATCCCTTATCGTCATCGGGACGATAAGGAGAGCTCGTGACACTCGCTGAATTCCTCGGCCCCCTCCTCCGGCCCGCCTTCACCATCGCGGGAGCCCCCACCAGCTGGGCCGAGCTCCTCGGCTTCGCCACCGGCATCCTCACCGTCTGGCTGGTGGCCCGGCAGAACATCTGGAACTGGCCGATCGGCGTCGTCAACGTGACCCTGCTCGGGCTGGTCTTCCTGGCCGTCGGGCTCTACGCCGACTCGGCCCTGCAGATCGTCTACGTCGTGCTCGGCCTGTACGGGTGGTGGCAGTGGCGGTACGGCGGCGCGGGCCGGACCCGGCTGACGGTCCGCGCGACCGGGCGCGCCGAGTGGGCGGTCCTGGCCGGCGCCGGCGCCGCCGCCGCGGCGGCGCTCACCCTCGCCCTCACCGCCTGGACCGACTCGACGGTGCCCTTCTGGGACGCCCTGACCACCGCCCTCTCCCTGATGGCCACCTACGGGCAGACCCGCAAGCTGGTGGAGTCGTGGTGGCTGTGGATCGCGGCCGACCTGGTCTACATACCGCTCTACGCGTACAAGGGCCTCTACCTCACCAGCGCCCTCTACGTCGTCTTCCTCGTGCTCTGCGTCTCGGGCCTGCTGGCCTGGCGCAGGGAGCTCACCGCGCGGCCGGTCCCGGTGGCGGCATGAGCGCGGACTTCGCCCACGGCCTGGTGGTCGGCAAGTTCTACCCTCCGCACGCGGGCCACCACCATCTGATCGACACCGCGGCGGCGCGGTGCGCCCGGCTGAGCGTGGTGGTCGCCGCCTCGACCGCGGAGAGCGTCCCGCTGGCGCTGCGCGCCGCCTGGCTCCGGGAGGCCCACCCGCAGGCCGGGGTGACGATCGCCCCCGTGGTCGACGACGTCGAGATCGACTACGACGATCCGGAGATCTGGACGGCGCACGTCGAGGTGTTCCGGCACGCGCTCGCCCTCGCGCACGGCGAGGTCCCCGCGGTCGACGCCGTCTTCTCCTCCGAGGAGTACGGCCCGGAGCTGGCCCGCCGGTTCGGCGCCGCCCACGTCGGCGTCGACGCGGACCGGGAGCGGTTCCCCGTGAGCGGGACGATGGTCCGCGACCACCCGGTCGCGTGCTGGCGGTGGCTCTCCCCGGCGGTCCGCGCCCACCTGGCCCGCCGGGTGGTCGTCGTCGGAGCGGAGTCCAGCGGAACCACGACCCTGGCCAGGGACCTGGCCGCCCGCTACGCCGCCAGGGGCGGGCCGTGGGCGCAGACCCGGTGGGTGCCCGAGTACGGCAGGACGTACTGCGAGGAGAAGCTCGCCCTGGCCCGGCGCCGCGCCAAGGCCGCCGGCCTGCCGGAGCCCTGGCTCGACGACCTGGAGTGGGAGTCCGCGGAGTTCACGGTGATCGCCGAGCGGCAGCTGCTCTGGGAGGACGCCGCCGCCCGCGCCGGCTCCCCCCTGCTCGTGTGCGACACCGACGCGTTCGCCACCGCGCTGTGGCACGAGCGCTATCTGGGCACGCCGGGGACGGTGCATCCGCGTGCCCGGCACGACCTGTGGATCCACACCTCGGTGGAGGACGTGCCCTTCGAGCAGGACGGATGGCGCGACGGCGAGTCCGTCCGGCACCGGATGGACTCCCGCTTCCGCGAGGAGCTGGCCGCGCGGGGCCTGCCGCATCTGGTGGTGTCCGGGTCACCGGACGCGCGGCTGGAGCAGGCCGTCGCCGCGGTCGACGCCCTGATCGCCGGGGGCTGGGCCTTCACCCCGCCGCTCTGAGGCGCCCCGGAGGGAGGCCGGGCCCGGTGCGGATGTCAGCGGTCCGGCGGGCTCTCGGGCCGGCCGGTCACCGGCGCCTGAACCGGCGTGGCGTGCAGGCCGTCGCGCACCGGCCGCACAGCCGGGTGATCCGCCGCAGCAGCCTACGCATCGGCCACCGCCTCGTCGTGCAGCCGGATCATGAGAAGGGCGTGCGCGAGGGTTCCGCCCGCCCGTACGGCGGCGGCGACGAGCGCGGCCTCGGCGAGCTCCTCGGCCGTGGCCCCGGCCTCGCGCGCCTGACGGGTGTGGGTGTCGATGCAGTATTCGCACTGGGTGGTCAGCGCGACCCCGACCGCGATGAGCTCCCGGTAGCGGGGCGGGACCGCCCCGCCGGAGCGCCCCGCGGCACTGTGGAACTCGAGGAAGGCCGACGCCTCGGCAGGCGCCAGGTCCCGGAGGCGGGGGATCAGTTTCAGGTCGGATGGGTGTTTGTAGCACATGGCCCGATCACATCCCAGGTGCGGGAGCGGTGTCCAAGTCCGTCTCGGACCGGGTGGGCGGCCCGCTGATATCGTGCCTGCGTGGACCTCCGGCGGCTGCAGTACTTCGTGGCGGTCGCCGAGGAGGGCAACGTCGGACGGGCCGCCCGCAGGTTGCACATGTCGCAGCCGCCGCTGAGCCAGCGCATCCGCGAGCTCGAGGCGGAACTGGACTGCGCGCTGTTCGAGCGGACGCCCTCCGGGATGCTTCTCACCGGACCCGGCGAGGTCCTGCTGGCCGAGGCCCGCGAGCTGCTGGCCAGGGTCGACTCCGCACGCGAGCGGGTCCGCGCTGCGGCGGGCGCGCAGCGTCTGGTGGTCGGCGTGCTCGGACCCGGCGAGCAGACGCTGTCGGCGCGGGTCGCACCGGCCTTCCGGCGGGCCCATCCCGGCGCGCGGGTCGAGCTCCGCCAGGGCGACTTCGCCGATCCGACGATGGGGCTGGCCGGCGGCGCCGTCGATCTCGCGGTCACCCGGACCCCGTTCGACACCACCGGCCTGGCCGTCCAGGAGGTGGCCGAGGAGCCGTGCGTCGCCGTGCTCCCCGCCGGGCACCCGCTGTCCGGGGCGCGGGCCGTACGGCTCGCGGACCTCGCCGAGTGCTCGTGGGTGCGGTTCCCGGCGGAGGCGGACGCGCGCTGGCGCGCGTTCTGGCAGCCGGTCGGCGACGCGGGCGGCCCCGAGATCCGCACGGTGGACGAGTGCATGCACGCCGTGCTGTGGGACGGCGCCGTGGCGATGGTGCCCGCCCGGATCGCACGGCGCTCCTCCGCGGAGGGCGTGGTCTTCCGCCCGATCACCGACGCCCCGCCGAGCAGCCTGGCCCTCGCCTGGCGCAGAACCGAGGGCTCTCCTCTGGTCACGGCCTATGTCCGGCTGCTGGCGGAGGTCCACCGGGCGGCGCCGTGACCGCGCGCCCTATCCCAGAAGTCCCGCGACGCGCTCGGTCTCGGCCTTGAGCGGCGCGGACGGGACGTCCTCGAACAGGTCGAGGGTGATCGCGCCGTCCCTGGCCTCCCAGACCCCGGCCACCCGGCCCCGGTGGACCACCACCGGGGAGATCCACCCGGCGGCGCGGCTGACCTTGGCCCTGGCCTCCTTGGGCAGGAGGGGTTCGAGGTCGCGGGGGGCGCCCAGGATGTACTGGTCGAAGCCGGGCAGCAGGTGCACGCCCGTGGCGGGCGCGGTCGCGGCCAGGTCGTCGAGGTGCTCGGCGAGCATCACCATCGGACGGCCCTCCACCTCCACCTCGGCCAGCTCGGGGGCGAGGTCGCGGAACCAACCCCGCAGTGTCGCCTTGCGGGCGGCGCCCCGGTAGAGCCAGGCGTCGAAGGTCTCGGGGGCTCCGGGGCCGTGGGCGCCGAGGAAGGAGCGGACCAGGGTCAGGCCGCCCTCCTCCGCCGAGGGCAGCGCGGCCGGCCAGCCCGGCACCCGGTCGCGGGGCCCGGCGAAGGTCACCTTGCCCTCGCGCGGCGGGCCGTAGCAGAGCTCGCCGAGGAAGCTGAGCGGCTTGAGCAGCGCACCCCAGCCGGAGGTGAGCGCCTCCTTCAGGTGGGCGTCGCCGGTGACCTCGATGACGGCCTCGACCAGCTCCTCCCGGGTGAGGCTCCGGCCCGCGAGCGCCCGGGGAACGGCGTCGAGGACGGCCGCGACCTCGTCCGCGGTCACGCCGTGCCCCCGCTGCCAGGAGCCCTTCTCCCAGTGGCGGAACGAGCCGAGGACCGCGGCGTAGCAGGGCAGCTCGTCGGCCGGGACGAGGTGGAGCGTGCCCCGCGCCGTCCAGGTCTTGACCAGTGTGCGGTCCCGCCACAGGGCCTCGTCGAGCTCGCCGCGCCGGGGCTCGGCCTGCCGTACGGCGACCGCCAGGCGGGCCGAGGACGCCACCTGCGCCTGCACCCCGGTCAGCCGCCGGACCACCGAGACCGCGTCAGCCCCGGCCACCGGGGCGACGAACTGCCGTTTCAACCGCCACGCGAGCACCTGGGGCCAGGTCACCGAGATCGCCATGGTCCATTCCTACACTCCGGTGCCGACAGTTCTCCGTGCCCGGACCGGGCCTGGCCCTCACCGCTCCGCTCCGGCGGTGGCCGTCGCCGCCCGCGGACCCGGCCGGCCCCGGCGGGAGAGGGACGGGCGGCGACGGCCGGGGAGGTCAGCGGCCGGAGAGTTCGTCCACCGCGGCGCGCACGTCGGCGCTGGTGATCGTGGTCAGCTCGGCGGCGCTGGCGGTGCCCTCGATCGCGGCCAGGCGCACGTCGCGGCGCATCGCGGCGCGCTCGAACAGCGAGCGGGCGAAGCGGCCGTTGCCCAGACCGTCGATCAGCCCGTCCTCGCAGACCCACGTGAAGACCTCGGCCAGGTCCTGGCGGGCCTCGTCGTCGAATCCGTCCCCCGACGTCTCGGCGAGCAGCTCGGCGATCTCGGCGAGCTCGGCCGGCGTGTAGGAGGGGAACCGCACCCGCTGGTTGAACCGGCTGGCCAGGCCCGGGTTGCTGGCCAGGAAGGAGCTCATCTCCTTCTCGTATCCGGCCAGGATGATCACCAGCCGGTCGCGGTCGTCCTCGGCCCGTTTGAGCAGGGTCTGCACGGCCTCGGAGCCGAACGCGTCGCCCCCGGCGTATCCGCTGTTGACCAGGCTGTAGGCCTCGTCGACGAAGAGCACCCCGCCCAGCGCCCGGTCCACCAGCTCGTTCGTCTTGATCGCGGTGGCCCCGAGGTGCTGGCCGACCAGGTCGGCGCGCTGGGCCTCCACCACGTCCGTCCGGGAGAGCAGGCCCAGCGCGGCGAAGATGCGGCCGAGGATGCGGGCGACGGTGGTCTTGCCGGTGCCGGGCGGCCCGGTGAAGACGAAGTGCCGCATCTGCGGCGGGGTGGGCAGGCCGCGCTCCTGGCGCATCCTGGCCACCCGGAGCTGGGCGGCGATCGCGTGCACCTGGCGCTTGACGGGCTCCAGCCCGGCCATCCGGTCCAGGTCGGCGAGGGCCTCCTGCAGGCTCGGCGTGGCCTGGTAACCGCGGTAGCGGGCGGTGAGCTCCTCGAACGCCTTGGCCACGTCCGGCCCGGTGGTGGTCACCAGGTCCTCGGTGGTGGGCGAGCCTCCCGCGCCGACCACCCGCACGTCGCGGGCCTGGGCGGCGGCCTCCACGAGGCTGCGGACGAACCGGGCGTTGCCCAGCTCGTCGACGAGCCCGCGGCGGTGGACGTCGTCGAAACGGGCCAGGAGCGCGGGCCCGGCGTCGGCGGACATCCGGTCGCCGCGCCGCGCCTGCAGCAGCTCGGTGATCTGCAGCAGCTCGCCGGGGGCGTAGCCGGGGAAGCGGACCCGGGTGGCGAACCTGCTGGACAGGCCGGGGTTGGACGACAGGAAGGAGGTCATCTCCTTCTCGTATCCGGCCAGGATGACGATCAGCCGGTCGCGGTCGTCCTCGGCCCGTTTGAGCAGGGTCTGCACGGCCTCGGAGCCGAACCGGTCGGGCTGGCCGTCACCGGAGTTGATCAGGCTGTAGGCCTCGTCGACGAAGAGCACCCCGCCCAGCGCCCGGTCGATCAGCTCGTTCGTCTTGATCGCGGTGGCCCCGAGGAACTCCCCGACGAGGTCGGCGCGCTGGGCCTCCACCACGTAGGGCGTCTCCAGCAGGCCGAAGGCGTAGAAGATCTTCGCGACGGTCCTGGCCACGCTGGTCTTGCCGGTGCCGGGCGGGCCGACGAACACGAAGTGGCGCATCGGCGGCTCGGTGGAGTATCCCGCCTCCCTGCGCAGGCGGGAGGCCTCGATGGAGGCCGCGATGGAGCGGACCTGCTCCTTGACCGGGGCCAGTCCGATCATGGCGTCCAGCTCGCCGAGGGCCTCCTCCACCGAGATCGGCGGCGGTGCGGACCTGCCGCCGGTCACGTGGGGCGGCTGCCCGCCCTCCTGGATCCGGACCCTGACCGGCTGCTCCCGCGCGGTCAGCGCCGCCCTGGCCTGGCGGGCCTGGACGAACCGGTAGACCAGCGCCGCGGCGGCCGCGGCGTATCCGGCCCAGATGCCCGCGGCGGGCGCGACGAAGGAGAGCGCGAAGACCGTCACCCCGGCGGGCAGCAGCGCCGCCAGCGTGGTCAGCCAGGGCGGGACCCAGCGGATGAGGTGGGCGGCCCCGGCCGCGGCCAGGCCGAGGAACAGCAGCAGGCCGAGACCGTACGGCCGCCCGCCGTACGCGGCGGCGAGGACCGGCGCCAGGAGCACCCAGACGGCCAGGACCAGCGCGGTGGCGGCGGCGCGGGGGAAGCGCAGGGTCAGCGTCGCGAAGCCGAGCAGCAGACCCGTGAGGAGGACCGTGGAGAGGAGGCCCCAGCCCAGCGCCACGGCCAGGACGACCGACGTGAGCAGGACGGCGGCGTGGATCAGCCGGCGCAGCGCGGGGGCAAGGTCGAAGTAGCGCGTCCGCACCTGTTCGAACAGCTCCCGTGCCGCCGCCCGCCCGGCCGGCCTGGCCCTGTCGGAGTCCCGCATCCCGCCTCCCCGGTCCGCCCCCGGTTATACCGCACCGGAAGCGGATTTGGGCGTGCTCACCCGGTGCGCCACGCCGCCGCGCCGGGACAATCGGGTAACCACGCGGGACCGGGCGGATCCCGTGAACGGAAATGTCACCGGCGGGCCTCAGCGTGCGGGCCTGCCGTCCCTCGGGCGCACCCGTCCCTGGTGGCGCCCGGGGTACTCTCCGACGACGACGTGCTTGGGGGTGACCCGGAGCACGTCGGCCTCCGCGTCCGCGATCGCGATGCCGCGCACCTCGGCCCAGAACCGCCGGTCCAGCGGGTCTCCGACGAACACCGCCACCCTCGGGTCGCGCTCCGCCGCCTGCCAGGCGTCGTCGGCGGCGATGAGGCGGAGCTCGCCGTCCGGGCCGACCGATCCGACCGAGCCGACGGCCAGCGCCCGCGGCCCGGTCGGATCGGCGTAGGCGAGCACCACCCCCCTCGCGCCGGCGATGGCCCGGCGCACCTCCCCGCTGAGCCCGACCGGCGCCCGCACGTCGCCGGGGAGGCGGCGTCCGCAGTTCTCGCACATGGCCAGCGAGCCCCGCCACGGCCCGGGCGCGCCCCGCCACCACGCCCGGGCCGACCTGGTGACGTAGGCGGCCACCACCGCCACCAGCGCCCCGATCCCCGCCTGCCACGCCCAGCGGTCGAACCGATCGGGGAGTTCCAGAGCCCGCGCGGCCGCCGCCGCGCCGAACGCGAGCGAGGCCGCCGCGAGCAGGGCCGTCACCGCGGCGAGCCAGCGGTCCCCGGCGGGCTCCCGGCGCCGGGTCCGGCCCGCCCGGCCGTACGCCCAGCGCAGCGCGGCCGGTACGGCGAGCGCCGCGAAGGACCAGCGGGAGTCGTCCAGGACCAGCGCGGCCCCCGCGACCGCGGCCAGCACCGACCAGGCCCGGACCGCCACGAGCCAGAGCGTCACGTCGGTGTCGCGGCGGGCCGTGCGGTCCCCGCCCGCCGCGGCGAACTCGGCCAGCGCCCTGACCGGCCGTCCCCGCCAGGCCTCGGCCAGCGTGCGGACGACGAGCACGGCGGCCCCGTTGAGGAGCACCAGGCCCGCCAGGCCGGACCACGGACTCCGCGCGAGCGCGGCCGCCGAGCCCGAGGCGAGCGCGGGCACGGCGCCGGGCAGGGTGGCGAGCGCCGCCACGTAGGCGGCGACCGCCGCCAGGGTGACCGCGACACTCAGCGCGAGCCAGGCGTCGCGTACGAGCATGGCGGGGACGTAGGCCCAGAGCCTGACCCGGTGGGCCTGGCGGAAAGTGATCACCAGGACGGCGGCGAGCACCGCTCCCCCGCCGGCCCTGGCCCCGCCGGTCAGGCCCGCTCCCGCGGCGACGGCCGCGACCGCGAGGAGCGCCGCCGCGAGCAGCACCCGGACCTGCCGGGACCACGCCTCCAGGGCGCGCCGCGCCCGCCCGGTCGCGCGCGGGTCGACCGGCCAGGCCGGATCGTGGTGCCCCCTGGACCGTTCCCAGCGCAGGAACGCCAGGCCGAGGTTGATCCGCGCACCCGGGTGGTCGTCCAGCCGGCGCAGCGCCTGCCGGTAGGCGGCCCTGGCCTGGCGGTACTCTCCGCGCAGGAGCGACAGATCGCCGACGAGCACGTGCGGGTCGGGCTCCTCGGGGGCGTAGCGCGCGGCCCGCCCGGCCTGGACCCAGGCCTCCTTCCATCGTCCCGGGATCCGGCGCAGGGCCGTGCCCAGGCGCAGCCGCGCGGCCCAGGAGCCCGGCGCCAGCCGTACGGCCTCCTCGGCGGCGGCCACGGATTCGGCGTCCCTGCCGAGCCGTTCGAAGGCGAGGCTGGCGATGCGGTATCCCCACTCGCTCATGCCCCCGGCGCCGGCGTCCCCGGCCGGGGATCCCCCCTCCACCGCCCGGCGGGCGGCCTCCAGCGCGGCCTCGGGCTGGTCCCGGTCCAGCCGGGCGACCGCCACGGCACACCATTCACGCGCGCTGCCCGGATCCGCGCCCACGTCCACGACCGCCATGGTCGGTGCGAGATCACCGTTTGCCTAGATCCCCGCTACAGGTGTCTATCTCTCTAGAGAGGTCCGGAGATCCGGGCACGACGATGTGCATACCGCCACGAATCGATCCGCCAATCGCCCCCGCACGCTCACCGTTCTGGCCTATGCTGCCACGCATGTTCATCCGGGCCGGCTCCCCCGCACGCGGCCTATGACCACTGTGGAGGCCTCGCCCGGCGCCAGGCGCGCGGGGGTGGGCCCGCACCCTCCCGGGACCGGCCGCTGGTCGGTCCTCGTCCTGCTCTGCCTCAGCCTGCTGCTGATCGCGGTGGACGCCACCGTGCTGCACATCGCCGTCCCCGCGCTGACCGCCGCCCTCGAACCGAGCTCGGTGCAGCTGCTGTGGATCATCGACGTCTACTCCCTGGTGGTCGCCCCGCTGCTGCTGACCTTCGGCACGCTCGGCGACCGCTACGGGCGCAAGCGCCTGGTGCTGGCCGGCTACCTCGTCTTCGGGGCTGCCTCGGCCGCCGCCGCGTTCGCGCCGACCCCGCCGGCGCTCATCGCCGCGCGGGCGTTCCTCGGCCTCGGCGGCGCCATGATCATGCCCGCCACGCTCTCCATCATCCGGCAGGTCTTCACCGACCGGCGGGAGCGGGCGGTCGCGCTGGGCGTGTGGAGCGCGGTCGCGGCGGCCGGGGCGGCGGCCGGGCCGCTGGTCGGAGGCCTGCTCGTCGAGCACCTCTGGTGGGGCGCCGTCTTCCTGATCAACGTGCCGATCCTGCTGGCCCTGTTCCCGGCCGCGGCGCGGATCCTGCCCGAGTCCCGCGTGCGCGCGGGACAGCCCTGGGACGCGCCGAGCGCGCTGCTGTCGGTCCTCGGCATCCTCGCCCTCGCCGCCGGCCTGAAGGAGGCCGGCTCGGGGCATCCGGGCGGGATCGCCGTGTTCCTGGGCGGCGCCGGGCTGCTGGCCTGGTTCGTCCGCAGGCAGCGGCGGATCGCCTTCCCCCTGCTGGATCTCGGCCTGTTCCGGCGGCGGGCGTTCTGCGTCGGGGTGGCGGCGGTGCTGCTGACCGTCTTCGCCCTGGTGGGGCTCCAGCTGATGCTCGCCCAGTACCTGCAGCTCGTGCTCGGCGACAGCCCGCCGGGAGCCGCCGTCCGCATGCTGCCGCTGATGGCCGCCTCGGTCGCGGGCGGTCTGGCGGGAGCGCACCTGCTGCGCCGGTTCGGGCTGCGCGCCACGATGGGCGGCGGGCTGGCGCTGACCGCCCTGTCCCTGGCCCCCACGCTGGCCTGGGGCACCGAGCGGCACGCGCTGGAGCTCGCGTTCTGCTTCGTCGGCATCGGCTTCGGCATCCAGGTCGCGCTGCTGGCCGCCTCCGACACGATCATGTCCTCGACCTCCGAGGCCCGTGCGGGCGGGGCCGCCGCGGTCGAGGAGACCGCCTACGAGCTCGGCGCCGGGCTCGGCGTCGCGGTGCTGGGCACGATCACCACCGCCGTCTACGCGCCCGCGATGCCGCCGGTGGCGGGCGTCCCCGCCGAGCTGATGGCCCGGTCCCGCCAGTCGCTCGCCGCCGCCGCGCACGTGGCCGACGGGGTCGGCGGCGTCCCGGGGTCCGCGCTGCTGGCCCAGGCCCGCGCCGCGTTCGTCGCCGGGCTGCACTCCACGATCGCGGTGAGCGTGCTGCTGCTGGCCGCCACCACCGCCGCCGTGGTCCTCCTGGTGCCGCGGCGGCCCACCGACCGGAGCGATCCGGACTGACGGGTTTGTCCGGTTCCTGTCCGGCAAGCTATGGGCAAGAACGGTGAACCGGGCCAGAATGAGGAGCCGTGCGACAATCCCTCCGCGACATCGCCACCCTGGCCGCCAGGCTGGGCGTCGGCGGAATCTTCTTCGCCAACGGCTGGAGCAAGCTGAAGGCCGGCCTGGACGCGACCGGCGACCAGTTCGCGACGCTGGGCGCGCCCGTTCCCGAGCTCTGGGCCGGGACCACCATGCTGACGGAGCTCCTCGGCGGCACCCTGCTCGTCGCCGGGCTGGCCGTACCCGCCTGCGGCCTGCTGCTGTTCGCCGAGGCCCTGGCCGTGTTCGTGATCGCCAACGGCGACCCGGGCATGCCGCTGACCGGCGGTGACGTCAGCCTGATCGTGGCGCTCGGCGCGGCCTCGATCATGCTGGCCGTCAACGGCGCCGGGCGGCTCTCGGTCGACCACATGGTGGTGATCAAGCGGCGCGACGCCGAGGCGGCCGAGGACTTCGCCGCCGACTCCGAGGCCGACGACGTCCTGGCCTCGCTGCGCGAGCCCGAGGCGGCCGCGCCCGCCGCGGACGCCCCGGTACGGCCCGCGGGCACGGCGGACTCCGGCACGATGGACTCCGGCACGGCGGGCTCCGGCACGACGCCCCCGGAGAGCGCGGCACCGGAAGGCGGATCGCCGGAGAGCGGCACGGACACCGCCGAGTTCCCCGCCGCCCGTTCCCGGGCCCGCCGCCGGAGCACCGCCGAGCAGCCTCCGCCCGGCAAACGCGGCGACACCCTGGTCGCCAGGCAGAAGAACCCTCCCGCGGACGGCTGAGCCGGCCGGGCGCCCCGCACCGGTGTCCCGGAGGGCAGGGGCGTCCCCTCTCTCGGACATGCCCGGGTGGACATGTCATGAAATCGACGCTCACATAGTGATAAATCCATGCACGGCTGTCGATCTTGCGGACAGAATGTGCGGCATGCGTCTGCCTGGCTGGTTCGCCGAGCGAGCCGAACCCGCGCCCCCGGAGACCGAACTGCGCGTCTCCACCCTCGAACTCTTCTTCGACCTGGTCTTCGTCTTCACCGTCACCCAGCTCACCCGGCTGGTCGCCGACGGCATCCAGAACGGCGCCCCGCTGCAGGGGGCCCTCCAGGCGCTGCTGGTGTTCGGCGCCATCTGGTGGATGTACGCGGGCTACGCCTGGCTGACCAACGCCATCCCCCCGGTGCGGTCCGCCCGGCGGGTGCTGATCCTGCTGGGCATGGCCGGGTTCATGATCGTGGCCTTGGCGATCCCCACGGCGTTCGACGGCGGCGGCGCCGCCTTCGCGATCGGCTACCTGCTGCTGATCCTCGTCCACGCGGCCCTGTACCTCCAGGCGACCGCCGCCATCTCCCGGGTGATCCCGTTCAACCTCGGCGGCGTGGCGCTGATCGGCGCGGCGAGCCTCCTCGGCCCGCCCTACGACCACCTGCTCTGGGGCGCGGCGGTGCTCCTGCTCTGGGGCAGCCCGTACTTCATCGGGCAGAAGGGCTTCGAGCTCAAGGCCGGGCACATCGTCGAGCGGCACGGGCTGCTGGTGATCGTGGCGCTCGGCGAGTCGATCGTGGCGCTCGGCATCGGCGCCGAGGGGCTCCCGGTCGGCTTCGCCCTGGGCCTGACGGCGGTGCTGGGGCTGGCCCTGGCCGCGGGCCTGTGGTGGGTCTACTTCGGCGGCGACGACGAGACCCGAGCCGAGCACGCCCTGGCCGGCAGCGAGCCGGTACGGCGCACCCGGCTGGTCCTCGGCGCCTACTTCTACGCGCACATCCCGATGCTGCTCGGCATCGTCGCGGTCGCCGCCGGGGTCAAGAAGGCGATCGGCCACCCGGTCGACCCGCTGAAGCTCAGCGCCGCCGTGACCCTCGCCGCGGGCGTCACCCTGTTCCTGGCGGGCAGCGCCTGGTTCCGCCGGGTGCTCGGCATCACGGGCAACCGGCTCCGGGCCGCGGGCGCGGCGGCCGCGCCGGTGACCGTCGCCTTCGGGCTCTGGTCCGCGCTGGCGCAGCTCACCGTACTGGTGGCCCTGGTGGTCGCGGTGGTCGTCCTCGGACGCCGCCCGGCCGCCGCCCCGCAGCCCGCCCCGCAGCCCGCTCCGCCCCGATCCGGCACGCTCTGACCCCCGTCACCCGCCGCTGCCGTACGGGCGGGTGATGATCTCCAGGTTGTGCCGGTCGGGGTCCTCGAAGTACAGCCCGCGCCCGCCGTCGTGGCGGTTGAACCGGCCGGGCTGCCGGTGGCCGGGGTCGGCGTAGTAGGCGATCCCGGCCTCCCTGATCCGCGCGAAGATCTCGTCGAACTCCTCCTCGGAGACCAGGAAGGCGTAGTGCTGCGAGGTGATCGGCCCGTCCCCGGCGTCCATGAAGTCCAGGGTGACGCCGTTGGCCGTCCCGACGGGGAGGAACGGCCCGTACGGCGGGCCGACCTCGAGCCCCAGGACCGCGGCCAGGAAGTCGGCGGACGCCTTCTTGTCGCGGGCCGCGACGATGGTGTGGTTCAGCTCGACTGCCATCTCGGATGCCTCCAAAGGCGTGCCGTCGGCGGCGTCCGCGTCGCCGGGCGAGGCCGCGACGGGCGCCGTGCCCCCATCCTAGGCGGCGGGTCCGATCTTCAACGGGCCTCGCGGCGGGCGGCGCCGCCCGCCGGCCGCGCCCGGCGGGGCCCGTAGGTCACCGCGCGCAGCACCCACTCGACCGGACCGTACCGGTGCCGCCGGGTCCACCAGGCGCTCAGCGGGAGCTGGAGCGCGTAGACCACCGCGGCCACGCCGAGCACCGCCCACGGGGAGAGCTCCAGCCCGGCGACGGTGAACAGGATCGAGGTGGCCACCGACTGGCCGATGTAGTTGGAGGCCGCGATCCTCCCCGCGGGGGCCAGCGCGGCCGGGACCGCCGGGTACCGGTGCATGAGCCGCAGGACGGTCGCCGCGTAGGCCGCCGAGAGCAGGGGCGAGGCCAGTTCGGACAGGGGTTCCAGGAACGGGGCCGCGCCCCGGTCCGCCCACCGGGACGCGGAGACCGCCAGTGTGACCGCGCCGCCGACGCCGTACCCGATGAGCTGGATGCGGGGCAGGAACGGCAGGTAGCGCTCGGGGTCCTCCAGCAGCCGGGTCCTGCCCGCGGCCAGGCCGACGAGGAACATGGCCAGCACCGTCGGGAGCTGGAAGACCACCAGCAGGACGCCGATCGCGCTGTACAGCTCCCAGCGCACGCCGGCCGCCTCCAGCCAGCCGGAGCGGAACTCGGCGCGCATCCTCTCCTGGTTGGCCGGGTCGAACAGGCCTCCGGTGGGGTCGCCGGCCTCCAGCGTGCTCGTCGCCAGGGAGAGCAGAGTGACCAGGATCATCAGGGTCCCGGCGACGATCAGCGCGGTCCGGGGCCGGATCGCGCGCATCAGCAGCAGGATCAGGCCGGTGATCCCGTACAGCAGCAGGATGTCCCCGAGCCAGAGGAACACCGCGTGCAGCGCGCCCAGCACGATCAGCGCCAGGCAGCGCCGTACCGTCCGGGCCCTGGCGCCGGCGCCGTCCCGCTCGGCCGAGCGGAGCTGCATCGTGAAGGAGTAGCCGAACAGGAACGAGAACAGCACGTAGAACTTGCCCGCGAACAGCAGGCCCACCAGGTCGTCGGCCGGGTGCCCGTCGCCGCCCAGGAGATTGGCCATGGCGGAGACGTTGACCATCAGGATGCCGCCCAGGGCGAAGCCCCGCAGGACGTCGAGCGCGGCGATTCGGGGGACGGCGGGCGCCGGCGGGAACGGGCCCGGCGGGCTCGTGGACGGATTCATGGTTCGACGGTAGGAGCGGCACGGCGCCGGAGGATCACCCCCGATGCCGATCCCGGAGTGCGACCCGGAGATGACCGGCATGGCCGATAGATGCCATCAAACTGGCCGAAAGACTGGCATTCCTCAGTTTGATCCGCATAATTAGCGATCTACTGACGGATGCCTCGGGGGGAGCCGTAATGCCGGAGATCGGTCCGGGTGATCCCGGCCGCGTGGACGGGTACGAGATCGCCGCGAGGCTCGGGGAGGCGGTCTACCTGGCGCGCTCCCCCTCCGGGAACCGGGTCGTCGTCCGGCTGCTGCCGGCGGGTCTCGACCGGGAGCAGGTCCTCGCCTCCGTCGCGCCGCTGCGGGAGGTGTCGGCGTTCTGCACCGCCGAGGTCCTGGACAGCGGGGTGGCGGACGGCCGGCCGTACATCGTGAGCGAGTACATCGACGGCCCCACGCTCGAGGAGGCGGTCGCCTCCGGGGGCACGCTGCGGGAGGCCGTGCTGCACCGGCTCGCGGTCGGCACCATGACGGCGCTGGTCGCCATCCACCAGGCGGGGACGGTCCACGGCGACGTCCGGCCGGACAACGTGGTCCTGGGCCCCGACGGGCCGCGGGTGATCAATTTCGGGGTGGCCCGGGCGATCGCGGCCGCCGCCGACACCGACACCCGCCGGGTCGGCGTCCCGGCCTTCACCGCCCCCGAACTGCTCCGGGGGGCCGCCCCCGCGCCCCCGGCGGACCTGTTCGCCTGGGCCGCGACCCTGGCGTTCGCCGCGACCGGCCGCTCTCCCTTCGACGCCGGGTCGATGGCCGGGACCGTCAACCGCATCCTGCACGGCGACCCCGATCTGAGCGCGCTCCCCGACGACCTGCACGGCGTCGTGGCCGCCTGCCTGGCCAAGGAGCCGGAAGCCCGCCCCGCCGCGAGCGACGTCCTGCTCAAACTGGTCGGCGAGCTGCTCACCTCCGACCTCGGCCCGCCGCCGTCCGCCGGCCGTCCGGCGCGGCGGAGCCGGCCGCTGCTCCTCGGCGCGGGCGCGGCGGCGATCGCCCTGCTCTCCGGGGGCTCGGTGTACCTCGCCACGTCCCTCGCCGCTCCCGCTCCCGCCGTCTCGGCCGCCGCGACCGCCTCCGCGGCCCCGGCGGGAGAACCGCTCCCCTCCGCCTCGCCCGCCGCGAGCGGCCCGGAGACCGTGCTCTCCCCGCTGGAGGAGGTGGAGAAGACCTCCGAGGAGGTCGTCCTCCCCGACGTCGGCGTCACCCTGCGCGAACACCCGCAGGACCCGGCCGGGCTCGGCGCCTACACCGTGGTCGGGAAACCGTTCACCACCTTCGCCAGGGAGAGGGGCGGACACGCCTTCCGCACGGTGGACCACGGGATGGCGCCGGTCCTCTCCCCGGACCAGGAGCGGGTGGCGCTCAACCCCTTCCTGAAGTTCAACCAGTCGGACACCGACTACCTGAAGATCACCGAAGTCGCGACCGGCGAGACCTTCACCGTGCCGACGGTGCGCAAGCCCTTCCAGACCTTCGTCCCGGTGTGGTCGGCGGACGGCTCCAAGGTGCTGCTCTCGGTCCACCAGCCGGACAAGAAGGTGATCGGCGGCTTCGTGGTCGTGGACGTGGCCGCGCGGAAGTCCACGCTCGTGGTGACGGAGGTGGTGGGCGACGAGTCCAATCCCTTCACCTTCGCCCCCGACGGATCGGTGGCCCGCCGCTACTTCGACGGCGAGAAGTCCGGCGCCGACTTCTACAACCTCCAGGGGCAGATCGTCCGGACCATGCACTGGGTCGGCGACCCCCGGGGAACGGACTGGTTCTCCCCCTCCGGGAAGCTCTTCTCCACCGTCTGCCCCCGGGGGCGGGACATCTGCGTGTGGGACACGGTGACCGGCAACCGCCGCCACACCGTCCCCGGCGCCGGCATAACGGAGCTCGTCGGCTGGTTCAACGAGAACCACCTGCTGGTGAAGAAGCGCGTCGGGAAGAAGCGCCAGGTCCAGGTGATCGACTTCGTCGGCGGCACGCACCGGGTGCTCGCCGAGATCGAGGGCGGGGAGGACAGGGCGGTCCTGAGCTTCACCCGCAGGCGGGCCTCCTGATGCCGGCCGAACCGCCCGCGGCCGGCGACCCCGGGCGGATCGGCGCCTACCGGATCACCGGCAGGCTCGGCGCGGGCGGGCAGGGCGTGGTCTACCTCGCCGTCTCCCCCTCCGGGGAGCCGGTCGCGGTCAAGCTGCTGCGCTCGGGCGCCCGCGGTCCGAGCGCGGCCGAGTTCGACCGGGAGATCGAGCTGGCCCTGCGGGTGAAGGCGTTCTGCACGGCGCAGGTGCTGGAGCACGGCGACTTCGACGGCGCGCCGTACATCGTGAGCGAGTACGTCGACGGCCCCACCCTCGCCCGGGTGATCTCCGAGCGCGGCGCGCTGCGGGGAGCCGAGCTGCGCAGACTGGCGATCGGCACCTTGACCGCGCTGTCCGCCATCCACCAGGCGGGTGTGGTCCACCGGGACTTCAAGCCCGCCAACGTGCTGCTGCCCAGGGACGGTCCCCGGGTGATCGACTTCGGGATCGCCCAGACGGCGGACTCCGCCGCCGCGGCCGCCGAGCACGTCGTCGGCACCCCGCCGTACATGGCGCCCGAGCAGTTCGGCGGGACGGGGAGCGGGGCGCCCGCCGACCTGTTCGCCTGGGCGGCCACGGTGACCTGCGCGGCGACCGGGGCGCCCCCGTTCGGGACGGGTCCGGTGCCCGCGCTGATCCACCGGATCCTGCACCGCGAGCCGGAGCTGGGCACGCTGGACGGGCAGCTGCGGGAACTGGTCCTGGAGTGCCTGGCCAAGGATCCCGCCGCACGGCCGACCGCCACGGACGCGCTGCTCCGGCTGCTCGGCCATCCCGTGCCGCCGCGGTCGCTGCCGGCCGAGGGCCACGCCCGGGCCGGAGGGCACGCCGGCCTCCGGGAAGAGGACACGCTCCCTCCCCGGGCCGGCGGCGGTACGCCTTCCGCCCGTCGCCGGGCGGCGGCCGGGCTCGCCGCCGTGTCGCTCGCGATCGCCTCCGGGCTCGGCCTCCACCTTGCGCGGGCGGAGGAGCAGCCGGCCGCCGCACCCCGGAGCACGGCCGGCCCCGCGGCGCGGCAGGGCTCCCCGGGGACGATGGCCCCCGGGACGACGGCCTCGGTGCGGATCCCCGGGACCGGGATCACCCTGCGGGAGGACCCCCGGGATTCCTGGCGGGTCACCTCCTACCAGGACAACCGGGAGTACCCGGCCTGGGGGCCCTCGCACGTCAGGACCGCCGGCGGGGACGCCTTCGAGGAGGTCGCCGGGCGGCATCACGCCGTCGTCTCCCCCGGCGGCTCGTACGTCGCGATCAATCCGGAGATCAAGGCCGACTTCTCCGACTTCGACCGGATCCGGATCGTCGATCGCGGCACCGGGCGGGAGACCACGGTCCGGACGGTCGGGCGGCCGGAGCAGACCCGCTTCCCGCACTGGTCGCCCGACGGCTCCCGGGTGCTGCTCACCGTCCTGGAGACCGTGGGATGGGACGAGCCCGGGCGGGACGTCGGCTTCGTGATCGTGGACGCGGCCTCGCACCGCGCGCACCTCATCCGGGTCGCCGACGACGGCGAAGGCCCCCATCCGTACGCCTGGGGACCCGGCGGGACCACCGTGATCCACCGGGCGCCCGGCGGAGCGGTGCAGGTCAGGAACCTGGACGGCACGCTCGTCCGCACGCTGCGCTCGGTCGGCGAGGCGACCTCCGACGACGCCGCGCCCAGCCCGGCGGGCACGGTGATCACCACGATGTGCCCCGGTGGATCGGGCGACGTCTGCCTGTGGGACTACGTCACCGGCGAGAGGAGGGCCAGGGTGCCGATCGCGAGGGGGACCTCCTTCGCGGGCCGGCTGGGCGAGCGGAACCTCATCGCCGTCAGGCCGAAGGGGAAGCGCAAGGAGGTGGTGATGCTCGATCTCGCGGGCGACGCCGTGCGCGTCCTCGCCGACGGGCCCGCCGCCGCGATCGACGGGATCGTGCTGCACTACAGCGCCGGGTGACGTACCACCGGACCTCGGACCATACCATCCCGGAAGTTCCGTTACCACACGTAAAAATACAAACTCGCAGGGTCACCAAACCCATTGAACCCGGACGCGTCGCCCCTATAGGTTGGCGCGCATGGCCTTCGGGGGAAGGCACCGTTCAAGCGGGCGCCAACCGGACGTCAAGCGCTCCGGCGCACAGTCACGGCAAGGAGAGGGGGCAATCGTGAGACGCATCAGAATCGTCCGGCCGCAGAGCCGCCGTCCCATCAGACTTCCCGACCTGGACCTCAGGTCCCCGTCAGGCCGCCGACTGCCCTACTGACGGGATCTTTACGACCGCTTTACGCGGTTATGTGCATATTCCATATAACGGAACCATCACGCCGGGGGGCTCAATGAAGAGACTTGTGGTCGTGCCACCATATGTCGCGCGGATCAAAATCAGGGACATCCGCTCTGCGGCACGCCGCAGAGCCCCCGGCGACACCAAGGTCGTCGACCTGCGCGCCTACACCGGCGGGAACGTCATCCGTTTCCCCCGCCCGGGCGGGCCCACCTCCGCCGCCTGAACCCGACCCCGGGAAGACCCGCGATCCGCGGGTCTTCCCCCGTGCGGGGAGGCCTCACCGGGATCCCCCCGCACCGTCCCCCCGGGGCCGTCCTCCGGACAGGGTGCTCGCACGGACCTCCGCGAGCACGCCGGCGAGTTCATCGGGGTGGGTGAGCTGCGGGCAGTGCCCGGCTCCGCCGATCACGACCGCCGGGCGGTCCACCGCGAGCGGGTCATGCTCCCCCGCCACGATCGTCACCGGCACCCGGACGCGGTCGAGCAGCAGGCGGAGTTCCGCGCGGCGGGCGTGGGCCGCCCGCATCGCCCCGACCACCCGGCGCGCCGCTCCCGGGCGGCGCAGGTCCGCCGGCGCCTCGGGCGGGACGCCGACGCGCTGCCCCAGCCGCTCCCGCGGCATGCGGCGCAGCACGGGGACCGCGAGCCGCGAGCGGGAGAACCACCCGGACGGCTCCTGCAGGAACGCCGGGGCGACCAGCACCAGCCCGGCGATCCGGTCCGGATGGGCGGCGGCGTACCGGAGGGCGGGGCCGCAGCCGAACGAGTGCCCCACGAGCAGCGGCCGGGTCGCGACCGGGCGGAGCAGTTCGGCCAGCCAGCCGTCCGTCCCGTCGGCCGCGGGCGCCCGGCCCGGACCCGTCCCTCCCCGCGCCCGCAAGGGGCGGCCGGAGGGGAGCGGGGCCGAGCGCCCGAGGCCGGGCAGGTCGGGGGCGAGCACGGAGTCGTCGAGCCGGGCCGCCGTCTCCGCCCACGAGTCGGCGTCCAGGGGCAGCCCGTGGAGCAGCACGTATCCGGGGGTCTCGCGCGCGCCGGTCACCCAGGTCCGGACTCCGGCGACGTCGCGGAAGCCGTACGGCCGCGCGGGGCCTGCCGCCCGGCTCCCCGCCGTCCCGCCGGTCCCGTACGGCTCGCGCCCGGCGGGTCCGGCGTTCCGGGCGGGGGCCGCGCCGAAGCGGGCGGCCACCAGGTCGTCGGCCCAGCTCCGGAGAGCCCGGCGGACCGGCGGCATGCGCAGCCCCGCCCGCTCGGCGAAGGCCAGCGCCGGCGCGGTGTCGTAGCGGTCCGCCGACACGAACGACAACGTCTCCGGGTCGGCCCCGGTCAGCGCGCGGGGCAGCCGCCGTACCAGCCCGACGGGGATCGACCGGCGCGGAGCGGGCACGCCCAGGTGGTCCGCGAGCAGCGCGACCAGTTCCGGCAGTTCGGGCGTCTCGTCGTCGAGCACCCAGTAGGCCCGGCCCGCGGTCTCCTCGTCCTCGGGCAGCGCGGCCATGAACCGGGCGAGGTAGCCGACGTCCACGACCGGCACGAAGACGCCGGGTCCGCCGGGGAGGGCGGGCAGCCGCCCGAGCCAGAGATCGCGGACCAGCGAGGCCAGGCCGATGAACTGGCCGGGACCGATCACCGTGGCGGGGTTCGCGATCGTCAGCGGGAGTCCCAGCTCCCGGGCCCGGACCCGGACCGCTGCGTCGCCCTCGCCCTTGGACGCCTCGTAGGCGCCCAGCCGCCGGTAGTCCGCCTCCGCGCCGCTCACCCGGTAGCCGCTGACGTGGACCAGGCGGCGCAGGCCGGGCCGGGCGGCGGCCCAGTCGGCCACGTTGACCGCGCCGGTGACGTTGGCGAGCCGCGCCTCCGCGGCGCTCAGCCCGAAGGCGAAGCGCGCGGCGGCGTTGTACACGTCGCGCACCCCGTCCAGGCCCGTGAGACCGAGGCCGGGCACGGTGATGTCCGCGGTGACGACGGCCAGCCCCGCCGTGTCCGCCCCCTGCGCGGCGAGCCAGGAGGTGAGCCGGTCCCCCGGCCCCCGGACGGCGGCGGCGACCCGGCGGCCCCGGCGGAGCAGCTCGGCGACCAGGGAGCGGCCGACGAACCCGGCGGCGCCGAAGACGATGGAGTCGGGAGTCATGTGCTCTCCTCTGAAAAAATAGATCGGTCTACATATTCGATGGCCGAAAAACAGGCCCTCCGGAGAGGGCCTGCGGGGCCGGACCGCGACGGCCCGCCCTACAGCAGCGCCGGGATCCGCCGGGCCACCCGGTCCAGCGGATCCCGGCTCCGGTGGGCCCTGGCCAGCAGCAGCGCCCCCTCGATCAGGGCGAGGACGGCGACGGCGGTGTCGGCGGGGTCGGGGTGCCCGTCGGCGGCCAGCCGGTCGCGCAGCGCGCCCTCCCAGGAGCCGTAGACCTCCGAGCAGACCTCGTGCAGCGGGTCGCTCGTGGCCGCCATCTCCAGGGCGACCGTGGCCACCGGGCAGCCCTTGCGCCACCCGGACTCCGCCAGCCGGTCGCCGAGCAGCCCGAGCACCCCGGCGACCAGGCTCCGGGCGTCGGGCGCGGCCGCCGCCAGCTCGCGGACCGCCCGGTCGATCTCGCCTCCGGCGCGCCGTACGGACTCCCCGACCAGCTGGTCCTTGCCGCCGGGGAAGTGGAAGTAGAGCGAGCCGCGCGGCGCCCCGCTGGCGGCGATCACCTGGTTCACCCCGGCGCCGGAGTAGCCGCCGGTCTCGATCAGGTCCCGCGTCGCGTCCAGCAGGCGCCCGCGCGTCTCCTCACCCTTCTGACCCATGCCGCAAAAATAGACCGGTCTTCCTATTCTTGGCAAGATCCCAGGACAGCAGGGCCAGCGGGACCACCACGGCGATGGAGAGCGTGACGACCTGGCCGACCACGTCCACCATCGCGAAATGCCGGAGATGGCCCAGGTGGAAGGCCAGGTGCGGTACCGCGTAGGCCAGGTATCCGGCGAGCACCGTGCGGACGAGCAGCCGCTCCGGCGTCACGGCCGCCACCGCCAGCATCATCCCGAACCCCAGGTTGAGGCCGCCGAAGTCCAGCAGCAGATGCTCGTTGTACGGCGGCAGCGTCGCCACCCAGCGCCGCCCCGGCAGCGGGAAGTCCTCGTAGAACCCGGACGGGGAGGCCAGCGCCCATGCCCCGACCGCGAGCTCGGCGACCGCCAGGTAGGCCAGTCCCGCCCGGAACCAGGCCGCCGCCCGGCGCGACCCGGGCCCCCGCGCCGCGGACTCCGCCGCCCGCCCCGGCCGTGCCGTCCCCCGGCCCGCGCTCACCGGTCCACCCCCGCGTACCCCGGGCGGCCCTGCGCCGCGGCCAGGAACTGCGCGAAGGTGATCCGGCCGTCGCGGTGGGCGGGGGCGAGGTGCACGCCCCGCCGGTAGGCCGCGAACACCCCGCCCGGGACCGGGACCGGCAGCACGGGCCGCCGCCTGCCCGTCGAGCGCAGGTAGATCCGGGCGAGCTCGGCCGCGTCCAGGATCTCGGGACCGCCCATGTCGGGCACCCGCCCGGCGGGTTCGCCCAGCGCCAGGCCGGCCAGCCGCGCGGCGACCTCCTCGGCCGCGACCGGCTGGAAGGCCACCCCGGCCGGGACGGGCACGACCGGCAGCCGGGCCAGCGTGCGCGCGCCGTACAGGACCAGGTCGTGGAACTGCGCGGCACGCAGGATCGTGTACGGCAGGCCGGAGCGCTCGATCATGCCCTCGACCTCGTACTTCGCCCGGTAGTAGGAGTAGGGGTGCCGGTCGACCCCGACGATCGAGACGAAGACCAGGTGCGTCCCCGCAGGCGCCGCGGCGATCAGGTTCCGGGCCCCCTCGACGTCGGCCCCGCGCCTGCGGGGGTCGCTGGCCAGGTGGACGACGGTCCGGACCCCGTCGAGCGCCGCCGCCAGGCCCGCCCCGGTGCCCAGGTCCCCGATGTACGGCCCGCGTGTGCGGCTGAGCACGCGGGCGGGGCGGCCGGCCTCGGCGAGCCGGTCCACGACGTGGCGGCCGAGGGTTCCGGTGCCGCCGGTGACGAGGATGTCCTGCACGGGACCCCCCGCGGTGTGCTCTGCGGGCGATCCCGTGGTGTGCTCTGCGGGGAGTCCCGCGGTGTTCTCTTCCATGCAACTGAGAACCGGCGGGCCCTCGCGAACGTGACAGTTCCGCGGAAAAAAATCCCGGAGCCGGGTCTCACGAGCCCGGCGGCTCTCCGAAACGGGACAGCTTGCCGGGGTCGAGCACGCTCCGCAGACCGACGACCACCCCGTCCGCGACGTCCACCACCAGGACCATGACGGCCTGCCCGCCGTACAGCGCGACGATCGCGTCCTGGCCGTTGACCTCGGCGTGGCGGACATCGAGGCCCTCGCCGGCGCCGGCCGCGATCCCGGCCACGTAGCGGATGACCTTCGCCCTGCCGAGGACGGGCCGCAGCGCCGCGCTGACCTTGCCGCCGCCGTCGGCCCAGGCGATCACGTCGGCGGCGAGGACCTGCTCCAGCCCCGCCAGGTCGCCGCTCCGCGCGGCCTCCAGGAAGCGCTCCACGATCAGGCGGCGCCGCCCGCCGGGTGCGTCGAACCGGCGGCGCTCGCCGACCCGCCGCCGCGCCCGGTGGTGGAGCTGGCGGCAGCCGGCCTCGGAGAGGTCGAGCACCTCGGCGATCTCGCGGTAGCCGTACGCGAACGCCTCGCGGAGGACGAAGACGGCGCGCTCGGCCGGGGTGAGCCGCTCCAGCAGGACCAGGAAGGCCATGGAGACGGAGTCGCGCTGCTCGGCGGTCTCCAGCGGGCCGAGCTCGCCGGTCGGCACGGGCTCGGGGAGCCAGGCGCCGACGTGGCTCTCCCGGGTGGCGCGGGCGGAGGTCAGCCGGTTGAGGCAGAGGTTCACGACCACCTTGGCCAGCCAGGCGCCGGGGGCCGCGACGCCGCCCGGCTCGGTTCCGCTCCAGCGCAGGTAGGCGTCCTGGACGACGTCCTCGGCCTCGGCCGCGGAGCCGAGCATCCGGTAGGCCAGGCCGAACATCCTCACCCGGTGGGCCTCGAACTCCTCGATCACGCACCCAGCGTGACAGAGATGCCCGGAATCATGCCAATCACGACGGGAGTCCCTTCTGTGAAGGCTCGAAAATTTAGGGCCATTTTGCGGAATTGGCCGGAGACGCGTCCTTCCCGGGCTTCTACGGTGGCCGCATGCATCCACTTCTCGGTGACGACCTCGCACGCCTGCCCGAACTGCTCGACGAGACCCGGGCCTACGCCGTACGGCTCCTGGCCGGCATGGACGACCGCCCGGTCGCCCGGACCCCCGTACGGCGCCCGCCTTCGCCCCTGCCCCTGGTGGGAAGCGGGGCGAAGGGGGCGATGGAGGCGTTCGCCGAGCGCTGGGAGCCCGGTTTCGCCGCCAGCGCCGGCCCCCGCTACCTGGGTTTCGTGACCGGCGGCGCCACCCCCGCCTCGCTGGCGGGCGACTGGCTGACCGGCGTCCTCGACCAGAACCCCACCTCCGGCATCGACTCCACCGCCCCCGACCTGGAGCGGGAGGCGGTCGCCTGGCTGCGCGAGCTGTTCGGCCTGCCGCCGGAGCACGAGGGCACGTTCGTCAGCGGCGCGACCATGTCCAACGCCGCCGGCCTGGCCATCGGCAGGGAGTGGCTGGGCGAGCGGCGCGGGATCCCGGTGGCCGAGCAGGGGGCCGCCGCGCTCGGTCCGGTCGCCGTGCTCTCCGGAAGCCCGCACTCCAGCGTCGGCAAGGCGCTGTCCGTGCTCGGGCTGGGCCGCTCGGCGATGCGGCGCGTCGATCTCCTGCCCGGCCGGGAGGCCGTCGACCCGGCGCGGCTCGCGGCGGCGCTGGAGGAGCTCGGCGGGCGGCCCGCGATCGTGGTCGCCAACGCCGGCACGGTGAACACCGTCGACTTCGACGACCTTCGCGCGATCATCGCGCTGCGCGAGCGGTACCCCTTCTGGCTGCACGTGGACGCCGCCTTCGGGGCCTTCGCCGCCCTCTCCCCCGGCCACGCCCACCTCGTCGACGGGCTCGGCGAGGCGGACTCGGTCTGCGTGGACCTGCACAAGTGGCTGAACGTCCCCTACAGCAGCGCGGTCCAGTTCACCCGCCGCCGCGACCTGCAGGCGCGGGTCTTCGCCAACTCCGCCGCCGCGTACCTCGGCCCGGTCGGCGACGACCCCGTGCACCTGACCCCGGAGAACTCCCGGCGGCTGCACGCCGTACCCGCCTGGTTCGCGCTGGCCGCCTACGGGCGCGAGGGACACGCGGAGATCGTCCGGCGCGACGTCGCCCTCGCCGGGCTGCTCGGCGAACGCATCGCCGCGCTGCCCGCCTACCGGCTGCTGGCGCCGGTCCGGCTCAACGTGGTCTGCTTCACCCTGGCCGACGCCCCCGAGCGGGCCGGGGAGCTCGTCAACGCGATCATCGAGTCGGGAGAGGCGTTCCTCACGCCGACGGTCCACGACGGCGTGCCCGCGCTCCGCGCCGCCTTCAGCAACTGGCGCACCACCGAGGCCGACGTCGAGCGGGTCGCCGACCTCCTGAAGCGGCTCGCGCCGTAGCCGCCCTCCGGTCTCGTGGACCGGGCACGTAAGGTGAAGATCATGACATATCCGGAACCGAGTTACTTCGGGGAGAAGGGCGAGATCAGCGCGACCTTCCGCCCCGCGGGCCACGAGCCCGAGCTGACCTACCAGAGCGGCAACACGGTGGACTACCTGGCGACGGGGGCCTCCACCGGCGGGAAGTTCGGCCTCTACCGGTGGAACATGGGACCCGAGCCGTCCGGGCCCGGCCCCCACTTCCACCGGTCGATCTCCGAGTCGTTCTTCATCCTCACCGGGACCGTGAAGATCTTCAACGGCGACCGCTGGATCGACACGCATCCCGGCGACTTCGTCCACGTCCCCGAGGGCGGGATCCACGGCTTCCGCAACGAGTCGGGCGAGCCGGCCTCCATGCTCCTGCACTTCTCCCCCGGGGCGCCCCGGGAGGGCTACTTCGAGGGCCTCGCCGAGTTCGCCGTCTCCGGCCGCCCCGGAGAGGAGGAGCTCGCCGAGTTCTACCTCCGCCACGACAACCACTGGCTCTGAGACCCCCCGCGAGGCCTCTCCCGCGGACCGTCCGCCGGGCTCCCCGGCGCGGGCCGGGGCCCCGCCGGCGGGAGCCGGTCCTTCTCCCCCGGGCGGCGGAGAAGGGAATGGGTGGCACCGGTGATGTCCCGCCGGAGCGGACCCGCGATCATTTACGACATGTTGACGAAGTTCATAACCGCTCTGGTCCTGATGACCGCCCCGGTGCAGGCGGCCGAGCCGCCGGCCCTGCAGGGGCTCGGCGCACTGGTCGACGAACACGTCACCGCGGCGATGGCCGAGGAGAAGATCCCGGGCGTGGCGGTGACCGTGGTGGCGGACGGCGAGCGGGTGGTGCACAAGGGATACGGCTGGGCCGATACGGAGCGGCGGGTGCCGGTCGACCCCGAGCGCACCCGGTTCCTCATCGGCTCGGAGACCAAGTTGTTCGCCGCCCAGGCCGCCCTGCAGCTCGTCCGCGCGGGCAGGCTCACGCTGGACGCCGACGTGAACACCTATCTGAAGACGTTCACGGTCCGTGACACCTACCCGGGGCGTCCGGTCACGTTGCGGCACCTGCTGACGCACACGGCCGGGTTCGACGAGGACTACGTCGTGGGCAGCGGTGCGGACGTGCTGCCGCTGGGCGAGGCGCTGGCCGCGCACCAGCCGGCGCGGGTGCGCCCGCCGGGCACCGGGGTGTCCTACAGCAACTACGGGGTGGCGCTGGCCGGGTACCTGGTGCAGACCGTCTCGGGGATGCCGTTCGAGGAGTACGTGAAGCGGCAGGTGTTCGAACCGCTCGGCATGAAGGAATCCGTCGCCGCCTGCGGCGGGCTGCGCGGCACCAAGGCCTACCTGGCGGACGGGACGCCGACGCCGGTCGACTGCGCGGACTTCGCCGCCTCCGGCGCCGGCCCGGCCTCGACCGCCTCCGACATGGCCGTCTACCTGCAGGCCCAGCTGTCGCAGGACGGGCGCCTCGGGACCGGGATCGCGGCCGAGATGCAGCGCCGGCAGTACAGCGAGCACCCCGGCCTGGCCGGGATGGGGTTCATCTGGGAGGAGCGCCCGTACAAGGGGCACCGGCTGCTGTTCAAGGGCGGCGACATGCCCGGCATGCACGCCTTCATGTTCCTGCTGCCCGAGCAGGGCATCGGCGTCCACGTGATGGCCAACGGGGACGGCACCGGGCGGCACGGGCTGGACGGGTTCGCGCTGGTCGAGAAGATCATCGACCGGTACCTGCCGAAGACGGCGCCGCCCGCGGTCACGGCGCCGGCGGGCGCGTCCTCCCGCGCGTACGAGGGCTGGTACCAGAGCAGCGGCGTCAGCCGCGGCAGCCTGCTCAGGGTGCAGGCGCTGGCGGACACGCCGGTGCACGTCACCGCCACCGCCGACGGCGGCGTCGTCACCACCGGCCTGGGCGGCGGCGAGCGGCGCTGGATCCAGTTCGAGCCCGGCGTCTTCCAGCAGGAGGGCGGGTGGAGCCGCATCGCCTTCCCCGAACCCGGACAGCTCGCGCTCGGCGGCAGCACGGTCGTCTTCGACCGGATCGGCCCGCTGGAGCACTCGTGGCTGCATCTCGGCCTGATGGCGTGGGCGCTGGCGGTGTCGGTGATCGCCGTGGTGGCGTATCCCGTGGCGCTGGCCGTGCGCAGGATCCGCGGGCGTGCGGTGCAGGGGCCCTGGGCTCCGCGGCTGGCGGCCTGGCTCGGCGGCGTCGCGGTGACGGTGGTCGTGGCCGGGTTCGGCTCTCTGCTCGCCGACCAGAGCCGGGCGCTGCCGATGGTCCTGCAGGCGGCGCCGGCGCTGATCGCACTGCTGGTGCTGGCCACGCTGACCGTGGCGCTGGCCGCCGCACTGTCGGTCTGCGCGGTGATCGCCTGGTGGCGGCGCTGGTGGCGGCCGGCGGCCAGGATCGGCTACACGCTGGTCACGACGGGTGTCGTCGCCTTCGCCGTCGTGGCGGTCCTCTACAACTTCGTCGGCCCGCCCTACACCTGAACCGTCCACCGGCCCGCCCCCACCTGGAATAGGATCTCGCATCGGTATGTCAGCCATCACCCGATCAATCCGCCGGATTCCTCCGCTGGCCGCGGACCTCGCGACCGCCCTGGTGGTGCTCGCCGCGCATTCGGCCCCCTTCGTCCTGACGGTCCGGGAAGCCGACCCGGTGACGGGCTACACGCTCGGGCAGTACCTGCCCGTGCTCGGCCTGGCGCTGCCGCTGGTCTGGCGGCGGCGCGCACCGCTGGCGGTCCTGGCGGCGGTGATGACCGCGACGGGTGCGTACCTGCTCAACGATCCCGACACCGCCCCGCAGCCGATCCCCTACGCACTGCTGGTCGCGCTCTACACGGTGGCCGCGCACGGCTCGCCCCGCACCCGGACCTGGGCGCTGGCCCTGCTCGGGTGCGGCGCCGGTATCCAGCTCGCCGGGCTGGTCCTGAATCCGCCGAGTGCGGACACCACCGTGCGGGCGCTGGTGATGTACGTCGCGGCCTGGGCCATGGGCCGGGCGACGGCCAACCGGCACACCTACGTCCTCCAGCTCGAACGCGACAGGCAGCGGGAGGCGGAGCGGGCCGTCGAGCGGGAGCGGGCGGCGATCGCCCGGGACATGCACGACGTCCTCGGCCACGCGATCAGCCTGATCGTGGTGCAGGCGGAGGCCGGGCCGCTGGCCGTACGCCCCGACCCGGGCCGTGCCGAGGCCGCCTTCGACGCCATCGCCGAGACCGGGCGCGAGGCGATGGACCAGCTGCGCCGTCTGCTCGGCCTGCTCGGCAGCTCCTCGCCCGGCGCTCCGCCGACCGTGGCCCGGATCGAGGCGCTGGTGCACAGCGTGGACCGGGCCGGACAACGCGCTACGCTGACCGTCCACGGCACGCCGCGCCCGCTGCCCGCGGACGTGGAGGCCGCCGCCTACCGGGTCGTGCAGGAGGCGCTCACCAACGCGGTCAAGCACGCCCGGGCGTCCGCGGTGGCCGTCGAACTGGACTGGAGGCAGGACGCGCTCATGATCGGCGTCACCGACGGGGGCCGCGGCCACACCGGCGGCTCAGGGTACGGGCTGGTCGGCATCCGCGAGCGCGCGGCGGCGTGCGGCGGTTCGGCGTCCTTCGGCCCCGGGCCGGGCGGGCGCGGCTTCGCCGTCGCGGTGCGCCTGCCGGGAGCCGCCGCGTGACGATCCGCGTCGTGGTCGCCGACGACCACGAGCTCATGCGCAGCGGCTTCGCCCTGATCCTGGACACCCAGCCGGACATCACGGTCGTGGCCGAGGCCGGTGACGGCGCCCAGGCCGTCGCGGCGGTCCGCGCGCACGCGCCCGACGTCATCCTGCTCGACATCCACATGCCCGTCATGGACGGCATCCGGGCCGCCAGGACGATCTGCGCCGAGACCGGCACCAAGGTCGTCATCCTGACCGTCTTCGACCAGGACGAGTACGTCTACGAGGCCCTGCACGCCGGGGCCAGCGGTTTCCTGCTCAAGGACGTGCGCCGCGACGACCTCGTCCACGCCGTCCGGGTCGTGATGGCCGGGGAATCGCTGCTGGCGCCCGTCGTGACCAGAAAGCTGATCGACGATCTGATCCGCCGCAAGGCCCGCCCACCGGTCGCGATCTCGGGGATGGACGCCCTGACCGGCAGGGAGCGGGAAACCCTCGCCCTGCTCGGCCAGGGCCTGTCCAATCCCGAGATCGCCGCGGCCCTGGTGGTCAGCGAGCACACCGTGAAGACCCACGTCAGCAACGTGCTGTCCAAGCTCGGCCTGCGCGACCGGATCCAGGCGGTCATCTGCGCCTACGAGTCCGGCCTCGTCCAGCCGGGCCTCTGGCGCCGCTGAGGGGGCGGCGCCGGTGGCCCGACGGGAGCGGCGGCGGAGTCGGCCGCCGCCCCGCAGACCGCCCGTCCGGGCGCTCCCCCTTCGCACGGGCCGGACCGCGGCCCCTCCGCCGCCGGCGGACGGCGCATGGTTTGCTTGCCCCGTGGACGAGTCACAGATCACCCGTTACATAGACAGAATCGGCGCAACCCGACCTTCGCGACCGGACGTGCGGAGCCTGCACGCCCTGCAACTCGCCCATCTTCGGGCGGTGCCGTTCGAGAATCTGAGCATCCATCTCGGCGAGCAGATCTCACTCGAACCCGGGGCGCTGTTCGACAAGATCGTAAGTCGCCGGCGCGGTGGCTTCTGCTACGAGTTGAACGGACTGTTCGCCGAGTTGCTGACCTCGCTCGGTTACCGGGTGACGCTGCTGGCCGCCCGGGTCTTCCAGGACGGCACGCCGGGACCGCTCTTCGACCACCTGGCGCTCCGTGTCGACCTGGACGAGCCGTGGCTGGTCGACGTCGGCTTCGGCGACTTCGCCGACCAGCCGCTCCGGCTCGACGAACGCGCGGAGCAGAAAGAGGACGGAGGCGTGTTCCAGGTCGTGCCCGCCCCCGGCGGCCACGGTGATCTCGACATCGTGCGCGGAGGCGAGCAGAGCTACCGGCTGACCGCCCGGCCCTACGAACTGGCGGACTTCGTCCCGACGTGCTGGTGGCAGGCGACCTCTCCCCAGTCGCACTTCACCAGGTCGCCGGTCTGCTCGATACGCACGCCCGAGGGCAGGACGACGATCAGGGGCGGCAGACTGATCCGGACCGCCCACGGCGAGCGCACCGAACGCGTCCTGGGCGAAGCCGAACTCCGCTCCGCCTACCGGGAGCACTTCGGGGTCGCGCTCGACCGGCTCCCGCCCGCCGGAGCGTGACCTTCCCGGCGTGACCGGCGGGGCCGCCGGTCACGCCGGTCGCACCGCGCGCGACCCCGCCCGCTGTCAGCTGCAGCCGCTGGTGGAGCCGCAGCCCTCGCAGACGTAGCAGCTGCCGGCCGGGCGCATCTTGGTGCCGCAGGTCATGCAGAGCGGGGCGTCGGCGGTACGGCCCTGGTGAGACTCCAGGGAGCCGGCGCGCACCGGCTCCGGCAGGAGCTCGGCCCTGCTCCCGGTGTTCTCGGCGTTCTCGCCGCGGGGCTTCTCGATCGGGGCCGAGGTGGCCAGCTCGGCGATGACCTCGTCGTTGTGGACGACGGCCGGGTCCTCGCCCCGCTGCTGGGCGGCCCGCTCGGCGGCGGAGAAGATGCCGAGGGCGGCGCGCTCGTCGTAGGGCAGGTGGTCCAGGGCCAGCCGGCGGAAGATGTAGTCCATCACCGAGGCGGCCATGCGGATGTCCGGGTCGTCGGTCATGCCCGCCGGGTCGAAGCGCATGTTGACGAACTTGCTGACGTAGGTCTCCAGCGGCACGCCGTACTGCAGGCCGATGGAGATGGCCACGGAGAAGGCGTCCATGACGCCCGCGAGGGTCGAGCCCTGCTTGGACATCTTCAGGAAGACCTCGCCCACGCCGTCGTCGGGGTAGGACGAGGCGGTCATGTAGCCCTTGGCGCCGCCCACGGTGAAGCGGGTGGTCGTGCTGGGCCGCTGGTTCGGCATCCGGCGGCGGGTCGGGCGGCTGATCTCCACCACCCGGACCTCCGGCTCCGCGGCGGCACCGGTCTTGTCCCCGGTCTTGTCCCCGGTCTTGCCGTCGGTCTTGCCGTCGGTCTTGCCGTCGGTCTTCTTGCCCGCGGCCGAGAGCGGCTGACCGACCTTGCAGTTGTCGCGGTAGACGGCCAGGGCCTTCAGGCCGAGCTTCCAGCCCTCCAGGTAGACCTGCTCGATGTCCTCGACCGTCGCGGACTCGGGCAGGTTGACCGTCTTGCTGATCGCGCCCGACAGGAACGGCTGGGCGGCGGCCATCATGCGGACGTGGCCCATCGGGGCGATGGCCCGCTCGCCCATGGCGCAGTCGAAGACCTCGTAGTGCTCGCGGCGCAGGCCCGGCGCGTCGACGACGTGGCCGTGCTCGGCGATGAACTCGACGATCGCCTCGATCTGCTCATCCTGGTAGCCGAGCTGCTTGAGCGCCCGCGGGATCGTCTGGTTGACGATCTGCATGGAGCCGCCGCCGACGAGCTTCTTGAACTTGACCAGCGCGAGGTCGGGCTCGATGCCGGTGGTGTCGCAGTCCATCATCAGGCCGATGGTGCCGGTGGGCGCCAGCAGCGAGGCCTGGGCGTTGCGGTAGCCGTTCTTCTCGCCGGTCCTGAGGCACTCCTCCCACTGGCGGGTGGCCTCGGCGTGGACGGCGCCGTCGATGTCGTCCAGCGTGCGCAGGGCGTCGTTGGCGGCGGAGTGCTTGCGCATGACGCGCTTGTGCGCCTCGGCGTTGCGGGCGTAGCCGTCGTACGGTCCCACGACGCCGGCCAGCTCGGCGCTGCGGCGGTAGGAGGTGCCGGTCATCAGCGAGGTGATCGCCCCGGCGATGGCCCGGCCGCCGTCGGAGTCGTAGGCGTGGCCGGTCGCCATGAGCAGCGCGCCGAGGTTGGCGTAGCCGATGCCGAGCTGGCGGTAGGCGCGGGTGGTCTCGCCGATCTTCTCGGTCGGGAAGTCGGCGAAGGTGATGGAGGCGTCCATCGCGGTGATGATCAGCTCGGTGATCTTCACGAAGTTCTCGATGTCGAAGGAGTTGTCGTCCTTCAGGAACTTCATCAGGTTGATGCTGGCCAGGTTGCAGGAGGAGTTGTCCAGGTGGAGGTACTCCGAGCACGGGTTGCTGGCGGTGATGCGGCCCGTCTCGGGGCTGGTGTGCCAGTCGTTGATCGTGTCGTCGTACTGGATGCCGGGGTCGGCGCACTCCCAGGCGGCGGTCGCCATCTTGCGGAACAGGTCGCGGGCGTCGACCTTCTCGATGATCTCGCCGGACAGGCGGGCGCGCAGGCCGAACTCCTCGCCGTCCTCCACCGCGCGCATGAACTCGTCGGAGACGCGCACGGAGTTGTTGGCGTTCTGGTACTGGACGGAGACGATGTCCTTGCCGCCGAGGTCCATGTCGAACCCGGCGTCGCGCAGCGCGCGGACCTTGTCCTCCTCGCGCGCCTTGGTCTCGATGAACTCCTCGATGTCGGGGTGGTCGACGTCGAGGACGACCATCTTGGCGGCGCGGCGGGTGGCGCCGCCCGACTTGATGGTGCCGGCGGAGGCGTCCGCACCGCGCATGAAGGAGACCGGGCCGCTGGCCGTGCCGCCGCTGGAGAGCAGCTCCTTGGAGGAGCGGATCCGGGAGAGGTTCACGCCGGAGCCGGAACCGCCCTTGAAGATCACACCCTCTTCCTTGTACCAGTCGAGGATGGACTCCATCTGGTCGTCGACGGCCAGGATGAAGCACGCGCTGACCTGCTGCGGGGAGGCGGTGCCGACGTTGAACCAGACCGGCGAGTTGAAGCTGAAGACCTGGTTGACCAGGGCGTGCTTGAGCTCGTGGTCGAAGATCTCGGCGTCCTCGTCGGTGGCGAAGTAGCCGTTCTCGACGGCGGTGCGGGTGTAGACGCCCACCACGCGGTCGACGAGCTGCTTGAGGCTCCACTCGCGCTGCGGGGTGCCGACCGCGCCGCGGAAGTACTTGGTGGTGACGATGTTGGCGGCGTTGACCGACCAGGAGTCGGGGAACTCCACTCCGCGCTGCTCGAAGTTGACCGAGCCGTCACGCCAGTTGGTCATGACGACGTCACGGCGCTCCCAGCGCACCTCGTCGTACGGATGCACGCCGGCGGTGGTGAAGATGCGCTTCATCTTCAGCCCCTTGCGCGGCCTCTTGCCCCCGCGCGACGCCGTGCCGCTGACCGTCTCCGTCATGACTTCCCCCTTCCGGGACTCCGCACGAGCCCCCGATCCGGACCACATCAACGCGCCGCTGTTCGTCCCCCGGCGCCCGGGGATTGACTTCTTCAGTCGTGCTTGGCGGAGCGATCCGCCCGCAACTGCTCGATCTCGGCCTCGAAGTCGGCCAGCGTCTCGAACCCCCGGTAGACCGAGGCGAAGCGGAGATAGGCCACCTCGTCCAGCTCGCGGAGCGGCCCCAGGATGGCCAGGCCCACCTCGTGGGCGGGGATCTCCGCGGCCCCGGTCCCCCGGATGCCCTCCTCGACCCGCTGACCGAGCTGGGCCAGCGAGTCCTCGCTGACCGGCCGCCCCTGGCAGGCCCGCCGGACACCGGCGATCACCTTGTCCCGGGAGAACGGCTCGGTCACCCCGCTGCGCTTGCTCACCATGAGCAGCACGGTCTCCTGGGTGGTGAACCGGCGCCCGCACTCGGGGCACGTGCGCCTGCGGCGGATGGCTCCGCCGTCCTCGGTGGAGCGGCTGTCGATGACCCGCGTGTCGGGGTGGCGACAGAACGGGCAGTGCACGCGCGTCGCCTCCCTGATCCGCCGGGCGGCTCACCTGCCCCATGTGTCCCAGAGTGCCCACGCGGGGACGCTCGCGCACACCTCTTCTGAATCGAGGTGCAGTAACGGAAACACAATCTGTGGTGGAGTGCACCGGTAAAGCCACTAGATGTTGTGGTCCAACCGTAGAAGTGCGCGACCATGAACGCAAGTTAGACGAGGGCCCGCGGCCGAAGTCGCTGATCAGCGCTCCGAACGCGCCGCGGCCGGGCGTGTCGCCCCTCCGGCGCGCCCCCGGACGCCCTCGCGCTCCCCCGGGCACCCCGGCGCCCGCTCCCGCCCGCCCCCTCGGGCGGCGGCCCTCAGCCGGCCGGGCCGTCCGGCGGGTAGAGCCGGTCGCCGGACCTGATCACGGAGGCGGACAGGCCGTTGACGATCATGATCCGGTCGACGGCCGCGGCGGGGTCGCCCTCCGGAGCCGCAGCCCCGGCGATCCCCCGGAGGGTGTCGCCCGGGTGCACCACCACCCCGGGCGGGCCCTCCCGGCCCTCCTGCCCGGCCGCCGAGGCCGCGTCGACGCGCGAGGCGATCCACAGCAGCCCGAGGGTGGCCAGGACGAGCAGGACCAGCACCACGATCCGCCCCCGGCGGGTGAGCCGGAGCGGCGTGCCAGGATATCGGACGCCTCCCGCAGGTCCGGGCCGCCGGGCCGGAGCCCTGCCGGGCCCGGCGGGCCCGCCGGGCCGTCGCGTCCGAGCGGTCGCCTTCATCATGACCCCCATCCCTCCCACCTGGCCGAACACAGGTCGAAGAAAGATCGGCGAATCGAACACGATGTCGATCGAACTCCCGTACGATGTTGTACACCACGCCGCCATCGATTTCGAGGACGACTCGAACAATTGTTTGAAGATGATCTTCGACGAGGGTACGGTCGCTGTGTGCGACACGAGGAATACGGACCGGGAGGCAAGGAGATCGCATGAGCGAGCAGAAAGAGAACGGCGCGGCCGTCAGTGATCTGGCGGTGCGCAGACGCGACTCCCTTGGCCTCACTCCCAGGCAGCGCAAGATCCTTGAGGTGATCCGCGACTCGGTGCAGCAGCGCGGCTATCCGCCGTCGATGCGCGAGATCGGCGAGGCGGTGCAGCTCACCAGCACCTCCAGCGTTTCGCACCAGCTGACGGCGTTGCAGCGCAAGGGCTACCTCAGGCGCGACCCGCACCGCCCCCGGGCGCTCGAGGTCCGCCTGCCCGGCGAGCCGGTCCTGTGGGTGGATCCCGACGCCTCCACGGACGAGGCCCCGGTCAGCCGCCCGACCGCGGCCTACGTGCCGCTGGTCGGCCGGATCGCCGCCGGCGGCCCGATCCTCGCCGAGGAGAGCATCGAGGACGTCTTCGCCCTGCCCAAGCAGCTCGTGGGCGAGGGGACGCTCTTCCTGCTCCAGGTGACCGGCGACTCGATGATCGAGGCCGCGATCGCCGACGGCGACTGGGTGGTCGTGCGCCAGCAGCCGGTGGCCGACAGCGGCGACGTCGTCGCGGCGATGATCGACGGGGAGGCCACGGTCAAGACCTTCAAGCGCAAGGACGGCCACGTCTGGCTGGTCCCGCACAACCCCAACTACGACCCCATCCCGGGTGACGAGGCCACCGTCCTCGGCAAGGTCGTGGCGGTCCTGCGCAGGCTCTGACCCGGCCGGTCCGGGCAGGTCCGACGGCCGGTACGGCACACGCCGTACCGACTCGCAGGCACGCTGCGGGAACGGCGCGCCGGAAGGGCGGGATCCGCGCGAGCGGAGTCCCGCCCTTCCGCATGTCCGGAATCCCGGACATGCGGCAACCACGATGATCTTTCATTGGATCATGAAACGGCCTACGCTCACTCCCGCACAGAGCGCGGCCGGCACGCGTTCCCGGACGAGGGGGCGGGATCGCGGGGGTGCGGGAGCCGCGCGACAGACGCGACCGACAGGAGCGCCCCCATGCCGCGCCGAGCCCCCGAGCCGATCGGTGACCGCGACACCCTGCTCCGCTCCGGCCCGTTCCATCTCGCCCTCCGCGCCTGCATCCGGGAGAGCGGGCTCTCGCTCGACCGGATCCGGGCCCGCCTCGCCCAGCACGGTCCGGCGGTCGCGCTGTCCACGCTGAGCGACTGGCAGCGGGGGAACCGGCGTCCCGGCGGCGAGCGGTCGATGGCGGTGATCACGGCGCTGGAGGGCATCCTCGGCGTCCCGGAGCGGGCGCTGGCGGATCTCCTGCATCCCGGCCCGGGAGCGGACGAACGGCCAGGCGGACCGCCCGGCCCGTTCCCCGGCCGGTACGAGCAGCACGTGACCGTCATCAGCCAGCACCAGAAGGTGGTCCTCGACGCCGCCGGATGCCGCGCCTCGGTCTGGACGCGCACCCTGATCAGGGCCCGCCGGCACGGGGTGGACCGCTACCTGGCCCGCTCGCCCGACGGCCCGGGGGCGGACCCCGGCGCCCGCGAGATCCTCCCCCTGGCGAACTGCCGGCTGGGCGAGGTCCGGCGGGAGCCGGAACCGTTCGTGGAGCTCCTGTTCGACCAGGCGCTGCGCAGCGGGGAGACCTGGGTCTTCGAGTGGGAGGCCCGCGACCGTCCGCCCGTCCCCTGCACCGGCCACGGACACGGCTTCCGCCAGCCGGTGGAGCAGTTCCTGGTCGAGGTGCGGTTCGACCCGGCGGCGCTCCCGGCGGAGTGCTACGCCTACGCCCGGCACGGCGTGGACGGCGAGGTCCGCCGCACCGGAGCCCTGGCGCCCAACGTCCACCACACCGTGCACCTGTCGGCCTGCGGCGTCTCCTCCGGGGTGCTGGGCATCGCCTGGCGCTGGCCGCCTCCCGGCATGTCCTGAAACTCCCTTAAACCTCCGCCTTACCCCCGAAATTTCGCACCTTGACCGCCTGTGGTCACAGGGATACGTTCACCCCAAATTAATAGGAAAGCTTCTTATTAATTTAATCCCCCCGTGCAGGTAGGAGAGGTACAAGCCGTGCGCAACAGACTCACCCTGAAACTCTTAGCCGCCGCGGGAGCCATGCTGCTCCCGTTGGGCGCCGCCGCCGTCACCATGGCCCCCGGAGCGTACGGCGCCGCCGCCGTGCCGATCCGGGCCAACTCGGGCGGCGCGGCCGTCACCGACGGCGCGGGCGTCCAGTGGTCGGCCGACAAGGCCTACACCGCCGGCGACTGGGGCTACCAGACGAGCTACGGCACGAACACGACCAGCAGCCCGATCGCCGGCACCACCGACGACTCCCTCTACCAGAGCTACAACACCTTCAACGGCTGGAGCGGCTACCGCTTCGACGTGCCGAACGGCACCTACCAGGTGACGCTGAAGATGGTCGAGGACTGGGCCAACGGCGCGGGCCAGCGCAAGTTCGACGTCCGGGCCGAGGGCGCCGGCGTGCTGACCGCCTTCGACATCTTCGCCGCCTGCGGCCGGCTGACCGCCTGCGACAAGACCTTCCCGGTGACGGTCACCGACGGCGCCCTCGACGTGCAGTTCAACATGAACGGCGGGGCCAACTACGCGACCGTCTCCGCGATCTCGGTCACCGGGCAGACCGGCGGGGACACCCCGCCGACCGCCCCCGCGAACCTGCGCTCCACCGCGGCCACCACGACCAGCGTCTCCCTCCAGTGGAACGCCTCCACCGACGACGTCGGCGTCACCGGTTACGAGGTCTACCGCGGCGGCACCCTCGTCGCCACCGTCACCGGCACGAGCCACACCGACACCGGCCTGACGGCCAAGACCGAGTACGCCTACACCGTCCGCGCCCGCGACACCGCCGGCCAGCGCTCCGGCGCGAGCAACGAGCTCAAGGTCACCACCGAGGACGACGGCGGCGGCGACACCGAGGCGCCGAGCACCCCGGGCGGCCTGCGCGCCGGGGCCGTCGGCGCCACCACCGCCGAGCTGTCCTGGAACGCCTCCACCGACAACGTCAAGGTCACCGGTTACGAGGTCTACCGCGGCGGCGCCCTCGTCGCCACCGTCACCGGCACGAGCCACACCGACACCGGCCTGACGGCCAAGACCGAGTACGCCTACACGGTCAAGGCCCGCGACGCCGCCGGGAACCGCTCCGGTGCGAGCAACGAGCTCAAGGTCACCACCAAGGAGGGCGGCACCGGCGGGAGCAGGCTGCTGGGCTACTTCACGAACTGGGGCGTCTACGGCCGCAACTACCACGTGAAGAACATCGTGACCAGCGGCTCGGCGTCCAAGCTGACCCACATCAACTACGCCTTCGGCAACGTCCAGGGCGGCCGGTGCACCATCGGCGACGGCTTCGCCGACTACGAGAAGTCCTACACGGCCGACCAGAGCGTCGACGGCGTCGCCGACACCTGGGACCAGCCGCTGCGCGGCAACTTCAACCAGCTCCGCAAGCTGAAGAAGGCCTACCCGAACATCAAGGTCCTGTGGTCTTTCGGCGGCTGGACCTGGTCCGGCGGCTTCGGCCAGGCCGCGGCCAACCCGGCCGCGTTCGCCGAGTCCTGCTACAACCTGGTCGAGGACCCGCGCTGGGCCGACGTGTTCGACGGCATCGACATCGACTGGGAGTACCCCAACGCCTGCGGCCTCACCTGCGACACCAGCGGCCCGAACGCCTTCAAGAACCTGATGGCCGCGCTGCGCGCCAAGTTCGGCTCCGGCAACCTGGTCACCGCGGCGATCACCGCCGACGGCTCCAGCGGCGGCAAGATCGACGCCACCGACTACGCGGGCGCCGCCCAGTACGTCGACTGGCTCATGCCGATGACCTACGACTTCTTCGGTGCCTGGGCCGCCCAGGGCCCGACGGCTCCGCACTCGCCGCTCACCTCCTACAGCGGCATCCCGCAGGAGGGCTTCAACTCCGACGCCGCCATCCAGAAGCTGAAGAGCAAGGGCGTCCCGGCGAACAAGCTGCTGCTGGGCATCGGCTTCTACGGCCGCGGCTGGACCGGCGTGACCCAGTCCGCGCCCGGCGGCACCGCGACCGGCGCGGCTCCGGGCACCTACGAGGCGGGCAACGAGGACTACAAGGTCCTCAAGACCAAGTGCCCCGCCACCGGCACCATCGCCGGTACGGCCTACGCCCACTGCGGCAACCAGTGGTGGAGCTACGACACCCCGGCCACCATCGGCGGGAAGATGGGCTACTCCAAGAACCAGGGCCTGGGCGGCGCGTTCTTCTGGGAGCTGAGCGGCGACACCGCCAACGGTGAGCTGATCAGCGCGATGAAGTCCGGTCTCGGGTAATCAGTCCAGATATCTCACAGTAAGTCGGTCACCGTCCCAATTAGGCTGGGACGGTGACCGACTCCTCTTCCGCGAACGCCCAGAACGCCCTGAACGAGCTGACGTTGGAGACCCTGGCCTCCCGGGACGGGATCAAGTGGTCCCAGCCCGGGCCGGGAGTGATCCCGGCGTGGATCGCCGACATGGACTTCCCCGTGGCCCCGGCGATCAGCGAGGCCCTGGCCCGGCGGGCCCGCGGCGACCTCGGCTACCCGGGCTGGCTCGACCGGCCCGGATCCGGTCCCCTCGCCGAGGCGTTCGCCGCTCGGATGGACCACCGGTACGGCTGGCGCCCCGATCCCGGCCACGTCCGCTCCTTCAGCGACATCAACCAGGCGCTCCAGGTCGTCCTGCACGTCGCCGCCGCCCCCGGCGACGAGGTGGCCGTGCACGTCCCGGCCTATCCCCCCTTCCTCGGGACGCTCGCCGAGATGGACCGCCCGGCGCTCACCGTCCCGATGGAGCCCGCCGGGGACTCCTGGGGCTTCGACACCGCCGCCCTGGCCGCCCGGCTCGCCGCGGGCCGCTGCCGCGTGCTGCTCCTGGTCAACCCGCACAACCCGACCGGCCGCGCCTTCACCCGCGAGGAACTGACCGCCCTGGCCGAGCTGGCCGAGCGCCACGACCTGCTGGTGATCTCCGACGAGATCCACGCCGACCTGGTCCACGCCCCCGGCGGTCACATCCCCTTCGCCACGCTGCTGCCGGAGCGGACGGTCACGCTCACCTCCGCCACCAAGGCTTTCAACCTGGGCGGCATCCGCTGCTCGGTGGCCCACGTCGGCCCGCCCGCCCTGCGCGCGGCCCTGGAGGCCCAGCCGACGCACCTGTACGGCGCCGCCCACGTCTTCGGGGTCGAGGCGACGGTCGCGGCCTGGCGGCACGGCGACGACTGGCTGGCGGAGGCGCGGGCGGTGCTCGACCGCAACCGCCGCCTGATCGCCGAGCGGCTCCCCGAGGGCGTCGGCTACCGCGTCCCCGACGCCACCTACCTGGCCTGGCTGGACTTCACCGCCCTGGGCCCGGCCGAGGACCCGGCCGCGTTCCTGGAGCGGGAGGCCCGGGTGATGCTCAGCGCGGGCCCGCTGTTCGGCCCCGGCGGCGAGGGCTTCGCCCGGCTGAACTTCGCCACCTCCGGCCCGGTCCTGTCGGAGATCCTCGACCGGATCGCGCGGGCGGTGAAGTCGTCCGGGTCGTGAAGACGTCTCCCTGACCGTCCTGGCCGTCTCCCGGGCCCTGCCCGTCTCCCGGATCCCGGATCCCGTCCAGCTCTCGCTGCCGGATCCCGTCCGCCCCCGGTTCCCGGCCCACGCCGCCGCGCGGGCGGGGTTCAGGAGGCCGGGGTGGGCGGCGGCAGGCGGCTGCTCGCCGCCGTGGGGTCGGCGACCGCTTCCAGGTCGCGGCTGAGCAGCATCCGGTGCACGAAGGAGGCCGGGGTGCCCGGGGTGAGGACGAGGGTGGCGCGCAGGACCGTGACGTTCCCGCTCACCACCTCGTCGTGCTCGATCTCCTTGACGTGCTCCCCGTACCGCGTGCCCTGGGTGGTCGGGGCCGCCGTGGTGAGCTTGGCGGTGAGCGCCTGTCCCACCGCGGCGATCGCGCCGCTCCTGGGCGCCACGCAGATCACGTTGACCGGCGTGTCGCCCGGGGACGCGGGGCGGCGCAGCCCGACCCCGTAGAGGGCCACCGCCCCGGAGTCCTGCGGCACGGTGAGCACCGCGGTGACGACGTCGCCGAGGCAGTCGGCGACGGCGGCGTGCGAGGAGACGTCCGCGAGGGAACGGGCACCGCCGAGCACGGCGGAGACGGGCGCGGCGGCCGATCCCACGGCGAGCGTGGAGCCGGTGACGACGACCTTGTTGAGCTGGTTCACCAGGCCGAGGTCGATCAGCGGCCCGTCCGGATCGAGGGCGTGGTCGTCGGCGAGCGACAGTCCGTCGTGGTCGCCGATCTTCCCGGGCCTGCCGCCCAGCGCGGTCAGCTTGGCCTTGATCGCTTCGGCGTCCACGCCGCCGTCGATGCGGACCGCCGTGTCCGGCGGCACGCCGATCGAGACGGCGTGGTCGGCGGCGTAGGGGGTGATGCCCGTCCGTTCCGTCAGCGGCCGCCCCGCCCGGACCAGTTCGCCCAGGCCGTACCCGATGACGGACAGCCAGGTCTTGTCCCGCCCCGGCCCCTTGTCGGTGGCGACGCCGATGTCGCGCCAGTGGGCCAGGTCCCCGTACTCGAGGTGGAGGGCGGCGGGTCCCTCTCCGGAGACCTCGGCCAGCGCCGCCCGGAGCCCGCCGGGGGCCGCGGGGGTTCCGGAGCTCGCGGGGGCCGCCCGGGTCTCCCCGCGCCCGGGCTCGCCGTCCCCTCCGGAGCAGCCCGTCACGACCAACCCGCCCGCCAGCAGGAGCGCACCGATACGTCGCATGCCCGCACCCTAGTGTCAGCCGGACCCAGCCGAGAACGGGCGGGTCCCGATCCCCCGCAGCCGTACCGCGCGGTCCTCGCCGCCGGTGGCGGTCAGACGGCCGCCGGGCGCGAAGGCTCGGGGGAAGGCCGCCTCGTCGGCGGGGCCGAGGTGGCCGGCGAGGATGGTGCCGGAGAGGGGGAAGCGGGCGGACCGATCGATCGCAGTGGCACGAGCATGCCGCTTCCCGCCGGGTCAGGACGGGCCGGTCGCCCGGTAGTCCTCCGGGGCGAGCGTCCGGAGGAAGAAGGACGCCGAGGTCGTGGCGGTGTGCCTGACCGTGGCTCGGAGCACCGTGAGGTCCTCGAACGCGACCTCGTCGTGGACGATCTCCTCGGCGTGGTCGCCGAACGGCTTGCCCAGGCGGTTCTTCCCCTCCGTGGTGAACCGGGTGGGGAAGTCCCCGCGCACGGCGGCGTGCTCGGCCGCCTCCGGCAGCACGCACACCACGCTGACCGGCTGGTCGGTCACGGACTCGGGACGCCTCAGCCCCACACCCTGGAGCCTCACTCCCGGCCCCGAGCCCACCTCCTGGGGATCGACGATGAAAGCGGCGGCGACATCTCCGAGACAGGCCGCGAGGGCGAGGTATCCGTCCTTGCCGGCCAGGGCGGGCGATCCGCCGAGCACGTCCCTGACGCTCGACGCGAACGGGCTCGCCGCGATGACGGAGCCGGTGACGACCACGTTGCCGAACGGGTCGTCGGTGGAGGTCTGGACGAACATGCCGTTCTCCGAGGTGGTGGTGACGCCCTCGCCCCGGGTGATCACTTCGTGCCCGCCGAGCCTGCGGGGTGCTCCTCCGGCCGCCACCAGCCTGTCCCGGACGGCGGCGGCGTCGAAGCCCCCGTCCAGCCGTACGGTGTCCGGCGGTATGCCGATGGAGATCGCCCGGTCGGCTCCGGACAGATCGCCGCCGACCGGATCCCGCCGTTCCGGGACGCCGAACGCGCCGAGGCTGAAGGAGACCGTCTCCAGCCAGGGAGCCTCCGACTCCACTCCGGGCGTCAGGCCGAGATCCCGCCAGTGGGCCAGGTCGTTGTAGAGGAACGCCTGGCTCGCCGGCCCGCTCTCGGCCACCTCGGCCATCGCCCTGGCCAGTCCTGTCTCCGAGGGGTCACCGCCCGCCCGGGCGCAACCCGCCAGGGCCAGGACCGTCACCATCGTGAGCACACCGCAACGCCGCATGGGAGAAGCCTAGGGGGCTCCGGATCATGATCCGGAGCCCCCTTCCCGGCGGCGCCACGAGCTTGCCGCCGGCCCTACGGCACGATGTTGACCAGCTTCGGCGCGCGGACGATGATCTTGCGCGGCTCGCCGGACAGGAAGCCCCGGACCCGCTCGGAGGCCAGCGCCAGGGTCTTCAGGTCGGCCTCGGAGATGTCCGGGGAGACCTCCAGGCGGTCGCGGACCTTCCCGGCGACCTGCACGACGCAGGTGACGGACTCCTCGACCAGCAGGGCCGCCTCGGCGACCGGCCAGCCGGCCGTGGCGACCGAGGCGGGGTGGCCCAGGCGCTCCCAGCCCTCCTCCGCGGCGTACGGCGCGACCAGGGAGAGCATGACGGCCAGGGCCTCGCAGCCCTCCCGGACGGCCGGGTCGGCGGCGCCGGGGCCGGAGTCGATGGCCTTGCGCAGCGCGCTGGTCAGCTCCATCATGCGGGCCACCGCGACGTTGAAGCGGTAGGACTCGACCAGCTTGGTGACCTCGTCGACGACCTTGTGCACAGTCTTGCGCACCCCCAGGTCGCCGGTGGCGGCGTCCGCCCCGGGCGCGGAGGCGGCGCCGGCCTCGGCCATCACCCGGAAGGCGCGGGCCAGGAACTTCTGCGAGGCGGCGGGCGAGACGTCGGCCCAGTCGATGTCGTCCTCGGGCGGGCCCGCGAAGACCATGGTCAGCCGGACGGCGTCCACGCCGAAGGCGTCGATCTGCTGGCCCAGGTCCACGCCGTTGCCCAGGGACTTCGACATCGCCTTGCCCTGGTTGATGACCTGGCCCTGGTTCAGCAGGCGGACGAAGGGCTCGGTGAAGTCGACCATGCCCATGTCGTGCAGGACCTTGGTGAAGAACCGCGAGTACAGCAGGTGCAGGATCGCGTGCTCGACGCCGCCGACGTACTGGTCGATCGGGCCCCACTGGCGGACCTTCTCCACGTCGAACGGGCCGCCGGTGTGGCCGGGGTCCACGTAGCGCAGGTAGTACCACGAGGAGTCGACGAAGGTGTCCATGGTGTCGGTGTCGCGCCGGGCGGCCCCGCCGCACTTGGGGCACGCGACGTCCACCCAGTCGGCGGCCGAGGCCAGCGGGGAGACGCCCTTGGGGGCCAGGGCCTCGCCGCGCAGGTCGGGCAGGGTGACCGGCAGCTGCTCGTCCGGGACGGGGACCTCACCGCAGTCGGCGCAGTGGACGATCGGGATGGGGCAGCCCCAGAAGCGCTGGCGGGACAGCAGCCAGTCACGCAGCCGGTAGTTGACCGCCGCCCTGCCGGTGCCCCTCCCGTGCAGGATCTCGATGATCTTCTGGATCGCCTCGGTCTTGCTCAGGCCGTCCAGCGGGCCGGAGTTGACCAGGGCGCCGTCGCCGGAGGTGGCGACGCCGGTCTCGCCCGGGTCGGCCAGGCCGGTGTGGACCACGACCCGCACCGGCAGCCCGAAGGCGCGGGCGAAGTCCAGGTCGCGCTGGTCGTGCGCGGGCACCGCCATGATGGCGCCGTGGCCGTAGTCGGACAGCACGTAGTCGGCGGCCCAGATCGGCATGCGCTCGCCGTTGACCGGGTTGATCGCGTAGCGGCCCAGGAAGACGCCGGTCTTCTCCTTGTCGGTGGAGAGCCGGTCGATGTCGCTCAGCTTGGCGACCTCGGCCCGGTAGGCCTCGAAGGCCGCCCGCTGCCCGTCGGAGACGATCTCGGCGGCCAGCGCGGCGTCCGGGGCGACCACGAAGAAGGTCGCGCCGTACAGCGTGTCGGGACGGGTGGTGTAGACGGTGACCGGTTCGTCGCGGCCCTCGATCACGAAGTCGACGTCCGCGCCCTGGGAGCGGCCGATCCAGTTGCGCTGCATGCTCAGCACGCGCTCCGGCCAGCCGCCCTCCAGCTGGTGCATGTCGTCCAGCAGCCGGTCGGCGTATTCAGTGATCTTGAAGTACCACTGGGTCAGCTCGCGGCGGACCACCTCGGCGTGGCAGCGCTCGCACTTGCCGCCGACGACCTGCTCGTTGGCCAGCACGGTCTGGTCGTTGGGGCACCAGTTGACCAGGCCGCCCTTGCGGTAGGCCAGACCGCGCTCGAAGAAGCGCAGGAACAGCCACTGGGTCCAGCGGTAGTACTCCGGGTCGCTGGTGTGCAGGCGGGTCGACCAGTCGAAGGAGATCCCGTACCGCCTGAAGGAGGCCGCCTGGGTCTCGATGTTGGCGTAGGTCCACTCGGCCGGGTGCGCGTTCCGTTTGATCGCGGCGTTCTCCGCGGGCAGGCCGAAGGAGTCCCAGCCGATCGGGTGCAGGACGTTGTAGCCCTTCTGCACCCAGTAGCGTGCGACGACGTCGCCCAGGCCGAACGCCTCGGCGTGCCCCATGTGCAGGTCGCCCGAGGGGTAGGAGAACATGTCGAGCATGTAGCGCTTCTCACGCGTGTCGGCGGGGTCCGCGGAGGCCCGGAAGGGGTCCAGCTCCTCCCACCGCCGCTCCCACTTGACCTGCAGTGCCTGCGGGTCGTAGTGCTGCTCGTCGCTCTGCATGTCGGCTCGCTCGCTCACGTTTCTTCCCTCGGTGTCCGTCCGCGAAGATGATCTCAGTCATCCGACCCAATAGAAAAACCCTCCGCTCACGCGAAGGGCAGCCGCACCGGCGGGGCGCTCAGCGCCGGGAAGGCCGGTGCGGCCCGGTAAGCAGCAGGGTCGCGGCACGCATAATCACAGCCTAGCGCAGCCCGCAAGTCTTTTCATGAACCGCGGAGAGAGACGATCGGGCGAACCCGGGACACCGGTGGGACCCGGGCAGCACAATGGCGGAGTACTCCACCGAGAGGTGCCGGAAGACCGTAATGGTAGATCGGTTGTGACCTCGCACGTCCATCCCGTTTACCCTTTTCACCGTGGCACACTCAGCAGCGCCGGGGCAGGGCCCGGATCCCACGGAGGCGGGCCTGCCCCTGCAGGATCCTCCGACCGACCCCACCGGGCTCCAGTTCAGGGAAGCGTTCTCCCGTTTCCCTGCGGACTCCCCCGCCCCACATGAGAACATGCCCAATACCCCCAATTCGGGCACCCATCCGGGAGGTAAGGAACCCATGGCCTCGGAGCACTCCAGCCGGCCCCACCTGCCTCCGGCATGGGAGCAGACTCCCGAACCCCCGCCGGCCTGGGCCAACGACCCGCTCGGCACCGGCGGCACGGGTCCCCGCAACGCCCTGCCCGCGGACCCGCCCCCCTCGGGCAACACCTCGTGGAAGGCGTCCGTGCCCGGCAACGGCTCATGGCAGCAGGCCTTCGAGACCCTCGCCTCCACGCAGGGCGGAGCCTCCACCACCGGCCCCCAGAACGGCGGGCCCCAGAACGGCAGCCCCCAGAACGGTGCCTCAGGCCCGCAGGGCGGCGACGGCCTCCGGCAGAGCGCCCCTCCGGGGGAGAACTCCGGCACCTGGCCTCCTTCCCCGGCCGCCCAGGCTCCGGAGAACGGCGGGTGGGGCGCGGCCTCCGACCCGTTCGCCAAGCCCGACCCCTTCATGCAGGCGGACCCCTTCGCAAGACCGGACCCGTTCGCCAAGCCCGACCCGTTCACGCAGGCCGACCCCTTCGCAAGACCGGACCCGTTCGCCAAGCCCGACCCGTTCACGCAGGCCGACCCCTTCGCAAGACCGGACCCGTTCGCCCAGGCGGACCCCTTCCCCCGTCCCGACCCCCTCGCGAGGACCGCCGCATTCGGCGTTCCCGCCGCCCCGGACGCGGCTCCGCCCGGCGGCGGAGGGCAGCCCGGCGGCAACGGCCACTCCCATCCGCGCAACGAACCGCCCGGCGGCCCGTACGGCTCCGCCCAGCAGGGCCTCACGCACCCCGGCGCTCCCGGGCAGGGTCACCCGCAGCCCGCACAGCCGATGCAGCCCTCCCCCGACGGGCGGGGCCCCGCGCACCCGGACCAGCAGGGCCGGAACCACCCCCAGGGCCATCCGCAGGGCCACCCCCAGGACCGGCAGGCCGCGCCGGGCGGCCACCTCAGCCGCGACCCCTCCGACCCCAACCGGCCGTTCGTCACCGCGGGCCAGATCAGCGGGCCCAAGACGCCGCCGCCGGAGCGCCAGCAGGAGCTGTGGAACACCGTCTTCGGCGAGAACTACCAGGCCATCGGCGACGAGGACGAGGACGAGGAGCCCGGCAAGCCGGTCTGGATCTTCGCGCTCGCCGGGTCGGCGGTGATCGCGCTGGTCGGCGCGCTGCTCTGGGCGTTCCTGGCCGGGCCGCTGGCCTCCGCCGAGGAGAGCGGTCCGGCCGCCGGGACCAAGGCCACCGCCACTCCCAAGGCGAGCACCAAGCCGAAGGCGAAGATCGGCCGCCTGCCGCGCTACCCGGGTGACGCCTCACCCGTCGCCGGCACCGTCACCGACACCGGCGCGGCCCTCACCATCGCCAGGCTCGGTGCGCCGTGGCGGCAGGACACCCGGCCGACGGTGCCGACGACGTACGGCTTCAGCACCCGCCAGTACGCCCCCGCGGGCCAGGACTCCACCGGGAAGAACCAGTACGCCCAGGTGATGTCGGGGCCGCTCTCGCCCAGGCTGGAGAAGTACTACACCTCGCCGGAGAACCTGGCCCCGGTGATCAACGCGGTGGCGAACAGCGCGCGCAGGAAGTTCTTCCCCGAGGGCAACAAGGCCGCCAAGACCGCCCAGCAGACCCTGTCGGTCGGCGGGCTCCCGGGCCAGCTGGCCGCCTACGAGATCACCTCGGGCGAGGACAGGACCACCATCGTCGTGGCGGCCGTGAGCACCGGGGCCGACCTGCCCTCCATCGTCTACATGTCGGTGCCGGGCAGCGCCGGGGAGCTGCTGCCCGATGTGAACACCGTCTTCAAGTCGATCAAGACGACCACCGGGTGAGAACGGGGGCGGGCCGCGCGGACCGGGCGCGTGCCCGTCCCGCGTCCCCCGGGCCGCCGGAAGCGGCGGCCCGGGACCCGGCGTCTCAGAAGTCGCAGCGCATGCGCTTGATGCCGTTGATGAAGCTGGAGCGGAGCCGGTCGGGCTCGCCGACCGAGCGGAGCTGCGGCAGCCGGGTGAACAGCTCGCGGAACATCACGGTGATCTCCCGCCGGGCCAGGTGGGCGCCGAGGCAGAAGTGCGGCCCTGGCCCGCCGAAGCCCACGTGCGGCCCGTCGGTCCGCAGGATGTCGAAGCGGTAGGGGTCGGCGAAGACGTCCTCGTCCCGGTTGGCCGCCCAGTAGTAGAGCAGCACCTTGTCGCCCTCGCGGTAGTGGGTGCCGTTCATCTCGTGGTCGCGGGTGACCGTGCGGCGCATCCAGGCGACCGGGGAGGCGAGCCGGACGATCTCCTCGACCGCTCCGGCCGCGCGGCCGTCGAAGTCGGCCAGGAGCAGCTCGCGCTGGTCCGGGTTCTCGGTGAACAGGTGCAGGCCGTGCGAGATGGCGTTGCGGGTGGTCTCGTTGCCCGCCACCACCAGCAGGATGAAGAACGAGCCCAGCTCCTGCATCGTCAGCTTCTCGCCGTCGATGTTGGCCCTGGTCAGCGCGGCGATGAGGGTGTCGTCGCCGGCGTCGGCCGCGTCGGCGAGGGAGACGACGAGGTCCTGCAGCCGCTGCCCGGCGCCCAGGAGCAGCTCGGCCGCGCGGCTGATGTCCTCGATGAACTCGGGGTCGCCGCCGGAGAGGATGACGTTGGAGGCGTCGAAGACCGTCTGGTAGTGCTCCTCCGGGATGCCCATCATGTCGCAGATGATCTTCAGCGGGAGCCTGGCGGCCACCTCGGTGACGAAGTCGCAGCCGGGCCCCTTCGCGACGAGGCCGTCGACGATCCGGGTGGCCTCGGCCTGGACGTCGTCCTCGAACTGCTTGATCATCTTGGGGGTGAAGGCCCGGGAGACGATCCGGCGCAGCCGCGCGTGCCGGGGGTCGTCCATGTTGATCATCGAGCCGAAGTACTCGTTGAACTCGGCCGGGAGGTCGTGGATGCTCGTCGAGCTCTGCCCCGAGCAGAAGACCTCCGGGTTCCGGCTGGCCCCGACGATGTCGGCGTGCCGGACCAGCGCGTAGTAGCCGGGCCCCGCCGGGGCGAAGCCGATGTCGGGCTCCGGGAAGCGGACCGGGCCCGGCTGGGCGCGGAGCACGGCGAAGGCCGCCTCGCGCTCGGCCATCGGCCGCTCCCAGAACGCCATGTCGGACAGGTCGATGTCCGCCAGCGGGATCGTCACGCCAGCACCTGAAACCGCCACGCCAGCCTCCACTAGAACCGAGTTCGGTTTCTCACCGATCCTGCCACACCCTCACCGCGCCAACCAGTCCAGAATCAGGTTGTTCACCTCCTTGGGCCGCTCCAGATGGAGGAAGTGCCCGGCGTCCGCGACCAGTCCCGTCCGGGAGCCGGGCGGCAGGAACTCCGGGGCCGTCGCGGCCAGGCCCGGGTCCAGGCAGCCGTCGTCCTCCCCGTGCAGGTAGAGGATCGGGACGTCCCCGCCCGTCGCGGCCTGCTCGGCGGCGTATCGGCCGGTCGGCGGGACGGCGCCGAGCATGGCCCGGTAGTAGCCGATCGCCGCGGCCAGGTTGGCCGGATCGGCCAGGCTCCGCCGTACCTCCGCCACGTCCTCGGCGGCGTCGTAGCCCGGAGACCAGTCGCGCCAGAGCCCTTCGAGGAACCCCTCCTGCGAGGCGGCCGTCTCGGCCAGGGGCGTCTGGAACAGGAAGATGTAGAAGGACCGCTTGAGCTGCTCGTACGCGAAGAAGCTCGAGATCGTCGCAGCCGGCGGGGGCACCGCCATGGCGACCGCCCTGCGCCAGCGCGCCGGGGCGAAGGCGGGCGCGCCGTAGGCCGGGAACGCACCCCAGTCGTGGCCGATGAGCACCGCGTCGCCGTCCCCGCCGAGCGCCTCGTGCAGCGCGCAGGCGTCGGCGACCAGCGCACCCGGCTCGTAGGCGCCGTCGGCCGGGACCGAGGTGGGCGCGTAGCCGCGCATGAACGGCGCGACCGCCCGGTAGCCGCGCCCGGCCAGCTCGGGCAGCAGGTGCCGCCAGGTGTGCGCGGTGTCGGGGAACCCGTGCAGGCAGAGCGCGAGCGGCCCCTGCCCCATCTCCAGGTAGGCGAAGTCGACCCCGTTGGCCGTGACCGTCCTGATCTCCATACTGGGCAACCTAACACTTGCTCAGTCCCCTGCGGCGGGCACGCCCCCGGCGATCCCCTCCTTCACGGCACCGGCCGCGACCGGGCCAGGCGGGCCTGCCGTCCGGCTACGTCGTGTACGGCAGGTGCTTGATGCCGTTGATGAAGTTGGACAGCAGGTAGTCGGGCTCGCCGGTGGAACGGATCTCCGGCAGGCGGGTGAAGAGCTCGCGGAACATCACGGTGATCTCGCGGCGGGCCAGGTGGGCGCCGAGGCAGTAGTGCGGACCGGGCCCGCCGAACCCGACGTGCGGGTTGGGGTGGCGGGTGATGTCGAAGGCGTCGGGGTCGGTGAAGACGGCCTCGTCGCGGTTGGCGGAGTTGTAGAAGAGCAGGACCTTGTCGCCCTTGCGGTAGTCCATGCCGTTCATCGAGTGGTCGCGCGTGAGGGTCCGGCGGAACTGGATCACCGGGGTGGAGTAGCGGATGATCTCCTCGACTGCGCCGCCGATCCGGCCCTCGAAGTCCTCCAGCAGGAGCGCCCGCTGCTCGGGGTGGTCGGTGAGCAGCTTCAGGCCGTGCGAGATGGCGTTGCGGGTGGTCTCGCTCCCGGCGACCACCAGGAGGATGAAGAACGAGCCCAGCTCCTGCGGGGTGAGGGACTCCTCGCCGTTGACCAGCAGGCTGGTCAGGTCGCCGGTGGAGTTTCCCCGGCGGGTACGGCCGAGCCGGGCGGCCAGGTGGTTGAGCTCCCGGCCGGCGCCCATCAGCTTGACCAGGCCGCGGGCCACGTTCCAGCGCTTGAACTCGGGCTCGATGCCGGTGTACTCGGGATCGGCGTTGCCGAGGATGATGTTGGTCGCCCGGAGCACCCGGCCGTGGAACTTCGGGGGGATGCCCATCATGTCGCAGATGACCTGGACCGGAAGGCGGGCGGCGATCTGGGTGACGAAGTCGCCGGACCCCTCCGCGACGGCCTCGTCCACGATGCGGGTCGCCGCGCGCTGCAGGTCCTCCTCCATCTTGGACAGGATCCGGGGCGTGAAGGCCCGCGAGACGATCCGGCGCAGCCGCGCGTGCCGGGGGTCGTCCATGTTGATCATCGAGCCGAAGTAGACGGCCATCCACCGGGGCATGTCGACGATGCTGTTGGCGGTCGGCTCGCTGCTGAAGACCCCGGCGTTCCTGCTCGCCTCGGAGACGTCGGCATGCCGTACCAGCGCGTAGTAGCCGGGCCCGTGCCCGACGAACGGCACCCTGTTCTCCTTGGTGAACACGGGCCGTTCCAGCTCGCGCAGGCGCCGGAAGGCGTCGGCGCGCTCCTGCTGCGGGAGCGCCCAGAACGGGATCTGCGACAGATCGATATCGGCCACGTTCACGGTCATTAACCCAGATTTGTGCAAGTAACCACTTACGTCAAGTGTGAGCCACCCCACACTCGGCCGGCAGGGCCGTACGGTCTGCCCCAAAGGCCGTACGGCCCGCGGCCGGTCCGGTCAGGAGGCCGCGCGGTCCGCCGCGATCAGGTCCGCCGCCTTCTCTCCGATCATGACGGCCGGGGCGTGCGTGTGCCCCCGGTTGATGACCGGCATGATCGAGACGTCGGCGACGCGCAGCCCCTCCACCCCCCGCACCCTCAGCGCCGGATCGACCACCGACTCGGCGTCCGTCCCCATCCGGCAGGTGCCGGCCGGGTGGTAGAGGGTCTCGCTCCGCTCGCGGATCCAGCGGGCGAGCTCCTCGTCGCTCTCCGCACCCCAGTAGGGGTCCATCGGCGGGCCGGCGAACGGCTTGAGCGCAGCGGTCGCGAACAGCTCCCGGGCCTTCTTCAGCCCGGCCACCTGCCGCCGGAGGTCGATCTCGGCCGTCAGGTAGCCGGGGTCGATCGCCGCCTCCCGGCCGTTCAGCGCGATCCGCCCCCGGCTCTCGGGCTGGAGCAGGATGGAGGCGATGGTCAGGCCGTGGCCGGACGGGGGCGTCAGCCCGTGGTCGATGAACGGGCCGGGGGCGAAGATCAGCTCGATGTCGGGGGCGGGCTCCTCCGGGCCGGTGCGGATGAAGGCCACCGCCTCGCCGACGTTGGAGGTGAGCATGCCGGTGCGGCCCGCCAGGAAGCGCAGCAGGTTGGCCATCGAGTCGGCGCCGGCGAGCGTGACCGGCCGGGGGCAGTGCAGGATGACGGCCGAGGCCAGGTGGTCCTGGAGGTTCCGGCCGACCTGGGGCAGGTCGAGGACCGGCTCCACGCCCTGCTCCCGCAGCTCGTCGGCGGCGCCGACGCCGGAGAGCATCAGCAGGTGCGGTGAGCCGATCGCCCCGGCCGCCAGGACCACCTCCCGCCGGGCGCGCACCACCGAGGCGCCCGCCGGGCCGCCGTACTCCACGCCGGTCGCGCGGCCGTCCTCGATGAGGATCCTGTTCACGTGAGAAGAGGTGAGCACGGTCAGGTTGGGCCGTTTCAGCGCGGGCCGCAGGTAGGCGTCGGCGGCGCTCCAGCGGCGGCCCCGGTCCTGGGTCACGGGCGTGGCGCAGAAGCCCTCGTTGGAAGGGCCGTTCAGCTCCTCCAGGCGGGTCAGGCCGAGCTCCTCGCAGGCGGTCAGGAACGCGGTGGTGGTGATGTTGGGGCTGCGCAGCTCGGAGATGTGGATCGGGCCGCCGCTGCCGTACACGTCGCCGCGGTTGCTGCCGACGCGGTTCTCGGCCCGCCGGAAGTACGGCAGGACCTCGTCGTAGGACCAGCCGGGCACGTCCCAGCCGTCGTAGTCGGCCCGGTGCCCGCGGACCCACATCTGGGCGTTGAGCGAGGAGGAGCCGCCGAGCACCCGGCCGCGCGGCCAGTAGAGCTCCCGGCCGGACAGCTCGGCCTGCTTGGCGGTGGTGAAGTTCCAGTCGTAGTCGGTCTTGAACAGCTTGGCGAACCCTGCGGGCATGCGGATCTCGAGTTTCCGGTCGGACCCGCCCGCCTCCAGGAGCGCGACCGTCACGGCGGGGTCCGCCGAGAGCCGGCCGGCGAGCACGCAGCCCGCCGACCCGGCTCCCACGATCACGTAGTCGTACTGCTTGCCCATCGAGGTGCTCGTCGGCATGCTCACTGAACCCTTCCTCGCTCAGACGGCCGGCTCGCCTCCCCCCGGTAAGCGGGCTCTTACCTGCATACTCTCAGCCAGGGCACCCGTCAATTTGTGACCTGGGTTACCTACCGGTCGGTATGCTCGGACTGCAAGGATGAACCGGTCAGAGATTGTTCGGACGGAGGATCCACCATGCTCAACCTGTCGATCGTGCTGGAGGACAGCGCCCGGGAGAACCCCGACCGCACCGCACTCGTCTTCGGCGAACTGCGGCTGCCGTACTCCCTGGTCGACACGGTCGCCAACCAGGTGGCCAACCTGCTGGTCTCCCGGGGGATCGGCAAGGGCGACAAGGTCGCGCTCGCCTGCCCGAACCTTCCCTACTTCCCGTTCGTCTACTTCGGCATCCTCAAGGCCGGGGCGACGGTCGTCCCGCTCAACGTGCTGCTGCAGTCCCGCGAGATCACCTACCACCTGGAGGACTCCGAGGCCAAGGCGCTGTTCTGCTTCGAGGGCTCTCCCGAGCTGCCGCTGGGCGAGCGGGGCAAGGCCGGCTTCGAGGGGGCGGCGAACACCGAGCACTTCTTCGTGCTGCCCGCCACGCCGTTCGCCACCGAGTCGGAGTACGGCGAGACCATCTGGGCGGCACTGGACGGCGTCTCCGGGGAGTTCCAGACGGTGCAGACCTCGGCGGACGACACCGCGGTGATCCTCTACACCAGCGGCACCACCGGCCAGCCCAAGGGCGCCGAGCTCAGCCACCAGAACATGCTGATGAACGCCATGGTCTCGGACGAGATGTTCCCGCGCGCCGAGGGCGGCGACGCCTACCTCGCGGTGCTGCCGCTGTTCCACTCCTTCGGCCAGACCGTGATCATGAACGCCGGGTTCCGCCGCCGCGGCACCATCGTGCTCATGCCGCGCTTCGAGCCGGGGCCGGCGCTGGAGCTGATGCGCAAGGAGAACGTCACGCTGTTCGCGGGCGTGCCGACGATGTACTGGGGCATGCTGACGAAGATCCACGCCGACGGCGACGAGGTGCCCACCTCGCTGCGGGTCGCGGTGGCCGGCGGCGCCTCCTCCCCGGTCGAGGTGCTCAAGGACTTCGAGACGACCTTCGGCGTCGGCATCCTGGAGGGCTACGGCCTGTCGGAGACCTCCCCGGTGGCCAGTTTCAACCAGCCCGGCAAGCCCAGCAAGGCGGGCAGCATCGGCACGCCGATCTGGGGCGTGGAGATGAAGCTCATCGACGGCGAGTGGAACACGGTCGAGGGCGAGGGCCCGGGTGAGATCGCGATCCGCGGCCACAACGTGATGAAGGGCTACTACAACCGGCCCGAGGCGACCGCCGAGGTCATGAACGACGGCTGGTTCCGGACCGGCGACATCGCCACCCGCGACGCGGACGGCTACTACGCGATCATCGACCGGGCCAAGGACATGATCATCCGTGGCGGCTTCAACGTCTACCCGCGCGAGCTCGAAGAGGTCCTGATGACCCACCCCGAGGTCTCCCTCGCCGCGGTGGTCGGGGTCGCCCACGACTCGCACGGCGAGGAGGTCAAGGCCTACATCATCCGCACCCCCGGCGCGACCGTCACCGAGGAGCAGCTGGTCGCCTGGTGCAAGGAGAACATGGCGGCCTACAAGTACCCGCGGATCGTCGAGTTCCGCGACGCCCTGCCGATGACCGCCACCGGAAAGATCCTCAAGCGCGAGCTCCGCTGAGGGCTCCCGGTGGGCCCCGCCACGGCGGGGCCCACCGGATCCTCGCAGAATCCCTCAACCGGCGGACCGTCCTGCCGAAGAGGGGGACATGACGGTCGGCGGGACAAGGCTCTTCCTCGGTACGGCGGTCACGGCCGCGGTCGTGACCGCCGTTCTCTATGCGGTGCCGGCCGGCCAGATCCTCTACTTCGCCACTTACGGGGCGATCTGCGCCCTGTCCTGGTGGGCGGCGCTGCGGCTGGTGGCGGGCTCCGACCGGCGGCCGTGGCTGCTGGTCGCGACGGCCCAGACGCTCTGGCTGACCGGCGACGCGATCGAGATGGCGTTCTTCCTGTTCGGGGAGGTGCCCGCGGTCGGGGTCAGCGACGCCTTCTGGCTCGGCGGCTACCCGCTCGTCGCGACGGCCCTGGTCCTGATGGCGCGCCGCCGCGCCCCCGGCCGGCTCAGCGGCGGTGTGCTCGACGCGCTGACCCTCACCACGGTGGCCGCGCTGGCCTCCTGGCAGTTCCTGATCCAGCCCCTCTTCGAGTACGGCTTCGGCGACGCCGTCGTGCCCGCCCTCTACCCCGTCGGCGACATCGTGCTGCTGGCCGCCGTGCTGTTCCTGACCCTCTCGCCGGGCGAGCGCGGCGCCCCGACGCTCCTGCTGTTCGGCGCGGTCTCCACCTACCTCGCCGTCGACCTGGGCTACAACCTGCTGCCGTACGTGCTCGACTACCAGTACGTGGAGAAGCTCGGCGCGGGCCTGCTGGCCGGCCACGCCCTGATGGTCGCGGCCATGCTGCACCCCGGCCGGGCCGAGCTGACGCACCCCGGCTCCCGGGTCCGCACGCTGCACCCGGCGCGGGTCGTCTTCCTGGGCCTGGCCCTGCTCGGCACCCCCGCCCTGGCCCTGCGGTACGCGGGCTTCAGCGGGCAGGAACTGGCGACCATCGTCGCCAGCGCGGCCTGTGCGGCGTTCGTGCTGGCCAGGTTCACCACCGCCGTCCGCGAGCAGGAGCGGATGCAGGCCGAACTCGCCTACCAGGCGCACCACGACCCGCTGACCGGGCTGGTCAACCGGACGGTGATGCACGACACCCTGGAGGAGACCGTGCGGGTCTCCGGCACCGGGGCGGCCGTGCTCTACCTCGACCTCGACGGCTTCAAGGAGATCAACGACCGCCACGGCCACGACGCCGGCGACGCCGTCCTCGTCGAGATCGCCGGCCGCCTGTCGGCCGCGATGGACGGGACCGGCCTGGTGGCCCGGCTCGGCGGCGACGAGTTCGTCCTGCTGCGCCCGGAGTCCTCGGCCGAGGAGACCGTACGGCTGGCCGAACGGGTCCTGGAGGAGATCCCCCGGCCGGTCCTGTTCCGCGGGCACCGGCTGTCCGTGGGCGCCAGCATCGGCATCGCCGTCCACTCCGGCGACCTGTCCGAGGGGACGCCCACGGAGATGCTCCGCGCGGCCGACACCGCGATGTACTCGGCCAAGCGCCTCGGCAGGGGCCGCTGGGTGGCGGCCGACGGATCCGGCCCGCTGCTGGCGGCCTGAGCCGCGCTCCGGGCCGGTCCGGAGGCGCCGGAAAGCGCGGCCGGGCAGGCCGCGGCCCGTCCGTGCGGAACGGGGCCGCCGCCTGCCGCGGGCGGGGTCAGGGCCAGTCGAGGGAGGGGCGCAGCGGCATGCGGGCGCCGCCCCCGGCGTCGAGCCTGGTGGCCAGCACCTGGTGGAGCTGGATCTTGTTGCGTTCGAATCCCACCACGCAGCCGGCCATGTAGAGCCGCCAGACCCTGGCGGTGCCCTGGCCGACCTCCCCGACCGCCTCGTCCCAGTGCTCGTCGAGGTTGGCCCCCCAGTGGCGGAGGGTCCGCGCGTAGTGCTCGCGCAGGTTCTCCTCGTGGCGGATCTCGAAGCCGGTGTCCTCCATCTGGCGGATCAGGTGGCCGACCGACTCCAGTTCCCCGTCGGGGAAGACGTAGCGGTTGATGAAGCCCCCCGCGTTGAGGGTCTTCTCCGTCCCCGTCGGCCGGGTGATGCAGTGGTTGAGCAGCCGCCCGCCGGGGACGAGCTTGTCGTACAGGAAGCGGAAGTAGAACGGGAGCTGCTCCTTGCCGATGTGCTCGGTCAGGCCGATCGAGCTGACCGCGTCGAACCCGGTCTCGGTGACGTCGCGGTAGTCCATGTGCCGGATCTCGACCAGCTCGGTGAGCCCGGCCTCCGCGACGGCCTTCTGCCCCCACTCGGCCTGCTGGCGCGAGAGGGTGACCGCCAGGACCTTCACTCCGTACTCGCGGGCGGCGTGCATGGCCATGCCGCCCCAGCCGCAGCCCACGTCCAGCAGCCGCATGCCGGGCTGGAGCCCGAGCTTCTTCGCCACCAGGTCGAACTTGGCGAACTGCGCCTCCTCCAGCGAGGCCTCCTCGGAGGGGAAGACCGCGCAGGTGTAGGCCATGGAGGGACCGAGCACCCACTCGTAGAACCGGTTGGAGACGTCGTAGTGGTGGTGGATCACCTCGGCGTCGCGCTGCTTGGCGTGCCTGCTGCCCAGCTTGGCCAGGAGGCTGCGCCGCATCTCCTGGGGCGGGGGCGGCACCCGCATCAGCAGGGGCTTGACGCCGAGCGCGCGGACCGCGGCGGCCTTCTCGCTCATCGGGATGTCGTTGATGGTGAGCGACCACATGCGCGACAGCAGTGTGTACATGTCCCCGTGGACGTCGAGATGCCCGGAGACGTAGGCACGGGCCAGCCCCAGCTCGCCGGGGGCCTGCGCCAGGTAGGCCACCGCCGCCGGGCTCTTCACCTCCAGGCCGACGTCCGCGCCCGCCGTTCCCGCCTTGCTTCCGTCGTAGGCGACGAGGCGGATGCCCGACTCGGTGCCCACGACCTTCTCGAATACTTCCGCGAGCCTCACAGAAGAAACCTCCCTAACGCCCCCGTACACACTTGTCATAGAGGTCGAGCAACCGGCCGCCCGGGTCGTAGGCCCGTTTGACCGGCCAGTAGGCGTCCCCGTTGTAGAGGCGCCAGAATTCGTCCCGGGGGTAGAACGACGTGGAGTACAGCGACTTGTGCCCGTCGAGCGCGTGCACCTCGTGCTCGATGAGGCGGTTGTGGTAGCCGTCGAACTGCCCCCGGGGCAGCGGGACGGTCCCCCAGAAGCCGAAGTTCACATACAGCCGCCCCGGCTCCAGCGGGTAGAGCGGCCACCGGCCGGTGGAGGTGAGCGGGCACATCCAGACCGGCGTCATGCCGACGCGGTCGTGGAAGAACTCCAGGAAGTCGGCGCCGCGCTCCACGGGCACCTCGATGTCCTGGATGACCGACTCCTGCACGGGCTGGTTGCGCCACCGGTCCACCCGGGCGATCACGCCGTACCTGCGGTCGAGGCCGACGAGCCTGCGGTAGACGTCCGAGCGCATCCACCGGCGCGGCATCAGCGAGCGCACCAGCGGCCCCTGCACGCCGAAGGCGCGCGAGCACCAGAACCAGTCGGTGTCCCAGCGCCACAGGTAGTCGCGGACGGTCAGCCAGTCGCGGGTCCTGGTCTGGATCGACTGGTAGTAGATCCGCATGCCGGTGTAGTCGGAGACGTACGGCGCGCGCCCGGCGAAGCGGCCGAGGGTGACGTAGAGCTCACCCGGCTCGAAGAACGTGCCGTCCACGAAGTCGACCGGCTCGCCCTCGTGCTCGCCGCTCTCGCAGATCTCCTGCATGGCGAGCATGCACTTGTGCGCGTCGGTGAAGCGCACGTGGGTCAGGCGGACGTACGGCTGGACGGGCTTGAGCCGGATCCGGATGCGGAGCGCGTAGCCGAGCGTGCCGTAGGAGTTGGGGAACGCGCGGAACAGCTCGCGGTGCTCGTTGTCGTCGCGCGCGACGACGACGCGGCCGTCGCCGGTGAGGATCTCCATCTCCTCGACCGACTCGTGCGGCAGCCCGTCGCGGAAGCTGGTGGACTCGATGCCCAGCCCGGTCACCGCGCCGCCGAGCGTGATGGTCTTCAACTGCGGCACGACGTGCGGCATGAGCCCGTGCGCGAGCGTGGCGTCCACGAGGTGCTCGTAGGTCGTCATGCCCTGGACCTCGGCGGTCATCGCCACCGGGTCGACCTCGATGACCTTGTCCAGGTCCCGGGCGGAGAGCGCGGCCCCCCTCGGGCCGTTCCGGAACCGGAAGAGGTTCGTGGTGGCCTTCGCCAGCCGGGGCGGCGCGTCCTGCGGGATCGCGGCGTAGGACTCCCTGATCCGCTCGACCGCTCGCCGGTGCTCCGCCATCTGCGTCGTCTGCGCCACAGAACATCACCCCCAGGGCACTCCACCGGAAAGATCGCCTATAGAACGTTATATCCCTGATATCCCGTAGGCCAGGTCGGCCGCGTTAAACGCGCGAAAACTCTTCACGGGGGTGACACCGCCATGTCTTTCAGGACACCCGTTCGCGGGCCTGGAAACTCTCGAAGACGGTCTCGGCCGTGGCACTCAGGGCAGGCCACTCCTCGTCCGGAGCGGTCCAGGTCAGGACCATGGCCGTTCCGCCGACCTCGATGAAGCGCCGCTTCTCGTGGTAGGTCACCCCGGGGGAGACCCAGTCCTCCGCCCCGCCGCCCTCCTTCGGCCGCCAGGTGAACTCCCAGTCGAGGCCCTCGCCGTACGAGGTGACGACGCTCTCCGTCCGCCCCCCGACGATCTCGCCCCGCCGTCCGAAGTCCTCCTCCGCGCTCGCCTGCACGGACTCCAGGTCGAAGTACGAGCCCAGCTCCTCCACCGACATGGCGGCGCCCCCCTCGGGGCGGGTCCAGCGGGCGCCCTCCCCGCCGGTGGACCCCGCCGTCCAGCCGGCGGGGCGCATGATCGACCAGTCGCCCTGCGCCGCGGCGGTCAGCCTCGGGACGGAGGCCTCGGCCCGGGTCCGCTCCGGCTCCGGCTCCGGCGTGGGGGTGGGCGTGCGCCGCTTCTTCGCCCGGCCCTCGCCCTCCCCGCGGCCGGTGGGCGCGCTCGCGGACCGCTCCGGCTCCGCGACCGCCTCGGCGGACCCCGACGCGTTCTCCCTGAGCACGATCCATCCGACCGCGCCCGCACCGGCCAGGACCAGCGCCAGCGCCAGCGCCGGCACGACCGGGCTCCGCCGTCCTCTCCGCCGCCGCGCGGGCGGCTCCCCCGCCCCGTCCTGCCCGCGGCCGTAGCCGGGAAGGGTCTGCCCCGGGTGACTCCGGCCCCCCTCGTGACGGCCCTGCTCGTGACGGCCCTGCTCGTGACGGCCCTGCTCGTGACGGCCCTGCTCGTGACGGCCCTGCTCGTGACGGCCCTGCTCGTGGTGGCCGCGGCCGGTCCGGCCTGTGTGCTCCCGCGCCACCGGGCCGGACGCCGTACGGCGGGCCGCGGCGGCCGGGTCCCCCGCCGCCTCCGCCAGCAGCAGGTCGGCCTGCTCCGCGGTGAGCCGGTGGGCGGGCTCGCGCTGGAGCAGGCCGTACAGGACCTCGCGCATCTCCGGCGGCACCGGGCCGAAGTCGGGCTCCTCGGTGAGCAGCGCCCCCAGGGTGGCGATGGCGTCGCGGCGCTCGAAGGGGGCGTGCCCGACCAGCATCGCGTACATCGTGGCGCCGAGCGCCCACAGGTCCGACCAGGGGCCGGCGGGTGTGCCCGTGGCGCGTTCGGGCGCCAGGAAGCTGGGCGAACCGGTCACCATGCCGGTCTGGGTGAGCGAGGCGTCGCCCTCCACGGTGGCGATGCCGAAGTCGGTGAGCACGGCCCGGCCCTCGGAGGTGAGCAGGACGTTGCTCGGCTTGACGTCGCGGTGCAGGACCCCGGCCCGGTGGGCGGTGTGCAGCGCGGCCAGCACCTGGCGGCCGATCTCGGCGACCTGCCGCACCGGCAGCAGGCCGACCTCGTCCAGGCCCCGGGCCCTGACCAGCTCCATGACGATCCAGGGCCGGCCGTCCTCCTCGGCCACGTCGTAGACGGCGACGATGCCCGGGTGGTTGAGCTTGGCCGCGGTCCTGGCCTCCCGCGCGGTGCGGACCAGCTGGCGCTCGTGCTCGGCCGGTGCGAGGTTCGGCGGGAGCAGTACCTCCTTCACCGCGACCGGGCGGTTGAGGAGTGTGTCGTGCGCCTCCCAGACCGCGCCCATGCCTCCCCGGCCGAGCTCGCGCAGGAGCCGGTAGCGCCCGGCGATCTCCCGTCCCCCGTGCGGGTGTGCCATCCGTGTCCCCCCGTGCCGATCCGACAAGCTGCAAGTTTCCCACACGTCCCACGTGTCGGGCAGGGCGTCTTGCCAGGCCGATCCGAATGTTGTTCTACTTGCCCCGCAGGGAAGTTTCATCTGACCAAGCGATTGCTTGTTTACCGTCCGCCCGGCTAGAGTCGGGTCCGCGCCCCGGAGGAGAACGACCATGGATTCCATGAGTGAGCGAGCCGGCGGCCCCGGCAGGAAGGGCCCCCTGGCCGGAGTCCGGGTGCTGGAGCTGGCCGGGCTGGCCCCCGGGCCGTTCGCCGGGATGATGCTCGCCGACCACGGCGCGGAGGTGCTGCGGATCGACCGGGTCTCCGCCGTGGCCGCCGCGGGCGACAAGCCGCGCACGGACGTGATGGACCGCGGCAAGCGGACCGTCGGCCTGGACCTGAAGTCCCCCGAGGGGGTCGCCGCCTTCAAGCGGCTCGCCGCCCGTGCCGACGTGGTCGTCGAGGTCTTCCGGCCCGGGGTCGCCGAGCGCCTCGGCATCGGCCCCGCCGACCTGCACGCGGTCAACCCCCGGCTGGTCTACGGCCGGATGACCGGCTGGGGCCAGGACGGCCCGCTGGCCCCGACCGCCGGCCACGACATCGACTACATCGCGATCTCCGGCGTGCTGTCCATGCTCGGCCGCCGGGACGAGAAGCCCACCCCGCCGATCAACATCCTCGGCGACTTCGCGGGCGGCGGCCTGATGCTGGCCTACGGCGTGCTGCTGGCACTGCTGGAGCGGGAGCGGACCGGCGAGGGCCGGGTGGTCGACGCGGCCATGGTGGACGGGGCGGCGACGCTGTTCGCGATGTTCTACCACGGCGTGCAGAGCGGCTTCTGGGGGCCGCGCGGCAGCAACCTGCTCGACACCGGCGCGCCCATGTACGACACCTACGAGACCGCCGACGGCAAGTACCTGGCCGTCGGCTCCCTGGAACCGCAGTTCTGGGCCGAGATGGTCTCCCTCATGGGCCTGACCGACCTGCCCGACCGCAGCGACCGCGGCCAGTGGCCCGCGCTGCGCGAACGCCTGGCCGGGGCGTTCCGCTCCAGGACCCGCGCCGAGTGGGAGGCGGTCTTCGACGGCTCGGACGCCTGCGTCTCGCCCGTGCTGGAGATGTCCGAGGCCCCCGAGCACCCGCACAACAAGGCGCGGGGCACGTTCGTCGAGGTCGGGGGGGTCCGGCAGCCCGCGCCCGCGCCCCGCCTGCTGGGCGTCGCCGAGCAGGACCTCTCCCCCGCGACCCGGCTGGCCGACCTGTCCTCCTGGGGGCTGCCGGAAGAGACCGCCGCCGAGCTGCGCGAGGCGGGAGTGCTCGCCTGACGAAAGGGAACCCCCATGGACCAACCGGTCAGGATCGACCTGCTCGACGGAGACATGTACGCCGGGGACCCCGGGCCGGTCTACGCCTGGCTCCGCGAGCACGCGCCGGCGTACTTCGACGAGGGCAACGGGTTGTGGGGGATCTCCCGGCACGCCGACATCTCGGCGGTCGAACGGGACGGAAGGCTCTGGTCCAGCACCGGCGGCTACCGGCCGCAGCTCCCCAGCGACCCGTCGATGATCGGGATGGACGACCCCGAGCACGCCGAGCGCCGCCGCCTGGTCTACAAGCGCTTCACCCCGCGCTACGTGGCGGAGAAGTACAGCGACCGGGTCCGGGCCGTGGTGACCGAGCTGATCGACGAGGCGCTGGAGAGCAAGACGGTGGACGCCGTCCCGGCGCTGGCCGCGCCGCTGCCCGGCCGGATGATCGGCTGGCTGCTGGGCTTCCCCGACGAGCGCTGGCCGGAGCTGGTCCACTGGTCGGAGACGACGATCGTGGCCGGCGGCGGCCTGCGCTACGTCACCCACGAGGCGGCCGTGGCGGCGGGCGAGTTCGCCGCCGCCGTGCTGGAGCTGGCCGCCGAACGGCGCGGCTGCCCGCGTGACGACCTGACCTCGATCTGGGCCGGGCGGCCCGGATACGACGACGAGCACCTGGCCAGCGAGGCGCTGCTGCTGCTCGACGGCGGCGCGGAGACCACCAGGACCGTCATCGCCACCGCGATCGACGCCCTGATCAGGCACCCCGACCAGTGGGCGCTGCTCAGGGAGGACCCCGCGCTGATCGGGAACGCGGTCGAGGAGTTCGTCCGCTGGACCACCCCCGTGCTCAACATGTGCCGTGCCGCCACCCGGGACACGGTCCTGGCCGGGCAGAAGATCTCCGAGGGCCGGCAGGTCCTGATGATGTACGGCTCCGCCAACCGCGACCCGGCGGTCTTCACCGACCCCGACACCTTCGACGTGACCCGGACCCCCGGCGGCCACATCGCCTTCGGCCTCGGCACCCACTTCTGCCTCGGCGCGGCGCTGGCCCGGCTGGAGCTGCGGATCTTCTTCGAGGAGTTCGTGCGCCGGGTCGGCTCGGCCTCCTGGGCCGACGACCGGGGCCCGCGCATCCTGCCCAACGCCTTCGTCCGGGGCGTCACCTCCTTCCCCGTCACCCTGGAGCCCCGCTGACCGTCACCGTGCGGCCGTTCCGGCGGACGCGTCCGGGACCGTGACCGGCGGCGGGAGCGCCGGGTGCGACGTTCCAGGTGTACTGCCCTTCGTCGTACGAGTTGATTGATGTGTAGTACTTCTACTACATTCATCAGTATGAGTACTGCGGTGAGCGTGCGCGGGCTGCGGATGTCGTACGGCGCGGCCGAGGTGTTGCGTGGCGTGGACCTGGAGATCCGGCGAGGGGAGATCTTCACCCTCCTCGGTCCCAACGGGGCCGGCAAGACCACCACGATCGAGATCCTGGAGGGCTTCCGGAAGCGGTCGGCCGGCGAGGTGAGCGTGCTCGGGACGGACCCCGGGAAGGCCACCGACGCCTGGCGGGCCAAGCTGGGGATCGTGCTGCAGAACTGGCGGGACCACGCCAGGTGGGGCGTGCGGGAGCTCATCGTCCATCTGAGCGGGTTCTACGACGACCCGCACGACCCCGGCGAGCTGCTGGCCGCCGTCGGACTGGACGAGCAGGCCGGGCAGCAGGTCGGCCGCCTGTCCGGCGGGCAGCGCCGCCGCCTGGACGTCGCGCTGGGCATCGTGGGCCGTCCCGAGCTGCTGTTCCTGGACGAGCCGACGACCGGCTTCGACCCGGAGGCCCGCAACGACTTCCACCGGCTGCTCGCCAGGCTGGCCGCCGACGACGGCATGACGGTGCTGCTCACCACGCACGACCTGGTCGAGGCAGAGAAGCTGGCGCACCGCACCGCGATCCTGTCCGGCGGCCGGATCGCCGTCTGCGGGACCCCGGCCGAGCTGGCGCAGGCCGTCCAGGCCCCGTCGCAGGTGCGCTGGCTGGAGGACGGCCGCGAGCAGGTCATGACCACTCCGGACCCCTCCCAGGCCGCGTGGGAGCTGCACCGGAGGTTCGGCGGGCCGGTGCCGGGACTGGAGATCCGGCGGCCGTCGCTGGAGGAGAGCTACCTCGGACTGATCGGGAGGAACGTGTGAACGCCAGGGCACTGCGCATCGGGATGAAGCGGGGCTGGACCGAGCACAACCATCTGCTCAGGACCCGCAAGGAGCTGCTCGGCACCCTCATCGGCACGGTCGGCGTCTTCGCCGCCCTGACCCTGTGGATGGGCGACTCCACCGTCGAGGAGACGGGAGTCCCCACGATCACGTTCATGATGGTGGGATTCCTGGCCTTCACCGTCTTCGGCACCGCGCTGATGACATTCCCGATGGCGCTGGTCACCGACCGGGAGGAGGGCACGCTGCTGCGGCTGCGCACCATCCCCGGCGGCATCCCCGCCTACCTTGCCGGCCGGGCGGTGACCGCCCTGTGCCAGATCGCCGTGCAGAGCGTGCTGATCGTCGCCGCCGGCGTCCTGCTGGGCGGCGCCCCCCTGCCCCATGACTGGTTCACCCTGGCCTGGGTGCTGCTGCTGGGCACGGTCGCGACGGTCCCGCTCGGGGCGGCGATCGGCTGCGTGCTGCCGAGCAGGAACGCCGTCGGGGTCGCGACCCTGCCGCTGATGGCCCTGATGTTCACCTCGGGTGTCTTCATCCCCGTGACGCTCATGCCCGAGGTCCTCCAGTGGACCGCCCAGGCGTTCCCGCTCTACTGGCAGGGCCTCGGCCTGCGCGCCGCCTTCCTGCCCGACACGATGCTCGCCGCGGAGATCGGCGGGAGCTGGCGCCTGCCGTACGTCGCCGCCGCGCTGGCGGCCTGGACGGTGGCCGGCATGCTGCTCGCGCCGCCGCTGATCCGCCGGGTCACCCGGCGGGAGTCCGGCTCGCGGCTCGCCGCGCGCCAGCTCGCCGCGCAGCGCTCCTGACCCCCGCCGGGCTGGGAGACTGCTGCGATGTCCGCGGAAGAGGTGTACAACCGCATCCCGATGCTGAGGGCCGAGCGCGGCGTCTCGCGCAAGGAACTGGCGGCCGCGCTCGGGGTCCACTACCAGACGGTCGGCTACCTGGAGCGGGGCGAGTACAGCCCGAGCCTGTACCTCGCCCTGCGCATCGCCGAGTATTTCGAGGTTCCCTTGGAAGTGGTGTTCTCGTTGAGACCGTTCCCCCGGCTGGGCAGCGAGGTCAAGTGATGAGCGAGCGCAAGAACGTCCGGCAGCTGAGCTGGGCGGAGTTCAGGCGGCTGAGCCGGGCCGAGATCCTGCAGATGGACTTCCTGCCGGGCTGGTACGCCACGCGCACCCGGCGCAGGGTGCTGGCCGCGGCGGGGCTGGTCCCGGCGGCGCTGATGTGGATCAGCGCGCTGCTGGCCGCGCTGATCACTGACCGGGACGTCGAGCGGTGGGTCTACCTCGGCCTGGGGGCGCTCGTGCTGGTCATCTCCATTCCCGTCACCGGCGTGCTCAACACGGCCACCAGGGGCGCCACCGACCTGGCCGAACGGCACCTGGACGAATGGCAGCTGGCCCACCGGCTCCGGGTCACCGCCCTGGCCCACCGCGTCACGTTCGGGATCCTCGGCGCCGCCATGGCCGCGACGCTCGCCGTGTCCGCCGGTAAGGACGAGGAATTCCTGATCCCCGGCGACGTCTTCCTGACCATGGTGATCGCCCTGTTCCTGACCCACATGATCATGCCGCTGGTCATCTCCGCCTGGCGGCTCCCCGACCCGCCGCCGGACGACGAGGACTGAGGGCCGCGAGGACCGAGGGCCGCGAGGGCGCCGGGCCGTACGGAACGCGTGCCGCCGTACGGGACGGAGCACCCGTTCCGTACGGCCCGGCGGGGATCCGTTCAGCCCATCGGCGGGAAGACCGCGACGTAGAGGTCCACGCCCTCCGGGTGGTGGACCTCCACGTCGGTGGTGAAGGACCGGGGCGGGGTGCCGCCCGACTCGGTGTGCTTCCACAGCCGCTGCCACACCTCGATGAGCGCGCCCGGCATCGGCCCCCGGGCCTCCAGCCTCAGCGCGGGCACCGCGGGGACCCGCACCGCGACCATGCCCTCGGGCAGGCGCGGGATGCTGCGCACGGCCACCCCGACGATCTGGGTGTAGGAGCCGTGGTGGTCGCTCTCGTAGTCGGTCAGAACGGCGTAGAGGTTCTCGTCGACCCGCCCCGGCACGTGCGCGAAGGCCCCCGGGGCACCCGCCCGCTGCCAGAGCGCGGGCAGCCTCCCCCGAGACGGGTCCATCTCCTCGGCGTTGGAGGTCCGTACGGCATGACCCACGACGAGCGTCTCCTGCCGCTCCACAACGATCACAGCGCCTCCTCTGGCCAACCCGAATAAAACACGCAAACCGGATCTTAGTCCCAGCCTGCGCAGGCAACTCTCTTGACCGGGGCGGAAACGGGGAATGAACACCCGTATCCGCTCACCGCATAAGGTAGACCTCTGCGGGGTCTGGTGACACACACGCCGGATCCATGCTCACCCTATCGCCCCTGGTCAGCCCATGTTTCGATCATGGATGGCCGAAAAAATCGGGCTCCCACCCGTCCGCGTATAGGTGACTGACCACATAATCGGCCTCCCCCCGCGTAGCCCGATCCGTGGTCAGCAAGACGACAGGGAGCCCTCACCGTGACCGAAAACGTGGTCCCATTCGCCCGCCCCGACCGCCCCCGGAAGCCCCGCCGAATCCGTCACAGCATCCCGGCCGGCACCCCGCTGGAGGCGATGCTCGACTCCTGGCAGCTCCAGCTCGAAGCCGCCAATAAGGCGAAGCAGACCTACGAGCTCTACAGCCGGTCCGCCCGGCTGTTCATCACGTTCCTGCGCGAGCACGACATGCCATGCGACGCCGAAGGGGTCGCCGCGGAGCATGTCCGCGCGTTCCTGGTCGCCGAGACCGCGCGCACCTCGGCGCGGACCGCGGGGATCCGGCACGACTGCTTGAGCGTCTGGTTCAACTGGATGATCGCCGAGGAGGAGCGGACCACCCTCTCCCCCGTGCTGCGCGCAGACAAGCCGAAGTCGCCGAAGAAGGTCCGGCCGTACCTGACCGACGACGAGCTGCGCCGGCTCCTGGAGGCGTGCAAGGGCAGCGGGTTCGGGGAGCGCCGGGACACGGCGATGATCCTGATCCTCATCGACAACGGGGCGCGCGTGTCCGGGCTGGCCGGGCTGCAACTCGACGACGTCGACCTGCGTGGCCATCGACTGCGCATCGTGCTCAAGGGCGGGGACGAGTTCTGGGCGCCGATCGGGAAGAAGACTGCCGCCGCGATCGACCGGTATCTGCGGGTCCGGGCCCAGCATCCGTACGCGTCGGCGACGACGGCGCTGTGGCTGCCGTTGCGGGGTGTTCGGTCCGGGCAGATGACGCGGTACGGGGTGGCGGACATGCTGAAGCGGCGGGGCGCCCAGGCGCAGGTCGCGGGGGTACATCCGCATCGGTTCCGGGGAACGGCCGCTCACAAGCTGCTGGCGGCCGGCGCCGGGGACTCGGATGTGCAGCACATTCTCGGCTGGACGTCTCGGGCGATGGTGGAGCACTACACGGGCGAGCTGTCGCTGGAGCGGGCTCGGGCGACGCATGCCCGTCTGTCACCAGGTGATCAAATTTGAGGCCCCGTGCCCACTTTTGAGCTTTTTTGATAGTGACGTACCGTGCCCATGCCGGTACGATCCTCATTTAGCGGGGATTGCGGCGGGCCGTTTCTTGCAGGCGGCGTTGCTCGTCGCAATGACGTGATCGTATCCGACCTCGGTGACGGGAGGTCGGGGGCGGTCACCCTATCGGGGTGGACACGTATTCCTTACCGGGTAAGTGTTGCCCTAAACCTACATTCGGGCATTTGAGGTAATTCAACCTTCAATTTTTACGGTGCGTAACGTTGCGAATCCAGGTCGCTCACCAGCGGAAACAGATCAACAAAGAAGTCACTTACGCCCCTTTAGAATGGCCAGTGCGTGACGTACTGTGATCAAACCCCGCCGTCGCCTGCAACAACGGCCAACGTGAGACGCGTGGAGCGTTCCATGATCCACGCCTCATAAGGGAAGGAACACGATAGATGGCACGGCGTACCCTTACCCACCCGGCGACTCGCAAACTTCTCGTCGCCACCGTCACTCTCTGGGGCACCACCATCGCCGTCGCTATCGCCGACATCGGCAACGACCGGCTCCACTCCACGCTGGAGAACATCGCCCTGTTCTTCGGCATCGCGCTCGTGCTGGCCCGGTGCACGCTCAGCATCCAGGACCACCTGGCGGCCGTCGAGGACCGCGTCGACGGCGCCGTAGACGGAGCGGTCGAAGAGCTGAAGAAGACGCTCTCGTTCCAGCAGGGAGTGGTCGCCGGCGCCCGGATCGCGATGGCCAGCGTCCTCGGCCTGGGCGGCATGCGCAAGCGGCGCCCCAGCTCGGTTCCGGACGATGCGTCCGAGCTGGGGCAGTGGCGCGTTTAGAGGTAGACGGCGCGCAGGTGCGCGCGGACGTCGTCCGGGAGCTCGGGGTCGTTCACCAGCTCCCGGACGAGCGGGTCGTTGCTGAGCCGTAGCTCCTCCGGCTCAGCCAGGCCTGTGAGGACCAGGACGTCGCCGAGGGTGCGGCCAAGGGATCGGCCGGCTTCCCGCAGAGTTTGGATGTGACGCGCGGCGTCAGGTTCGATGATCGAGCGACGCGACAGGTCAGTGTCGGCGTCAAGCATGAAGCCTGCCGTCTGAGCCTCGATACCGATGAGCCCGGATAGGATCCCGGCCTCTCGGTGGCTGATGCCGATGGCGTCGGCGAGCTTGTTGACGGTTCTGGCCTGCGGTTTGTTCGCTTGGGTTTTGAGTCTGGCCAGGGTGACGCGGCCGATGCCGGCCCGCTCCGCCAGCTCTTCTTGGCTCCAGCCTCGCTCTACTCGGATCTGCTCCGCGCGCTCCCACAGGGGGCGGCCCGGCGCATGGTCGTGTCGTCCCTCGCGCTTCTGCATGCTTCGTATTGAACCACTGTGATTCAAATCGGGCTAGCTACTGGTGTCAGATGATGTAAACCTCACCTGTTCCATAAGCGTCCATGTCGATCCACGATGTTCCGTATTGCATCATCTGTACTCGCCATGTAACGTCATGCTTCACAACGCTCCAAACTGTTCCATCTTGAGCGAGGTTGCATGTCACTGACCCTCCCCGAGCTGTGCAGCACGCTGCGCATCTCCCGGTCCACGGCGAAGCGGGCCATGGACGACGGACTCCTGAAGGGCACGAAGGTCCACTCGTGCGGGTCCCCGTGCGGGTCCCCGGAGGTCTGTCGGCACGGTGACGCCCACTGGGAGTTCTCGGACGAGCAGGTCCAGGCGTTCCTCGCCGCGTCTGCAGTCAGGAAGGAGTCCCATGGCGACGCCTGAGGAGCGGTCCCGGGCCGCGCGGATCGCCGCGAACGTCCAGTGGGCGACCACCGCGAACCGTGCCGAGCGCACGGAGGCGGCCCGCCGGCGCTCGCCGGTCTCCCTCGACTACTGGATCGACCGGATCCGGGCCGAGGGGATCGTGCGTGAGCAGGACGTGGTCAAGGCCGCGACGAACGCGCACAAGGCGTACATGGCGCAGATGTCGTTGAAGGCGGCGAAGGCCCGGTCGCGGCGGGCCGCGGAGAAGAAGCCCAGCCGGAAGGCCGCATAGGACTGGCTCCCCGCCTGGTTGCCGCCGGGCGGGGAGCACACCACCCACCCCTAACCCCACTGCAAGGAGAAGAGACGATGTCTCAGGGTAACGGGGCCACCCAGGCCCCCCGCGTCGAGCAGCTGCTCACCCCCCAGGAAGTCGCCAGCCTCTTCCGGGTCGACCCGAAAACCGTCACCCGGTGGGCGAAGGCCGGCAAGCTGCAGTCGATCCGCACGCTGGGCGGGCACCGCCGCTACTACGAGGACGAGGTCCGCGCCCTGCTCGCCGGTGCCTCCGCGGACGCGGCCTGATGAAGTTCGGCGACCTCGCCCCGGGCGTGCTGGCCCGGATCCCGTTCGCGGAGAACAACGTGTTCGTGAACCCGACCAGGGCGCTGCCGCCCGCCGTCGAGATTCTCACCGCGCCAACCCCGTGCCCCGTCGCCCCGTGCGAAGGGCTCGAGGTGATGGCGCGGGAGGTCGACGGCGGCCGCCCGCACCTCTACCACCGGCTGCCGGAGCGGCCGGTCACCCTCATCACTCCCGCCGTTGCCGAGGAGGCCCCGCGTCATGGTGACTGATTCCCACATCGAGTTCCTGAAGGAGCAGCTCGCCCAGGCGGAGCGGGACGTCGCCGGGTGGCGGCAGATCCTGGGCCACGCCGAGCAGGTGGCGCGGGCCGGGACGCCGTTCCCGGACCCGATGGTCGACGACGTCCCCATGTTCAACGTGGTCGGAGGAGAGTGCCGGTGCGGTAACGGCGTTCCGGGCGTGGACGGGCACGGCATCGTCGGCTGCGGGCTCGTCCCGCCGATGCCGGAGACCGGCACGGTGCTGCGGGTCAGTGACCTGCGCCGCCAGCCGGGCCGGCCGTACACGCCGCCCGCGTTCGATGCGACGTTGCCGCCGAACCAGGAGAACGCCCTCCAGAACTACCTGACGGACACGGACGCCGAGCGGGTCCGCGAGCAGCAGGCAGGGGGCCGGGGATGACGGGCCCGGAGCACTACCGCGCCGCAGAGGAGTACCTGGAGAAGGCCCGCGGAAGCATGCTTCCGCAGTATGACGGCTACGTGACGCGGGCCCAGGCGCATGCGACGCTCGCCCTCGCCGCGGCCACCGCACTCACCGGGCCTGTTGCCGCCGAGCACTTCGATGACCCAGAGTACGGTGCGTGGCAGGCGGCGGCCGGGACGGTGCCGTCGTGATCCCGGTGCTGACGGTGGTGTGCGTCCTCGCTGCGTGCGGGGGCGCCCGCCTCACCTACATCGCGCACCGGCGCGGCTGGCACGGACACCGCGCCTGGGCTGCCGCCGCGAGCTTCCTGGCCGCCTACCTGGCGGCGACCCTGTCGATCGCGTGGGCCGACCCGCGGGTCCTGGAGTTCGCGGAGCGGTTGCCGTCCGCGCTCTGGCAGGCCGCCGCCCTCGCCGTCATGGCCGTCTCCCCGTTCCTGGCCCTGGCCGTCGCGCGGCGGCTGGAAGGAGCCCGCAAGTGAGCTACCTGGACATCACCCGGATCGAGCGGCTGATCCGCGCCGAGCGGGCCCGCCAGCTCGTCAAGTTCGGCCCCCAGAACCACCCCGACCGCGACCCGCTGGAGAACAACTACGCCGAGGGCGTGGAGTACGGATTCCGCGCTCAGCGCTGGAAGGAGATCAACGCCCAGCGCGCGAAGGACGGACGCACCGCGTGGGACGGCATTCTCCTCGAGGAGGTCTACGAGGCGCTCGCCGAGAAGGATCCGGCCAAGCTCCGGGAGGAGCTCGTTCAGGTCGCTGCGGTGTGCTGCACGTGGATCGAGGCGATCGACCGGAGGCCGTCGTGACGGCTCCCCGTGTCCTCGGCGTCGACCCGAGCCTCACCGCCACCGGCATCGCCCACCCCGACGGCCACACCGAACGCGTCACCTGCGGAGACCTGCGCGGCACCGGCCGCCTGGCCTGGATCTGCTCCGCCGTCATGGGGCCCGTCACCACCGGCGTCGACCTGGTCGTCATCGAAGGCCCGTCCTACGGCTCCATGTCTGGCGCCGGTCACCACGAGGCTGCCGGGCTGTGGTGGCTGATCGCCTACCACCTGGACGGTCGGGGTGTGCCGTACGCCGTCATCCCGCCGAGCAGCTTGAAGAAGTACGCCAGCGGCAAAGGCAACGCGACCAAGGCCGATATGCGGATGGCGTTGTTCCAGCGGACCGGCATGGATTTGCGCGACGACAACCAGGTGGATGCCGCCTGGCTGCGCGCCGCCGGGATGGAAGCTCTCGGCCACCCGGTCGTCGACCTCCCGAAGGCACAGCGTGACGCGCTCGCCAAGGTTGCCTGGCCGACGGCGGTGGCCCATGGGTAGCCGCCGCATCACCTGCGCCTGCTGCGGCCGGCCCGGCGACCACGACACCAACGGCTGGGTGAAGTCGTGCGCCGTCCGGTGGCGTGCCGCGGGCCGTCCCGCTGACGGTCCGCCTGCCCCCGGGGTGCGCGGCACCGGCGGCGAGTGGCAGGCAGCCCGAGAGCGCCGCGCCGAATACGCGGAGCTGGCCGGGCTCGGCTGGTCGAAGACGTACATCGCGTGGGAGCTGTCGGTGTCGGTTCGCACCGTGGAGCGGTACGCGGCCGCTGCGAAGGAGATGACCTGTGGGTAAGCCGCATCCGATCATGGTCGGGCTCAAGCACCGCCGCCGGGAGCTCAACCTCAGCCAGGAGGCGCTCGGCCAGATCCTCCACATCACCGGCGTCGGCCTGTCCCGGCGGGAGATCGGTGGGACGGTGCCGAGCCTCACCGAGGTGGACCGGCAGGCGCGTGCGCTCGGCCTGCGACTGGCCCTCGTCCCCCTGGAGAAGTGATGGACGACTTCCGCGTGGTTCTGCTTCCCGGCATGCCGGAGCTCCCTGGTCGGCTCACCATCGACGACATCGAGGACCCTCATGAAGATCACGATTAACGCGGGAGCGTTCGCGGAGGCGGTCGCCTGGACCGCTCACGCACTCCCCCGATCCTCCCCCCACCCCGTCCTCAACGGGATCCGGCTCGAAGCGGTCGACGGGGAACTCGCCCTGGCTGCGTTCGACTATGACACCAGCCGCCGCTGCACGGTTCCCGCGGATGTGGCCGACGACGGCCTGGTGCTGCTGCCGGGCCGGGTCCTCGCCGAGGTCGCCAAAGCCCTCCCGGCCGGGGACGTCTACCTGCACATCACGGACGGGATGGTCGCGGTCTCCGCCGCCGACCGTCGGACGACGTTCCGGCTTCTCGACCCCGAATACCCGAAATGGCGGAAGCTGCTCGATTTCGAGTGTGAGAAGTGGGCGACGCTGGACAACGTCGCCGAGCTGGCCGCCGCGATCCGGCGCGTCGCCCTCGTCGCGGAGCGGGCGACTCCTGTCCGGCTGCGGTTCGCTCCCCGGGAGCTGACCGTGTCCGCGGGCGGCGGCGAGGTCGGGCGCGGCCAGGAGGTCGTCGACGTCGACTACGACGGGGAGCCGTTCGAGATCGCGGCGATGCCCGCCTATCTGCTCAACGCGTTCGCCGCCTTCTCCTCGCGGGCCCGAGTCGGGATGAACGATCCGCATCGGCCGATGCTGTTCGTGCCGCCGGGCGTGGATCCGGAGCTCCGGTACCTGGTCATGCCGATCCGGCAGAGCTGAGAGGGGTCACGGTGGCTCTTGACTGGCAGGTCGCAGCAGCGGCCAGGACGCAGAAGTCGTCGCTTGGCCAGGACATGTTCGACCGGTCGGCGGCGGTGCTCGCCCCGTCCCGTTGGGAGCAGCACGAGGCGGCAGAGAAGCAGGGCGCGGCGGTCGTCGTCGTGCGCATCGCTCTCGCCCGGCACGACTGCCCGCGGCTCGCCGACGGCGCCGCGCTGTGCCGGGTCGAGGCGCACGAGCGGGACGTCGCGGCCGCCCGGGAGGTGCTGGAGCAGCTCGGCGTCGTCGAGCCCCGGACGACGACGCGGGTCTGCTCCCGGTGCCGGCGGGAGAAGGATCTCGGCCAGTTCGCGAAGAACGCGAAGGTCTCGGGCGGGCGGGAGACAACGTGTCGGATGTGCCGGGCCACGGACGCGCTCCGGAGGGAAGCAGAGAAGGAGGCGTCGTGATGGGCCTGCGGGACTGGTTCGCCGGCGACCCGGCCACCGAAATGCAGCGGCTGCGGGCCCGGGTGCGGGAGCTGGAGGGTCTGGTGTCGGAGGCGGCGGAGCTCGGCGAGCGGTTGGATCGGGAGCAGGCGGCGCGGGTGCGGCTCGGCCAGCAGATCGACAGGGAGCGGGCCTCCTATGAGCTGACGGCGGCGCGGATCCGCGAGCTGGAGGCGCTGCTCGGCGAGCGGGAGGCGTCGGCGCTCGACAAGCTGACGGTGCTGCCGCCGGCCCGGTCGACGTCGCCGACCGCGGAGGTGCTGCGGGAGCGGGCGCGGGCGGATGCGCTCGCCCTGCGGGTGGAGGAGCTGCAGGCGGCGAACCTGCGCCTCTACAAGATTCACATCCCGTAGCCCACGAATGTCCGGTTTTCCCTAGGTGATTCATATTGCTTCACTCTGCTCCACTTTGATACATTGAAGTGGAGCAGAACGAAGCATCCCACCTGCGGAGGCACCCCGTGAACACCATCCCCGCCGAGATCGTCCGCCCCGGCCGCGCCGTCCAGCGCATCAACGCCTACGACCGCCAGAGCCGGTTCGTGCGGCAGGTCCGTTACTACGGCACCGAGGTCGAGGCGCGCGCCTACGTCGTGCTGCAGGGCCTGCACGACTCCGAGCCCGGCCACGCCGTCGCCCTCGCCGAGCTGGCCCGCTGACGTTGCGTCCGAGCCACTCCTCCTCCCCCCGACCCCCGACGGCGGGAGGAGGGGTGGTTCCACGGAACGCCAGACCCTCAGCCCCACCTAGGAGTTCCCTTTGATGTTCACCCAGCCCGGGGCCGCCTACGCCCCGCCCGCACCGGCCGTCCCCGTGGCGCCACCGGTGTTCGACCACCCGCCCACCCCGGAGCAGGCCGCCATCCTCGACGCCGCGACCACCAGCCAGGACCTCGTCATCGAGGCCGGAGCCGGCACCGGCAAGACCAGCACGTTGAAGATGGTGGCGGCGGCCCGGCCGAACTACCGCATGCTGTACCTGGCCTACAACAAGGCCATCGCGACCGACGCCGCGGCGAGTTTCCCGCACACCGTGCAGTGCTCCACCGCGCACAGCCTCGCGTTCCGGGCCGTCGGCCACCAGTACGCGGACCGGCTCAACGGGCCCCGCGTCCCGGCCCGGCAGGTCGCCAGGATCCTCGGCATCCCGGCCGTCCTGGACCTCGGTGCGCACGCCCTCACCTCCGTGAAGGTCGCCCGCCTCGTCATGGACACCGTGGCCCGGTTCTGCCACTCCGCCGAGGTCGAGCCGGAGATGTACCACGTGCCGTCCGTGCCCGGCCTGGAGGACCCGGTCGTCATGGCCGCCCTGCGTCGGGAGATCGTGCCGCTCGCTCTCAAAGCGTGGGACGACCTGACCCGGGTCAACGGGAGCCTCAAGTTTCAGCACGACCACTACCTGAAAATGTGGGCGATGCACGAGCCCACCCTGCCCGGTGACATGATCTTCTTGGACGAGGCGCAGGACGCCAACCCGGTCATCGCGCAGATCGTCGAGAACCAGGCCGCGCAGAAGATCCTCGTCGGTGACTCCTCCCAGGCCATCTACGGCTGGCGGGGCGCCGTCGACGCCATGGCTTCCTTCGACGGGGCCCGGCTGCGCCTGTCGCAGTCGTTCCGGTTCGGGCAGCGAATCGCTGACGAGGCGAACGAGTGGCTGCAGCTGCTCAACGCGCCGCTCCGTCTCGCCGGGAACCCGGCCATGGACTCCCGGGTCGAGCGGATCCCCGCCCCGGCCGCCGTCCTCTGCCGCACCAACGCGGGCGCGGTCGGACAGGTCATCGCCGCCCTCGGCGCCGGCCACCGGCCCGCCCTGGTCGGCGGAGGCGACGACATCCGGCGCCTGGCGAAGGCCTGCCAGGACCTGCGGGCGGGCAGGTCGACCGAGCATCCCGAGTTGATGGCGTTCGCGTCCTGGCAGGAGGTCCGCGACTACGCCGAGCACGACTCCGGTGGCGCCGACCTGAAGGTGCTCGTCAAGCTCATCGACTCGCATGGGCCGGAGCGGATCATGCGGGTCGTCGACCAGCTCGTCACCGAGGACGCCGCCGACATCGTGGTGAGCACGGCGCACAAGGCGAAGGGCCGCGAGTGGTCGACGGTGAGGTTGGCCGCTGACTTCTCCGACCCGTACGACCCGAAGACGGGCCAGCTCATCTCCTCGGAGGCGATGCTCACGTACGTGGCCGTCACCCGCGCCCGGCAGGCCCTGGACCCGTTCGCACTCCCGGGCCGCGCTGGGGAGACGCCCACCTTGCCCAGCGTCGTCAACGACGGCCTCTTCGACACCCTGGTGCCGGACCCGGAGCCGATCGCCACCGACCTGCCCGCGGACCTGATCGGCTGGCTCGACCTCGCCAAGGAGGCCAAGGCCAACAAGGCGAAGTGGGCCGACGTCGAGAACGCGGCCGTCGAGAAGATCAAGGACCATCTGGCGGCGCGCGGCATGGAGGAGGCCACCGTGCACGGCCGCCCGGCCGTGTCGTGGAAGCCGTCCAAGCCCGCCATCACGGTCGACGTCAAGCGGCTCCAGTCCGAGCGGCCCGACATTTACGAGGCGTTCCTGACGACGAAGACGGCCGCCCGCCCCTTCAAGATCCTGGAGGGGTGACGGTGCCTGAGCATCCGCTGGCCGCCGTCTACGTGCTCGGCGCGTACGGCTGGCTCGCCGTCATCGCCGCCGCCCTGATCCTCCGGCCGTACGTCGCCGACAGGCTGACCCCTCCCGGCATGTCCCGGGGCGTGTTCATAGCGCTGCTTCTGGTCGCGTACAGCGTGTTCTGGCCGGTCATGGTCGTGGTGTTCCTCGCCCAGATCATCAACGAACGGAGGTAGCCGTGGCCGAGAGCATCAGCATGGAGTTGAACCGGGTCACCCTCACCCCGCCGCCCGTGCGCGAGTTCGCCGAGCAGATCGAGACGCCGTCCATCGACGCCCACCTCGACGAGACCCGGCCCGCACAGGCCCAGTACCGGGTGACCTACAGGCGGGTCGGTCGCCGCCGGGACATCCCGCCCCTGGTGGTCGTCGCTGCCGGTGCTGACCACCTCGCCGAGCTGGTCTACGACGACGCTCGCAAGTACCTGCTCTCGCAGGACGTCGACGTGGTCGTGGACCTGGAGGCCATGACCGGCGCGATCCTCTGTGGGGTCAACTCCGGCGGCCAGTTCACCATCGAGGCGCTGGCGTGACGGGCTTCTCGCAGCCGGACGCGGGCTGGGCCACCCAGCCCCTGTCCGGCCTCGCCGCCACCATCGCCACAGGCGTCGTCACCACCGTCAAGCAGGCCAGCGCCAACGCGCCCAGGTCCCGGCAGACCGCCATCGGCCCCTCCGAGATCGGCACCCCCTGCCTCCGCCGCCTCGCCTACAAGCTCCTCGACTGGGACCAGGTCAACACCAGCTCAGACCCGTGGGCATCCATCGTCGGCACCGCCGTCCACGCCTGGATGGAGCAGACCTACGAGGCGGAGAACCAGCGGCTCGGCTGGCAGCGGTACCTCATCGAGCAGCGGCTCCACATCCGCGACAACATCTACGGCCACAGCGACCTGTTCGACCGCGACCCGGCCGTCCGCTCCGTCATCGACTGGAAAGTCGTCGGCGACAAGCAGCTCGACAAGTACCGGAAGAACGGGCCCGGCCCCCAGTACGAGACCCAAGGCCACATCTACGGGCACGGCCAGGAGCAGGCCGGCGAGCCGGTCGACAACGTCACCATCGTCTTCCTGCCCAGGACGGGCCGCATCGACGGCCTGCACGTGTGGAGCGCGCCGTATAACCGGCAGGCCGCCATCGACGCACTTGACCGGCTCGACAACCTCAAGCTGGTCGTGTACGCGCTCGACCCGGAAGAGACCCCTGCCAACTGGGCGCTGATCCCCGCCACCGAGTCGTACTGCATGTTCTGCCCCTGGTTCCTGCCCGGTTCCACGGACCTGTCCCGCGGCTGCCCCGGCGCGTAACTCGCCGCTCCACTTCCCTGCTCCATATTGCTTCACTATGATTCACTCTGTACCATTTCCTGTATCGGATCACAGGATCCCGGAACACCACGGATCTTCGAAAGGATCACCATGTTCGCCTTCGCTCAGCCGTCCGCTGGTAGCGACTTCCGCGCCAAGGACCACGTCGGCCACCTCCTGCTCATCTACGTCCGCGAGCTCCGCAGCGGGATCGTCACCCAGTTCGGCACCTCCGACGCCATCTCCTGCGACGTCGTCGTCCTCACCGACCAGAGCGGGCCGCGCCTGGAGCCCGGCGTCCTGTTCTTCCAGAAGCCGCTCATCGGCTCCCTGACCGGTTCGATCGGCCGGGACCCGGTGCTGGCCCGGCTCGGCCAGGGCACCGCCAAGCCCGGCCAGTCCGCGCCGTACATCCTGCAGCCGTACACGGAGCAGGACGCCGCCTACGCCACCCAGTACCTCAACAACGTCGGCGGCAACCCGTTCCAGACCGCGCCCAGCTTCGCCCCCGCCGCCCCGGCCCCCGCGCCGGTCGCTCCGCTCCCCCAGGCCGTCCCGCAGGCGGCCCCCGTCGCGCCGGTCGGCTACCCCAGCGGTGCGCCCGCCGTCGCCGCCCAGCCCATCCCGCAGGCCCCGGCCCCGGCCGCCCTCCCCGTCCCCCAGCCCGCCGCGCCCGGCCAGATGACCGCCGAAGCGCAGGCCGCCATGGCCGCCCTCGGCATGCAGACCCCGCCCATGGCACCCGCCCAGTAGGGCGGCCCCGAGCAGCCCCGGAGACGAGCGCGAGTCGTCTCCGGGGCTTCCCCGTCCCACCCGGCACCACCGAGGGAAGCGCAACTTGGACGACAACCAGCTCCTGACGACGGCCCTCCGACTCTGGGACGCGGGCCTGTGCGTACTCCCGGCCGCCCCGGACGGATCCAAGCGGCCCGGCGTGCCGTGGAAGGCCTACCAGCAGGAGCGCCCCACCCGGGAACAGGTGCAGAAGTGGTTCACCGCCTGGCCCACGCAGGAACTGCAGCATGGGCTCGGCGTCGTCACCGGAGCCGTCTCCGGCGACCTCGAAATGCTGGAGCTCGAGGGCCGGGCGGTCGCCGACGGGATCGGCGTCGAGATGACGCAGCTGGCCGAAGCGTCCGGGCTCGGCGACCTGTGGCGGCGCGTCATGACCGGCTACCTGGAGACGACGCCGTCCGGCGGCGTCCACCTCCTTTACAAAGTAGACGGACCGGTCGCGAAGAACACGAAGCTGGCCCGCCGCCCCGGGCCCGTCGACGAAGCCACCGGCCGCCCCACCATCGAAGTGCTCGCCGAAACCCGCGGGGAAGGCGGCTGGGTCGTCCTCGCCCCCTCCTCCGGACCCACCCACCCAAGCGGGAAGCCGTGGGTGCTCGCCGCCGGCGGACCCGCCACCATCCCCACCATCAGTGCGGAAGAACGCGACAGCCTCCACCACCTGGCGACTGTGTTCGACCGGATGCCGCACCCCAGCGAGCAGACCGCGGCCGCGGCCGCCCCGTCCAGCCCTCTCTTCTCCCAGCCCGCGAGCGGGTTCGACGACGACGGCAGCGTCTCCCCCGGCGACGACTACAACGCCAAGAGCACGTGGGACGAGATCCTCGTTCCCCGGGGCTGGACGAAGCTCTGGACCGACACGGCGGGGGTCACCTACTGGCGGCGGCCCGGCAAGAAACAGGGCATCTCCGCGACCACCGGCCGCAACGACGGCGACAACCTGTACGTCTGGACCACCAGCACGGAATTCGAGTCCGAGCGGCCCTACGACCGGTTCGGGGCGGTCGCGCACCTGGAGTACGGCGGCGACCACTCGGCGGCCGCCAAGGCGTTGCAGGCGCGCGGGTACGGCGTCCGCGTCGAACCCACCCGCCCCGCATCACCTGCCCCCGGCCCGGGCCCGGTCGTCGACGGGAACCTGGCCACCGTCCACCAGCTCGCCCCCCGGCTGCAGGTGGTGGAGAAGACGTACGCGCAGTCCGACGACGGCGGCGCCCTCGACCTGATCGAGCAGTTCGGCACGGTGATCCGGTACGTGCCGGAGCGGGGCCGGTGGATCGCGTGGGACGGCACGAGGTGGGCATTCCAGCCCGCCGGCGGCGGCCTCGTCCGCGAGTACGGCAAGCAGGTCGCCCGCGGCCTCCCCGAAGACGACAAGGCCGCCGTCTCCTGGAAGAAGAAGGCGCTGTCGGCGCAGGGCACCACCAACATGCTGCTGCAGGCCTCCACCGACGTCCGGGTCGTCGTCCGGTTCGACGACCTCGACGCACACCCGATGGAGCTCAACACCCCGGCGGGGGTTGTCAACCTGGAGACCGGCGAGCTGGGCCCCGCGGACCCGGCCCGGCTGCACACGAAGGTCACCACCTGCAGCCCCGACCCGGACGCCGACCCCGGGCGTTGGCACGAGTTCCTGGCCGACACCTTCGGCCAGGACACCGAGCTGGTCGCCTACCTGCAGCGCCTCGTCGGCTACTCCGCGACCGGTTCGGTGGCGAAGCATGTCCTTCCGTTCGCGGTCGGCAGCGGAGGAAACGGTAAAGGTGTTTTCCTGGAAAGCCTCATCGGTGTTCTCGGCGATTATGCGACCACCGCGCCGTCCGGCTTCCTCATGGCGAAGAATGGCACCCAGCACGAAACCGAAATCGCTCGTCTCGCCGGTATGAGAATGGTCGTCTGCAGTGAGGTGGACGAGGATGCCAGGTTCGACGAGACAAAAGTTAAGCAGCTCACCGGCGGTGATTCCCTGACCGCAAGATTTATGCGTCAGGACCACTTCACGTTCCAGGCCACCCACCATCTGTGGCTCATGGGCAACCACCGACCCGCCGTCCGGTCCGGCGGCCGGTCCTTCTGGCGCAGGCTCCGCCTCATCCCCTTCGACCACGAGGTCGAACCCGAGAAGATGGTCGACGACCTGCAAGGGATCCTCGTGCGCGAGCACGGCCCGGCCCTGCTCGCCTGGATCATCCAGGGCGCGGCCCAGTACGTCGCCGGCGGCCTCGCCGAACCCTCCACCGTCCTCGCCGCGACCAGCGACTATGAGGCCGACCAGGACACCGTGCAGAGGTTCGTGACCGAGTGCTGCCACCTCGCCAGCAGCGACCAGGTCCAGATCCAGGGGACGAAGCTGAGGGAGGCCTACGAGCGGTGGTGCTTCAGCGAGGGCGAGTCTCCGGTGTCGGCGAAGCGGCTCACCATGGAGCTCTCCCGTCGCTTCAACGTCGGCCAGACACGAAACTCCCGAGCCAGGTCATATACGGGTATCACGCTCCTCACGGTGGACGACTCGGATCCGTCATCGGCTCCAGCGAGCGCTCCACATCTGTCACAGCCCGGAATGTCCCATAGGGACGATAGGCCGGGATCGGACGATCAGCCGTACGGCGGGCCCGGATGGTGATGACAGTTTGCGGTGACACATCCGTCATCGCCGAAAACCACGGCCTGACCTGCAAGGATGGTCGATTTTTCGGGTCGCCGATGACAGATGACAGATTCCGTCTGGTTATCGCCTTACGTGCGCGCGCACACACGCATGTGAGAGGGGAACGAGAAAAGAACTGTCATCCGTCACAACCGTCATTCCGGGGTCCGGAATGATCTCCATACCCGCGGTGCTCGACGCCTGCCCTCGATGCGGCATCATGATCTTGGTTGGGCACGATCAGGCCCTCCCCATCCGCGCCACTGCTCAGCCGCTCACCCGGGAGCAGGAGCTCGCCGAGATCCTCGCCGGCCGACACACCTACGACCTCCACCCCCTCGGCATGCCCCGGAAGCCTTTTCTCGTCTACCGGGATTCATTCCGAATCGCCGGAACCAGGGAATGGAAAGTCGTCGCCGACCACCATTGTCCGCCCGGAGCAGTCGCGCCCGCGTTTCGTTCTCCGCCGATCCCGCTCGTTCTCCCGTACGGCCAGCCTATTCCCGACGAACCACCATTCTGAGGAGGCACCTTTTATGCGTGACGAAGTGGTGGCGGACCTGGAATGGGTCATCGAATACTGGCCAGACCTCGTGGAGGCGAGAATTCCCGGCACCCGGCGCCCGTGGAGGCAGCCCACCCTCTCCCCTGAGGCCCGAGCCGCCCGGGACGCCCAGGCGCGCGTCGAACGCTTCGAGCGGACCACGCTCAGCCTGGGTGAGTCGCCGGCCCCGGTCGACGTCGCCATCCTGTCCACCGCGCTCGACATTCTCGTCGCCGCCGACGACCTCGCCGCGATGGTGGCCGAGCACGCGAGTCTTCCCGTGCTGCCGCCGCCCGGTATGGGTGAGCTCGACGCGTGGCCGTACCTCGCCTACGCCGCCGCCCACCTCACCGAGGAGCTGGTCGAGCACGCCGCGCCGATCGCCCGCTGGATGGTCGACCAGACCGCCCGCGCGCTGTGCCTCGTCTACGACGGCCAGACCCTCGACGTGGAGTGCCCGTGGTGTCACGAGGTTGGCGTGTGGCGGGTACGGGAGCTGCCCGGCGGCCTGGTCGCGATCGTCTGCCACGGCGTCTGTGAGCCCCCCGCCCGGGAGGTCGGCACCTGGTGGGGTGGACAGCCGGTGTGGCCGATCCAGGACTGGGAGCGGCTCGCCCGGCACGTCCAGGCTGCTGAGAAAGATGTCGCGTGAAGTTTTTTGTTTGCACACTGTTCACAGGGTTTAGCGTGGGCTGCGCGCCGCTATGGCGGGCTACGCGGCAAGGCCTGGCATGGCCAGGCAAGGCAAGGCCCGGCATGGCACGGCAAGGCACGGCAAGGCATGGGGATTCAGGTAGGGCGACCAGCAGCCTTCGAGGTGCGAGGCCTCGACGCCCGCGCACGGCGAGGCTCGGCTCGGCGTGGCCAGGCTCAGCGCGGTAGGGCACGGCAAGGTTAGGCCTGGCCCGGCGTGGCGTGGCAAGGCTTGGGCTCAACGACAGGAGTGAGCATGGACTTCACCATCACGATCACCGGCACCGCGACCCTGCTCATGCACAACTCGCGGCTCGCCAACCCGCTCGACCCCGCCACCAAGGCACTCAAATCCGTCACCAGCAAGCGCGGCAAAACCGACGAGAACCACGAGGAGATCGCCCGCCTGGAGCACGCGGGGAGCCTCTACTTCGACGACGACATCGGCCCGTACATCCCTGCCGACAACATCTGGAGAGCCCTGTTCGACGGGGCCAAGAAATCGAAGCGCGGGCCCCGCATCAAGGAAGGCGTCTTCATCACCACCGACGTCAACCCGCTCGCCTACGACGGCCCCCGCACCATCGACGGCCTATGGGCCGACGAGAACTTCCGGCACATCGCCTCCGTGAAGGTCGGCACTTCCCGCACCATGCGTTGCCGTCCTCAGTTCCGCAACTGGCGATGCCGCGCCACCGGCATCCTCGACACCGAAATCCTCGACCTCGCTGAACTCCGCGAGATCGCCGACACCGCTGGCAGTCTCATCGGGCTCGGCGACTGGCGCCCCCGCTACGGCCGCTTCACCGCCACCATCGAGGAGGCATGATGCCCACCTTCGCCCCCATCGGAGATCAGGCTCGCTGGCGCACCGTCTACGAACACCTCAAGGCCGCGAACATCGGCGACGTGGTCACCTATGAACAGCTCGGCGAAGCCCTCGGCCTCAACCCCGAGAAGGAACGCCACCCCATCCAGATGGCCGTACGGCGAGCCGCAAAGGAGTACCAGGACGTCGACAAGCGCGCTCTCGACTCCGTACCCAACCAGGGATACCGCATCGTTGAAGCAAGCGAACACCTCGTGCTGGCCAGACGTCAGCAGGCCCGTTCATCCCGCGCCCTGGAACGAGGCCATCGCGTGGCCACGAACGTGGACCTCAACCAGGTCGACGACCACACCCGTCGAGCACTCGAAGCGGTTGCCACTGCCTTCTCGTACCAGATGGAGTTCAACCGCCGGTTCGATGTACGGCAACGCCGCCTGGAACAGGCCGTGGCCGCGCAGAGCGAGCGCGTTGAGCGCACCGAAACAGAGATCGCAGAGCTGAAAGCAAGACTCAGCGAACTGGAGAATCGCGCCTGATCAGCGCCATGCTTGACGAGTTATCCACAGCCATGAGATCCTCTTCCCGGAGACGTATATCCGCTGAAGCCCCGCCACTGCGCGGGGCTTTCCCATGTCCGGGGGTGAGCTCGTGTGCCCCGAGGCAAAGCCCTCCCCGACGACAAGCGCCAGGCGATCCTCGACGACATCAAGGCCAGCCAGAAGTCCCGTAACGCCATCGCCCGCGACCACGACGTCAGCGTCGGCACCGTCACCAACATCGCCAAACGCAACGGGCTGACCACCGCGTTTGACCGGTCATCGACGAAACGTGCGACCGAGGCGAAGCAGGCCGACAACCGCGCCGTCCGCGCCGAGCTGTCCCGCCGCCTCCTCGCCAAGGCGGGCGACCTGCTCGACCAGATGGACGGCGAGTACCTCGTCTACTCGTTCGGCGGGAAAGACAACACCTTCAACTCGAAGGTGCTGCCGAAGCCGCCGGCCGCCGAACTGCGGAACCTGATGACGTCGGCCGCGGTCGCCATCGACAAGCACGTCGTCATCGACCGGCACGACTCCGGCGCCGGAGCCGAGCAGGCCGTGTCCCTGCTCGGGGCGCTGCTCGACGGGATGCAGGAGCGCCATGGCACCGCGCCTAAGTGACCTCCAAGAGCAGTCCATCGCCCACGCGACCGCGCGCATCAACATCTGGTCCGGCGCCGTCCGCTCCGGCAAGACCATCTCCAGCCTGCTGCGCTGGCTCATGTACGTCGCCCAAGCCCCCCGCGGCGGCGCCCTCGTCGTCACCGGCAAGACCTACGACACCGTGTCCCGCAACGTCTTCGGCCCGCTCCAAGACCCAAGCATCTTCGGCGAGGCCGCCCAGCACGTGAAGTACACGCGCGGCGCCCCCACCGCCACCATCCTCGGCCGCCAGATCGAAGTCATCACCGCCAACGACGCCAAGGCCGAAGGACGCCTCCGAGGCCTCACCGCAGCCGGCGCCTACGTCGACGAGCTCACCCTCATCCCCGAGGACTTCTTCACCCAGCTCCTCGCCCGTCTCTCCGTGGCCGGGGCGAAGGTGTTCGCGACGACGAACCCGGACGGCCCGGCACACTGGGCACGCAAGAAGTTCATCCTCCGCCAAGGTGAACTCGATCTCCGCTACTGGCATTTCACCCTCGACGACAACCCCGCCCTCGACCCCGCCTACGTCACCTCCCTCAAGCAGGAGTACGTCGGGCTCTGGTACCGCCGGTTCATCCTCGGTGAATGGTGCCTCGCCGAGGGCGCGGTCTTCGACATGTGGGACGAGACCCGCCACGTCGTCACCGAGCTGCCGCCCATCGTCCAATGGATCGCCGCCGGGGTGGACTACGGCACCGTCAACCCGTTCGCCGCGCTCATGCTCGGCCTGGGCGCCGACGGCCGCCTCTACTTCACCCGGGAGTTCCGGTACGACTCCAAGCTCAACCGGCGCAGCCTCACCGATGTCGAGTACTCCGAGCGACTCCGGACCTGGCTCAACGGCGGCGGCCACGAGCGCCCCCAGTACGTGGTCGTCGACCCCAGCGCGGCCTCGTTCCGGGCCCAGCTCCACTACGACGGCGTCACCACAGCCGCCGGCGCGAATGAGGTCCTCCCCGGGATCCGCACCGTCGCCTCCCTCTTGGCCACCGACCGGCTCCGCGTCCACCGCTCGTGCGCGGGGTGGATCGAGGAGGTGCCCGGTTACTCATGGGACGACAAGAAGGCGGAGAAGGGCGAGGACGAGCCGATCAAGGCGGCGGACCACTCGCTCGATGCGGGCCGGTATGCGATCCACACGACGCGCAACGTCTGGCAGTACCAGCTCGTCGAGCCCGGCAAGCTCGCCGCCTGAAAATCGGACATTTCTCCGGGTCAACTTACGGGAATGTTGATTCTCGGTAGTTGACCTTTCATCGCTCTGCAACTTTCCGTCAGAGCAAAAATCATGATCTCCCGGCCTGCCTGTTCCGTTGGGGAACGGGTGACAGGCGGGCCGGGCACCTCCGCTGCCTGAGAGGACGGACGTCATGCCGCTGCCGAGCGGCGGCACCTGGCCGCCCCCCGCCCTCGACCCCATCTACCAGCAGTACAGCGTCCTCGACGCCTGGTACCGCGGAGACGCCGACGCCCTCTCCCTCATCTACGGCGACCCCATCAACGGCAACCGGCCCGCGAACCGGCCGTCGCAGTACCGGGGCGGCATCGTCGGCGCCTTCGCCCGCACCTTCTGGGGCCAGCCCACCCCCGCCGGCGAGCGCAGGACGAAACTCCACGTGCCCGTCGCCTCCGACATCTGCACGATGTCCGCGGACCTGCTCTTCTCCGAGCCGCCCTCGATCACGGTCAAGTCGCTGGAGACGCAGGCCCGCATCGACGAGCTCATCGAGAACGGCCTCCAGGCAACCCTCCTCGAAGGCGCCGAAGTCGGCGCCGCGCTCGGCGGGTACTACCTCCGGGGGGTCTGGGACCAGCAGGTCGCGCCCGGCCCGTGGCTCGCCGCCGTCCACGCGGATGCCGCGGTCCCGGAGTGGCGGTGGGGCCGCCTGCACGCGGGCACGTTCTGGCGGGTCGTCGACCAGCCGAACGACACCGAGCGCCTGATCCACTTGGAGCGGCACGAGCCCGGGGCGATCCTCCACGGCCTCTACACCGGGTCCCGCGGGGACCTCGGCAAACCCCTCCCCCTGTCCTCGCACCCGGAGACCGCCGGCCTGGAGCCCGTCATCGCCACCGGCCTCGACCGGTGCACGGCTGTCTATGTCCCGAACATGCGCCCGAACAGGACGTGGCGGAACCTCCCGGCTGGCGCCAACCTCGGCCGGTCGGATTTCGACGGCGCGGTGCTCGGGCTGATGGACGCCCTCGACGAGGTGTACACGTCCTGGATGCGCGACATCCGCCTCGCGAAGGCGCGGTTGATCGTGCCCTCCTCGTACCTGCAGAACCAGGGCCCGGGCCGGGGAGCGTTCTTCGACCCGGAGCGCGAGCTCTACGAGACGATGAACGTCCTCGGCGGCGACGACCGCATGGAGATCAGCCCCCAGCAGTTCGCCATCCGCGTCGTCGAGCACCGCGACACGGCAGCCGACCTCCTCGCCGCCATCTTGAGGGCGACCGGCTACTCTGCCCAGTCCTTCGGGTTGAGCGGGGACGTCGCGGTCACGGCGACAGAGGTCGCCGCGAAGGAACGCCGCTCCCTCACGACGAGGGGGCGGAAGGCTGTCTACACCGCGCCGGAGCTGGCGTCCGCGGTCGAGATGCTGCTGCAGCTCGATGCCGTCCTCTTCTCCTCCGGCGTCGTCCCGGAGCGGCCGGCCATCGTCTTCGGTGACTCCGTCTCCGCCGACATCCAGGCCCTGGCCACCACGGTTGAGCTGATGCGCCGCGCTGAAGCCGTCTCGGACGAGACCGCGGTGAAGATACTCCACCCGGACTGGGACGAACCTCAGGTCCAGGAGGAGGTACGGCGGATCGCGGACGCCCGGCCGGACCCGGTGCTCGACCCTCTCGCGCTCCCCCCCACCCCGGGCGAGGGCGAGAGGGAGGAAGACGGGCCGCCCGGCGAGGAGCAGGGCAACTTTTAACCCGGAGTGAATAGTTCAGCGAGGGGGTCCTCGTGGCTGTGGACCAGGACCTCCTCGACTCCCTTGCCGGCACCGTCGCCGACCTCTACCGGAACGTCGAAGCCAGCCTCGTCCACGTCGTCGCCACCGAACTCCGCAAGGGGCTGGACGCGCCGACCGCCGAGGTGAAGCTGGACGCGGTCCGCCGGCTGCAGGCCGCCGCTCAGGCTGTCCACGCCAGGCTGCAGAAGACGAAGAGCGCCGCGGTGCGGGAGGCGATCCGGAAGGCGTACCTCAACGGGTACGGCACCGCCCTGGTGGACCTGCCCGTGTCGAAGCTGATCCGCGACGACGCCAAGCAGGCGCAGAAGCAGATTCCCGGCCTGGCCGTCATCGAGCGGATCGCCGCCGCGCTGCACCGCGACCTCGGCATGGTCGAGGGCAACATCCTCCGCGCCCCGGTCGACGCCTACCGAGCGGTCCAGGCCGACGCGGCGGCGCGCATCGCCAGCGGTGCCTTCACCCGGCGGCAGGCCTCCCAGGCGGCATGGCAGCGCCTCATCGACAAGGGCGTCGTCTCCTTCATCGACAAGGCCAACCGCAGGTGGCGCTTGTCGAGCTACGCGGAGATGATCGGCCGCACCAACGTCGCCCGCGCCGCCATGACCGCCCAGACCGACCGGCTCGCCGAGATCGGCATCGACCTCGTCATCGTCTCCGACCACGGCCAGGAATGCGCGAAGTGCAGGCCGTACGAGGGCCGGGTGCTCCGGCGCGACGCCGGGCCGGTCGGGAAGCTGCGCGTCGAGCACGCGACCCGCGACGGAGAGATGCTCACCGTGCACGTGCTCGCCACCCTCGACCAGGCCAGGGCGCGCGGTTTCCAGCACCCCAACTGCAGGCACAGCTTCAGCGCGTACCTGCCTGGCGTCACGAAGCCGCCGACGCGGGAGACCGCGGACCCGGACGGCGACAAGGCCCGCCAGCGGCAGCGCGCCCTGGAGCGGCGGATCCGGGCCGCGAAGGAGCAGGAGCTCGGTGCCCTCGACGAGGCCGGGAAGCGGGCCGCGCGCGCGAAGGTCCGGCAGGCTCAGGCCGCGCTCCGCGAGCACCTGAAGGCCCACCCGAAGCTGAAGCGGCTCACCTACCGGGAGCAGCTCGGCGCGGGCAACATCCCGCCGGCGGGCGGGCCGAAGGGCGGCCCCGTCACCGACCTGGAGCCGCCGCCCACCATCGACAATGCCCCCACCGTGGACCCGGACGCCGAGCAGAAGGCCGCGGAGGAGCAGGCCCGGCGGGAGGCATATGAGAAGGCCGCCGCGCGCGAGCAGGCCCGACGCGAAGCCGAAGCCCGCGAGCAGGCGGAGCAGGCGCAGCGCGCACGGGAGGAAGTCGAGCGGAAGGCCCGCGAGGCTGCCGAGGCCGCTCGCCGCGAAGCCGAGGAGAAGGCCCGCCGCACTGCCGCCGAGCAGGAGGCGGCCCGGCCGCGGACCATCGAGGGCCGCATCCGCGCCGCCTACGCCCAGCTCTCCGAGCCTGGCAGGTGGGTCAGCCTCACCCGCCTCCGGGCACTCCTCACCGACCTGCCCCGCGCGCAGGTCGACCAGGCGCTCCGGATGCTCAACCGGCAGCCGGACGCGCGCATCGTCCCCGAGGAGAACCAGAAGACGCTGACCCAGGCTGACCGTGACGCTGCGGTGGTCATCGGAGACCAGCACAAGCACTTCATCTCGCTGGAAGAGCCGTACACCGGGGACCGCGACCCGCACGCCGCCCAGGCCGAGCAGGACGCGGCGGCCGCAAAGAAGAAGGCCGACGAGCAGGCCGTCGTCGAGGCCGCAGCCAAGCGGGCAGCAGAGAAGCCGAAGCCCGAGCCGAAGCCGAAAGCCAAGGCGAAGGCGAAGAAGCCCACAGCGGCGGAGCGCGCCGACTACGAGCGGCGCCTGGCCGTAGCCAAGCGCGGCGAGGACGCTCTCCTGTCGGCACCCGCCTACGGGCAGGTCATCCGGGGCGGCATCCTCGACCGGAAGATCCGGCAGCGGGAACTGCAGGAGTTCGAGCGGACCATCGCGGCCTACACCGGCGACACCGGCAACGAGAACGTGTACGCGCTCATGAACCGGGCGCTGTACGCGGCCCGCGGCGGCCAGCTCGACGACGGCGTCCCGGACCGTATCCGGGAGCACATCACCCGGATGGACCGGATGATGCAGCTCGCCCCCACGAAACGCGACCTGGTCGTCTACCGAGGCGTCCGGGAACCTCACAAGGCGCTCGCGGACCCGTCGATGTGGGATCCGGCTGGCGGCAACGAGGGTCTGGAATGGCGCGGCGACGCGTTCTCCTCGGCGTCCGCCCGGGATGACGTCGCGCAGGACTTCGTCACCGGCCTGTGGGGGCAGGACGTCGGCTCACGTCAGGGCTCGGACGCGCGCTTCCCGACCGTGTACCGGATCCTCGTCCCCGCCGGCACCCGCGCGCTGCAGCTCACCGAGATGCACTCCGCGGCAGAGATCCTCCTGGATCGTGGTCTCCGCTACCGGGTGGTTGTTGACCATGGCATCGTGGACGGCGTCCACCGCGTCGACTTGGAGGTCATCCCGTGAGTGAGCAGACACCCGAGGTTCGAGGGCTGTTCGCCCGGTGGGCGGTCGAGGAGACGCTGCCGGTGGACGCGGTCCGCCCAGAGGATGAGCCCGAAAGCAACGATAGGGCTTAGTCGGGGATCTTCCCCTTGTGGCGAGGACACAGGCCAACAATCGCCGCACCCGCCACGAACGCTGACGTCTCCAACCCGAACTGCTCCACGCCGGATGTTGCGACCTGGGTGAGGGTGTAGCCGTCGTCCAGCGCCTTGCACATCTCCCTGCCCAGCTTCACCAGGTCCTCAGGGTCCGCGTTGCGCAGCGCGTCCTGCTGCTTCACCGTGGCCACGAACAGCGCCTCCCTGTCCGTGCGCGTCATCCGCGTTGAGGCCGGCTTCGGCGTCGGCTTCTTCGACGACTTCGCCTTCTTGGTCTCGGCGGTGCTGCTCGCCTCCTGCGTGGCCGTGGTCGTCGTCTCGCCATCCGTGAGCGCGACGATTCCACCGAAGACCGCGAGCACAGCCACCACGCTGGCGGCGACAGCGAGCGCGAGCCCGCCTCCCCGTTTCTTGGGCGGCGGCAGGGGCGGCTGCCAGCCGGGCGGCGGCCCATAGGGCTGCTGCTGCCAGCCGGGCGGTACCTGCTGCGTCGGCGGCCCGTACGGCAGCGGCTGCGTCATGTACGGCTGCTGCTGGGTTGGCTGGCCGTACGGCTGCTGGGGCTGATGCTGCGGAGGGTGCACAAGAACGCACCATACGCCTAAACGATCAACTTCCGTCCCGAATGTCCGGAGACGGACACCCGAAAACGGGCCGCCCGGAGCGGTCCAAAACCCCTTCGCCCGGCCAGGTGCCGGGCTCCACCACCGCGAGCCCCCAGGAGGGTCTCCATGTCCATGCCCGTCCCGCCCGCTGATGCCGGACAGCCCCCGGCCGCCCCGGCTCCGCCCGTTCAGGCGCAGCCGCCGACCCCCGCTCCTGCGCAGCAGGCCCAGCCTCCCGCGTCGCCTCCGGTTCCGCAGCCGCCCACCTGGACCCCGCCGCCGCCGTCCTCCCAGGGCGACGACAGCGAGGACCTGGCGAAGCTCCCGCAGAAGTGGCAGAAGCACATCCGCGACCTGCGCGACGAGTCCGCGAAGTACAGGACCACCGCACGGTCGGAGACCGTGCTCCGGCACGCCTACACCACCGCAGCCGCGCACGGCGTCAACCCCGACGCCCTCCTCGGCTCGGTCGCATTCATGGAGCGCGCGAAGGGCCTCGACCCCTCAGCGGAGGACTTCCCTGCGAAGCTCGCCGAGGCGATCCAGGCCGCGCTGACCGCGAACCCGTGGATGGCAGCCGCCCCGGCTGCGCCCGTCGTACCGCCTACTCCCCAGGTTCCGCCCTCCTCGGGCGGCGACTTCGGGGCCGGCAACGGCGGCGGCCAAGCACCGCGAAGCCTCCGCGACCAGATCGCCGACGCCGAGAGCAAGGGCGACTGGAAGACGGCGCGGCAGCTCAAGAGCGCGCTGCTCATTCAGCAGTCCAGCCAGTAACCAACTAGGGCCAGGCCCGAACGCCTGCCCGACCTCGACCAGAGAGGATGACCCATGGCGGGCATCACCGGGCAGGGCGACACCTTCGACCTGCCGAACTACGTCGGCGAGCTCTTCGCCGTCACCCCGGCCGACACCCCCTTCCTCAGCGCGATCGGCGGCCTGACCGGCGGCGAGGCAGCCTCGGCCACCCTGTTCCAGTGGCAGGGCTACGACCTGCGCGACGCGTCGGCGTCCCGACAGCGCCTGGAGGGCGCCGACGCGCCCACCGCCGAGGCCCGCGTGCGGTTCAACGTCAACAACGTCGTCGAGATCCACACCGAGGCGCTGGAGCTGTCGTACACGAAGCTCGCGGCGACCGGCCAGGTGGCGTCCACGGGGTCCTCGCACGCCGGATCGGTCGGTGTCTCCGGCTCCAACCCGGTGCTCAACGAGCTGGACTGGCAGATCGAGCAGCACCTCAAGCAGATCGCGAGGGATGTCGAGAAGTCGTTCATCACCGGCACCTTCAACAACCCGAGCAGCAACGCCACGGCCAGGCGGACCCGCGGCATCCTGGAGGCCACCTCCACCAACGTCTCCACCCAGGGCACGCTGATCGGCACGGCGACGATCGAGGCCGACACCGAGGTGTGGACGCTCACCTCCCACGGCCTGGCGGTCGGCGACCAGATCACCGTCACCACCCTGACCGGCGGCGCCAGCTCGGTGCTGACCGAGGACACCATCTACTACGTGCGTACCGCGCCGGACGCCAACACCTTCACCATCGCGACCCGGCCCGGCGGCGGCGCGGTCGCGTTCGGCACCGACGGCGGCGCCGCAGTGTACGAGGCCACCCCGCTCACCGAGGCGATCATCAGCGACCTGATGCAGCAGGTGTGGGAGAACGGCGGCATCCAGGAGTCCGAGACCGCCACCATCATGTGCGGCGCGTCGCTGAAGCGGGCCCTGACGAAGATCTACATCAAGGACAAGAACTTCCAGGAGTCGTCCCGCTCGGTCGGAGGCGTGTCCCTGATGACGTTCGAGTGCGACTTCGGCCGCATCAACCTCATGCTCAACCGGCACATGCCCACCTCCACGCTGGCCGTCGTCAGCCTGGAGGAGTGCTCCCCGGTGTTCCTGCCGATCCCCGGCAAGGGCCACCTGTTCGTGGAGGACCTCGCCCGGACCGGCGCCGCCGAGAAGAAGCAGATCTACGGCGAGATCGGCCTCAAGTACGGCAACGAGAAGAAGCACGGCAAGATCCTCCGCGTCGGCGCCCCGTCCGGGGCCTGACGTGCCGGTCTTCCGCTGTACGCGCTTCCCTGCTGGGGAGGTGCCGATCCGCACCACGGCCGGGCTCGTCTACTTCGTGGACGGCCGGGCCGTGGTCGAGGCCCCCGAACTCGCCGCGGCGCTGCGCGAGGTGCCAGCCGTGTTCGGGATCACCGAGGAGCCCGACATTCAGCGTCGGGAGAAGCCTCTCGTCGTCGTGGAGGGCGCCGGGACCCCGCCCTCGGCGCCTTCCTCCCCCCGGCCGAAGAGCCGCGGACGTGCCGCCAAGAAGACCACCACCCAGGAGGCGTAGCCCATGGCGCGCACCGCTCTCACCGCCGTCGCCTCCTCCGAGGACGGCATCAACCTCGAAACCGTCGACACCGCGGCGGAGCTCACCGACGGCAATTCGTTCGCGTGGACGGCCGACCGGCGGGTGTGGATCCGCAACGGCGACGACGCGAGCCTGACCGTCGCATTCCCCACCCCGGGCACGGTCGGCCGCGGATCCCGAGCCATCGCGGACGGCGGCGGTTCCATCCCGGCCGGCGAGCACCGGCTGTTCGGCCCGTTCGGGCCCGAGTTCCGGCAGGCCGACGGTTCGGTGTGGATCAACTACACCGGGACGACGCCGACGTCGGTCACGGTCGCAGTCCTGGACTGACGACCCCCATGTTCGCGCGGGCGGGTGAGGGTCTGAGGGTGCGCGTAGCCCGCCCGCGTACAACCACCACGGAGGGAGGCCGCCGATGGCGCACGCCACCAGCGAGCAGTACGAGACGTACACCGACACCACGGCCCCCTCCAACATCGGCCTTCTCCTGGCCCGGGCATCCCGGCTCGTCGACCAGGCGCTGCTCTGCGCCGTCTACGACGTCGACGACGACGGGGTCGCGACCGAGGCCGCCGTGCTCACCGCGCTGGAAGAGGCGACGATCGAGCAGGTCCACGCGTGGGTCGCTGTGGGAGAGGACGGCACGAACGCGACCGCCGAGTACGGGGATGTCGCGATCGGCTCGGTTCGGCTCGGCCGCCGATCCTCGAGCGGCGGGGCGGGTGGTGGCTCAGCTGCTACCCGTCTCGCACCCCAGGCCGCGATGGTCCTCGCTCAGGCGGGGCTGACCGGGCAGTCACCGTACTCCTACCAGGTGTGCGAGACCACCGATGAGTGATCTGCCCGCGTTCCTGCTCCGACACACCGTCACCGTGGAAGCGCTCACCGGCGAGGGGCCGTACGGCCCCGAGTACGACGACGCCACCACCGTGCGCTGCTTCGTCGACGACAAGCGCCGTCTGGTCCGGGACGCGACGGGCGGCCAGGTCGTCTCCGAGACGACGGTCTACATGCCGTTGTCGACGACGTGCCCGGTCGGGTCCCGCGTCACGGTGAACGGCCGCACCACCACGGTGCTCGTCTCCGCGCGGCGGGACGGCGGCGGCCTCCCGACACCGGATCACCTCGAAGTCGCACTCCAGTAGAGGAGGCTGTCCATGCCGCAGCGCGCCGTCTACCGATCCAACGTCGGCAAGATCAAGGCGAAGCAGCGCGCAGCCGCCGTCCTCGGCTTACGGAAGGCCGCCGAACACCTCCTGAAGGCCAGCCGGGATCTGGTGCCGATCGAGGAGGCGACGCTGGAGCGCTCCGGCGTCGCGAGCGTGGACGAGGGCGCCCTGCGCGCCGCCGTCTCCTACGACACGCCGTATGCGGTCCGCCAGCACGAAGAACTCACCTGGCGGCACGACCCCGGCCGACAGGCGAAATACCTCGAGCAGCCGATGACCGACGAGGCCTCCACGATGGGTGAGCTGGTCGCGGCCGAGCTCCGGCGAGCACTCCGGTGACCTAGCACCACCAGCGTCGGCTGCAGAACCGGGACTCGCCGCCGCCACCGTTGCCCAGGTCGACGTCGACATCGGTGTTCCCGTTCCCGGTGCCCGTGCTGCTGTTCGGATCGTCCAGGTTGTAGCCAATCACCACCCGGATCTTCTGCCCGAGTCGCAGCGGCGCGCCGGCCTTCGGAGAGGTCGCGATCACCACGTCCTTGCCGTAAGCCACCCGCTTACTCTCACGGCTCTCCGACTCGACCGCGGTCTCCACCGGCGTGAAGAAACGCTCGGCCTTCTCCTCCGACCAGCCGATGACCTTCGGCATCTTCTTCCACTTGCCGTACCAGGCGCGCTCTTCACTGGTCGTCCACGTGACCGTGACCTTGCCGTATCTTCCGACGACAGTGCCGGGCTTGAGCGACATCCGGAAAACGATGCAGTCGGTCTTGTCGTCGCAGGAATCGAACGAGCCGATGCCCTCGTCGTCGAAGCTGATGTCCATCGCCCGGATGGCATTCTCAGCTTCAGCGAGAGTCTTACCTCGCAGGTCGGGCAGTCCTTTGGCGCGTATGGCTTCGGCGGCCGCGGCTGCCTTCTCCGACTCGGTCTCGTAGCCGAACAGCCGCATGCAGCCGCCGACCACGAGGAGGATGACGACTAGAGTCAGGCAGCCTGCGGATTTGGAATTGCTGCGTGCCATGGTGCGCTCCGTGCTGGATCGGTCCCGAGGACTTGTCAGCGTAAAGCACACACGTCACGCGAATCGCCGTGAACCCAGCAAACCACAATTAACGCGCCAACCGAATCACCTATTCGGGCACACCGATTCGCACAGGGGGTGAAATGACCCTCCTGGAAGAACTGGCGCAACTGCTGGAAGACCTGGCCGTCGGCTCCTACCCCGGGACCATCTTCCTCACCCGGATGCCAACCAGCCCGGACACGTGCATCGTCCTGGCCCGGTACGGCGGCCAGGAATCCTCGCTCGGCGACGACTACGACGAGCCCCGCATCCAGGTTCGGGTGCGCGGGCCGGCCGCCGACGTGCGTACAGCGGAGGTCCTGGCCGAGCAGGTCTACGACGCGCTGCACGGTCTCGGCTCCCGCGAGCTGTCCGGCGGCACATGGCTGCAGCTCGCCGTCGGCCTCCAGTCGGGGCCGGTCTTCATCGGCGTCGACGCCAACAACAGGCCGGAGTTCACCGTCAACGTCCGCGCGGAGATCAGCCGGACCAGCACGAACAGGAGTGACCCGTGACGCAGCGGAAAATCAACGCGCGCGACATCGTGATCGAGGTCGAGACCTCGGTGACCGACACATGGCTCGGCATCGAGAACCTCGCCACCGTCACCATCAACAAGGGCGAGAACGAGGAGACCGTCGAAACCGGCGACTTCGACTCCGAGGGCGCATACGAGCAGGAGATCATGCAGCGTGGCGCCAGCCTGGAGCTGGAGGGCCAGTACAAGCAGGACCACCTCACCGGAGCGCTGCCGCCTGGCCGGGCCCGGGTGGAGGAGATGGCCGGCGAGGACAAGGTCGGCTCCGATTCCCTCGGCCGGATCCGGTTCCGGTACCCGCATGACACCCTCTGGAAGATCTGGACCTGCACGTTCAGCCTGGGCGAGCAGGGTGGCGGCCACAACGACAAGGGCGCGTGGGGCGCCACCATCGTCAAGTCCGGCCTCACCACCACGGCGGCGGTGAGCTAGCTCATGACCACTAACGCACCCTCCCCCGAGCACGACGACGACCTCGACGAGACCGAGGTCGAGCAGGACCAGCACGAGTCCTGGGACGCATTCTGGGCCGAGATCCAGCGCCAGGAGGCCGCCGAGCGCGGGGAATCCGCGACCGAGACCATCCGCGGCGTGCAGGTCGTCGTCCCCCACGACCTCCCCCTCCGCTTCGACCGGCGCCTGGAGCAGGTACGGGACAGCAGCGCCATCGGCGACATCACGGGCCTGATCGTCGAGCTGTTCGGCGCGGACGTGCTCGACGCCTGGGTGGACGCCGGGATGACCGCGATGGAGTTCCGGGTGGTCGTCGCCTGGGGTCTCGCCCGCGGCCGCGGCAGGGACCTCTCGTTCCGGGACGCCTACGAACTGGTCAAGAACAACTCGGAGGGAAAAGCCCCGGGGAAGGGGACCCGGAGGAGCGGCGGATCCGGCGGCTCTGGACAGCGGTCGAAGCGGACTTCCGGCGGGAGTACGGCCTCACGCCGTCGGGCATCGCGGACCTGACGCACCGCCAGTTCCGCGCCCTCCTGGCCGGCCTCTCCCCTGAATCCCTCTACCACCGGATCGTCGCGTCCGAGCCGGTCGAGCTGACCGGCGAGGACGCGCGCTCCTTCATCAACACCCTGTGATCACGCACGAGAGGCGGTGACCTCTCGTGTCGATGACCGTGGGCGAGCTCGTCGGCTACATCGACCTCGACGACAACGGGTTCGGCGCCACCCTGGTCCAGGCCGACCAGGACCTGCGCCGCCTGGAGTCCACCACCACCCGGGCGACCCGCAACATCGAATCCGAGGTCGAAGCGGCGTTCGCCGCAGTGGCGGAGGCGATCGCCTCCGGCGCCGACCCGGACGAAGCCCTGAAGGACCTGGACCGGCTCGTCGCCGGATTCTCGGCTGCGCTCGACGACGTCGAGGAGGAGGCCCGCGAGTCCGGACAGGCGATCGGTGACGGCATCGGAGACGGCGCCGAATCCGGCGGCTCCCGCCTCGGCGCGGCGATGCGGCGCGCCATCGGCGTCCTCGGCACCGTCACCATGGCGGCCCGCACCACTGCGGTCGCGGTCGGCCTGATCGGCGCCGCCGCCGCAGCCGCCTCTCTCGGCGTCGTCGGGATCGCCGCCGCCCTCGGCGGGCTGCTCACGCTCGGCGTGGCGGTGTTCGGCGGGGTCCTGGCCGCCTCCAAGGAGGTCAAGGCCGAGTTCGCGAAGGTCGGCAAGGAAGCGCTGACGGCCTTCCAGGAGGCAGCGAAACCGCTGCAGGGCCCGATCCTCGAAGGACTCGGCAGGCTGCAGGAGAAGATCAAGCCGTTCGCGAAAATGCTCGGAGAGGTTTTCGAGAAATCCGCACCCCTCATCGAAAAAGCCTTTGATGTCGCCATTGATGTCATAGACGAGCTAATCGAGAAATTGCCTGGCATTGTCGAAAAAGGAATGCCAATCGCCGAGTTTTTCCTGAGCACTCTCGGCGGTGCGATCACCGGGTTCATTGATTTCGTCGACTGGGGTCTCATCAAATTCCACGCATTCAAGGCGGCATTCTCCGAGAACTCGACGCTCGGCGCATGGGGCGCGAAAGTCCGCGAAATCGTCAGCCAGGTAAAGGGCTTCTTCTCCGACGTCTTCACGTCGATCCAGGAATGGATTTCCGAGAACCAGGGCACCATCGACGGCTGGGTTGAGAAGTTCAAATCCGGCTTCAATCACCTGCTCAACGCCGTGTCGTCCTTCGTCGACATGGCCAAGGCCTTCTGGGATGAATTCGGCTCGACAATCCTGGACACCCTAGGCGGAATCGTCTCCGCCATAGTCGCCATCTGGGACGGGCTAATGCAGGCCCTAGGCGGAATTTTTGAAACTTTCGCTGGTATTTTTTCCGGCGACTGGGAACGCGCCTGGGGGGGCATAAAGCAAATCGGAGAAGGCATCTGGAATGGCGTGAAGGGCGCTTTTGAAGGCATCTGGAATTCCTTGGTTGCAATTGCCGCAAAAGTCTGGGAGCTGATCAAGGAAGGTGCTTCCTCCGCCTGGGAGGGCATCAAGTCTGCGCTTTCTTCCGCCTGGTCCGGAATTAAATCCGCCGCCTCCTCTGCCTGGGAGGGACTGAAATCACTAATTTCCGAATCCTGGGAGAAAATAAAGTCGGCGGTTTCTACCGGAATTGACACCGTCGTCACATTCTTTAAGGAATTGCCAGGTAAAATCGTCAGCGCGCTCGGCAATTTGGGGTCGCTGCTGCTTCAGGCCGGAAAAGACGTCATCCAGGGGTTCATCAACGGCGTCAAGGCCATGGCGTCTCAGGCTGCCGCCGCCGTGAAGACCACGATCGGCAACGTCGTGCCCGGCGCGAAACTCGTCCTCGACTCGCATTCGCCGTCCCGGGTGTTCGAGAACATCGGCGCCGACACGATCAAGGGGTTCGTCGGCGGAGTCCTCTCCCAGGAGGGCGCCGCGGTCAACGCCGTGAAGGGCGTCATGGGAGCCGCGATCAACGCGGCGAAGGGCGCGGTCGGCGGAGGACTCTCCCCGAACGTCGGCAGCGTCGGTGGAGCCCTGAAGGGCGTCCAGAAGACCCCGATCAACCTCATCCCGGGCGACACCGGCGGAGGCCTCGCCTCCGAGCACAGCCCAGGCGCGGCCGGCACCTACGGCTCCGGCGTCAACATCACGATGAACGGCGTCACCGTCCGCGAGGAAGCCGACATCCACAAGATCGGGGCCCAGACCGGTTTCGAGCTGATGGCCCGCCCCTTCTAGATCACCCCTACGAGCACGAGGAGGTGGCCCGGCATGTCCCTGCAGGGCTACACCCCGGCCGACCTGGCCCGGCTGCGATCCGTCTCGGTCCGGCCCGCGGGCTGGTCCCACCGCATCAAACCCAAGGCCAAGGACGGCCGGCACCCGGTCACCGGCGAGCGCATCAAGGTCATCTTGGACGAGGTCGGCAACCGGATCCGCATGCGCCAGCACGGCCAGGACGTCCACGTCACCCTGCCGCACATCCGCGTCGACCTGTGGACTGGCATCACCGAGGAGCACTGACACATGGCGAAAAAGATCACGAGGAAGGCCGGGCTTCAGCGGCTCCGCGACGAGCTCGCGATGGCAGAGGCTCTGGAGCCGATCGAGGACGAGCTGCACGAGGCCAAGGAGGCGTACCGGGAGGCGCTCGCCTCCGGCGACCCGGACACCATCGCGGAGGCGAAGGCACGCAAGCAGGCCGCGGCCAACCACATCAACGAGACGAGGACGTGGCTCCGGCGGGAACGGCAGATCACGAAACTCCAGGCGACCGTCGTCGAGCTGGAACGCATCCTGGCCGGCCCGATCCTCGTCAAGAACGGGAAGGACGACGCCCGGGAGGATGCGCAGGCGCGCGCCGAGTACGAGGCCGCCCTGGCCGTAGCCCGCGCGGACCTGGACGAGATGAGCATCCAGGCCGTGAAGGTCCGAGCCGAGCTGGCTGCGCTCACCGAGGGGAGCAACTGACATGGCATCCGGCCTCTACATCAGCACGCTGGCGGACATCTTCGACGCCACCCAGCTCGCCCTGGACTGGGACGCCGAGGACCACCAGGCCGCCCTCTACACGTCGTCGAAGTCGCCGAACTACAACGATGACACCGTGTACAGCAGCACGAACGAGATCAGCGGCACCGGGTATACGGCGGGCGGCCTGGCCATCACCGGCACCGCCACCTCCAAGCCCGGGGCAGGCGTCCTGAAGTGGACGTCGAACGCGTTCCAGTGGACCGGCAGCACCTTGTCCGATGTGAAGCACATCGACATCTACGCGGCAGCGGTGTCCGGGGATCCGCTGATGATCGGCATCATGCTCGCCTCCGCGGTCAACACCTCGGACGGCACGCTGCTGATCACGCCGCACGCCAACGGTCTGTTGACGATCGACGGCACCCCGTAACACCTACGGCTACGCGCGCACCCTGACGGCCCCCTCGACGGGGCTTTTTTCATGCCCACCCACCTGATCCGAGAGGGGGCCGGGTATGGCAATCGCGATCGGCACGTCCCCCGCGATCGTCTCCACCAGCGACGCCACCAGCGTCACCACCGCATCATTCACGCGGCCGGCCGCCGGGCTTCTGGTCGCCATGGTGATGGTCGTCGGCTCCGACACCAACCCCACCGTGTCGGGCGGCAGCCTGACCTGGACCCGACGCAGCCAGTACACCGACGCCAACGAGGTTTTCTGCGAGATCTGGACCGCGCCGGTCACCGGATCGGGGTCGATGACGGTCACGCTGACCACGACCGGCTCCGGCAACGCGATCGCCCTCAAAGTCGACGCCGTCACCGGTCAGCACGCCAGCAGCTACGTCGGCGCCACCAACACCGGCACCACGACCACGAACAACGCGACGATCAACGCGTACACGTCGACGGCGGCAGCGTCCCGAGGGTTCTGTGCCGCGATCGATATGTCCTCGGCCGGCGCCGTCACCTCGACCGATGACGAGTCGGCGTGGACCGGCACCGTATCCGGGTTCTTCCCCGTTGCCGGCATGGCGATCCGCAAAGCGGCCAACACCGCGACGTCCGGCACGGGCGTCACCTTCAATCTGGACGCAGCCGGCAGCTCCGCGGCGGAGTGGTACTGGGCTGCGCTGGAAATCAAACCGGCCTCCACGGATGCCTCCGTCGAGACCACCACCGTGGCGATCGCCACCAGCGTCCCGGACCCGGCCACCAGCGTCGGGTCCTCCCCGGTCCCAGCCACCGTGCCGATCGCCACCACCGTCCCGGCCCCGGCCGTCTCCGCGGGCGCGGGCGCGTCCGCAGGCCCGGCCGCCGTCGCCGTCGACATCCCGGCTCCCTCCGTCTCCACCGAGGAGACCGAGGTCGCCGCCCCCGACACCGTCGCCGTCACCACCACGGTGCCGACGCCGGGCGTCGACTCCACCGTCTCCCTGGTCCCGGCCACCGTGCCGGCCACCGTGGACCTGCCCGCTCCGGCTGTCCAGGTGCACGCGGACGTCACCCTGGACGTCATCGGCATCACCGTCGCGGTGCCGACTCCGACCGTCACCGTGCCGGTCCTGCCTGGGGACCGGGTGGCGCGGGCCGGGCAGATCGAGTGGAACGGCACCCTGCTCGGGTCCGGGACGCCGTACTCGTGGCAGGAGCTGGCCGGGTGGCGCGACTGCCCGCCCATCATCAGCGGGAACGTCGACCAGCCGACCGGCCACGGCTCGTACGCGGGCCAGCCATACGCCGGTGAGCGGATCATCAACTGGTCGACCCTGATGAAGGCGCCCCGCGCGGAGATCGCCCAGGCGGTCGACGACCTGCAGATGGCTACCGGCCTCGCCCAGACTGAGGACGAGGGGTCCCTGGTCATCTGGGACTTCGACCTCGGCGCGCCGTACCTCGTCTACGCGCACTTGTCCGATCGGAAACCCGGCACGATCAACAAGCAGGCCAGGCTCGGGCTCATGCGCGGCGTCATCCAGTGGACATGCTCGGACCCCCGCCTGTACGGCGTGATCCGCCAGTCCGCGACCATCGCCCGGGACATCGAGACCGAGGTCCTCAACGACGGCAACGAGGCGTCCCCGCGGGTCGTCATCCGGATCCCGGGGCCGACGGTGACCCCGCAGATCGAAAACCCGACGCTCGATCGGGTGATCGCGTTCAACGTGTCCGTCGCCGACGGCGAGGTCCTGGAGATCGACGTCAAGCTGGGCACGGCCGTCATCGGCGCCACCGACCATGTCAGCGACCTCATCGAGGGTTCCACGTCGATCCCGGACTTCGTGCTCGGCGCTGGCGCCAACGTGCTCCTGTTCACTGCGGACTCTGGCGGGGCAGCCGGGATGGACATCCTGTGGCGTCACGCCCGCACCTGAGCCTGGAGAGGTGGTGGTGACGTGACGACCGCGACCCCGCGCAGCGCCCGCATCCACAGTGTGGAAGGAGCCTTCGACCTCATCACCGCTCCGTCCGGGGTCCAGGCCGGCGACATGCTGGTGGCGATCCAGACGACGATCGGCCCCTCCGAGGACATGTCGATCTCCGGCGGGGCCGGGTGGGCGCTGGCCGACGAGCGTCTCGACGACGAGTGGTTCACCACCCGGGTCTGGACGCAGGTCTGCGGCACCTCCAACCCGTCGACGTATGCCATCACGCAGGGCGAGGACGCCTCCGGCCTGGTCGCCCTCGTCCACCTGCGCGGCGCCACCCCCACCAGCATGATCCTCGTGAGCGACGGCTCCGACATGGGCGCCGGTCCGGGCACGGACGTGTCCGCGCCGGACGCCTCCCCGGGCGCCGCCGGCGGCATCGCCATCCGGTACGTGCTCGGCGGCGACTTGTTCGGTGACCCGGTCTCCTGGAGCCCGGACAGCAGCTACACAGTGGAGGACGAGAACGCGCACAGCGTGTTCGCCTCCGCGTTCGTGGGCGCGTCCACCATGCTCACCTCCGCGGCCCTGCCGGAGGCCGACTTCACCGTGGGGTCCACGTCCATCCAGTTCTGGCAGACCTGGACCCTCGTCGTTGTCCCGGGCGACTACGTGCCGCCGCCCCCGCCCGCGCCCGCGTTCACGCCGGCGAAAGGCTCGGCGCTGTACCGGTACACCGCGCACGACTTCCTGACCGGGGCGTACCTGGACGACATCTATCCGCAGGACCCGGTGTACGACAAGCGCATCGGCGAACCGGGATCCTTCAGCGGCACCCTGCCGATCCCCAACTCGCGGGTCGCGGCCGCGGCGCGCCGCATCATCCCCCGGCTGCGCTCCGACCTGACGACAGGTCCCGGCCGGGTGCAGATCCGCATCTGGAGAGACGGCCAGTTCCGGGGCCGCTACTGGCTGACCGGCGCCGTCCTTCGGCGGGACCGCAGCGGGAAGATCAGCGTCCAGCTCAGGGGAACGACTTTCGACGGCTACTTCTACAGCGTGCGGGTGCGCTCGGACCGCTCCTACTCCGGGGACCAGGTCGCCAACGTCCGCAGCCTCCTGCAGCACGCCCAGACGCAGACCGGGGCGAACATCGGCCTGCTCTTCCAGTCCGGATCCTCTGGCGTCAGCAGAGCCTTGGAGATCAAGGCCGACTCCAACACCTCCTACGGGCGCGGCGCCGCCGAGTACGCCAAGACGAGCGGCGGCTTCGAGTACACCCTCGTCGAGGAGATCGGCGAGAGCGGCGTCGAATCGACGTGGACGTGGGGCTACCCGAAGCTCACGAGCGACGTCGTGCACGTCTTCTCGGAGAGTCCGCACGGTGGCGACATCGCCGAGTGGGGCCTGGAGATGGATGCGCTGCGGGGCGGCACCGACTGGGATGTGCGGGGCGGCACCCCGGAAGGCGACGCGACCGAGGACCGGGTCCCGGTCTACTCGACGACGGTGACGACTCCGCACCGGGCCGCCGGCTGGCCGAGGATCGACCGGCTGATCGATCATCCGACGCAGTCGACCGACTCCGGTGTCCTGGACGACTACGCCCAGTACTGGGCGGACCAGGCTGGCGGCGCCGTCTGGGTCCGCTCCGTGACCGTCTACCTGGGACGACACGCCAGCCTGACGCACAACAGCCTCGGCGACCTGGCCAGATTTTTGATGACGAACGTGTGGTACGAGCGGCAGGACGGCGGCGCCGGCCTCGACGTCTCTGAGCGGATCATCGGCATCGCCTTCCGTCCGCCCGGCAAGGGCCGCGGGGTCGAGGAAGCCCAGCTCATCTTGGAGTCGGAGGTCATCGAGTGAGCCAGTTCGGCGCGGACCAGACCCGCATCATCCAGGACCTGATCCGCAGGGTGGAGAAACTCGAAGCCGCGCAGCGGTCCGGGCCGGGCATGACCATCGGGCAGGCGAGCAGCGAGTTCACGCTGCCGGACGTCGGCGCCCCGGCCACCCCGTCGGGCGGCGCCGTCCTCTACTCCTCCGCCGGCAGCCTCCGCTGGAAAGACTCCTCCGGCACGGACAGGTCCCTCATCTTCCAGCAGGCGGCCGCGGTGGACGACCCGGACGCGATCACCGCGCTGACCGCGCCCGCGTCGTACAACCAGTCGCACAGCCAGTCGATCGTGACGGACCTCAACAACCTGCAAGACAAGGTCACCGAGATCCTCGTCGCGCTCCGCAACGCCGACCACATGCTCGGCTGACCCGGCCGTTCACAGACCAGGGGCGTCGACCTGCAGGGGGAGCAGGCGGCGCCCCTTCTCCATATCCCCCTGGAGTGTCATGTCGGACCCGCTCGGCCCCGTCACCATCGGCGCGCGCGAAATCTACGACGAGCTGCAGAAGGTCGGCGGCAAGGTCGACGGCGTCTCCGTCAAGGTCGACGGAATCGTCTCCGATGTCGCCGACCACGAGGCCCGGATCCGGTCGCTCGAACGTAACCGGTGGCCTCTCCCGTCCCTGGCCGCGCTGTTCGGTCTCGCATCTCTGATCGTCGCCATCCTCTCTCTCGTCTTGAAATGAGGCGGCTATGGATCTTGTGTCCCGCTCCGAATGGAAGGCCCGCGCGCCCCGAAACCGGTTGACCCCGCTCCCCACCGCGCGCGGCGTGAAGATCCACTACATGGGGTCGTACGTGAACCCTGCGCTCCTGAACGACTGCGGCCGGTGCGTCGCCCTCGTCCGCTCCATCCAGGCGCATCACATCGACGGCAACGGCTGGTCGGACATCGCCTACAACCTGCTCGTCTGCCCCCACCGCAGGATCTTCATCGGACGCGGCCCCGGCGTGCTCAGCGCGGCGAACGGCAGCGGGCTCAACCAGGGGCATTACGCCGTCTGCGCGCTGCTCGGCGACCGGGGCCTCGTCCAGCCAACCGCCGCCATGTTGAACGGCCTCCACGACGCCGTGCAGTACCTGAGGCAGCACGGGGCCGGCCGGGAAGTCCTCGGCCACCGCGACGGCTACAGCACCTCGTGCCCAGGCCCGGTCCTCTACCGGTGGCTGCAGATGGGTATGCCGGTCGGCGCTCAGAAGCCGTCCACGCCGTCTCAGCCGTCCCGCCCGTCCCAGGGGAAGGCTCCGGCGTTTCCGGGCCGGATTCTCGCCTACAGGCCCGGCAAGCCGATGCTCTGCGGCGCCGACGTCGAGGCCTTCCAGAAGCGGCTGAAGGCCCTCCGGTACACGGTCACCGTGGACGGCGTGTACGGGCCGATGTCGGCGGCCGCGGTGCGGGTCTTCCAGCGCGCCGAGCATCTGGCCGTCGACGGCGCCGTGGGCCCGAAGACGTGGGCCGCCGCCTGGCGGTAGCTCAGTCCTTCTCCTCCAGCGCGGCGATGCGTTCCTCGAGGGAGCGGATCGTCGCCCGCATCTCCGCCAGCTGCTCCGCCAACCCCCATCCTCTACCGAAACGAGGGATCATGTCCGACGCCAACAAGCGCACCGCCCGCACCATCCTGCAGACCGCGGTCGGCATCGCCGTCGCCCTGCCGTTCATCATCGACGCCTCCGGCATCTCCGACGCCCTGCCGCCCGTCGCAGGCGCCCTCGCAGTCGCCGGCGGCTTCGCCCGAATCATGGCCCTGCCGATGGTCCAGGCGCTGCTGCCGTCCTGGCTGCGCACCTCGGACGCGTCCGGCCGACACGCGGGCGGCGAGGACCCGTACAGCCGGTAGTCAAAACGTGACCCCACGGCGTACCGTGAAGGTGCCGCGTGGGGACTCGCTGGCCGGCGATGACCGAAAAGGGCCCCCGGCTCCTGGAATTCACCCAGGAGCCGGGGGCCCTTTTCCGTGTGCCCGGGGCTACCGTTTCGTCTCGCCCTTCCCGCCGCACCGGCTACACGCGCCGTACGCCGCGCCGTTCCACGCCGACCGGCGCTTCCCCGACCCGCCGCAGCGGCGGCACGACCGCACCGGATGCCGCCGCCGATCCCACACCCACCAGAACCCGAGCGCGACGCCGACGATGAGGATGAGCTCCACAGCCGCCTCCCCTACTCGTCGTCTTCGTCGTCGAGGTCGACCCCGATACGGGACACGACCTGCCCGCCGACGATGACCTTCGTGCCGCGGATCGTCACCGGGCCATCGAAGTTCCTGACGATCGGCTGAGGCTTCTTCGGCTTGTCCTTGCTGGCCATCTCATCTCCTTCTCATCGCCCGTGAGCGGGGGCTCAGGGCCGTTTTCGAGGGGGTGCCCGGGAGGGTCTAGCGGCTCTAACGTGCAGGTCAGAGCGGCTAGACCCTGGGTAGACCCGGGCTAGGGGGTAGAGGTCTGATAGACCCTCTGCTAGACCGTGGTGAGCGCGGCCTCGACGTCGGCACGCCGGTAGCCGTTGCGGTTCCGGCCGTCGATCACGACCTGCGCCGGGCTGATGCCGTACGGCCGGAGCACCTCAGCGAGCCGGGCCGCCGACCAGCCGTCGCCGAGCGCCTCCACCAGCTCCGCGGTGTGCAACCGGTCCGCCTCGCCCATGGCGGCCAGGACCAGCTCGACCGGATGCTCCTCGACCGTGGGCGCGGTCTCCCGGGCGGGGAGGGTGCCGGCCGCACGCCGAAGCTCGTAGGCGACATCGGCGACCGCGACCAGATCCGGGTCATCCAGGAAGCAGGAGCGGAGCTTGGACGGGTCTTCGCCGTCCGCATCCAGGATGCCGACCCCGCGATGGCTCCGCGGGATCTCGGACGCGTCGTATCCGGCACCGGCCGCCCCGGGCCCGAGCACCGCGTTGGACGCGATCACATCCGGGCAGCGCATCGCCCACCGCAGCGAGCACACGCCCTTCAGCTCCGACGGGATCGCGTCCTTCGTCATCCGCTGGGAGGCGAGCACCAGCAGCACCCCGGCGGCTGGCCCGCGGGACGCGATGTCCACCATCAGCTCAACGATTTCCTTGCCGTACTCCGAGCACACGTAGTACCGGGTCTCGTCCACGATCGTCAGCTCGACGTCGACGCCGAACTGGCGGCACAGCTCCGGCGTGAGCTTCGTCGACGTGCCGTTCTCGTCGAGCAGGTCGAAGACGTGCTCCATCCGCGCCTGCATCTTCTTCAGGTGCGCGAGCAGGCCCTTCGCGTTGCGCTTCTGGGCGGTGTGCGCGATCCGCTTCCACACCCGGTGGTCGCCAGCACCCTTCCCGTCCCACAGGTGGATCTTCGGGGTGACGGCCAGGGCCGCCGCCCCGATGATGCCGTTCACGGCCGCGCTCTTGCCGGCGCGCGGCTCCCCTGCGACGAGCAGGGACGCGTCGACGAGGCGGAGCTTCTCCAGGCGTCCCCGTCCGTTGACCCCGGCCGGGATCCCGGCCCAGAAGTCGACCGGCTCGGTGCGGCCGATCAGCGGCGACGGGTACACCTTCAGGAACGGGTCCGCGGCGGCGACGAAGACGGCGAGCTGGCCCGCGTTCCCCGTCACCAGCTCGAACACGACCTGGGATTCGCCGACGCCGATTGCGGAGGCGAACGCGCCCTCCTTGCCGAGAGCTCCCCGCGCCTGGTCGCCCGGGGCGAGCTGCAGGATGGTGGACCAGCCGCCGTCCTCCGACAGGACCGGGGAGGCGAGCCGCATCCCGGCCGCCCGGCCGAGCTTGGCGTCGATGGCGGCCTTGACGACGAGGTCCTCCCGCGGAGTCCCGCCCTTCTTCCCGGGGAGCTTGAACGGCACCGGCCGCTCGGCGATGCGCTTCTTCACCTCGACAGCGGTCCCGGCAGCAGCGACCGCCCCGGCCGCGAGGATGCCCGCGGAGCCGCCGGTGACGTACGCGCCCACCGCCGACGACACGACATAGCCAGAGCCGACGAGCCACGCCGTACGGCGCCGCCGCGTCCGAACGCTCTCCAGGAACTTGAGGTCGTCGGTGCCCGCGTAGTCGTCGGCGCGGACCCACCGCCAGTAGATCCGGCCGAGCTGCCCGGTGCCGGCCACCGGCGCGGTCGCCGTACGCCACGCAAACCGTACGGTCTTCCGTACGGGCTGGCCCTGCCGCACCCGGTGGGCGACCGCACGGATCCGCACACCCGTACGGCCGCGGCGGGGACGGTCCCAGAACTCGGTCGGCGTGCGGGGCCGTACGAACTCCTCCGTCCGTACGGGCTGCTCGATCGTGGGCGCACTCATGCCGCGCCCCGGAGCTCGTCCCTCAGCGTCCGCGCGGTGGCCGGCGAGCACCGCAGCGCTTTCCGGATGTCCTCCGCCGTGGCCGCCGATCGATCGATCTCCCCAGCGTCGATCCTGCGGCGGAGCTCGATCCGGTGCTGCTCGATCGATCGGCGCGGCGCCGCCGCCTGCTCCGGATCGGCCAGGTCGAGCAGCGTGCCCGGGTCGATCGTCTCGGCGGACGGCCGATCCGTCTCGATCGGAGGCACCGGGGCGAGGATCGGGGCAGGCCGATCGATCGGGCGGGGAGCCGGCCGACGTCCGAACCCGGCGCCCAGGATCGATCGGGCCACGTTCTCCCGGTCGGCCTGGAACGCGCGCAGCCGGGACAGCGCCTCCTCCCCCGCCTCCGCCGATCGAGGATCGGGGGTGGCCTTCCGGACGATCGACCCGTCGACGATTACCAGGCGGCCGTCGCGGGCGTCGACCCGATCGGCCTTCAGCCGGGCCTTGACGATCGACCGGCCGATCCGCCGGTCCCGGCGGGTCGAGTCCGGGCCGAGCCCGTACCGGTCGATCCACGCCGCGGTCCAGGCGTCGCCGATCGTGCAGCCTCGCGCCGATCGGATCGATCCGGCGTTCCACGACAGGATCGGGTACCTCAGGCGCCGCCAGGCCGCGGTCCGGGCTTCGGTGACGGTACGGCCGCGCTGACGGCGCTCCCGGAGTCGGACGGTCAGCTCCCACAGGCCGACGCCGAGCAACGAGGCGAGGGCGAGCACGGCGCCACGCTGCGCCCCGCCCGCTGAGGTCGCCCCATGCCAGTAGTTCATGCCGGCGGCGACTCCGGCGAGGATCCACGCCCACGCCCGGTAGACGCCGGTCGGCAGCCCGGCCTCGGAGGCGCGGTGGATGAGGTAGGCGACATACCAGACCGCGCCCTCGAGGGCGACGGGGACGGCGGGGGCGAGCGGCCCGAGAAGCATGATGTCCCGGCCGAACGCCAGCTGGCCGGACCAGGCGAGAATGATGGGGGCGCCCATGGCGATGCCGCCAGCGAGAAGCGGGCCGGACCGTACCGCGGAGGCGGCGAGCTCGGCGCGGCGGGTCTTCCACCGGTAGGCACGGTCCCGGCGGGCCCGGTCACGCTCGGCGGCCTCCTGGCGGGCGTCGTCGCGGGCGGCCTGGCGGAGCCGGAGCTCGGTCTCGGCGCGGACGGCGGCGGCCGCGGCTTCCTGCTGGGCGGCGATCCCGGCCGCGATGAGGCGTTCGGCGCGGCGGTCGTAGAGGGTTGGCACGCTCACGGGCGTGCCCGTAGGGTTCTGCATGGTTCGGACTCCTACTTGGGTTAGGTGTCTGAGCTGGAAGAACCCGGTCAGCGTTGGCGCGCTGGCCGGGCCTTCTTCATTTACGGGGATGGGACGGCAGGTGGCCGCGAATGTCGGCGAGGATGATCTCGTCCCAGACGGCGCGGGCGGTGTTCAAGCCGCCGCGGCCGGCCTCCATGGTGCGGCCGTCTCGGTGGCGGAGGACGAGCCAGAGGCCGCCCATGGCGCAGAACTCGTAGTCCTGGCCGAGGTTGGCTTTCACGCGGAGGACGGCGCCGGACGGCCGGAACGGGGTCCAGTGGATACCGAGACCGTCGATGGCCATGGAGCGTCACCTCCAACGTGGGGGGCGCGGAGATGCGGGTGACGCCGCATCTCCGCGCCGATCGGGGCAGGCCGCCGTCCCTCCGAGAAAAAGCGGCCGCGACCCCGATTACACCACAACTGCTATGCCCTGCTCTATACGGCAGTGCATAGCTGTGCGGTTCTAGCCGCTTCAGGACCCTGCTACATGATCTTCTACGCTGCACTCCATGATCGAATGGCGCGCTGATCTACCCCGCTGGCAGCAGGTGGCGAACATCGTCCGGAGACGGATCGAGTCGGGCGAGTATCCGGCCGGCCGCATGCTGACCGAGCGCGCCCTGGCCGAAGAGTTCGGCGTCGCCTACACGACGATCCGGAAGGCGACGAAGTGGCTGCGGGAGCAGGGACACATCTACACCCGCCCGTACCTCGGCAGCTTCGTGGGCCCGGAGCCGACGGACGACGACGAGAGCAGCCCAGCGAACGGCAGCGGAGAGGCGTGACAGATGTGTCATCGCCCCGATTTGCCGCCTGACCTGCGAAAACGATGCCGGATGGCCCTCGTCTGTGACAGATGACAGATTTCCTCTGGTTATCCCCCCACGTGCGCGCGCGCATACGCATGTGGGAGGTGAACGAGAAGGAACCTGTCATCTGTCACGCGACACTCACCAGCAAGATCAAAAATCGTCGTATCGGTCCACCCGAAACCGGCCTTCCTGCTTCCCGCCCCGCTGTCCCAGCTCCCCGGGCAGATCGCGCTTACTCGCCACGTAATTTCGGAATACATAGGGCGACACTGGCCAGCACAGACTAGAGTCCGCGCATAGGTGGGGACTCGATAAGGTAGACCCACGTGAAGTTCCTCAACGACATGGCTCCGGCCCACGACCTGACCTACAGCGACGTCTTCATGGTCCCGTCGCGCTCCTCGATCGGCTCCAGGCTCGCCGTCGACCTGTCCACCGCCGACGGCACCGGCACCACCATCCCCATCGTCGTCGCCAACATGACCGCGGTCGCGGGGCGCCGGATGGCCGAGACCGTCGCCCGGCGCGGCGGCATCACGGTGATCCCGCAGGACATCCCCATCGACGTGGTCGCCGACGTCGTCGACTGGGTCAAGAAGCGCGACCTGGTCCATGACACCCCGCTCACCCTCGCCCCGCACGACACCGTCGGCGCGGCGCTCAGCCTGCTGCCCAAGCGGGCGCACGGCGCGGTCATCATCGTCGACGACGGCCACCGCCCGATCGGCGTGGTCACCGAGGCCGACTGCCAGGGCGTGGACATGTACACCCAGCTCTCCCAGGTCATGTCGGACCACCTGCTCGCCCTGCCCGCCGGGCTCGACCCGCGCGAGGCCTTCGACCGGCTGCACGAGGGCCGCCACCGGCTGGCCCCGATCGTCGACGGCGACGGCCGCCTGGTCGGCATCCTGACCCGGACCGGCGCGCTGCGCGCCACCCTCTACACGCCGGCCGTCGACGCCTCGGGGCGGCTGCGCATCGCCGCCGCCGTCGGCGTCAACGGCGACGTGGCCGCCAAGGCCAAGGAACTGCTGGAGGCCGGGATCGACTGCCTGGTCGTGGACACCGCCCACGGCCACCAGGAGAAGATGATCGGCGCGCTGAAGGCGGTCCGCGCGCTCGACCCCGGAGTGCCGGTCGCCGCGGGCAACGTCGTCACCGCCGCCGGCGTGCGCGACCTGGTCGAGGCCGGTGCGGACATCCTCAAGGTCGGCGTCGGCCCCGGCGCCATGTGCACCACCCGGATGATGACCGGGGTCGGCCGCCCGCAGTTCTCCGCCGTGCTGGAGTGCTCGGCCGAGGCCCGCCGCCTGGGCCGGCACGTCTGGGCCGACGGCGGCGTGCGCCACCCCCGCGACGTGGCGCTGGCCCTGGCCGCCGGAGCGGCCAACGTGATGATCGGCTCCTGGTTCGCGGGCACCTACGAGTCTCCCGGCGACGCTCGCACCGCCGCCGACGGCCGCAGGTACAAGGAGAACTACGGCATGGCCTCGGCCCGCGCCGTGAAGCTCCGCACCGCCGAGGACTCCCCCTTCGACCGGGCCCGCAAGGCCCTGTTCGAGGAGGGCATCTCCACCTCCCGGATGTACCTCGACCCGGTGCGGCCCAGCGTCGAGGACCAGATCGACGCCATCGTGGCCGGTCTGCGCTCCTCGTGCACCTACGCGGGCGCGGCCTCCCTGGAGGAGTTCCACGAGCGCGCGGTGGTCGGCGTGCAGAGCTCGTCCGGATACACCGAGGGCATGCCGCTCCACCAGAGCTGGTAGGGCGTGCCGCCACCGGAGCCGGTGACACGGGTCCCGCCCGGCGCCCGCATCCGGGCGCCGGGCGGTGCGCGCCCCGGCCCGGCGTCCGGCGCCCCCGGCGGGTGACGCAATCCCCGCCCCGGGGCGCGCATCCCGGCGCGCGCCCCGGGTAGTGCCCTCTTCCGAGTCACCCCCACTCGTCGGAAGGGCGAAGGACATGAACCAGCTATCCCTCGGCCTGGACACCCCGGTCGTCGTCGACCGCAGGGCCCTGGTCGGATATGACAACTACCTGGCAGCGCAGCGGACCGTGGACACCCTCTCGGACGCGGGCTTCCCCGTCGAGAACCTGGCGATCGTCGGCAGCGACCTCCGGCTGGAGGAGACCGTCACCGGCAGGATGACCAACGGCCGGGCCGCGCTCACCGGTGCCGGGAGCGGCCTGGTCTTCGGCCTGGTGGTCGGGATGTTCCTCGGCCTGTTCACCTCCACCACGCTCTCGTTCTTCATGCTCGTGCTCTGGGCGGGCCTGTGGGGCGCGGTGATGGGCGCCGCGTTCGGCTTCATCAACCACTTCTTCACCCGCGGCAAGCGCGACTTCGCCTCGCGCAGCGCGATCGTCGCCGGCCGCTACGACGTACTGGTCGCCGCCTCCCACTTCGACCACGCCCGCGCGGTCATGGAGGGCGCCCCCGTCCAGGCCGACACCGTGGTCGTCGACGCCCCGCCGTCCGCCGGGCCGTACGACCCCGCGGCCGGCCGCCCCGCCGCCCCGCCGGCCGCCTCTCCGGAGCGGTCCAACCTGTGATCACCGGCCCGCGGGAGCCGTACCGGGTGGATCTTTCTTCCACCCGGTACGGCTTCCGCCACCCCGGCCGTCACCACGTGTAGCGATCAAGAATGAGCTGTGCGTAGTCTTTTCCTCACCGGTCGGGCGCCCCCTCCACCGCCGTCGGTTCCCCCGTATTCGACGATGGCAAGGAAGAAATCGGTGAAGACGAAGCTGACCTACCGCGTGCAGACCATGGAGAGCGACATCGCCTCGCTCCGGGCCGACCAGCTCCTGCAGCGCGACATATCCACGGCCACCCTCTCCGTTCTGGGTGACCTCCGCACCCTGACGGAGCAGCTCCACACGACCACGCAGGAACTCCGCACGACCACGGAGGAACTCCGCACGACCACGGAGGAACTCAGGAAGGGACAGGACGAACTCCGCAAGGAGCAGGCGGAGCTCCGCGCCGAGATGCGCAAGGGGCAGGAGGAACTCCGCGCCGAGATGCGCAAGGGACAAGAGGAACTCCGCGCCGAGATGCGTGCCGGGCACTCCGAGCTCCGGGAGGAGATCATCACGGTGAAGCGCTCCGTCGGCAACCTCGAACTCTCGATGAAGCGGGTCGAGGACGATGTGGCCGAGCTCAAGGCCGGCCACATCGAGCTGCGCAACCTCGTCTCCGGCCTGATCAAGTAAGACAGCAAGGCCAGACGTGACGGCCGCCGGTGCCCGAAGGGCGCGGAGCACCGGCGGCGTCCGATCGCCCCTGCGGCGCACGGCCCGCGAGGGTTACGATCATCCCCACCGGAGCGAGAAGGGGAGCGGCATGAACTGGACCCTGGAAGTGGTGGTCGTCCCGGTCGCGGACGTGGACCGGGCCAAGGACTTCTACTCCCGGCGGCTCGGCTTCACCGTCGACCACGACACCGTGATCGACGAGGCGACCCGCATCGTCCAGCTCACCCCTCCCGGGTCGGGCTGCTCGATCGTCATCGGCAAGGGCGCCGTCCCGGACATGCCCCCGGGCTCGCTCCGCGGCCTGCAACTGGTCGTCCCCGACATCCGCAAGGCCCACGCCGAGCTCGTCGAGCGCGGCGTGCAGGTCAGCGAGGTCCAGGTCCTGGGCCAGAGCCCGACCCCCATGCCGGACCCCCTGGACAACGTCGGGTTCGTCTTCTTCGACGACCCGGACGGCAACGGCTGGGCCGTCCAGCAGATCTCTTCTCGCGGTTAGGACAAACCTTGGCGAATCAGGCCGGGGCACCAGGTGATGGCCACCGCCCGGTCAACTCTGAGAGCAGGCCGGCGGCGTCCTCCGGAGAGGCTGTCGCCGTACACCCTGATGGCGGGCGTCCGGTGGTTCGCTGGCGTACCCTTGGCTTCATGAGCCAGACCGTACGGCTGACCGCGACCGTGACCCCGGATGATGAAGGCTGGTATGTCGCGCGATGTCTCCAGGTCGAGGTGACGAGCCAGGGCCGCACCGTCGACGAGGCGCTGGCCAACCTCCGGGAAGCCCTTGAGCTGTACTACGAGGATGAGCCCGCTCCCGAAGCGTACGAACAGCCCATCGTGGCCCCGGTCGAGATCCGGCTGTCCGCGTGAGTCCACGGCAGTTCCCCGTGTGCTCCGGGGCGCAGGTGGTGCGTGCCTTGGAGAAGTGCGGCTTCGAGACGGTCAGTGTCAAGGGAAGTCACTGCAAGCTGCGCCTGGTCACCAAGGCGTAGACGCGCACGGTCATCGTCCCGCTTCACGACAGTATGGCCGTGGGCACGCTCGGCTCCATCGTGCGGCAGGCCGGGATCACGGCCGAGCGCCTGCGATCCCTCCTCTGACCGCTCGCAGCGGTCCTCCGACCGCCGGCACCACACGTCGATCACCTGACCCGAGCCGGGACACCGACCCGCCTTCCCTTCTCAAAGGGTAAACGAGAAGCTACTTTTAGTAATCTGCGTATCGCAGCCTGCCGTCCTGACGTGGACGGGCTCCACGACTCCTCCCATAGACCGAGAGATGGGGTCCCTCCGATGCCCGCAACCAAGGAGCTCGACCCCAGCACCAGCGTCGCCGCCTACTGGGGCGCCGAGCTGCGCAGACTACGCGAGGCCAAGGGCTGGAGCCAGCAGGAACTTGCCAAGCGCATCGCCTACTCGCACACGCTGGTCTGCCAGGCCGAGACCGCCGCACGTCCCCCGAGCAAGCCGTTCGCCGAGCGGTGCGACGAGATCCTGGAGGCCGGTGGGGCGCTCATGAACCTCTGGCCGTTGATCACCAGGGAGGCCTCTCCCGCCTGGGTCCGCTCGCTGCTGGAGCTGGAACAGGAAGCACGGTCACTGCGCAACTACGAAGTCACCGTGATCCCGGGACTGCTGCAGACCGAAGACTACGCCCGGGCACTCCTGCGGGCCGGGCAGGCGTTCGACGACGACGAGCAGATCGAGAAGCTGGTGGCCGCCCGGATGCAGAGAAAGTGCCTGCTGGACCGGCCCGACCCGCCGACCCTGCTCGTCCTGCTGGACGAGTCCGCGCTGCTCCGGCCGGTCGGCGGCAGGCAGGTCATGCGCGATCAGCTCGGCTGCCTGCTGGCCGCAGCGGCCCGGCCGCGGATTACGATCCAGGTGATCCCGCTCGACGTTGGCGCCCATCCCGGACTGGACGGCCCGCTGCTGATCCTGTCCTTCAAGACCTCGCCGGATATGGTGTATATGGAAAACGCCGAGGACGGGCAGCTGCTGGCCGACCCCGCCCGGGTCTACCCCTTGACCGCCCGGTTCGACGCGTTGCGGTCGTACGCGCTGCCGCAGACCGCCTCGGCGGCGCTGATCGAGAAGAGGATGCGCGCATGGACCTGAGCAGCGCCGAATGGCACAAGAGCAGCCTCAGCAACAGCAACGGCGGCAACTGCGTCGAGGTGGCCCGCAACCTCCCCGGCCTCGTCGCCATCCGCGACAGCAAAAACCCCAACGGCCCGGCGCTGCTCCTCGCCCCCGACACATGGGCCGCTTTCCTCACCCGGATCAAGTCCGGCTCCACGCCCTGACAGTGCTGACCTTGAGCACCGACATGCGCCGCGGCGAACTACTCGGATGCGCTATCTGACCGGCAGCACCCTGACCATCCGCCGTACCCTCCAGTGCGACGCCTAGCGGGGCCGGCTTGGTCCTTGCCCCCACCAAGACCATCAACTCGGAACGACGCATCGCTCCGTCGGCCCGTGTATCGACGCCCTGACCATGCACCGCGAGTAACAAGAGCGCGAACACCAAGCCATCGGAGCGACCTGGCCTGAGACCAGGCTGGTGTTCACCACTCAGCATGGTGGAATGGTCAACCTGACCAACGTCAACCGCGACTTCAAGGGCCTGCTTCAGCGTGCAGGACTACGCACGATCTGCTCCTACGCCTACAGCACTCGTGCGCCTCACTCCTGCTGGATCAGGGCATGGACCTACTCGTGATCAAGGAATCACTCGACCACACCCATATCTCGATCACCGCCGACGCCTACGTCCGACACTGCATCCAGCGCGACACCATCGAACACATGGGCGATGCCCTCGGCAAGACCGAACCGTAGCCATCAGAAAATGATCATCGGCGCTTTAGTCGTCAGATCACCTCTATCCGCTAGAACGAGAACCACGAAGACTCACAACCCATCGAACTCTACGAATTCAACCGGAGCATCTAGCCGAAGAAGGCGAGGAATAATAACCATGCGGCGCGATAAATACCGACTGAAAATAACGAGACAGACCGTCGTCATCACAGTCGTCACCGCCCTCACGATCTAATCCAATCGACGCTTCAGGTAGTAGAGGATGCCATTTGTCCTCAAAATCGATTCGATGCCCTAACCCTGCCAGTCGGGACAGAAAACGGTCAGCAGGCGTGGTGAAAACCGAAATGCCGAACAGGCTAACATCGATCAAGCTCACGTCATCCGGTCGCCAAATCTCAAGGGTGAACAGAGTACCGTCAGCCTCGAAAGCAGCGTATATCGAGAACGAGTCGTCGTGACCTTGCGTACGAAGACTGAGTGCACCTCCTGGAGCCGTCGCATCCAATACGTTTCCGTAAGAGGCCAGCCCTTCCCTGACCTGCGGCTCGTCCATACCGAACCGCAGGCCATCCAGCCCTGATCCAGCACGAACTTCAAGTATCCGTTCAGTCATCGCTGCACGAACTTCCTAAGGACACGTAGCACCTCCGATATAGTTTGCACGATGCACAGCAATCTCATGGTCGTACTTTCCAGGGAAACGTTGCTGTATATCGCGATACTCCATTTCCATTGCTTCATCATGTTTACCAGCGGCGACAAGCTCTCTTTGCCACTGCAGCCAGGCCTGCGACGGAAGCGAATTGCCTGTGGAGTACAAAGCCCGATGATCGGCTCTATCCATTCGAATCGTGGGGCCCTTACCGTAGCTGCTGCCAGCTGGTCTCGTGGAGTGCGGCGGGATATGGTGTCGCTCCTTACCTGTACCTGCTGGCGCCAACTCGGAATGGGTACCAACGTTCGGGTCAGGCGGGGCAGCATTGTGGACGAGGACCGACTGGTCGCCTGCAAGGACATGGTAGGTGTGGATCTCCACCTCGCTGGCCTGCGGTGTTGCAGGTCAACAGGGGTGTGTGAGTCCGCATCCGTCCAGCGAAGTCCGTGGTTGTCCACTGCTGTTGCCGTCAGCGTAGCCGTCAGGAGGCGTGTGGAGGTCAACGTCGGGAACGGCTACAGCAGGTCGTTCAGCTCGTCCACGGTGATGCCGGTCAACGACAAGATGTTGCGCAAGGTCCCCTTCGGGAGGTCTTGGCCGGAGTGGACGGGCACGCTGACCACACGCCCGTCATCGTGACGCATGATGTGATGGCTACCCCGGACTCGCGCGAGGGTGAATCCCGCCTTCTCCAGAGCGCGGACGACCTTGGCACCGGGGACGGCGGGGACGGGTGGCATCAGGCGACATCCACCGTCACGGCCACCTCGGGGGACAAGCCGACTTCCTCGATGAGCGCGATCAATGCCTCGCGCAGGTCGGCCACGGCTGCCTCGGCGGTGGGACCGTCGCCCACCGCGCCGACGCCGGGCCGAAGTTGCGCGCTGGCGCACCAGATCCCGTCCTCGTCCTGTTCCAGGACGTAGGGCACATGCTGGGTCCTGTTCATGGTGTTCAGTGTACGGCTCCCGTCTGTCCCGGGCAGGTCCCACGATCAGGATCACCAAGGCCTCACGCCTTGTCCGCCCGCTCCTCTCCCGCCCCGGATAGCTGCCAGGATCGGCGACTCGCGCCCGGGTTCGGTCAAGGGTGGCGCTTGCGCCATCGGCGAAGCCGACGCCGTAGGCGCCCTTGACGGGTTCCGGGTGCCGCCGAACAATCGGGCAGCCGGGGCAGAGAGAACCGATCGTCGTTTCGTCCGGAGCCGCTCTGCTCGCTCTGACCCCCGCTTGCCGCCCTCAGCGCGTGTGCGCACGTCTCGCAGTCCGGCCGCAGCCCGCGGGCCCGCAGCGCCCGGGTGAAGGTCGAGTAGCCACCCTCGTAGCCCAGCTCGACGACCTCGTCGAACAGCGTCGTGGCCCACAGGTGCGGATCCCCGGCTTGCTCATCCAGCCGCAACCGGCAGTAGTCGGCGTACGGCTCGAACGGATCGGCCAGGCTGCGCCGCCGCCGGCCCGGCTCCCGCTCGCCGTTCAGATAGGCCCGGATCGTGGGCCTGCTACGGCCCAGATGCCGCGCGATCGCCGAGATCGACCAGCCACGTTTACGCAAAGCCCGCGCATCCACGTCTTCCCCCTGTGTGAGCATCGAATACGGCTCCCCCGACTCGCTCCGGACAGTGATCCATCCGAAGCGTCGAGGGAGCCCACCGAGAGACGAACGATCTCTCCCGGCGAGTCGCTCACCTGGCAAATTTCAGAGAGCAGGTCTGGTCAAGTTGAGCTGAGCGCCAACACACGCAGCCACTCGATGACGAGCACCGCTGGAACATCGCACGCCGGCTCCTGCACGACGACACCCTCAAGTCCGAGGATCGCCTCGCGGGGCTGCTTCTCCTCCTCTATGCCCAAGGGGCATCAGCGATCAGCCGCTTGACCACCGAGGACGTCAAGATCAGTCCCGAGGGAGTCCGTCTGCGCCTTGGCGATGCTCCCGTCCAGTTGCCAGAGCCCGTCGCGGCAATGGCCCGCGCCGTTGCCGCGAACCGCAAGGGTCACGCGACCATCGGAGCCCTGGCCCCTCGCCATGGCTGTTTCCCGGAGGCCAGCCCGGCCGGCCGGTCAGCACCACACAGCTGACACAGCGGCTGAACCAGCTCGGGATCCGGCCCAACCAGGCCCGCAGCACCGCACTCTTCCAACTCGCCACCGAGATCCCCGCCGCGGTCCTCGCCCGCACCCTGGGCATCCACACCGACGTCGCTGTCGCATGGCAACGTCTCTCCGCAGGCGACTGGGCCACCTACGCCGCCGAAGTCAGCCGACGAGGCACCCCTTAATACTCCAGCCGCACTTATCGATCTCTGAGTCGTTGTCGCTGGTAGTGGGATCGTCGGGCACGGCTCTGGTGACGTAGCCGCCATGCCGACCAGTTGTCGCCGGATCCTGAAAACTGACCCCCAGGGGTACTCCGAAAATTGACCCCCTCCTCGATCGTGGAGGGTGCTGAAAGTGGAGGACTGGGCCAAGATACGCCGTCTGCACCGAGCGGAAGGCGTGCCCATCAAAGAGATCGCCAGGCGGCTGGGCGTGGCCCGCAACACCGTGCGGGCCGCGTTGGCCTCCGATCGGCCGCCGACCTACCAGCGGGCCCCGCGCGGGTCGGTCGCCGATGCCTACGAACCGCAGATCCGCGTGCTGCTGCGAGAGTGGCCGAAGATGCCCGCACCGGTGATCGCGCAGCGGATCGGCTGGCCGTACTCGCAAGGACCGCTCAAGAAGCTGCTGGCCCGCATCCGCCCCGAGTACGCGGGCATCGACCCGGTGGACCGGGTGACCTACCAACCCGGCCGGCTCACCCAGTGCGACCTGTGGTTTCCCGCGCCGAGGATCCCGGTCGCGCCGGGCCAGCAGCGGATGCTGCCGGTACTGGTGATGACGCTGGCCTTCTCCCGGTTCATGATCGCGACGATGATCCCGTCCCGCCAGGCCGGGGACATCTTGTCGGGCATTCGGCCGGGTCACCAAGACGCTGCTGTGGGACCGCGAGTCGGCGATCGGCGGCAGCGGACGCCTCAGTGTGCCGGCGGCGACCTTCGCCGGCACCCTGGCCACGCAGATCAAGCTGGCACCACCGCGGGATCCGGAATACAAGGGCATGGTCGAGCGCCACAACGGGTTCTTGGAGACCTCGTTCCTGCCGGGGCGGGTCTTCGCCTCACCGGCCGACTTCAACACCCAGCTGGCCGAGTGGCTGCCGCAGGCCAACGCTCGCACCGTGCGCTCGATCCAGGGCCGCCCCGTCGACCTGCTCCAGGTCGACTACCAATCCATGCTGGTCTTGCCGCCGCTGGCCCCGCAGGTCGGCCTGCACCACCGCGTCCGGCTGGGCCGCGACTACCACGTCCGCCTCGACACGGTGGACTACTCGATCGATCCGCGCGTCATCGGCCGCTTCATCGACGTGGTCGCCTCGGCGCAGGAGGTGACGGCGCGCTGCGACGGACACGTCGTGGCCCACCATGTTCGCTCGTGGGCCAAGCACGGTGTGGTCACCGACCCGGCCCACGCCGCCACCGCCGCTCAGATGCGCCAGGCGCTGGCCGCCGAGCGGCAGAGCCGTCAGGCGGCCATGCGCCATCACGCCGACGGCCATGCCGTCATGGTGCGGGCGCTGCCGGACTACGACGCCCTGTTCGGCGTCGACTTCACCCCATCGGGATCACAGACGAAAGCGAGAAGCGAGTGACCACAGCCAGCAGCGCGAACTTCCCGGCCGCGCCACCCAAGGACGGCCTGCCATCGATGATCGCCTATTTGACCCGGGTGCTGAAGACGCCCACCATCGGCGCGTTCTGGGAAGAACTCGCCGCCCAGGCCCGCGATGAGAACTGGTCGCACGAGGAGTATCTGGCCGCCCTGCTGCAGCGCCAGGTCGCCGACCGCGAGTCCAAGGGCACCGTCATGCGCATCCGCACCGCTCACTTCCCGCAGGTCAAGACCTTGGAGGACTTCAACCTCGACCATCTGCCCTCGCTGCGCCGCGACGTTTTGGCGCACCTGGCCACCGCCGCCTTCGTGGCCAAGGCCGACAACGTGATCCTGTTGGGTCCGCCCGGGCTCGGCAAGACCCATCTGGCCATCGGCCTGGGGGTCAAGGCCTGCCACGCGGGTTATTCGGTGCTGTTCGACACCGCCAGCAACTGGATCGCCCGGCTGTCGGCGGCGCACCACTCCGGGCAGTTGGAGGCCGAGCTGAAGAAGATCCGCCGCTACAAGCTGATCATCATCGACGAGGTGGGCTACATCCCCTTCGACCAGGACGCGGCCAACCTGTTCTTCCAGCTGGTGGCGTCCCGCTACGAGCAGGGCTCGATCATGGTCACCTCGAACCTGCCCTTCGGCCGGTGGGGCGAGACGTTCTCCGACGACGTCGTGGCCGCGGCGATGATCGACCGGCTGGTCCATCACGCCGAGGTCCTCACCCTCACCGGCGATTCCTACCGCACCCGCCAACGGCGGGAACTGCTGGCCAAGGAGAACCGCGCCAGCCGCGACTGACCAATCCCCGGGGGTTAATTTTCCCAGAACCGCAGGGGGTCAGTTTTGGGTATCCGTTGACACCAGTGGCGGATGTGCTGCTCATCGAGTGGTGGCCGGGTCAGCGACGCGAACAGGCGGCGGATCTCGTTGGCGGACACCGCGATCTCGGCGGCCCTGTCGTGTGGTGCGCCGGACACGGCCCCGGCGTTGGTGAGATTCGTGATGGTTTGACCGGTTGCTGATGGCGAGTTGCGAACGAGCGCGACCCTGCTGACCATTCAGGTGTCTA